>NZ_WNZY01000019.1 GCF_009725205.1 Paenibacillus timonensis | reverse complement strand
TCCCCCCCCCCGCGCTCTCGCCGCCTGCTACAGATTCGTATACGACCGAGCCCCCCGCCCCCCCCGCCCCCGCCGCGGCCCGACCCAGCGGACCGCGCGCCCGGGTCGCGCTCCGCCCCGCCGTTCCCCGGCGGCCGGAGCGTGCCTTCCGCCGCCGCAGCCGTTTGGCCGGCGACGGAAGCGCCCTCCTCCGCGCCTAGAGGCGGCGCGGGGAAATGGAACTGCTCCTGGATCACGGAGCGGTTCGGGCCTTTCCCGATCGTCTGACGCACGACTTGCGGGATCAACACCTGGCCGTTCAAGACGGCGCGCACACTGTTCTCTACGAAGCCGTTAAGTTCCGGCTCCTTACTGAAGCGCACCTCCAGCTTGGCCGGGTGGACGTTCACGTCGACCAGCGACGGGTGCATATCCAGCATCAACACCACCAGCGGATAACGGTTGATCGGAAGGAGCGTATGATACGCGCGCAAGATAGCCTGATGCAGCCCTTGATTGCGGATGTAACGCCCGTTGACGATCGTCGACATGCCGCCGCGGTTGGAACGGGCCAAATCGGGACGGCCGATAAATCCCGTAATCCGGTAATCCAAATCCTCCGCTTCGATGGCCACCATCCCTTTGGAGGCGTTCACGCCATAAATGGCCGCGATGACTTGCAATAGATCACCGCCTCCTGGGCTTTGCAGCAGCGTGTTTCCGTTATGCCGCAGGGCAAAGGCGATCTCGGGATGCGCGAGCGCCTGCCGATACATCACGTCCGAGATATGTCCTAACTCGGTTTGGATCGTCTTCATATACTTCAGCCTTGCCGGCGTGTTGTAAAATAATTCCTTCACCGCGATATCCGTACCTTGCGGAGCGGCGATATCTTCGTTCAGCTTCAGCGAGCCGCCTTCGATTTCGATCACCCGACCGAGCCCCGTATCGTTGCTTGAGGATACGAGTCGGACCTTCGCGACGGCCGCGATACTCGGCAAGGCTTCGCCGCGGAATCCAAGGCTGCGGATCTGGAACAAGTCGCGGCCGGAGGTGATTTTACTGGTCGCATGGCGGTAAAAGGCCGTTTCGCAGTCGTCCGGTTCAATACCGGAGCCGTTATCGGTAACGCGGATGAGCTGGAGGCCCCCCTCTTCGACGGCGACTTCGATTTTGGTTGCTCCTGCGTCAATTGCGTTCTCCACCAATTCCTTAACCACCGACGCCGGGCGTTCCACCACTTCCCCGGCAGCAATCTGGTTGGCAATATGCTCGTCCAAAATTGCGATTTTTGCCATTGCTATCCCTCCCGTAGCTGTAGACCCTACGCTTGATTACTTTAAATCCCCTACTCCGCCTACCGCAGCTCTAACGCTGATGAGCAACGCTATTCAGGTAAAATCCGACATTTACAATCGCTAACGACGCTGAGCAACGCTATTTCCATCAAAATGCCGGTTTTCGGCCCTAAAACGTGCTAATAAGCATCGTGGTAAGCGTTAAAATGACAACACCGCGATTTAGGCCCACTTAAGGCTTCTCCCAAGCGTTAGCGTTTGAGGAAGGGTTTGTTCGTGCCCTCAGCGTTAGCGTTTGAGGAAGGGATTGTTCGTGCCCTCAGCGTTAGCGCTCGAGGAAGGGTTTGTTCGTGCCCTCGGCGTTAGCGTTTGAGGAAAGGCTTGTCATTTAGCCTTGTCCTTGCCTTGTCCTTGCCTTGTCCTTGCCTTGTCCTTGCCTTGTCCTTGCCTAGGCCTGGCCTCGGCTAACCCGCCAGCCACCCCGCCCTACAAATCCTTCGCCTTCATCTTCAGATCATTCACCAACTGCATCGCTTGCAGCGGCGTCATGTTCATCAAATCGGCGTTTTTGATCAGGTTGACGAGCGTCCTCATACCCGGATCCTCGGCCACCGGAGCGGCCGGCTTCGCTTGAACCGGAGGCTCCTCATCGCCAAAAATCGAAAGCTGCACCACCGGCCCGCCTTCGCGGTCAAGCGGCTCCGTCAGAGCTTCCGCAACCGCGGCAGCTTCCGTAGAAGCCACCGCCTCCGTCATCGCCGCAGCTACAGCCGTTTCTCGCACAGCCCGAGCAGCGTCTTCTTTCGCCTGCGGCTCAGCCGCCAGTCGTGCGATAGCCACCGCTGTACCCGTGCCAGCCAACTGCGGGGCTTTCTCCTCGAGTCCCTTCAGCAGCCCATAGGCCCGGCCGATGATCTCCTCAGGCAAGCCGGCCAGCCGCGCGCAATAAATGCCATAGCTGGTGTCCGCCGCGCCCGGGATCAGCTTGCGCAAGAAATGAACCTTGTCCCCGCTCTCCTGCACCGCCATGCTGTAATTGCTAAGCCCAGTCAAACTGTGCTCCAAATGAGCGAGCTCATGGAAGTGCGTGGAGACCAGCGCCTTACACCCGATTCGGTCGTGGACATATTCGATCACCGCTTGCGCGATCGCCATCCCTTCGCTGGTGGACGTGCCTCGGCCCAGCTCATCGATAATGATCAAGCTGCGGGGAGTGGCTTTCTCCGTCATAATCTGAATGTCAGCCATCTCCACCATAAAGGTGCTTTGTCCGCCAATCAGATCGTCCGCCGCGCCAATCCGCGTAAATATGCGGTCGACCAACGGGATTTCCGCCTTGGCCGCCGGCACGAAACAGCCGATTTGCGCCAGGATCGAAATGAGGGCGACCTGCCGCATGTACGTGCTCTTCCCTGCCATGTTAGGCCCCGTAATCAGCAAAATGCTGGCCTCATCCTTGCGAAGCGCTGTGCCGTTGGCGATAAATGCCGTATCTTTCATCACGGACTCCACCACCGGATGCCGACCTTGCTCCACGACGAGGTCGTAGCCGTCGGTCAACTTCGGCTTCACAAAGCCATTGTCTGACGCCACGGCCGCCATCGAGCGCAGCACGTCGATTTCTGCGATTTGTTCGGCTAGCTTCTGCAAGCGAGGGATGTCCGCAGCGATCCGTTCGCGTAGTTCATTAAACAACGCGTACTCCAGATCAACCATCTTCTCTTCGGCTTCAAGAATGAGCGTTTCCTTCTCCTTCAACTCCGGCGTGACGAAACGTTCGGCATTCGCCAGCGTTTGCTTCCGCTCATACCTTCCTTCCGGCAAAGAGGCCAAATTCGATCGCGTAACCTCGATATAGTATCCGAACACCTTGTTGTAGCCGATCTTCAGCGATTTAATCCCAGTCGCCTGACGTTCGGCCGCTTCCAGCTCGGCAATCCATCGCTTGCCGTTCACCCCGGCCTCGCGCAGCTCGTCCAGTCGTTCATGAAATCCGGTCTTGATGATCCCTCCATCCCGCACCGAAACCGGAGGTTCGTCGGCAATCGCCGTATCGATCATCCCGGCTAGATCCTCGCACTCGTCCATCGCAGAGGCGATCCGCCGCAACGTCGATGATGCCGATCCACCGCAAAGATCTTTGATCGCCGGCACCTGGCGCAGCGAGGTCTTCAGCGCAACCAGATCACGTCCATTGGCATTGCCAAAAGCGACGCGGCCCACCAGCCGCTCCAAATCGTAAATATCCTGAAGCGCCCCGCGTAAATCCTCACGCAGTATAAAGGCGCTATGCAGGTGCTCTACCGCTTCCAAGCGTTTCTCGATCCGAGTCTTTTGCAATAAGGGCTTGTCAATCCAGCGACGCAGCAATCTGGACCCCATCGAGGTCTCTGTACGGTCAAGCAGCCACAGGAGCGAACCTTTCTTCGAACGCTCGCGGACCGTTTCAACCAATTCCAGGTTACGCCGCGTAAACGGGTCCAAAATCATAAAATGCTCGGGCTCGTAGGCTGATATTTTTGTCAGCTGACCGAGCGAACGTTTTTGTGTTTCGCTTAAATAGCCGACAAGCAGCGAGATATTGTCGCGCCGTTCCGACTCCAGACGGATCCATTCCGCTTCGCCGAACTGTGTGCGCGCCGTCTCCTCCTTCGCTTTAGCCCATGGCGTATACACCACCGGCTTACCAAGCGGAGCGGCTTGTCCGGCAATCCAATCCAATAACTCCGGATCCCCAATAACCTCCGCCGGGTCATACAAGCCGATTTCGTCGCGCAGCCACTCCTTGTTCGACGGCGCCGAAGTCGCGTACAGCTCCCCGGTGGACAAGTCGCAGGCAGCCAGGGCCATCAACCCCTGCCGTTCGGTGACGGATACGATGTAGTTGTTCGTCCGTTCACCGATCGTCTTCCCTTCCATAATGGTCCCGGGCGTAATCACTCGGACGATTTCGCGTTTGACCATGCCTTTGGTCTGGGAAGGGTCTTCCATCTGCTCGCAGATCGCCACTTTATACCCTTTTTCGATCAGACGATGAATATAGTTGTCTGCCGAGTGGTAGGGAACGCCGCACATCGGAATCTTCTCCTCAGCGCCCCCGTCCCGTCCGGTCAGCGTAATCTCAAGCTCTTTGGCGGCCAGGATTGCATCCTCGAAGAACATTTCATAGAAATCGCCCAGCCGGAAAAACAGAAACGCGTCCTGCGCTTCCGCCTTGATTCGTAAATACTGCTCAATCATCGGCGTATAGGTAGCCATGATTCCCCTCCATTTACCCTGCGCTGTCAGTCTTTCATAGAATCTTATTATACCAGAAAAGGGCAGTGGGGTTATGTAGGATTTTGCAATTTCCAAGCGGTGCGGATATCTGCAGTTTCATCCCAAGCACGGCCGGACTGAATGACTTTAAGCAGCGGGGCGACATAACCCTCGTAGCGAGCATAATCAGGAACGCTTTGGATATCCGTCAACAAGCGGGGTAGCGCTGCCCGAAGCGGTTTTTTTCTGCCGGCATAAAACGCGGTCCAGATCTCCTCTTTCTCCAGCGGTCTAGCGGTGAGGCGTTCCGCGTTGTCTATGATCAGACTGGCTAATGCCACTACGCCTTTGGTCACGAGCGGAGAAACCAGGAAACTAGGCAACGTACGATATTCAAATCCGCCGTATTCCTTAAGGCGGAAATCGCCGAGAAAACCGTATTTCGGGCGACGAGGTTTACTTCGGGCGTCTTCCAGCACGGCTAGCGGCAGTGCCAGGTAGTTGTCGAGCGCCCGCAATAGTTCCGGCGTCAACCCCACTCCGCTGAAATGCAAATGTCCGCCCAGCGGAAAACCGCGCTGCGGCATAGCTCCGGCCTGCCAAATCAGCCCCCGGTCTTCGATGGCCTCGCGGGCTTCGCGAAACGCGTGCAGCAAATGAACGACGACTTCGCGCGGCTCCTTGCCTGGACGAGGCCGCAACTCGGCAAGTGGAAACAAGCGTTGTCCGCGGTAACGCAGCACATCGCATCCCGCTTCTCCGTGAAATTGCAAATAACGGGAAGCCGGGACGACTTTTCCGTGAGTCGGATCGAACAACAAAAACTCCGGGTCCATCCCGATCAGCCGCTCCGCCGCCGTTTCCCGGAGCCCTTCCTGTTCTTCCAAAGTATCTCGCATGGCACGGGCGATTCCGGCGGCAGCGGTACTTCCAGCTTCAGCGGAGGGAATGATCGAATCCACCGTAAACCGACCTTCCTCCCCGGCCGAAATCACCACTTCGCCAAAATCGAGCCCAACAGCATATAACGCGCGGATAGCCGTGCTTGCCAAGCGTTTATGCAACGGTGAGTCCAGAGCCGGCAGTTCACCCAGCAGCGGCAGCGCCTGCCCGGATTTTCCGAGCGGTCGAATTTCCCATACCCGCAAGTGGAAACCGGTTACGGCAAAACGTCGTGTGTAGGATGCCCTCTTGCTTCTGACTTCAGGAACGAGACGTTCCGGTTCCGTCGTCTTCAGTCCGGCCATTTCGAGACGCCGCCGCCAGTCTCCTAGCGTGACTTTTGGCCGCCCTAGCACGATCTCTTGTACCCGTTCGCCCCAATAAGCTTCCTCTGGTCCGTAATAGATCCACTCCGAACCGTTAACGATGGGTTTCGATGCCGGTCCTTTCAACACCCGATAGGGGCCGCCTAAGCGCCCTAACGCCTGTAACAAGCGCCCTTTGAACGTACCGGAACCCAGCCGGATTTTTAGCACAAGATGCTCATCCTTCACCACCGATTCATCCCCCGTCTGATTTGGAAGTGATTCGAAAAATAAAAACAAAAAGAGGGCAGCCGCCCTCTTCGACGACGCCCCTGCCGCATATGCTACAGTGTAGCCTGAAACCTTTGGTGCTTACCCATCTGCCTTCTTGCTTCCAACACGAATCACAGTTCGTCGTCGAGGAGATCCGGATCCAAATCTTCATAATCGCCGAGCTCGGAGCCAAAATCGTAATCCTTATCTTCGATGCCGCTGTTTGGCACCACAAGGACATTCAACTTCGTTTCGGCAACCAATTCTACCGCGAATTCGCGTTCCACCCGAATGGATACGCGCCCGTCACCCGAGACGGTGGCTTCGACGGTACTAGGTTCCTGTGTGGCTTCTGCGGATACTTCTACCGTCGACGAACGGTGTCTGGAATCCAAGTAGCTCAGCGGGACATTCTCAACGTAAGATACCGTTTCTTTGGCGACCTCGGTCTGCGAGTTCTTGTCGTACGAATACCAGATGTTAATATCGTAAGTACCAATAACTTCAATTCCGTCTCCCGCAGCGACCGCTTCGTACTGGTGGTTGATGATCCAGGCCCCCAGGATGCTCGACGGTTTATGAGGGGGAGTCACGGTATGTGTTACGGTAGAGAACTTACGACCTTTTCCGCAGATCGCTTTCGTGATGATCTCTCTACTTTGATATTTCAATGACATGTTAGAACCTCCTCCATACATCATTCAATAAAAGTGTATGCAGGACATTCGTCTAGGGTGACAACTATTTTATCGTTGCCTGATTTCGTTTCCGTGCCTGGTTCGCCGCCATTCGAGGAATGGGGGCTTTATTTTTTTTAGAAACGGCCAGGTATAAGGAAAGTTCCCGGCAGAGCTGCAGGATGGCCGAACGGATTTCGAATTCCTCGCGAGTGGAGGGCAACTCCATTTTTTTAAACTCCTCCTCCAGCTCAGCCAGCATTTGCTCAGTCACCCCGGTATACTCCTCCTGATTGACGTCCACGCTAAGCCGATCGAACAGCACTGCGGCAAATTCCCCTTGCGGCATGCGCTGATACACCTGTGCTATCAACTCCAGCATACCTTCGATCCGACTTAATTGCTCTTTCCGCATGAAGAAATACGCAATCCAGGCCTCATTAGGCGAGATCATCTGATTCTCCGCCGCCCGCTTGGCAATTGCATGCCCCTCCTCGACAAGTCGGGCGGCTTCCGTCAACTCTTTGCCATCCCATAAGCGATAAGGATCACGTAGCGTTGCGCCGATTTCCTGAAAGATACGCGAAAACAAAGCGTCAACCTCACGCCGCGTACCCAGGAGCTTGTCTTCCGTCTTCGGCATGTACAGAAAATTGACGACCATCGCCGAACCAAGTCCGATGATTAGCAGCTCCACCTGGGTTAAGAGCACGTGCCAGGAAATCTCCGCACCGCCGAACACGCGGAACACGACGACGGAGCTAGTAACGATCCCTTCTTTGAAGCCCGCACGGGCGATCAACGGAAAAGCGATTAGTATATAAATGGCGAGTACCCAAATATGAAAGCCGAAGAAGTAGAAGACCCCAAAAGCCAGCAACAAACCGAGAATGGAAGCAAAAAACCGCGCCGATATCGAAGCCAGGCTGCGCTTGCGCGTGACGTCCACTCCTAGAATAGCTAACAGTCCCGCGGAATTGGCGCCTGCCACGCCGGCGAAATCCGCGATGAAGATCGCCATAAGTGTGGCTATCGCTGTTTTGATCACTCGAAATCCCATGAAAACCCATCCTTTTTGTCGAAACCGCTCTATGAAAATATCCTACTTGATTTCACGCTTCCATACAATGCCATTTTGATATTCAGCACTTTGCGATCTGACCTAGGGCTTGGCTTGATCTTTCTTTAACTCGATGATCTGATTAGGCGGGATCATGACGCAAAGCGGCTGAACTACCAACCTCCAGGCCCACGCAAAAAAGGGGAGCGTTACCGCTCCCGCACTAACTTTCGTTCGATATAGACAACCAGCTGGTACATCCCCGTCGCCACGACTGCAATGATGACAAGGCTTGACAGCACCAAGGTAAAGTTAAACACCTGAAACCCGTAAACGATCAAGTATCCAAGCCCGATTTTGGCCACAAGGAATTCCCCAACGATGACACCAACCCAGGCCATGCCCACGTTCACCTTCAGCGTGGATACGATGGTCGGGAACGATGCGGGCAGGATAGCCTTTAGAAACACGTCACGCCGCGATCCACCAAACGTGCGGATCACCTTGATCAGGTTGGCGTCCACTTCATTGAAGCTGTTAAACACAACCAGCGTCGTTACGATGACTGTAATTGACAACGTCGTTACGACAATAGCCGTGAAGCCGGCGCCAAACAATACGATAAAGATCGGGCCAAGCGCCACCTTTGGCATACTGTTGAACACGACCATGAAAGGGTCCAGTACGCGGGATAGAAACGGGGACCACCAGATAAGGACCGCCAGCAAGGTACCGATCAGCGTCCCCAGCAGGAAACCTACCGCCGTTTCGCCCACCGTCATTGCTAAATGTGGCCACAACTCGCCGCTGACCGCATCTTTGACAATTTGCCGGCCAACCTTGGACGGGTAACTAAAGATGAGCACATCAATCCATCGCATCCGGCCTGCGAGCTCCCAACATCCGATGAATAACACGAGGATCAGCGCCTGAACGCTCACCACATAGTTACTTATTCGTCGTTTGCGTTTGCGGTACAGATGCCATTTCTCCTGTAGCCAGGCCTCCTGATTGGCCTGCTGATTGGCGTCCGGTTTGGTTACGGGCTGTGCCAAGGGCTATCCCTCCTCCCTTTCCGACGTTTCGAGATCCCGCCAGATTTCATGGAACAGTTCGTTGAAGCCTTCGGCTTCCCGGGCATAAAACGGCTGCGCGTTCCGGATCTGCTCCGGAATTTCGTACATGCTGCGGATCCGGCCGGGTCTCGGAGCCAGAACGATAACCCGGTCGCTGACCGCGATCGCTTCGGATAAATCGTGAGTCACCAGGACGCCCGTTTTCTTGCGTTGCTTCAGAGTCCCCCACACTAAATCCTCCAGTTGCAGTTTCGTCTGATAATCAAGCGCCGAAAATGGTTCATCCAGTAGCAGGAGCTCGGGATCGGTCGCTAGCGTTCGCACGAGGGCGACCCGTTGACGCATTCCGCCCGACAGCTGGTGAGGATATAGGTTTGCCGTATCGCCAAGGCCCATTTCAGCGAGCAAGTTCCGGGCTTTTTCGGTGCTTTCCGGCGTTAACCGTCCCGTCAGCTCAAGCCCCAGCACGCTATTACTCAGAATGGTCCGCCACGGGAACAAATAATCTTGCTGCAGCATATAACCGACCTGAGGGGTAGGCCCCGCCACCGATTTGCCGTGCAGCAACACCTCCCCCCGGGTGGGAGAGAGTAGACCTGCCATGACGGAGAGAAGCGTGGTCTTTCCACAACCGCTGGGACCAACCAGACTAATGAATTCACCCGGCTCCACCGTTAAATTCATCCCTTGCAAAGCGAGGACGGCCTCCCGGTCCGTCACATAGACT
The DNA here is from genome assembly GCF_009725205.1 of Paenibacillus timonensis. Lineage (GTDB taxonomy): Bacteria > Bacillota > Bacilli > Paenibacillales > Paenibacillaceae > Fontibacillus > Fontibacillus rhizolycopersici. The sequence goes on along the minus strand of NZ_WNZY01000019.1, from coordinate 86,913 downwards.
AGATCCAGGTGTTTCAGTTCCACGACAGAAGGCAAAAGCGCTCACGCTCCTTTTCCGTTATAGTCAATTACTTAACTGAGTTCACGGCTTTATCGGCGAAGCTGTTATTGACCAACTCACCTACATCAACCCGTTCATTCAGCTCTCCAGCGCTTTCCATCACGTCAAGCAGGTTATTCCACGAATCCTCTGCCAACGCCGGCGTTTCGGCATAACTTCCTTGCTCCTGATAACGCTTGATCGAACTAATCAAGATATCCATATCCGTATCTTTAAAATAAGGAGCGACGGTTTCTGCGATTTCCTCCGGCGTGTGAGACTGGACCCAAAGCTGGGCTTTATGGACCGCGTTCGTAAACTTCTGAACGACTTCCGGGCGATCGTTCATATAGCTCTGTTTGGTCATGAATACCGTGTAAGGCAGCCTTCCGCTCTCCGTACCAAAGGAAGCGACGACGTGGCCTTTCCCTTCCTTCTCAACAATAGATGCTTGCGGTTCGAACAACTGGACGAACTGTCCCGTTCCCGAGACGAATGCCGCTGTGATGTTGGCGAAATCCACATTCTGAATCAGCTCTAGATCCTGGTGCGGATCAATCCCGTGTTTGCGCAGGGTGAACTCTCCTGCCATTTGCGGCATGCCGCCTTTCCGCTGACCAAGGAAGACGCTGCCCTTCAGCTTCTCCCAATCGAATGCTCCGGAGTCTCGGGCAACCAGGAAGGTCCCGTCGGTTTGCGTCAATTGAGCAAAATTAATCACCGGATCCTCCGAGCCTTGCTGATACACGTAGATCGAAGTTTCCGCTCCAACCAGCGCCACGTCGATCGCTCCCGACAGCAACGCCGTCATCGTTTTGTCGCCACCCGCTGTCGTCTGCAGCTCTACGTCAAGTCCTTCCTCTTTGAAAAAGCCCTTTTCCAATGCGACATATTGAGGGGCGTAAAATACGGAACGGGTGACTTCCCCGATTTTCACTTTTTGGGTTTGGCCGCTTCCTCCGCAACCGCTTAGGGCTGCTGTCAGGAGAACGATGAGCGCGAGCCATAACACCTTACGAGCGTTGTTCATGCCGTTCACCTCTCCTTCTTCATGGAGTTTCATAGCCAACCGATTTCTAGCGGTTGACCAGAACATACTAAATAGTATGCGATGGCCCAGCAAAAGGTTAAGAGCACAAAAAAGGCTGTCCCGGGCGGATGATTCCGCCTTAAGGACAGCCTCGAAAAGGATGACGGCTAGATGCCGTAAATGCTTTTGAATTTATGCTCCAGATATTCCGCGAGATAATCCGGGTTCAGCTCTTCCCCGGTGATTGCCAGGATGATTTCCGATGGTTTCCGGCTCTTCCCGTATTTGTAGATGTTGTCGGTCAGCCATTCCTTGATCGGCTGGAAGTGGCCATCCGCAATGAATCCTTCGAACTGCGGCATTTCCTTACGAAGCGTGTTTGCGATCTGAGCCGCATACATGTTGCCTAACGCATAGGAAGGGAAGTAACCAAATAGCCCGCCCGACCAGTGAACGTCCTGCAGCACCCCGAGCCCGTCATTCGGCGGCGTCAAGCCGAGATAATCGCGATACTTCTCGTTCCATACCTTAGGCAGCTCGCTGACCGGCAAAGCTTCATTAAACAGCATCTTCTCGATCTCATAACGGATGATGATATGCAAATTATAAGTCAGTTCATCCGCTTCGATCCGGATGAACGAGTTCTCCACGCGATTGATCCCGAGAAAGAACGCCTCCGGTGTAACGTCTTTGAGCTGTTCAGGGAAATGCTGCTGTAGTTCTCCGAAATATCGCTCCCAGAACTGCAGGCTGCGCCCGACAAAGTTCTCCCAGAAGCGGGACTGCGACTCGTGGATCCCCATCGACGTGCCTTGACCAAGCGATGAACCGGCTAGCTCTGGAGAAACGTTTTGCTCATATAATGCGTGTCCTCCTTCGTGTAAGGAGCTAAAGATGGCGCTGGCGACATCATCCTGCTTGTAATTGGTTGTGATCCGCACATCGCCATGATTCAACGTCGTTTGGAACGGGTGCACGGTCTCGTCGATCCGCCCGGCTTCGAAGTCGTAGCCAATTTGTTCCAGGAGGAAACGGCTGAACTTCGCCTGTTGTCCCGCATCGAACAGCTGATCCAGGAAAGGCGCCTCCGGCTTGTTCTTCGCCGCTGCCACCGCTTCAACCAGCGGTACCAGGCGGTCGCGCAGCTGTCCGAATACCTGGTCGAGCTTCTCTACCGTTAGATCCGGTTCATACATATGTAGCAATGTATCATAACGAGTGGCCTTCGGACCCCAGTAGTCGATAAATTCCTGCGTTTTCTCCACAATTTGCGTTAAGTAAGGTTCAAAGCCGGCGAAATCACTATTTTCCTTGAAATCCTCCCACATCGTTTCGGCATGGGCGGTCAACTCGGTATATTCCCGGAATTTCTGCGGAGGAATCTTAACGCTTCGATCGTACTCCTCCTGCACGTCAAGCACCATCCGACGTTTGACATCGTCCAATTCATCCAGAACGGAAGGTTGATTCAAATAAGCCAAATATTCGCCCATTTCTGCTGAGGTTTGCAGTTTAAAAGCTTCCGTGGACAATAGACCGATGGTAGCGGCCCGGGTCTCTGCGCCTTTCCGCGGTGCGCCGGTGCGCAAATCCCAATTCATCAGCGCAACGGCTTCCCCGTACCCGTGAATCTTTTGCAGAAGCTCTCGAAAGAGCTCCCATTTCTCAACCGTTTCCTGCTTCATGACAACTCCCGCCTTTACTGGTGAAATTTACTGCTACTCTTGATGATACTTTTAACAAACCTTATAATCAAATTTTAAGCGGGCGAAATCACCTTATTTTGAAATATTTCATTTTCATGTAAAGGAGCTGTCTTCATCTTATGAAAATATCATTAAACCCGACGGCTGATAAACTCATTGCCGACAAGCTCGGCACGAAGTCCGGCCTACTCCGCCTTGTGTATGATACGGAAAACTGCGGCTGCGGAATGAGCGGGGTTCCGGTGCTCCACATCGTGTCCGAGCCCGGCGCTTACGACATTCCGATGGAGAATGAGGTTTACCCGTTCTGGATCGATAAGATGCAGGCGATATTTTTCGAAGAAGAGCTTACCCTGAAGGGGGAAGAAAACACCGGTACGTTCCGATTAGACGGACCCTCGCAATTTTACAAATCGAACATCCCTTTGATTGACTGCCGGTAATTCGCCGGTGTCCACAACCCAAACCTAAGGAGGCAGGTCAAATGAATCAGCTGCAATCTATTTTGGATTTCAACCGCAAGTTCGTGGAAGATAAGGAATACGAGAAATATGTGACGGATAAATTTCCCGAGAAGAAGATGGCTATTGTTACCTGTATGGATACTCGGCTTACAGAGCTTCTCCCTAAAGCGATGAATTTGCGTAACGGCGACGTGAAGCTGATCAAGAACGCCGGCGCGGTGATTTCCCAACCTTTCGGCAGCGTCATGCGCAGTCTGCTCGTCGCGATTTACGAGCTTCATGCGCAAGAGGTGTTCATCGTCGGTCACACCGGCTGCGGGATGGCCGCGCTGAATTCGGACCGGATGATCGGATCCATGCGAGAGCGGGGAATCAGCGACGACACGCTGAACACGTTGGAGAACTCCGGCATCAAGTTGAATAAATGGTTGCGCGGTTTCGATAACGAGAAGGAAGGTGTCATCCAGACGGTAAATATCGTCAAGAAACATCCCTTGCTCCCTGCCGATATCCCTGTTCACGGGATGTTGATTAATTCCACGACGGGCGAACTGGAACTCGTGATTGACGGATACCAGCCGCATCCGAAGTAAAATAACAAGAACAGCGTGTAGCGCCTGCATTGGGAAAGGATGAAGCAACAAGATGACGTATCATTTCGATGAACGATTGCCGCGGCGAGGAACCTACTCCGAGAAATGGGATCTTGGACGAGAGCTGTTCGGCGATCCCGATGTACTGCCTTTGTGGGTGGCCGACATGGACTTTCGATGCGCCCCGGCCATTGTCGAAGCAGTCACTGAACGGGCCAAGCATGGTATCTACGGCTACACGAGCCGGCCTAAAGAATACCTCGATGCCATCACAGGCTGGATGGAACGCCGACATGGATGGAAGGTTGATGCGTCCTGGTTGACCGACACTCCGGGCGTCGTACCTGCGCTTGGCGTAGCCGTTCAAGTGTTAACCGAACCGGGGGATCAGGTGATCCTGCAATCCCCGGTGTATAATCCGTTCTATGATGTGATTCGCAATAACGGACGCGAGATCGCCGAGAATCCGCTGATTCTTGAAAATGGGCATTATCGGATGGATTACGTTCAGTTGGAGTCGCTAATGCAGAGCGGTGCCAAGCTGATGCTGCTATGCAGCCCCCATAATCCCGGTGGCCGGGTCTGGACCCGGGAGGAATTGGAACGGCTCGGCGAGTTATGCTTGAAATATGACGTGAAGGTCGTCTCCGACGAAATACATGGCGACTTGGTCTTCGCGGATCACCGCCATGTGCCGTTTGCTTCGCTCTCCGAAGCTCACGCCGGCATCACGATCACCTGCGCGGCCCCTTCCAAGACGTTCAACATTCCCGGTCTGTCTACGGCTTATACCCTAATTTCAAATGTAGCCATCCGCAAATCTTTTGCGGAGCGCATCAAAACGCTGGCTATTGGATCGCTGAACTATTTCGGCCCTTCTGCCACCATCGCCGCGTACACGCAAAGCGAGGATTGGCTGGATGCCGTCTTGGACTATATCCGCGCAAACCGTGACTTCGCGATCGCTTATCTTGCGACGCACCTGCCAGCCGCGGCCCCAATCCTCTCGGAAGGCACCTACTTGCTATGGGTAGATTGCCGGGCTTTGGGTTGGGACAAAGCTCAAATTAAGCAAATGATGTATAAGGAAGCCAAAATCGCCTTCACCGAAGGCTCCGTTTACGGTCAGAACGGCGAAGGGTTCCTGCGAATCAATCTTGCTTGTCCGCGTTCATTGCTTCAGGAGGCGCTGGAGCGTTTTTGTACAGCGGCTGCCGCTCGAAACGCTTAAAAGGCGATGTGAATAACCCTACCCGAACGCAACAAAGCCGGAAGACTCTTGTCTTCCGGCTTTGTTGATTTAGGTGCGACGCATATATGCTCGAACGGTTATCGGTGCAAATACAGCCACAATGACGGCGGCCCCGAGCAAGGATGTCACCAGATCCCCGCCCACGGTCCCTGTATTGACTAACTCCCGAACCGCGGTTACTAGATGCGAGATCGGATTCACGTTCGCAAACCACCCTAGCCATTTCGGCATCGTTTCGACTGGAACGAACGCATTGGATAAGAACGTCAACGGAAACAACACGATCATTGAAATGCCTTGTACGCTGGATGCCGTCCGTGCGATAACCCCAAAAAAAGCGAATATCCAACTGATCGACCAGGAGCAAACGATGACGAGCAGCGCAGCAAGGGCGACATACGCAAGGCCTCCATCCGGCCGATATCCCATGAGGTATCCCATTGCGAACGTTAAGACCGTGGCGATCGTATAGCGGACCGTGTCGGCCAACAAGGCGCCGGCCAGCGGCGCAATCCGAGCGATCGGCAACGACTTGAAACGGTCGAAGACGCCCTTCTCCATATCCTCGCGTAGTTGCACCCCGGTGACGATCGACGTCGAGATCACGGTCTGCACCAAAATCCCCGGGATAATGACCGGCAAATAACTTAAAACATCCCCCGAGATCGCCCCGCCAAAAATATAAGTGAACATCAACGTAAAAATGATCGGCTGAATCGTTACGTCAAACAGTTGTTCCGGTGTTCGCTTGATTTTAAGTAAGCCCCGATACGCCATGGTCAACGAATGGCGGAGCGATTGACGGAAGCTCGTGTGGTTCTTCAGAGGCCGTGCGGCTTCGGAGTTGACTGTCGTGCTATTCACGCGATTACCTCCTTCTGCTTCAGTACGGAACCGTCCGTGCCTGCGGCGGCATCTTCTTCAACGCCATGCCCAGTCAGGGTCAAAAACACTTCATCCAACGTCGGCTTCTGGACGCTTAGCTCCATCAAAGCAATACCCGATTCGCGTAAGGCGATTAATAGGTCGGTAACTTTATCCCCTTCCGCCAGCGGGGCGGTGATCTTTCCGGCCTCCGCCGAAATATTCGTCGTTACTCCCAGCATCTGTTCTACAATCCGGCGGGACTCCGTCAGATCAAGTGGATTGCTGATTCTTAGCTGCAGCGACGAGGCACCAACCGAGGACTTCAACTCGTCGACGGTTCCTTCTGCAATGACCTGCCCGCGATCGATCACGGCGATTCGATCCGCCAATTGATCGGCTTCGTCCAAGTATTGCGTCGTTAACAACACGGTTGAACCGGAAGCGACCAAGCGGCGGATCGTATCCCACATCTGCGTCCGCGTCCGCGGATCCAACCCCGTGGTCGGTTCATCCAAGAAGATCAGCGGCGGCTGGGCGATTAAGCTCGCGGCCAAATCCAGCCGTCGCCGCATCCCGCCGGAGAAATGCTTCAGCGGGCGTTTGGCTGCTTCAGACAAGCCGAATTCCTCCAACAGCTCCTCCGCTTTTCGGCGAGCTTCACTGCGCCCTAACCCTAGGAGTCTGGAGAAAATGACGAGGTTCTCCGTAGCGCTCAGCGTTTCATCCACGGAGGCGTACTGTCCGGTCACGCCGATCAACTGGCGGACGATATGCGGCTCCTTGACGACATCATGTCCGAATATGCGGGCGGATCCCCCATCCGGACGAAGCAAGGTGGCTAACATACGGATCGTTGTCGTTTTCCCGGCCCCGTTAGGTCCCAGCACTCCGTAAATCATGCCGCTTTCCACCCGCAGGTCTACTCCGTCCACGGCACGGCTTGTTCCGAATATTTTGACAAGTCCATCGGCTTCGATTGCTGGTTTAGATAAGCCCGCCATGTTGGTGGACATTTTCGTATTCATCGGTTACCTCCTCCTATCCTTCACCCAATGTGATCTACAATTAGGAGCTTACCTGAGTTAGTTAAACTGAATTTAAACGATTGGAACACAAACACACTCCATGTCCAAACCGCTCGCATACATTGGTTCTGGGGCATCGACAAGCTAAGGCTTGCACATATCTAAACCATTAGGAGGTGTACGTGTGAAGAAGAAAATCAGCTTTCTGTCTCCGACTTTTAATAGCGAAGCGTGGATCGTACGGATGCTCGACAGTATCCCTAAAGAAGATGCGTATGAAATCGTAATATGTGACGACGGTTCGACGGACAAGACGTTAACTCTTCTCAAAAACTACCAAAAACACTGCCCTAAGCTTCGAATCCTGGAAAACCGAAAAAATACAGGGGCCGGGCACGCCTATAACCGTTGTCTGGACGAAGCGACTGGCGATTATGTGGCCATTATTGACAGCGACGATTATTATTTGCCCGCTATTCGCGAAGTTCTGGCTCAAGTGGATGGCAGGTATGACATTTATTATTACAACATGGTCACGAGGCTAGGAAAAATTCTCGAGAAAAAATCCACAGACGATCCTTATCGCAAGTCCGGGCAATTCAAAATTATCCGCAGAAGCTTTATCGGAGACAGCCGATTTGGTACCCAAGGCCCGGTTCCTGGCGATGTGCATTTCCACAAGTTATTAATCGATAAGAAACCCGCCTGCAAATACACGGGAATCGTAGCTTACTGGTATAACTATCCGAGAGAAGGATCCGAAACGCACATTTATCGGAACCGCAAGAAATAATGGAAACTCAGCACAAAAAACCGTCCGTCAAAACCGTCGGACGGTTCTTACTCGCCAAATTTATCCTTACCCCAGGCTTGAAAGACTATTTGCTCTGTTTTCTTAACTGCTGTAGGGCCTGTTCGTAAGTAGCTTTACGTTGACTCATCGCCTCTAGGTGCTTTACCTCCAGAGACTTAAACTGCTTGCAGTCAAATTCAACCCATGCCATCAGCTTCGTTGTGTCTGGCGACCCATCTGCTTTAACTTTCTGTCGTTTAGTGGCGGTACAGCATAAATATTTATGCTGAAGTTCCATCTGATTCACTTCAAACCAAGGATCCAGGCTAACCCCGAGATTCCCTGCATAAAACGTCTGCTTATGATCGTAGAACGGATGATAACCGTAAGGTACCGTTATGACCAAGGTGCCTTTCTCCTTCAGAAGCCGGCAGGCTTGACGCAGTAAAATAGCGGGGTTGGCGAAATGTTCCAGGATCTCTCCCAAAATCACCGTATCGAAAAGGTTGGTTGCTTTCCATTCGGTCACATCTGTTAGTAAGAAATGTACGTTCTCTCGTACCGGAGCCGACTCTTTGGCCAGTTCTCTCCGGGCATAACGAATGCTATCAACCTCCAGATCGACGCCGGTTACGCTTAGTCCTTCGCGTGCCAACAAAATCGAAGTAATCCCCTGGCTGCAGCCTACGTCAAGTATTTTTCTTCCGGTAACCGCGCGGCATATCCAATGAATACGAGCTCGCGTCGATTCGTGGGATACCGACGAATTAATCAGACCGTAATAACGTTCGTTTACCCGATCGTAAATCGTCATCTTGTTTCACCTCCATTGTTAACGTAGTTTTCCGAAAACCTGCCACTACTGCATAAACTCTTTCAGCACTTTCTTTTGTTCCGCGGAATTCAGGCGCCCCTTCTCTGGGATTTGTCTCATTTGTGTGTTATGCCCGTGATTGACTTCAACGAAGTTGCGAGGGGTCAGCAGCTCATGCGGCAATTCAATAACACTCCCATGCGTGCCGCGGCCCGGAATCTTGACGCGGTATCCGGATAAATACTCCTTAGTCTTGTACAAAAATACATAATAAGGCGGGGATTTGCGAAACATCGGAACCATTTCTCCCTTTAAGACATCTAAAGCGTATCCGTTCTGATTGATTAAGGCTACGGTTCCCGCTTTGGGTCGAAAATCGTAAAGCTGCTGGACGTATGTTCTGTGAAACAAATCGTCGGAATCCATTCGAGCAAGATACAAGTATTCGCTTTTCTCAGCAAAGGCTTTAATTCGGTCTGCACTGTCGCTAATCGTCCCAAACCAAACGTTACGGGGAAGCGGCGGATACTTGGCTAGAATTTCGGTCACGATCCTTTCCGTTTCGGGTACGATTTTGAAGATGGCCAGAAAATCCGAATTGGTTTGGGCTTGCAGCGATTTCAATGTGAAGCTGCGGAAGATTTCGATCCGCTTCTCCAACCATTGGCGCGTGAGCCGCTGGGGATTAAAGCCATACGTATTGAAGTTGCTATCAATCACCACTTTTTTGGACACTTCTTATACCTCCCTTTCGTGATACCTTCCGAGAGTGCGATCCTCGTTATCGTCGTATAGCAAAGCTATCGATCTTACACTATATGCTAGGCAACAAGAGAAGGACAGGACGTATTCCATAAATCTCTGAGAAAATAGTCAAGCGAACTGCCTAAATTTGCCAAGAGGTACAAGCACACAATGCAAATAGATCTCGCAATCATAAACTGGAATTATCAAGCCATTGAAAGGAATGAAATGTCCGATGCCTCAAATTTATTTAGAAACTAGAGACTTGCTTAAGAGAATAGAAGAAGCGGTCGTGAACCGGAAGCCGTTTTCCTTGGTGCGGATCGGCGATGGGGAGAACTTGGTGATGGCTCAGCAAAACGTCTGGTCTTTATCAAAAGTGCTTCAGGAAAGATGGGCGATTAAAGCCAACCGCGGGGAAAAAGGCATCCATTTGCCGAATCTGCCATTGCGTAACGCCGTCGTTTCTTCCGTCCGGAAGGCCACTGTTGTAGGGATTCTGCCCGCTGATGACAATACGATCAACGCACCGGATTATTTAAAAAGACCGTTAACCGATCAAATCCTCTCTTATTACCGAATCGAACCCGCCGTGATCTGCCATGCCGGTGTGAATCGGGAACTGGCCCGTATGGAGGAGTTCTGGTCGCTTCTGTCCGGTCGGAGGGTTTTGATTCTCACACGGGAAGCTCATAAGATCAAGGAACGTCTCGAAAAGAAGCCGTACAAGCAAAATATCGTGCACGCCTTGGCCTTTAACCAGTGGCAAGAGTACCGGAGTACGCTGAAATGGATTACTGCACATAAGGATAGCTTTGACGTCGCTTTGATCTCCTGCGGGGTTAGTGCAGTTGTTCTGTCCGAGCAGATTGCTGCCCTCACGGGTAAGGTTGCGCTCGATTTCGGCAAAGCGAACAATATTATACTAAAGGGGCGCCCCAACTAAGAATGGGACGCCCTTTGTGATCATGTCTCCTCCTAACGCCTTACTTCCCGATGCGCATCACGCGATCCGCCCAATCCTGGTAGAAGGAGCGTTCGTGGGAGACCAGCAGCACGCTGCCGCGGAATTCAATTAATGCTTGACGCAACGCTTCCTTGGCAACCTGATCCAGGTGATTGGTGGGTTCGTCGAGGATCAAAAAGTTGCAAGGGGTGAGCAGCAACCGGCATAATTTCACTTTCGACTGTTCCCCGCCGCTCAGCGTTCCGATCTCTCGTGAGGCCAGCGTCTGATTTATCCCGCAACGAGCCAATTGTTTACGAATCTCCTTGCCGTCTAAATCGGGACGATAGTCGGAGATATATTGGATCGGCGATAGAGTCGGATTCTCCCAAGCAAGGTCCTGCTCAAAATAGCCAATATGCACCCGATCCGCAAAACGAGCATCACCGGATACGGGAGACAGCCTCCGAACCAACGTGTTTAGCAACGTCGACTTGCCAATGCCGTTGAAGCCTGTTACCACCAGTTTTTGACCGCCTGGTACTTTAAAAGAAAGCGGCGGCAACAGCGGCTGACCATAACCGACTACGAGCCGGCGTGTCTCCAGCGCGATAAGGCCGGGTGGCGCCAGCTCTTGAAACCGAAACGCAGGTGGATGGGTCTGAACCGGCGGTCCCAGACGTTCCATCCGCTCCAGTTGCTTGCGCCGTCCTTGGGCGATTTTACTGTTAACGCCAGCAATGTTCTTGCGGATATAGCTTTCCGTTGTTTCAATTTTCTTCTGCTGTGCTTCATAACGTCGTTCGTAATCGAGTCGCAGATGTTCCTTCTGTCGTACATAGTTATTGTAGCTTCCCGGGTATTTCCGGATTGACCCAAACTCAATATCACAGATGCAGTTCGTGACCTTCTGGAGGAACGCGGCATCATGAGAAACGATGACATAAGCGCCACGGAATGCAACCAACGCGCCGGACAGCCATTCTACATGCTCCCTGTCCAGGAAATTGGTCGGCTCATCGAGCAGCAATACATCCGGCTCACTGAGCAGCAACTTAGCCAAGATAACCCGAGCCCTTTGGCCGCCGCTTAACTCCGACAGCGGCCTCTCCATACCCATCGCATGAATTCCCAGGCCCATGGCCGTTTGTTCAATTCGGCTGTCGATCCCGTAAAAATCACCGGTATCCAGCTTTTCCTGGCATAACGCCGCCTGTCTCAACTTGCTCTCATCCCCCGTGATCGCAACCTCCTGATAGATCTCGGTCATTTTGCGTTCCAACTTATAAAGCTCGTCAAAAGCGGTTTTCATATAGTTGCGGATCGTCACATCTCCCGGTATCCGGGCATATTGATCCAAATGACCCAACCGTAGACGCGGCTGCCATTTGATGCTGCCTTGATCGGGAATCACCTCGCCGGTTAACATGCGGATCAGCGTGCTTTTTCCCGCGCCGTTTTGCCCGACGAGTCCCATATGCTCTCCCGCATGTAATTCCAACGAAGCCGCGCGATAAAGTTCCTTGTCCGCGAAACGATGGGTAATGCCGCTCATTTCTAATAAACTCATGTGAATGACCTCTCTTCTGTTGAAATAAAAAAAAGCAGAGAAACAAGCGCCTAACGGCGCCAGTCCTCTGCTCTGGGGGAACCCCGTAAAAAAACACAAAGGACCAAGGACAAAACATTGTCCTTGGTCCTTAAATCATGCATTTACCGGTTTAAAGCCGCATCCGAATAAGCGTAGGTTCTTCCCCCCTATGCGTTCCGTGCCTAGCTTTAGACCGATGAATGCAGGAAGCTAAGCTTCCCGATTAAGCTCCGCACAATGCTTCATCCTGAACATGTGTACGGAGCGAAGTTCCCTAACGAGTTTTCCATTTTGGAGGTAAATCATGGTTTACACCAACCTTTCCATAAATCCCCTTCATTTTATCATAAATGCCCTTCATTTTCACGCCCTTCTCAAATCTCTATGCGGATATCTCACAAGGAGGCTTCCGGTACGTGGACAACGACATTTCCTTCCATCCACGACTCCGGCGGCATCGTTAGCGTTGTCTTGGATCCCAACAAATTCAAAATCACCTCGCGATCGTCAAACGGAATCCGTTGTCCCTTTGCGATCAAGTGAGTCTCATGACCTCTACCCGCAACAACAACGCAGTCTCCGGGACGGGCAAGTTCAAGGGCCTGCGAAATGGCTTCCCGCCGGTCCACAACCGCCGAATAACCGCTACTCGGGATGGGTCCCCCCTCCAGCCCCTCCAACATGTCGCGAAGGATCGAGTCGGGGTCTTCCGATCGGGTATTATCCGACGTAAAGATCGCGAAATCCGCGTAAGATGCTGCTACCCGGGCCATGATCGGGCGTTTCATCCGGTCCTTGTCCCCTTCGCACCCGCATACACAGTACAATTTGCCATGCGTCAGTGTTTTGGCGGTTTGCAGTACATTCTCCAATCCGTCCGGATTATGGGCGTAATCCAGGATGATGGTAAAATCTTGTCCGGCGTAGATCGGTTCGAATCGTCCCGTCACCCCTTCAAACGCTTCCAGACTCCGTTTTACCTGCTGAAGCGGAATTCCCTCCGACAAGCTTACCGCGATGGCCGCCAGAGCGTTATACACGTTAAATATTCCTAGCAGCTTCAAATTCAGATGGGTCCTTCCTTGGAAGGTATCCACCTGGAGTGACGTTCCCTCCGGCTTCATCTGGATTTCGCTCGCACGAACGTCCGCTCTGTTCTTGATGCCATACGTAATGACCTGAGCGGCTGTTTTGCGGGCATATAGGGGAGAAACCGGATCATCCGCATTCAAAATCGCGATCTTCGGCTCATCTCCGTAGGCGCTGCCCAGCTGCGAGAACAGCAGTGATTTCGTATCGCTGTACCGTTCCATCGATTCGTGATAATCCAAATGGTCATGTGTGACATTGGTCAAAACCGCTGTGCGGAATTGGCACCCCCTGACCCTGCCCATATCAAGTGCGTGGGAAGATACCTCAACCACCGCATACTCCGCGCCATGTTCCAACATCGTGCGGAAATTCCGCTGCAGCACATGGGACTCAGGTGTGGTGTTTACGGTCTGTTCCCTGTAGTTCCCGATTCGCATATACAACGTACCAATCAGTCCGGTTCGTTTATCATTTTCATTAAAAATATGCTCGACTAAATGGGTTGTCGTCGTTTTTCCGTTTGTGCCTGTAATCCCGATTAACTTCAACCGGCTTGTCGGCCGACCATAGAATACATCCGCCAGAATGGCCAATGCCCGCCGCGCATCCGGAACCTGCACGGTCGTAATGTGGGAAGGGATCTCTGACAGCTTCCTCTCAGTGATCAGGGCGATTGCGCCGGCATTAACCGCCTGAACCGCAAATTGGTGTCCATCGTAGACGGTACCTGGCAAGCATACGAACAAACACCCTTGCATCACCCGCCGCGAATCGATTTCGATTCCGCTGATGTCCAGTTCAACCTTCCCCTGCACCTCTTTGATGAATAATGGATTCAATAGAAGGTTCAGCTTCACTTATTCCCCTGCTTTCCTAGGTCCTGAACGCCTTTGTGGTTACATGTTGCCCGCCGAAAATCCGGTTTATTCCCCATATTTCGACTTCATCACCAAGATCCTATTTGCTTATTGCAAACTCTAAATCAAAAAAGCAGGCCCCTTACGGGCCTGCTTTTATCATGAGGAAGCGGTAGGTTCCTGGGCTGCCGGTTTGCCAGCCTCTAGCAGCGGTTGGTTACGTCCGAGAAAGATCGATAGGAACAGGATTAGAAGTCCTGTACCGATTAACAGCCATTCGATCGCGACCCCATCGGCGATTGGGCCGAAGATCAACATCCCTATCGGCATCATGGAAGTGGAGATCATGCTGAATACGCCAAAGATTCTGCCCATATAGTTTTCATCGACTTTCTCCTGAATCATTGTCATCGTTGGGGTATTAAAAGCCGGCATCGCCACGCCGAACAAAGCCATAAACGCCAAGTAGACCCAGAAGACAGGAACGATGCCTAGCAAGAAGGTGCACAAGCCCATGAGAACGGTAGCTAAGGTCATGGTGTGGACTTTGTTCCGAAAGCCTCCCCATGCCGCGATCAGCCCCCCTCCAGCCATCATCCCCACGGAGAAGGCGATTTCGATCGCCGTGAGCCGCCAAACCTCATCGCCAAAGCTCCGAGTAACCTGAAGCGGGGTTAAAAAGGCGGCTGGGGCCATCAGAATAAAAAAGATTGCCATAAACTTAAAGAAGGATTTCAGATAAGCTTGTCGACCTATGTAAGCCAGTCCCTCTTTAAGATCGTTGAAGTAACTGGTCGGCGGTTGATCGGAGGCTTTGGGATGAGACGGTATTCGAAAATAAAGAAGCAACGTCAGTATCGCAATCGCCGCCGTAACCACATCGATGAAGAAGATTGCTTCGATTGTCGCTACGGTAAGGAGCGCGGCACTAACGATCGGGGACACAAACATAATGACCGCCTGGATGCTTCCGTTGATCCCGTTCACCTTGGTCAACCGGTCAGTAGGTACGATCTGCGGCAAAATCGCCCCAACTGCCGGTGTCTGCACGCCCGAACCAAGCGCCCGGATTGCAGCGATCGCGAACAACAACCATGCCTCTTTGTAGCCCATCAAGAACAGGATTGCCATCACCAGCGTGGACATTGCAATCATGCCATCCGCCAGCATGATCAACACCTTCCGGTTGTAGCGATCTGCCCAGACGCCCGCCACAGGAGATAATAGAAACGTCGGGATGAAACCGCATAGAATGTATAGGGTCATCATGATCCCTGATTTGGTATTTAACGTGATGTACCACATGATTGCATATTGCACGAGCGAAGAACCAAACAACGAAATGGTTTGACTGCTCAAGAAGAGAACAATATTCCTTCTCCACGATTCCTTTGGTACGGATTGATTTGACCTGTCTGCGTTATTCACGGCCATCCCCTTCCAGCTTCATGTATTTAGGTATTATTATACTTTAATCGAACCCGATTCCCCAAACAATGGAAATGTTGACTATAAAAAAATAACCCCGTTCGCCGGGGTTACGCAGAAGATCATTACATTTTGACGTTTTCTTCCTTGGCCATGGAGCGAATGTAAAATGCCCCAAGTACCGAACAAAGCAGGAAAGTGAAAAAAGCCATCGCCGCCGCTTGCTCGCGTTCCTGGAAGACGCTGAACACCTGCTGCATCGAGACCCCCAGCATTTGCGGGGAGTTGGCGCCCAGCAGGAACGGAGCCGTAAACGAGCCGATCACTCCCATGAATACAAAGGTGAGGGCAACCAGGAACGTTTTATACGACAGAGGGAAAATAAACCGCGCAAACAGCCTGAACCTCCCTGCCCCCACATCTTTGGCGCTTTCGATGACCGACGAAGGAATCCCGGCCAACGCGGAGCTGAGCAGCATCGTTGTAAACGGAATGTTGAACCAGAGATTCGCGATAATGATCCCTTTCTCATCGAAAATGATACGCGGCAGCGTGACTCCGATATGCTCTAACAGCCGTGCCAGCCACCCATGGTTGCCGAGAAGATTGATTAATCCGTAGGTGGCGATGACCCCTGGGATGAATAAAGGGATCATATAGGTTTTCCGGATCAACTCGACGATCGATCCTTGATTGAAGCGCATGTATACCGCCAAGCTATAGCTGATCAGCAGCACCAACGCGCAGGTGATTACGGTTATACGAAGCGTAAACAGGATGTTCGCCCGCATCCCCTTATCGGTAAACAAAACGTAGTATCGGCTCAGGTCATATCCACCCGTCTCGTTGGTGAGGCTTAACATCAGGGATTGAAGGATCGGAATAATGACGACGACCAATAAAATCGCGAAGGAGGGGAGGACCATCGCCAACCCCGCCAACGCTTGTTTCCACTCCTTACTCATTGCGCAGCAACGTCGCTCTGCCAGCGTTTGTTGATTTCTGTACCTAAATCCCCGATGTTAAAGGTGCGGAAGCCTTCGGCAACGCCCTTGAATTTCTCTTGGGTTTCTTGCGGCATATTGGCCAGTTCGATGCCCGGGAACCCGTTCATTTTCTCAACGATGACCGCTTGGGCTTCCGGCGATAGGACGAAGTTCAGGAACTGATATATCGCCTCTTGCTTATCCGATTCCCCGTTCACCATCAGATAAGTTGGACCGCCGTTAAAGCCAGGTGTGATTTGTTGCATTTTGACCGTATCGGGAAGCAGCCCTTCATTCAGCTGTTGCAGTACCATATCCGACCATGCCGGAATCAGTGAAACCTCGCCGTTCATCAGCAGATCCAGCGTGCCCTGGTTTTTCTTGGGGTAAATACCGTCGCCGTAAACATATTGGCCAAGTTCCTTCAGCGTTTGGAACCCAGGATCCCATTTATCCATTACCGATGGATCGGAATTGTGAATATCCTCTTCGGGAAGATCCTTGTAGATCACCGTCTGCACGAACGAACTCCCCGAACCGCCGGTGGACGGGTCATTATAAGCGAATTGCCCCGGGTTGGCTTTGATCCAGGCCAGCAATTCGTCCAATGTTTTCGGCGGATTCGTAACTTTCGTACTGTCATAAGCTAAGACAACGGCGGAAGAGCGATAAGGAATTGCGTAATTGTCCACGTCCTTCATCGTGTCCGCATTGACATTGGCCAAGTTAGGGATCGCATTCGTCTCTAATTGCTTCCATACCCCATCTTTCGTGCCCTGGGCCACGACGCCGATTCCATCCTCGTATAAATCGATATCGCCCGAGCCTTTGCCGGCTTGCTTCGCAGCTAGAATGCGGTCGTAAGTTGGTTCTGCGCCAGTTCCGGACGGAATGTAAACCAGATTCACATCTACCTGATCGTTTTGCTCCTCAAACATCGGAACGAGCGTATCCCATAGATCTTTGACGTTCTGCGAACCCGTAAAATAGAAGTTAAACTTGACGGGCGCGCTGGCCGCAGCCGGAGCCGTGGTTGATTCACTTGGCGATGATGCATTCGGCGCCGCTCCATTTGCACCGCCACCGCCACATGCGGAGAGTAGCGTCATTGATAATAACGCAGTAGATAATAGGGTTAACCATGGTTTTTTGGATCGCATTTTCGTTTATCCTCCCTTAGTTGGGTTCGCCTGTCGGAAACCCGATCAATTTAACGATCTGTACGCCAACTTCTTTCCCGATAAACAGATGCTGCGTGGCTTCCTTGGACTGAAACGTCCGCAGAATCCCCCATCCAGCCAGTTCAACGGTGACCTCAGCGTAATGCCCGAGGACCATCACCTGCTTAATCTTCCCTTCCAACAACTCGCCCTTCTCCGTCGATTCACTTAAGACAACGTCCTCCGGTCGGATTGCCGCGGTGATTTTACCGCTGAGCCGCTTCTCGTTCGGAAAGCGAAGCGCGCCGATCCGGATGCTCCCTTCATCCGCCACCCCCTCCAAAAAGTTCATTTTGCCGATAAAACCGGCTACATATAAAGACTCGGGCGCATCATAAATCTGTTGTGGACCGGCAATCTGTTCAATGCGCCCGTGATTCATAACAACGATCCGGTCAGAGAGCGACAAAGCCTCTTCCTGATCATGCGTAACGAATACCATCGTGAGTCCGGTTTGCATCTGGATTTCGCGAAGCTCCTCGCGCATTTCATGACGCAGCTTCGCGTCCAGCGCCGAGAAAGGCTCGTCCAGCAACAGCACGGCCGGCTTGAGCAGCAGGGACCGGGCCAAGGCGACGCGTTGTTGCTGGCCGCCCGATAATTCGGCCGGATACTTCTTCTCGTACCCCGAGAGACGGACCAGCTTGAGCGCATCGGCGACCGCTGCGCGAATTTCCGCTTTGGGTACTTTGCGAATCTTCAGGCCGAAAGCTAGGTTATCGTAAACGGACATATGCGACCATAAGTTGTAGCTTTGGAAAACCATCGAGGTCGGACGTTTTTCGGGCGGCAGCCCGATGACACTTTGACCTTCAATCCGAATGTCGCCCGAATCCGGCTCGAGAAAACCGCCAATGCTGCGCAGCACCGTCGTTTTGCCGCATCCCGAGGGACCTAACAACGTCACCAACTCGCCTTGTTCCACCGTTAAATTGATATCGCTGACCCCGTCTCCTGTCTTGTAGCGTTTCGTCAAATTACGTACCGCTAATATCATGTTAGTTACTGCCCCTTTCTCCCATGGTCGGCTTATTTCGTTTGGAATCCGCTTGCCAGCACATCGGCGCTGACCAACCGCTGCGCGGCAAGCAGCAAGAGGATCGTTGGCAAGGTCAGGATGATGGAGAATACCGCACCCGCGCTGCTCGGAAAGTCCGAGATAATGGAATACATGACGATGGGCATCGTCTTGAAATCGGGAATACCGACGAGAAACGTCCCTTGTGCTTCATCCAACGAATTCAGAAACGTAAAGACCGAAGCGACCATAATCCCTGGCATCGCCATCGGCAGCGTGATGCTGCGGAACACCCGGAACGGACTGGCTCCGACATCCCGTGCCGATTCCTCCTGGGCCCGATGCACATTGCGGAAGGATGCCGTCGGAATCCAGGTCATAAACATCAGCACGTTGATCATGTGAATCAAGACAACCCCCAGCAAGGTGTTCATTAAACCGATCCGGTAGAACAATACCGCAATCGAGACATACAGTCCCATCTTCGGGAACGCATGCGTCAGCAGGAACGAGAACAGGAACATTCGCTTTAGCGGAAACTGAATTCTTGCAAATGCGTAAGCTGCGGGTATGCAGATGACGATCGATAAGGCCGTCACGATGGCCGCGATGAAGAACGACAACGAGATCGATGAGACGATATCATCCTTAGCCAGGACGAAGTTCCACCACTTGAAGCCCCAGGCTTCCGGCAGCACGTCCGGGTAGTTCCATTTCTCACTGAACGCGAGCACCAGCAAATTCAAAAGCGGCCCGGCAAAAAATATCGCAAAAACCGTTAGCAGCACAAATTCGATGATTCTCTTTGCCCCGACTTTTTTCCAGTACCAAAGCATTTAACTCACTCCTTTCCTTCTGTTGATTGGCGGATGACGACATGGCTGTTGTATTCCACCAGTTTCGGCAAATCCGTTACACCTCGAATCAGCTTGTCGAGCAGCTCCACCGCGTCCCTTCCGATGCCTGTTGCATCTACGCTGACCGTGGACAGGGACGGCGTATACATACTGCCGAGCTCAATGTCGTCATAACCCATCACCGCCACCTCCTGCGGAATGCGGACCCCGCGATCCAACAACAGCTTCATCGCCCCCAGCGCCAGCATGTCGTTAGTCGTAAACAAGGCGGTATAACCTTGATCTATGAAAACCTGATAGTGCTCTTCCATTAGCTTGATTCCGTAAGCAAAGTTGGACTCCGGAGATGGAACAATCTTCACGGCACTCGATTGCGTGGAGATACCGAGTTGTTCCAGGCGGCGGGTGAACCCCGCCAAGCGCAGCGAATGGCTGCGATGCTCGATCGGACCGGCAATAACGAAAAATTTTCGATGGCCCTGCCCGTGCAAATAATCGGCCGCTCGGCCTCCCCCGGTTTCATCATTGCTGACCAAATGGATGACTTCGGGGTCATCGGTCGAGCCGTTGACCATTAGATAAGGAAGATTGAATTTTTTGACATAATCAATCACGTTCTTCTGAAGTCGGCTGACCAGAATCAATCCGTCTACCCGCTGTTCCAGCAAAAAATCCGTAGAACGTAAGCTCATTTCCCGATCCGTTTTCAAGAAGACAGAATACCCCCGAGCTTCGGATGCCACAAGGATTTCATCAATTATCTTGCCGTAAAGCGGATGGGAGACAATGGGCGGCTGCTCTCGAAACACGATTACGCCAAGGTTGTTCGTTCGTTTGGTTACCATAGCTCGCGCAACGGCATTCGGCTTGTAACGGAGTGTTTCCGCTGCTTGCAGGACGCGTTCCTTCACCTCAGGGCTGGCATACCCATTTCCGGAAATGACTCGGGAAGCCGTGGATTTGGACACCCCGGCCAACTGAGCTAACTCCCGAAGGCCATGGTTCGGCTTATTCGTCAACGTACGATCTCCCTTCTTTGTTTAACGTTTCAGCTTTCACCGCTAGAAGCGCAGCAACGTCACGGGTCGTGATCGAATCCACACCCATGCTGGCCATTCGCCGCATTTCAGATGGATCCGAAACGGTCCAAACAAATACGGCTAGACCTGCTCGTTTCGCTGCATCCATGAACTCAGGCCGAATCAATTGATACGGGACATTTAAACCGAAACATCTGGCCGCACGTCCCTCATTACAAGCTCGATCAACGGCTTCGGCATAAGGGGTTGTCAGGAAACTGTCGATGTTCACGTTCAGCAGCTTTCGGAATTGCCGAGCTCTGCGATCGGCCTCTAGTGCGACGGGGTACTCGCATCCGCTAAAGAAAGCTTGATCAGCCATCTCCATTCTGGTCAGCATCTCTGCTAAAGGTTCTAGACAAGCAGCGGATTTGATGTCAAGGTTCATTGTTTTGCCGGTTTCCTTAATCCACCGAAGAACCGAGGCTAGCGGAAGCCGATCTTCGACCGATTGTTCATCCAACTCCGCCAACGTCATGTCCGATAACCTTCCGGTGCGCCCCTCCGCCAATGCCACTTCGTCATCGTGTGCCAAGACAAGTCCTCCGTCGCGAGTAACTCGAATGTCATCCTCGTAAACGTCTGCCCCGATTGCCAGTGCTGCCCGGAATGAGGCGAGGGAGTGATCAGGATGTCCCATGCAGCCGGTATGGGCCGTTACTAACGGAAATTGCTTCATGCCATGAAGTACCTCCTTAATCGAAATAAACCGGGTTGGTAAAAGCGATGATTGCAAGAGCCCCTTGCACGATGCCCCAAAGCTCAGCCCGCAGCCATTTTCGGGGCCCGGGTGAAAGCGGCAAACCGGATAGACAAACCGGCTCATTCGCGTTGTTTTTGCTCCACGTGACCTCTATATCCATTTCCTGCCCCTGGTCGGAGCAGAGAATTAGCTTGATGGTTTGATCGGATAAGAACCATAATCCCGATCTCACTGTAAAATCGATGGTTACACTAGCTTGCAACTCTCGCTGATCCTCCACTTGCAACGGTGAGGAGACCACGGAGCCTAACTCGAACTTATGGCCCTCGGCAAATATCGCAAGGTTCAACAGAGGTCCGACCGTAACGGTAGCTCTCCCCTCCCGCAGGGAGTTAACCAGCAATGCCTCCGACAGCTGCTCGCCGTCTGGGATACCAAGATACGTGACTGACAGAGGTTCTTCTGTTTTCATCTGCGCATGCCAATCTCGACCCGAAGTTGCGGAGATCCGAAATCCCTCATTCAGCTTGTCGGTCCAAAGGGCAAAAGCTCGTCGGTTATTGGTGCGGATAGAAGCGAACGTGCCGGACCAGACTTCGATATAATCGACGACGGACCAATCCCTCAGCTCATATTCCCAATAACATCCCGTACATGCCGGACTTCCGATCCGGAACGGATGGGCCAACCCCGCAATGCCGCCAAGGCGGTGCACTGCCTGAATGCCGTCTGCGATCTGGCTTGGGTCCGCACTTCGCCAATCCGCGTATTCGCTTAACCCAAGCGTGACCATATGCCCGTAAAACGTCGTCCACTCCATGCCGGGCAGGATAAGAAGCCCGTATTGGCTAGCGATGGAATCCTTCCCCGCGAGCCCTGACATCGTGTTGTGGTCCGTTAGGGCGATCGCGTCGAAGCCCAGTTCAACAGCCCCCGCCGCCAGCTCTTCCAGCGTTTGGACGCCATCGCTGTGCTGCGTATGCGTGTGCAGCTCGCAAGCTATCCATCTCACCTCCACTTCAACTCCTTTCCGCCCAAATTTGTAATCGATATTCGCACGAATCCGTCACGATACAATGAATGCTCAACGTGACTTGCCAATCACCCGCAAGCAGCTGGCCTGGCATCAACCCCGGTGAAGCGTGGTCCACGGCGAGTTCTAGTTCTAGCGTCGGGTCATGGCGATGACAGGCTCCTCGATAACCGATCGGATCATCTAACGAGAGTGTGATCAGATTTTTCAACGGAAGGTAACTGTCCGCTTGGGTTAACGCCGGTTCTCTTTGTTCCGGCAGTAGGTAGGAATCGAAACTTTGCATGAGCAGCATCAACGATCGGTCACGATCTTCCAGCACTTTCGGAGCATACTCAAAGCGTAGTTGCAGCAGTTTGCAGTCTTGATCTATTTGAAACGGAATGCGGACATGCGTTTTGGAATTTTCCGGTGTAAAGCGTCCTTTCCTATCCAGAACCGGCAAGTGCAAAATGATTCACCGTCCTCTTCTTGAATTACTGCTTAGGGACTTGTTCCCGACTGGGAACGGTCCCATATATCTCTCATGGTACTGGGCAAACATCAAGGCGGTATCATCCGCATGTTAATCTTCTGTAAAGGACAAGGATAGAAGCTTCCTAAAATAAAAAATAGTCGATTAGGATTCTACGCTCCTGATCAACTATTTTTACATTGCCTCGGGTGCTGAAGATATCGGAATCCTTAGCGCCCTTGCGTCATTTTTTTGTAAGCGGAATACTGATGAATCGCAACGCCGCCGAATCCTTCGTGCTGCGCATAGTACGCGTTGATCGCCTTAATCTGTTTGTCCAAGTAGACCGAACCTTTGTTGTAGTACGTGATTTCGTTTGGAATCTTAGAACCATTCGGCGCACTGGTCTCTGCGCCAATGTACACCTTTTTGCCCAGTTTGGCTGCGTAATTCGCTTCCACCAGAGACGCACGAATTTGCCGTTCGGCCGTGTCACGATACGCCATCAGGGATGCGGTATCCACAATATCCAATACAAAGTAACTTAAGGGCTTCCGTTGTCCACCCGTATCGACCATCACGGGATTCTCCCCCGAGGCATACCAACAGGGAATCGCCGCGTTGAACTCTAGTGAGTCGCCGCTTGCTTTGATTTCTCCAGCGATTTTCTTCAATACTTGGATGTACTGATAATTGACGGAACCCCGCTTGGTTTTGTATTCCGCTAAAGTGTGCGGTTCGATATCATATTGAATCCCGTCAAAGACACTGGCCGGGTGAGATCCATTAAACGAAAGCACCTGTTGCAGTTCGGCTAACGCCTCGCGATGGCGGCCCTCCAAGGCCCATTCCGCTCTTCCAACCAGCGCAAAGACACGAATCCCCTCCTCATGTGCTCTAAGGATCAACTCTTCGTAAGTAGCGGGTTGATCTGGTAAAGTCTTGCTCGTTCCGATAAACAACAGGTTGATGTCCTGTTCTTTCAAAAACTTCAATAACGCCGTGATTTTGTTCGAGTTCGAAGCGGCTTCATAAAAATCCCACGCCCAAATCGCCTTGGTTTGCGGCTCCTTCGCTTGGACTGGAGAGGTAACTCCGCATGCTAAAGTCAAACAAATCGCCAATAACAGAAGTATCGCCTTATTCTTCACTCGGTTCATCTCGTTTCTCTACGCTCCAATCCTTCTCGTATTTCTCCTCGCTCTGGATAAGGGGTTCACTTCCCCTATCACAGGGTTATTCGATTCAGAATGAGATTAACACAAAAAGGATGGTCAACGAATGATCAATTTGACCCAAAGTGCAGGGCGTCGGGGCCTGATTATTGGGCTATTCTGCCATTCACTTAGCCGACAGCCCTTGATTGAACCGGTCCAAGGACCGCTGCTGGATTTGGAGCGCACGGTCAATCCCCATGGTATGAATTTGCTCCACATAGCCTTCAAACGCATCGAGCGGTTCGATTCCGTAGATGATTTTAAGCGACATCTCATCCACGATCCGGTTGACGTCTTGCATAATCATGGAGAATTCCGTGCTCTCCTCCTCGGTTTTAGGCAGGGATGGCAAAGTGTGGAGCGCGGCATCCGTATCGGACCAGAGCCGGGTTGCCTCTTGCTGTTCCCGCAGCGTGTAATACTGTTCCATATAACGCACATCCTGCACAAACGGACCGAAATAGCTGGCTCGGGTGTACATCGCCAGGGCTTGCGACGGAGCCCATTGGTTCGGATTTTTCAAGATGAGGTCCGTATAGGTGGGATCCCCGTCCTTCATTTCGTAGCTGACTCCTTCCATCCCGAAGTTGAACAACAAATGACCTTCCGGGCTATACCCGTAATCCAGCATTCGGGCCGCTTCCTCCACATGCGGATTGCTTGTCGAGATCGCAACGCCGCCGCTGGCGCCAACGGCTGGGGCGAACTGGCCGAATTTCGGACGATCGCCTTTGTTCAACACTGGATATGGTGCCGGCGCCAGTTCCACGGAGGGGTCCTTCGCCTGCATTAGTGGTAGCCAGGTCCCGATCCCCGCCCCGGCATTCCAAATGCTTGCGCCGCTGCGTCCAAGAATCATGCTGGTGTCCTGGGTTTCCGAATCCACGGCCGCAAGATTGGGATCGATCAGCCCTTCCTTGAACCAGTCGCGGAACAAGGCAAGAAACGCTTTATACTCCGGTTCGATCGCGCCGAACTTCACCTTTCCCTGCTCCTGATAGAAGTCTTTCTTGATTCCAAAAGCGCCAACGAATCCGCCACCTTCTATGCCGAACAGCGGATTCGGTACGCCAAGAAACGTCAGCGGCGCTTTAGCCCCCTTGTGTTCCTTGAATGCTATTAGCACATCATGCCATTCTGCGATCGTCTCCGGCACCTCGAGCCCAAGTTCATCAAGCCAATCCTTGCGAATGATAGGCCCTTGGTACGTGCGGAGTCGCTTGTCGCCCTGAATGAAGGGGAAAGCGTAATAACTCCCGTTGGCCGTGCGAACCTGCAGATCGATGTCGGGATGCTTGCTGAGGTACTCTTTCAGATGAGGAGCGTATTGATCAATGATCTCATTTAGTCTCAGGATATATCCATCGTTGATCGCTTTCTCAGGACCACCCGGATAATGGATCCATTCATATTCGATTAAATCCGGCAGCTCGCCGGAAGCCAACAGAACGCTAAGCGCCTCCTTCCCTTGATTGGCGGGGGGCTGGATGAAATTCAAATCGACCCCGGTTCTCCGCTGCCATTCCTGGAAGAAGGGGACCTCATTGAAGTTGGATTTAATGCTGGCCGCATTTCCGTTCAGTTCTGCCCAGTAAGTTAACGTAAGCGGTGTATCGAGGGCATTGTCCTCACCTGACCCCAACATCTGCGACTTTCCCGCGGAGGCCGCCGAGTTCACGCGAGGTAACCCTTCAGAAGGATCGCATGCTCCCAGCAAAACGACCAGCAGCGCCAGCATCAGCGTCACTGCCCATCCCCGGTCTATCATCGGAAGCCGCCCCTTCCGCTTACCCGTTCGATTCATCCCGTAGCCTCCTTCCCGTTCATTCCGCTGATCTCTTTATATCTGCCAGGCGTGATCCCTTCATATTTTTTGAACACCCGAATAAATGTGGCCGCATCGTTATACCCCACGATCTTGGAGAGCTCGCTGATCGAATCGGTTTGGAACCGCATCAGCTCCTTCGCCTTCTCGATTCGGCTTCGATGGATGCTGTCCAGCAACCCTTCACCGGTCTGATTCTTGTAAAGCTTGGACAGATAACTGCCCTTCATGCCAAAATGGTCACCGATCGCATTTACATTCAAATTCACGTCGCTGTAACGAGCCGCTATATAAGCAGTCACTTGCTCCGACAGGCTGCGAAGCGAATCCTCTCGCTCCCTCGAGAGATGACTTACGCGTTTCGCAGCGGCAAACGTACAAACCTCTTCCAACAAGCCATGTAATGCGCTTTGCATTTCCTGAACGGTATCGCAGGCCAGAACATCGTCGATCCAGAGCGGATAGCCGGCCAGCCTCTCATCGTCATCGTGGCCGCCTATTTCATGAATGACCTTGATCATGGTGCTCACCAGATTGAACATGAGGCATTTCGCAACGTTGAGCGACATCACCGGCTGTTCCAAATTCCGCTTCATAATCTCATTCATATAACTGCCGGCCTGCTCGGCATCGCCGGCCTTCATCAAGTTGATGAGCTGCTGCTCGGCTTGCAGCGGATAATCGTACCCGTATGGA
The DNA here is from genome assembly GCF_009725205.1 of Paenibacillus timonensis. Classification (GTDB taxonomy): domain Bacteria; phylum Bacillota; class Bacilli; order Paenibacillales; family Paenibacillaceae; genus Fontibacillus; species Fontibacillus rhizolycopersici. Next base: position 60,584 of record NZ_WNZY01000019.1, on the reverse strand, counting down.
CCTACCACTGACTCCTGACGGATATCCCCGTAAGCGATGATGCCTTTCTTGCCCAAAACCATCTTGTACTCCATCGCGTCCACCGCTTCTTGATACGCTTCGTGAATGCCGATCCAGGATGAATGACGTCCGCTGATCGAGATGGTCAACTCCATGTCATACCGTTCCAAGAACCGCTGCGCGTCCACCGCGATCTCGCTCAGTTCCTGACTCCAAAGGGAGGAATCCGTCCGCAGATTCACCAGGCATACCATCATCTCATCCGCCTCCGCGACGTATCCGGCGTGCCCGCGACTTTCGACCAGCTCCTCCACTACGTTGGAGATGATAAGCTGAATCAGCTTGCTCCGTTCGTTCAGGCCCACGCCCGGCAGCTTGTCGTAGAGATGATCCTCATTTTCGATGACAAACAAGATGACAGCAAAATCCAGGGAATGCAGCGACATCTGAAACGAACGAAACGACTCTTCATAAGGAACCAGGGGATCGGTTTTACCTTTGAGCAGCCGGTAAATCAGGTTGGACCGTAACACCTGCTGATGCTTCTGGAGCTGCTGCGCAATCTCGTTCTTCTCCGTCCGCGTACGCAGGATCATGTTCTGGATGAAGCGCAATTCGTTGGTCTCCCCCGGTAAGGTTTGTGTAGTCTTATCCGTCAGCGATTCCACCAGCTGTTGAATCGGCGAGTAGTTGCGCCGCATGAAGAACCACGTCAGCACGCCGGCGCCAACCAAGCTAACCAGGATACTGACATACGTGAAGTTACGGACGTTGACGGCCTTTTCCCAATACAATCCGCTTGGGATAATCAAGGCATATTTAAGATCTGATATCGCGGAATCCATGTAGAACAATTCGGATTCGCCTGTTTGTGCTTGATCCAGCCTGACGCGGTTCCCGTCCATAAACGGGAGCAGTACATCGGCATTATTTCGATTCGTCATCAAGACTTCGTTATTCTGATTTAGAATCAGCAGCAGACCCTCACTGAAGCCCGAGATCCCCTCGATCGCTTGCTGGAACCGGCTTGTATCCGTCATGACCACGACGGCCCCCGTCTCTTGACCATTCAGATTCGGCGGCAACTGCGTAACATAAGCGATGGAGGATTCCGCCGGCCCTGCATTCAGATGAGGAAGCACCACAAATCGGTTTGTATCCGCTTCCAAAACGAGGCGTTCCCAGGCCTCCATACTCATCGCACCCGTCTGGTGGATCGTATGAAAAGCGGTTGGCAAATCCCGGATATTGCCCGCCCGGAGGATCGCATCGCCCTTCTTCCAAACCACGTAAAATTCATCAATCGTTGCATACGACGTCTTGAACAAGCGAAATTCTTTGACCAACTGATAAGCGGTATAAGGAGCTTCAGCCTCGGACTGGGTCGAGTACATGAGCGTCTGCAGGTTCGGACTCCAGGTCATCTCCATATTCAGCCGCTTCATTAGATCGATCTGCGTATCGATCGTATAGCGCATTTGCTTCAGCAGTGAATCGTTCGCCCGGTGAATTTCGCTCTTGAGAGCCGCATTGGCTTGAGCATAAATGACGAGGCTGATCAGAATCGGCACGAACAACACTGCACTATACGAAACGAGCCAGGTCACAATCACGCTTTCCCGCTTCCGCCACAAGGATTGAATGTTCAGCATCCGTTTCTCCCCCGTATCTTTCCGGTTTGTCGGTGCATCGGATCAAGTCCTAATTATAACGTGGTCCCTAGGCAAAAGCCTATAGATAAAAAGTTCAATTCGATTGACAATTACGGCACGCAAGTGGGACTTCACCCTTACCAACGCCAATAACCCGAAGAATCCTTGCGGTTCTTCGGGCTGATTCTATTGGGCTGAACTTTAGAAAATACGCCGGCTCCAGCCTCTAAGCTTGGCGAATGCCTCGACAAAGAAATAATCGCCGTAGATCAACGAAACGTTCACGTTCTGATTGGCCGGCTTGTGGCCGGTTCCCTGCAGCAGGATCGCCTCATGCTGCGGATCATCCCAGGTGGCGTACTTTGCTGCCAGCGAGCCGAGGATGCGCTCGGCCGCTGCCCGGTAAGGTCGGCCAATCGGCTCATCCAGCAAGCCCGCCAGCTCCAGCAAGCCGGATGCGGCGATCGCTCCAGCCGAGGTGTCGCGAGGGACTTCTTCTCCCTCCTCTACTTGCGATGCCCGGAAATCCCACGGCGGAACACCGTCCTCCGGCAATCCGGCGATAAAGAAGTTCGCCACGCGCTGGGCCGCGCTTAAGTACGCAGAGTCGCCGGTGTAGCGGTACGTATTCGCCAGTCCGTAAAGCGCCCAAGCGTTTCCCCGGCTCCAGGCGGAGTCGGGACCCGCACCTTGCCCGCCAAGCCCCTCTATGCGTTCACCCGTTTCCGGATCGAAAGCAACGATATGATGGGTAGAACCGTCCGCTCGCACGAACTCTATCATGACCCTATCCGCATGAGCTCTGGCGATATGGGCAAACCGCGGATCCCCGCTTTCCTCGGAAGCCCAGAATAACAGCGATACGTTCATCATCGTATCGATAATGGACCAGCCGGCCTTATCGCCGCCGTTCCATGCCCGAATATAACCGCCCCGCGGGTTGAAGCGCCCGGCCAGGTAATTCGCCGCAAATAACCCCCGGCGAAGAGCTTCTTTGTCGCCTGTCAGCTTATATTTGAAGACCGCCGTTGGCAAGTAGTGGAAACCTACGTCATGATCAAAAGCGTTCTCCTCCTGGAACAACTTAAACAAGCGTTCATCCCAAGACCAGGCGGCGTCCTTTAGGGATTGTTCCCCCGTCATGTCATGCATCAGCCACAGGATGCCCGGCCAGAACCCCGAGGTCCACCAATCCAGCCTTGTATCGTCATAGATTCCGTCCGATCCCGCAACATGGGGGCACTTATTCCCCAGAGATGCCAGCATGCGGGGTACCTTCGCTTCCAGCCGCGACCAAACCTCTTCACTGATCGTTTCCATGGTCGTTGTCATGCTTCTCCTCCTACACGATTTCTAGTCGATTTGTCTTCCCATCCATTTAACCTTACCCCTTCAACGATCCCACCATAACGCCTTTCACAAAATAACGCTGTAAAAAGGGATACACGCACATGATCGGGAAGGTAGCCACAATAATCGTCGCGTACTTGATCGTCTCCCCGATCTGGAACCGATCGCCGGCCGAGGCGCCGATGGACATGCTATCCGTCGAGTTGGAGATCAGGATCTCGCGAAGCACGAGCTGCAGCGGGAACAGCTCCCGACTTTTGATGAACACCGAGGCATAAAACCAACCATTCCATTTATCCACCGCATAATACAAAATCATCACGGCGATCACGGGCATCGAGAGCGGCAAAATGATCCGAAACAGAATCGTAAAATGATTCGCCCCATCGATCTTCGCCGATTCCTCCAAACTGTCCGGAATTCCCATAAACGAGGTTCGCATGATGATTAAATTAAAAGTGCCAATCGCAAACGGGATAATCGTCGACCATAGCGAGTCCAGGAGGCCAACGCCCTTGACGACCAAGTACATGGGGATCAGACCGCCGCCGAAGAACATTGTGAACACGATGAGGAACATAAAGACCTTGTTCCACATCACGTTTTTGCGGGATAACACATAAGCCCCTAAAGCGGTCATAAAAATGTTGACGGTCACCCCAAACACGACGATAAACAACGTATTGCGAAACCCGACCCCGATCCCCGGGTTAGCCAGCACGCTCCGATAAGCTTCCAGACTGAAGCCAACCGGCCTCCATAACAGCCCTTTGTAGGCCAATAGACGCGCCGGATCACTGAAGGAGGCAAACAAGACATACAACAGCGGATATAAGGTAGCTATGACGAGTAACAGTAACAGCGTATAATTCACGAGATTAAATAACCGATCCAACCAACTGCTTTCCGTCTTCATCGCTTTCACCTCACCATAAGCTGTTTTCATTCACTTTGCGGCTGATGTAGTTCGCGGAGACGAGCAGCGCGAGATTGATCACCGAATTAAATAACCCAACGGCGGAGCTGTAGCTCCAGCCGAATTCCAGCAGACCCTTGCGGTACACGAACGACGAAATGACATCCGCCGTCTCGTACGTGACCGGGTTGTAGAGCAGAATGATTTTTTCGAAACCAACATTAAGCAGATTCCCCATCCGCAGGATGAACATGATGGTGATGACAGGCAGCAGCCCCGGTAGCGTGATATAGATCATCTGCTTAAGCCGACTCGCTCCGTCCATTCGCGCCGCCTCGTATTGCTCCAGATCGATGCTCATCAAAGCCGCGATATAAATAATCGATTCCCATCCGATGCGCTGCCAGATCTCAGACAACACATAAATCGGCCGGAACAGCTCCGGCTTCTGCAGCATCGCTTGCCCATCGTACCCCAGCAGCATGAACAAGCGGTTTATCAAGCCGTCTGCATTGGTAAAATCCGTAATGATGCCGCAGATCACCACCAGGGAGATAAAATACGGCATGTACGTAATCGTTTGTACGACCCGTTTAAAGTAGCGGCGGCGCACCTCGTTGATCAGCAAGGCCAAGAGAATCGGTGCCGGAAACTCAAACACCAACGTATATAAACTGATGAGTATCGTGTTTTTGAGCACCCGCAGGAAATAGTAGCTTCCGAAGAAGTCCTCGAAATGCTTCAGTCCAACCCAGTCGCTCCCGAGAATCCCCTTGATCGGGGTGAAGTCCTTAAATGCGATGATCGCGCCGTACATCGGGCCGTAATGGAAAATAACATAATAAGCGATGACGGGAATCATCATCAAATACAAGTATTTGTTCATCCGGAAGTCGCGGACAAACCGTCGTTTGAAGGAGGTTGGTTTGCTCATGCGTGTTCGGATACACCTCATTTCTATTCGGGAGGGCGTACGCGCCCTCCCGAATTGCGATTACCGGCTGTTGTAACGCTCCAGTGCCGCCGTCTGGATCTCGATCGCCCGGTCTAGGCGAAGCGACTTCATCTTCTCCACGTAGCTTTCGAATTGGTCGACAGACTCTTCACCCAAAATGATCTTGATCGTCATCTCATCCACCAGCGTGTTGATATCGTTCATAATCGCCGCATATTCCGAGCTTTCTTCAGGCGTTGGCGTGATCGGAGGCAGCTGGTATTTCGCGGCATCGGTATTCTTCCAGATTTCGATGGCATCCCGCTGCGTTTGCAGAGCGAAGAACTGCTCCGCGTAACGTTTGTCTTGCACGAACGGTCCGTTATAGCTGCCGCGGGCGTGTAACGAGATCGCTTGCGCCGGTGCGAGTTTGTCGGGGTTCTTCAGGAGCAAGTCCGTGTATTTCGGATACCCGTCCACCATCTCGTAGCTTACGCCTTCTTCCCCGAAGTTGAAGAACATATGCCCTTCCTCGCTGTAACCGTAATCCAGCAGTCGTACCGCGAGCTCCGGATCCTTGGACGCCGTCGTTATCGCGACCGTTCCTTCGGACGAGTACGCCTGATTCCGCTGTCCGAATTTCGGCTTGTCGCCTTTGTTCAGCACCGGATAAGGGGCAGCCACCAGCACCGCCTTCGGATCGTTCGCTTCCACTAGCGGCTGCCACTTTCCGATCCCGCCGCCGGCGTTGCCGATCGTGGCACCCGTGGCGCCGGCAGCAAGGTTACTGTCCATCGCTTTGGAGTCAACCGTGGCGATATTTTTATCAAGTAACCCTTCCTTGTACCAGCCCTGGAACAATCTTAAGTATTCTTTGAAACCGGATTCCGCAGGTCCGAACTTTATCGCGCCGTCTTCTTGGTAGAAGCCAAGCGTTACTCCATAAGTGCCAAGGAACGCCCCGTTGTAAGATTCATTAAAGAATCGTGGCTTGCTGACCATCGAAAGCGGAGCAGCGGCCCCCTTCTTCTCTTTGAACGCTCTTAGCGTTGCGGTCCACTCATCGATGGTTTCCGGCACCGGTAGTCCTAAGTCATCCAGCCAGTCCTTACGGATGATGGGTCCCTGGAATACCCGCAGGTACTCATCCCCCCGGATAAACGGGAACACGTAGTAGCTGCCGCTATCGGTTTTTACCATTTTATCGATGTCCGGATTCTCCTCCAGATACTTCTTCAGATTTGGCGCGTGCTTATCGATGAGATCGTTCAGGCGAAGAATGTATCCATCACTGATCGCTTTCTCGGGTCCTCCGGGAAAACTCATGAAATTGTATTCGATCATATCCGGCAAATCACCCGAAGCCAACATAACATTTAGCGCCTCTTTAGCCTGACCGGCTGGCGGTGACGTAAATTCGAGTTGAACCCCGGTTTTCTCCTGCCACTTCTGAAAGAAAGGCACGTCGTTAAGCGAGTTCACCACTCCGATCAGGTTTCCTGTCAGATCCCCCCAATACGTTAGCGACTTATCGGTTTGAATGGGATAGGTCGTCGCCTCCGTCACCGACGTATTCCCTCCTGAATTGACTCCTTCTTCGTTCTGAGTTCCACGATTCGCCTGCCCTCCATTTGAGCAAGCCAGCAGCGTGGTTCCAAGCAAGCCGATGGCCAGACCGGTTGATACCCATCGGGTGATCGATCTTGTGTTCATGAACCTTCCCCCTCCATAATGTGTGATAATCATTAACCCATCCCCAGCATAAGGGTGGTGATCAGGGCGAGCCTATGGGCAAAACCTCCAATGGAATGTTGATTTCGTTCGGGGTCAATTGATCATTGATCTAATGGGGTTGATGATATGTAAAAAATGCCCACCGAACGCTTAGGTTCAGTGAGCATATGGGGGACCAGATCGGGGTTAATCTAGATGAGCAACGGCGCTGATTTCGATCAGTTGCTCCGGCGACGCCAGGTAGGTCACGCCTAGCAAGCTGCCGGCCGGCCGATGTTCTCCTACATAGTCCTTAAACAACCCAAGGACAGCTTCAAAATGCTCCTGTGGGTGGGTCAAATAAATCTCCAGATAAGCAAGGTTCGCTCTCTTGGCCCCAAAGCTCTCGAGCACGCGATCCAGATTGTCGAGCGTCTGTCGGGTTTGGGCTTCGATATCCCCCGCGCCAACAAATGCGCCTTGCGCATCGTGGGAGAATTGTCCTGAAATGTAGAGTGTCCCGTTCACCGCGTAGCCCTGGGAAATACCGTGATCCCACAAATCATGATTGTACGTTTGGATATGTGCCATTGTTTTCTCTCCTTTACATCAAAGTAAGGATAGTATAAACTGGGCACAAAATAATAAGTAGTACGCACTATTTAGATAGGTACTACCCGAAAGGATAGTGTAAAGATGGGAACGGCGGATTACCAAGGCGAAGGTAACATTCACGAAACACCGTTTGGGTATACCCTGTCAGTCATCGGCGGGAAGTGGAAAATGTTGATTATATACCTCCTGGCGGAAAACCAGCCGGTTCGCTTCAATGAGCTAAAAAGACGGATTGGCCCAATTACTTATAAGATGCTCAGCTCCCAACTTAAAGAACTGGAAGCGGATGGTCTGGTGGATCGGAAGGAATATCCGCAAGTCCCTCCTAAGGTTGAGTACCGGCTAACCCCGAAAGCAGAAACCCTTATCCCCGTGATGGAACAGTTATGCGATTGGGGAAGGAGCAATTTATGAAATTGGAGCGATTGATCTCCATTGTCTACAAACTGCTAAATCATGACGTTTTGTCTGCAGCCTTGCTAGCTGAAGAGTTTCAGGTTTCCCAAAGAACGATCTATCGGGATATCGATGTGCTCTGCGCGGCAGGTTTCCCGGTTGTTGCGTACCAGGGAACTAAAGGCGGATACGGCATGATGGACGGTTATAAGATGGACAAAAGCCTGCTCGGTACCTATGATGTGGCCTCCCTCATTACCGTGTTGAACAGTCTCTCCTCCGTATTTGAAGACGAACGCGCGCAAGGAACCATCGAGCGTTTGCAAACCATTGAACCGGAATATCGGATGCCAAGCCTGTCCGTGGATTTGGAGACTCGTCGGACGGCTTTCGGCGTGCTCCCTCTTCTGCGCTCGGCCATTACCCAGCGAAACCTCGTTCGCTTCGAGTACATCAATGCTCAAAATGAACGCCGGACTCGCGAACTGGAGCCGCTGCGCCTTCATTTCAAATTCGGCAATTGGTACGTCTACGGATATTGCCGTTCACGTCAGGATTATCGGGAATTCCGCTTATCGCGAATGTTGAATGTGATGCTGACGCAGGATACGTTTGGGCCGCATCTTGAAGCCTTGGAACAGAACGATATCGGTCAGAAGACTGGGGAGGATAAGGATCAGATGGAAGACGTCGTGATCCGGGTCCGTCCCGAGGCGTTGGCGGATGTGATGGATCATTTTCAGTTGGCGGAGAAGCAATTTCACGACGATGGGAGTATGACGGTACGCATATCCGTGCATCAGCCCCTTAACGCGCGCTGGCTTTGGTCCATTTTGCTTAGCTTCGGCAGCGGCGCCGAGGTCCTTGAACCCTTGGGGCTTCGCGACATCGTCAAAGAACAACTTCAGAAGGCGCTTCAACTTTATGAAGAAGTATGACAGTCTGTTGTCATACTTCTTTTCTTATAATCAGGACATCAACAACTAAAGGAGAGATTCAAAAATGACAACGATTCCAGAAGAGATGTACAAATATCACACTTGGGCGAACCAAACGATCCTGGGAAGAATCCGGGAGCTCCCTGCCTCCGTATTAAGCCAAGAAGTCAACACCTCGTTCCCCACTTTGGCCCATGCCCTGAGCCATATCTATGCCGTGGATCAAATGTGGTATCTGGTGCTAACCGGAATGGAGATGCCGGAGGCCTTTCAAGCCACTCGTCCGTTAAACGAACGTGTCCTGGAATCCCTGGATGATTACGCCCATGCTTATAACGAGTTAGCCGAACAGTTCAGCACCTGGTTCCAAGGCCAACCCGATTTGGAGCAAAGCGTGCTGTTAAATAATCCGTTCGCCGGTCCCCGCCAAACCCGCCTGTCGGAAATGGTGCTGCATCTCGTCAATCACGGGTCGTATCACAGGGGGAACCTATCGACCATGCTGCGTCAGCTCGGCCACGCTTCCACCATGAACGACTATGCGCTGTATTGGTATCAGGAACCAGCGGCAACTCGGGGTTAAAACGATGGACATCCATCATTTGCTTCCGGTGAAATCAAGAGAAGAACTGAGGGTATGGCTGCAGGAGAATAGCCGGACTGCGAATTCATGTTGGGTCGTAGTGAGTATGAAGCGGGCTCCGGATACCTTGTTATATTTGGATGCGGTCGAAGAAGCGTTGTGCTTCGGCTGGATCGACAGTACCAAGAAGAAAATCAACCCAACAGAGACAGCCCAACGGCTGTCTCCTCGTAGGTTGAAGAGTTCATGGACGGAATTAAATAAAGCGCGAGTTCGTCGCCTGGAGAAGCTGGGGCTCATGACGGATGAAGGACGAAGGGTTCTTCCTGAGATGGATCTCGATTCCTTTCAGATCGACAGCGTGATCGAACAACGGTTGCAAGAAGATCCGCAAGGATACGAGAACTTCCTGGCTTTCCCGGCGCTTTATCAGCGCATTCGCATCGACACGATCCAAAGCGTCATCCACCAGCCCGAATTATTTCAAAGCAGACTGGATAAATTCATAAGCCATACAAGAACTAATCAAATGTATGGGCAATGGCATGATCATGGGCGGTTGCTGGAGGACTAGCGGATTCGACTAACGATTCACTCAGAAGTCACCTTAAGGATTTCTTGCTGCTGGGTTATCCCATCGCAGTTAGACAACCGCTTACTTTGCTTAAGCGCCTCATTCTATCCTCCCTGAAAAAGACCTGAACTCTTATTGAACGTTAGAAAACTTGCGAGAGTTGTTCCGATACGTCGTCGGGGATATCCCCTTCTTGGACGTGAACTGTTTGATGAAATAGGTGTCATATTCAAACCCGGTCGCGCGCGCAATATCGTTGAGGTTCATATCGGTGTGGGTTAAGAGCTCACATGCCACCTTCAATCGATAAGAGAGCAAGTAGACCATCGCGGTCGAACCGCATCTCTCCTGAAACAGCTTATTTAACGTTACGCGGTTCAAATGGGCGGTCTCCGTCAAGTCCTCCAGCGTTATCTTCCTGGAATAATTCGTGTGGATATACTCTAACACTTGGTCCACTGGGGAGGGTTCGCGATATTGATTCAACTCCTCCAGCAAGCCTAGTATCTGAATGAGATATTTCTTAATGCGACACGCCCACCGCTCATCGCTTTGCGCCATTACTTCCATGCCAAGCACAAAAAACCATTCAAAGATATGCGGATAGGCGCTTGCGGTGAGTCGGGGGATGCCTGGATAAGGATCCTCTCTTCGAAACAGCGAAAGCCCGGTTTGGATGCTGGGGGCCGACGGAAAATACATCTCCGTTTCGGATAACCTAACGCTGTTCAGGAAATCAGGATGAAAATGAAAGGCTTGAGCAGCCACCTGGTGCATGTCTGTCACGTTCAGCTCATCGTGTTCAGCCAAGCATAGGACAGCTGGAGCAACGAGAGAGATGGGATGTTCGTTTAAGGTCCCGTGCATGCTTCCGGAAGTAATCAAGACCAGTGCCCGCCGCTCTGGACAAGGAAGTCGCCTTAAATCCTCTTTCGGGACAAATTCAATGTTAACGGTTCGGTTCTTGTATCGGTCTAATAACGGCATGGCCTCACCTATCAAATCGTATAGTCAGATCCTTCATATATGCCAGTGTATCACATCTTTTGGGGGGATATAATGAACGATGTAGCAAGAGAAGGAGGAAAACCCTATGGCACTAGAGCCCTTTCACATTCACGTTTCCGAAGAAATCTTGGACGATTTGAAGAACCGGCTCCATCGCGTACGTTGGCCCGATCAACCCCATAACACCGGATGGGACCGGGGCACGGAACGATCGTATTTGCAATCCTTGGTGTCCTACTGGAAGGATCAATATGACTGGCGAGCCCAAGAAGCCAAGCTAAACCGTTTCTCCCAGTTCCGCACTCGCATCGATGAGATCGACATCCACTTCGTGTATGAGCGCGGGAAAGGACCGAACCCCCTGCCCCTGATTCTCACCCACGGGTGGCCCGACAGTTACCTTCGTTATGAGAAAATCATCCCGCTGCTTACCGATCCGGTCAGTTACGGCGGCCGCGCGGAGGACGCTTTTGATGTCATCGTCCCCTCCGTGCCCGGATTCGGGTTCTCCAGCCGCCCTGCTCGTCCAGGTATCAACAACTCCCGTGTCTCAGACATATGGGCGAAGCTCATGACCGAGGAGTTAGGTTACGAGAAGTTTGCAGCTGCCGGCGGGGATATTGGCTCCGGAGTGACCCGATATCTGGCCGCAAACCATCCCGAGCTGTTGTACGGCATCCATCTCACGGACATCGGGATTATACGAGCACTCATGAATGCAGCGGATGAGTCAGGACTTTCCGAAGAAGAACGGCGATATCAACAAGCGGCTACGGCATGGGTAGCGCAAGAGGGCGGCTATATGTCCATCCAATCGACACGCCCTCAGACGTTAGCTTATGGCCTGTCCGACTCTCCCGTCGGATTAGCCAGCTGGATCCTTGAGAAGCTCCGTGCCTGGAGCGATTGCAACGGAGATCTCCGGCAGCGATTCACGGAGGACGAACTACTCACACATATCATGATTTATTGGGTCACGAACACGGTTGGATCGGCTGCCGAGATGTATTATGAAAATGCTCATACGCTGCCGCCCCTAGGTTATATCACAGTTCCGACCGCGCTTGCTTTGTTCAAGGCGGATATCTTACCCCCGCCCAGAGAATGGGCTACGCGCCATTTGAATGTAACCCGTTGGACTTCCATGCCCCGAGGCGGTCACTTTACCGCCATGGAAGAACCGGAGCTGATGGCTGAGGATATCCGCGCATTCTTTAGGTCGTTCCGAACAATACGTCCTGCCCAATCCCATGGATAATCCAAATTCAAAGAGGCCAACCGCTTGGTTAGCCTCTTTGGTGTGGAACTTCCTATGTTTAACCCTTTTTGCACTCCAGCAACCGGTTTTCTTCCGAACACATTTGGGTTCACCCGAGGTCTTGCGCGGCCCATCCAGGCTCATCTATGCGAATGGCCCCGTCTCCAATGAGCGTCTTTAACCTTGCCTCTAGCGTTGCGAGTTCAGCAACGCCGATTTGCTCTTCCCAATTCTTACGCAGGTCATCGAAGATCGCTTCCCCCTGTCGCATCACTTCAAAGCCGAGAGGGGTCACTTGCAGCCGTTTGCGTCGTGCATCATGCGGGTCCGATTCCCGCGAGATGTAACCTCGGTCGAGAAGAACGGCGATGGTCTTCGATGCCGCCTGCTTCGAGACCGACATTCGACGACCCAAATCCGAGGCGCTATCGGCACCTGCTCCAATCGCTCGCATCGCGAAGTCATGAACAGGACGAAAATCGTCATACCCGCGAGCGGCCAGTTCAACCATAGCAGCATCAACAAGCGTACGGTAGCCTCCTAGGAGGAGGAGGGCAAGATCAGCTCCAGATCGAGACATAAGGGATCCTTCCTTTGTAAGCGTGTTTCTATTTACTTTACCCCATCGCACCCTCCTTTTCCAGCATTTTTTGCTTATTTACCAAGCCAAGCTCAAGCTCTGTCGACACTCTCAAGGAAGTCGAGGATCGTCGTCGATAGAGCCGTCGGGGCCTCCATAGCAACGTAATGACCAACGCCTTCAAGTTGCACAGATTGGATCATCCCGGTCGTGATCTGCCTTACGGTACTCTCGGTAAACGTTCCACCGCCAGCACCTACAGCCAGAACCGGCATGGTCAGTGGATGTGTTTGGGCGATTGCCTTAATGCTGTCGCCTTCCGTGAGCATGGACTGGTAGAGACCGATCGCTCCACGCCAGCCGCCCGGACGAGAGTAAGTACGGACGAACTCGTCAATGTCCGCATCCGTGATCGCTCCCTGAACTGCGATCATGGAAGGAAAGGCCCACTCCCCCAGGAACTCCCTTTCGTGGTTGACAAGGAGCATTTCGGCGATACCGGGTGCTGCCAAAACGCCAATATGCCATGAGCCGCCATGCGTGATGTCGCCCAAGCTTTCAAGGCCGAATCCGGCAAGCCCCATCTCGATGGCGGTGAAACTGCGAACATCTTCCGGATGCATGGCAGCGAGTCGGAAGACCGTTGATCCGCTAATATCTTGCCCCGTGAGGTGCACCGGACCTATGCCGAGCTGCCCGATGAGTTGATGCAAATCCTCAGCAGAAGTCGCGCTGTCATAATCCCCCTCGTCATGGCTTGAATCACCGAAACCGCGTAAATCGACCGCGAATACCCGATGGTTTAAGGCAAGTAAAGGAATGAGTTTGTGAAACGTCCACCAGGTCTCCGGGAACCCGTGGATCAAAAGGATCGGGGATCCGGTAGTCCCAGCGGACACGTAATGAATCGTGGCACCGTTAACGTGCGCGGTGTGATGCGTAATCCCAGGAATCGATGTGTTTGATGTTGTACTGTTCATCATTCTTCCTCCTCATTTAGACAACCAAGTTGTCTTGTTTGTTTCCAATATAGTCAACTAGGTTGTCTATGTCAAGTGGTTTTTCAATTTGAAGAGCAATACAACACAAAAAAGGCTAACCGTTTGGTTAGCCTTCTTGTGGAGTGGTTTCTATGTTCAACCCTTGTGGCAAGATTCAAAAATATCATCAATCAGCTTCAAGACCTTGCGAACTTCCTCATTCTTCACGATCGGCTCCGCCCCTTCGCGAACGACCTCATAGAAGTTTTGATAGAACGGGACGAAATCCGCTTTGGCTTCCGGGAAGGCCAATTTCTCGGTGGCTTCTTCCGAAGGAGGCGCCATCGTTTTGGTGAGTCCCACACCCGCTTGAATTGGTGTCGGAGCCGCTACATCCTTGCGACCGGTAGCCGCGATGATCTCGCCGGACAAATCCCAATCGTTAATCTTCGCGGTTCCTTCAAGACCCTTCACATACCAACGAGGGAGCTTGGTATAGTTGGTGGTCCCTACCTCGACTAGTGCTCTCACGCCATTTTCGAAGGTGATGTAGCTCATGAATCCGTCATCCACTTCATCGCCCAAGATATAACTCAAATCCGAGTGCACGCTTTGAACGGGACTATCGACCAGCCAAAGCAGTTGATCCAGCAAATGGACACCCCAATCGAGCAGCATGCCGCCGCCGTGTTTCTCCAAATGACGCCAATCGCCTGGGATGCCATTGGCTCCTTGAACACGGGTTTCAATTTGGAAGATGTCCCCGATCGTCTTGTTCTGATACAACTGACGAATGATCAGGAAATCCGGGTCCCACCGACGATTCTGGTGAACCATAAAGACGTTTCCGGTCTCTTTGGCAACCGCCAGAATCTCGTCGAGCTCATCGGTATTCATCGCTACAGGCTTTTCGCAGACCACATGCTTACCCGCCCGCAGAGCTCGGATCGCGATTTCTTTATGCGAATCATTAGGTGTCGCAATCAGAATCGCTTCGATGTTGCCATCCTTTAAGACTTCATCCAGGCTTTCATAAATATGAAGGCCTTTCCCTTTGGAGATTTGCTGTCTTTCTCCGGAGATATCATAGGTCCCCACCACATGGATACGAGTGCTCTCCGCAGGGATCAAGTTGTGGGCATGGTAAGAACCCATACCGCCATAGCCGATTACGGCGAAATTGATGATTGACATCGCGTTAGCTCCTTTACGCCCACCACATGGCTGAGGGTTGTTCATGAATCATGATCGATTTCAAGTTGGTAATGGCACGGGTTAAACCTTCGTCAACCGACATAATTGGATCCTCATGCTCAATGCTTAACACATAATCGTAACCATATACGCGCAAGGCGGAGATGATATCCGACCATACCTTCAAGTCATGGCCGCAACCTACCGAACGGAAGGTCCAGGCCCGACTCTTCACATTCCCGTAGGGCTGCATGTCGGTTAAGCCGTACATATTGATGTTATCCTGATCCAAATAAGTATCCTTCGCGTGGAAATGGTGGATCGCTCCGGCCTCCCCAAGAATCTTGACGGCAGCGACCGGATCGATCCCCTGCCACCACAAATGGCTTGGATCCAAATTGCAGCCGATGGCTTTGCCGGTCGCTTCCCGCAACTTCAACATGGTGTAAGGCGTATGCGCCAGGAAGCCGCCATGGAGCTCAATCCCGATCTTCACGCCCGCCGCTTCGGCCTCCGTGTTGATCCCTTTCCAATACGGAATCAATTTATGTTCCCATTGGTACGTGTAGCTGTCATCATATTCGGTTGGCCAAGGCAATACCGGCCAGTTGACTTGGGTATCCGCCGCGTTCCCACCCGATACGCCGGAGAATCCATTGACAACCGGAACGTTCAGTAAGCTTGCCAGCTTGATTGTCTTACGCAGTAATTCGTCCGCTTCTGCAGCCACTTCTTTAACCGGAGAGATCGGGTTGTTATGGCAGCTGAGCGCGGAGATCTCCAAGCCCTTATCGGCTAATTTAGCGAGATATTCTGTTCTTGCTTCACTGCTTGCCAATAACTTATCGATATCCAAGTGCGCGTTGCCCGGATAGCCGCCGGTGCCAATTTCCACCGTCTGCAATCCCTTCTTGGCAACCTCCTCGATCATCTCATCAAAGCTTAATGCGTTAAACAATGGCGTAAATACTCCCAGTTTCATCGACAATCACTCCTTATTTTTCGCGTGCTTCATAGTGACCATAGACAGGATACCCATTTTGGGTTGGAGCGCACCAACGAATCCCATTCTTGATGACCTTCTGCACTTTCTCGTGATAATAACTTGGATAGGTTTCATGTCCAGGTTGGAAGTAGAAGATCTTCCCGTTTCCACGGCGGTAAGTACAACCGCTGCGGAAGACTTCGCCCCCAGGGAACCAACTGATAAAGACCAATTCATCCGGTGCCGGAATATCGAAATGCTCTCCGTACATCTCTTCTTTATCCAATTCAATGAAATCGCCAATTCCTTCCGCGATTGGGTGGCTCGGGTTCACGTTCCAAATGCGGCAGTGTTTGCCGTCTTCCCGCCATTTGAGATCACAGGAAGTGCCCATGAGTTTCTTGAATATTTTCGAGAAATGTCCCGAATGCAGCACAACAAGACCCATGCCTTCAAGAACCCGTTTATGCACGCGATCCACGATTTCATCCCGCACTTCATCATGCGCCATATGTCCCCACCAGATCAAGACATCGGTGTCCTCCAATACTTCTTCCGTCAAGCCATGCTCCGGTTCGTCCAAAGTCGCTGTCTTCACCTTGAACTGGTCTTCGCTCAAGAACTTCGCCAATTGCCCATGAATGCCCTCCGGATACATGTCCTGAACGGCCTGGTCTGTTTTCTCATGCCGAAATTCGTTCCATACGGTTACTTGAATCATGGATATCTCTCCTTGATCTTATAGGTACACGGGTTCGCCGGTTTTCGAGGATTTATAAATCGCTTCTAGGATTTCCGTAACCACTAAGGCTTCCTCCGGCTTCACGACAGGTTCGGTATCATTTAGGATGGCTTGAATCCAAGAATGGGCTTCAAGAACTTCCGGTCTCTCCCCTGCGCCATCGTAGAAGGCAACGCCCCCGGTTTGCAGTTCAATTTTCTTCTCATACAACAAGCTGTGATCTTCGCCGTTGATGGTCAAGCCGTTGTTCATATCGGCGCCCGCTTTGGTTCCGCAGAGCGTCGTTTTGGCTTCTTTCACATCCAGGCTGTTCAGGGCCCAACTGGATTCCAGGAAGATCGTTGCCCCGTTCTCCATCACCACAAATCCAAACGCGGAGTCTTCCACGGTGAATTTCTCAGGATCCCAAGGTCCCCAAGCATTCGCAGCATTAGGCGTTTGGGATAAAGCATGATACGTTTTCCCAACCACGTATTTCGGCTTGTAGTTGTTCATCATCCAGAGTGTCAGGTCCAACGCGTGCGTGCCGATATCGATCAATGGCCCCCCGCCTTGAGCTTCCTCATCCAAGAACACGCCCCAGGTTGGAACGGCACGACGGCGAATCGCATGGGCTTTTCCAAAATAAATCTCTCCCAAACCGCCTTCTTCGCAAAATTGATGCAGATATCTCGAATCGGTCCGGAAACGGTTTTGATAACCGATCGTTAGCTTCTTGCCGGTACGCTTGGACGCTTCAATCATGCTTCTGGCTTCTTCAGACGTTTTCGCCATCGGCTTTTCGCACATGACGTGACAGCCTGCTTCCATCGCTGCAATCGAAAGGACGGCATGCGAGGAGTTTGGCGTACATACGTGTACGACATCCAAATCCGTATTGGCTAACATGGTCTTGTAATCCTCAAACACCTTGGCATCCGGGGTTCCGAATTTCGCTTTTGCTTCTTCGGCGCGTTCAACGATGATATCGCAAAAAGCCACCATTTCCACTTCTTCAACCTTAGAAAGAGCTGGCATATGCTTGCCGCCTGCGATCCCGCCACATCCGATAATTCCAACTTTTAATTTCATCATTTACCTCCTGAAAGCGTTTCTATTGTTGAATTCATTATAGCCAAATCTGAAGCCGCTTTCTTCCCGCTTTTCTCGCAAAAAACTCCTGAATATTGCGCTGCCTCTGCCCAAAAAACAAAGGGCTTAAACGAGATCCACTCGTTCAAACCCTTTGTTTTCAAGGCTTATTCAGATTTTTTCGATACTGCAGCGGCGATTGCCCTACCTCATCCTTAAACACATGATGAAAGGTTTTCACGCTGGCAAACCCGGCTTTCTCGGCGACCTCGATCATCGGAATATTTTCGTTGGCCAAAATGAATTTTGCTTGATTTACCCGATACTCCGTCAGGAACTGCATGAACGTTTGTCCCGTATTGGTCTTGAAGAAACGCGTGAAATAATACGGGCTGAAGCCCACGAATTTCGCAACGTCTTCCAGCGTAATGATTTCCCGATAACGATTCTCCACATATTCAAAAACCTGATTTAGCATATCCAACGTTTCTTTGTGTTGAATGGCGGAACGTTTCGTAGGCACTGCAGGGGTCGATCGCCTTGGCAGATGCAAATAGAATTCCCCTATCAATTGATACAGATACCCGAGTGTCAAATAATTCATCCCCACGGGTTTACTCTCTTCGACCTCATACAGGTGAACCAGCAGCTCCGTAGCTTTCTGAGCAAGCGACTGCGGCCAGTTACGGCTCAGCGGCTCTCCCGATTCAAAGAGACTCAACAAAGAATCTTCGGAAACCCGCAAGATCCTCTCATCGAACAGCATCAGGTTAAACTGATAAACATATCGTTCACTATCCGGCGAAGCCAAGAAATAGTGGGCTTTTCCGCTGGGAAAGAAGAAGATCTCCCCTTCCTCCAACTGAACGATATCTTCATCAACGCCGATGTTCACCTTGCCTTTGCGCGAATAAATGATTTCGATTTCTTTATGCCAATGCGGATAGACAATCGTCATCCCGTCATTCAAAAACGTTCGAAACGGAATGGAATCCTCGAATTCCGGGATTTCCAAATAGTCGCTCATACACCCGTTGACTCCCCATGCGTTGTATTTTACATATTCAGATTGATTATAAGGGAGAGCACTCCACGGGACAACCTCATTCCTTGAATATCTGACGTGCTGCGGCGTCAACAGGCAAGAAGACCTGGATTTGCGGATACGCCTGGTTCTTCACGGAGGCTGTTGTCATTTGCTTCCACCAAGCGGCTAACGCTTGCCACAGTTCTTATATCGCCTAAAACTACTGCTTTACGATTCTAACGCTTACTACAAGGCTTATCCCCCTACTTTGCTGCCATTTCACTCGGTTTATGCTCAAATAGCGTGTTTCAGCGTCGTTAAATATTCGGGAGAACGAATTTTGCCATAACAGCATCGCTCACCAGCGTTAGCACCAAGTTCATGTACGGATTGTGACGATCCATCCACTATTGCTAAAGCAAAAAGGCCGACTCGCTCTGATCTCAGAGGAATCGGCTTGTTCTTAGTTGGTCTTGAGCCTGACCGGAATGAAGGCTTCCATTTGAGCCGTCCCCGTCACCTTAATCACTTCCGGAGGCGTAATGATATGTCCCATCGCATAGTGATTCGTCCTTTGGTCCAGAACGAAATGTTCGGATTCCTCAATCCAGGCCAAAGCCTCATGATACAACCGGTCATTTGCTTCGTGGTCACCGTCTTTGTAATGATAGGTGAGGTAGGAACCGCCTTCAAAGTCCATCACTTCAAAACCTTCGGCGTCCATCTCATCGGTCAAAGCGTACATCCACACGAGGCCTTCCTTCTCCGCGTCATAATACAAGAAGTCTCTTGGCATGAAACCATCCCGCGGCCCGGGTTTCAGTTTGGAGAAGTAAGCATTGAACTTTCCGAGGACTCCATTTTCCGAAAAATCAGCGTTCTTATCCACCCCGGAAGATACCGCCTTAAACGGTGGGATCGAAATGATTCGAAATTGCATCGTTCGCCCTCCTTAACTTAATAGATGCTCATATTGCAATCCACCAAAATACGCCAAATCGATCGATTACATTCGAGCAATAGGCGTTCCAATCGCACGGCCCCGGTGGGTCGATGACCGTACCACCTTCTTGTAGAATGTCAAACGCCTGCCGGACCGCGTTCTCGCTCCCCATGTCGTTGACATTGAAAGCCATGGTCTGCCAGGACGTTTTGGGGCTGGTGTCGCATTCCTTCGGCGCTTCGCTGACGGCCATGAACAGCTGACCGTCTTGCATCAATTCGCAGTGCATGTACTCATTTCCCGCTTCATTCTTGATTTCAAGAACTTTCTCTAACCCAAACGCTCGACAATACCGTTCGACCGCATCCAAGCTGCCTTTAACATAGACCTGTGAACTGATTTTCAGAATAAGCCCTCCTCTACTTGAGCAAGTGCTTTGGGACTGACTCATCGATAGCTCATCTTGCTTCTCCTGATCGTAGCCTATCGTTCCAGCATCTACCATATCATTTTTCACTCGGTATTTTATGACGATTTTCCATATTCTTGTCGATCAGTTCTTTGTATAGTATTATTTATGTAACAAGACCAAGTGCGGCTAACACTTGGCCTCGACAATTGGCTTGGATGGGATCCCTTCTAAGTCTATAATACGGAAAAACCCACCTTCGGCTCTAACCTTGGGGTGGGTTTTTACTTTCTCCTGATTCATGACTTCGAATAAACCTCGTCAACCATCGCTCGAAGTTGCTGGCAATCGATCGCTGTTGCTTCCAGCGGCGGATAGTTCTGAAACTCCTCTTGTTCCACAATTAACCATGGGATATCCAATCGTTTCGCCATTTGGACATACTCTTTCATCGGCAGAACGCCGGAGCCAATCTCCGTGCTTTCTCGAGGAGAATCCTGCATATCTTTCATGTGAAAAAGACCAATCCGATCCTTATGCGCCTCCAACCAAGGAATCGCGTCCACACCGGAATCGGCCAGCCAATAAAGATCCACCTCCAGGTTGATCTGTTTCGTCTGATTCACCATCTCATGCAGGATGTCTCGACCGGGGATCTCCGTAAACTCATTGGCGTGATTATGATAGTAAAACTCAAAGCCTTCCTCAGCCGCCTTCTTCGCAATCTCCTCCATCTCAGCAATGAAGGCTTGCCATGCTTCAAAGGTTTGGAAGGTCGCATACGGAATGACAATCCGAGAGTTTCCGATCTCCTTCTCGTAAGCCAGCGTTTTCTCGAACTCATTTTGCAGAGCCTCGAAAGATAGATGAGAAGCTGCAACCTGCAGTCCCACTTCCTCCAGGTAACTTTTTACTTCCGCAGCACTTCTCCCATGATAACCGGCAAATTCGACGCCATCATAGCCGCTCCGCTTCACTTCTTTTAACGCCTCATAGAAATTGTCTTTGCATGCATCCTGAATACTCCACAGTTGCAACGCAATTTGGGGTTTCATTGAATCTCCTCCTTTCTCGAGATTATTATAGCTAAATGGTTACTTTACACAACAAAAAAACTCTTCTGAAGACCAAGGCGAACGCCGAAGCATGAATGTTTTGTTATCTGTAGAAGGGGCCCCCGGTTCAGTAAGCCAAGAGGCTTAAGGTGCATATCCAAGAGAAGCGCAGCCTCCATATCGAACCGGTGCGCGAAGCGTGATTATCCTCGCAGCTGTGTCCACGTGAATCTTCTTCATCGAAAAACCTCTGGCGGACCGAAGGCCGAATGGCCTGAAGCTTCAATATGGTGTTATCGGAAGTATCGCACATCATTGATATAACAATCACATTTTAAAAAAAACCACCAGATGTAATATATCTCAGTGGGTCTCAACTTGACATATATTCTAATACGACTTAATTTTCAAATCAGTATTGCAATATTTTGATGCACCATATAAATCAGGAAAAAGAGTTAAGTGATTAATATTCATTCTATTCAACGTCTTTAGAGCAAGTTCTCTATCCGATTCAGGAAGAATTAATTTAATTAAAATATATATATCAATTTCTTTCGAATCGAAATGTCTTTTAATCCAAGATTCAACGTCCTCTCCGTCAGGTGATCTAGTAAACATTCCACCCTGATTCACCAATCGATGATTCTCATCAGAAAGCGGTTTGATAAACTCAACTATATCAGCACGTGATTCGCCTTTATGATTTTTTAATATTTCTCTACATTTCTTAGAGATCTCATACGTAGTCAACGCATAAATTGCCCTACGATTCCCTTGTTCAATACATTCATCAGCATAAGCAAAATAAGCAGCAACAAACGGAGACGCTGACCAATCCAAAAGCGGAGTTGCAAGCCCATTATGTTGTCCAAGTGCCCACCAATCGTTATCATTCTTTAAAATCGGTGGATTAATTCCTCTCCTACCTCTTGCTGCATATTTGAAGTTTTCTAAATGCTTATTCCTAATTGACAAGTTATTAAGTGGTTTATTGTTTTTTCTTAATATCCTATCTAGTGTCGGTTCAAGCTTCCAATCATGACACAAGTGTCCACGCCATATGTATCCTCTATAATCGAGCATTTCATTTAAGATATATGCACTAAAATATTTCCAACTAGAGATTTCCACTTCATATATTCCAGGAGAAATACACTTTTCGACCCATTGTTTTGGCCTTCCCATACTTGCTCTGCCTCCCAATATTTATATAAATGAATATCATATTTCGATTTCTTTGTAGTATTTTGTGATATTTCCTATAACGTTCATGTATTCACGAAACGCCCCAGCCTTAGATAGCTCTTATCTTAGGATGGGCCGTTTGTTGTCTGAGCTTCTTCTTTGATTATTCATCTGGCAACCAAGGAACCTAGTCCCGCAGCGTGAATACGGTGTTATCAGAAGTCATATGGTTTCATTGTTCAACACTTTTCGATTTCTTCTCTAGTAACCAAAGCTCATATTCAACTAATCTCTTTCCTTTTTCTAAAGGTATTCGATTACCCTCAAAAACCAACAACCATATCTCAAACAATATTGCTCTTAGTTTATTTAATGAATCTGTTGTTGCTCTTTCTAATCTTTGAGTGACTTTAAATCTTTGTCTTGCCGAAAATGATATGATAATCTCGTCCAAAATTTTGTCGTTTATCTCAAAATCAAGATTATGTGCAATTGAATTCCTTAAATTATTTATTTTTTTAATAGGTTCCATTTCTTCTATGGGTAAAATCCCCATCGCAACGACTAGTCTTAATTTATCCATGAATCTCAATTTGGTACCAATAATTTCTGGATGTTGTAAAGAACTAATCAACATTTTATTTAGCTCATTTTCAATATACAAGTGAGATCTTAGAACTATTTGGAAGTAATTCTCGGACTTCGTATCATTTAAGAATTTATCAAAATGATCTGAAATTAGTTTTGATAGTTTATCTAACTCAATTATTTCCTGTTCAGAAAAGTTATTCATATGTTTTGTCTCCTGAATTTATTTTGCATATGATTTCTGATAACGTTGTTGTATTCACGAACCCCGAGGGGTTATCTGCTGAAATGCCTCCTCGAAATCCAACTCGCAGACCAAGGCTCCAACGGAGCCGCAGCGTGAATATTATGTTATCGGATGTACTCAACTTCATTGATTTACTCAAAAAACTCTTTTATCTTAGCTATAAAATTCAATCAGCTCTATAAGTTATTTCTTTTACATTAACTTCTTCAATCCTTCTAACTTGTAGTTTAGCAGGATCGAAGAACGCTACATTAATTCCTCCAAAGTGTAAAGCACTTCCATACCTAATTCCATCAAATCCTTTGTTTTTGAACCATTCAGCTATATATTGCGTGGGGATATAATCTAACTCTTTAGTTTCAGGTCTAACGGGTTTCGAGAACTCCCCGCTTATAACTCTACGATGACTATGTTCTGCTGAAATTTCTTGTTGTGAAGGTAATAAATCTACTACTTCTAATGATTCTAGTGCAGTACATTCAGCTATTGTAATGCTTGCGCCTAACCATGGTTGAACTTCTGCAATGACAGTTTCCTTAGATTCTGCTACATAGAGATAGGAAATACCTTTTAGATTTACCCTGCCATAAGTAGCTTTTCCGTCTGGTGGAGCCTCCAAGTCCTTATCTTCTTTGAAAGGAGTCAGTCCGTTAACCCTTGCTCTATAAAATTTTTGTCCTTTTTTCACTTCATATGTTTTTTTTGCAAGACTGGAAAGATAATGCTTGATAAAATCATGATCCTGATTAATCAAAAATCTGTTGCTTTGGAACAGTTCGGTAAAGTGTACGTACTTGTCCATAGCATCATCATTATTGGATATATATAATTCCATTTCTCTTTTCTCCTCTTATTCTATTTGCAGTACTGAGTATTTCCGATAACACCATGTCTCTGTGCTTCATATATTCGACAATACATAGAAATATTCGAACAGCCCCATGACTAACTAGTATAATTTACCTATATCATATCCAACCTTAAAATGGAAGATTATGACGAATGAAATATAAATTGCTCGAAAATAAAAAAACTCCCGCTCTAATAGATGTAGCGGAAGCTTGACTGGCTATTTGAATATTTACGGTACGGTAACAACCTACCGATTATAGTCATCACTTAGATTTCACTACACTTACACCTTCTCTTCACCCCCACAAAATACCTCTACCATTACCAATGTACCCATCCTGTAACCCTGTACAAAAGCCTCTCTTATAACCTTAGAATTGGATTCACCGTTTAAATCTAAGATTTGTTCAAGGGTAGCGAAGTGGTTCTCCGAAAATCTTTCTTTAGCTGCTTGCATTAATTCAGAAATTTGATTATTTAGTGAGCGATAGTCGGGATCCTTAGGAACCATTCGTTCCTCAGGTTTTAAGTTGCCACTAAATATTTCTTCTACAATACTTTTCATGCCTCTCCCCCTTTAATAATGTTGTCCATATAATCAATGACTCTTGAAATATTTGGTATCTGTATGATTAAATTTTATGCGAAAAATGCATAAAACTCAATATGCAATTTTCGCATAGATTAAAATTAGCTTGGGTGATAAATGAATGTACAAGAGAATAAGAGATTTAAGAGTTGATAGAGATTTGACGCAGCAACAATTAGCTGAGTATTTAAATATTTCGCAAGCAACTTATTCGCGGTACGAAAACGGGAATTTGGATGTTCCAAGCTCTGTATTGATTAAGTTATCCGAATTCTACAATGTAAGTATTGATTATATCCTTGGACAGACAAACAACTCAAAACGTATCAATGGAAAACAACCATAAAGACATGAGTTTTAGCTGGTCCCTACTTTTTCAAAAAAGTAGGGACTTTAGCATTTTTCTAAGGCTAATCAGACGCTCCCTGTCATTAAATAGAGAACTCAATATTATCGTGTAAAAAAACATCTTTGCACTCTTAACCCCTATCCCCCATGGTAAAATAAACCCTATATCCCTACATAATGAGGTATTGAAATGATTACAATTAAACCGCTCGAACCCCATGAGTTCGACTTTTTCACGGATATGCACTATGAGTCTATCCACATCCCGCAGGGGAAACCACCAAAGCATGAGCTTTTGAATGCTCCGCATCTTAAGAAGTATCACGAGGATTGGGGGCGAAAAGGAGATCGAGCGTTAGTGGCCCTGAAGGAGGATCATCT
The DNA here is from genome assembly GCF_009725205.1 of Paenibacillus timonensis. Lineage (GTDB taxonomy): Bacteria > Bacillota > Bacilli > Paenibacillales > Paenibacillaceae > Fontibacillus > Fontibacillus rhizolycopersici. Next base: position 35,468 of record NZ_WNZY01000019.1, on the reverse strand, counting down.
TGCGGGGGCGGCATGGTACAGATTGTTCGACGAGACGAATACTGGTTATGGTTATGTCGACAGCGAGACGCCGGAGTTAGGCATTGCCATCCATCCGGATTTTCGTGGGATGGGGATCGGGCGAACCTTGATGAATGAAATCATCAAGCAGGCAGCGAGCGACGGATACCGATCCCTTTCCCTGAGCGTCGATCCCCAGAATACTTCAGCCGTCAAGCTATATCAACATTTAGGATTTTCCTATTACGGCATTTCAGGTACTTCCTGGACCATGACCATCGATATCCCCTCACTTGATTCATGAGGTAATTTACTGAAGCGATCCCAGCATCAGCGACGATACATCTTAGCTAATTCCATATTGATTCCAACGTAATATTTAGCTAAAATAAAACTATAATTAGCTAATTGAAGGTGGGAATCATGAGAGTATCTTCGACGGATATGCAAAATAACTTTGGGAAATATTTAAAGTTTGCGGAAGCCGGGGAGGAAATTATCGTTACGCGAAATGGGAAGGACGTCGCTAAGCTAGACGCACTCTCTGAGGCCAGTGAATCCGTGCTAAGAGAGAGAGCAGCGAGCTATCATGCCGGGAGCGAATGGGTATCGTACCAAGATTTCCTCGAGTTGACGGAGACATCGGAGCAACGTTACGAGTTGATCGATGGTGTCGTGTATAATTTGGCTTCTCCTTCCTTCAACCACCAACTTGCCGTTCAAGAACTGCTGGGCACTTTTTACGCTTGGTTTAAGGGAAAGCCATGTATACCCCTAACTTCTCCATTGGATATCACACTAGAGAAGGAGGAAAACAACACTTGCGTCGTACAACCCGATCTTGTAGTCATTTGCGATAAGGATCGAATCGACACGAAAGGCAAATACATGGGAACTCCACAATTGGTCGTTGAAGTATTGTCCCCCTCCACGCGGAGCAAAGACCTGGTCAAGAAACTCGACTTGTACAGCGTATGTGGCGTGAAGGAATATTGGATTGTGGATCCGATGAAAGCACACGTATTCGTCTACTCACTGGAGGACAGCAATATTACGGACATGACCGTATTTTCAAACCATGCAGATGTGTATGTAACCTCCCAGCTATACCCGGGTTTACAAGTATCGATCCAAGACTTATTCGCTTAATAGGATAGCCCAAGTCGATAGTTCTCCACCGAAATCCCCTCCCGTTTGCGATCCACGCGATTTGCATAAGCTATAACCACGACGACTACGCCGGATGGCGGTAAACGGGAGATCGAGCACCATGACATGGTTTGAAACGACGGGAACCATTACCTACTTTGAGACTTGGGCCATCGCCGAATGCCCGAAGGACATTATGAATTATTATGGGCATTGGGTGTATCGGACCCATCATATGAAGTTGAACAAGCCTAAGTTTGGCAGCCACATTTCGATTATTCGCGGTGAAGACGTGGATCCCGAACGAAAAATAAGGTTCTGGGGCAAATACGCCCATCAGCCCCTCACCTTTGCTTACTCCAACGAAATGGGCCATAATGCCGAGCATTATTGGCTTCCGGTCTGCTCTCGCGAAATGGAGCGATTACGGACCGAACTTGGCTTGCCCAAGGACCCTCCGTTTGGGTTCCATCTTACCCTCGGGCGAATTCCTCACTGACCTTCACCTTCGATCCTTTCTCCTTCTCCCCCTCCGGCATCTGAAAATGGCGAAGGAGCAACGCGAAGAGCTGATCTACCATTTCAGTCGGAGAATACGGCATCCCCTCCTCGATCCACCATTCCATCAGACTTACAGCGCCGGAGGCTAGAAACTGTACCTCGACCTCTCTGCTTATACCAGAAGGGATGCCATTGGTGCTCAGATAATCCGTGATTCCTTGCCGCATGAAAACCATCATCCGTTCGCGGAACACAGGGTTCCCTTTGCCGGTCATCAAAATGGAATAAATCGGCGCATGGGCCCCCAAAAATTCGAACGTTTGAAGCAGCAGTTCTCTAGCTGATCCCGGAGTCATCTCCCCTGCCGGCTGACAGCTCTCGATCAGTTGCTGTAAATAGGTCTCAATACATTGCTCCTGCAGGTCGAATTTATCCGTAAAATGCAGATACACCGTACCCCGATTCACATTCGCACGTTCGGCGATATCGTTAATCGTCACTTTGTCAAAACCCTTCTCGCCGAGCAATGCGACGAATGCTTCCATAATCGCCTGCCGCGATTTCATAATTCTACGATCCATGTGATTCTCTTTCCTCCTAATTCCTCCAAATGAACAAAACCTCGCCCATCTGTTGATTTATCAACAAAACCGAAGCAAATTAACGATTGATGCCTAACTAACGACAATGCTAAGGTTATTCTATTAAATCATCGTTGATTATTCAACGATTGTTGATTAACAAGAGAGGGTGAGATCACAACATGAAGGTATTAGTCTATGGAGCAGGAGTATTAGGCAGCTACCTGGCTCATGTTTTGATTCGAGGAGGCAATGACGTTTCTGTAATGGCCCGGGGTGCTCGAGCGGATGAAATTGAGCGGGATGGAATCGTTCTGCGCCATTATTTTCAACGAAAAACAACGGTAGATCCGGTTCACGTCATTCGGACGCTGGAGAAGGACGAACTCTATGACCTGATCTTTGTCGTAATGAAATATACGGATTTCCGAGCGGTGCTGCCGATCCTAGCCGGCAACCTCAGCCGTAACCTCGTGCTGGTCGGCAATAATGCAGAAGCAAGGGAAATGCAAACGGAGCTGATCGAGCAAAGTGAGACGGAGAAAAACATCGCTTTCGGTTTCCAATTATCCGGCGGTCGCCGGGATCCGAGCAGAACCTTGATTATCCGCAGTCGAGGCCAGATGGTGCTTGGCGGGTTGGACGGACCCATTTCTTTTCAAGCGGAGCTTAGGCAAGCCTTCGCCAAAACCAAATACAAAATTACCACCCACGAGAACATGGACGCCTGGTTAAAAAGTCATATCGTACCGATTCTGATGCTTAATTATCTACCGCAAATCCACGACGGCCAAATGAATAAGGTTGCCCGTGACGGCAAGCTCATACACCATGCGGTAACTGCCATGGGTGAAGGCTTCCACGTACTGGAGACGCTTGGTTATCCTCTGACCCCTGCCGTTCAAGCTTCGGTCATTCGCAAGCACAGACGTCTTGTTCAAGGATTCCTGAAACTCTATCACCTGCTTCCGGTCAGCCGGATGATCGATGGAAACTTTGCCGAAATCGAAGCTTTGGCCGAGAAGTTCCACGAATGGTCGGCGCAAGCCAAGGTCAATACCCCTCATTGGGATGAACTGAACAGTAAGCTACGCTTAAAAAAGGCTGGCGAATAATCGCCAGCCTTTCATTTTTAATCCAAACTTGCTGTGTTCAAGAGAGGGAGCTCCTCTCCCCTGCGTTGCTTGGCGTAATCCGCCGTGGCTGTAAACAGCACATCGGAGGAGGAGTTCAGCGCTGTTTCGCATGAATCCTGCACAACCCCGATAATAAACCCTACTCCGACGACCTGCATGGCGATATCATTAGAAATTCCGAACAAGCTGCAAGCCAAAGGGATGAGCAAGAGCGAACCGCCGGCCACCCCGGAAGCGCCTGCCGCGGAAATCGCCGACAGCACGCTCAGCATCAGCGCCGTACCGAAGTCCACTTGAATCCCTAGTGTATTCACGGCTGCCAGCGTGAGGACCGAAATCGTCACGGCAGCCCCTGCCATATTGATCGTCGCACCTAATGGAATGGAGACCGAGTAAGTATCCTTGTTCAACTCTAATTTTTCGCACAAACGCATATTCACGGGGATATTCGCCGCCGAGCTTCGCGTGAAGAACGCCGTAATCCCGCTCTCTCGCAAGCAAGTAAACACCAGCGGATACGGATTACGTCGAAGGTTCATGTAAACGATCAAGGGGTTCACAACCAAACCGATAAACAACATGCACCCAACCAATACGAGCAGCAGCTTTCCGTAACTCAGCAAGGAGGCTAAGCCGCTGGCCGTAATCGATTCATACACCAGCCCAAGGATCCCAAACGGCGCTAGTTGAATGACCCACTTGACGATTTGCGATACGGCGTCGGACGCTTGAGTGAGCAGGCTTTTCGTGTGATCGCCTGCCCCTTTCAAGGCAAACCCAAGCAGGATCGCCCAGGCCAAAATGCCGATATAATTGGCATTCATCAATGCACTAACCGGATTGTCCACGATATTAAGCAGTAGCCCTTTGAGAACTTCGACGATCCCTCCAGGCGGAGTCAAACCTTCGGTTGCCCCAGCCAAGGATAAGCGGACGGGGAACAGATAACTGAATGCCACGGCGGTTGCCCCAGCCAGGAACGTACTGATCCCATATAGAATCAGAATCGATTTCATATTGGTTTGGCGCCCTTTTTGATGATTCGCGATCGCTGCCATCACCAACAGCAGCACCAGGAGCGGTGCAACTGCCTTTAGTGCCGATACGAACAACGTGCCGAGCAACGCGATCCCACTGGCTTTTGGCACGATTATCGCCAAGAGGATGCCAACCACCAATCCTGCTAAGATGCGTTTTACAAGGCTAATACGATTCCATTTGTGTAGGATTGCCTTCATGTTTCTCCCCCGTTTTCTTATGATGTCGCTTAGAAGCATAGCGATAGTATATCACGCTTCATGGACACCTGTCCTCCTGGTGGAAACATTTGTGCATTACTGTTCACATCTATTCTCATTACATTGGAACAAGCGCCTTCTCAAGCTTATAATCCTCCAACCGTACATCAGTTTCCTGCCCTAACATCAGTTTGGCCAACTGCGCTCCGATAAACGGTCCCATCGTCAGTCCCGAAGCCCCTAAGCCATTAGCTGCAAAAATCCCACTCCATCCGGGTACAGCCCCGATAACCGGAAGAAAGCCCGGAGTAAAAGGACGAAAGCCGACCCTCGCTTCCAGGAAACTGGCATCTGCCAAACCCGGTGCAACGGCCAGTGCCTTGTAGGTCACTTCTTGTAGACCGCCTGCCGTCACACGGGCATCGTAGCCGGAAGGGTCGTTCTCGTGAGTTGCGCCGATCACGATGCGACGATCGTCAAACGCCAGGATGTACTGATCCCCCGGCGGCATGACGACAGGCCAGTGTTCTGTCGATACGCCCGGCAGCGCCAAATGAACAATCTGCGCTTTCTGGAAGGTCACCATAAATTCCATTCCCAACGGGGCGAGCAACTGGCGGGCCCATGCACCTGCGCAAAGGACAACGGCATCGGCGCTCACTTTTTCCCCACCAACGTTCACCCCGGTCACAGTCGAGTCGTCGTGCAGGAGCACAGCTTCGCCGCGCACCAAGGTCGCGCCGTGCCGGACCGCCGCCCTTAGGAGAGACTCGCGGAGCGCGCGCCCGTCAACGCGGGCGGCACCGCTCACATAGAGCGCATAGTACCCCTCATCAAGCGGAGGAAACCGTCGCTTAACTTCGTCCGGTTCGAGCAAAGTGAGTTCCCCCATTTCCGGAGCTTCTCGTTTTCGCTCAAGGGCTAGCTTCTCCAAAGCGACGAGCTTCTCGCGTTCCCGGTGAAGACGAATCGCTCCTACTCGGGCATAGCCGGTATCGCGCTCTCCTTCCCTTTCCAGTTCCTCGATCAACGGGCCGTAGTATCGTGCCCCGGCTATAGCCAGCCGATACCAGGCTTGGTTACGCCGTTGCGAGATCCACGGGCAGATGATTCCCGCCGCCGCATCGGTAGCTTGTCCCGGAACGCCGTGATCGACGACCGTCACGTTCGCCCCAAGCTTGGCTAAATGATAAGCCGTCGATGCGCCAAGAATTCCGGAGCCGATCACGATAAAATTTTGCAAATGAGAAGCCCCCTTTTCAAACCAAATCGTTTAAGTTGAAACCCGCAAGGCAAACCTGCGTAACATCCAGTAACGCTTCAAAAAATGAGGAGGACTCTCGAATGATTATGACAACAACCACAACCATTGAAGGCTCACCGGTAAGACAATACATCGGCATCGTCACGGGCGAAGTCATCATGGGCGCCAACGTTGTGCGCGATTTTCTGGCATCGATTACCGATATCGTTGGCGGACGTTCGGGCGCTTATGAGAACAAGCTCCAAGAGGCCAGGGACACTGCGTTCGCAGAAATGCACGAGAAAGCTTCGCGTCTCGGGGCGAACGCCATCATCGGCGTCGACATCGATTATGAGGTGATTCGCGAAGGGATGCTGATGGTTTCGGTCAGCGGAACGGCCGTCATCGTTTAATCACTAGTTTCACCCTAAAGAAAAACCAAAAACCCGCGGATTCGCGGGTTTTTTGGGGCTCTTCGGGATGATACATCCCCATTAGATCCTCTTGGTCATAAACACACTGTTGGGGTCCTCTACATAATCCGCAAAGGGCCCGCAATACGTAAACCCGAAGCCTTCATACAACCGACGAGCCGGGGTGAAAGCCTCCATAGAACCTGTCTCTAGGCTGACCTGCCGGTACCCTCGCCGTGCCGCCTCCTCGAGGAGATGCGCCAGCACTTGCTTCGCGACGCCCTTTCCCCGATAAGAAATGGCGGTACGCATCGATTTCACCTCGCCATGCTGGTCATCCAGCTCCTTAAGGGCACCGCATCCTGCGAGCTCGTCGTCGATCCAGGCACTCCAGAACGTAACGTCCGGCCTTTTCAAACCGTCCAGATTCAGCGCATGAATACTCTCAGGCGGGGAGTTCTCGGCCATATTCGCCAAATGTTCACCAATTAAAGCTGCAATCTCAGGTCCGCTCAAATCATCCAATTTGATCGTTAACAACCGGCTCCCTCCCTATCCCTTCATAACCTCATTTACTTCGCTTGGATATACCCTTCCGCCTTCAGCAGTTCGGCAATGAGTACCGCTCCGCCTGCAGCTCCGCGCAATGTATTATGCGAAAGTCCAACGAATTTATAGTCGTACAGCGAATCCTCGCGCAACCGACCCACCGAAACCCCCATCCCATGTTCAATATCACGGTCGAGTTTTGTCTGCGGACGGTTTTCTTCCTCAAAATAAGTGATAAACTGCTTTGGTGCGCTTGGCAGTCCCAGCTCTTGCGGTCTGCCCTGGAACCCGCGCCAGCGCCCAATGATTTCATCCTTCGACGGTTTGTTCTTAAACGACACGAACACGGTTGCCAAGTGACCGTCTGTCACGGGAACGCGGATGCACTGCGTCGTAATTAAAGGGGAGCTTGCTTTGACGATCTGCCCGCCATCCACATGGCCCCAAATCCGCAGCGGTTCCTGCTCACTCTTCTCTTCCTCGCCGCCGATATACGGGATCACGTTATCCAGCATATCCGGCCAATCGGTAAAGTTCTTCCCGGCACCGGAAATCGCCTGATACGTCGAAGCAACCACCGTAGTAGGTTCAAAATCCAGCAGCGCATTTAATGCGGGTACGTAACTTTGAATCGAGCAGTTCGGCTTCACGGCAATGAACCCTGTGCTCGTTCCGAGGCGTTTGCGCTGTGCGGCAATCACTTCGATATGCTGCGGGTTGACTTCCGGGATCACCATCGGAACATCCGGCGTCCAGCGGTGAGCCGAGTTGTTGGAGATGACCGGGGTACCGGTTTTCGCGTACGCTTCCTCCAACGCTTGAATTTCAGCCTTTTTCATATCAACCGCACAGAAGACGAAGTCCACATCTGCCGTCACTTCTTCAACCTTGGCCGCGTCCTGAACTACGATAGATTTAACGGCTTCCGGGATCGGCGTGGCCATTTTCCAACGTCCCTGCACGGACTCCTCATACGTTTTGCCTGCCGAATTCGCGCTGGCCGCTATGCCTGTGACCTCGAACCAAGGGTGCTGATCCAGCAGCTGTACGAAGCGCTGGCCCACCATTCCCGTCCCACCGACGATGCCTACTTTCAATCTCTCACCCATTTGTTTGATCCTGTCCTTTCCATATAAGTGTTCTAACCATCGCCAAAATAAAAAATCCCACCTCCAAGACGAGTCTTCCGTCTTGGGGGCGAGATTGGTATGCCCGCGGTACCACCCCAGATTCGTTAATATGTCGCCATATTAACCTCTTCAAGTACAGCCTGGCCCAGCCAAGCGTATACCCTAGCTCTATAACAGGAGCTCCTGTCACACCATCCCGCCGACTTTGCGTTCCGATGCGCTGCTCAGAGGCTTTATTCGATAAAGAAACGCTTTGCTCCTTTGCAGCTTACCGGAGCTCTCTGGGAAAGGTTCCATTTACCTACTCATCTCGTCATCGCATTTCATGTTGCGATAATATTACCAGATTCGCGCCAGAACGTAAACCGGTTTGAAGAAATTTTCAGAGCCCAAATGTTCCCTTAGTCCATCCGGATGACGCGGTATCTTCTCCGGTAAGCCCCCGGTGTGAATGTGGTCTCCCGTTTGAACAACCGGGCGAAATAATTCGGATCCGGGAACCCGCATTGCTCCCCAATCTGTTTCAACGGCTCGTCAGTATGCGCGAGCAACCGCTTGGCCCTCTCGATTTGTTGATGATGGCGGTATTGCAGCGGGCTCATTCCCGTATGCTGCTTCAAACACCGCGCCAAATAATCGAAATGATAATGCAAATCACGTTCCATTTGCCCCGCATCAAAAGCGGTGTCCAATCGATCTTCCAGATAAGAAGCAACTCGCTCGCTGAGCTCGTACGACCGCGACTGCGGACCTCCTTGTCTCATCCCATGCTGCAGCTGCAAAAGCAACTGACTGAACCGAAGCTGCAGCTCGAAGGAACGATAGGGCGTAAGCGACCGATGCAGCGCGATCATCTCATCCAGCAAAGGCCGTATCATTCGGAGATCCACATCGGCAAATTTCGGGACGTCAATCATCGCCGGTCGCGGCTCCGTGTCCTGATCGGTTCGTGCGAGCGGCTGCTGCTGCCACCCTTGCTTCTCCGCCAGCTTGAGCGGGGACGCGGCAGGGTGTCGGAAATGGATCCAGTACACCTCGGTTTCTTCCTCGGTCGGACGGTAACCGCGATGCCTTAATCCCGGTTCCAGCACCAGAAGCTTCCCGGGCCCTATCTCGTAAGCGGTCCCCTCCTCTTCCATATATAAAGACCCTTTCGCGCAAATAATCAGATCGTACGCCTCGAAGACCCGTTCGGCATGCGTCACTCCCGGTTTCCATAACGCGTAGCCTACCGTTGCCAGCAACGGCAAAGGCGGTGCCTCAAACTCCAGCATGAGCATGTTATCGCCCCCCATGTTATGTAGAAATTGTACTATATTTAGTCGCAATTAGCAGCTGTATCAAGCGATTAATCTCTTTAGAATGGTAGGTATCGTACGATGATAACAATCCATTACGGGAGGAATACCCATGAGATTCCGACAGGTTCATCTCGATTTCCATACTTCCGAAGCGATCGAAGGCATCGGCAGCCGATTCTCCAAGCAGCAATTCCAGGAGATGCTCCAACTGGGCCATGTCGATTCGATTACGGTGTTCTCCAAATGCCATCATGGCTGGGCTTACCATCCGACAACCGCCAACGAAATGCACCCGCATCTATCGTTCGACTTGCTCGGCGCACAAATCGAAGCGGCTCACGAAATCGGCGTCAAAACGCCGGTTTATCTCTCCGCTGGTCTGGATGAGAAGCTCGCTCGCCAACATCCGGAATGGCTGATCCGCGATCCGCACGAGAAGCTTAGCTGGTCGCCCGATTTTATGACGCCGGGATATCATCAGTTTTGCATGAACACCCCTTACCTTGACATCCTGGCTGCTCAAGTCCGTGAGGTCGTAACCCATTATGATGCGGACGGAATCTTCCTCGATATCGTTGGGGTCCGCGAATGTTATTGCCAATCTTGCGTTGCTGAAATCCGTAAACGCGGCTCGGATCCACGCAACCTGGAAGAGATGAGACGCTTTTGGGAAGAGACCTATCTCCGCTACGCCAAAGTGATGGATGATGCCGTGCATGCCGTGAAGCCTGGCCTGCCGATCTTCCACAACGGGGGACATGTTAAGCGCGGTCGGCGTGACCTCGCAAAGCTGAACACCCATCTGGAGCTGGAGTCCCTGCCGACGGGCGGTTGGGGGTATGACCACTTTCCGCTTTCCGCGCGATACGCTCAAGGGCTGGGGATGAACTTCCTGGGGATGACGGGAAAATTTCACACCTCGTGGGGCGAATTTGGCGGTTACAAGCATCCAAACGCACTGAAGTACGAGACGGCGCTTAGCTTGGCGAACGGGGCACGGATCTCGATCGGCGACCAACTACATCCGACCGGGTTGATGGACCCAGCAACTTATGCGCTAATCGGCGAAGCTTATAGGGAAGTCGAAGCGAGGGAGGAATGGTGCCGGAACGTAACCTCCGTCGCCGACGTAGCGCTGCTGTCTGCCGAGGTATCGGGGGTTCCGGGCGCTTCGGTGCAAGAAGCCGATTCGGGGGCCGTACGGATCCTGCTGGAAGGGAATTACCTGTTTGATGTCGTGGACACGGAAACCGACCTAACTTCTTATCAAGTCGTCATTCTGCCGGACGTCATTACCCTCGACGAACCGCTCAAGACGAAGCTTGAAGCATTTGTCGCCAAAGGCGGCAAAATCCTGGCCACCGGACGCTCCGGCCTGTCGTCGGACGGTACGCGGTTCGAATTTGATTTCGGTGCGAAACCGCTCAAGGCCTCCGCGTTCAAGCCGTCCTATTTTCGGCCGGACTTTGAACTGCCTTCCTTAAGCAACGCTTCCTTCGTCATTTACGCCGATGGTCAGGACATCGAGCTGGATACAAACGGTTACAAGTTGGGCAACCGGGAAAATTCCTACTTCAACCGCGATCTGTTCACCTTTTGCTCGCATCAGCACACACCGTCCAATTTGCAGGACGCCGGCCCCGGCATGGTGGAGGGCCCTTCCGGTATCTACGCAGCCTGGAATCTGTTCGAGGACTACGCCTTGAAGGGCAGCTTGCCCGTCAAGGAGATTCTGCACTACGCCTTGGACCGTTTGCTGCAACGTAAGACGATGAGCTCAAATCTCCCTGCACAAGGGGTAACAACGCTTCAGGCACAACCAGCCAGCAACCGCTGGATTCACCATCTGTTGTATGCCTCTCCGGTACGCCGGGGCCAAAACGTTGAGGTCATCGAAGACCTCCCGATCCTTAGCGGCATCGAATCCACGATCGCTGTACCGGCACCGGTTCGGGAAGTTTATCTGGCGCCTCAGCGGACAGCGATTCCATTCCGCCAAGAGAAAGGGAGCATCACGTACACTCTTCCCTCTTGGTCCTGCCATCAGATGGTTGTGCTGCAGTTTTAGTACACGATCAATCGGGTAGAAGCGGATACCCCGGATTACTCGGCCAAGCCGTTTCCTGTTCCATGGCCTGTCGGCAGGCGCTCACAACCCCCGCTCGGGATTTTCACCCTATCGATGTCCCCATGCTGGGCGCATACCCAAAGAGCCTTGAACCCAAAGGTCCAAGGCTCTTTCACATCAAAACGACCGTTTACCGCAGCGCCGCCAAAACCTCTTCCGTCGATCGTATCTTGCCGATGCGCGGGAAGATGAATCGGCATACGTACTCGTGCTCCTCCGTCGTCGAAGCAGACATGGCATCCTCGACGAATATCTGTTGGTACCCATGCTGGAACGCTTCACGCGCAGTCATGTCAACCCCGATGGAGGTGGAGATGCCGCAGAGCACGATCGTATCGATGCCGCGCCGCCGCAGCTGCAGATCGAGGTCCGTGCCGAAGAAAGCTCCCCACTGGCGTTTCGTCACCATGTGTGCCCCTTTAACCTCCGCCAATTCAGGCACGATTTCATCCCAACCTGCAGGGTACGCCGTTGGGCTCGGATGCATGTCCGTTTCTGGCTTCAACATGTCCTTTCCATCAAAGGAGGATACGCGGACAAGCACCACGAACCCGCCTTCTTCGGCAAATGCCTGTGCCAGCCGGCTTGCGTTTCCTACCACTACAGTGCTCTCGTGAGGAGCCCCTTTGCGGGAGGGATGCGCAATTCCTTGCTGCAAATCGATCACAACCAGCGCTGTCTTTTCCGCTATGATCCTCGTCTTCATGTCAGATGGATCCATTTCCATCATCATCTCTCCTTCACTCCATTCTTGGTCATCTTTGGATAAGCGCCAATCGACCAGGTTCCTTCAACTTCTTATACACCTTCGTATAAACCCAGACCGCATTGATTAGCAGCAAAACGCCGGTCGTCAAGAATACGTATGGAACACCGAGCCAAGCTGCGACTTGACCGCCCAGCACGGAACCGGCAAATACCCCCAGATACCCGGCTGCCATGCTAAATCCATACACCCGCCCTGTAAGATGCTCTGGAGTAATCTTCTTGATGAGTGTGTTGACCGAGGGACTGAGTCCGCCCGCAGCCAATCCCAGCAAAAAACGCAGCCCCATCAGCTCCCAAGGATTCCGTGCGAGTGCCTGCGGGATAAACAAGATCCCGGCCACCAGCAGCGCAGCCAGCATCACCTTATGAGCGCCAATCCGGTCGGACAACTTCCCAAGCCTTGGCGCGGCCAAAATATTAGCCAAACCCGATGCCGAGAAAATGACCCCGGCCAACAGCGCCACATGGCCGCTGTTCCGAGAAATATCATTTACATACACCGTTAGCACCGGTTCCACCGAATACATGGCGACACTCAGCATAAAAAAGGTGGCGAACAGCGTCAAGGTTAAGCTTTTTTCAGGAACTGCCGCCCATACCTCTTTCATTCCCGCCACTTTCTCATCCGTCCGCACGAACGTTTCCTTAACGAATAGCCATGTCGTTATGAAAGCGATCAGCATCAACACACCGGTCAGGAAAAAGGTGTTTGGAATCCCGGCGTTTTCGGCAATGAACCCGCCGATCGTTGGACCTAACAGCGATCCCGCGATATTAGACGTGGATAACAGACCTAACGCCCAACCCGCATGAGCCTTGTCCGTTTGCGTCGCGATCAGCGTTGTGCATGCTGTGCCGTAGCCAGTAATGATGCCTTGCAACAGACGAAGGGCGATCAACACATACACATGGGTAGCGAACCCCATACATCCGATAATGATCGCCATTCCGAGGCTAGCCCGGAGGAGCATTGGTTTCCGCCCATATTTATCGGCCGCGAGCCCCCAAATCGGGGAGAAAATCGCCGAGACGATAAACGTAATGCCAAATGCGAGTCCGGAATAACGGGCTACCGCATCGGCCTGATCAACCCCCAGCTGCTTGATGTAGAGCGGCAAAATCGGAGCGATCTGACTCATGCCTACCCCTGTCACGAACATGCCAAACCAGCAGACGATCAAATTTCTTTTCCAAATCGGCATAACCCAAAGCCTTCTTCCTTCTGTAAGAGCTCGCTGTCCACTGCGCGACAATTGAACATTCTTGCAGAATGATCTTAACGCGAAAAACAGCTATGTACCATGCATTATCCTAAACTCCATGGACGATATTGCTGTAAAATTCAGATGGACTGATCCCTTCCGTACGCTTGAAAATTCGGCTGAAGTAAAATTCGTCGGCGAAACCGAGCTCTAATGCAACGTCCTTGATTTTTTTGTCACCGTCCAAGATGAGTTCTTTGGCTTTATCCATTTTAAGTTTGTTGAAGTACTCGATGACCGTATAGCCGGTAGCCTGCTTGAACACTCGCGTCAGATAATACGTTGACAGTTGCACCAAATCAGACAACTCCGCCAATGTGAGCCGCTCAGTAAGATGCTCACGCATATGTTGGATCACCTTTTCGACTTTAAGCGCAACCGCGTGATTCTGATTTTGTCTCTTTACCTGTAAGAAGATTTCATATAGCAGCTGCTGCAATCTGGCTCTTGCCAACAGCTCATAACCCGGCAGTTTGGCGGACCAGGCGGCCGTCAGCCTTTGAAAGGCGTCCACGACCAAGTATCCATTTTGCAGTATGCGCATCGGCGGCAACGGTAGCCTTTCATGTTCCTTTCCGATAGACCAAGCGCCTTCGTCATATCCGATGCTCGTATAGCTGAAGTGGACCGAATAGAAACAAATCGGCTCCTCTTCATCCATTTCAATCATATGCGGTAACCCCGCACGCAAGTAAAAGATCAACCCCTCCTGAACGAGATGCTTCTTGCCGCTCAGCGTTAAGCTGCCCTTACCTCCGGTTACAAGCAGCAGCTCATGATGCTGAAGCGTTCTGCTAATTTGGGTCCTGATCTTCTTGCCATCGTTTGGTTGCTTACTATTGCAGTAATGGATATGAAAATAGAGATTATTCAAGTTCATAACCGATCGCCTCCACCGGGTCTTCCGCTGCGGAACGCAGCTACTGCGATTAGAACATACGGCCGGGCAAACCGCAACCTCCCGCCCTCTGAAGACGTAGAGCTATGATCTGAATGTGGGAGGATAAACGGATCTATGTATTCGTAAAATCATTTTTGATATAAAAACAAGGCCAACCTGATTGGTTGGCCTTCGTTATGATTAGGACTAAACTTACTTCACTTCTGTTGCGCCCGTTACTTTACCGTCGATTTTCGCGCTAGCTTGCACGTCCGCGTTGGCGAAGTACAGGTTGCCGTCGATCGTAGCGGTTTTATCCAAGTTGAACCCGTTTGCTTCTACATAGACGTCACCTTTCACGGTACCGCCTTGAATTCTCAGGTTTTCACTTTGTACCGTCAGTTTAGGAACCGTCAATGTAAACGAAGCGGTGATGTTGTGATCTTCGTCTTGGGTGTACAGCGCGATTTTACGATAGATGTCTTTTGCAGCATCGTTTTTGTCATGGAATTCACCAGCAACTACAACATCCTTATCGACTGTCAAGTCGTCCAGAATCGCGACGATCCAAGTCCCTTTTTCGCTGACTGCATTCGTGAACGCATCCGCTTGGTTTACGATCGATGCCGTCGTCGTTACGTCGGTTTGTTCAGCGGGTTTATTTGTGTTTTCCGCCGTATTCCCGTTATTCGAACCGCAACCTGCCAGCAACGCCGCTGCAATCCCTGCTACTACCAAACCTTTGACCATTTTCATTTGATTTCCCTCCTGTTTTTATCTTCAGTTTGAATTATAAAAAAAAGTGGAATCATATAATGTGATTTATTTCACTTTTAATGTGCTTTTTTTCACATAACAAGTCACAGCTTGTTCATCATTTTTCCACCTTCCTCCTGTTCGAGTGAACAAGCCGATCGGAAACCGACCGGCTCTGATGTATATGAACCCCCTGACGGGAGGAGTTGTTAACGTTGGGTATGGAGCGGTGTTCCCATTGGTGAAGAGCCTGAGCCCCCATCTACGCTGATTTCCGCCCCGTTGACGAAGGATGCATCGTCTGAAGCCAGAAATAACACGGTATTTGCCAGTTCTATAGGTTCGCCCATTCGGTTCAGCGGGATGCTGCGTTTCAAATAATCTTCCAGCTGATTAAAAGCCGGCGCAGCAGTATCTCCCCAAATCGGCGTTTTCGTGGCGCCCGGCACGACGGTATTGACGCGGATCCCGCGCGGTGCCAATTCCGAAACCAGAACCCGCGCCATGCTTGTGACCGCCCCTTTGCTTGCAGCATAGGCGGCATACCCCGGACTGCCGGCTTTGGCCAGAACAGAACCGTTCAGGATCACCGAGCCCCCCTCTCTCAAATGGGGCGAAGCCGCTTGAACCGTGAAGAATACACCGGCGACGTTGATATCGAGAATGCGCTTAAACAGGGACGGGTCCGTACTGCCGAGTGGCGTACTTCCGCTGATCCCGGCATTGGCAAACACGATGTCTAATCCGCCAAATGCTTCCACTGCTGCCGTGACGGCCTTCTCGGCGCTCTCCGGATCAGCCGCGTCCGATACCACGCCAATGCTATTGGATTTGCCCAGCGTATCCACCGCTTTCTTCAAATTGTCCGGGTTCCTTCCCGTTATGACAACTTTCGCCCCTTCGGCTACAAACAATTGGGCCGTGGAGAATCCAATCCCGCTGCTCCCTCCAGTAATCAACGCTACTTTACCTGCTAGTTTTCCCATCGTACTCGCTCCTTTAGATAGATGTTTATTGAGAATGATCATTCTCTTTTGTGCAAAAAAAAGACTACTTCAATAAAGACAACGTCGTATCGACGATCCGGACGAGCTTCTCTTTATCTTCAACTGTCTTCACCATTACCCTCAGGCCAGCCAAGGCATTATTGAAGTAGGACGCGAGCTCCTCCGCGTTCAGCGACGGATCTAACTCATCTGATCGTTGTCCGGCTTCGATCAGCCCACGGATCACGATCTCGGAATGCGCCCAACCCTCGGTCACGAAAGCTCTGGCATCCGCGTCGATCGTTGCGAGCTCAACCGCCGTGTTCACCATCAGGCAGCCCGCCGGGAATCCCGTTTCCGGATAGATCACCATTTCGAATAAGGCGCGGATCGCTTCCTTTGTGGAACGGGCTCCGTTCATCGCCTCCGCCATCCGTTTCGCAATCACTTCCTGATACCGGTTCAGCGCTCGGACATACAGAGAATGCTTATCGCCGAATGTGTCATACATGCTGCGCTTATGAACGCCCATTTGCTCGACCAAATCCTGCATCGACGTTCTCTCATAGCCTTGTTCCCAAAATAGCTTCATCGCTTTCAGCAACACCGTATCCTCGTCAAATTGTTTGGCTCTGGCCAATGGGCGGTCCCTCCTTTCATCTTGAGTTTATTATATTGAGAACGTTTGGTAAAGAATAATTTTAGAATTTCCGTTCTCCAATTATTTAATTAAAAAGCAGCTCCCTGCAACGGAAAATTCCGTCCGGGAGCTGCTTTCAACTATCTGATCTTGCCGCTTCTTAACGATATAGATTTATTTCGGCAATCGACCACCACCACTCCGGTGTCGTGGAAGTTTGCAGGATCTTTACGTACCGGGCGGATTGCTGTGGGAATGTCGTCACGATTTGCTTGCTTGTTCCGACGTCCTCCGAGACCGTTGTCCAGCTCTCGCCGTCCTCTGAGAGGAGTACCTGGAAGCTGCGGGCATAATCGTTATCGCTGCCTCCCGAATCCATACTTAATCGGCTGAAATGCCGCTCGCCGCCTAGATCGATCTGTATCCATTGGTCCGGGGATTGCCCCGCGCCGGAGGTCCAGCGGCTGCCTAAGTTATCATCGAACAGCGCCGAGAGATCGGCGTAAGTCGATGCCGTAACCGTCCAGCCCGAGCGGTCCAACGTATTCAAGAGTACTTCCTCCCCATCCTGCGGTTCCGGAATCCATGGGGTCGAATCTGCTGTGTATACCTTCACTTCATGAATCGACCACCAGTGGGGATCGCTTCCCGTCTGTACGACTTTGAGGAACCGAGCCGTCTGCAACGGGAAGGCAGCAGTCACAATCGGACCTTTGCCCGTCCCCGATGCGACGGGACTTCCCCAAGATTCACCGTCCAGCGATACGTACACTTCATAGCCATGTGCGTAATCCTCATGGCTGTGTGCGCTGTCCATCACCATTTGGTCTACCGGCTGCGCCATACCCAAATCAAGTTGGAACCATTCACCGCCGGTTTGTTCGCGGCCGCTCGTCCAGCGGGAACTTTCCACGCCGTCTACGATCGCCCCCGCAATATCACCGGAGGAGGAGGTAACGATCCAGTTGTCGGGCGTCACTTCTTTCTGCTTGCCGATGCCGTAATCATTGACATAGAGCTCGGCGATCGACCACCACCGGTTCGCTTCGCCGGTTTGCACCAGCTTCAGGTAACGGGCGGTTTGCGTCGGGAAAGTGACCGACAAGCGGCCCGCCTGTCCTGGGCCTCCGATGACCGGATCCCCCCAGTTCTCTCCATCGTTTGAAACATATAGTCGATACGAGCGCGGGTAAACTTCCCCCGCATTGCCCGGATCAAGCACGATGGAATCGAAGCGATGGACCGCGCCTAAATCCACCTTCACCCATTGGCCGCTTGCTTGTTCTCTTCCGTTCGTCCAGAGCGTGTCGCGGTTACCGTCCAACATGTTTACCGTTACATCCTTCCCCTGGGTGGAGGATGCGGTTACGACCCAGCCGGAGCGATCATCCAACGAGCCATCTGCCGGTTGCGGTGTTACAGGCGGCGCAGCAGCGCCGAACTCGGCCAGCTTTAGCTCGGAAATCGACCACCAGCTGTCCGCAGGCGCTGTCAGCACCATTTTCACATAACGGGCCTGCTGCTTATTTAAGGATACGGCTAGGCTTGGCGATGTACCTGTGTCTGTTGCCACCGGATCGTTCCAGCTTTCACCGTCAGCCGAGACGTAAACCTCATAACCATGCGCGTAATCTCCCCAGTTCGTGCCGGAGTTCATAAATAAGGTGTCAAACGTTTGCTCCGATCCCAAATCGATTTGCAGCCAGTCGCCGGGAGCTTGCAAACGTCCCGAAGACCAGCGGGTCGACAAGTCGCCGTCCACCAAGCGTTCAACGCCTTCCGAGCTGGACGAAGCCGTGATCGTCCATCCGCTGCGATCCAGATATTTCACGCCTTGCGAAGGATCTGGTCCTTCCAACACGGTCTCTTCTAGCGGGTTTACTTTCACTTGGGCTTTAGCATATACCGTTGCCGATCCCAATGGCCCATTCGCGCCGAAGAAATGCACGGTCTTGGCGTTATCCGACGGATTCCAGATTTGCGCCGTGTAGACGCCGTCTTTTTCATATACGGTAACGGCCGGATCGTCCGCCCAAATCTCCATGGAACGGGTTCCCGTCGACACCATGCTGTGAATGAACCAATATGCGTTGAATACTTCGTTCTGTTGCATTTGTCGGGTATCCCACTTCGCCAGCGCGCCTTCCGGATCGCCAATCGATTGGAATGGCCAGATGATATGCTGCCACGAACGTTCCGGCTGGCCGCCAAGGTCCTTGATCAATCCGGCATACAGCTCGTTTGTTTTTTGCGGATCCCGTCCATAATACGTCATCCATTCCGCAGGCGGGAGCCAGTGAATGCCGTATATCTGCTCCGGATCGCCGGAGAAATACGTGCCGTACAAATAGGCACTTCCGTAGACATGACCTACGGTAGCGTGCTTGTAGCCTTCTACCCAATTGTCGTGATCATAATTGAACCAATACTGCTCTGCTGCTTTTTCCTCGGTCGTAAAGCCCCAAATGCCGGTATCGCGATATGCGTCATTGCCCGTTACCAGGCCCCACATATATTCGCCGACCCAGCTGAACAGAGCTTCCCCGGCCGCTTCCTGGTTGTTCCCGCTGCGATTGTCCGCATAGCCGCCCGCCCAGGAATGACCTTCGTAAGGGTCAAAGTTGCGGAGCCAAGGGAACTGGCTGTCCGTCTTCGACGGATTCGCATAATCTCGAATCAGCACTTCCACCATCTCGCGATAATCCTGGAGGAACTGCTTATCGTACGTCGCCAGCACGGCGGAAGCAAAGATGTAATAGCCATAGGTGAAATGGTGGTCCGTCAAGCCGGTATTCACGCCGAAGCCGCTGCCGTACGGGAAGATGGACCCCCACTCGTCCGAGTAATGGAAATAATACGAGTGCAGCCGTTCTTCCGGCGAATAGGTGTACCAGTCCGTCAAAATGTCTTTCAGCTTGGACAGATAATGATCTCTCCGTTCCGTATCGCCAAGCTGATCGCTGATCAAGACACCTAATGACAATGGATGAAGCTTTTTGCCTTGCCAATAAGGGTCTTCGCTCATGATGTTGCCCACTACGTCCGCATCCAGTTGATCCAGATACGCCATCATCTGTGCCCGGGAATAGGTCGGATCATCGGGTTCAACAAACTGCGGAATGATGCCATAGAAACGATCTTGGGTCGTAAAAGAATTCCCTTCGCTCACCTTCAACAGCCCGCGAATCGAAGGGTAGCTCAGATCGGTTAAAGGCGTGGTGGCGATCTTCCATTGATGCGGCAGCAGCGCCATGAACGTCTCTGAAGAGAAGCCCGGGCGTTTCAGCTCCGTGATCGAGTGGAAGTCCGTCGTTACGAGCGAAGCCGCTTCATCGTAACGATAGTCGACTTGCGTATCCGTGACGAACGCATAGGCATGCTGATAGTAGCCGCTCAGCTCGTCCGCAGACGGCAGCGCCGCCAGGGAGAGGTAGTTTCCTCCTGGGCCAAACTTGATCTTGATCGTGTTGCCCAGCTTCATAAATACCGTGCCTTCTGGTGCGAACACCCCGTACTGGCGCACGAAGGTTTGCGGCTGCGGTGCCTTGTCCTGGTTGGTTACCTCGATCCCGATATGATCGGCCGTCAGGACATCGCCGTCATTGAGCAGAATCGGTTGGTTGTGATCATCATACAGCCGGGTGATGTACTGCGATTGCAAAATCGCCGCATCCGGATTCTCGAACGTGTTGTAGAGGAACGGCGAGCCTTTGACGAATGTTGTGCTCATTTTCGCCGTATCGTCGTCGCTCATCATGACCGTGGCGGAGTAATCGCCATATCCGGAGATCTTAGTGACAAGCTCGGCAGGGTTGATGTTATTCGTCGACAGGATCAAATCCGGTTCGCCGTCAGCGTCCATCGAACCTCCGTCAGCGGAAGCATACCCGGCTCCTGGGTTCAAAATGTTCAGCCCCTGCTTGGTGTACCGATTCTTCAGCGGAAGTGTCACCAGGCTGTTACCGTCGCCTAAATTGGTGATCAGAATCGACTGCCACCAGTCATTCGAAGGAATCGGCGCTTCGACGTTAGAGGTGCGATACTTCGGATTTTTGGGTTCCAGCATCGTCACATCGTTGATTTCATAACTGCCCGCGCCAACCTGAACGGCGGAAGCGACCGGAATTTCCGGGATGTCATAGGTTGATTTCGGATCGCCTTCCCGGTAAGCGTAGACGCCGAATTCAAACAGCGAATAGCCGTTTGTGGAGCCGCGGCCGAGACCGGCCATCTTCACGTAACGGGCATTCGCGTAGACCGGGATGGTTTCCCGTCCGCCCGATCCGTTTAACTCGCGGTATACGGTTGTCCAGTGGCTGGCATCCTCGGATACCTGAATATCGTAAGCGCGCCCGTAAGCCGTCTCCCAGTTAAAGGATACGCTGCCGATTTCCCGGGTTTCACCCAAGTCGACGTAAATCCATTCGTTGTCCTTGTAAACTGAAGACCAGCGTGTATCGTTGCTGCCGTCGGTCGCATGGATCGCTAAATAGTTTTTCTCTTCCATTTTGGCTTTATCTTCCGCCGATTTGCTAGGCTCATCGATTTCCAGCGAAGAGGCTGTTACCGGCTTGCCAAGCGCCAGATTTGCTGCAGCTGGCTTTGGAGGCAAGCTGACACCGCCGGTGCCATAAACGTTAAATTCGTAAATCGATACGCCGTAGGCTTCCTGTGCCCGTTTCGTGCTTAACACACGGACATAACGGGCTTTGACATCCACGTCGACCTCCGTCCATCCACCTATACCTTCCGTCGTGGAATAGACGGGCTCCCAATGAACTTCATCGTCGGACACCTCAAACACAAAAGCGCTGGCATAGGCGTTCTCCCAATGGACGGATATCTTCGATATCGTAGCACTGGCGCCTAAGTCGACGTACATCCATTGCGGATCTTTTTTCCATACGCTTTCCCATCGGGTATTCTCGTTGCCATCCACCGCCATATCCGGCGTATTCCCGCCTAGCGACGAAGAACTGTAGACCGGTCTATATAGTGAGAGTAAATAATTTCCCTCAGCTGCACGCGCCTCCGGTGCCGGTATCACTTGCACGCTGCTGATCCATAAAATGATAGCGGTCAATAAATGCGCCCAGATCCGGGCTTTGCGTTTGCTCACGAACGCTCTCTCCATGATTTCTCTCCTTCATTGTCGTTTAACTATGTAGCGCTCCACAACCGTCTCCTATCGCCATTTCTCTAGTTCAATCTCTCTACATCGCATGTCTCCTCACTTTGATAGGATGTCCTTCAAAGCGGTCCCTTTGTGGAAAAAAGTACCACTCCACCATGGATTATCGTCCGATCAACCTTATTAGTGTAGAGTGCATTCCCTTCGTTTCAAAAAACAGGAAAATAGCACTAGGTATGATTTAGGAAGTATTTCTCTAGTCGCACAACGAAAAAATTAGCCAATGCCATGAATGTTTCGTATTGACTTCACATATGCTTATACCATATACTGTTTACAATATATACAGTTAATGGAGAGAGGAGTCCTTGGAATGAATCATGCGATAGAAATTAGCGGGTTGTACAAAAGCTTCGGCAGCCAAACCGTGCTGAACAGGGTTGATCTTGTTGTGTCAAAAGGCACGGTCTATGCCTTGCTGGGACCCAATGGCGCCGGTAAAACAACCCTAATCCGCATCCTCTCGACCCTTACCACACCCGATGCGGGAACGGTTCGGGTTGCTGGGTACGAGGTGACCGCGCAAACAAACGAAGTCAAACGTTCAATTAGCCTTACCGGACAATTTACCGCGGTCGATGAAGTGCTGAGCGGGGAGGAAAATTTAGTGATGATGGGCCGCCTTTCAGGCCTAACCTCCAAAGCGGCACGTTTGCGCGCTGCAGAGCTATTAGAACAATTCGACTTGACCGATGCGGCCCGAAAACGGGTCAAGACCTATTCCGGCGGCATGCGTCGCCGTCTTGATCTTGCGATCAGCCTGATCGTCAACCGCCCGGTACTGTTCCTGGACGAACCGACAACCGGTCTTGACACGCTGAGCCGCCGCGTACTCTGGGGTAGCATCACGGAATTAGCGCGGCAGGGTCATACGATTTTTCTAACAACGCAATATTTGGAGGAAGCGGATCAATTGGCCGATACGATCGCTGTTCTCAAGGATGGACGAATCGTTGCGACCGGTACGGCGGAGCAATTGAAAGCTCAAGTCCGCAGCGATCGGGTCGAACTCCGGGACGCCGATGATCAGTTGCTATCCCGGGTGCCGACGGACGGCACCCTCCGTGATTTGTTGGGGATCTTAAATGATCTTCAATCCCAGGTGCCCGCGGATGTACGTGTCAGCATTCAGCGTCCGACGATGGATGAGGTGTTCATTTCTCTGACTTCCGGCGATAAGGAGGTATCCGTTTAATGGAAGCCCCATTTTCAGCCAAAGTGCCTTCGTCCTGGATGACCAATTGGGTATTCATCGGCCGCGGCATCCGCCATAGTCTAAGAGATGTGGATGCCATGGTCATGGCGATCGTGCTCCCGGTGATGCTGATGCTGCTGTTCACCTATGTTTTCGGCGGTGCCCTTGACCCCTCCGGCAATTACGTTGAGTATGTGGTTCCCGGGATCATCCTGCTGTGTGCCGGATTTGGTGCTTCAGGGACTGCGGTGAAAGTCGCCGAGGACCTTTCCAACGGTGTGATCGAGCGATTTCGCACCATGCCGATTCAAAGCCTGGGCGTAATAACCGGCCATGTCGTAGCCAGCTTGTTCCGCAATCTTATCGCCACAGTGATCGTGATTGGCGTTGCTTTGCTAGTCGGTTTCAGCCCTGCCGCCGGTTTCTGGGAATGGCTAGGGGCTATGGGCATGATCATCTTGTTTATCCTGGCCATCACCTGGTTATTCGCAGCCATCGGCCTCATCGCCGGGAGCGCCTCGGCCGCAAGCGGTTACGGGTTCATCCTGCTGTTCCTCCCCTATCTATCCAGCGCTTTCGTGCCCACGCAATCAATGCCGCGATGGCTGCAGGGATTCGCGGCTCACCAGCCGATCACCCCGGCGATCGAAACGATCCGCGGGTTGCTCACTAACGTCCCGCTCGGTGACAATGCTTGGTGGGCAGTCGGGTGGTGCCTGATCCTCATCGCCGGTGCTTTCGTCTGGTGTCGCGTCGTGTTTCAAAGGCGGTCAGGACAACGATAAACGCAACCATCATCCGGCAAAAAGCGCAATAAAAAAAGCAGGGAATCACGAATCGCTTCGTTTTCCCTGCTTGTTTATTTTTTCGCAGCGCTCAAATAATGCTCGATCCCGTCAAGAATGCGCTCCAGACCGAATTCAATGTCATTCCCCACGTCGCCCTCAGCTTCATCTTCTCCGGTATATTCTCCCGACATAATTAATGGATGCAAATACGGAAACTGTTCCGGGGTGACGAGCTCCTTCAAAGCAGCGCTGTAGCTATTACCGCTAAATTCACCCAGGCTAGTCCCCGAACTGAAGGCCCGGTCCATGTCGCGTTGCAGGATTCCGCATGCGCGCGCATAACTGCTCAGGAGAAGGATGATTGACATTTTGACATACCCGCTAGTAGGGAAGTCTCGCATTCCCTTCAATGCCCAATCGACAAACCGTAAACTGTTGGGTGTGATTGGCGCTCCATAAATCGGGAGATCGGCAAACCAGGGATGCTCCTTATATACTTTCACCGTACTCCAAACGAAGGTACGCATCATCCCTCGCCAATCCTCCGGATCCTGTTCCTCAGGGAGAGCAATATTGCCGACCTCCTCCTGCATAAGCAACAGCAGATCGTCCTTACTCGGAATATATCGATACAGCGACATGGCCGTATAACCCAGCGCTCCGGCGACCCGGCTCATGGATACGGCAGCGAGCCCGTCCTTATCTGCAAGTGCAACTGCGGTACGGACAATTTCCGGAATGCTTAGCTCCCGTTTGGGCCCCCGTTTAGGCTCCGGAATCAATCCCCAGGTTAATGCAATTCCGTGAGGAAGCCCCTTCGTATAGTTACGATCGTCCGTCTTATTTCCATTCTCGTTCATGCATGTGTCTCCTGTCCAAAATTCAACTGCTTATTATATAAGCAATATACCACAAAACAAGGGACAACATCCATGAACGTGATACATGAAGCATCCGCTTCAATTCAACCGAACGATGTGACCAACAACTCGTCCTGCGCACGAAACTTCAATTGCCCGATCCCGACTGCGGACAGTTCTACCGGGTAGAAATGGGCCGCTTTCCGGTTGGAGAAATACCATTCCCGTCTGTCCCTGACGACGATCAGCAGCCCATATTCATCGCCAACTGGGGTCAGTCCCTCATCGTCCCCTCTCCAATTCGGTATCCCTGCCGCGTTCAAACGACGAACCAAGGGGAGGACTTCGGATGTAACGATACCGATTTCACTAACCCCCATGATGTCATCGACGGTAAAATCGTGGCTGATCCCGCTGGGTAAATGATGCCGGGCAATCCATTCGACAATGTTACCGGACGGATCTTCAAAATAAACCGCATGCGCGTTCCAGGAGGTAAAGAACACCTCATCTTCCCCCTGTTCACGGATCAATGGAACTCTCGCCGCCAACCACTGCTTGGCTTCAACAAATTTATTCTCCGGTATGTTCAGCGCAAAATGATAAAACGGCGAGACGTTCTCCTGGGCCAAACGAAACGTGAGCAGCGTGGTTCCGGCTTGAATCGTGAAGTGCTCCAGTCCTTGCTCGATTAAGGCAAACCCCAGGATTTCCGTGTAGAAGGCTTCTGTCTCCTGCAGTTGCCCCGACCACAAAGTCATTTCCGTAAACTTCATGTTCCCCTCTCCCCATGACGGACGATGAACGCCCCCCTACCGGATTAAGCCAAACTCTCGAGGTATTCGCGGATCTGCCCCGGCGTTTTGGCGAATTTGCTGTGTAGATGGGCAAGCTTCTCCCCGTTTTTATAGACGAGCAGGCTCGGAATGCCCCGCACCTCGTTAGCTTCGGCCAACGGCTGGAATTCCTCGGCATCCATCGCGTAGAACTCCTTGTCCGTATGCTCGGCGATGATATCTCCAATAAACCGATCGAGGTTCTTGCAGTCCGGGCACCAGGTTGTATCGAATTTAATGACCGTATACTGGTCTCTTTGAATCAATTGTTCGAATTGCGTTTCCGATTGGACTCTTTCCATCCGGATCCACTCCTTTAATTGTAGATTTGATAGTTTAAATTTGAATATTCACCTTAGATCGATTATAACGCATTCGCGCGAAGACGCCATAGTCTTCATCAAGGTTTCATCTTTACGGATCCATGGTACAATCATGGGTAAAAATAGAGCGAAAGGATTGGCTTCATCATGCTCCTCGCGATTCTCTTGTTTCTTGTCGCCGGACTCGCCGAAATCGGCGGCGGCTATTTGATCTGGCTCTGGCTCCGGGAATCCAGGCCGCTCTGGTATGGCATCACTGGCGGGTTGATCCTCATCGTCTACGGCATCGTTCCGACCCTGCAAAAGTTCCCTTCTTTCGGTCGCGTATATGCAGCCTACGGGGGCGTCTTCATCGCGCTCGCGATATTATGGGGCTGGTGGGTAGACAAGAAGACGCCCGACCTCTACGATTGGCTTGGCGCCGCAATCTGTTTGATCGGCGTATCGATTATCCTTTGGGCCCCACGACACTAGAAAGGACATCTAAGCGATGAATCTCTCTGCCATTTCTGCGGCCATTCAGCCGCTTCAATTACGAAGCTGTCTCATCAACCGGGAAGGCCAGCTTGTCCTCGAGCATTATCGTAACACGCAAGTGGCTGACCAAATCGCCAAAACCAATTCCTGCACAAAAAGCTTCCTATCAGCCTTGATCTGCATCGCCTTCGACCGCGGTCTGCTGCCTCCACCCGATACGCAAATCCGCACCTTCTTCCCCTCATTGAATGCGGACTCCGACGAACGGAAGCGGGAGATCACCCTGCGGCATCTCCTCACCATGTCGGGAGGGTGGAATTGGACAGAATTCGGCGAGCATAACTCGTTTCCACGGATGACCCGCTCCCGCGATTGGGTCCGGTTCGCCCTGGAACAGCCGATGGCCGATCGCCCCGGCGACCGGATGGAATACAACTCGGGCGGCTCCCAGCTCCTATCGGCAATCTTGGTCCAAGCAGCCGGCATGCCGACAGCCCGTTTTGCCGAAGAGAACCTGTTCGGCCCGCTCGGCATCGTAACCTACCGCTGGGAGCAAGACCCGCAGGGAATTCATACCGGCGGATTCGGATTATGGCTCCGGCCAACGGATATGATGAAGTTCGGTTTATTGTATTTACAGCAAGGCGCCTGGAACGGACGACAACTGATCAGCCAGGAACGCCTGAAGGAGTCCGTCCATCCCGCGATTGACGTCGAAGCCCCCCATCGCGGCTGCTATGCCTGGCATTGGTGGACGGACGTATACACGGGGGAGCGGGAGTCGTCTTTTGAGTTTTTCTATGCCCGCGGCTACGGAGGACAATTCATCTACGTGATCCCAAGCCTGGAGACCGTCGTCGTTCTGACCGATGATAAGCGCAAAAGAGACCGCCCTCCGACCGAAGTATTCCGATTGAACATCGCTCCCCATCTTTAAACGAAGAGGTGGCGAAAAGATCGCTACGTTTCGCCAGCGGCCAAGCGGTTCATCGAATATGTAAATGGTCTATGCTATGATAAAAAAAGCAACTAACTCGAAAATCCAAGGAACGAAAAGGAGATACAGATGAAAGCACTTATCCTCCCGAAACCGGGAAAACCTGATACGCTTGAAATCGCCGAGTTGCCTATGCCCGTGCCTGGCCCTGGCGAAATTCGGGTTCGCGTTCATGCCGCCGGCTTGAATCCGATCGATTACAAAGTATCGCCAAACGGGAATCCAGCTTGGGTGTATCCGTTCGTGCTTGGGATCGACGTTGCGGGTGTCGTTGATGCTGTTGGCGAAGGCGTCACTACCTGGAAGACGGGCGACCGGGTTGCCTACATGGCCGATTTCACCCGGCCTGGCGGGTTCGCCGAATACACCGTCACCGTCGCTCATACGGTGGCGGCGATCCCGGACGGCGTATCCTTTACGGACGCAGCGGCGTTTCCTTGCGCCGGACTAACGGCCTACCAGATTTTGACGCGCAAAATGAATATCCGTTCGGGGCAATCCCTCCTTGTCCATGCCGGAGCCGGTGGGGTTGGAGGATATGCCATTCAACTTGCCAAGCTCTACGGTGCCTCTCCCATCCTCGCAACGGCTTCGCCGCAGAATGCGGACTACGTCCGAAGCCTTGGCGCGGATGAGGTCATCGACTATAACTCGGATAACGTTCAGGAACGCGTCATGGCTATCACGAACGGGGTTGGCGTGGATTTGATCATCAACTCGTTGAACCGAGCAACGGCCCAGCTGGACTTAGACACCCTGGCCTTCGGCGGGCAACTGGCCTGCATTGCCGGCGCACCGGAGACAGTGGCCGATTTCCAGCCGTCCAGCAAATCGTTTACGCTGCATAAGCTGATGATTGCCGGTGCTTATGGCTCAGGGAGTCGGAAAGCCGAGGAAGATCTCGCTGTCATGGCTGGCGAATTTATGGCTCTGCTGCAGCAGAACAAAGTCGACTCTTTGGTCCAAGAAGTGATTCAACTGGAGCAAGTACCGGACGCCTTGATTCGCCTATCCCAGCGCCATGTCCGCGGCAAAATCGTCGCCGAGCTGTAACGATTCGCTTATCCTTGAAGCACAAAGAAGCCCATTCCAATGCTCTGGAATGGGCTTCTTCTTCATCTCCCAGTTCAAGCGCCTTCTCCGTGTTCCAACGCTTCCTGCGTAATCCGCCTGATGTCGATCGGCGAGCTCGTCCCCTCGTTGACCATGTCCGTTAGAATTTCACGTAGGAAGTAGTCGACGCAATGAAGACGGATATTTTTGATTTTAACCAACGCATCGCGGTACATCTTGACGAATTCCTTCTCTGTATTCCCCCGCTGCAGTTCGGCAAACGCCTCGTAGACCTGATCCATCTTGTCGGCGACCTCGAGAATGAGCCCTTCGACGGTATGGTCCTTCCCTTCGCGAAGCTGGTTGCGGAAGATCGCTTTAAACGCTTCGGGGATATGCTCATCGATGAAATTGTGGACCATGCCCTCTTCAACCTGCTGGATCAAGTTCCGCAGCTCGATCGATGCGTGCTTGACCGGCGTCTTGATATCCCCAATAAAGATCTCGCCGTAATCATGACTGCTCGTAATTTCATACAACTTCTTCCAGTCGATAACAACGCCATGTTGTTCTTCGATATCGGCTAAAGTTTTCGCGTACTGCACGACTTTCCAGGAGTGCGCCGCCACGCTATGTTCTTCGAATTTAAACCTTCCGGGACAGCGATAGATGCGTTCCAGTTCATTTAAGGAGCGAAAATAAGCATGAATGCCCATCAGATCATCCATCTTTCTGTTGGTTTTTACCTCCAGTATAGATGGTGATTGTTAGGGGGACGTCAAAACCAACGAATCCCTTCTTCCTCCATCTCCCCTTCGTCCGCGCTTTCACGGACCAGCGAGGCGAACTTTCCCCTGACTTGCGCGGCAAGATGCTGAGGCGTTAGTTCCATCTGCAAGCCGATTCTTCCGGCAGATACGAGAATCGTATCCAAGCTTTCGGCTTGACTGTCGATCCAGGTCGGGAACAATTTCTTCATACCGACCGGAGAGCAGCCGCCTCGGACATATCCGGTGTGCTGCAGCAAATCCTTGAGCGGGAGCATCTCGATTTTTTTGACCCCGGCTGCTTTGGCTGCCTTCTTCAAGTCAAGCTCTTCGGCTACCGGAATTATAAACACGAATAACGCTGGGCCTTGATGAGCCACCAGCGTCTTGTACACCTTCTCCATCGGCTTGCCAATCTTCTCCGCCACAGCTGTCCCGTGAATTTGCCCGTCCTCGACCTCGTACGCGAAGATATGGTATGGCGTTTTGGATTTCTCCAACATCCGTATGGCATTCGTTTTGGTCCCTGCCATTGATCCCACTCCTTTGATATCCATGTTTCCCTTATGAAAATTATCCTAGCACTTCCGTTGCGTGGGTGACAGGCCCAGATCGGTTTAAAATGTTTTTTCTGAAACGGTTTCCTAGTCCTTCTATCTTCAAATATTTATGTTCTAAGTTATATTAGTTAATTAATTAACGCATTCTCCAATACTTATTTACATTCTTAAACTCTTTTCCTACAATAAAGGTAAAATATCAACCAGGAGAGAAGAGATCCCCATGGACGTGACCGATCAACGAATTCTTGAATCCCTCAAGCAAAACAGCCGCATGACCGCCTCTGACATTGGCAAGCGAGTCGGGTTGTCCGTCCCCGCCGTATCCGAGCGCATACGCAAGCTGGAGGAAGCCGGGGTCATCGAGGCCTATACGGTGAAGATCAACCGGGGGAAAACCGGCCACAAGCTACTCGCCTTCGTGTTTGTCGGCATTGAGCATACCAAGCATATAGACAACTTCCGCACTAGGATCGTCGCCTGTGAACCGGTCCTGGAATGTCATCACCTTGCCGGTGAATACGATTATTTGCTTAAGGTGCTCGTCGAAGATACCACACAACTGGAGCGTTTTTTGTCCGACACGTTGAAGCAGCTTCCCGGTGTTGTGAAGAGCAACACTATGATTTCCCTTTCCACCATGAAGGAAAACATCAACCTATGAGAGGAAGCACAAGCCTGGTCCTGCGCGGTTTCAAATTCGGGATGCTGCTGCAGTTGGCCGTTGGCCCGGTCTGCCTGTTTATTTTTCAAACCGGTTCTCAGCATGGATACGGTGCGGCCGCGACTGGCGTTCTCGGGGTCACCCTGGTGGACGCGATGTTTATGGGGGCAGCGTTGCTGGGGGTCTCCACCCTGCTCGACAGAGAGGGCGTTCGATCGATGCTGAATGGGTGTAGTGCGGTCGTCGTGGGTTTATTCGGGGTCATTACGATGCTCAGCGCGATTCCGATGGAGATGGAGGTGCCGCTGCTCCTTAGCCCGCCGTGGCTCGGTCTTGACGGGAATTATGGGGTCTACGCCATTTTGCTCACCGCCTCCAACCCATTAACGATCCTGTTCTGGGCGGGGGTGTTCGGCTCCAAAATCGTCGAGCCAGGTTTGGATCTAAGTGGCTCACAGCTAATCTGGTTTGCGATGGGCGCTTTGCTAGCTACCTTCGGCTTTTTGAACCTGATCGCATGGATCGGAAGTCTGGCGAATGCATACATTCCACCACTGATGACGACAGGTTTGAACCTTCTCGTGGGTCTCGTCCTGATTGCTTATGCGTTACGTATAGTGAAAGCGCGCCATAAATCTTAACACGATCCCGGATCTCTTTTCACGCTCCTCTAACAAACGCTCCTTATGCTGGTCTTAAGAACTTCGCTCTCCGTCTTGGCGGGCGAACTACAGCAGGAGGAATTCCCATGCCGGCCTTATGGATGCATTTGGAGTATGGAGAACGGCTTGCGACCGATTTTCAAGAACGTTTACCATTATTACGCGGGCTTCCGGCTCTACGCAAGCTCTATCATGTTGGCTGCCAGGGGCCGGATGTTCTACTTTTCCATGGCTTTTTGTCCAGGAGTAGCCCCAGTCAAGCATTTCGACTCGGCAACCTCATGCACAGTCGAAGCTGCGGATCTGTTTTAGTTGATGTTTTCGCACATAGCCTCACGCTCCCCGAACCCGATCGCTCGGATGCCTTGCTGTATTTCCTCGGTTTTCTCACCCACCACCTTCTCGACCGTAATCTACACCCTTACATTAATTGGAGTGCCGGTTACAAAGGGCTGGACCATCAGCGCTTCGAAATTGCCTTGGACGCTGCATTCCTGTGGAAGCTAAAGCAATTGGACGTTTCGCGTCATCCCAGTTGGAAAGAAATCGATCTCGAAGCCGGGTTGCCCCTGCATATTCGCCGGGTCCTCCACGAGACTTGTCTCGCCCATTACCCCGAGATGGATAACCTGCCATTCACCAGCTGGCAAGCGGCCTATCGTGACATGCGACTCGCATTCCGTCTGCTGAACGATCCGAAGGGCTGGAAGAAGCGGTTGACGCCGAGACCGATCCGTGGCTTATTTTATCCGCCCGCCCCGTCTGTTTCGATCCCTTCCACTCCGGATTATCTGAACGAACGGTATGCGAGGTGGCGGCATTCCGCCGTCTTATCCGAAGTCAGAACGGAAAGCGTGTGGGAGCTTTGGGAACAGGCGCTCGCGGACGGCGAACGAGTTCTCGGAGCCCTGGCGGAATGGCTAAATGAAGAAATCCCCGAAGCAGCCGTGCGGAAACGAGAACAGTTCCGGCAAACGTTAGGGGATCGCTCTTATGATACGGGAAAAGAATGCGTCAGCAATTTAGTCAATCGATACGCGGAGCCCATCTGGAGTCGCCGTCAACCGGTTAAGGTCTAGGCCGTCACCGGCGGCTGCGCTCCGGCATCGGGACCACCGCCGGCTCCCCGCAAGGCGTCTGCCCTGCCTTGGACAAGGTTCAGCTTCGCCACGACGGCGATGCCTAAAGCGAAGAACAGCAGCAGCGATAGAATCCCTAGACGCGGATTGCCTGTCCATTGTCCGATGAGTCCGAATGCAAACGGTCCAAAGATCGAAGAGAATTTACTCGTAATGTTGACGAAACCAAAAAATTCCCCCGTCCGGTTCGGCGGCATCAGATCGCTAAGGATCGAACGGGAAATCGATTGACTTCCCCCTTGGACCAACCCAACCATTATGGCCAGAATGTAAAAATGCAGGGCGCTACTCATCCCAAAACCCAAGAGAACGATCAGCACATAGATACCTAACGAGGCGATCAGCATCCGCTTAGGACCAAGGCGCGTAGCCGATTTGCCAAGCAGAATGGTGCTGGGGAACCCGACGAATTGCGTAATGAGCAGAGCCAAGATCAGATCGCTGGTACCGATTCCAAGCGTCGTTCCATAGATGGTAGCCATCAGGATGATCGTGTTGATCCCGTCGTTGTAGAACCAGAATGCAGCGATCATTCGAAATAGTTGCGGATAGCGCCGGATGTCCCGGAACGTACCGCCGATTCGCTGACCGGCAGCCCGTACATATCCCCCCGTGGTTAGCCCGGACACTTGCTTGGATAAATTCGGCACCTTGCGCATGATCGGCAACGAGAAAACTAGCCACCAAAGGCCTACGCTGAGAAAAGAAAGCCGAGTTCCCGCCAGTTCATCCCTTAGGTCAAACCACTGCGGCTGCTGAATCATCAAGAGGTTGATAGCCAGCAGAATCCCTCCGCCGACATACCCTGCTGCATAACCTTTAGCCGAAACGCCATCCCGATCCCGGGAAGGTACCAGATCAGGGAGCATCGAGTCGTAAAACGTCAGACTTCCAGAGAATCCAACCGTCGTGATGACAAGCAACGCCGAGGCGAGCAGCCAATCTCCCGGTCCGACGAGCGCGAATCCGGTTGTCCCGGCGATGCCTAGCAGGGCAAACCAGGATAGGAACGACGTTTTTCGCCCCGATAAGTCCGCGATGGATCCCAACAATGGCGAGATGAGCGCCACCAACGCCATGCCGATGGCATGCGTGTAGGCTAAATAAGACGCCGCGGTGCTTTCGCTTAAGCCTTGCGCCGCCACGCCAGCGTAAAAGATAGGAAGTACCGCCGCCAACACCGTGGTGGCGTAAGCCGAATTCGCCCAATCGTACAGGATCCAGGCACGTATCTTCGATTTGTTCATCCTTTTGCCCCCTCCCCTACGAATGTTTAGATTATAGTAGAATAGGATTAACGCCGTGTTTCTCCGGTGTTTGCGCTGAATAAAACCGTCATAGTAAAATAGAACCCTAAATCTCTCGATCACAGTTTGGCATGGAACGGAGAAGAGACATGGCCGATACGTTAAAATCGATGTATAACGAAGCATTTCTACGCGGCTTCGGCGGCAAAGTGAAGGGCGCCTACCCGGCGTTCGACGCGGATACATTTGTCGCCGCAGTGATGGACGAAACCTGGGACAAGCTGGAACTCAAAGCTCGTATGCGGCAAATTACATTGAAACTGGGTGCATGGCTTCCGCCAAGCTTTACGGAGGCGTTGGAAGTCCTGTACGCCATTGACGAAACCTGCGTTGGGTTCCCTTACTTGTTCTTCCCTGACTTCGTTGAGGTGTTTGGCAATGCCGAAGCGGACTGGCCGCTTGCCATGCAGGCGCTCGAGCGCTTTACGCCGAGGTCGTCCGCCGAGTTCGCCGTTCGTTCGTTTATCGAACGCGATCCGGAACGGATGATGCGTCAGATGGCGACATGGGCGGAACACGTCAATGAGCACGTTCGCCGCTTGGCGAGCGAAGGCTGCAGGCCGCGCCTCCCTTGGGGTCAAGCGCTGCCGATGTTCAAACGTGACCCTGCGCCAATCGTTCCGATTCTTGAGCGGCTAAAGGCCGATCCCAGCTTGTACGTCCGCAAGAGCGTAGCCAACAACCTGAACGATATTGCCAAGGACCATCCGGAATTTGTCTTGGAGCTCACTCGGCGTTGGAAGGGTACCCACCCGCACACCGATTGGATTGTGCGCCACGGCTGCCGCACCTTGATCCGCCGCGGCGGACCTGAAGCGCTAGAGCTGTTCGGCTACGCGGCCGTCGAGGACGGCCATCCGCTCACGACCACGGCGGCGCTTGAGATCGTGCCGACCGTACTGCATATCGGCGACAGTAGCGAGCTTCGCTACGAGTTGACGATCCGCGAAGGTGAACCGGCTAAGGTGCGTATCGAATACGGCATCGATTTCGTCAAAGCCGGCGGTCGAACCTCGCGTAAGCTGTTCCTGCTATCGGACAAAACTATCCCTGGCGGTTCGCGGATCGGCGGTGCAAGGAAGCACAGTTGGGCAGACCTGTCGACCCGCCGTCATTACCCCGGAGAACACCGCATCGTATTGTTGGTGAATGGTGTAGAAGTGGCTGAAACGGTATTAACGCTGCAAGTCACCGAATAACAAGCAAGACCTGGACAGGGTTGGCCAGATCTTCTGTTCTTTCCCATAAACTTTTACGGCAACAGTTCATCCTTTCGGAATCGGGATTTGGCAGATCATGGGATGCTCTTTTGCAGTTGGGGCTGTTTGTTGAAATTGAAACTTTTCTTTAGATCTGATTCACTCGATGGATTGGGTACGACCCATTCTGGTTAAGCTGGTGAAGGAGTCACCCGTGTAGGACAAGATATGACGAGGAGGAAGAGATCATGCCTATTGACGCTTATTTGTATTTTGATGGGAACTGTCGTGAGGCGGTTGAATTTTATGCCCAGGCATTCGGCGTGGAGCGGCCGCAAATTCTCACCTACGGCGAAGTGCATTCCGCCGAGCCGGATTATACGCTTCCCGAAGAAGCGAAGGACCGCGTCATGCATGCCAACCTTAAGGTTAGCGGCAGCAACCTGATGTTCTCCGACGTGTTCCCAGGTTCCCCCTATACCGTTGGAACCCATATCAGTTTGGCGCTGGTCAGCCCAAACCGGGAGGAGATCACCTCCGCATTTGAACGGCTCAAGGAAGGCGGTTCGGTTCAAATGGAATTGCAGGAGACCTTCTGGAGTCCTTGTTACGGCAATTTGAAGGACAAGTATGGCATCGAATGGCAGCTTAGTTATGACGACGGGGCTGTCCCAAAAGTAGTTGAAAAACTACTCTAAGGGACAGCTTTCCATTTAAAAACCCTCGTTTTTTGAAAAATCGTCAGCCAGGAGAGGTTATTCCTGGCCGACGATCTTACTTTGTTGTCTT
>NZ_WNZY01000018.1 GCF_009725205.1 Paenibacillus timonensis | reverse complement strand
CAGCGTCAGATGGGAATAAGGGACGGGCGGAGCGCCGCCGCTCGGGGCCGCGCAGCAGCGCGAGGCCTGCGGCCCAGCCGGCCAACGCGGCGGCGAGCGCCCCGCGCGACTCGCTCAGCAGGAGGCCAAGGGCAAACAGCAGGGCGAGGGCCCCCGCCCGCTGGCCGCGCCAGCCGCCTTCGCGCGTAAAAGCGGCCCGCTCCATCCTCGCAAGCCGCATCAGCCGCTCCAGCAGGAACGCCGCCATCACCGCGCCGAAGGCGTTCGGGTACTGGAGCAGCCCGCCGAGCCGGGCACCGGTCGCCGAAACGGCCGGATCTGCGGTGCGTAAAATCGCTCCCGGCAACGGCAGCACGCCGTAAACGGCGGCTAGCGCGGTGAGGGTTAACAGGCTGCCGATCAGCAGCCAGCCCGCCTCCAGAGCGAGGCGGCCGCGCAGGGAGATCGCCGCCAACGAAGCTGACACCGCACCAAATCCACCTAGAAATGCCCACAGCCGTATCGCCTCCAGCGTGGACTGAACGGACAGCGGACCTGCGGCGAGCCGCACTCCGTATGACGCCGCGATGACCATAGGGCCGACGGACAATGCCAGGGCATATCGAGCCGCCGGCTCCGCCCCTAATGAGCCGGCAACTGACTGAAGTTTAAGGCTTGCCTTTGCGCTGCAGCCTCCCCCTCGCGTGATCGCCCATCCTCCCGCAGCCACCGCTCCGGCGGCCAGCGAGCCGGAGACCAGCAGCAGGGCTCCCGGACGATCCGTCCAATACAGACCCTGATTCAAGCAAACCCATACGGCGCTCAGCCAAACCGCCACCGTTACTCCCCAAGTCCACTGCTGCTTCACCACCTCCACTCCACCTTTCCTCTTCGAACAAGCCACTTTACTCCATTCATTGGCAAGTTTAAGGCAGGGTATTCTCTGAGGTTACGAGCAGCACGCTTAAGCAAATGTAAAAGTACAGTTATTTCCCGGTTTTGGGGGTCATTTTTCGAAAACAACTGCAAAAGTGCAGTCTATTTCCGATAAAAAGAGCGATTTCTTTGTGATCGCGCAAAATAAACTGTATTTTTGCAGTTCAAGCCTCGTTTCAAGCTCCATCGCCCGATAATAACTGCATTTTTGCAGTTCATCCCCCTCTAGAGCTCCACGTCGGCGATCCCCACCGGCTAACGCCAAAAAAAACCGGTCAGGCATCCCCCCGACCGGTTTACTCTATATCATTTTTCCTCCCCTGTCGCCAACGGCAGCAGGTCGCGGCAGGCCCGCTCCAGGTATGGATCGACGCGTAAAAAATCGCGGAACCCCGTATACTCCCGCCAGAGCTCCGCCCTATTCCCGCCGGCCGATTTGACGGCACGGATCAGGATGTTTTTCGGCGTATGCTCCATATCGATGAACTCCAGCAGCTGTGTTTTGTAGCCCATCACATCCAGCAGCTTGGCCCGAATCGCATCGGTTGCAAGCGCGGAAAAACGCTCCTTCAGGATGCCATGTCCCAGCAGCGGCTGCAATACCTCGTTTTGCACCTGGTTAAACAGCTCATGCTGACAGCACGGAACGGATAAAATGACCGAAGCGCCCCAGCGGACTGCTTTCTCCAGCGCGGCATCGGTTGCCGTGTCGCAGGCATGGAGCGTAACTACCATGTCGACTGCGCTAAGTTCGTCGTAATCGGCAATATCGCCGACGAGGAACCGTAAATCGTCATACTTCAGCTTGCGAGCTAGCCCGCTGCAATGCTCGATGACGTCCGCCTTCAAGTCAAGTCCGACCACATTCAGTTTTCTTTGTTGCTGCACCGCCAAGTAATGATACAACGCAAACGTCAAATAGGACTTGCCGCAGCCAAAATCGACAATGGTCAGCGGGCGGCCCTCCGGCAAATGAGGAAGAACGTCCTGAACCATTTCGAGAAAACGATTGATCTGCTTGAATTTATCGTATTTTTTGGCGAGTACCTTACCTTCCGCATTCATAATGCCAAGTTCCACCAGAAACGGAACTGCGGTTCCTTCCTCCAGCACGTACTGCTTCTTCCGGTTATGGGTCAACGTCCCCAGCGGTTTGCGAGACGGCGCTTTTTTCAGGATCGTCACCTTAAACTTCTTGCTGATCAACACCTGATAATCGGCGTCCGCCGTACAAATCAGCCCTTGTCGGAACGTCTCCTCAAACAGCTTCGTTAACTCGTCCGCTAATGCAGTGGACGGAATATTCTGATGCAGCACCTTGTTCGAATAATGGTAAGCAAATTGATAGTGCAGGCTTTTTTTGATTTCGACCGGCTTGATCTGCACCTTGCTATAGTCCGTTTCTCCCGTTTTGCGGCGGCCACTGATCGTTGCCGTGATGAGGGTACCCTGTTGCGCCAGTTCGTTCGCGAGTTTGTGCAGTGATTCCATTTCGTTTAACAGCTGCCTTTCTGCATAGGAGTAGTTATGATTTAAAAACGAACCTTCACTTCCGCAAGCCCCTCCTCGACTTCCTCGATCGGCAAACCGCCGGCCGAAAGGGTATCGGGCGAAAGTGTCAGCAGCCTCTCATAGAATCCAGCCGCGTCCTCTTTAGTCGCATGGCCCTCCTCCAACAAACGATAGAGGGCATTCTCGGCCTGGTCGAACCTGCCTTCGGTTTCCTCCCAGTGCAGCACAAGCCATTCGGTATCTGGCGGCAGCCGATAGGATTTAAGTAGAGATTGCAGCTCGGAAATGGCGGCGGAGATGTCCCAGAGGGAGCGCTCCGCACCATGCAGCGCGGCAGTCAAGTACAGATGCAGTGATTTTAGCCATCGCGAAGCTCCTTCATCCGATTCGCCGGAGGTCTCGTACACATCGCCCTCTTCTTTGAGCAGCCGGGCCAAGCTCTGCAGCTTGTCCGCCTCCACCTCGCCGCCGGTCTGAAACAGACGCACAATGTCTTTAGCGGACAGGTTCTCCAGCAGCTGAGAACTCAAGCGAAACTGCCCTTTAAACAGCTCGTCGAGAGCCCATAACGCCTCAACCTTCTTTTTCTGCTGCTTCAGCATAAACACTTTCCCCAATACTTCGGTCATTTCCTCGATCATCCTGACCAGGTAATCCCTTCGCAGCATGGTTCTCCCCCTTTCATCACGTGACCTTGCCCCTCCCTCTCCCCATCGGTCAAAATAAAAGCCGAAAACCGGAGTTCAGATGGAAGCTCCGGTTCTTTGGCATCAATTCGACTTCGTTGAAGAGGCTAAACGTTGTGCAATCACGCTATTTTTCACGCTTCTCGCTTCTCTTCCGTCACGCTGCGCAAAAAATCGGCGATGACAGCAGCCAGCTGCTCAGGCGCTTCATACATGCTCATGTGTCCTGCACCCTTAATGACGGCCTTCGTGACGTTCGGGCCTTCGGTGGTAAACAGCCGCGCCATCGGTACGACGGCGTCGCTTTCGCCGGCAACTAGCAGCAGCGGCAGCGGCGTATCCGCCATCACGTCCCGGCGATCGGGCCGCTCGCGCATCGCCAGCGCAGCCCCCGTAGCTCCTTGAGGCGGCGTTTTGTAACCAATTTCTTTCACGCGATCCACTTCAGGTACCAGCTTGGTGACATTTTCCGGAGAGAACAGCCCAGGTACCAGACTATCCACAAAGTGGGTGATCCCTTCGGATCGTATCTGTGAAACGGCCTGAAGCCGTTTCTCCTTCGCTTCCTCGCTGTCCGGGAATCCCGTAGAATGGATCAATCCGAAAGCGTTCAAGCGCGATGTATAACGCTGAGCCAATGACAAAGCGGCATAACCGCCCATTGAATGGCCCAAGAGCGTATATTTGGAAACGCCTAAGGCTTCCATGAGACCGGCGACATCGTCCGCCATTTGATCGATCGTATACGCGCCCATCGGCGCAGCAGTGGCCCCGTGGCCCCGAAGGTCAGGGGCAATGACCTGATATTGTTCGGCAAGCAGCGGCTGAACTTTCTCCCAGTAAGCGGAGCTGCCGCAGAAGCCGTGCAGCAAAACTACCGTTTCGCCCTGTCCTTGTTGTTCATAGGCGATCGTTGTTCCGTTGACCGTTATTTTGTCCATAACGCTACCCACTTTCATCCATATTTTAGAGGTTGTTCAAAAAATCATCTTTGGATCACGAAGCAGCTCATTGAAGGAAATCGACTTCGAATCTTGAATTCACCCGGGACTTCCGTTGCTCACGTAGATCTATCTACGCTCCGCTACTCACTCCCTAGCTTCATCCAACCTTCTCGGTGCTCCAAACCTAATTTTTTGAACCTTCATTTGAACCGGTTGTTCAAAAAATCATCTTTGGATCACGAAGCAGCTCATTGAAGGAAATCGGCATCGAATCACCCAAACGCTGAAGCCGCGGCGCCCGCGATTTCATCGGCCATCTGCATGACCTTGTAAAGCGAGGTCATCTGCAACGTCCAATAAGGTTTTGGGCCTTTGACGTTGACGACGGCCGCGATGCTGTAGTGCCCTACCTCCGGCAGGCTCGCCCCGACGGATTGGGCCGGTTGCAGCGGCTGGCCGGATACCAGATAATACCCAACTGAATCCGACATGCCTAGGCAGGCATCGATGGCGATGATTACGCGACCTTCGGGAATCTCGGCCATGCGCCGCTCCAGATTCGTCGCGTCACAAGGCTCGCGAAGCGTCCCGATCACTTGTCCAAACCCCAAGTCTGTCAACTTGGTTCCTACAAGCGGACCTAACGCGTCTCCCGTAGACCGATCCGTACCGATACATAGAAAAGTAACGACATCACGGATATGCCGGGCGCGAATGCCTGCAAAAAAAACTTCCAGTTCTACGCCGCTCAGCTTCCTTCGGTTCAAGCCCGCCGCCGGCCATTCTTCCTGTTCCTGCATGACCTTGACACGCTCCCTCCCGGTATTCCGTACCCTGATTGTAACGCATCCGGACGGCCGATCGCAAAACTTCATGAACCTGCATCCCTCATGATACAATAGTTAATAACCCATAAACCGGAAGGATGAATAAGGCATGGATCTATCCACGAAAAACCAAGAAAATATTGAATACATGATCGAAGCAATCAAGAGTAAGCTGAAAATGGCCTCAGGAGCGGCGATGTCGGCGTCCGCGTTCCACGTTAACCAATATGACGATATCCGCGATGTTTATGACATTGTCATGAGCAAAGAGCGGTTAAGCATCTCTGAAGTCGAAGCCCTTGCCCAAGAGCTCGGGAGACTACGCGGTAAAGCCTAAGGCCGATGCTGCCTGAGCGTCGGTTAAGGTTCCAACCGAAAGACCGTTTCAGCTTGACCTACCTGCCAGCCCTCATCGTTCAAGATCGAAGACGGGAACGCTTCGCGCAACTTTCGCAGCGTTTCCTCGTTTTCGTACCCTAACTGCTCCAGCACGGACAACGCGATCATTCCCCACTCCTCTTCGGAACCATCCTGAATCTTAAACGTCACACCTACGCGCTCGCGACGCAAAGCAAACGCGTAAACCCCTTTGAACCCGCCTTTGGCGACGATATTCGGGTCGCTCAGCAAGATGGAGTCGATACGTCCGGTGCCAGCTACAAGCAGGGGATGGCGATTCATCGCTTCGGTAATGACCTTGGCCGCCTCGGCTGTAGCCGTATCCCCAATTAGATCCG
The DNA here is from genome assembly GCF_009725205.1 of Paenibacillus timonensis. Classification (GTDB taxonomy): domain Bacteria; phylum Bacillota; class Bacilli; order Paenibacillales; family Paenibacillaceae; genus Fontibacillus; species Fontibacillus rhizolycopersici. The sequence goes on along the minus strand of NZ_WNZY01000018.1, from coordinate 92,938 downwards.
GACAAGCCAGCTTCAAATAGGCGGTCGCCAAAGCGGATAACGGCAGCGCAAAAACAGGGAAGCCGCAGCCATCCGTTCCCAGCGAGATCTGGGCCTCGGGAATCCCAGCCAAGCCGGCCAGTGTCGCCAAAATTTCACGTTGGACCGGGTGATCGGGGTGATTATAGCTGTCCAGCGGATATCCCATCATTTTGCAGTAGGCCAGAACGCCTAAATGTTTACCCGAGCAATTATGATAAATCCGGCGATGTGCTCCACCCTGACGCAGCAGCCGCTCCTTGGCCGTCTCGTCCAGCGGAAGGCTTGGGGCGCATACCAGCCTCTCCTCGGCGAGTCCCGTCTTACTCAACAGGCTCTCCAGCGTACCAACATGCACCTCCTCGGCCCGGTGAGAAGCGGTCATGATGGCGATCTCCTCGTCCGTTAATCCATAAGCCCCTATGATCCCAGCGCGGATGCCCGGAAGCGCCTGAATCGGTTTAGCCGAAGAGCGGGTAAATACAGTAGCATGGGGATTCCCAGCCCGCCCGGCGATCCTTGCTTGTTCATCAATGATACAGATATGACCATAGTGGGCGCATTCCAGCAACCCCCCGCGATATTCATTCACCAGTAACGCTTCATTGTTGTTCATCTCATCGTTCTCTCCTTAATCCGGTTCCATTCCTACACAGTATAGTACAGTGAAAGCCCGCTGGCTATAGACCCTCCCGCACGTCTTCTTGGCGTATCGCCGGTATACGAAGCGAGGCTATCTGCGCAAACTATCTGTGGTTCAGAAGCGAACGAAAAGGAGGCAAAACCCTTTATGACCCAACCCGAAGACCAGCAGGAGCAGTATGTCTCCAAACAAATCCGGGCTGCCCAATCCGGTGAATATCCCGAGCATAAAGACATTGACGAAGCCGAAAACGGATCCATGGTGAATGACATGGAGGACTTGATTCAACTAGGTGATGACATGGAGGCTATGAAAACGAGCCAAGAGGATCTAAAGCAAAGTGGCTTGTTGTCCGATCCGGAGCAATAGGCTGTTTACAAAAAAGCGTTGCCTCAAATTCCATAGGCAACGCTTCTAAGTCGTGTTCATATGATCCATAATCTGCTTAAGCTTCTCAGTTGCCCGTTTCTGGATCCGGGATACGCTCATTTGAGACATTCCCAGCTTCTGAGCGATCGTCCGTTGGGATTGTCCATCTTGAAAAGCCATCAGGAGAACCTGCTGTTCCTGCGTTTTCAATTGACTCAGCGCTTGCTGCAAATCCATCCGATTCTCCACCGCATCGTAATCGTCGGCATCCGTGCTGATCATCTCACCTAGCGTTGCTGCGCTTTCGTCCGGTGATAGCGGCGAGTCCAAGGACACGTAGTGATAACATTCTCGTCCAGCCAGCACCTCGACGGTTTCTTCGACCGAGAGCTCCAGATATTCCGCGATCTCCTTGATGTCAGGGGACCGCTCCAGTTTGACGGTAAGCTCATCGATCGCCTGCTGGACCAGCGCTCCCTTTTCCTTAATTCTTCGCGGTACTTGAATATACCAGGATTTGTCGCGCAGATAATTTTTCATATGCCCGATCATGCTTTTCATCGCATAGGGCTCAAACGGAATGCCTAACTCACTGTCGTACTGTTGAAGCAAACGAACCAGCGCCATTTCGCCCACCTGGTACAAGTCCTCATACAAATCCGGCCGATTGCGGGCAATTTTGCCGGCGGCCATTTTCACCATCGGATCGTATTTGCGGATTAACCGGGTGGCGATTTCATTATCTTTGGTTTGCTGGTACAGCCGAATCAATCGAGTCGATTCGTGGAATGACTCTTGGGGAGCCGTTCGGTCGGTCATACCTTCTCCTCGCTCTTCTGAAGCCGGCGGACCAACATGACCTTCGTTCCTTTTCCGGCTTGCGTCTCGACGATGACGTCATCCATTAACGCCTGCATCAGATAGAAGCCTAGTCCTCCGATTGGAGCCTCGCTCAACTCTTTCTCGTGCAGCGTAACGTGACCCGCCTGCCCCCACGGTTCAAAGCTCTCCCCTTCATCTCTGACCGTAATCGACAAAGCATCCGTCAATACCTCGAACGTGATCTCCATTTTTCCAACTTCCTTCCGGTACGCATACAACACGGAATTGTTGCAGGCTTCCGACACCGCCACCTTCATATCTTCAATTTCCTCGTACGAAAATCCCATTTTCGAGGCTACGCCGTATAGATTCAACCTAACTATATCCACATATTCCGCTGTAGCCGGAAGGCTGATGACGATTCTCTCTACTTCCTCTATCATTAATTCTCGATCCTTTCCTTATTGGGAGTTCTCCTGCTCCGCGAAAAACTTAGCTATCCCGGTCATTTCAAATAACTTCCGGATATGATCCGGTACTTCCCGCACGTAAAACCTTGAGCTCATCCCTTGTCTCGCTTTCAAGATGGACAGAAAAATTCCAATCCCGGTGCTATCGATGTACTTCAATTCTTTCAGATTCAAGACTAAATCCGCGTCATCTTTGCCTACTAGCGGGTCCATCACCTTACGAAAGTCGGGAGCTACGGACAAGTCCAGCTCGCCGCGCAAGGATACGGTACAAATTCCATTCTCCAGTTGTGTCGTGGTGGAAAATTTCAAGCTTTTTCTCGTATTCATGAAATACTCTCCCTGGAATAGGTTTTCTTATAACAACATAACCCAGCTTGTCCGCCGCTGAATCAAAGTGATTTGCCCTCGCCGGGGGCACGGCTCCAAAGTGTAACCGAAAAGGTGAATATCGTACCGCTCTCTACCAACGGCTTCGTCTGAAGTTCACCGCCCAACTGACTTACTAACTTCTGGCAAATAGCCAGTCCCAGACCGAGACCGCCATATCTCCTCGTCATCGTGGAGTCAAGCTGTGTGAATGGTTCAAACAAAAAGGACATCTTGTCCGCGGGAATACCGATCCCTGTATCGCTGATCGTAAAACTCAAACGGATCATTCCACTTTCGGCATGCTTTGAGCTTACGATGAGACCGATTCTTCCTTGATCGGTAAATTTGACGGCATTGGCCAGCAAATGAATCATCACTTTGCGCAGACGCCGAATATCGCCATAGAGAAGATCCGGAATCTGCTCATCAACTGCGAAGTACAGCTCCAACCGCTTGGCGACGATCTCTGGTTGGAACAAGGCAAGGATATCCCGCATCGATTCCCGTAGCGCAAACGGCGTTATCTCCAGACCCACCTTCTCTTGTCCCAGCTGACTAAAATCAAGGATATCATCAAACATCGACAATAAGGCGTGCGCATTATGGTAGATCAAACCAACGTACTTCTTCTGCTCGTCGGTCAACTCTGTCTCTAGCAGCAACTCGCTCAGCACGAACACTCCGTTCAGCGGTGTACGAATTTCATGGCCCACCATCGCCAGAAAATCCCGTTTAGCTTGTTCGCTGCCACTTGCATCCTTCATTTCAACGATATCCATACCATGCATTTATCGTCTTCCCTTTTCCGCGGTACGGTTTCATCAAGGAACAACCGGCTCATTGCCTCGCGGTCGAAGTCATGACTGCCGGTATTTAGCTGTTCCTCCAGCCATGCCTGCCTCGCTTCCGCCGATTCCTCCTGCACGTCAATCAGTCCGTCGGTGTAGAGGACCAAATGGCCCGGACCTTCATAATGCAGCGTCTGCGGATCGGTTTCAATGCCGTCAAACAAGCCTACAGGAGGCCCTATCTTATCGAGGCGAACAGCTTGTCCGTTCCCCGTGAACAGCATGGCTGGAGGGTGTCCGGCGTTCACGTAATCGATTTTTTTACGCCGGGTATCCACGACAAGATAAATGGCAGTGAAATAATATTGAATCAGCTTGCTCTCGATGTGCAGCTGGATGAACCGCCGATTCAGCTCCTGGATCACTTTCTCGGGCTCCACATAAGTATGAACGGTGTCTTTCAGAACGGAGGAGATGAACATGCAGAATAAGGCCGAGGATATGCCGTGACCCATCATATCAAGCAAAATAACCGCATACTTACCCTCGCCTAGAGAATACCAGGAATATAAGTCTCCTGCCAGCTCATAGGAAGGCTTGTAAATGGCATCGATTTCGACTTCCGGATCGCGGATTGGAGAACTAAGAACCGCATTTTGGACAAGCGATGCCAGCTTTAATTCTTCCTGGATTCGTTGATCCCGGTTACGGTGCCAATCCTTCTCCAGCTTAAGTCTCAGAGCCAGCCGGATTCGCGCCATCAGCTCGACCTTGTTAATCGGTTTCGTCACATAATCGACGGCTCCGGCATCCAGCGCTTCCGCCAGCTTGTTGGAGTCCCCTACCGCCGTGACTACAATGATCGGGATCTCCCTCAAATGTTCAGAGCGCTGCAAGATCCGGCAAGCTTGGATTCCGTCCATCTCCGGCATCATAATATCAAGCAGAATCAAATCAACATCAGACGGACCGCTTTCCTCAACCGTATCGAAATCCTTTACCCCAAGCCTCTCAAACATGTCCCGTGCTGAAGTGACCGCAACGGTATTCCGGTAATTTTCCTTCTTCAAGATTTCACGAATGATTATGGTATTTGTCGGATTGTCGTCAACGATCAATATTCTCATGTTAATCTCCTTAGTATGAGCTTGGACAATGAGTTATGTATAATGCAGCGATAAAAGAAAGAACGGGGCGCTTTCCCCGTTCCTTTAGACTTAATTCTATAAACATTACCCTGCCTAATCAAAATTGAAACGGCGGACCGGTGTAGCCATCCCGTGATCGCTTTAACTCCGGTACTTCTGCCAGACGTCTGCGGCAACATCCACCCACTTAACCCAGCCCGCCGGTTTGCGGTTTGCATCCTGAGACGGTAGTTCGGCATCCGCTTGATTCTGCCGAACCGGTCCATCCGGAGCTGTCGTAACTGCAGCCTGAGCCTTTCGCTTCGCCATCCGAGGACGGCTTGCGATTCGGCTGGCCAAGGCAGCCGAAACCTGCTTCGTCGCCAAAGTAACTTCGTTTAATACCTCGCCGGCATGTTGGACCGATTCCATAAGCGGATCGATTTGTTTCATTTTATGCTGGATATCGCCGGTCAAATCGTTCGCTTGCCGGACGACTTGCCGGACCTCAGTTCCTAGCTCGTCAACCGTTTTTTGCACCTCTCGCAGCGTCTCCGTTGTTGTCTGAAGCGAGCGCTCTGCTGCCTTCAGCGTTTTGACCAGGTATACGACAAGTACCACAAAAGCCGCCGCGGCAACCGCCACGCTGATCTCCCAAATCATGTATCGTTCCTCGCTTTCCGTCCGTTTGCGTTAAGCCTTCTTTCCTTAACTATACACGAAAATGTGCGGAAGAACAGTTGTTTCTTTAGGCGTTGTACCAAGACGAAAAACCGCTTAGTCCGTCCTCTGTAGACAGAGAACGAATCAAAGCGGCATGGATTTTCTTTATTTCAAGACGCTACCACCATACATGAAGCGGTATACCCAGGAGCCGTCGAGTTGATCGACGATCACTCCTCCAGACTCCGTTGAGTAGGTGTGCAGAAGTTGTCCGTTGCCAAGGTAAATCGCCACGTGGGTAATCCGCTGGCTGAGTTTGTCGATCCCGGCATAAGACTTGGCCGAAGAGCCCTTATAGCTCATGAAGAAGACCAGATCGCCACGTTTCAAGTTGTCGATGCTGTACACCGCGGTGCCGTTATCCTTAATGTAATCCCCTTGTTGACGGGAATCTGCAGGAAGCGTAAGGCCTAGCGCATCCTTATAGGCTTGTCTTACGAAATCAGAGCAGTCAAACGTTGAAGTGTTACTGCGGCTTGAGCCGAATTCATACGGCGTACCTAGGTATTTCATGCCCGCCTCAATAACTTGTTCGATCTGTTGGTTAATTCCATTAGACGGTGCCGGAGCTGGCGTTGGCACGGGTTCAGGGGCAGGGGGAGGCGTAGGTACCGGAGTCGGTATTTCGGCTTGACCGTTGACTTCCAAATATTTCTCATTCGTGCTAACGTAACCTATCGTTCCATCGGTCGTCTGTACTTTATAGAAATACTCGTTGCTTTGTTCGAGGATCGTCAGCGAAGTACCCGTACGCAACATCGTGATCACATTCCCCGAGGTGGACGGCTGATCGCGCATATTCACGCCGTACGATACCGTGGCCGGCCAACCAAGCGTAGGCTGGGAAGGCGTAGGGGCAACCTTGTCGATCTGAAGGTACTTTTCATTCGTGCTGACGTAACCGGTCTGGCCGGCACTTGTCTGCACTTTATAGAAATATTCGTTGCTTTGTTCGAGAATGGTCAGTTGGGTGCCTTTGCTCAGCATATCGAGGACATCGCCCGCAGTGGAGGGTTCGTTTCGCATATTGACGCCGTAAACTACCGTAGCGGGCCATCCCAAATAAGGTTGCGATGGAGCGATAACTACCGTTTCTACCTGAATGTACTTGTCGTTAGCGCTGACGTAACCAACCGTTCCATCCGCCGTTTTTACTTGATAGAAATATCGGTTACTCTGATCCAATACAGTTACTTCGGAACCTTCGTTAAGGAATCCGATTACTTTGCCCGAAAGGGAAGGTTGGTCACGAAAATTGACCCCGCCAACAATATGACCTTTGGTTATCGTTTGAGCGGTTGCGGTTGCGGCCGCGGCCTGGTGAGGAACAGCTGTATAAGTAGAGAGAAGAATGGCACTCAACAATGTGATCGCTACGCTTCGTTTCATAGGTGATGTCCTGCCTCCTAATGTAAAATCTAGTTGTTATCCTTCGTTCCAACGTTCTCCTTTCTTTGGTCTTGTCCCCATTATATCCCTTGTCGAAAACAGTCTAAATCGGTCGAAGATCACATTGTCCGAAAGCGCATTCAAAGACATTGGGCCTAGTTTCCATTTATCAAAAATAGAGGCATGCGACCTATAAACTTCGACCTAAAGCACACCGATGAAAACGCATTCTCGCGTTTAGAGGCTTGATTTTTGTAACAAAAGTACCTGATTACGCAAGACACCTAACAATTTTCATGATTATTCCAATTTATCCAATTGAACTATTTTCTAGGGATAAACACCCGGTTTTTAACGTAAAAAAGCCCAAGCGGGCAGACCTGGTAACTATTTCCTCGGTCTGCCCGCTTGGGTCTTGTATTACGACAATGGCTTGTCTTCTTCTGTGCTACCTTATGTAACCCGTAAAAAGTATACGCGCCAAACGGGGCGCTTTAACCCTCTTTAGGCTCAACATGAACGTGAACATGCATCACGTTTTGCTTGCTTCTCATCCGTTCCTCTACTCGGTCGCTGATTTTATGGCTCTCGATCACTGTCAGTTGTGGATCGACTTCAATGACGACGTCAACCAGCACATGATTACCGTGAACGCGGGCTTTCAAATCTCTGATGCCTTCAACCCCTTGAGTTCTGGCAATGGTACTGCGCAGGTCACCCAATTCTTTCTCATCGAACCCGTCAGTCAAATTATGTGTCGATTGGCGGAAGATGTCCCAGGCGGTCTTGCAAATGAGCAGACCCACGGCAATCGCAGCCACTACATCCAGCCATGGTAGCCCGAATTGTGCCCCGATGATCCCGATGGCCGCCCCTACGCTCACCATAGCGTCCGACAAGTTATCTTTGGCTGCCGCCATCAGCGCCTGATTGTTGATCTGATCCGCCAATCTCCGGTTGTAGATATAGACCCCGCCCATCGCCAGAGCACAAACTGCGGCTACAGCGGCCGAGAGAATGTCAGGTTGGCTATGCACACCTGCCGCTAACGATCGGATCGCGTCAAGGATCACTTGAATGCCGACCATCGCCATAATAAAAGAGGCAACCAACGCGGCGATCGTTTCCGCACGAAAATGGCCGTAAGCATGATCCGAATCCGGCGGTTTTTGCGAGATTTTGAGGCCGATTAGCACCGCAACGGAAGCCACGATATCCGTGAGGTTATTAAAACCGTCGGCCAACAGCGCGTTGGAATCAAAATAAAAACCGCTAAGCAATTTAAAGGCGGACAGCAGCAAATAAGCGGTTATGCTTACCCAAGCCCCGCGCTCCCCTTTTCGTATATCGTCGTAAATATCCAAGTCCCGCACCTCCAGACTTCTCCCCGAAGCCATTCAACAACATGTTCAAACCTAAAGTGGCTTTCCATGAAAAGCGTTTAATCATCGTAGCAAATAAACCCCGAGTAAGTCTAGAGAAACAGTGTTGCCTCCGGGAAAAGCAGCCTTCATCATTATTCCCGTTGTACGTGCTTTTAAAAACGTATAAAATAAGGACAGCCCCTTTTTACTTACGAGGAGATGATATCGGTGACGGAAGATAAAGAACCACGCAAAATCGATTTAGCCGAGGCGATGCGTCAAAAGCTTCAGCAGAAAAAACAACTGCAGCAAGCGGCAAATAAGCCAGGGATGAAGGACAATCTTCAAACCAAGGCACTGAAGAGCCAAAATAATAAAAAACCGAACAATCAGCGCCGCCGGACGGGCGGTTCGTAAAAATCCCGGCAGCGCAAAGAAGCCGCACGGAGCAGGTCCTATGAGACCCGCCCGCGCGGCTTTTATTATTCGGCTTATCGCGGCTCCGTTAAACTTCTTCCGGATACATCGATTTCCGCAGGTTTTGGATTTCTTCGCTTTCCAGGTACTCATCGTAGGTCATGACGCGATCGATGATCCCGTTTGGCGTAATCTCAATAATACGGTTAGCGATGGTTTGAATGAACTGATGGTCATGCGATGTAAACAGAATCGTTCCGTCAAAGTCGATCAGCCCATTGTTGAGCGCCGTAATCGATTCGAGGTCCAAGTGGTTGGTCGGTTCGTCAAACAGCAGCACGTTGGCCCCGTTCAGCATCATTTTGGCCAGCATGCAGCGGACCTTCTCGCCCCCGGACAACACGCTCGCTTTCTTCAGCGCCTCTTCCCCGGAGAACAGCATCCGTCCAAGGAAGCCGCGCAGGAACGTTTCGTCCTGGTCGTTCGAATATTGACGCAGCCATTCAACCAGATTTAAATCGACACCATCGAAATAACTGGAGTTATCCTTAGGAAAATAGGCCTGTGACGTAGTAACGCCCCAGTTGTATTCTCCGCCATCCGCTTCCAGCTCGCCCATCACGACTTGGAACAACGTTGTTTTCGGTAGGCTGTTTGGTCCGACAAACGCGATTTTGTCGCCTTTGTTCACGACGAAGCTGGCATTATCCAGCACCTTATCGCCCTCAACGGTTTTGGTCAGCCCGTCGACCGTCAGCAACTGCTTGCCGGCCTCGCGCTCCGCTTTAAAGTTAAGGAACGGATATTTCCGGTTCGAAGGTCTCAGATCATCCAGGGTAATTTTATCGAGCTGCTTTTTCCGGGAAGTCGCTTGCTTCGATTTCGAAGCGTTCGCGGAGAAACGCTGAATGAACGCCTGGAGCTCCTTGATCTTCTCTTCCTTCTTCTTGTTGGCGTCCCGCTGCAATTGCAGCGCGAGCTGGCTGGATTCGTACCAGAAGTCGTAGTTACCGACATACATCTGGATTTTGCCGAAATCGATATCCGCAATGTGCGTACATACCTTGTTCAGGAAGTGGCGGTCATGGGATACGACGATGACGGTCCCCTCGTAATCCATCAGGAAGTTCTCAAGCCACTGGATCGATTCAAGATCCAAGTGGTTCGTCGGTTCGTCCAACAGCAGGTTGTTCGGACGTCCAAACAACGCCTGAGCCAGCAAGACGCGGACCTTCTCATTGCCGCTGAGCTCGGCCATCTTCTTATCGTGCAGTTCGCGTGGGATCCCTAGACCAATCAGGAGCGCGGCCGCATCCGGTTCGGCGTCCCAGCCGTTCAACTCAGCGAATTCGCCCTCCAGCTCCCCGGCACGCATACCGTCCTCTTCGGAGAAATCGGCTTTGGCGTACAACGCGTCCTTCTCTTTCATAATCGAATACAGTCGGCTGTGGCCCATAATGACCGTTTCCAGCACTGGATATTCGTCGTATTCATAATGGTTCTGCTTCAGGACTGCCATGCGCTCGCCTGGTGTCATAAATACTTCGCCTTGATTCGCCTCAATTTCACCGGAGAGAATTTTCAGGAACGTCGACTTGCCCGCCCCGTTCGCCCCGATCAAACCGTAGCAATTGCCGGGGGTGAATTTTATATTTACGTCTTCGAAAAGTGCCCGTTTTCCGTACCGGAGCGTTACACCGTTAGTGCTGATCATGTTAGGCATTACCATCCTTTTATCATAGTGAGTGCGGACTATCTCAAATAGTCGATACTACTGGCGTATTATATCATAGATTACCAGTGAAATTGAACCTACAGCGCAGAAAGCCTTAAATCAACCCCCGTTATGCTCGTCTTCAGCCCGGGGATCCGGCCGGGTCACCTGCTAGGGTTGCCTACCTGAGTCACCTATCTGAGTCACCTCTCTGAATTACCTTCCTGAATTACCTTCCTGAGTCACCTATCTAAGCCCCCTAAGACCCATCCCTACTCCCTCTTTGCACGATTATCCCTTTCGTTCAGCAGGCTTGGTTTGAATGTAAATAAGTGGTAATTTTTTCTTGATATAAGAATATGTGTTTGGTATAATAAAATAAAGGGAACATACGTACGCATTTCAGAATTTGGAGGAGAGCGAACATGGAAGTTAATGCGGGAACGGATCTACATCCAATTAGCTGCTGTTATGACAGTGAGGAAGCCTGCATGGAGGCGTTAATCGCGATGAAGTGGCGAAACGGTTTCGTCTGCCTGCGTTGCGGTTACACCCAGTGTACCCGCTTGAACTCCCGTCGAATCCCCTTATTCGAGTGTGGCAGATGCGGGCATCAAGCATCACCTTTGGTCGACACGATTTTTGAAAGAACACATCTTCCTCTCTTAAAATGGTTCCACGCCCTGGAGTTATTCCTGCTTCCAGATGGGATCTCGGCAATGCGGTTGAGCCAGTTGATTCGGGTCACCTACAAGACCGCCTGGTTCATGCTGCACAAAATCCGCCATACCCTCGGAGAATCCGATGCCTTAGAGCTATTGAGTGGAGACGTGAAGGTGAACTGTGACCGATATGGTGGGGATCCGTCCCGGTGCAACCAGTTTCCTCATCCCAATGGCTTAGCGGTCGTGGCTGGATGTACGGTAACGGAGGCGGGAGAACCGGAGCAGGTGAAAATCCATCTGATCTCGCAAAAAAGAGGAGAAAGAATTGTCCATCGTCACGAACTCGTTGAATTTATCAATCGACAGGTAGATATTCCTACGTCGATTGTTCAGTCGCCGACGCTGGCATTTAAGCTGTATATACCCTTGCGGAGAGTGGTAAGAGAAGCGTGGGATTCACTTAAAAGTACATATGTTGCCTTGGGACCGAAATATCTGCAGGCGTACTTGAACGAGTACACCGGACGCCGCCAGCTGCGCCGGCCCGGTGCGGAAGAAGAAACGAGGCTGCAGAAGTTGCTGTGCCTGTGTATGGCGATTCCAGCGATTTCTTACCCTAAGCTGATCGCACTCCAATCGAATCCTCCTTTTCCGATTGCGGCCTAATCGGGCGCCAAGCGAACAGCTATAAGGAAAGGGTTGAGTAACTGCAACTGCAACTACTACCTGATCAAACGGGATAATCTTGCAAAGGGGGCGCCAGATAGCTAAAGACAGCTTCAGGTAGCTACATACAGCTACATACAGCTACATACAGCCCCAAATAGCTAGGTACTGCTTCAGATAGCACCATACAGAAGCGTGCAGCCCCCTGCCAATCATAATTATTTGAATCGTCCGCTCAACTGCGGAATTCTCTCCGTATCAACTAGCGGGGTCGAAGCCATCGGATGCGGCGTTAGATGAGGCAACCGCAAGGTTTCCCCATGATGCAGAAGCCGTATCTTGTCTTCGGAAATGTCTCGCCGCTTCCGGTCCGCCTCTAAGCGGTCAAGCGCCTCCCGAGCCGTATCATCGGCCAGTCGGAACGTGCCGTAGTGCATCGGAATCATCAGTTTTGCCCTTACATCCACAAACGCCTGCAGCGCCTCCTCCGGCGTTGTATGCTGGCTTGTCATAAACCACTCCGGCTCATATGCGCCGATTGGCAGCAGCGCCACATCAATTTCATAGCGGCTCCCGATCTCGGCGAAACCGCGAAAATACCCGCTGTCCCCGGCAAAATAGATGACCGGCGGCTTCGAGTCGGCCGGGCTCTGCGCCGACTCCAAAACATACCCGCCCCAATGCGACGTATTTGTATCGAACGGCGTACGACGCGTCCAGTGTTGGGTTGGCACGAACGAGATGTCGACTTCCCCAATCCGCACCCGCTCCCACCAACTCATCTCCTGGACGCGTTGGAATCCTTTGCGCCGCAGTTTTCTCCCGAGACCGACTGGCACCAAAATGGTGGTATCGCTGCCGTATAAGCGACGGATCGAAGCCATGTGCATATGATCGTAATGGGAATGGGAAATCAGGATGACGTCAATCCGCGGCAATTTGTCGATCGGAACGCCCGGTTCACATAACCGGCGCTGGAACCCCATGCGCATTGCCCAAACCGGATCCGTCACGAAATTAAGTCCTTGATACTGAATGAGAAACGTGGAGTGGCCAATCCAGGTCATCGTCGTCTCCACGCGGTTTTGATGCAAGTAATCGAGCTGCGGTGGCTTATTAGGAATGACGTAGGAATAATCCTTCCTTTTTCTGCGGCGTTCTTCCCGCCATTGTCTGAACTGCTTCAACGTTTTGTCAGTACTTACGTTATCGATGTTGTTGTAGCGCGTTCTTCTTGGCATCGCTCCGGTTGCTCCTCTCCGCATTTCTTTCGCTTTTTTCCTATTTTAGAGTAATTTCGGCGGCAAACCAAACTTCATTTTTTAATCGGCACGGTCCTTATATTTCCAGGCATAAATAAACAGGAATGCTACTGCCCCGATAACAACGAGTTCCGGCGCCACCATCACCATAAACCACTCCATCGCCTTCACCCTTTCCCCGGTGAGCTACCGCGTACGTATTTGGCATCAAACAAAAATAGTCGCATCAGCAAAAACAAAGAAGGGATTAGGATGCACAGTCCTGCAACAAAAGCAGTAATCAAGGCGACGGCCATCGTCTCGTTCGTGAAGCTTTCATAGATGCTGACCTGCTTATAGAGAATATAGGGTAGGTGGCTACGGCCATATCCGTACCAAGCAAACGCAAACTGCAGCATGACCAGCAGGAACGACCAGCCTAACCGTCGCTTTTTCCATACCAACGCAACGGCTACCAGGAAACAAACGAACGAGGCGATAAACATCCACGCTACCTCCAGCATATGAGAGTAATGCTCCGGATTTTGCCGATTGATCTGAAAAAAGGCAAATACACAGGCCAAAATCGTCGGCCCACTCCACAGCAGCGCATAGCCGCGCAGCACTTCGAATGCCCGTAGATCCCCTGCTTTATCTGCGTAAAACGCAAGAAACATCGCCGAAATGTACAACACAGATACAAGCGCCAGCACAATAACCGACCAGGTATATGGATTACCAAAAAAAGCTGCCCAATCCAAAACCACCTTCCCCTCGAATTCACCGATGATTCCGCCCTCCGAAATCGCCAGAATCGTCGAAAGGGCAGCCGGAATCAATAGGCCCGTCGCCCCATAGATCCCCATATAGGTTTTGTTGTTTGCCTTGCTGCTGCCGTAAGTGTTGTAAGCGTAATAGGCCCCCCGCAAAGCGAGAAGTACAGTGACCAGACTGCCGGGAATCAGCAATGCGGTGCCGTAATAATAGGCGGAATCCGGGAAAAAACCGACCAGACCTACAACAAAAAAAATCAAAAACACGTTGGTCACTTCCCACACCGGGGACAGATAGCGCTGAATGATATCGTGAATTTTATTCTCATGCCCTGTAAGCACGCTGTAGTAGCTGAAAAATCCTGCCCCGAAATCGACGGAAGCAACGATTAAATATCCGAAAAGGAACGTCCACAGCACCGTGATGCCCACTAGTTCGTAGCTCATTGTCCGTTCCCTCCCTCGAGCCCGGCTTGTCGCAACTCCGTTAACGCGTCCTTGTTCCGGAACATCCGGGACAATACGAGAACGCAGGATAGGCACAAGACCAGATACAGAACGGCAAACAACAGCAGCATTGGGCCGACGCTTTCCGAAGTGGTAGCCGCCTCACCTACCTTCATATATCCGCGGATAATCCAAGGCTGACGGCCGAACTCGGCAAACATCCATCCTAGCTCAATCGCCACCATCGCTAACGGGCCTAGCGCCAAAATACCGATCAGAAGCCACACCGGATAACCTTTTTGGCCGCCGGGCAGGTAGCGCCGCAGCAGATACAGGAATGGAATCAGGACGAGCAGCGCCCCAATCGTAACTTTGAGATCAAACATATAATGGATCAACAAAGGCGGGCGGACATCCTCCGGAAATTCCTCCAGCCCGATCACCCGGGTGTTCGGCGAGTTTCCAGCGAGAATGCTGAGCGCATACGGGATTTCCAGTGCGTATCTGACGTTCCCCGCCTCATCCAGCACGCCGCCGTAAATCAATGGAGCCCGCTCCATCGTTTCAAAATGCCATTCCGCGGCGGCTAGCTTCTCCGGCTGGTACTTGGCCAGAAATTTACCCGAAAAGTCACCGATCATAGCCGTAGCTAGGGCAAACACGAAGGAGGATACCACCGTCAGTTTAAGCGCCTTCTTGAAGTAGGCGTGGTCCCGTCCGCGCAGCAGGCTGAAAGCGGCGATGCCGGCTAGAAGGCCGGCACTGACGGTATATGAGGAAGCCAGCACGTGCGCAACTTTAGTCGGCGTTGCCGGATTGAACATCGCAACGAGCGGCTGGAAGTCAGCAATGACACCGTTCTTGAGAGTAAACCCCTGCGGCGTGTTCATAAAGGCGTTTAGCGTCGTGATGAAAAACGCCGACGCAGAGGAGCCGATGGCCACCGGAATCAGCAGGAGAAGATGCAACAGCTTGTTGTTGAACCGATCCCAAGTATACAGGTAGATACCAAGGAAGATCGCCTCCACAAAAAAAGCGAAGGTCTCCATAAACAACGGCAACGCGATCGCTTGCCCGGCGACCCGCATAAAGGTCGGCCATAACAAGCTCAGCTGCAATCCGATTGACGTTCCGGTTACGACCCCTATTGCCACGGAAATGACAAAGCCGCGAGCCCAACGGCGGGCCAGCAAAGTATAGTGCGGATCGGAGGCGCGAATTCCTCGCCATTCTGCTAGCGCGATCATCAGCGGGACACCGACGCCGATCGATGCAAATACGATATGTACAAACAAGGTCAGTCCGGTAAGCATCCGGCTTAACGTGACCGGATCAAGATTTGTCATGACGAAGCTCCTTCAAGAAAAGTAATGGAGAAAACGGATAACGCTTTTAACAAAGGCGTACATCATAATCACGGCCACGATGAGACATACGATCGCCAGGGTTCGCTCTTGTTTCTGGAACATGCCACAGCCTCCTTGCCAATTTAGTGTGTCGCGGATGTTCCTTTTTATTCCTTCTGACGCTTGGGCAAAGCGGTGCATTGAGGTACAATAAAGTGGAAAGGAGATGTGGACATTTTATGAAAATTGTATTTATCGAACCGACCCCTAGTCCAAATTCCATGAAACTGCATCTGGATGAACGTCTGGAGCCGGGGATTCGGAAAACATATACACTGGAAAACGAACGCTCTGCCCCGGCCTGGATCCGCGGGTTGCTGCATATTCCCGGAGTAAAAAGCGTGTTCCATACCGCTGACTTTGTTGCCCTGGACCGTAAGGGAAACGCTGATTGGGCGGCCATTCTGTCTGATGTTCAGAAGCAGTTCGGTCAGGAAGGGGTCGAATCGGCTTGGAGCCCCGAAGGTGGGGAAACGTCGGGATACGGGGAGGCACAGGTGTTTGTGCAGTTCTTCCGCGGTATCCCGATGCAAATTCGGGTGAAGGCGGGAAACCGCGAAGAGCGGATTTCGCTGTCCGAGCGGTTTGTGAACGCCGTAACGGAGGTAGCCAGCGCCACGCTGATCAAGGAGCGCAAGCTCACCGATTACGGCGTGCGCTACGGCGAGTTGCCTGACATTGCCCGCGAGATCGAGCAGGAGCTGGAAGCGGCGTATCCGCCGGAGCGGCTCAAGGGGATCATTGCGCAAGCGATCGCCCACGGCCGCAGTGAGACGGAGTTCGTCGAGCAGCGGCGCGAGCTGACTCTGGACGAAATCCGCGAGCGGATGCAGGACCCGGATTGGCGCGTGCGTTACGCCGCGCTGGAGGCGTTGCAGCAGCCGGGCGCTGAGGCGCTGCCGCTGCTAGGGGAGGCGCTACGCGACCCGCAAATGCAGCTCCGCCGGCTCGCCGTCGTGTACCTCGGCGATCTGCGGACGCCGGAGGCGATGGAGCTGCTGTACGAGGCGCTGCGCGATGCCTCCGCCGCCGTGCGCCGCACCGCCGGCGACACGCTGTCCGACATTGGCGATCCCGCGGCCACCGGGCCGATGATCGCGGCGCTGTCGGACAGCAGCAAGCTGGTCCGCTGGCGTGCGGCCCGCTTCCTGTACGAGGTCGGCACTGACGATGCCTTAGAATCCCTGCGCGCAGCGGTGGATGACCCCGAGTTCGAGGTTGGTCTACAAGCGCGCATGGCCGTCGAGCGAATTGAATCCGGCGAGCAAGCCGCCGGAACCGTCTGGCAGCAAATGGCCGGCCGCGATCGAGGAGAAGGCAAATAACTCAGCTAGTCGTTTCGCTGGATTTATTTTGACCACTTGTCATAAATTTGACATTGCCTGGCCATCCCCCATGCGCTATACTTTGAAAATGTAAAATTTCATATGAACCTCATCATTTCAAGGTGAGGTAGAGGTCGCGATTGTGAAGAGTACACCGGAGGAGGCGTGAGAAGCCGCCCGCGATACCGGTCGAAAGGCACCGTCGCCGAAGCTTGGCTGCTCGCTTCTGTAAGCACTCGGGCTGGGGCTGTTTCCGAAAGGGACAGAACTGTCACGATATTCCCGTCACCCGAGGGATATCGTGTTGAGCTATCTTCATGGAATGGTGCGGATTTACGGTATAAATATGGCCGCGGAGTCCTTTCCGCGGCCTTTTTCTATGGAGCTCAAGCAGAACCGTCGGTGCATCGGAGACGGGTTACGGGGAAAACTATGAGCTTAGAAGGAGTGTTACACCCATGAGTAAACAACATCAAACGACGGACGAACGGCTTCAGCCGGGACTGAAGGCTCGCCATATGACGATGATCGCCTTGGGCGGCTCGATCGGAACCGGTCTGTTTCTCGCAAGCGGGGGCGCGATTGCCTCGGCAGGACCCGGCGGCGCGTTACTCGCTTATGCCGCCGTCGGCATCATGGTCTATTTCTTGATGACTAGCTTGGGCGAGTTAGCTACCTATATGCCGGATTCCGGCTCGTTCGAAACGTATGCTTCCCGCTTTGTCGATCCCTCCCTGGGCTTTGCGATGGGTTGGAACTTCTGGTACAACTGGGCGATCACCATCGCGGCTGAGCTGTCCGCCGCAACGCTGATAATAAAATACTGGTTCCCCGACAGCCCATCGCTGCTCTGGAGCGTGTTATTCCTGGCCTTGATCTTCCTGTTGAACGTCCTTTCCGTAAAGGGCTACGGTGAATCGGAATATTGGTTTGCCATGATCAAAATCATCGTCGTCATCGTGTTCCTCATCATAGGCGTACTCATGATCTTCGGAATCATGGGCGGCGAAGCGGTTGGCTTTTCCAACTTTACGTTAGGCGATGCTCCGTTCCACGGCGGCTTCTTCACAATCCTCGGCGTATTTATGGCCGCCGGCTTCTCGTTCCAAGGAACGGAAATGGTTGGTGTTGCCGCCGGAGAAAGCCATAACCCGAGAGAGCATGTGCCTCGCGCAATTCGGCAAGTGTTCTGGCGGATCCTGGTCTTTTATATTTTGGCGATTCTCGTAATCGGCCTGCTGATTCCTTACACCAATCCGAACCTGCTGCAAGGCGGAATCGAAAACATCGGCGTCAGCCCGTTTACGTTGGTATTCGAAAAAGCGGGATTGGCCTTCGCCGCCTCCGTCATGAATGCCGTCATTCTGTCATCCGTGCTGTCGGCCGGCAACTCCGGGATGTATGCCTCCTCGCGGGTGCTGTATTCCCTGGCCCTGCGCGGGAAAGCTCCAAAGTTCCTGGCGAGACTGAACTCCCGCGGTATTCCGATGAACGCGCTCTTCATGACAACGCTCGTCGGCATGGTCGCTTTCTTCGCCTCGTTGTTCGGCGACGGCGTGGTTTATAACTGGCTGCTTAACGCTTCCGGCATGTGCGGCTTCATCACTTGGCTGGGTATCGCCATCAGCCATTACCGTTTCCGCAGAGCCTATGTGGCCCAGGGGCGGAACCTGAACGACCTGCCTTACAAAGCGCGTTGGTTTCCGTTTGGCCCACTCTTTGCTTTTGCCCTTTGCTTCGTGGTTATACTGGGGCAGAATGTAGCCGCTTTTACCGGCGAAACCATTGACTGGTATGGCGTCGCCGTATCCTACATCAGTATCCCGCTGTTCCTGTTGGTCTGGCTCGGCTATAAATGGAACAAGAAAACGAAGGTCATTCCGCTACAGGAATGCGATCTCGAGGTACACCCCGTGCATACCCGGTCATAAACACTAAAAAACGAGCACGAGTCCTGACCCATGTCATCGACTCGTGCTCGTTTTTGATGTTTACTCCCAGTGGATCTCAACTCGCAAATCCTCGGTTCCTTCTAAGGGTTGCATTAAATAACGGATATTCTGGATGCCAAGGTCGTATAATCCTGCTAAGTCCTCTAAGAGCTGCTGATCTGAGCCGGCATAACGCACGGTTATTGCACTTTTCCCGGCTTTCAATCCATTCTTGACCCGGTCCGCCAGCCCTTTGGCATTGGATACTGCCGCGTCGGCATCATACAGGTCGTATCCAAGCGTCGTTTTCAGAGCAAGATAAGCTTCTTTCTTCACCCCGCCCGCCTCGATCAACGCTTGGAGTGTCGTTAAATAAGGCACGGACGCTAAGGGATAATCCGCTGCAACCCAGATATGATCCTTTCGCATCTGTTCATCCGTTCGCAAATAATACGTATAGTTGACCCGCTTGGGTACATCAGGGACCGGGTCGTCCCAGGTCGTGTCCAGATGGTACCAGCGGTTGTCGAGACGTACAAGATTCCACGCATGCAGCTGATCTCCAGCCGTT
Organism: Paenibacillus timonensis; assembly: GCF_009725205.1. Taxonomy (GTDB): domain Bacteria; phylum Bacillota; class Bacilli; order Paenibacillales; family Paenibacillaceae; genus Fontibacillus; species Fontibacillus rhizolycopersici. The sequence goes on along the minus strand of NZ_WNZY01000018.1, from coordinate 73,697 downwards.
CCTTCAACCAAGCGGTTCTCGATACCGGCTTCTTTCAACAGCTCGTAAGTCAGCAAGGCGTAACCTTGACATACCGCTTCGCCGGTTTTGAGCCCTTCATAGGCTGTATATTTCTGCAAATCGGTGTCATATTTTAAGTTCACCACGACATAATCGTGAATGGCTTGGATTTTCTGATGCGCATTCATGCCCGGTTCGATCAGCTGCTTCAGAATCTCCTTCACCCTTTGGCGCACGTAAGCAGTCTGTTGAGCCGTTTCGCGGTAATGGACCTGCAACGTAATTTTGGCCGAACCCGTGGTGCCCCGCCAGGAGTAGACGTAACGATCCACGATATATTTTGTATAAGGATCGGCATCAAGCGCGTTGTAAACCGCCTGCTTCAGCTGCTTCTCCAGATTTTTGGTTGAACCTTTATATTTCAATGTTATGGTTGTACTCCGCGCCTCCATCCCTTCCGCTAGCTTCGTTTGAAGTTGTTTGGAGGTAGTGACCGTAGCTGGCTCTGTTGCTGCATGTACCGGGACAGCAACCCATCCGATCGGTTCAGATCCCAGCAATAATCCACCGATCACCCCGGTGATGAGCCACCCCTTTGAAAGTTTCCCGATTTTCTTTCCCATCTGGCTTCCCTCACCTTCCGGTCAAGCTGCATAAAGTGTTCTTTAGCCGGCCTTTCAAGCCCATTGTAACACAGCCGATCCCGCAAAGGCTTTCTAGTTTTGTCGAACGAAAGGAGAGCTTCGGACAAATCCCAAACCGGCGATTATTCGCAAAAAAGACGTCATTCTGACGCCTAAATTTCACATTCAGCTTCTACAAATAGAAGCCCGTCTTATGTATAATAAAAAATATCGACTTGTGACTTATATCATTGCACCGTAATACAGACGTCCATAGGAATGGAGAATAGATCGGATGACTATCGTGAATATTTCGGATATATCCGTGGAATTGTTTATTGCCGTTATGTTTTTTTTGCTTATTGTTGCCCCTTTGGTCAGCCTTGGTGTGCTGAGATTGTTTCAAGGACGCAAGCGATCCGGCTTTACTTTGATCGGCAGCGGCGTGTTGGGATATTTCGTCTTCCAGCTGGTTGCCGGGCTGTTTAGTTAAGACTCCGTACGATATAAACGTAAAAAAACGGCGATACAGGTCCTGACCTGTATCGCCGTTTTGCTGTGTAATTATTTGACGGCTGCGGCGGTTTCATGCTCCATGCTCTCGATAAACTTCTCACAGTCGATTGCGGCCATACAACCGCTTCCCGCAGCGGTGATCGCTTGGCGGTAGCGGGTGTCCTGCACGTCGCCGCAAGCGAAAACGCCAGGGACGTTCGTCTCGGAAGTGCCGGGCTTCACCACGATATAACCGTTCGCGTCAAGATCGATTTGCCCACCCAGGAACGAGGTGTTCGGATGATGGCCGATCGCCACGAATACGCCGCTGGCCGGAATCACTTCCTCTTTACCTGTCTCGTTGTTACGCACCTTCAGTCCGGTAACTCCGTTCTCGCCGGCGATGACTTCAAGCGGCGTACGATTCAGCGCCATCTCGATCTTCTCATTCGTGCGCACACGATCCTGCATGATTTTCGAAGCGCGCAGCTCGTCGCGACGGTGCACCAGCGTGACTTTCGAAGCAAAACGGGTCAAGAAACCGGCTTCCTCCAACGCAGAGTCGCCGCCACCTACCACGATGATCTCCTTGCCGCGGAAGAAGAATCCGTCACAAGTTGCGCATGTGCTTACGCCACGCCCAACGTTCGTCTCTTCGCCCGGGATGCCCAGGTATTTGGCCGTAGCCCCCGTAGACAATACCAGCGTCTCCGCGACGAGCTCGCCTAGCCCTTCCACTTGAAGCTTGAACGGGCGCTGACTCAAGTCCACGCTGTTCACCCAACCCGTGCGAAATTCGGCGCCAAAACGTTCAGCTTGTTTACGCATATTATCCATCAATTCCGGGCCCATGATCCCTTCCGGGAACCCCGGGAAATTTTCCACTTCAGTCGTCGTCGTCAATTGACCGCCAGGCTGCGGACCCTCGATAATCAGCGGATTCATGTTGGCGCGGGCCAGATAAATTGCGGCGGTCAACCCTGCCGGGCCTGTGCCGATAATAATAGATTTGTACATATCCTCAAACCCCTTCAAATGGATTCATCTCAAAAATTAAGAATCATGATTGCTTGATTCTAATTATGTGAAGACGACGGCATCCTGTCAATCTGTGTATCCGAAGGGTTCGGTGAAGGTTAAATGAAGGAATGATGAAGGGACGCTTCACTGTCCAAGGATGAACATCATTACCGTAGCAGTCGCAACCCGTTCAGAATAACCAGCAGCGTACTGCCCTCGTGACCGACCACGCCCAGCGGCAGCGGAATGCCTGCAGCAAAGTTGCTTACGATTAGCATCAGGATGACCGCTCCGGCAAAGGTTAGGTTCTGCTTCACGATCCGCCGGGCTCGGCGAGCAAGCGAGATCGTCTCTGCGATCCGCTCAATGCTGTCGTTCATCAGCACAACATCCGCCACCTCCAGCGCTGCACCGCTGCCGCCGCCGCCCATAGCGATGCCCACGGTCGCCGCAGCCAGCGCCGGCGCGTCGTTTACGCCGTCGCCGACCATCGCGACGCTGCCGTAACGCTCCCGCAGCGCCTTCACGTGCTCGACCTTCTCCTGCGGGAGCAAGTCTCCGTACACGAGGTCGACGCCGATCTCCCCGGCCAGCGCGTTCGCGGTCACGCCGCGGTCACCCGTCAACATGGCGACGGTGAGCCCCAGTTCGTGCAACTGGGCGATGGCCGCCTTGGCTTGCGAGCGAACCTCGTCGCGGAGCGCGATCAAGCCGGCGTATTCACCGTTCCGCTGAATGGCGGACACGGTATGACCTTCGGCGATCCAGGCGTGAAGCTGATCTGCCATCGGCTGAGGCAACATCGAATCACCCTCGTCTACCTTGCCTACCCGCCACGTGGCGCCGAACACCTCCGCTTCGATGCCCCAGCCGGGCAGCGCTCGCAGCTCCTCCGCCCCGCGGAGCGGGACCCCTTCGGCCTCCGCCTTGCGTACGATTGCCTTGGCCAGCGGATGCTCCGACAGGCTCTCCGCCGCAGCGCAGGCCGCAAGCACCTCCCGCGGGTCAAAGCCCACTGCGGTATAGAGCCCTGTCACTACCGGCGAACCCTCCGTCAACGTTCCGGTTTTGTCAAAGGCGACAACCCGGATGCTGCCGAGATGGTCCATATGAGCCCCGCCTTTAAACAACACGCCTTTGCGGGCGCTCTTCGACATCGCCGATAGCATCGCCGGCATCACCGACGAGACGATGGCGCAAGGTGATGCGACAACGAGAAACACCATCGCCTTATAGAAGGCAAAGGACCAACTCCAGCCGACCAACAACGGCGTGAGCAAGATTAACGCCAGCGTGGCGGCCACGATCGTTTTGGCATAAATCCCTTCGAGTCGTTTGATGAATCGCTGGGTCCCCGGAACCTCCTGTTGAGCTTGCTCCACGAGGGTGATGATCTTCGAGAACAAGGTGCCTTCCGCCGGACTGGATACCTCGACGTATATCGCGCCTTCTCCGTTTAGCGTCCCGGCATACACACCGTCACCCGGTTGTTTATCCACCGGGATCGATTCACCGGTGATCGCCGATTGGTTCACCGCAGAGCTCCCGGTTCGGATCGTTCCGTCCGCAGGAATTACCTCACCTGGTTTGACCAGTAGCAGATCGCCAACGGCCAGCGCTTCCACCGCTACCTCCTCCACCCCATCTCCGCTGACACGTAATGCGGTTTCCGGCTTCATCGCGATTAGCGCAGAGATATCCTTGCGGCTCCGGTCGCTGGCGAACGATTCCAAAGCACCGCTCAAAGCAAAGATAAAGATCAGCATCGCGCCTTCGTTCCAGTAGCCGATTGAGGCCGCACCAAGCGCTGCAGCGATCATTAACAGATTGACGTCCAAATCCCGCTCTTTCACTAACGTGATCAAGCCTTCCCGAGCTTTTACGTATCCCCCAACCGCATACGCGGCAATATAAAGCGCCATCGACACCCATGGCATCGCCTCTTGCATCCCCCAGGCCCAGGCTGCAAGCATCAACCCGCCGCTGCCTAACGCGAGGAGCATCTCCTGATGACGTAACAGACGCAACCAATCGAACCGACGTTTCCTGCCCGGGTTGGGCTGATTCGCTGACTTTTGAATCTCGCTTAACGTTCTTCTATGCACAGCTTCCATGACGAACTCCTCCTTTTAAGTCACTTGCGTTGAGAATGAAAATTATTGTTAACCCCCTAAAAATGGCGCAAGCTGCCCCGGGATCTTCCCGGAGCAGCTCACAAATGAGAACGATAATCATTTTTGTATCAGGACAATAATTTTGGCTTAGTGAAACTTTACTTTTATTTTATGCCAATTCTCCCGTCTTGTAAACACCCCGCCTTGCCCCATCCAAACGCAAAAAAAGCCGCTGACCGGGACGGATATCACCGTATTCCCGATTCAACGGCTTCAGTATAATAGCGAATTAGGCCTGGCTGGCGGCGATCGCCTGCTCCAAATCATAAAGGATGTCGTCGATCGACTCCGTCCCCACGGATAAGCGAATCAAGCCCGGTGTGACGCCGGCGGCCTGTTGCTCCGCTTCTCCCAACTGTTGGTGCGTGGTGCTGGCCGGGTGGATGATCAGCGACTTGGAATCGCCGACGTTGGCCAAATGAGAGAACAACTTCACGTTTTCGATCAGCTTGCGCCCGGCATCCACGCCGCCGCGGATTTCAAACGTAAGGATGGCGCCTTGGCCTTTCGGCAAATATTTCTGCGCAAGTTCGTAAGATTCGTGACTCGGCAGCCCGGCGTAGCTGACCCACTCAACCTGTTCATGCGCTTCCAGGTACTGCGCCACTTTCAAAGCGTTTTGGCTGTGGCGTTCCACGCGCAGATGCAAAGTTTCAAGCCCTTGCAGCAGCAGCCAAGCATTAAACGGAGATAACGAAGCGCCCATATCACGCTGCAGTTGAACGCGAGCTTTAATGATGTATGCCAGCGGACCAACCGCTTGTGTGTAAACGACGCCGTGATAGCTTGGATCGGGTTCGGTCAGGCCCGGGAATTTGCCGCTGGCAGCCCAATCGAACTTACCGCTGTCCACGATGATGCCGCCGATCGAGGTGCCGTGTCCACCGATGAATTTGGTTGCCGAATGCACGACGATGTCCGCACCGAAGTCGATCGGACGCAGCAGGTATGGGCTTGGGAACGTATTGTCGACGATCAGCGGAATGCCATGCTCATGGGCAATCGCGGCTACCGCCTCGATGTCCAGCACATCGCCCTTCGGGTTGCCCAGCGTTTCGGCGTATAACGCCTTCGTCTTGTCCGTGATCGCGGCGCGGAAGTTTTCCGGATTCGAGGAATCCACGAATTTTACGTTAATGCCCAGCTTGGGCAGCGTTGTCGAAAACAGGTTAAACGTACCTCCGTACAGCGTCGTGGAAGAAACGATTTCATCGCCCGCTCCGGCGATGTTCAAGATGGAGAAAGTGATCGCTGCCTGGCCAGAGGCCGTTGCGAGCGCCCCAACGCCGCCTTCAAGCGCAGCCACGCGTTTCTCGAACACGTCGTTGGTCGGGTTCATAATCCGGGAATAAATGTTGCCGAATTCCTTCAAACCAAACAGGTTAGCCGCGTGCTCGGTGTCCCGAAAACCGTAGGACGTCGTTTGATACAGTGGAACCGCCCGTGAGTATGTAGTGGGGTCGATCTCCTGACCCGCGTGGATCGCCAGTGTTTCTGGGGCATATTGACGCTCTTCAGACATTGATAATTCCTCCTTTAAGATGTTGTTCAAAAAAATCATCTATCCATGATGAAATTTTGAATTGGCACTTTATCGTGCAGAGTTTTTTCATATTCTCTCACATCTCATGGAATTTGAAAATAGGAAATCCGATAATTTTTATATGAATTACTCAGATTGAGCTATCCAATTGATATTTGCGGATAAAATACGCATCCTCGAACGTTGGCGCGCATTCCCTTAATCCCGGGAAAGGGGGATCCTGCCCTACCAACTTGACATAGATTCCTCCCGACGTTTCCCGAAACTCGATCAAGCCCGCCTCCGGACAACGGTCGAATTGCTCGCGCGTTAGGTTCCCCTCCCAAAGCGGGTAGGGAAGATCCGCTAACCAGGACGTTCTGCCTCCGTAAAAGCGTACTTTTCCCCGATCCAGCCAAAGCACGTGATCGGCCGCCTCCTCCCATTCGCTCAGCTCGTGTACTGCCGCTATCACCGTTCGCCCTTCCGCATATCGGTTCAAGTAGGTGATCGCCAGCTTCCGCTCTCCGGTATCCATGCCGTTCAACGGCTCGTCCAGGAATAGGAATCTCGGGGCGGCCAGCAGCGACTGAGCCAAAGTCACCCGCCTTTGCACGCCTCCGGACAACCGCTTGATCTTGATGTTCCGATAAGACTCCAGTCGAAAATCACGGAGCAGCTCGCCGGTCCGCTCGGAATGGAATACCCCCTTCATCTCCGACAAGTACAGAAGCAGCTTAGTGGGAGTCATATTTTCGTACAGTTCGATTTCCGACGGCACATAACCGATCTGGCTGCGCACTAGCGGTAAATCGGACAAAGCGGACCGCTCCTGGTACAGGATTTCCCCCTTGTGAGGCAGGCTCACCGTTGCCAACAGCTCCAGCAAAGTGGTTTTCCCTGCTCCGTTGACCCCAACGAGCAGGGTTAATCCCGGCTTCAATTGCAGCCGGTCAATTTGAAGAACAAACCCGCCTACAGGGCGTTCCCGCACCCCCTCAATGCGAATCATGGTTGCGTACCGCCCTGTGCCGCGCCAGTCTGCAAGTTCCGACTGCGAATATACGAGCGGAACAGCAGAAGGGTGCCGACTAGCAGGAAAGCGATGTTCATCGCGATCCCTACACCTGCTCCTGCTCCCGTCCCGGCATTCAAATGGATTACCGAGGTCTGGTCGATGAGGAGCAGCCAAAGAGCGTATACGCCTCCCGCGGACATAACCCCCGCCTTATGGCCGTAACGAAATAAAGCGTACATCGCTGCCCCTCCGGTAAGCAGGGATATTCCTAACCATTCCAGCAAAAAGGGGATAAACGGCAACGCAGCTTCCCCCGCGGAAGCCACGCGGATGCTCACCGCCACGGAGCTAACCAATGCCCAGCCGACGACCAGCGCCATGACCATCAGCATCCGGCTGTAAATGACCAGTGCCGGCGGGTAGGGCGTAACGCTCTCGATGGCGCGCATCCCCCGGTCCCAGGTGCGGTAGCTATACAGCATCGACGCGATCAGCATAAGCGGCGTGATCAGCGAGAACATGCTGGGCATACCGTCTCCCAACAGCCAATTGGACAGAGGCTGCTTCGGATCAACCAAAAATACCAGCATCAAAAACACGGCTGCCCCGGTCAGCATCAACGAACGGCGGTTCATTTGAAATTGACTACGCAGCAATCGGCCCAGGGACGGCGGCTCGACCCGCGCGTTAAAATCAAGGGATGCGGCGGCGTTTTGCGCCTGAAGGACGGCGAATTCCGGCTGCAACGCCTCGATTAACGCCGCGGTATCCAGCGGTGTTGGACTCGGTTGTAGCGCCTGTCGCAACGGCTCGCGAAGCTCCCGCTCCAATCGCTCTAGTTCTTTATCAATGGATGGTTCCATGCGTCGGCACCTCACTTTCCTCTTCGCGTATTTTTTTGACTTCCCAGTCCGAAAAAGAAGGGTCGGCCGTGCGAGATAACGCCCGCTTCAGCTTGCGCAACCCCCCGTACAGATGCGACTTGACCGAGCTCAGCGGCAGCTCCAGTAGCTCGGCGATCTCTTGCAGCTTCAAGTCATGGAAGAAGCGCATGCGCACCACCTCTTGCTGCACCTCCGGCAGCTGAGTCATCGATTCGGCCAACTGCTGCACCGTTTCCTGCCGTTCGATCAATTCCTCCGCCCTTGGCGCCGGATCGGCATCCTCCGGGATCGTATCCGTGCCGGCGTATTCCGAACGGTAAGAGGCGCTGCGCCAATAATCCCGGCATAAATTGAGCGCTACTTTATAGAGCCAGGGGCGAAGCTGTTCCATCCCGCCATGCCGCTTGAGATGGCGGATCAACCGGATAAACGTCTCCTGGACGATGTCCTCCGCTTTGCCTCGATCTTTCAATTGGCTCGCGACATAGGACAGCAGCGGTCCATGGTACCTCGTAACCAGCAACTCGAACGCTTCCTGGTCGCCGGCGGCCATTCGCTCGGCCAGCAACGAGTCCGATATCATGATGTTTCCTCCCCCTTTGCATTTCTCTTATTCCTCTTCCACACTGATCCAACGTTCCCTCTTCCCAATCAACCAGACGGCAAAGGCAAGCAAGATCAACGATGCAATCAACAAACCGATCCGATTGTGCGGAAAGGAATAGGTTTTTTTCAAATAACTTGCGTATAACGTCCATCGCCCCAACCCTTCTCCCGAGCTCATCGTATCGAGTACCCAAACGGCAAAGCCCAACACTAATCCTCCGTAGATCCGGCGAAACGCAATGATTCCGGCGGTACTTAAGGAGATCAACAGCACGTAAGCCGGGAGGTTCTGAAGAATCAAGGAACCGGCAGTCATCTCAGCTTGAGGAATCACCTCGGCGCCATTCCAAGGATACCGAAGCGTCCAAATCCCCCCGAAATGCCAAGCATAGACCGACATCAGGACCATCCCTAACCCCGCTGTTAATAGGATGGACATCAGCCATCTTCGGAACGCCAGCATCCTTAACGAAATGGGATACGTCGCGATGACCTCCATGCCGCCTCCTCCGATTTCCCGCTGGAATAGCAGCAGGGGTATGATGATCGCCAGGGAAAACAGGGCCATTTCCGAGAAATAATACACATTTCTTGGGCGACCGGGGTCACTAAGCACGATGCTGAGGATATAGACGGCGAACAGCAGCAGCGCCAGCCAAGCCATCGGTTGTTTCTGTACTTTTAGCTCCAAAGTCGCTCCGCGAAACCAGCTTAAAGCGTCAGTTCGCAACTGCATCATGCATCACCCGCTTCCATTCCCGTTCCCATTCGTCATACGGAATCGGCCTAGGTCCACCCTCTGCGTCGGCTTGATTAGGGATTTCCAATCCAAGCGCGTAGAAATGGTTTAACACCTCTTTCACCTGCTTGTTCTTCCCTTCATCCAGCGCCCCGGCTACTTGTGCCGCCATCCGCAATCCCACTTGATCCGGATCGGCATCTTCCGAAGGATCAAACAAGTTGTACAACAGGCCGCCCCCAGAACCTTGCTTCAAATCATCGGCGGTATACCCTTTATACTCTCGGTAATACATATACCACATCAAGGCGCGAAGCTGCGGACGCACATCTTCGGATGCCTTCAGAATGTCCATTTGCCCTTCGCTCGTACCGAGCAGCATCGAGTTCATCAGTTGGTCTGCGAAGTATTCCACTTCGCTCACCAGCCAGATCAAATAATAGGTTTTATTCTCCATTTCAAGGGAGTGATTATTGTTCATCGACAGCATCAGCACTTGATCCAGTTTAGGATCCAAATGGTTGACCCATCCGGCAAAATAAACATACTCCCCGGCCCATTCTTCCAACAGCTTTTCGGCCGTCTTGACGTCGTAGGGCGTAGTCACGAGGCGAACCGGCAGCTTCGGGTTGCTCACTTCTTCAAACTCCCCACTGTAAAAGCGGACGAACGCCGTCGATTTGCCTTCGAACACTTGGCCTTCGCGAGTCTGTTCCTTTTGATCCAGATTTCCGTACAGCTTGGATGCAAACCCGGACGTGGAGATACGGAAATGGGCGGGCGGAAGGCGCCAGCCGCCATAATCGGCCGCCACCTGCAAAGAATCCTCGTAACTGTTCTTCATATAAACCGGAAAATCCCCCGGCAGTGGATACCATGCGACATAGCCGGGAAGGAAAACGTTCTCCCCCTTAACAAAAGCCAAGTAGGATCCCTCGGTATAATTCTGTGCCACGTAATCCATAACCTTTCCAGTATATTCCATCTCGACTTGGACGGTCTTGTCTGCGGTCAAAGGAGCGGATAATTGGACCGTAAGCTTCTCTCCCTCATGCGTGAACGGAACGGGAGAACCCGACACCGCCAACCGTTCTATATGGAACGTACGATTGAGCGTGAACAGCAACTCGCCGCGTCCTGTTAACTGGCCTGCCGGAATTTGCAGCGCTGTTTTGATTTTCAACCGATCATCTGACTCCCGTTGCAAGTGGATATCGTACTTCTCGATCTGAAACGTTTCGACTTTCTGGTCTTGGATCGCTTCCACCGTCTTAACGGCAGGATCTCTGAGTTTCTCATGCAATCCGGCATAACGTTCGCCCCAAATGGAGAGGTAGGGGATAAAGGCTCCGGCCGCCAGCAGCAGGGCTAAACCTCCAGCCACCCAATTGCTTCGGCGAAAGGCAGTCGGGCGCAACCGGTTGAGCAGGAGCACGCCCGCCGTCAACAGCAGTAGCGTAAACGCCAGTACAAACCAGCGGGAGGCCGCCAGTTCGTCTGCGATCAGGCGAATGCCCCAGGTTTCGGCATCGGAATCCCCGGTCACGAACAGCTGATTGAGATGGAACGTACGCAGCACGTACCATTTGTTACGGTCCAACAGGAACATATCCAGAAAGAACGTTCCAAACATCCAGGCGCAAAAAGCGATCAAATAGACGGCCCGATTGGCGATACAAATGGCGAGCAGCATCGCCAGCGCCAAGGTCACCAGATAGGAAACCTCGAAGGTTAGCAGATAATAAACCGCAAATTCCCGGGTGATTGTAAACGCTACGTCCATCCTCGCGGAGTTCCAGACGAACGCGGCGCCGGCCAGCACCGAAAATATCGTGAAATACAGTACCCCTGCCATATATTTCGCTGAAATCCTGGACATATAGGACACCGGCAGCGCCCCATTCCATTCATAGGAGGTACGGCGAATGTCTCGACGGATCGTCAGCACGCCAAGGAGCATCGTCAGCCCCAGGCTCATCGTGTGCAGCAGCGTCAGGCTGGTGTACGAACGTTGAAAAAACAAAATTTCACGTCCTGGTAGCCGTTCAAGATTCCAGAACACGAGGAGGCCGAACACGAGCGGCAAACCCAGCAGCCACCGGTTTCCGAACAGCATGCGAAGCTCGAATTGAAACAGACGTCTCCATTTGTCCATTACCGAGCCGCCCCTTCCATCAAGCCCGTTCGCAGCAGGGCCAAATACCCGTCCTCCAGGGTTGGTGGAACGAGCGCGGCCTCTTGGGCTACCTCCAGCGGCGCTTCGCCGATCATGCGGCACAACAGGCCGCCTCCCGTCGGACGCGTGGACACGACGGACATCGGATCAAGCCGGGCAAACTGGCTCTCGCTTAGGCGAACCTCCCACACCTTGCCGCGTCCGAACTCTTGCAGCTCGGATAACTCCCCGGACAGCTTGACTCTCCCTTTATCGAGGACGGCGATTTGGCGACAGTTGCTTTCGATGTCGGCAACGATATGCGTCGACAGCAGCACGATCCGTCCCAGACTGAAGCGGGTCAACAGATTGCGGAAGCGGACGCGCTCCTCGGGATCCAGTCCAGCCGTGGGCTCATCCACGATCAGGACCTGCGGCGAACCCAGCAGCGCTTGGGCAATGCCGAGTCGGCGTTTCATGCCGCCGGAATAGGTCTGCACTCTTTTTCGCGCCTTATCCTGCAAATTTACTTGCTCCAGAAGAGCCTCAATCTCCGCTTTGCGTTTCTTCTTGTCCGTCATTCCTTTCATCACCGCAACATAGTCGAGGTATTCTACCCCCGTCAGCTGCGGGTAAACCTGAAATTGCTGAGGGAGATAACCGATCATGCGGCGGATCTCCTCCGCCTGGCGCAGCGAGACGCCAAACAGCGTCGCCTCGCCCGAAGTAGGTGGCGTGAGCGTGGCCAATATGCGCATCAGCGACGATTTCCCGGCACCATTGGGGCCCAGAAGCCCCACCATACCTTCGTTTAGCGTTAAGGTGACATCATCTAGCGCTAGACCGCCGCGCGTATATTTTTTGGATAAATGATCAATTTGTATCATACTGTTCCTCTTTTCCAAGCGTTTTATCAAGTGACGCCTTCCGCGGGAGGCATCTGTAGCTGTAACGGAAAGCGTCCATAAAAAGTTTGGATCAACGAAAAAAGGGTGCTATTTCCACACCCGCTCTGGAATAGCACCCTGTTTCTCCCTCATGTAGCCTTCTTGAGCCGGCCAAGGCCGGACCTTGTCTTAATAGCTGTTTTGGCTGGTTTGCCCTTGGGCGATAGCCACACCGGCACTCGTGCCCAGGCGCGTTGCCCCCGCCTTAATCATCGCTTCGGCATCAGCCAGCGAACGCACGCCGCCAGACGCCTTCACGCCGACGTTTGGACCCACCGTTTTGCGCATGAGCTCGACCGCTTCCACCGTCGCCCCGCCAGTCGAAAATCCGGTTGATGTTTTGACGAAATCGGCTCCGGCTTCGACGGATAACTTGCTGGCCCGGACAATCTCCTCGTCGGAAAGCAGACAGGTTTCAATAATAACCTTCACCAGCGCTTTCCCGGCAGCAGCTTGGACAACCCCGGCGACATCGCGGCGGACGAATTCGTCGTCACCGTCTTTAAGCGCACCGATGTTGATGACCATATCGACCTCGCCGGCCCCCTCGGAAATGGCATGGCTGGCTTCAAACGCCTTTACTTCCGGAGCCGAAGCACCCAGGGGGAAGCCGATCACGGTGCAGACTTTCACTGGAGTGTCTTTCAAGACCTCCGCAGCGGTCTTCACCCAAGTCGGGTTAACGCAGACGGAAGCGAAGCCGTATTGCTTAGCTTCTTCAGCCAGCTTAATGATGGCGGCGCGTCCGGCGTCCGCTTTCAGAAGGGTATGATCGATCATGGCAGTAATGGATTGGGAATGAGTGGACAAGGGAATTCCTCCGTTCGTTTTTTCGAATCTATATTTCTGGCTGTGCGGATCCTCAATATAAACTGGAGATCGTCACGCCGCTTGGCAGCTTAAACGGATGCTCCGTATTGATATGATCATAAAACATGATACCGTTCAAATGGTCGATTTCATGCTGCATCACGATGGCGTCAAAACCTTTGAAACGCAGCTTAACCTCGTTGCCCGCCTCATCGCAGGCTTTGATCTGAACCTTCTCATAACGCGGTACGAATCCCTGCACCGGCCGATCCACCGACAAGCAGCCTTCGCTCTCCGGTAAATACGTCATTGCCTGGGAATGGCTGATGATCTTCGGATTATACATGGCGATCGGCCGATCCTGACCGTTCTCGTCCGTCAGTAAAGCGGCAAACATCCGCTTGTTCAGCCCAATCTGGTTCGCCGATAATCCCACTCCTGCGCGCAGCTTGTATTTTTTCGCCATCTCCGGATCCTGGCTGTTCTTCAGGAACTGCAACATCGCCGCCATTTCCTCGCGGTCTTCCTCGGTTGGGGGAACACTGACGGGTTCCGTCACCACTCTAAGAATAGGTTCCCCTTCTCTAACAATGTCATCCATCGTAATGATGTAATCGCGGTTGAATTTACTCATATATAAACAGTTCATCCACCTTCGTCTGCAAAATATGCGCAAGCCTGAATGCAAGCTCAAGCGTCGGGTCGTACCGGTTATTCTCCACGCTATTGATCGTTTGGCGCGTCACGCCGCATTCTGCGGCCAGCTCGTTCTGGGTTAAACCCAGTCGCTTCCGGAGCTGCTTGATCTTATTGTTCATCGGCACCACCAGAATGTCAAAAGTTTTGGACTTCACCATGGTATCATGACCCTATTGACCTGTCAAAATCAAGATCTCATCTTGATCCCCCAGACCGAGTCCTTCTGGAATCCAGCCGCTTCACGCAACGCCGGAAGCCGCTCATCCTCCGGATAATGCTGTTCCAAATACCGGACGTAAGCCTCGCGCAGGCGGATTTCCTGATCCAACTTGTTATATTCGCTCGGATGCTTCTCCAGCCGCGCCAATGCGGCATCCCAGCGTGCCAGATCCGCCTTCGTCGTCCGGCCTTTCCGAGTCCGCTCCGAAAGCGAGGTTAACTCTTCATAAGATTCCCGAAGCTTGGCCGAATATTTGAACTTTTGGTTAAACAAACCCAATACCACGATGAATAGAAAAAAAACGATCCACGCCCCGATATGCTCCATTCGCCGTTGCTCCCTTCGCTTTTTAAGCAAAAATAAAAGCTCCCGCTGCCAGGAGCCGCCATACCTTCGTTCTTTGCTATAGCTTCATCGCCATTGTCGTATCATCGTTTTATTTATATTTGTGCCAGTCCAGTTCGCTCGTATTTAACAGGTGTTCGAAATCATTGTCGAGCCGTTTCTGCTCGGCACGACGCGCTTCCTCTTTGCGTACGCGCGCCTCCTCCTGACGTCGTTCCTCATCTTTCTTCAATTCATTAGCCTGCGCCTTCAGCTTGGCCAGCGTATCCTCGCCAAGCAGATCCTTCAGCGTAGCCGGTTTATCCGCCGCCGGATTGGACGGCGTGCCTGGCCCGGAACGTCCCTTCTTCTTGCCCATGGATGCTTCACCTCGGTTCCGACGATCCTCTGTAGTTCAAGCCTAAAGTATCATAGTCGAAAAAACGTTGTCAATACGACGTGATTTGGTCCAAACCGCTGAGGAACAAGCTGAGATTGAACTCCAGACTCTCCCCTAACTCGAGCGGCAAGCCAAACGCGCCGCGACGTTCCAGGGAGGCGAAGCCGTGAATCAGACTTCGCAGCCCGCGCACGGTGTGCAAGGCTTGATCCTCTCTTAATGAGTAGCTGCCGAGATAACGCAGGATCAGATCTACGATGCGCCCTCCAGCTGCCTGCAACGCCGGATCCGGACCAGGTGCGGCTTGCGCCGCATCGTACAACCCGGGATATGCATAAGCAAAATCAAGATACGTCTTGGCAAACCGGTGGATCGCCGCTCTCCCCGTTGCTTCACCGGTGGAAGTCGAAATATGCTCATAAAGCCGATTTAGAGCGTATATGGCCAATTCCGTGCGAATTTGTTCCAGGCCGCTCACATGGTTATAGAGAGAAGGCGGCCGAATTCCCAATTTCTTGGCGATCGAGGTGATCGTCACGGCCTCCAACCCCTCCGCGTTTGCCACATCTACGGCAGCCATCAGCACCGCCGTGCTGTCAATCCCGATTCTTGGCGACATGCTCAATTCCCCTTCCGGCCGGTCTCAGCCGGTGTAGTTGTTGGCTGCACCGTTCCTTGTGCACGTTCGGCCGCCGCAATCGCCTTGGCTATGGCGGCGGCCGGCTGCTCCAACACCGGCCCGTGTCCGACCGCCAATAGCGATGGCTTTAGGCCGGCCAGCTTGCGGGCGCTCGCTAACGCGGTTTCCTTATGCCAGGTGGCGAGCGCCGGAAACGGGAACAGCGGGCGAACAGTGCCGCTCACCGCGATACCCGCCCGGGTTTGGAAGGCGTCGCCCGCGACAAGCGCGCCGCTGCGCGTGTCGAGCAAGGCAAACGATCCCGGCGTATGGCCCGGAGCCGCCACGGCCAGCAACGAACCGATCCGATCCCCATCCGTAAACGTGACATCCGCTCGGGTGATCAGCTTCTTCGGTACCCCGCCGCGGATCGGGGAGGTCGGTTCGCCCGGATCTAGCGAAACGTCGCCGTCCATCAAACGCGCATCGCGAGCAGATACATGCACCGCTACCTCGGGAAGCTTCGCCTTCAAGGCATCCAGCGCCCCGACGTGATCGTCATGCACATGCGTGAGGATGATGCGTGTCAGCGGTTTGCCGATTTCTTGCACGGCCTGAAGGATCCCTTTGGAACTATACGGCAAAGCCGCGTCGATCAGCGTAACGCCATCCTCTTCCTCCACCAAATAACAATTCACCGGAAACAACCGGGGCATAAACGACAGTTGCAGAAGCTGTCCAACCTTCGTTATTTTCATAAGATAATCGCCTCTTTCCCATTAACTAATACCTTTAGTTTTAGTTTAAACTAATGCCATTAGTTTTGCAAACAGGTTTTCACCTATTTTGAAGTCGTACAAGCGTGCCTGGCCGAATATGCTGTACAAGCAGCTTCATTTTATTTCAGCAGTTGGAGGTTTCGCAATGAACAGCTTTCTTAGCTATGTACTGCTTGGTTTATCTTTATCCGCCCCCATCGGGCCGGTGAATGCAGCTCAATTGGACAAAGGCATTCGCGGCGGGTTCCTGCACGCCTGGTTCGTTGGGCTTGGCGCCCTTTCTGCCGATTTGGTGTACATGCTGCTCGTTTATTTTGGCGTGGTTCACTTCCTGAATACCCCGTTCATGAAAACCTTCCTTTGGTTGTTTGGTTTCTTCGTACTCACCTATATTGGGATCGACAGCCTGAAGCAAGCCGGCAAAATCCCAGCGGGCGAAATGAGAGGCAGCGAGCCGCTGCGGAATTCGTTTTTGTCCGGATTTCTCATGTCCGTCAGCAACCCGCTGTCCATCTTATTCTGGCTAGGGATTTACGGTTCGGTATTGGCTCAAGCGTCAGCAAATATGCAAACCCAGGATCTGATCATGAACAGCGGCGCCATTATCGTTGGATTGCTGCTCTGGGATTTCACCATGGCCGGGTTTGCCAGCGTGTTCCGCAAGCTGCTCACGAACCGGATTTTGGTCCTCGTTTCGGTAATGTCCGGCGTGTCCTTGATCGGCTTCGGACTTTATTTCGGCTATCAAGCCGCCTTGCTGCTTGCAGAGCGACTATAAGTTTACGTCGTCCGCTTGGGACGCAGGACCAGCGATTTGGCCTGTCTCCCTCTCCGCTTGGCTTGCTTCTTCGGCTTCCACACGACAAACTGCATAATTAGCGTCACGATCCCGATCACGCCGACAAACGCCAAACTCCCCCAAAAGCCCGGCCGGCTCGTATCATGAAATAACGTTCCTGTCACCGCCAATACGATCAAGATCATACCGCCCCATCGTTTGATCTGTCCAAACGCACTGAGTTTGAGGAGCTTACCTGAAGTAACCAAGATAAAAAACCAGTTATAAAGCAGCAGTAATCCGGCTGAGGTCGTAATGTACTCATAAATGCGCCCCGGCATCACGAAAGACAGCACCACGGAAGCCGCAAGTCCAACTGCGGTTAAGCCGATGGCGTAAAGCGGCCGCCCCCGCCAAGCCTTACCGGCAAATAGCGGCGGTGCATCCTTGTCTTTCGCAAGTGTGACTAGCATGGTTGTCACTGCATACAACGAGGCCACCATCGTGGAGAAACCAGCGACAATCAACACGCCGTTAAACACATGAGGGATAAAGGGCAACGGGTATTTGCCTAGGGCCGTAACGAATGGGCTGCGCTTGGGGTCGATAGCGTTCCATGCAACCATGGTGACTGCAAGCCCCACCGAGAGCAAATAGACCACCGAGAGCAACAGCAACATGATCGTTCCGGACTTCGGGGCTTCTTTCGGATCCCGTAACCGAATGGCCATCATCCCCATCACCTCGATGCCACCGAAAGCGTAAAACGCAAAGATGAAACCCGACCATAAGCCCATTCCCCCGGCTGGAAAAAAAGTCTTCGCGGTATGCGGGAATTCCGGTGCTTTGCCGCCCCCTCCGGGAATCCAGCCCATTAACGCGGCTCCCGCAACGACCAAGAACATCAGGATCGCGGCAATTTTGATGACCGACAGGATATTTTCCATCGAATCGAACACCTTGTTGCCGAGTAAAATGACACCCAGCCCCAGCACGGCATATCCGATCGCAAAGATCCACATCGGCACACCGGGGAACCAGAAACGCGAGAACAGGGATAACGCGGTGAGTTGGCTGCCCATGATGAGGAGTTCCGAGCTCCAATAGACCCAGCCGCTGCCAAAGCCCGCCCAGCGTCCAAAGGCTCGTTTCGCATAGGAACGGAAGGATCCCTGCTCCGGTCGATCCGCAGTCATGCGAGCCAACACCTCAAACACTGTGTAGGTGCCAACCGCAGCCAACAGGAACGCGATCAGGATGGATGGACCCGCCATACGGATTCCGATGCCTGACCCAAGAA
Organism: Paenibacillus timonensis; assembly: GCF_009725205.1. GTDB lineage: Bacteria > Bacillota > Bacilli > Paenibacillales > Paenibacillaceae > Fontibacillus > Fontibacillus rhizolycopersici. The sequence continues at coordinate 55,585 of NZ_WNZY01000018.1, read as the reverse complement.
AATAGCCGGTGCCTATCGTCGAAGCCACTCCCAGCAAGGAGAGTTGCCACCAGCGTAAATCTCCTTTTTTCCCCTCTGCGTTTTCCACCTTCACCATTCTCTTTCCCCCGTTTCATCGAATTTCTTCGTTCCTGCCATCCCCCTATTGTGCGACGGGGAACAGGAAATATGTAACCCTCGCTTTTGTAAAAAAAAGCACCTGAGGCCTCGCCAACAGCAGCGAAACCCCAAGTGCTATACTCTTACTTTATCGCACGAATCGGTATGTCATTTGGCTGTGTCTTCGACCGACTCCTGCCCAAGACGCCCTTCTTTAGACGGCCAGAAGGCCGCTTTGCCGAGCAGCATCGTGATGGCAGGCACAAGGAACGGACGCACGAGGAACGTGTCGAGCAAGACCCCCACTGCCGCGATGATACCGAACTGTACCAGCACTTGAATCGGCAGCGTGGCCAATACCGCAAACGTTCCGGCCAGGATCAGACCGGCCGAGGTAATGACATTCCCGGTTTCATTGACGCCTTCACGGATCGCATCCTTCAGCGGCATCACCTTACGTTTCTTCCAAATGCTCGAGATCAAGAAGATGTTATAGTCTTCGCCAAGCGCGACCAGGAACACGAACGCATACAGCGGGATCAGCCCTTGGATCGCAGCGTTACCCATTAGGTCGTGGAGGACAACCCAACCGATGCCGAGCGCGGCGAAATAAGATAATACGACAGTTAGGATCAAGTAAACCATGGCGACGATCGAGCGGAGATAGACGAGCAGCAGCAACGCGATCAGACCGATAACGATCGGAATAATGACCTTCGTATCGCGAGCATTGGTGTTCTCAGTATCGTATTGTGTAGCGGTTTGCCCGCTGATCCATACCTTATTCTCCGGTTCGCCGATACCTTCGTCCGCCAGCAGGCTTTCCTCCGTCTGCCGCAGCTCTGGAATATGCTTCATCGCTTCGTTGGAATACGGATTGACGTTCAATTGCAGCTCAACGGCCCGGATATCGGGGTTGGTCTTGCCATCGGCCGGTGTAGATACCTGACTGACATAAGGCAAGCTGCTGAACGTGCCTTGCAGATCGATGTCCTTCCCTTCCGTATCCACCATCAGCTTAACCGGAGCCAATTCCCCCGGCGTAAATTTATCGGCGATCACTGCAAATCCTTCCCGAGAAGGCGTATCCTCCGGGAAGGAGGAGAGCAGGTCGACCGTGTATTCGATTCGGGTCGCCTGAGAAGCCAATACTCCCAGAAGCAGCGTCGTCACGATAAAAATCGTCCATGGCCGCTTCGTTACCGTTCGGCCGATCCAACCGGCCGAAGCTTTGGACTTGGGATGGCGATTGGGTTTCCCCCGGCGTTTGGCCCGTTCCGTTTGCATTTCCGGCGTGCGCGGAATAAACGGGAAGAACGAGGCGCGGCCCAAAATAGCCAATAGCGCCGGTACAAGGGTTAAGCTGGCAATCCCCATGATCAGGATCGACAAGCTAAACGGGACGCCAAAACGCTGCACCGAACCGTATTGGGCTAACAGCAGCACCAGCAGAGCGATCACGACGGTAAATCCGCTCATGGCAATCGCGCCCGAAGAGCCTTTGACCGCAGCGGCCAGTGCTTTCGACTTCTCCTTTTCTTCCGTCAACAGCTGCCGGAAATGGGAGATCAAGAACAAACAGTAGTCGGTTCCCGCCCCGAACAGCAGCACGGTCATAATTGAAATGGCCTGCGAGTCAACGGTAATCCAACCCTGCTCCGCCATTTTGCCAAGGATCGGTCCGGCTACGCCGTAAGCAAAACCAACGGCGATCAACGGAATGATGGCCAAGATCGGCGAACGGTAAATAAGCAGCAGCAAAATCAGCACGATCAAGACGGTGGCGATCATCAGCGAAACGTCGGCGCTCGAGAACAACCCCACTGCATCGATCGAAATTCCGGCCGGTCCGGACACTCGGGCAACAAGCCCCTGGTCTCCGAGCTTAGCGTCAAACGGATCTTTCTCAAAGATCGTCTCCGCTTGGCTGCGGATCTCTTCCATGCCGGTCTTCATCACATCGGTTTCCGCCCCCTTGGCGAAGAAGAACGGAAGCACCCACGTCGTGCCGTCTTCGGAAGCCTGTTGCTTGAGCGCCGGCAGCGGCATTTGTTCGAGCGGGAGCACTAGCTCCATCCCTTCCAACGGATTAGCCGTGAAATACGACGTCAGTTCCTGCAAGCGGGTGTAATCCTCATCCGTCAACCCGCCTTCCCGCGTCCAGACTGTTAAGGCTGGAATGCCGCTGTCGCTGGGGAACTCCTGCTCCGCCAGCTGTTCGGCTATCACGGAGGGCTGGTTCGCATCCAAATTGGCCGCATTGTTCCGCTCCATCGAGTTTACGCTGGGCCATACGGCGCTTAATCCGCCGGCAAGCAAAATCCAAACGGCCAGCGTAATCCACTTGGATCTTCGGCCAGCCACAAGTTGGGACAGTCGACCAAGTATTTTATCCATTTATGATTCCATCTCCCTTTCTTTATCGTAGGCTCACGTGATTTACATCACTCTGAATATTAATTATATATACCGGAAGGTTAATTATCAAACAAAAAATATGATATAATGTTTGCTCAGTACAAGTTGCTCGAGGTGATGAAGGTTGACCCAGCCGCATAAACGTTCCTTGGGACGGCCCGTCCAGCAGCCAGACGCCATGGCGACGTCCGAGCAGATCCTGCGTACCGCGTCCCTCTTGTTCATGGAGAAGGGGTATAAATCCGTATCCATGAATGAGGTCGCCGAGCAGTGCGGGATCACGAAAGCTAGCGTCTATTATTATTATCCGACCAAACAAGATTTGTTTGTTGCCTCCGTGGCAACGACGCTTGCGCGGGTAAACGGACGGATCCGGAAGCTGCTGGTAGAGCCCGGCACGTTTCGGGAGAGACTACTTCAAATTACAATGAACTATTTAAGAATCCCTCGGGTTCACATGGACGAGATGTTCCGCAACATTCAGCATCATTTGTCCGGAGAGCAGCAGGAGACTTTAATCCGCCATGAAAACGATCTGTACGAGACGCTACGCGAAGGGTTTGCCCAAGCTGCCGAGTCAGGCGAAATCGTCTGCAGCGACCCGAACCTGGTCGCCCATCTCTATGTTTCTATGCTGCGGGTGGGAGAACGCCAATATGCCGACAAGAATAAGCTGTTTCCTTCGGCGGAACAGGCGGCTGAAGCGATCGTTGCCTTTTTGTGGAGAGGGATTCATAACTAAAACAGCAAAGGAGGAGGAAGGGCTGTGGCATTCGGCGTGTCGCGAGAGGAATTGGAGGCATGGAAACAGACGGTGGCCCGCGGAGAGATCGGATTCTTGACTCATTTTTGGCTGGATCCACGTTTTCCCGAAGCCAAGACGGTCACCAAGGTCGGCTGTTCCGATTTGGAGCGGCTCAAAGCCTGGTGTGAGGCCCACGACCTTCCCACTCGATATATTCATCACCGTTCGCCATTCCCCCATTTCGACCTAATTGGGCCGAAACAACGGGAAGTGCTGCGGGAAGAGGGGCTTTGGGATCAATTGGAGCGGTTTCGCCTCTAATAGATATAGATAAAGGCTGCTCGTAGGGTTCATCCCCTGCGAACAGCCTTTTTTGTCGTTCATTAATGCCCTGAAGGAGCAGATAACCCTACCCGTTCGATCAGTCTCGTGCTCTCCTCGTTTAATCCGATGATGCGGATTTCCTTGCCCAGTTGATGATATTTGAGAATCAGTTTCGAAATCGCGTTCACGGCCGACTGATCCCATACATGCGACTTCGAAAAGTCCACCGCCACCCGCTGCGGATCGCCGGCTGCATCAAACTCCTGCAGAAAATGACTCACCGTTCCGAAGAAGAGCTGTCCGGCGACGACATAAGTTTTGGCTCCTTGCTCCTCACGGACGGAAGTCCGGATTCGGGCCATTTTCCAGGCGAAGGATAACGCGCTGAGCAAGACGCCCATCCCCACGCCGATGGACAGGTTATCCGTCGCAACCACGGCCACCACCGTCACCACCATGACAAGGGCGTCCGACACGGGAACCTTGCGAAGCGATGTCAGGGAATTCCAATCGAAGGTGCCGATCGATACCATAAACATGACGCCAACAAGCGCCGCCATCGGAATCTGTTGAACTACGTCCCCTAAGACGATGACCAAGAACAGAAGGCCCATGCCAGAGACCAACGTCGACAGCCTCGTCCGACCGCCGGATTTCATGTTGATCATCGACTGCCCGATCATAGCACAGCCCGCCATCCCCCCGAAAAATCCAGTCACGATATTCGCCAACCCTTGGCCCTTCATTTCACGGTTCTTGTCACTTGATGTATCCGTGATCTCATCGATCAGCGTTGCGGTCATGAGCGATTCTAACAGCCCTACGAATGCTAGCGACAACGACACCGGGAAGATAGTCTTCAGCATGTCCCAGGTGATTCCAACTTCGGGAAGATGGAACGCCGGCAACGCTGACGTTATTGCGCCCATGTCGCCGACCGTTCTCACATCCAGATGCAGTGAGATGGTTAATACGGAGACCGCGATGATCGCAACCAGGGCGGAAGGAACCGCTTTGGTCAATCGCGGAAATAGATAGATGATCGCGAGCGTTAACGCCACTAACCCGTACATCAGCCAACCTTGTTTCTCGAAATGGGTGAGTTGCGCCATAAAAATCAAAATAGCTAATGCATTCACAAACCCGGTCATCACCGGATGCGGCAAGAAGCTGATGAATCGGCCCAATTTCAGATAACCCATGATGATTTGCAAAACCCCAGCCAAAACCGTGGCCGCAAACAAATACTCGATTCCATGTTCGCGAACGAGTCCGCCCATCAGCAGCGCCATCGCGCCGGTAGCCGCAGAGATCATGCCCGGCCGCCCGCCGGCGAACGCAATCACGACAGCGATACTAAAGGAAGCGTACAACCCAACCATGGGGCTCACGCCGGCCAGAATCGAGAACGCAATCGCCTCAGGGATCAAGGCAAAAGCTACCGTCAGACCGGACAACACATCACTTCGGGAGTTGGAAAACCAAACCCGTTTTATATTCAAATGATGAAGCAAGTAAAAATCCCCCTCTTTCTTAAATCACAAACAGGACCGGTGCAACGCGCAACGTCCTAGATTATAGTAAAGATCGAATCGCCGCTCAAACCTCCAACCCTGCATTTAAGCGCTTAAGTGTGGGAATTGCTCGGCTTTCCTACCTGCAGCCCCGGAATACTTTAAAATTTGACTAGTTACATAACAAAAAGAACCTTGCCGTCAGGCAAGGCTCTCGGTCATTCAGAGAATATTATCGTTTATTGAAGATGTCCGTCAGCACCGGCACGATTTGCGATTTGCGGGATACGACGCCCTTCAGCACCGCTTTGTTGTCGGTAAGCTTCACATTATAAGCTTGCTCCACTGCATCGGCTGCCTTCCCCAGAGCCAAACCAACGGAATCATTGTTCAGGATGTCGGTCACGACAAACAAGAACAGATCCAGACCTTTGCTGGCGATGATGCCGTTCAGAGCCGCCTCAACTTCGCTTTGGCGGGACAAGACATCGTTCACATCCACTGCGTTCACCTGAGCGATTTCCACTTTGGCTCCGCCCATTTCGAACTCTTTGGCATCCAGAGAAATGAGCTGTTCGATCGTCTTATCACTGAGGTCTGCTCCGGCTTTCAGCATGTCCAGTCCGTACTCCTCGGCGTTGACGCCAGCGATTTCGGCCAACTCCCGCGCAGCGGCGACGTCCTGCTCGGTACAGGTCGGCGATTTGAACAACAGGGAATCGGAAATGATGGCAGACAGCATAAGGCCGGCGATGTTGGCCGGTACGGCTACGCCGTTTTCTTTGTACATTTTATTCAAAATGGTTGCGGTGCAGCCCACCGGTTCAGCCCGATAGTACAGCGGTCCGCTCGTTTCGAAGTTGGCAATTCGGTGATGGTCGATGACCTCGGCCACACGCACCTGATCGATATCGGAGACGCTTTGTTGACGCTCGTTATGGTCGACCAGGATTACATCCTTGACTTCACCGGCTACCGTTTCAACTAGACGCGGCGCTTCAAAACCGAAACGCTCCAGCGCAAAAGCCGTTTCCCCATTGACGTTGCCCAGACGCACGGGCTCCACGTTCCAACCCAGCTTGGACTTCAGATCCGCATATGCGATCGCTGAACAAATCGTATCCGTATCGGGATTTTTATGACCGAAAATCAATACTTTTTCCATCTCATTACTCCCCTTTAACATGATTTCATGTCAAAAGTATAGCTTATTAACGGAGGAGCAATCAAGAGCGCAGCCCCGCGCGACTTCTGCGATTTACATCCCCGGACAAACCGGGTACGATCAACACATGGCTCTTTTGAGAGCTGAACTTTTTCCTTTGGTGCTCAGTCGACCTTCAGTCGGCATTCAGCAAACGCTCAGCATCATCTCGCATAATGGAGACATCAGCGTTGGATTGACAACGAATGGATAGGCGCAAGGGGGATGATTTCAATGAACCAAGTCAAAGGGGCAAAAGTGCTGCTAGTTGACGATGAACCTCATATTGTACAGTTCCTCGAGTTGGGGCTGCAAAACGAAGGTTTTGAGGTGCGTACTGCCGGCGACGGCATGAACGCGGTCGCGATCGCAGCCGAGTTTCAACCGCACGTCATCGTGCTGGACGTGATGATGCCGGGGATGGACGGCTGGGAAGTTTGCCGGCTCCTGCGGAAGAACGGCGAGAACGTGGCTATCATCATGCTGACGGCGAAGGATGAGGTGGAGGATCGAGTCAAGGGGCTGACCCTTGGCGCGGACGATTACGTTGTTAAACCGTTCAGCTTCGAGGAGCTGCTGGCCCGGATCGGTGCGCGCTTGCGCAATCAGTTTCCGGCGCTGTTCGGCGAAGTGGCTATCGGCCCGTTCCGCCTGAACGATCGCCGCAAGGAAATTTCGTATTCGGAGCGAGTGCTGGAATTATCCCCTACCGAATACGAACTGTTGAAATATTTGGTGCTTAACCATGGGATCGTCTTGAGCAAAACGACGATTTTGGATAAAGTCTGGGGTTACGACTTCGGCGGCGAGGAGAATATCGTAGAGGTCTACATTCGCTCTCTCCGCGAAAAATTGAATGATCAGGAGCATCGGCTGATCCGAACGCTGCGGGGCGCGGGCTACCGCGTCGATCTGCCATGAAGCCCCTTGCCGGCGGAAGCCGGACAAAGACTGGCGGAAAGCGGTTCGCTTTCGCTGGGAAGCGGTTGATCAGAGGGCTGCGAAGCCGCTTCTCCCCGAGCTCGCTTCGCTTTCAGCTGCTATCCCGATCCCTGCTGTTGCTAGCCGCGCTCCTGATCCTGATCGGTGTATTTCAATACGTGATCATGAAAGACTTCTTATATAAGAACCAAGCCGAAACGATGGTCTCGCAGATGCGCGGCCCGCTCCGGGACGTATTCACTCGGGCGGGGCAACCCGCCGAGCATTGGGGCGCGCCGAAGCCGGAGGCGGATGCTGGCGGGATCGGGACGAGTGGCGATAAACCCAGTATCGGAGAAGGGGGCGGAGAAGAAAATGACGGGCGTCCTCCGCAATTGTTTATCCCTGACACCTCGCTGGCAATCATCAACAGCGACAGCGGGTTCATCGACTTAAACGCCGAATCCGGCGTAGCTGCACCCCGTCTTACCGATGCCGAATATGCCGCCTTGTTCGAAGGAGACACGCTCGGGCGACCGGGTCCGACGGGTTACCATGTCATCGAGGATGAGGACGGAAAGGAACAGTTGGTTGTCTTTCGTTCTGTCGGTTTGCCGGGTGAACAAGGCGAGAAATCCTGGCTCGTACAAATGGGCACCTATACTGCGCCACTGCGCGAAGTCGTGATGCGCCAACTGCTGACGTTCGTAGGACTCTCTCTTCTGGCGCTAGCCGGCGGACTAGCGCTATATCTGCCGATCTTACGCCGGGCCTTAACGCCGCTGAACCAAATGGTGCACACCGTGGAAGATACGAATGCCGGCAATCTCGGCAACCGATTCACGGCCGCATCCGGCCAATCGGAAATCGATCGGCTAGGCGTCTCCTTTAACGGGATGATGGAACGGCTGGAGGAATCGTTCGAAGCCGAGCGCGAAGCCAAGGAACAGATGCGCCGGTTCGTGGCCGACGCTTCCCATGAGCTGCGGACGCCGCTCACTTCAATACACGGCTTCTTGGAGGTGTTGCTGCGAGGAGCCGCAAACCGGCCGGAGCAGCTGCACACTGCGTTGAACAGCATGCTGGGCGAATCGCAGCGAATGAAGAAGCTGGTCGAGGACCTGTTGACGCTTGCCAAGCTTGACCGAACCCCGGTCGTCCAGCGGACACAAGTGCGGCTGGACGAGGTGATCGCGGAGATGGAACCGCATCTACGGATGCTGGCCGGGGAGCGCGAGGTGCGGTTCGAACTCCAGCCGGGGCTGACCGCGATGTGCGATTGCGACAAGATCAAACAGGTGGTTCTGAACCTGTTCCATAACGCGGTGCAGCACACCGACCCACGGCAAGGGAAGATCACTGTACGTCTATCAGGCTTGCCGAGCTGGGCCCAGCTGGAGGTGCGGGACAACGGCCCCGGGATCGCTGCCGAGCATCTGCCGCATGTGTTCGAGCGGTTTTACCGCATCGACGCCTCCCGCACGCGCAGTCAAGGCGGGGCCGGACTTGGGCTGTCGATCTCGCAATCGATCGTCGAAGCCCACGGCGGCGCCATCGAAGTCGACAGCGCGCCGGGCCAGGGCACGGCCTTCAAGGTGACGCTGCCGGCAGTCTAGCGGGAGCGGAAGCTATACGGGAGCTATGCAGGTTAACGGCTAACGGACCGTAATGACGTTATTGGCCTATTTCCCAGACATTTCCCGGTGTAACGGACCCCAATGCCGTTATTCAGCTCCAGTTAGTGGATTGGTAACCCATTGGAGCAGAATAACGTTATCTCAGTCCGTTAGATTTACGAAAACGTGCCGTTGCTGCTAATAACGTCTCTGAAGTCCGTTACAATGGCTACAAAAAAAGGGATGCTGCATTATCGCAGCATCCCTTTGTATATTCCGGGCTCCGAGCCCTCGATGACGACCGCGCCGGTCGCCTTGGCGTAGAAATCCTTCGGGCCCGCTCCGCCGATCGCGGCATAACCGTATCCGTCCATTCGCATCAGATAGAGCGTATAGAGCAGCAGTTGTTTGCCAATGCCCCGGCCTCGCTCTTGCTCATCGACACCGGTCGGTCCGAAGAACCCTTTCATCGTGGTATCGTAGCAGGCGAACCCAAGCAGCTTGCCGTTCTCCGTGGCGATGATGCAGGTAATCGGCGCGCGGGCGAACCCCACTTCGCATTCGCTGACCCAGCGCATATCGAAGTGCTCGCCCACCCATTTCGAGACCACGTGCTTCTCCGGGGCAAGGGCCCGGCGGATGGTGATCCCGGTACGCGCCTCGTACTGCTCCACCGATTCGAACGGGGGCAGATCGTATAATTTTACTAACATATCGGACATGTTTGTTGATCTCCTTTGTTAGAAAGACGTGTTTTGAGGGCTATTATACGTCTTCCCCACTCATCCGACAACCGTTTTCGAAACGATCGCCGCGCATCGCCCCGGACCCAGGCACCTATCTATCTCCCGTCATTCTGACGCTTCGATCACATACTCCTGGTATCTTCCGTAGTCGCTCTGCCGGCACTCCAAAGCCAGCTTCGTCCCTTCGGCTTCATAACTCGTATCCAGCACATTGGCGTGCTCGTTCAGATAAGACACCAGCGATCCTTTATCGAAAGGAATCAGCATCGTACATTTGATGTAGTCTTTGAAAATCCGGCCGCGAATTTCATTCACCAGCTCGGCGATCCCGATGCGAGGTTTGGCCGCGAGATAGATGATGTCTCCTTGTACGTCAGGGATTGCCTGATCCGTCCGATCGGACTTGTTATAGGCATAGATCGCCGGGATATCGGTGATGCCGATTTCTTTTAACGTCTGATGGGTGATTTCGATCATCCTTGCAAATTCCGGGTTGGAATAATCGACGACGTGAATCAGCAGATCGGCTTCGGAGACCTCCTCCAGCGTAGATCGGAACGCCTTGACCAGATGATGCGGCAGCTTGCTCACAAATCCAACCGTATCCGTCAGGAGAAACGCCTTGTTATCCTCCAGCGGGATATTGCGGACGGACGTCTCCAGCGTGGCGAACAGCATATCCTTCTCGAGCACCTGCTTCTCCTGACCGGGACTGTACGTCTCCAGCAGCGCATTCATGATCGTCGATTTGCCGGCGTTAGTATACCCGACAAGCGATACGACGGGCACGTCGTTCTTCTTGCGTTGCTTGCGCTGCGTTTGGCGGTGGGCAACCAGCGTCTCCAGTTCGCGGCTGAGCGCGGTGATCTTCTCCTCGATTCGCCGACGGTCGAGTTCCAGCTTCGTTTCCCCCGCACCGCGGTTCTTTGTGCCGACCCCGCCGCTCTGGCGTCCTAGCGATTCCCGCAGCCCGATCAGCCGCGGCAGCATGTACTTCAGCCGGGCCACCTCGACCTGAAGCTGAGCCTCGCGGGTTTTGGCCCGCTCCGCAAAAATATCCAGGATCAGCAGCGTTCGGTCAATGACCTTGCACTGCAGATCGGACTCCAGGTTGCGGAGCTGCGACGGGGACAACTCGTCGTTGAAGATGACGAGATTCCCTTCGTGCGCTTCCATGAGCGCCCGCACCTCTTCGATTTTGCCCGTGCCGATATAATGCGACGGGGTAACCTTAGGCAGATTTTGCGTAAGCACGCCAACGACTTCAATGTCGCAAGCCTCCGTCAAATTAGCCAACTCTTCCATGGAATAGTCGAAATCCGCCTGATGATTCAAATTTACGCCAACCAAGATGGCTTTTTGCTCCAATGTTTGTTGTTCCGTCATATCTGAGTTCCTCCCTTTAGGAAAAAAATAAACACAGGCACGGCACCTGTGTTTACGCAAACGGTTCCCAAAACAGCCCGAAACCCACAAACTGAGGATATCGATCCCCGTTCGCGTTCCCGGCCAAATCAGGCATATTCTATTCTAAGGTTCCATGCGGTTCCCTTTATCATAGCACACCTATCCCGTTCGCCCTGCACAGGTGCAGAGCCTTTGGCAGTATTCAATTAGCCGCGCAAAGTGGTAAAACGGAATTTAATGTACAACACGGGGAACCCTCCGTTCTTTTCATAGTGATTCCAGTTTATCACAATTCGTATTCGTTCACAATCCAGGGAAGTCCGTCCACCCAGGTTTTGGGGTAGCCTGAAACAATATTTCCTTTTTCGCGTATATAAGGAAGAAAAGGAGGCGGAACCTATGGGTGGATTCGATCCCTCTCCGTTTGGCGGAGGCGGTTTCGGGGGCGGGGGCGATATTATGTTTACGATCGTTCCCGTATTTATGGTCATATTCTTTGTTATCTTCATTGTGCTATTGGTTTCCAATGGGGTCCGTTACGCCAAAAACGCCCGCTCCCCGCGGGATACGAGATATGCGCGAATTGTCTCTAAACGAATGGACGTGAAGCACAGCTCCAGTCACATGAATGATAACAACGCGATGCATAGCTCCTCTTCCCGGACGTACTATTACATCACGTTGGAGTTTGATAACGGCAGCCGTCAGGAATATTTAGACGTGAAGAATTTGTACGGCCTCGTCGCCGAAGGCGATGTCGGTTATGCCGCCGTCCAGGGCGATTGGATTGTGGCGTTCGAGCGCGATACGGCGCAACGTCCAAGTAGCGGCACGTACTAATTGGAAGCAAAAAGAGGTGTCCCAAGTGTGATTTTGGGGCACCTCCTTTGCCTTCTAAGATAGCGTTATAAAATCATCTTATTTCGCAGAATTACAGCTAAAATCGAGCTATAAGAACATTTCATCACGCTATTTACTCCGAAACACCACTTTTCCGTGCTCCACCTATGAAATAAGGTGAATGATTCACTCTATTTCACGTGGTTGATGCTCAATTAGGCCCAATAAGGTAAAGGCTTAACGCTATTTCAACCTTTCCCATAAGTTTCAGTCTGAAGACCGGCCCGCTTGCGTTTGCGATATCCTGACGGGGTCTCCCCGTAAACCTGGCAGAACATTCGAGCGAAATGGTCTGGACTGTCGATGCCGACATCTCCGGCAATCTCCGCCACTTGTCGCGTGGTAAAGGCCAGCAGCTGGGATGCTTTTTCCAGGCGGATCTTGTTGACGGTGCCGATGATCGTATCCCCTACCTGCTCTTTGAACAGATGCGACAGCCGGGAAGGCGACATGCAGCTGCGCTTGGCCAGGTCCGGAATGCTTACTCGCTCGCGATAAGACTCCCGCAAATATCCGACGACATCGGCTATTCTTGGATCAATAGCGGCTTCGTTGCTGTCCTTGGCAACCTCCGCGCGGAGTAACAACAACGCTTCCTCTAACGCCAGCTCCGCCAATCGGTGATGGAGCTCGGAGTTTCCGCCCGAGCTGCTGTACCGAACCATCCGCTGAAGGGCTTCGGCGAAGCCGTTACGCCCAGGACTGCCGTCAACCTGTAAACGGACGATGCCCTCGGTTTGTTGCGGAAGGTTCAACCATGGGCGAAAGGAGGGGTCCGGGATAAAATGAACCCAAATAAAATCCCACCTCGCTCCCGCCGTGCTGTAGTGATGAGGCAAACCGGGCAGCAGGATGACCGCGTCTCCTGGACAGCATGGCGCAACTACTTCCCCGGCGACATGAACTTGACCCTCTCCGGTTAGCGTATACATCAGCAACCAACCAACAGGATCGGGTGGGCGGTGAATCGAATAATCAGCGGTTTCCGCATAATGCCCGGAAATCAGGATTCCATAGGGGCGCTCCTCGTTAATAGCATAATTCGTCGGTTTTTTAGCCATATCCTCTCTTCCTTCATCCGGCAATAAACATCTAAAATGAATATAACCGATGTGGACGCCCACTTCCAGATACAACATGATCCATCGGATCTTATATCCTTCAGGAGGCAGTTTTCCCAATGAAAAACGCAAACACGGTCTTAAAACTCGATATCGGACAAGCCAACAAAACGATCCGTCCCGGCAAGCTTGCCCTGCAGGCGGGAAGCAACCCCAAAGGAGAATCGTTTGGATTTACGAACTTCTATATGACCCGCAACGGAGAGCCTTTTATTCCCGTCGTCGGGGAGTTTCATTTTTCCCGTTTCTCTTATTTGCATTGGGAGGAAGAGTTGCTGAAAATGAAAGCCGGCGGCGTTCATCTCGTCGCAACCTACGTTTTCTGGAATTACCACGAGGAAGAAGAAGGCGTGTTCGATTGGAGCGGTAACCGCAATTTGCGGCATTTCATTGACCTCTGCGCCAAACATGAGCTGCCGCTGATTTTACGGATCGGACCGTTCTGCCACGGCGAAGTCCGTAATGGCGGCATCCCTGATTGGGTATTCCGCTATCCGTTGGAGGTTCGTTCCAATGATGAACGATATTTAACGCTTTCCAGACGTTTGTACCGCGAAATTTCACGGCAAGTTCAAGGCACCTATTATCAGGAAGGCGGCCCGGTGATCGCCGTGCAGCTGGAGAACGAGTATATGCACGCCGGCGCGCCGTTAGACGCTTGGGGATACAGCGGCGACAAATACGTCACCGCAGGAACCGGAGGCAACGAGCATTTGGCGGAATTACGCCGGATTGCGGAGGAAGTGGGAATCCGTCCGTTATTCTTCACTGCAACCGCTTGGGGCGGGGCAGCGGTCCCAGAGGAGGGCACGTTACCGATGCTCGCCGGGTACGCCTATACGCCGTGGATCCCAAACCAACCGCCGAGCCGGGAGTATCTGTTCCAGGATCTGCATGTTACACCCGCCGAGCCAGTGAATTACGACAGCATGGAGTACCCGGTGGCCTATTGCGAAATGGCAGGCGGTATGCAGGTCAGCTACAAGGCCCGGCCTTACGTGCCGGCTGACAGCGTCGAAGCGATGACACTGGTGAAGCTGGCAAGCGGCAGCAATTTGCTGGGGTATTACATGTACCATGGCGGCTCTAATCCCGTGGGTCAAAAGACGTTCCTGAACGAATCCGGTTTACCGAAAATCACCTACGATTATCAATCGCCTTTAGGCGAGTTCGGTCGGGTTGGCGAATCGTATGATCGTATCCGTGCGATCTCGCTGTTTCTGCAATCCTTCGGACGATGGTTAGCTCCGATGGGCACCCTGCTGCCCGATGGTCAAGAGCCAATCACCCCTGAGGATACCGAGCACGTTCGTTGGTGCGTTCGGCAAAAGGACGGTTCTGGATTTGTGTTCCTGAACAATTTCCAGGATCATGTCGAGCTGCCGGATCGCCGGCTGCGAATTGAATTGGATACGCCTCAAGGGAAGGCGTTGTTCCCTCATACCGGCGAGCTCACACTTCAGAGCGGACTTGGCGTCATCCTGCCGTTCAACCTGAAGCTGGATGGATTGTTCATTGCGAGCGCAACCGCGCAGCTGCTGACCCGGCTTGAAGCAGGGAACGAAACGGTGCTGGTGTTCTATGCCCATGACGGGATGGAACCCGAGATTGTGCTTCGCAAAACCTCAGTATCTTCAGTCGAAGCCGGCAACGGCAGCGGCGTTGTAAGTGAAGATGACGCCCATTGGATGGTTCGCCCAACGCCCGGTCCACAGCACCAAATCCTCGTTAAGACGGCAGAGGGCAGAGCGGTACGACTAGTGACCTTAACCCGAGAAGAAGCGTTGCAAACTTATCGGTTCGACGGGCTGTGGGGCCAAGATACGCTCGTCCTCAGCACGAGCCATCTGGCGATGAAGGATGGGCAGCTAATTTGCACCTCCCCAGGACATAACAACGTGACCTTATCCCTTTTTCCCGCTCCTGACCCATCAGCCGGATTATGGAGCAGCACGGGGGAGTTGCAGGAAACCGAGAGTGAAGAAGGGCTGTTCCGGTCGTACACCTTGGAGTTCCCGGCTTATCAGCCTGAGATGAAGCTCACCTCCCTGTCGGACCGATCAGTGCTGCTGGAGATTCCCGCCGAATGGCCGGACGACATTGCTGACGTATGGCTGAAGGTGGATTACGACGGCGACGTGGCGGCCGCCTACCTCGGTGACCGGATGCTGACGGATCATATCCATTACGGACAACCTTGGGAGATTGGACTGAAGCAGGCCTGTCACGAGTTGGAGAACCATCCGCTGCAGCTTTCGGTTACGCCGCTGCGCCAAGGCACAGTGCACAGCTTCGTGAATCAAGCCTATGTGGAACGGTTCGAAGGGATCGAAATTGCTAAAATCCACGATATCCAGATCATTCCCCATTATTCCGCACGTCTCTGGCCGCGGGTCGAGTAGTGTGAAACACAACAAGCGCGGGTGCAGGAGAAATCTCTCTTGCACCCGCGCATTTCGTGTGTCCTCAGTTCACCGGCAATCCCCGCTCGCGTGCAAAATTACCCCAATGCGGCTTCCGTCCGTCGATGTCGCTGAACCCGTATTCGTCGGACAGGTCCCAACTGGTCAGCGCTCGACCGGCTTTGTCGCGCACATTCGGATCTCCGGCTAGAGCAGCCACCGCTTGCCCGACGAAATAAGGCGTTTCGGATTCGGCGTATAGCGGTTCTTTCTCAATGGCGTCCCGCCAGTTGGCTTCCTGGACGCCAAAGTAATCCAGCATCTGCTCTGAGCGCAGAAATCCGGGGGTCACCGCCAATGCGGTCACGTTATGCGGCTTCAATTCCTCGGCCATGGCAGCGGCTAGGTGGATGGGTGAGATTTTTGCCAAACTGTAGTACACGTTGCCACGATAATTGTAGGTTGAGCCGTCGGTGATTTCGATGACCAGCCCTTCCTTCCGCTTGATCATCATCGGCACCCCGTAGTAGCTCGTAATGAGATGGGTTCGGACGGCCCGCTCCTGCATCAACAACCCGTCGGCCAGCGGCTGCTCCCAGAACGGTGTGTTCCAATGGGTGAGGCTTTCGCCGCCCCAAATATCGTTGACCAGAAGATCTAAGCGTCCGTCCTGCTCCTTCTCCACTCGCTCGAACAAAGCCTTAACCTGCTCCGGCGACGTATGGTCCGTGCGTACGGCAATCCCGACGCCGCCACGTGCGGTCACCATCTCCGCCGTTTCGTCGATGGTCTCCGTCCGACCGATGTCTGATGCCGCTCCCCGCACGCTCCGTCCAGTGCAATAAACGGTCGCTCCGGCCGCTCCCAACATAACCGCAATCCCTCGGCCTGCTCCTCGCGTTGCCCCGGCAACAACGGCCACTTTTCCTTCTAATGGTTTCTTGTCCATGGTCACATTCGCTCCCTTTCCAGCTTGAAATTCACACGTGCCTTTGTAGGATAACAAAGTATATATGACATCTATTGTCCTATATCTGTGATATAATCATTCCAAATTCCATGTTACAGCCGAAGGAGGAAGTTTCATGCGCGCGGATCGCTTGCTAAATCTACTGCTGTTACTCCAGAACCGTGGAAAGATGAGCTCGCGCCAGCTAGCGGAGCGCCTGGAGGTATCGGAGCGGACAATCGCCCGGGACATCGAGGCCTTGAGCGCGGCGGGCATCCCCGTCTACGCAGAGCGCGGCTCCCGCGGCGGCTGGGTGCTGGCGGAAAGTTACCGAACGAACCTGACCGGCATGCGGCCGGAGGAAATCATCTCTCTGCTGTTGACGAACCATAACGAACTGTTGAAGGATCTCGGGATTCATGGGGATTTTCAGGCTGCTTACCAAAAGCTGCTGGCTGCCGCCCCCGCACCGATTCGACAGGATGCCGAGCTCATCCGCGAACGCATCCATATCGATGGGGCCGGTTGGCACGCCTCGAAGGAGGCTTTCCCCTGGTTGTCCGCCGTGCAGGAGGCGGTATGGACCCAGCGGAAGCTGCAGATTCGCTACCGCAAAGAGGAGGACGTCGTCCAGCGTATCGTGCTCCCCTTGGGGCTCATCGCCAAGCGAAACGTATGGTACTTGGCAGCCGAACAGGACCCGGACGGCGAGCTTCGGACATTCCGCATCTCCCGGCTGGAGGAAGCCCGCATCCTCGAGGAAACGTTCATTCGCCCGGACGGATTTGATCTCGCAGCGTACTGGGAGCAATCGACCACTCGCTTCAAATCGGAGCTGCCCCGATATCTCGCCCGGGTACGGACGACCGAGTCCGGGCTGAACCGACTGCGCAGAGAACGATTTATCAAGGTGAACCATACAGAAGGGCCAAACGATCAAGGTTGGTTGCAGACGGAAGTCGATTTCCAGACGCTGGACTGGGCTTGCGGTGTGGTCCTGGCAGGCGGCCCGGACATCGAGGTGCTGGACCCGCCGGAACTGCGAGAGCGAGTGAGGGCCGAGGCCCAGGCGATTGTCGCCTTGTACGAAAGGTCCGCTGACGGTTTGACATGAGGGGTGTTAGGTCAACACTCACTGTCCGGAAGCTTTACATGATTATCCGTAATGGTGTAAAACGGCCATCCAGAGCCCCCAGCATATCAACCTGCTAAATTAAAACAGCCGCCAGGATGAAAACTCCTGGTCGGCTATTTCATTTCAAACGTTTACGGCTGTAGGAATGCGCGCGGCGAAACGTATACAAATCGCTCGCCCCGGGCCATGACATGACATTTCTGCTCGGGAAACTGCTCATACATATAATCTACGAAGTGCCCCGGTTTCTCCGCATTCACCGCAAACAGGTCGTAATGAAGCGGGATGACCGTGTCCGCCTCGATTTCCCGGGCGAAATGTACCGCCTCCCGGTAATCCATATTGCCGACGATCCCGCGCTGCCGTCGGAAGTAGTCCCGCCCGTTGATCGGCAGCAGGGCGATGTCCGGCTTCAGGGCGCCGACACGCTCGATCAATTCAGGATAAACCAGCGTATCCCCGGCATGGAAGAGCGTCACGCCGTTTAACTCCAGGACGTACCCGACATACCGGGGGCCGCCGTCCGTATCCCGTTCCAATTGCTCGTGCGCCGCTGCAATCGGCGTCAATCGCAGCTTGGAAAACAGCTCCATCGGCTGACGGTCATCCGCGGTCATGACCCCGGATGCGGAAATGCCCATCTCCAGCAGTGCCGGCTTACAGCAAGCCGGAGCTACGATCGGCGCTTTCGGGCTGCTCCGATGCAGCCAAGGCAACGTCTTGGCATCCATATGATCATCATGTTCATGCGTAATCAAGCAAAGATCAACGCCTTGAATCTCTTCCGGCGTTATCGGTGCGGGAAATGTGCGCCGCCAATCGCCGTCATCCAGATCGCCCGAGAAATAGGGATCTACATAAATGGTGACCCCGTCCCCTTTTACGATCACGCTCTCCTGACCGAGATACCAAATGGCCAACGCTCCGTGAGGGGGTTCCGTTCGCGCAACCTCGCGGATGAATGCGGCTCCTTTTCGCTTCTGTTCCATCATTTCATTAAGGTACTCCTTGATCTTTAGGATCCTGCTACAATCGAACGAATGGTTTCGAGCGGCAGCTTTGGCTTGCGGTCGTAGGTCAGCAGGCCGTTGATTTCCTGCTCTACGTCCGTAAACTGGGTGTAGCAAAAGCCTTGAACCACCGGAGATTGCAGCATCGGTAAGATAACATTCTGCAGCCGCAGCGCAAAATCCTCCTCATTTGCCGCTCCCGAGTACCCCCAACCTTCCCATTCATTTACCTTAAAGGAAATCCCGCCGAACTCCGTGACCAGAATCGGCTGCCCCTCGTAAGGAAATCCGGGGACCAGGATCATCCGGTTACCGGGCTGCGCGGCCAAAGCCGTCTCGACGTCAGCATACCGCTCGGCAAGTACCTCCTTGCGCCACTCATAATCATGGATCGTCACGAGATCAGTGGCGACCAGTTCCCATCCGTCATTGGAAATGACCGGCCGGGTCGGATCCAGCGATTTGGTCAGGTGGTACAGCGATAATGCGTGGTTTTGCTGCTGCTTATCGATCAGGATGTTAGTCACGCCCCAGCTCTCATTAAGGGGAACCCAAGCCACGATGCAGGGATGGTTGAAATCCCGCTCGACGGCCTGCATCCACTCGCGCGTTACCCGGGCAACATAGGGTTCTGTAAATCGGTAGGCATTGGCCATCTCCCCCCATACCAGCAGCCCCAGCTTGTCGGCCCAGTATAGATAACGGGGATCTTCGATTTTTTGGTGCTTTCGGACCCCGTTGAGCCCCATTTCCTTCACCAGCTCCACATCCTTGCGTAAATCATCGTCGCTTGGCGCGGTAAGCAGGCCGTCCGGAAAATATCCTTGATCCAGCACCAGCTTCATATAATAAGAACGATTATTTAAGTGCAGTTTGCCCGCTTCCACGGAAATTTTGCGCATTCCGAAGTAACTTTGAACCGTATCCACCGCCGTTCCGTCAACCAGCAGTGTGAGTTCAAAATCGTATAAATTCGGCCGTTCCGGCGTCCACCAACGCCCGAGGCCATGGTCATTAAAATCGTCCAAGTGAATATCCCGTCGTCCCGACTCGTGACTCAAGGAGAAGCAATCCTCGGCAACGAATTCCCCGTTAAAAGTGATGACGGCTTTCATACTCAGCTTGGCCAGCGCGCTGTAACCCGACAAGAATACCTCGAGACCGATGTCGTTCTTGTCGATATCGGGGATCAGCCGAATCCGCTCAATTCGCGTCTCCGGAACCGGCTCGAGCCACACGCTTTGCCAGATCCCGGTTGTCCGCGTATAGAAGATGCTCGCCGACTGGTCCTCCCAGTATTGCTTGCCTCGCGGAAGAGAAACATCGCGGCTGTAGTCCGTCGCCTTCACGACAAGGATGTTCTCCCCTTCGGTGAGCACATCGGTGATGTCGGCCGTAAACGGCGTATGTCCGCCCTCATGCAGCGCCACCAACTGGCCGTTCACCCAAACTTTGGCCTCGTAATCAACGGCTCCAAAATGCAGCAACAGGCGCCCGGCCTTGTAAGCCTCCGGGACGGCAAACGTTCTCCGGTACCAAACCTGGTCATGTACGGCTGGATCGCCGATGCCGCTAAGCTTGCTCTGATAACAGAACGGAACGTTGATTTTTCGGCTATAATCATGCCCCTCGTACCAGGCTTCCCGCTCACCGATTCCTTGATCGTCAAAATCAAACTCCCATTCTCCGTTTAAGCTCATCCATGTGTCGCGGACAAACTGAGGACGGGGGTATTCATTGCGCAAATTTGGATTCATTATTTTCCCACTCCCTCTGACTATATTTATTAATTTTTGTTTTAATACATATTTCTTGTATTATTTAAGCTAAATATATCCCCGAAACTCACTCTTGTCAACGCTTGCAACGCATTTTATCAGTAAAATTAGGCATTTTTATTTTACCGTATTTTTGTAACTAATCGTTTGGCAAACATAAAAAACCATCGTTCCAGAAAGAAACGATGGTTTGAATGATATCAGGAATTGGATTTACGTTTCATCATCAAGGGTGTAAGCGACCTGAAGGACTAAATCCTGATCGTAATCGCCGAACTGCTTCCCAAATAGATTAACACCGCCTTTATGGATCGCATCTGGCTTGACGCCGATTCGTACCCGCAAACTCGGCCGTTGATTGAGTTGTAAATCATGAATAGCGACATCGGAGATCTTTTGCATGTCCAATGTCGTACGCTCGTGGTCCACTCGCCATGTTTTCAACAAGCCGTATTGGGTCGTCCAGTCTTCCCACCATGACGGATTTAATGTGCCCCGCCGATCCCCAAAGTCGCCTGGACTCGTCCACATGCCGATCTCGACGCCATTGATCCAAACGGAGATATCCGAAGGCCAGTCATTGTCGTAGTTCGGCGCTTCCGAGCACATTTCCATCGACAGTTCCAGCGATTGTATTCGTGCATTTTGCGGAACCTCCAGCGGAAATTGGTACTCCACATACCCTTTGCGAAACCACAAAATCTGCGCCGCTACATGCTTCGGGTGGTAGAAGCTGGCCGGTTCATCTTCCCGAACCAACATCCCTTCGCTGGACGCCATGCCGCATGTTGGATGAACCTCGCAATCGCTGTAATGACCAATCGGCATTTCGACCTCATAAAACTTCATCCCGTCTTTCGACGTCCGGATGCTCGTATTCAAGGAGATGAGAATATCATCATAATTTCGGCTGCACACCTTCATCGCTCCGCGTACAGCTGGAAGCAATTCCGTATTGATCAGCTTGGCCGCTTCAAGCACCTTGACGTTATTCGCTACCGTTGACACAGGCAGCTCTAACGTCTCGGCAAGTTCAATGATATTCATGCTCCGCGTGTTGAGCAAGCGAAGAATGTCCACGCGGGAACGCGTGGAAAGAGCGTGAGCCACCTGAACCAGCTTATCCGGTTCGTGTATACCGACTTCCAGCATAGGAACCTCCGTATCCGTATTCCCAATAAATGATCTTACTTTCTTGACTTTACTACAAAAAGCTGTAATAAATCAATATTCATAAATTTTATCATTGTTTCGGAACCATCAACGGCATAATGTCGAAGGAGTCCAGCTCAAACTCCCCTCGATCATTGGTGAACCGCAGTTTGTTCATCCCGTCCTTCAGCTGAATTCTCGCGGTAGACAACCCCCAATTTTCCCAGCCTTTCGGCAGGACGGCAAGCGTGACGGGCGATTCTGAATTGACGGTTAATTCTACGTAAGATACTTCTCCGGCAGCGCTCCCGTTGGCCGTTCTTGCCAACAGGATATATTCTCCCGCCGTTGCTTGAACAGAGTACTCGGCATAGCCATCCTCCGACTCGAACCGCCCCACGGCTTTCCCGCCGGAGCTCGAAGGGCTCGTCAGCGCGGACACGCCAGCTCCAAACATCCCCGTCTCACCTTCATAGCGAGTACGATCCACCTCGCCGGAAGGCAAGGTCAACGGAACGTTCGGATCAACGGGAACGCCGAGATTCGGCGTGTTATCCTCATTCCAGGTAAAAGACTGCGCCCGCACTTCCCGATTCCAGCCGGCATCCTTATATTTGGCTACATGATAAACGATCCAATCCTCCGTACCGTCAGGCGACGTGGTGAAGGAATGGTGACCCGGGCCGTACAGCCCATTGCCGGAGACGAAAATCGGCTCATCCCTCTTGTGCCATGAGTCTGGATTCAGCAAATCACTGCCAACCTCAGCCGTGATCAACCCTAAGCAATAATCGTTTGTCCAGCTTCCGCTCGCCGAATAGACAAGATTAAGGGTTCCGTTCCGAACCGCTACTTGCGGACCTTCATTTACCAGAGGGGAATGGTTCGTTTCCCAAGCGTAGGTCGGACGAGCGATTTCCACACGTTCAGAATCGATCGTCCAGGGGTTGCTCATATGGGCGATGTATAGATTTTGACTGACATTGACATCCCCTTCCCAGCCGGACCAAATCAAATACAACTTTCCGTCCAACTGCAGCACCGTACCGTCGATTGCCCAACGGTTGGTCGAGTCGGTAATTTGCCCTTTTTGCCTCCACACGCCTTGGGTGGGATCGGCGGAGGTATTCTCCATCACGTACATGCGGTGGTTCACGTTGTCCCCGTCATCCATCGCGTAGTAGATATACCAGGCTCCCTCAATATAATGAAGCTCGGGAGCCCAAATGCCGTGGCCGCCCGTCGGGATCACCCTCCGGGGAGCTGCGTCCACGCCGGTCAAACTGGCGCTTTTCCACACCGTGACATCGCTGCCGGTCGTTTTCGTGAAGTAATAATAACCGTCTGAATGCTTATAAACCCATGGGTCTGCCCCGTCCTGCATCAAGACATTATAGAAATCGCTCTGTTTCGCACCACCGGTGCCGGTACACCCTACCTGCGAAATGAGAAATAAACAAATGGCAGGCAGCAGCGCTTTTCCGAATCTTCTTTTTTCCATTCTTATGCTCATCCTTTAATCGACCCGACGTAGACGCCTTTGACAAAATATTTCTGCAAGAAGGGATATACGACTAGAATCGGCACCGTGGATACGACGATCGCACAGTATTTCACCAGTTCTCGGAAAGCGGTCGAGCTTTGGGCACTGTCGATGACAACGCCGCCCGCGCTGCCGATCGTTGTTGCCGTGGAGTCGTTGGCGACTAAAATTTCCTTCATTAATAATTGCAACGGGAACAACTCCCGATCTTTAAGCAGCACCATCGCATTAAACCAGGAGTTCCAGTTCCCCACCAAATAGTACAGGAAAATAACCGCTAAAGTAGCCTTGGACAGCGGCAGAATCACGCGAATCAAAATGGCTGCCTGGCTCGCGCCGTCGATGGTTGCCGCTTCCTCCAGCTCAGCCGGCAGCGCCTGGAAGCTCGTTCTTAAAATAATGATATTCCATGTGCTTAGCGCCGTCGGTAATATCATGGCCCACAGATTGTTATACAAATGGATATCTTTCATTAATAGAAACCAAGGAATTAACCCGCCGCCAAAAAACATCGTGATCGTGATCAGAATCATGATGAAATTTTTGAAGTAGAGATCTTTTCTCGATAGGACGAAAGCGCCCATAATCGTCATGACCATATTGACCAGCGTGCCTAGCCCTACGTAAATGATCGTATTTTTGTATCCGACCAGCAGGCTGTTATCTTTAAAAACCAGCTTATACCCGTCCAGCGTGAATCCAAGCGGCTTTAATAAGATTCCGCTATGCGCCATAAGCGCCGTTGGGTTGCTGACGGAGGCGAGCAATATATGCAGTAATGGATAGAAGCAAATCAACGTTATGGCCGTCAGTAAGGTATAGTTCATGGCGTCAAAGACGCGATCCCCGGTCGACCTCGGCTTCCAATGCCGGGACTTCAGCTTTTTGCGACCGGACAAGGCCATCCCCTTCTCTACCATAAGCTCACCTCCGAAGTGCGTCTGGCGATTCGGTTCGTCGCCCACAACAGCGCAAAGTTGATTATGGCACTAAACAAGCCGACTGCGGTTGAGAAGCTGAGACTGGCCTCTCGCAAGCCCCTGCGATAGACGTAGGAGGCAATCACGTCCGCCGTATCGTAAGTGAGAGGGTTGTAGAGCAAAATAATTTTCTCGTATCCGGAAGCCATCAGTCCGCCTATCGCAAAAATAAACAGGATGACGATAATCGGAGTGATTTGCGGCAGCGTAATGTACCACATCTTTTTGATTCTACCGATGCCGTCGATCTCTGCCGCCTCGTACAAGGCAGGATCGATCGAACTCATCGCGGCCAGATAAATGATGCTGTCCCAGCCGATGTTCTGCCAGATGCCGGAGAACGTGTAAATCGGCCTAAAGAAGGAAGAGTACCCGAGTAGCGACGTGTAATCCTTACCCGTAATCCACTGCAGAACTTGCGTCACGACACCTTCATCTGCCGTGAAGATATGAATAATCCCGCAAACGACCACCAAGGAAATGAAGTGCGGCATATACGTGATCGTTTGTACGGATTTCTTGAATTTACCGTCGCGGATTTCATTAAGCATCAGCGCCAAAATGATCGGGGCCGTAAAGCCAAACACGATTCCCCACACATTCAGGAGAAGCGTATTTTTGATGACCCTCCAAAAGTAAGGCCCCTGAAAGAAATCAATGAAATGCTTGAAACCGACCCAGTCGCTTTCGGCAAATCCAAGCAGCGGCTTATAATCCTTAAAGGCGATGAGAACGCCCCACATCGGACCGTAACAGAAAACAAGGAACCAAGCGACCACCGGAATGGCCAGCACGTAGACAAACCAGTTCTTCCTCAGATCCTTTTTGATCGTCTTTCTTGTGTTATTGAGCTTCGGAGCCCCTGCGGGGGCGATTTTTCTTGATTTACGGACGATCTCCATGAACGAATCACCTACTCTTCTTTCCGAATTCTCTGAAACAATAACGAGGGGCCCAAGCTCACTGACGCTCGGTCACCCTCGTTATCTTTCATGTCTTTCAGGCTGTACGGCAATTATCTGTTGTTATAACGGTCCAATGCGGCCTGATGAATACTCAGGAATTCGTCCAGCCCCATCTTTTTGGCTTCGTCCAGGAATTTGTCGTATGCATCTACCGCAAGCTCACCTTTGATGATTTTGGCGAAATATTCTCCTCGCAGAGTGGACAATTGGTTACCCAGCTCCGCTTCCCGTGAGGCTTCTTCTTTCGTAAACGAAATCGGAGGCATGGCCGCGCTCGTATCCATATTCTCAGTCCAATCTTTCCGGATCTCCCCGGAGTAGCTGCCTTTGGCTACGATCAGTGGGTTGGAGTTATGTTCATCGCGAATGTCCGGCCAGACGTGTCTACGATATTTATCCAGTGCAACTGCGACCGGTTGGTCATCCGGGTCGTTGTACATATAGCTGTTTTCCGGGTAATATGGTTTCCCGTTCTCATCGATGAGATGAACCGTGCCGTATTCACCGTAGTTATAGATCTCCCAGCCCTTCTTCGTATAGGCGAAATCCAGCCAGGCCATCGCGGCTTCCACGTTTTCGGCTTGGGTCGTAATCGCGGCTTCAGTCCCCGTCCGTTTGAAGTTCTTGTACGTCGTTGCGGCTTTATCCCCTTTGTTCAGTACCGGGTTCAGTGCTCCAACGAAGTCGATATTGTTCTGTTCTTTCCAATAACTCCACATCGTATCGGGCGAATCCATCATGACAGCGGTCTTGCCCGAAATGGCGCTGGACATTCTTTGGTTGAAGTCGGCCGTCGCCCAGTCTTTGTTCAGCAGCCCTTCTTTGTTCCATTGCTGCATCATCGCCAAATATTCTTTCGCTTTAGGTTGAGCGGGACCCCAGGCTACCTTGCCGTTGCTGTCCAAGAAGGTCCAATCCCACACGCCATAAGCGCCATTCAGAATCCCGGTAAAGATCTGACCGTAGTTGGATCCGTAATTCAACGGCTCGCTGTAGCCCACTTCCTTGGCTTTGGTCAGGAAGGCGTGCCATTCATCAATCGTTTCGGGTACCGGAAGACCCGTTTTATCCAACGCTTCCTGCTTGATCAGCATGCCGAACCACATCCATTCCGAATAAGGAGCAATGCCGTAGAATCCAAGCAGTTTCCCGCTATCTGTGACCGTCGTTTTTCTTCTTGTCTCGTCGGAGTTACGCCAAGCGCTATAGTTCGGCGCGTTCTTCTCCATTAAATCGGTAAGATCCAAATACGCTCCATCATTGACGCCTGCCTCGAAACCTCCCGGATACCGTCCAGGCTCGATGATGATGTCCGGCAAGTCACCGGAAGAGATCATCAAAGTAAACGCATCTGCCTCCTGTCCTACCGGCGGAGTGATGAAGTTGACTTTAATCCCCGTCAATTTCTCCACTTGCTTCTGAATGGCGTGGTTGTTCATATCCGGGATGTTGCGGTTGGCAGGCATCCAGACATCCAGCGTGACATCCCCTTTGAAAGGATAAGCGGAGTAGTCGTTCGGAATTTTCTCATCAAAGATGTCGCCTAGATAGGTATCGTTCAGCGTCGTATTGATCTCATTGATTTGATCCTGAGTCGGCGCCGTATTGCCGCGGATGTCCTGACTAATGTCCGTAAAAGATGCTTCGTTGTTTGGTTGTTCTTCAGAGACTTTCTCGGCGTTATTGTTCTCGGAAGCTTTGTTTGAACCGCCCCCGCTGCACGCCGTAACCATAGAGATAGCTAGAATAAGAACGAAAAGAAAACCAAAGATACGTTTCGATTTGTTATTCATAGGATCCTCCCATTTATTAATCTCAAACTCAACGAACCCCTGCGACCACTGCTTCTTCTCACCGCCCCTTTCGCATGAACTCAAACCCCTCCACAAACACATCGACCACCATGAAGTAATATTATTGTTTTATTACAATAATTTTGTATCTTTGCGTTGATTATAATCCCCGCACGATCCGATGTCAACGCTTTCATACGGATAGTTATCGATTTATTTAAAGAAATCATCTCATATCTCAATACATAAGATTAGTTCCAAAAAAGTTGTAACGATATCCATGTGTTTCATTCGCCAGCAGGCCGGGAAATGAGGATGCCAACGCCGGTTGGTATCCCGAAATCGGGCATCCCGTTCGATTTCCAACCAAAGCTTTGAATTCTTGTACTGCGGGGAGCACCCGCCGAACGTTGTTGATTCGTATCGGAATAATCATAAGCGTGGTAAACAATCCAATCCTCGGATCCGTCCGGGGATACGGTAAAACTGTTGTGTCCCGGCGCGTAGACTCCGGCGGATGGATGCTTAGCGAAGACGGGACCCTCCTCTTTGATCCAAGACTTTGCGTCAAGCAGGTCTGCGGATTCCGGAATCCTCGTCATCCCAAGGCAGTAATCGTCCGACCACGTCGCACTCGCCGAAAAGACGAGAAAAATCCACCCGTTGCGCCGCAAAAAGACAGGCCCTTCGTTAATCGCCATTCCGCCTTGCTTCTCCCACGACGCGGTTGGAGCCGTGATCAATACATTGGGACCGGTTAAGGTCCACGGATTGGTCATCCGGGCAGCGTAGATCGCCGAACCGTAATCAGGGAAGCGGCCGTATCCAGAATAAAAGAAATACAGTTCCCCCTGATGTTGGAGCACGGTTCCGTCGAGGCCCGGAACTTCCGTATTCACTGCGCCTTTAAAACACCACTCACCGTTTATCGGATCATCGCCCGTAAGCTCAAGCACGCAGATGCGTCTTGTGTCGTCCCCCCCGCCGTCGTTGGCTGTATAGTAGATGTACCAGCGTCCATCGATGCGGTGCAGCTCCGGCGCCCATAGGTTGCGGGAAAAAGGTCCGTTGGGCTCAGGAACCCATACCGTCTTCGCTTCAACCTGACCGAGTCCGCTCAGCGTTTGGCTGTGCCATAGGGCGATGCGGTCTCCTAAAGTGACCGACATATAGTAACTTCCATCGGGATCCCGAACGATCCAGGGGTCGGCACCGTTTGACAAAATCGGGTTTGAAAATGTTTTTTGCTCCATGTTGTCCCTCCTAAGTTCGAACTACGTCTGAAAGACTAATAAATATTTGCTTTATTACAAACATTTTATTTTGTTTTCATCACCATAATCCCAACTTAGGAGATTGTCAACGTTTTCATTTCTAGTTCATCTTGTGAATCCAGAAAAAGCCATCTGCTCCCCGCAGGGGCAGATGGCTTCATTTTACTTTTGCGACCGCTGGATTGCCGTTAGTAGCAGCGCCTGCTGTTCCAGGATATCGTTTAGCATTTCGTACAAAGAGTCCAGGGTGATCTCGGTTGATTTGAGGTTTTGTTGCTTGCGATAAGTGGATTTATGTTGGAGCTCCTCCACCTTCACGCGTAGCGGATCGGCTGGAATATGAAAATGCGCCCTGGCAGCCGGCTTCTTAGTTGCCATCTACGACCACCACCTTTAAGTCACCGTTGCGGTCGAGACCCACTGTTTTTAAGGCATAAGCCCCGGGTTCATCGCTGCTGATCGTGACCTCCGCAACGCCTTTCGCCGCCTTCACGGATTGTCGTACCCCGTTTAGTTCAACGGCCACCTCCTCGTTAAACTCCTTCTGCACCTGTCCCTGCCAATCGACGACGGTGATTTTCACCGTTACCGTATCTTCGCCGTTCGCCTGAATTTGCGTCTTATCCGCCTCCATGCGGGCAAAATTCCCCGTGAAGCTGCCTTCGGCGTACCGCGTAAACAGCAGGTTTCCACTCCGGTATTGCTGCTCACTGACCGAGATCAGGTTCGGCGCTTCGACTTCCCCGGCCAATTCGCTCACCGCGTACACCCGGCCGTCTTCATCAATCTGCGCATAGTAATTAGGCAAACTCAATCACCTCCCAGGAAATCTCCGCATAGGCCTCGTAAAATCCCTCATAGAAGTTAAATCGTAATTTGTTGTTGTCGATCAACCTTGCGCAAACCGAACCGTCCATCATAGGAGAAGTTTGGAACCAATGAGACAACCCGGATGTGGTGATGTTAACGAACGTCTTCTGCGGGTTTACCGCGGAGATCGTCACCTCTCTCACTGTGGATCCCGTTCCGTTCGGATAAAAATAAGCAATGCTTGCCGAACCTCGCTGAACATTTTTGATCCCCACGCCTTTCCACTCCGATCCATTATGAAATTGCAATAATCCTTGATAGATCCGGAAATCCGGACTGCTTTCCTGAGCCCCTCGGCTTAACACGCCAAATCCCGAAACAAACGAGTTCCCTGATGTTTCATCCGGTTCCGTAACCGTTAGCCGCACATACGAGCCGCCGAACAACTGATCAAATGGATGGTATCTAGGCAATGCTTCGGCAGCAGGCCGGGTATAGGCATAGGCTCTTTTCCATGTCGTTTTGTCGCTGCTGATTTCGACATAGAAGCTTTTGGGAGGAGTGCCCCAATTATTGTCGAAACAGATTCCTTCGATTTCCGAAAATTCGGCCCCAAGCTCCACGGTCATCGATTGCGGAAAGGTTGAATAAGCCGAGAATAAAGCCCAATAATGATCTCCGTATTGATAATATGGCGTTGTCGGACTGCCGCTGACCGAACCCGCGGTCACAGTCACCTTTTTGTATTTCGCTACGTTGCCGCTGAGTCGCCCGGATTTTAGATGCCTGCGGCATAGCGTTTCCCGCGCGACCCGATCCCCGGTTATGGCGGATAAAGCGATCCGGTCCGACGTTACCGCCCCGACTGCGATCCCTTCGGTGCCGATTTGCGGTGCATCGCCGGATTTCCCGGTATGTCGATGGCCTCCCGTCGCACGAAATAAAGCATCGATCGCTTCGATATTTTCGTTCTGAGCCGTTCTCCTGACCGTATCGGACGGCTCAAATGTAGTTAAACCGCTAGGCAGTTTTGGCATAAGTACTCTCCTTTCTTAGGTAACCTCATGATCGTTTTGCGCCCGGCTTCCATACTTCCAACTCGTCCCAAGACATATCAAGCGCATCGAGCTTCTCCCAGGTTAAGTCAGCGGAATCCAGCTCCTCCCAGCGTAAATAGGTAAATTGGAACACCAATTGGAGATGGGCTGGAACGATCTCACGCAACGCGTTTTGCATATCCGGCAAATTTGGCGGAACCCCGCGTTTGCCGATAAACGTGATTACCACTTCGTAATGGTTGAAATTTTCTTGTACCTGGATTTCCCCGTTCTCAAACGAATCCGCCACCTCTTTGATCACGGCCAGCGTTACGGTTCCAGCTCCCCGAATCTTCGACTTGATCACCGAACGCCGCTGCTCCAGAGGTTTGTCTTCGTTGCTTGGAATGCCGCAAACGGCTTCCCAAGCGGATAACCCCCAAGTCGCCCGATCGATAAAAAACTGATCCAACACCTCCCGAATCTCGGTATTGAGATCAATCAACTCTCGAGCTTCGCGCGTGATCAAATTACCGACGATGCCCAACTTTCCGCCGGCTTCCTTCGGCATATAGTAATCAGGTAAATCATCCATCATCTCATTTTGGATATTTCGTGCCATGACGGCTTTGCTTGGACTAGACAACAAAATTCACCGTCCCGGCCACGGCAACCTGCTCATCGCCGATATTCAAGTTCTGATTGGCCGCCCCGTTAATGGTTAGGTTCTTGAAGTCCGTAACAGCTTCAATATCGAGAAGCAGGCCAAATATCCGGTTATAAGGGACCACTGGGCTTTGGAAGGCCAAGTCGGCCAGAAACGCTTTTAATTTCTCGCTGAACAACGCCTTGACGTTCGCCAATACCGCCCCTGAGGCCAACGTCACATTCGCCGTCACATTGATTTTCACTTCTTGGGCTGGAACTACGGTGACTGAAGCTCCTACCGGCCGCCGGGCATCCACGGCCTCCCTTACATCCTGCACGATGGTCGGATTAGGGGCGATTTTATCCTCCGACAGCACGCACAACTTCACGGTTCCGCCGCCGTTCCAGACAGGGAACACCTTAACGTCGCCTACCCCGCGTACTTCCAGCGCCCATTGGCGGTAATGCCAAGCATTGCCGCTGGTGGCAGGCCGGCGTACCCGGTCGAAATAACGAACCAGCAGCGATTCATCCGATTCCGTCTCCGCACCGTTTACGAATTCTTCCGGGTTGGTCACCGTTACGATCCCGGACAAATCTCCCAGCACCAGCTTGATTCGGTCCTTATCCACGTTGCCCCGTTTCCCGCCGACGGCAGCCACGGCCTTTACCGTCGCCTTCTTTTGCTGAATGATCCCAGGTTCGGCCGTGACAAAAACGACCGCTTCCTCTTCATCCGTCGATACGGCGGTTCCTTCCGGGATGATCGTATCATCATCACCGGTAAACACCAGCTTCCCTTCCGCCTTCACACTCGGACGCCGGGTTAATCCAAGCTCTCCGGCACGGAGATCCAAATACTCGGAAGGCTGATCCGGGCCGACAAAGCCGAATTTCAATACCTGGTCCAGCTCGATATAGGCATGCGCCAATTCAATGGCCGCAGGGGACAGCAAATCGAAGGTGATGGATCCCTGCCGGGTATCGATTTCCTTCGGCGAAGCATCCCGCATCCGCTGCAAAATCGCTTCTTTCGTCTGATGTTCAAACACGTTTATATCCTCACCTCCTGCCGAACGGCCCCTTGTGTTGTATGAACCGTAAAGGTCACGAACAGCTTATCGTTCTCCCTAACGATTTGAAATTGGTCTACTGAGGCGACGCGATCATCCTCCCGCAGCGCTTCGGTGATGACCCTCGTGATTTCGCTTTTAAGCAGCTGCTGGGAAATGTCCTGGCCCAGCAGGCTTTCGATTTCGCAGCCGTACTGGCTGTTGTAGATCAAATATCGGTAACGCGCCGTTTGAATCGCCTTGCGAATAAACTGGCGAACGGCTTCCGTTCCATCAATGATCCGTTCGATCACCTGGCCCGTTTCAAAATCGAGAGCGTAGGTCCGGGAAGGGAGCGTTGTCGGCTTAGCTTCCTCATAACGCTCCTCCCTTCTTTGCAGCGGAGACAACGCCATCAGTACATCACCGCCCGATCCAAAATAAGATAGGTTTGCCCTTGATGAATGCCGGCCACAATCACACGATCATCCTTCTTCAGTTCATCCGTGAATTCGAGTTCGGCTTCTTGTACCGTCAAATTTGCGGAGGACATGCCAAAGGAAGTGAATTTTGTGATCTCACCACTCCCGCTTGATACGACCAAAACGGATGCCTGAGTGATGGATGTGGAAGACACCTCCGTCTTTCCCTCACTCTTCACGTTCACCTTCCGCTTATACTTCGTTAACGACTGAGCCACGATCAGATCGTCCTTCTCCAGCTCCACGTTCATATGATCCACCTTAATCTTCAGCTCAGGCGGCGGCGCCGTCACCGTCGCCAATTCCAAGGTAATGTCCGAGTTGTAGCCGATGGCTCGGATTAATTGCACAAGCTGGCTCGCTCCCGAGCCTTCGATGCGTTCCATCAACCGGCCCCCTTCTCTTCCTTGTATTCCAATTTGGGAATGTCGTCTGTCGCCGACAAGGTTAAAGACATCGTGTGTTTGCCATGCTCGAAGTGATGTTCGTCGGCCGAAACGTAATAACCCCCGAGAATGCCCGTTACGGATTCCTTGACGTACACGCACGAGCCGGAAACAACGTCGGCGATCCCCAAACATTCGATGCGGGCTTG
This sequence comes from Paenibacillus timonensis, assembly GCF_009725205.1. GTDB lineage: Bacteria > Bacillota > Bacilli > Paenibacillales > Paenibacillaceae > Fontibacillus > Fontibacillus rhizolycopersici. The sequence continues at coordinate 22,965 of NZ_WNZY01000018.1, read as the reverse complement.
ATCCTCGATGGTCGCCAAATCCTTAAGCAGTTGCTTGGCGCGCTGCTCCATCTGCGAAGAGGTCATCGCCTGATCCGGTTTCTCCAAATGCTGCATGATGCCAAACTTCCGGATCAGTGCCGAATCCTTGGCACTGGCAGACAGCTCCTTCTTTTTCCCGTCCTCACCGACGACCTTGATTTGGGTGCGCGTTTCTTCGATGGATTGCGAGTAACTGGCTCCCAGCAGATTAACTCCGTTTTCCAGCACCCACTTCCCCTTTTGTTCCTTGCGTGCCAATACCTGCAGCTTCCCTTCCCTCGACGTAATCCAGAATCGCTGCCCGTTTTGCTTTTCGGACTCGGTTAAGGCCGTCACCATCATTTCGAACAGGGTCTTGTCGCGCAAGACCAGCTTCGGGATGACGTAACCCGTATCCTGAACTTCCCCCATCGGAATGGAGAACTCGTTGCACAGTCGCTTCACCACCGCAGAGGCCGTTTGACCACGAAAGATTTTCGTATCCTTGCTCTTGGTCAGGTAGATGTTTTCGTCGTAAGCCGTTAGGGACATCTGGCCTTTGGAGTCGATCTCATCGGCAAACAAGACGCCGCGAAACAGCTCGTGATCGTCCAGGAGAAAGCGCAGTTCCCCGCCTTTCTGGAGCTTCATGTACAGTTCGCGAAGATCTCCGGTATTGGACAATTCAACCACCAGCTTGCGAGCGGCCTGTTTGATATCGCCGGACCAATTCACGGATTTGACGATGGGATCCAAAAAAACGTCTTGCTCCTGATCCTTGTAGGTCACACTCCAGCTCATGAGGGAATCACCAGCTTCTGGCCGGGAACGATCCGGTTCGGGTCTTTACCGATCACGGCTATGTTCGCTGCGTAAACTTCCCTCCACCGGTCGCCGTTGCCAAGCGTCCGCTGCGCGATTTTCCACAACGTATCCCCAGGGATGACAACATAGGAGGCCGGGGGCGTCTTCGTGTCGGGGCGGTATTCTCCCGTAATCACCATCGCTTTCCCTGACCCGGACGTCTCCACCTGACGGAACTGCACTTCCTTGTACTCCTTCAACTCCAGTTCGAAAAAAACGTCGCCTGGATTCCCCGCGCGTTCGCTGTACTGGAAGGAGCGGATGGTCACCAAGCCTTTGAGCTTGGTTCCCGTAATGTCGAGGCGGACCGGACGCCGGCTTCTCATCCAGGCCTCGATCTTCTCCACGGTGGCCCAAGGATCAGGCAAGGATTCATACTCGCAATATCCAGGGTGGTAGTCGCGCGGAAAAAAGGAAGCAAACGAATATTCCTTCAGGACTGCTTCCCCGATGACCGTGTATTCTCCCAGCTGCGTAACCTGGATATCCTCGTAGCCGTGCGAACTTTTGACCGACACTTGCTCCGGATTCACCGGCAGCCATAGCCATTCCTTCTCATCGATCGTCTTCAGCCAAAATTCCAGGGATGCCATTACGCCATCAATCCTCCCGCCGCTTTGATTTCGCGGGCCAGCGCTCTAGCGATCGCATCGATATCGGATTCCTGGCGGACATGAAACGTATTGCCCGTGATCGATATGGCAGCTCCCCCACTCGCCCCGTTTGAGAATTCCCGGTTCTCGGAGGCTGTCATAATACGTTCACCCTTGTGCAGCCGGGCCATCATTCCGTCGTAAGGCACATAGGACATGCCGTGATAACGGCTCGTCGGCGGACCGCCGTTCGATGTCGCGGTATTTCCGCCGGCTCCCCCATTCTCGTCACCGCTGAAAATATCGAACACGCTGAGGAAGGAGCTGATTTTATCCTTCACTTTGTTAACCTGCTCGACGATCCAATCCATGTGATACTTGAACGCGTACGCCAAGCCCGCCACAGCCACCCCTACCAGCAGGACCGCGGCGATAATCGGAAGAAATGGCGCAACGGCCGCCCATCCTGCCACCGCGGAAGCCCATAAGGCCGGCGCAAAAACGCCAAGCAGCAGGGCGGCTATGGAGCCGATCGTAGCCAGCACGATATCCCCGTCTCGAGTTAATACTTCAACGATGGAAGCCAGGGCTTCACCGAGGGGCAACATCGCTTCCCCTAACGGCGCCAAAGCGACCGTAATTCGGTTCTGAAGCATATCCCATTTATCGCCGAAGGTTTGGACTTCGCCAGCCTGGTTCCGAATCGCGTTGCCCGCTGTACTCATCGCAGCGACCACCCCGCCGAATTCAACCTGCCCATTCTTCAGGGCGGCCACCAGATCGCCGCTGACGCTGTGACCAAAGTATTGGGCAGCCACAGCCGCAGCCTCCGACTCGGTTGCTGCCGCTTTGATCTTGGCGGTAATGGCGGCAAGGCCTTCGCCCTTTACATCCTTCCGGAGCGCATCCTGAATCGGGGTTAATCCGGAGGACTGCCATTTGGCCATCAAGGCCATCGACTGCTCGAAACTAAGTCCCATCTGCTGCAAAGGTAGGCCGAGCGAGCCCATATTTTTGAGCAAATCGCCCATTCCCGCACCGCTGACGCGGCTCGCAGCGAAAAACTGGTCCATCATCAAAGTCCCTTCGCCGGCTTTCTTCCCCCAAACGCTCATGACCGAAGCAGCCGCGTTGGCTGCTTCAGCGCTGTTTGCTCCGCTTAACCGTGAGGCGTCCAGCACTGTTTTGGACATTGCGGTCAACGTTGTCCCCGTAAGTTTGGCTTTGCCGCTCAGCGTTCCCATCACACTGGCGATTTCGTTCAGATTTTGCGGCACCTGCCCGCCTAGCTCTCGCAAAGACGCGACCATACCTTTCATTTGGCCAGGACCGGCCATCGATGCCGCCCGCAGCGTGCCAACCGCCGTGCTGAATTCCTTGGCTGCCGCAAGCGACCGATCCTGCAGTTGGCCAAGAAGACCTCCTGCCGTGCTGGCCGCAGACGAGAGCATTTTCTTCCGCTCTTCCGGCAGGTTCTGAATCGCGGTGTTACCTGCGATATTTTGCAGCCGCTTCATCCCTTTTAGCTTCGGTGGAGCTTTCGGCCCTACCGGGAACCCGAGCTGCGCAGCCAAAGCATCGTCCGCCTTCTTCTTGGCCGCCGCAGCCCGTTTGTCCTGAACCTTCTGCCACACCCCGGCAAACGGCTTGCCAAGCGCCTTCGCCCCCTTGGATACACTTTCCGCCTTGGCCTTGACCGCCCAAGACAAATCCAGCATAAAGTTGTCGACGGCCGGCTTCATCGCAGCCAGCTTCTTCCGCATGACCCCAGCGGTAGCGCCCGTTGCCAGCTGCAGCGAAACGAATTGTTTAGCCACCTTAGCACTGGTGCTCTGCGTCGCTTCCAACTCTTTCCCGATGCGGGCAAACCCGCTGACCTGCTCAAGCTGGGACGTCGTTCTTTGCAGCTGGCTCATCATTTTGTTGAGCTTATTCAAGTCGTTTAACGTTGCTTTCGAAAAGTCGGGAATGCTCCCGCCTGCCGATGAGCTCAACCTCCTCGCCTCCCCTGTTCAGCCTTTACGGCTTCTGCCTGCGGGCGGCTCTCTCCTGCTCCTTACGCGCCTTCTCCTCCTCTTCCAATTGCAGCATCATCGAGGCGTACATAAACCGTTTCACGTTCTCATCCTTGTTGTACACCTCATCCGGCGGCAGGTGATGGCGTTGAAAGATCAGATGCAGCAAGAAGGCTTCTCCGCCCGCTTTAATTAGTTTTTTATTTCATCTTCATCGCTGTCGAAGCCGCTGATTTCCAAAATTTCTGCGGACAGCTTGGCGATCTCGCCGGCCAGCAGCAACCCGAGGATCGCTTCGGTTGGCGTCCCGTACTTCTCAACCAGCTCCTTGGCGGACCAATCCGGGATCAGGCACGCTTTCTGGATGACTAAGGCGCCGAACTGTTCATCGTCGAGCACTTTTTCCCGCTTGGATCCTTTTCCGGTAAAGTGAGTGCATTGCTCCTGAATTCTGTGAATCGTTTTGCCGTCCAGCGCTTGAATTTGAAAATCCACGCCCAGCCGTTTTATCGGAACGTCCTTTTTCGGTTTACTGTCCGCCCCAAGCAAAGCTTGAAGCACGTTGTTTTGTCGGTTATCCGTAATCGCCATCGATCTTCATCTCCTTAAAAAATGGTGTATGCCTCGCGGCGGAGGTGGAAAGCGGAGAACCCGGGGTCTGGTTCGCATTCGCCGGGTACCCGCCCACTGCCTCGCCCATTACTCCGCGACGAGTTTATCCAACAATTCGTAGCCGGTAAAATTAAAAGGCAGCTCTTCCTCCACGATGGAGCCGACTTCAAAGTGCATCAACGGGATCTTGTCGAAGGTAACCCCTTTCAACCGAACCCGGTAAGCCCCGTAGGACTCCGGATCCTCCAGCTTCAAGATCAGTTCCGTCGTAAATGCGCCTTGTTTGTCATCGGCGATTTGTCCGATGAGCTCGACGAATTCGGAGGTTACTTTATATCCGGTAATCGTCCCGGATCCGCTGAGTCCAGTCACTTTATGCGCCGTCCAGCGCGTACCGGACCGTTTGATTTCCTCCTTGGTAATTTCCACGTTGGCTTCGGCCGATTTAACGTTGGTCAACCAGCGGCCATCGTAATACACATATCCGAAAGTTCCATTGATCACTCGGGTTGAATCCAGCACTGATACCCCTCCTCATGAGATTGAATTCCTCTTCTACCTATACCTTGATCGTCAGGAAAATCCGCTCCATGCTGTCGATCTCCGTAAAGGCGATCAGCAAATACACGGTGTCGCCTTCCGACTGCCGGTCCGGATCCAGAGTTACCGCGATATCCGTCAGCACGTTGTTTAACTCCAGCCGTTCCAAATAAGCTTTCACGGCCGAGATCAGCGCAGCTTGCCCATCGGCGTTATTATCCAGCTTGCCGATATAAGCATCGGCGGCCGCCTTCGTAATGTCGGTGGAGATCGCTTGACGCGCCCGCATGGCGCGCACCTTCTTGCGGCTCGTGACCAGGCCTTGTTCCACCTTGACCTTCTCCCCGTCATGAACCAGGACAAGCGACCCTTTCTGCAAGGCGGCATGAATCTCCGTATTGCGCAGCCGTTTGGCCACGTCGCCTGCATACACCGGAGCATACGTAATCGATTTGTTGATTCCGGTCCCGGCGATTAATCCGGCGATATAAGGGGCGTAACGCGCAGAACTGTATACCGTTCCTTCGATATTGACGCCGCTGATTAAATTCACGGCATAATCGTCTGCCAGGTCCACGCTGCGTTGGTTGCCTTTCGCAGAATCCAGGTCGTCTTCGGCTTTTCCGCCGAATACCGTCAGGAAGTGTTTGCCTTCATCTTCGCGGCTGTCCGCGCACCATTTCAGCGTCGCCTTCTGCTCACTGGCAGGAACTTCACCTGGAAAAACAAATACGTTAAAATGCCGGGTACTAAATACGTCGCGAATCGCGGTGAAATCGGCAGCGGCCGGATCCCCTCCGCCGCTCGGTACAGGCACCGTATAAACGAGCACCTCTTTCGCCCCTCCCAAGAGGGTCAAGCGAATCGGTTCCACAAACGCATCGCCGAACCATTGGGCGGCTTCGGATTCTTTTTCCACTGTAAAAAATTGACCTGCGCCAGCTCCCTCATACTGGAACAACGGCAATGCCACCGTTCCCCGGGCGCCCCCTTTGATTTGCGCCGCGGCCGCCTCCACGAAATTGATGTACAAGCCAGGCCGTACCGGCAAGCTGGTTGTATCCCATGTTCCACCCATGACCTCATGCCACCTTTCAGTTGTTTGTCGTGCGAAATTCCATATGTTTGATTTTGTCTTGCGACCGGAAACGAACGGGTTCACGCGATTGAACCAGCAGCGTACCCTGGCATTTCCGCAAGCCATTCTCCAGCGGTTCGGCGGAGGTTATCGTAAATGAGTCCACCCGGATCGGTTTCGTCCCGGCACTTGCTCCTTCGTCTGTATCCGTACTTTCGTTCATCACGTATCGACTGAGCGACTCCATCTCATATAACGCCGTTTCCACCGTGCTCGCATAATACCCGATCGCATATTGGCGTTCGAGCAGCGTATGGCTTCTCGAATCGCTCCTGCGGACTTCCTGCTTCAGCAATACTACAAATTCCCCGGCCACAGGTTCGGCAGGCTCTTGGAACCAATGAACCGTAGAGTCAGGGAACCTTCTCGTGATCAACTCCGTTAAACCGCCAACCTCCTCGGCCAATAGCACGTCACGATCCCTCCCTTGGGCCGAAACCCTTCTGCCGCTTCCTGAGTATTTGTATAAACTCATCCCCCGTTTCTTCACATTGTGATCACTTCAGCTGACCATTCGGCCGCATTACGGATTATAGGGGGTTCCTCGACACGCCGAATAGGATGAAATTTCTTCACCTGGGGGTGAAGATAAATCATCCTGTTGCAGGGATCCGATCGTTTGTTATACTGGACTTACTTGTAAACTTCTGTAAGAGGAGGCTGGGAAATGGAGCCGATCCGTGTCATGCTGGTGGAAGACGATCCCTTCTGGAGGGATCATATCAGTGCGGATTTAAGCGATGAGCCAGATATAGAGGTGGTTGCCGTGACGGCCACGAAGGAAGAAGCGCTTGAAGCCGCAGGTCGGCGGAAGATCGACGTCGTGCTGATGGACATCAATTTGACGGGCAATCAGCTAGACGGCCTCGAAGCGGCGGAGCGGGTATTGCGGCTTCCCTTGCAGGATTCGGTAAAAATCATTATGTTGACCTCCATCACGGATGCGGAAGTCATCATGAAATCGTTTCGCCTCGGCGCCATTAATTACATCAATAAGGCAAGTTATCAAGATATCCTGCAAGCGATTCGCGAAGCCCAGATCGGACGCGCCTCCATCCATTCGGATGCCGCGGGGATTATGCGCAGCGAGATGCAGCTGATGGAGTTATCGCCAACGGAACGCGAGGTGTTCGACCTGCGCCAGAACGGCCTTAGTAAACGGGAAATTTCCGAACGATTGCATAAATCGACCAATACGATTAAGTCCCAGCTGCGCAGCATAAAGAATAAACTGACTCACTTTAAGATGGATTAGCCCGATCGGCCCAAGCCCTTAACTTGCCGGTTGCCTTCAGCCTGCGGGAAGGATGGCTCGGCCGAAAGCGAATCGCCGGAAAGTGCAGGATGAACGTCGTTCCCTTTCCAGGTTCGCTCGAGACGGTTAACTTGCCTCCATGCTTGCTGAGAACGCTTGAGCAATAGGATAAACCTAGACCGTAGTTCAAGGCGTTTTTTTTCGTCGTAAAGAAAGGTTCGAAAATCTTGGACATATACTCCTGGGGAATGCCGTTCCCCGTATCGCTGACCTCGATCCGAAAATCTCGGCGCGAAGCGGCCGAACGCAGGGTGATCGTCCCGCCGGACGGCATGGCATCCAAGGCATTGCGAATCAGGTTGGACAGCGTTTCGCTGATATGAACCGCATCGCAAACCAGCCGGCCATCGGCTCCATATTCGGCGGACAAGGATACCGGACGATTCTCCACCAGCGTTGCTGCCGACTGGATCACGGAATCCATCAACGAGCCAACTTCGTATTCGCCTTCATCAAGGACGACATCCTCGGCTTTATCTTTGATTCGATTCACCATATGTAGCAAATGACGCGTTAACCCATGAACCTGCTCGATCGTATGGACGGCTTTGCCGGTCTGTCCCGATTGGAGGAGTACACTGCATTTTTCAGCCAAATAGTCGATCTTCTGGATCTCGTTCTTAATCGTATGGTTCAGAATCGATACCCCCATCGTCAGCGTGCGAATGGAATAATCCAGACGTTCCCGTTCGATGCGCAGTTTAATGCCCAGAAATCCGTAACGCACCGTGTAGAACAGAATGAGCGATACGGCACCTAAGATGACGATCACATTGCCATGCCACATGCCGTTGCTTTCCAGCTCAAGGCTCCACCATCCCAGCTTTAATGATTCGAAGCCAAGATAATCGCTGGTATACGCCCAGATCATTATGATTGGAAACAGCAGGATTCTTCTCCGGACGCGCCGCAGTTGCACATCTTTTTCCCGGGCATAGGCGCGGTAATAGAAATAGCAGCCCAGAACCACGTAGATCCCGTCCCAATAACGAAATCGCTCGACCTCAAACGTATTCCAGGGTTCAAATCGCAAATGAGCAAGGAGTAAGGCCAGCGCCCCAACGAAGCCGATTACCGACAGCCCCTGCTTGAACCGAAGCCCCATCGACTCGTTTAACCATAAACCGCCCATGAAGAACGTAAAGGGAAGGAGATAGAAATGAATGTTCATAGCGACCACCGTGGTGAGATAGAGCCATCGACTTACCGTTTCGGGCAGCCATTCGGCTCCATGAACGACCGGCATAATGGTCAGATGCATCGCGAAGGCGTAGCTGGCGGCCCCGCCGAGCAGCAGCGTTAAAGCAATCCAAAGTTGGCTTCTTCGGCGGTGAAACAAAAAAACGAGACCTAAAGACCAAAGGGATAAAAACATCAGAATATAGAAGATTTTCATGAACCGCAAACTCCTTCGCCTTGACGTTACATATTTACTATTATTTTTATATTCTTGAATGGATTCCCTATGAAAATAAATAATTCCTGCTATCCTTTTGGCTATTTTTTAGGAGTGACTAGGCCTTTCGGCATAGCAAAAAGAGACTCATTTCTACTCATCAAATCAAGTAGGAATGAGTCTCTCCTATAGTCCAGAACGCTTAGGACTGTAAGCTAGACGGGGATTAGCGCATCCAACGCCGGCAGCTTACGTCCCTCGTAATCAAATAACGTCAGGTTGGCCCAGTTATTGTCATGTCCGACGGACCACTCCGATTTGGCTGGAATCCAGGCCGGCTCCCACCAGTAGAAACCGGCTCCCCAACCACCAGGCGTATCTCGGATAATTTGAAGAAAATCGCGTAGATATGCGGCTTGCCCCTCCGGCGTAGCCGGATAACCGGCATGGGTTTGCTCTGGACTGTGGACGATCGGTTCCGGGATCGGCCCTTTCGCTAATGTCCAGGGATACGCCGTTTCGACCACGTTGATTTCCTTGCCAAACGTGGTCGCCAGCTTCGCGAGATTGGCGCGCAAATCGTCCAGTGTCCCGTGCCACCAAGGGTAAAACGACAGTCCGATCGTATCGAACTCGACCCCGTACTCCTGGAACCGTTCATAGAAAGCCACGCTGGCGGGCAAATCCCCGCCCCGGTCGATATGGATCATGACGTTGATCGAAGAGTCGACCGCTTTGGCTGCGGCGGTGCCGGCTTTGACCAGCCGGGTGAACTTTTTCCATTGCTCCGGCGTATCGAATTCACCGTCCACCTTGCCGTCATCCCATAGCATCCCGGGGGTGATTTCATTGCCGATTTGTACCATGTCCGGCAGCGTTCCTTGTGCTTGCAGTGCAGTCAGTACCTGCGTAGTGTAATCGCCCACCGCCTGAGCCAGTTCGTCAAACGAAAGCTTCTCCCACGCCTTCGGCTTGAACTGCTTGGCCGGGTCCGCCCAGCTGTCGGAATAGTGGAAATCCAGGAGAAAATGCATCCCCAACGCCTTAATTCGTTTTGCCATGAGCAGTGTCCGTTCCAGATTGCAGAACCCGCCAGGCGGCTCGTTCCAGATCCGCAGCCGGATTGAGTTGACTCCGCTGCGCCGCAGAATGACCAGCAAGTCCTCTTTGGATCCGTCCTCTGTGAACGTCCCTCCGGCTGCTTCGATTTCGTCTAGAAACGACACGTCCATCCCGTTGATTAAGGACCCCGTCATCGGCTTAAACCTCGCACTTCAAGATCGCGATACCATTGACCGGCAGTTCGATTGCACCCTCTACCGCCCGGCCGGTTTCGGCATCGGTATAGCTTCGGCGATCGAGCTCGACGCAGGCGGCACGGCCGGAGAAGTTCTGCACGAAGACGTATTCGTGCGCCCCGTCCGTCCGCAACGTTGCGGTAACCCCAGCCGGCAGCTCGGCATCCAGCGCCCGACGAACGCCGGCGTCCCGAACGAGCTTGCCATATAGCGCCTCGTAGAAGGCCAGATCGCTAACGCGGGCGGCCAAATAATACGCTTTGCCTTGGCCCAGCTCGTTAACCGTCAAGACCGGTTTCCCTGCGTAGAAATCGTCACGGTATACGCCGAGTACCTTGGCGCCTTTCGCGTGGATATGCTCGCAAAGCTCATGAATTTCATACGTACCGCGGAGGCCCAGCGGATTCCCATCTCCCAGAATCAGAGCGTTGCGGTCATGGTCATGCAACCCGTCGATTTCCTCCGCCCATACGCCTAATGTCTTGCGCAGCGGCCCCGGGAATCCGGTCAGATGACAGAGGTCGTTCTCGTCAACGATGCCCGACCAATACGTGACAAACAAGGTTCCGCCGTCCTTCACGAACTGCTCCATCTTGGCTCCGGTTTCTTCTCGCAGCAGATAAGCCATCGGTACGACCAACAGCTTATAGCCGCTGAAGTCGTCAAACGAACCGACGATGTCCGTCGGTACGCCTAGCTCCCACAAGGCGCGATATTGCTGCATGACGGTCTCTTCATAATGGAGGCCCTTGTTACGAGGTCCCTGCGCATCATTAATCGCCCAACGATTATCCCAATCGAACAGGATGGCCGCTTCCGCCGGAACGGTGGTACCCAGCACCTCCGTTAAGCCAGCAAGCGTTTGGCCCAGCGATGCAACATCCTCAAATACGCGCGTATGCTCATGGCCGACATGGTCGATCACGGCGCCGTGGAATTTCTCGCTGGAACCGCGGCTTTTGCGCCATTGGAAGTATTGCACTGTATCGGAACCGTGTGCCACCGCCTGAAGGGAGGACAGCTTATGCATGCCTGGACGCTTCAGCTTACTGACCGGCTGCCAGTTCGTAAGAGACGGTGTGCTCTCCATCAGCATAAACGGCTTTTGTTTTAGCGAACGGAACAAATCATGGTTAAAGGCAAACCAGGAACCCACACCGGCGTCGGAATCGGCCTCATGCCACATCGGGTAAGCGTCCCAGGAAATGACGTCCACCACTTTCGCGAACTCGCGGTAATCCAGCCCATAGAACAGGTCCATCATATTCACCGTGCAAGGCAGGTCCGGGCTGATCCGCTTTAACGGTTCAATTTCATGCTTGTAGAAATCGATCGTCTGGTCGGATACGAACCGGCGCCAGTCGAGGTTCTGCCCATGTACCATCATTTCACCATGCGGCGCTGGGGATTCCACCTGCGACCAAGACGTATACGTGTGACTCCAAAAGTTCGTCCACCAGGCACGGTTGAGCGTATCCAGCGAGCCGTACTTTCGCTTAAGCCAGTCGCGGAAGGCATTCTGGCAGTAGTCGCAGTGGCACTCCCCGCCGTATTCGTTGGACACATGCCAGCCGACCACCGCCGGATGATTGGAGTAACGCTCCGCCAAGCGGGTGTTCATTTGCGTGACTTTCTCCCGGTACACGGGGGATGTAAAGCAATGGTTATGACGCATGCCGTGGAGGTTGCGAACCCGGTTCTTCTCGACGCGCAATACCTCTGGATACTTCTCGGACATCCAGGCTGGGCGGGCACCACTTGGCGTCGCTAACCAAGCGTAAATGCCGTTCTCGGCAAACGTGTCCAGTACGCGATCCAGCCACTCAAACTGGTAGACGCCCTCTTCCGGCTCCAGGGAAGCCCAGGAGAAGATCCCGATGGCCATTACATTGCAATGGGCCAGCTTCATTAAGCGGATATCCTCCGCCAGCACCTGCGGATCGTGTTGCCATTGGTCAGGGTTGTAGTCGGCACCGTGCATGAAGACCGGCAATTTGTCGCTAATCGGCGGAAATTTCATCGGTTTTGTGCTCATGGAATCGTCCTCTCCGTTTCGTATCTATATTCGACGTGATGATGAAAGAAAAGGAGGGGACGGGCGTCCCCTCCTTTCACCCTGGCTTACTTATTTTTGAGCCGCAAGGAATGCGTCGATTTGGCTTTGCAGTTCTTGTTGAATTTTATCCAGACCAGCCGCTTGCAATTGTTTGTTCAGATCCGCTTGGCCCTTCTCCAGATCTTTGATCAGGCCGTATTCCAGCGGGATTGCGTAACGCAGCATGACATTACCTACGTTGGCCACTTCGTTCTTCACTTTGGAATCGTCAAAGACGAAGGTTTCCAGCGGGAAGTGGTACACTTTGGACTGCCAGTCGGCCAACATTTGATTGCCTTCTTCCGGATAGGAAGAGTCCGTGCGGTTCAGCAGCGAGTTCCAGCCCCATACGGAGTAGCCCGACAGGTTGTAGTTGTTGAAGCTTGGTCCCGGGCTGTACTTGTCATCGCCAATCGGCTCGTAGTGCTTGCCGGCGATGCCGTACATCGTCAGGTCGTGGATTTCCTTATCGTTTTGCAGCAAGTCGATGAGCATCAGCGAACGTTCTACATTTTTGGAAGTCGCATGGATGGCCATCCCGTTTTGCGTGGAAATCGCCCCGATCTTCTTCTTGTCCGGCGTCAAATCGGCGATGTTCACTTCCATTTCCGGCTTATCGCGACGGATTTCGCCGACGTTGCTCGAAATGGTCCCCAGGTTTTGCGCATAGGAGGAAGTTTTGCCTGCTTTGATGTCTTGGAAGACGTCGTTTTTGTTGCTCACGATGTTCTTGGACCAGCCGTTGTTATCGGCCAAATCCTTATAATACTTAATCAGTTCAGTGAATTCCGGCGTATCGTATACGTTGAAGACTTTCCCCGTTGCATCGTCCAATTTGTAAGCCAGCGGGAAGTTATAGTCTACCAGGTTCCATTCATTTTGCTGCTCCAGCAAAATTTGATCCAGCTCATGCCATTTCCATCCGTCGGCTGGCTTCGCACCAAACGGGCTGATTCCTTTCTCGCCCGCGCCAATCGCTTTCAGGTAAGCGGCGTAGGATTCCGGGCTATTGACCGGATCCAGATTGTACTTCTTGCGCAGGTCTTCGCGAACCAATACGACTTTGTCGGTCACTTCTTGGTTGTTGTTCGGCACCATATATTGCTTGCCGTTCACCTTGGATTGATCCCAAGAGGCTTGCGGCATCGCTTCCCAAGTCTTAGGAGCGTACTTCTGCAGCATCTCGTCCGTCAACTCCAGGAAACCGCCCTTTAGCACCTGGTCGTTATAGAAAGCCCAGTTCGCGGTGTAAGCGATGTCAAAATCCTCATTAGCTGCGAATTTCAACGGATATTTCTGGGTCCAGTCGGCCCAATCGAGAAACTCGGTTTCGACGGTTGCGTTGATTTTCTCTTTCAACAGCTTGTTGAGCTCGCCGTAAACTTCGTCATAATCCGCCGGCTTACTGCCTACCATCAACAGTTTCAGCGTGACTTCCTGAGACGTGTCTACCGTGCCTTCCGTTGTTGCCGTATTGGTCGCCGCGTTGTTCGGAGCCGCTGCGTCCGGGGTGTTGCCGCTACCCGCATTGTTGTTCCCGCCGCCGCAAGCGGACAGCAAGGTCGTCAACGCCAGTACCATAGCCACTAGAAACGTTGCTTTCTTTTTCAGTTTCATGACCGATGTTCCCCCTAAAATTGTGATGGAATAAAAGTTTAATGAGAGTTCAAAAGATTCAGCTTTTTAGCACCAAGAAGGTTGGATGAAGCTAGGGACTGAGCAGCGCAGCGTAGCTGGAGGCTACGTGAGCAGCTGAAATGTTTCTTCAGGAAACATGCTTCGGAAGCATCTGCTTAGGCCCGGCTGAATTCAAGATTCGATGCCGAATTCGCTTCATGACCTACTTCGTGATAAAAGGATGATACTTTTGAGCCTCCTTTATGTGATAACCGGGTTTACCCCGAGGTCATCCTTTCACAGCACCAATCGTTAAGCCTTGTACGAAGTAACGTTGGATGAACGGATACACAATCATGATCGGGCCAGTCGCCACGATCGTCATAGCCATCTTCAGGCTCTCTGTCGGGATATCCGACGAGACGACAGCTCCCGCCGCCATCATGGCCTTGCGCATCCCATCCATGTTGCCCAGCAAGCGGTACAGGTAGTACTGCAGCGGCATCAGGTCGGATTTGGAGATAAACAAGAGCGCATTATACCAGTCGTTCCAGTAGCCTAGGGCAATAAACAACCCAATGGTGGCCAGCGCCGGCTTCGACAGCGGAATTACAAACCGCAGGAAGATCGAGAAATCGCCCGCTCCGTCGATTTTGGCCGACTCGATGATCGCCTCCGGGATACTGCTCATGAACGATTTCATCACGATAATGTAGAAGACGTTCATCAGCATCGGCAGAATCAGCACGATCAGCGTATCCTTCAGATCGAGATAATTGACAATCAGCAGGTACCACGGCACGAGCCCACCACTGAACAGCGTGGTGAAGAAGAAGAAGAACGAGAAGTGGCTGCGCCATTTAAAATCCTTGCGTGCCAGCACATAAGCTGTCATCGAGGTGAGGAACAACCCGAACAGCGTACCCAGCAGGGTGACGGAAATCGTGATGCCGTACGCCTTCAGCATTTCCTGCGGATACTTGAACAGGATGCCGTAAGCTTCCAGCGAGAACGCAGTTGGGATGAGCTGGAACCCATTCTCGATGATTTTGCTCTCCTCCGTCAGGGAAGAGGAAATGACCAAGATGAAAGGAAAGAGACAGAAAACTGCCAGCAAAGTGAGTGCAATATATCCGATAATCTGCAGCAGCAGTCGGTCCATCGATTTGCGTTTACGGGCCTCCGGCTTAGCGGCCGGTTGCAAGTTTGGTACCATCGTGCTCATAAGCGTTAACCTCCACTCGTTTTAATCGTGTTGATGACTCATCCGGTTGCTCTTCCACACCTAGAACAAAGCGCGGTCCTTGTCGTATTTGCGTACGGCATAGTTCGCGAGCATAATGGTCGCGAATCCCAGAATGGACTGGTAAAATCCCGCCGCGGCGGACATCCCGATCTCGTTCGAGGTCGTGAGCATTCGAAACACGAAGGTGTCGATGACATCGGTCGAGGAGAACAATAAGCCGTTGTTGCCAACCATGTTATAGAACATTCCGAAATCCCCGCGGAAAATATTCCCGATCGCCAGCAGCACTAAAATGATGACCGTCGGATAGAGGTTCGGAATCGTGATTTTGCGAATCCGTTGGAAGACATTGGCGCCGTCGATTTCGGCGGCTTCATACATCTCGGTATCAATGCTGGTGATGGCTGCCAGGTACATGATCGTCCCGTAGCCCAGCGTTTTCCACGCCGATACCACGACGAGAATGACCGGCCAATAAGCGGCCGTATTGTAAATGTCGATCGACTCCAGCCCGATCGCATTCAGGAGGACATTTATCGTACCGTAATCGAAGTTAAACAAGTTATAAGCGATCGCGCCAACGACAACCCAGGAGATGAAGTAAGGCAAGAACATCACCGTTTGCGTAATTTTGCGGAACCATTTGCCGGCCACCTCGAACAGCAGGATCGCCGCAAAAATTTGAACCCCATTGTTGACCACAATAAAGGCGATATTGTATAAAGCCGTGTTGCGAGTTACCCGCCAAGCATCTCCGGAATCGAAGAAAAACCGGAAGTTATCGAGCCCGTTCCACGGGCTTCCGAACACCCCGCCCGTGTAGTTGTACTGTTTGAATGCCAGGACGATCCCCGCCATCGGCACATAGGCAAATAGCAGGAAGAACAGGACGGCCGGCGTCAGCATGAGCAGCAGAACTTTATATTTCTTTACGTCGTTCCAAAATCCGCTTTGCTTCATGTTTCGAACTCCCCTCTTGGTTGTCTCTATATTCTTCAGTATAGTGGAGAGCGCTTTCGACCGGGATTCAGCGAAACAACAAAAACTAATACAAATTCCACGATGACGAAGTTTGCCGAAAATAGAAAAGACCTGCCTCCGCAAAAATACCGGTGAGGGCAAGGTCGGTGAAGTTTATTAAACCCGTTTATATTTTGTTCGTTTTCCGGTACTCCCCGGGCGTCATCCCGGTCGCCTGCTTAAACTGCCGGTTAAAGTAAATGATGTTCTTGTAGCCCATCCGCTCGGCGATTTCGTAGATTTTCAGCGTCGGATCGGTCAGCAGTTCGCAGACGCGTTTCGTTTTGAGCTCGTTCAGGTAGTCGGTGAAATGACGGCCCGTTTCTTCCTTAAACAAGTATCCCAGATAGTTAGGTGTGAAATCGAAATGGGCTGCGACATCCTTCAGCGTCATTTTTTGCTCGAGATTGTTTTCGACATACACCATGATCTCCTGGATCAACTTGCGTTTTTGCTTCTGCTTCTTCACGTACAACAGCTCGGACAATTCGAAGAACCGCTTCCGCAGCCAGGACGTAATATCATGGATTGTCTCGAACTGGAACAGCAGCACCGGCTGGTGCGAATCCCATTTCAAGAGCTCATACAGATTCTCATTAATTTCGCGCAGATCGGCATGCAGTTGAGTCGTGATCCGGATGATCAAATCGTACACATCGTTCTTCTGGGCCAACGGGGAACCTTGGTAGAACAGCTCCAGCAAGCAGTCGTCGATCGTGACAAGGTCATATTGCAAAATCGCCTTCAGCATCCGTTCAAGGATCTCGTCTGTCCGAGCCCCGGCAAAGCGGCTTTCGCCCGGGTGCACGCGGCTTTCGCGGATTAGCCGGTCCTTGCCGACCAGCCATTTGGCGCTGAGCGCCGCTTGTGCCTGTCGATAGGAAGCCCGCAGTCCCTCTTCGTCCCATGCGAAACCTCCGACCCCAACCGTCACGGAGAACGGGGAAATCCCCCGAATCGCCCGGATCAACTCCTCCAGCAGTTCCAGAAACGCCGTTTCCGGAACGGAAGCGAGCAGGACAAACCGTGTCGGTTGACTGACGATAAACGTGCCCAGCTTGATTTCCTTGGTATAATGCTGGATGAACGCCATAACCTTCTGAATTTGCTTGCGCCGTTCCTCCTCCGGCATATCGCCGGTCTTCCACTCCAGATCGTCGATTTCCACGAGAGCCGCCGCCGTACCGTTTTGGAAAAGGTTCTGCAGAAATCCACGAATATGGCCCTCCACCTGCTCCGGAGAAATCTCATTCAACCAGCGGAGAAGCAATTCCTCATTCACGAGTGTAAGCGCCTCCGTAAACGTTCGGTCTTGATCCCGTTCAGCTTCGATCGCGTCGCACAGCTCGCCAAGCATTTTGTAGAGCTCCTGATCTTCTACGGGTTTTAGCAAATACCCCGATGCGCTGATCTTGATCGCCTCTTTGGCATATTCAAAATCCTCGTGGCCGCTGATAAATAAAATTTTGACCCCCGGGTGAATCTCCTTGGCTTTACGGGCGAACTCGATTCCCGACATAATCGGCATGCGGATATCGGACAGAATCAAATCGATCCGCTCCCGCTCCATCGCCTTGAGCGCATTAAAGCCGTTATTGGCCGTTGCAGCGACCTGCAGGTTCAATCCGCTGCTCAGTACCCTGCGGCGCAGCCACTCGAGGTCGACTGCCTCGTCGTCGACAAGTAATACGTTGATATTCATGGCCGTCATTCCTTCTGGTATTTTTGCTCCTTAACTCGAGCATACTTGTCGTTCTTTGCCCTGAACATAGCGGTTTGCAATGAAAAACGATACAAATTCACCGATTTCCTGTCTGGAATCGCTCGATTCCCCAAAGCTATTCCATGGATGGAAGCTCCTCGGGGTTCGCCGGAAGAACGATTTGAACTGTCGTCCCGCCGCCGTAGATGCTGGCGATACGGATCCCGTACTTGTCGCCGTAGCGGAGTTTGATCCGTTCGTTGACGTTCTTCACCCCGTATCCGCCGGATTGACTTGGACCGATTAACAGTCGCTGCGCCGTTTCCGGTTTCATCCCTATCCCGTTGTCGATCACTTTCAACTCCAGGTTATCGCCTTGCCGTTTCCCCGTAATGACGATCGCGATGGATTCGCCAAACCAGGCGTGTTTAAACGTATTTTCCACGAACGGCTGCAGGATTAACTTCATCACCTGCACCTGCAGCAGCTCCGGATCCACATCCATGTAGACGGAAAAAGCGCCGGCGTATTTCACCCGCTGGATATCCAGATAAGTCTCCACCTGCATCAATTCATTCTCCAGCGGCGTAAACACGTTTCCTTGATTCAAGGTCAGCCGGTAAAACCGCGATAGGCCCTGAACCATGTCCGTCACTTTAGCCGTTTCGCCTAGATTAGCTAGACTGCTAATCGTCGACAACGTATTATACAGAAAATGCGGATTGATTTGAGCCTGAAGCGCCTCCAACTCGGCTTGTTTCTTCTGGATTCCCTGCACGTACACGCTGTTGATCAGCCCCTGGATATTGGCGGCCATGACGTTAAACGCGTCGGCGATATGCACGAATTCGTCATTCCCCGAGAAGCGAATCCGCTTCTGAAAATTGCCTTCCTGAAACGAGCGGACGAGCCAAACAATCCGCTTCATCTTCCGGCCGGACAACCGGGCCACAATATACCCGATAAACGCCATACCGATGAAGCTGATCCCGCATACGGTAAAAATTACGCGCTGCAGCCTGCCGGCATCTTTGGTCAGGTACGCTTTGGGAACCAGCGCTTCAATGACAAAATCAGATCCTGGAATCGGTTCGTGCAGGCTTAAATAGTCGTCATGCGGGGCCCCCACTTCGGCGTTGCCCCGTTGGTAGAGCAGGGCGCCGTCCGAGGCTACATCAATCAATCGCACGGTGATCCCCTGCTCGACGGGGAAGGTAGAGAAGTCGCCAAATAAGTCATCTAGGGAAGCGGTGATGCGAACGTAACCGATCACGGTCATGTTACCGCTGTACGAAACCAGCCGGCGGATATGGGAGATATTCCCGAGCCGCTGATCGGTATCGATCTGTAACCAAATGTTGTCTCGTTCGGAATCCTTGAACTCTTTATACCAGGCGCTGTCTTTGATATCCTCAAACGGCAAGATGTAATAATCGCTGTCCTTGATCGGCTCTTCCAAATTATCGCCCGACACAATGTTGAGCTCGCTGTTCAGCGTATAGAGCATCAGCCGGATATCGTTCCCAAACAACTTAAGTGGAGCGGTGATTTCCGGAACAATCTCGTCGAGCATCACCAGATAAATGTCATAGGGTTCGCCTTTCGCCTGCAGCGCTCGCTGAAAGGCCAAATCGCTGAATAAAGTGTCCGACATCCGCTGGATTTCGTCCATCTGGTAACGGATGTTGTTCCGAGCCTGCTCCATGCCGGTACGGATGTTCGTCTCGGCCATCTCCGTCCGGGACTGGATCAGCATCGTGTACGATACGTAGCCGATGATGGCGTCCGTCAACAGCACAAGCAGCAAGTAGGGAATCAACATTTTGTAAGTGAAAGGAATGTATTTTTTCATCGGATCGCCAGGCTTCCTCATCTTTTTAATCGCTTACACTAAACCACATATCCATCATATCGGCCCTTGTCCGGAAAATAAACAGCAAAAAAATAACCAATCTGGGTCGATGGCCTTCTCTTGGCCAACCCAAATTGGTTTATAGGGTGTTCCTTATAAAACTTCGGCGTTCTTTACGGCATGTTCCCAGCTGGGAAAATAAAACAAAGCGTTGCGCATTAACTCCGGATCGTTTTGCTTGACCTGCTTTTTGCTTAGCGAAACCCCATCACTCTGCAACCTTTTGATTCGGCGGACAACTTCATCCGCTCCTAGAGTAGCATCCATACAGCTTTGCTCCTTCCGTATCAAGTTGTTTATAGTATGTCTAATAATTGGATCAATATACTTGATATGGAATTTTAATGAAATTGTGGTCTAGAATAAAGATATAGTACAGCGTTCTGGGGCTCGGAACAATGTCGATAAAAAACTACTCGTTATGTACTATGCTGCGATGCTTTTCTGATTGGATCCGTATCGGTTATCGGACACTTCGCTATCCATGCATAAGAATACGAGCACGATAATCGAACCTACAAGCGGAATCAAGCTCAGTAAAAGCATCCAACCGCTTCTACCCGTATCGTGCAGCCGGCGAACAGCAACCGCGAGCGAAGGCAATAGAACGGCCAAGCCGTAGACGTATCCTAGAATCAGGCCGAAGGATTGATTAATGAGCCCCCCGATGAAGCCTAGAACAAACGCTGCGATTATATTAAACAGTACGAACATCCAATATTCTTTACGTCTTGCTCTTCCTTGAAACCCTACATAATTTTTCAGCACTTTCAAATACCATTGCATTTCACTTGCCACCCTCTTCTTCCTATGATTCCTTGCCCGAGCCCCAGATGAACATAAGTATCGGACAAGGAATGTTCATGATGAAGAAGCCTTCATACAATTGAGTCTTTAGCGCGAAAAAAATATCATATAAATTTTCATAAAAGTTATTTTTTCTCTAAAAAATCAGGGTAATAAGAACTATACTTCCGAAGTATTTAAGGAACTTCGATAACCGCACCGATCACAACGTTACCCCATCACCGGAACGAGGGAGATCTCCGCCTTTTCCGGTTAGGAAGGACCGAATCGATTGCCGATTGGCGTAAGCCATCACCAACAGGTTCACCAGCCATACGCCCCAAATGGCTAGAGAGTAGCCCGCAGCCAAGAGATAGATCGATAATAACGCCATCCCCGCCACAACCTGGAGCCCGTCGGCTTCCCGTGACGCATATTTGCCCTTTTTATAGAAGGAAAAAGCCGCGAGCAACACCGCCAGAATGACCGCGTAGACCAGCGCCGCCTCGAATCGGGTTAGCGCGCTCCAAACGCCGAAAGTCACCGCGATCGCCTTACCTCCCTTGAATTTGAGGAACGGGGAAAAGGCGTGGCCCAGAATCGGCGCGGCGGCGACGATGGTCATCCCATAATCCAGCCCCAGCATTCCCGATTCCACCAGAAACGCCAGAGGTACATACCCCTTCAAGAAGTCCAGCAGAATTCCTGCCAAACCCCAGCGGTAACCGGCGGCCCGCCATAAGTTGAATGCCCCAGGGTTGCCGTCCCCAACGTGCTTCAAGTCTTTCCGCGCCGCCTTGCCCAGCCAATAGGAAAACATCAACGCCCCGCATAGGAACTCAGCCACAGCCAGCCATAGAATCATCGATCTCCCCTGCTTCCTACCTGCACATCCCGGCCTTTCCAGGTGACCGATCCGCGAAACGCCACCTGATAGGCCGAGTAGAGCAGCACCACCAGAAAGAAGAGCGTAGACAACACGTGAAGCAGAGGCATGAACACGCCGAACTTCCCTACATAACGCACCAGAAAATAAAGCTGCGCCGCATACAGCAAATACCCGAACAGCAGCGGATAGGCCCATGACGTATTCCAAAGGAACAACGCGCCTTCGGAAGCGATCAGCCCGATCAGCCACGCGGCCACCAGTAGCGTGGTGGCCGGCCGAAGCTTGGCGGTGCTCAGCACCGCGCCTTTGCCGAACCCCTCCAGCTCGCTGCGAATCCCGTTCGGATACATGCGGAAGGAGACGAGGCCGCCGCCGAGAAAATTGGTTACGCGGAGCCCCGCCGCCCGGAATTTGGCGCCGAGGTTCAAATCGTCCAGCAGTTCCGAACGGATGCTGTCATGCCCCTGGATCGCCTCGTAATCGCGGCGCGTCGTCACGATGCAGGAGCCGTATAGCCCTTTATGCGGGCTGTTTAGCTCAAACGGCGACGTAAAGGCAAATACGCCCAGGACGTTGGTAATCAACGCCAGGCGTTCGTAAAACTTCTCCGTGACATGAAACGGCACTGCGGAAATGACGCCTCCGGCTTCGGCCCGCGCCTGCAGCAGCGATTCGAGCGCCCGGGGGGCCAAGCGGATGTCGGCATCGAGGAAGGCGATCACCTCGCCGGTCGATTGCCGGTATCCGTTCCATACCGCCCAAGTTTTCCCCGTCCAGCCGGGGGGCAATGCCTCGTTGCGGAACACCTTTGCCCCGTAATCCGCGGCAATGTCATAAGTTCCATCTTCGGAAAAATCGTCCACCACGATGATTTCATATGGCGGATAGGTTTGCTTTTGCAGCGAACCCAGCAGCTGCGGCAAATTCCCCGCTTCGTTCCGCGCCGGGATGATGACCGATACCTTTTCCGTGCCGCGATACGATTCCTCCCGTTCGCGAAGCACGATTTTTCGAAACAGAATAACTCCCGCAATCCATCCGATTGCCAATACGATCCAAAATCCCATCGCTGCCCCACCTCTCCGCTTGCCGGAAATAAAGTGAAATCAC
This sequence comes from Paenibacillus timonensis, assembly GCF_009725205.1. Classification (GTDB taxonomy): domain Bacteria; phylum Bacillota; class Bacilli; order Paenibacillales; family Paenibacillaceae; genus Fontibacillus; species Fontibacillus rhizolycopersici. Next base: position 817 of record NZ_WNZY01000018.1, on the reverse strand, counting down.
GTATATGAGTATTCTATGTCCGTAATAGCGTTGATGTCCGAAAAAGTATGAGAGACTATCGATAGTGTAGTCGACATTCCCAGATTTTTCAACGAATCCGGGCAATAAAATCCACACGGGTTCTCCATACTTTCCACACAATTGCTCTGTAGAATTGGTCGTGAAATAAATAACCTACTTGGAGGAAACGAAACATGAGCATGACGCACTACATGTCTTTGCTGGCGGATAACCAGCCGTGGAACTTGATTTTATTCATGGCGATCCCCGTTATCTTTGCAGAGACGATCACCGTCACCGAATTTATCATCTTGTTTAACCGGGGGCGGCAGGGCGGCCTCAACACCTTCAATAAAATCTGCAGTATCTTGGCAGGGCTTTATTTTACCGGCATTTTCCTCTATTTGTTCCCTACGGCGTTCATTCCTTTGACCGTTAACGGCGAATGGCACACCTGGGTGGACGTCGTGGCTGTCGGGTTCTACCTGAGCGGGGCTTTCTTCCTGCTGCCGCTGGCGCTGCTAGAACTTGGCGTCATTGGCCGCAAACGTTCCGAGGACGAGAAGCTGAAGCTGCACTTTGTCCTCGTCAGCGGATTCCTCATCGCCGCCCACATCGCCATGATCTTCGGGATGGTCAATCCGGAAATCGTCGGCGGCATGGCCGGGATGTCCCATTAAGCGAGCAAAAGGGGCTGTCCCAAAAGTAGTTGAAAAACTACTCTAAGGGACAGCTTTCCATTTAAAAACCCTCGTTTTTTGAAAAATCGTCAGCCAGGAGAGGTTATTCCTGGCCGACGATCTTACTTTGTTGTCTT
>NZ_WNZY01000017.1 GCF_009725205.1 Paenibacillus timonensis | reverse complement strand
TTTCAACTGGGTAACTTACTCTTGTTGCCAACGCAAAAACACCTCCAAAGTTGTCCCTAACATCTTACGATGTTTTTGGATTCTCTTGAAGGTGTTTTGATTTGTCTCACGTTACGGGGTCAGTCCCTTTGAAGGCTGAGGCGGTTTTTGCTGCTCTTAACGGGTTGCCGGATGGGTCTGACGGCTATCCGTTTCCTTGCGATGCTGGCGTTTCTTCATGTAACCGGCCAACAGCACGCCGGCGACCACAATCGCGATCAGCAGATAGCGCAGAACCGGATTTTCCTCGAAGAAATGCAAGAAATGGCGTTCCTCGGTAACCATATTGGCGGCAGTGTAAGCCAGTACCGCGGAGCCAAGGTAAGCAATCCAAGGGAACTTGTCCAGCAATTTAATAAAGAGGGTACTTCCCCATACGACGATGGGAACACTGATTAGCAGGCCAATTACGACCAGAACCATATGTTGTTTGGACGCCCCTGCGACCGCGATGACGTTGTCGAGCCCCATCGCCGCGTCGGCAATGATAATGGTACGGACGGCAGGCCACAGTTTGTCCTTGGCTTCGATGTTGTCATGATCGCCTTCATCCGCTAACACCTTGTAAGCGATAAAGACCAACATCAAACCGCCGATGGCCAGCAGCCAGGGGATTTGCAATAACCAGACGACAATAAGGGTCGCGGCGATTCGCAGTACCACAGCTCCGGCTGTCCCGTATAGGATCGCCTTCTTCTGGACCGAGTTGGGCAGCTTTCTTGCCGCCATCCCGATGACGATTGCATTGTCACCCGCCAAAATAAGATCGATAAAAATAATGTTGATCAGGGCGAGAAAAAAAGCAGCACTAAATAAGTCCACGTTATGTCACTTCCTCTATAGACGTATATACGTATTAAATCGCTAAAAGGATTCATTTGTCCAGAGTTGTTTTTGTAAAGTGGCATAGCTTGGCTCCATTCCTCATACAAGTTGTAGGGGAGGGATGAGCTTGGAACAATTGCTGCTGTTGTCGGAAATTCTGATCATCAATTTAGTGCTAAGCGGCGATAATGCCGTTGTTATAGCTATGGCCAGTAAGAACTTGCCGCTTAAGCAACGCAAACGGGCCGTGTGGTGGGGCGCACTGGGAGCTGTGCTGCTGCGCTGCATTTTGACCTGGGTGGCAGTTTTACTGTTGAAAATCCCGTTTATTCATGCGGCAGGAGGCGTGCTGCTAGCGGCCATTGCCTTTAAGCTGCTGCTCCCTCAGGAGGAGCATTCTCGCGTGTCCGGCGCAGGCTCATTGTGGAAGGCGGTGCAGACGATCCTCGCCGCCGACTTCATTATGAGCCTGGATAACGTGCTGGCGATCGCCGCGCTGGCGGAAGGCGACGTATCCATCCTTGTCATCGGGATCGCCATCAGCATTCCGATCGTGGTGTGGGGCAGCAACCTGATCGCCGATTGGCTGCAGCGAATGCCGATCCTCACCTATGCCGGAGCGGGTATCCTCGGATACACTGCAGGGGATATGCTGCTGCAGGACCCTCAACTCGGTCCGGTCCTGGAAGCTGCCATCCCCGCATTGGCACATGCCGTACCTGCGGTGACTGCCGCGGTCGTTATTATGTTCGGCTGGCTGCGAAAATATAACGCTGGACGCGGGTAACTCGCTTCGGCAGTTCCATCCACACGATCCGAAAAAAAACATCCGTCCTAGGCCGTGGGCCGAGTGGTTTTTTGGGCAGATTTCATATAAACTGGAAGGGAAGGGGATGTCGTAATTTGCTGCGTCTTGTCCCTCATTGTCTTCTGGAAGGTGTGTGATGGATATGTCCGACAACAACAAGCTGATGACTGGCGTCTTTATTCTCGCTGCCGGAGTGATTATCCTGCTCGGGAAATTAGGGGTGTTCAGCTTTCTTGGAAAGGCGCTTTGGCCGCTGCTGCTGCTGATTCCGGGGATCGTGCTTCACGTATGGCATTTTTGGCGTAAAGGCCCGGCAGAGCTGTTGCTTCCCGGCGCAATTCTGGTTGTCTACAGCCTCGTGTTTTTCACCGGGGTTATTGGCGGATGGCAAACGCTGAAGTTTACCTGGCCGCTCTTCTTCCTCGGCCTGGCCGTCGGCCTGTTCGAATACGGCTACTTCTCGCCCCAGCGCCAGAACGGAATATTCATCGCCGCTATGATTCTGGGAGCCTTCTCGATCCTTCTGCTCGGCTGGACATTGTTCGCTTCCTCAATTGTATATTTCCTGGCTGCGCTCTTGATTATTGCCGGGATCTGGCTGATCGCCGCCCGCGGCAATCGCCGGAGATCCTGGTAATGTTGGGTTAGTTCTTGAATTATTCAAAATTTCACGTATAATATAAGGGATATGTCAAGCGTCGGCATCTAGTCGACGCTTTGTTTTGTGGTTAATGAGGCTGCACTTGGTCCTGTCGATTAAATACCGTTCGAAGTGCAAACTTTATATATAATTCATTACGCTTGACAACTGCTTGATAATCTATAGAGACGAAAGGATTTGGAGATAAACCTATGCGTGAAGAAAACGAAATTCGCAATATTGCGATTATTGCCCACGTCGACCACGGGAAAACGACGCTAGTCGACAAACTGCTGCAACAATCCGGGATTTTCCGGGAAAACGAGGCCGTACAGGAACGGGCTATGGACTCTAATGATTTGGAACGGGAACGCGGGATTACCATTTTGGCGAAGAATACGGCCATTACGTACAAGGATTACTTGATCAACATCGTGGATACCCCGGGACACGCCGACTTTGGCGGAGAAGTGGAACGGATTATGAAAATGGTCGACGGTGTATTGCTTGTTGTTGATGCCTACGAAGGCTGCATGCCGCAAACCAAATTCGTGCTTCGCAAAGCGCTGGAGCATCACTTGACGCCGATCGTTGTCGTGAACAAAATCGACCGTCCGGCTGCACGCCCGGCCGAAGTCATCGACGAGGTACTGGACTTGTTTATCGAATTGGAAGCCAGCGACGATCAATTGGAGTTCCCGGTTGTTTATGCTTCGGCTTTGAACGGCACATCCAGCCTGGATCCCGAGAAGCAGGACGACAATATGATGGCGTTGTACGAAACGATTATCGATCATATTCCGGCGCCTACGGAGAAGGTAGACGAGCCGCTGCAATTCCTGGTTACGTTGATGGACTATAACGAATATTTAGGCCGGATCGCCATCGGCCGGGTAAACCGCGGCATCATTCGCCAAGGCCAATCCGTGGCGGTTATGACACGCGACGGCGGCAAGAAGACCGCTCGCATCGAGAAGCTGTTCGGATTCCAAGGCCTGCGCCGCGTGGAAATCGAAGAAGCTGGAGCTGGCGATATCGTAGCCATCGCTGGGATCAAGGACATTAATATTGGCGAAACGATTGCCGATCCTAACCAGCCGGAGGCTTTGCCGGTATTGAAGATCGACGAGCCGACGCTGCAGATGACGTTCCTCGTCAATAACAGCCCGTTCGCCGGACGCGAAGGGAAATGGGTGACCTCCCGCAAACTGCGCGAGCGTCTGTTCAAGGAGCTTGAAACCGACGTTTCCTTGCGCGTCGAAGAGACGGACAGCCCGGACGCCTTTATCGTATCCGGACGCGGGGAGCTTCACCTGGGTATCCTGATCGAGAACATGCGCCGCGAAGGCTACGAGCTGCAAGTATCCAAACCGGAAGTTATCGTACGGGAAATCGACGGAGTCAAGATGGAGCCGCTTGAACGTCTGCTGATCGACGTGCCCGAAGAAAGCATGGGTGCGGTTATGGAAAGTTTAGGTTCCCGCAAAGCGGAAATGGTCAACATGATCAACAACGGAACCGGTCAAGTTCGCTTGGAGTTCTTGATTCCGGCTCGCGGTTTGATTGGATATACCACGCATTTCCTGACATTGACTCGCGGTTACGGTGTAATGAACCACGCCTTTGACAGCTACGGTCCATTCCTTGGCGGTCAGGTCGGTGGGCGCCATGAAGGGGTATTGGTATCCAGTGAAAACGGCGTTTCGACGCTTTACGGGATTTTGTCGATCGAGGATCGCGGGATTTTGTTCTTGGAGCCTGGTACCGAAATTTACGAAGGGATGATCGTTGGGGAGCATACCCGTGACAACGACATCGTCGTTAACATTTGTAAAGAGAAGCAGTTGACGAACGTGCGCTCGGCCACGAAGGACGACACGGTGAAGATGAAGACGCCACGTCTGTTCTCGCTGGAACAAGCGCTGGAATATTTGAATGATGATGAATATTGCGAAATTACGCCGAAATCGGTTCGCCTCCGCAAGAAGATTTTGAACAAAAGCGAACGTGAACGGGCGGAAAAACATCGCAAAATGTCGGAAGCCAACTTATAATAATTGTAACGTTGCCATTTGAAGGAGGGGTTCGATATGCAGGCCTGGTTTGCTGAGCATCCAGTCGTTTCCTACGTGCTGATCTTCGTGCTGATCGTTTTCGTTTACAATAAAGTATTTCGCGCACAGCAGAAGCTGCCGCTGTTTAAGGAGATCATCCTTTACCTTCTCATGGCGTTGGGTTCGTTCCTGCTGCTCATTTTTCAAATCGACAAACTGCCGATCATTCAATGCTTGCTGGTCGCTGTTGTTCTGATGCTCATGGTACGAATCCGCTATTTTGTCGAGGGACGACGGAACAAGGAGAAAAAGGCAGGTCCGCCGGCTGGAGATAAATCGGCATAATTTGGCTCCCGCCTAAATTCGGTAACTTTTTCGAAACCCGGTACGTCTTTATGGATGCGACAACATTTTTATAGAAATAAGGTGTTTGAGTTCATGAGTTCTAACCGCAGCGGCTTACCTCCTCGGGGGCATAGCCAAAGAGGCTCGGCAAAAGGTGCGAAGAATGGGTCCACCGGAAAAAAGAAGTCCAGCGGCTTTAAACGATTTTTAAAATTTGTCCTGACGCTCCTCATTATCGGGGTGGTTGGGGTTGGCCTTTATGCAGGTTATTTGTTTTATACCGCAGATCAGGTGATCGATGCGACCGGGACCACGGATAAAGTGGCACCGGGAAAATCCGCTAAGGTGAAGCCAATCACGATGCTGCTGCTCGGCACGGATTATCGACCGGAGACCGGCACACATCTTAGCGACGTAATGATGATGATCGCGATGAATCCGGACACGAAGTCCGCTACTGTCGTATCCCTGCCGCGAGATACGAGAGTGAAGATGGACGGGTATAAGACAAACAAGATCAACGCGTTTTATCCCAATTTTCTAGCGGCAGAGAAAAAGACGGGTATTTCCGCCACGCAGGAAATGAAAACGATGATGAGCAAGTTTTTTGATATCGATATCGACTATGTTACGGTTCTGAATTTTCAAGGATTCCGTGATGTGGTGGACGCACTAGGTGGCGTCGACGTGAATGTCGATGCAAATATGTGTTACCGCGATACGGCGGACGGTACCGATATCAATTTGAAGCAAGGGGCTCAGCACCTAAACGGGGAAGATGCGCTTGGTTACGTTCGATACCGTAAATCGAATTGCAGCCCTCGAACGAAGGGCTCGGATGACTTTGACCGCAACCGTAGGCAGAATGAAGTGCTGCATGCCCTAATCGACCAAGCGAAGTCGCTTAATGGTGTAATGGGCGCAGGTAAAGTGATCGAGTCTGTCGGCAAGAATATGGATACCGATCTGGAATCGCAGCAGATGAAGAATATGATTCAAGCCTACTGGAGCATTTCCAAGGAAAATGTTGATTTCATGCCGGTAACCGGTGATTGGAAGAGTCCGTACGTTTATTTGCACGAGGATGAACTGGATGCGGCCAAACAAGCCTTAAGGAATCAGATTGCTGGCATCAAAACGTCTGACTCGCAGCAAGGAAATGGCGGGCAAGCGGAAAACGAGCCGGTCAACTGACGATTGAATGCAAGTTTTGCCACATGTTATAATACAATTAACTGACAGGATAGCTGAAGCGTCTTAAGTGGAATCTCATGCAATGCCGTACAGGAGGGCTGGTCGTTATGTCCGAAGTCGTTACCCAGTTGTCCGATTCGCTTTATTCGATTTTCCAGTCCGAAACGTTTGTATTGCTGAACACGGTGGATCAGGAATCCGGAGGGCCCACGTCCAGCGCGATCTCTTGGGTTTACGCCGTCGATCATTCGAAGCTGCGGCTCGCTCTGGACCATCGCTCCAGGCTGGTCGGCAATTTGAAGGCCAATCCGCGAGTTACCGTCACGGTATTCGGTCAAGAGACGATTTACTCGATTAATGGCCGTGCTTCCGTTGTGCAAGATCCCCTAGACGGCGTGCCGTTCAATATGTGCTGCTTCGATATTCATATCGATGCCGTACGGAATGCGTTGTTTTATGGTGCGCAACTGGTATCGCCGCCGGAATATGCCAAAGTTTACGACCAGCGTGCTGCGGACATGCTGGATCGTCAAGTGTTTGACGCCATGAAGAAAGCCTAGCGAGGTTATCGCTAGGCTTTTTTTCCATCTTGGGACAAACTTAACGCAAGTTTTGCCGCGGCGTGCCGCCGCCAGGGGCCATTTTCATTTGTTTCGGGTTCACGCCTTCGGGAGGTCGGGTATCGCTCGGGAGCTGAGGAACGATTCGTCCGATGATATCGGCAAGCTCGGTGGCGAAACCGGAAACCGGATGGCCTTTGCGAATTTTCTTGCCGATCTCGGTAATCCGTTGGTTCAAATCCATATCGGCGGTTACGATGGCGCCAGCCCCGTGCGGATCTTTTCGAAGCGCTTCAGCGACTGTATATTTAATGCTCCCAACCCTTGCGCGCTCGAGGCGGCTATCCACATCGATGCCCACGATGGCGGTTTTGCCCATAATGACGCAATGTGCGCCTTTGACGCCGGGAACCTTTTTCACAAGCTGCTCCAAATAGACTTGTCTGTCACGGTCTGACATTGCCCTGTTGCCGTTTGTACCGGTTGTGGCGTAAGGGTCCACGCTTTGCGCTCGGGGCGTATTCTCTGTTTGATTCCTTGGAGAGGGTGATGCCTTTTCAGAACCAGTTCCGCAGCTTGTAAGCAGGGAAGCCGTCACTAACAAACATAGCCATATTCGCATGTTCGATCCGTCCTTTCGGAATTGATCTCTCGTTATCGGAGTTCAGATATCGAGATTAGATTTCCCTGGGCGGAAAAAAATATGTATGAATCACATAAGGCTGCAATGACCGCGGTTGGAGGGGATAATGGTGAAGAAAATCTTTGTATTGGATACGAATGTATTGCTGCATGATCCGGGGGCTGTTTTCGCTTTTGACGAGCATGATGTGGTCATTCCGGCGGTCGTGCTGGAGGAAATCGACACCAAAAAGCGCAATGCCGACGAGATCGGGCGCAACGCGCGAGGCGTATCGCGCTTGCTTGACGGATTGCGAGAAACGGGTCATCTGCACGACGGCGTGCCGCTGGAGGGCGGCGGGCGAATCAAGGTGGAATTAAACCACCGCAGCTTTGTCAAGGTCCAGGAAATGTTCGGGGAGGTCACCAACGATAACCGGATTCTTGCCGTTGCCCTGAACTATCATCTGGAACAGGCGGAGCTGGCTTCACCGCGTCCGGTCATCCTGGTGAGTAAGGATGTACTCGTTCGGATCAAAGCCGATGTCCTAGGGCTGCATGCTGAGGATTACTTGTCGGACCGGACCGTTAGCCCCAGCGATCTGTACGGAGGTTACTCGACCCTCAAAGTTCACCCGTCGGTGATTGATGAATTTTATACGTATCGTTTTTTGCCGATCAAACCGCTTGGACTTAATTATTCCCTTTACCCTCATGAGTTTGTAATATTAAAAGATGAAATGGGCACCGGCAAATCCGCTTTGTTAAAGGTTAACGAAGACGCCACACGCATGGAGCCGCTGTATCTCAGCAACGAGCCGATCTGGGGGATCAGTGCTCGAAATGCCCAGCAACGTATGGCTTTGGAGCTGCTGCTCAATGATGATATCCCGCTGGTTACCATCACCGGTAAGGCGGGTACCGGGAAGACGTTGCTCGCCTTGGCCGCCGGCCTGCTGAAGGTTGAGGACGAACACAAATACAAGAAGCTGCTCATCGCTAGGCCCGTTGTTCCGATGGGGAAGGATATAGGTTACCTGCCCGGGGAAAAAGAAGAAAAGCTGCGTCCTTGGATGCAACCGATTTATGATAACCTGGAGTTCTTGTTCGACACGAAAAAGTCCGGCGATATCGAGAAAATCCTGATGGGACTCGGCAGCATTCAGGTGGAGGCCCTCACGTACATTCGAGGCCGCTCGATCCCGGGGCAGTTCATCATTATCGACGAGGCGCAGAACCTGTCGCGCCATGAAGTCAAAACGATTGTGTCGCGCGTCGGGGAAGGCAGCAAGATCGTCCTGGTCGGCGATCCGGAGCAAATCGACCATCCATATCTCGACGCAACGAGCAACGGCTTGACCAGCTTAGTCGAGCGTTTTCGCGACCAAGGCATCAGCGGGCATATCACGCTGGAGAAAGGCGAACGCTCGAAGCTGGCGCAGCTGGCGGCGGATTTGTTGTAGGAGGACGACTGGTCCCCGGACTCGTCCGGCCGGTCACCGTGGCGGAAACCGTGGTAGTCAAGTCAACGGAAGCAAGTAACGCCCTCGGCCCGCTCTTGTCCGCCGGTTGTCCAATGATGAGATGGAAGGGAGACAACCGGCGCCCAAATGCGGACGTAAACTTCCTCTGGTTCGTTACTTGCTTTCCTGGAGTGGGAGGGCGCTGGCCGAGTGCTCGCCACTCGTCCTTCGCGAAATAAAAGTAATAGCCCGGCGAATCGTTATAACTTGATGCGCCGGGCTATTTTGGCCGTATGGAGGAGGGCTAACGGAACGGAGAGACGTTATTTGGTTGCAAATGGGAGACTCTGAGCTCTAACGGAACCAGATGACCTTATTTGGACACTTTTGGCGACAATAGTTACGTTTTTGGCTAAATAACGGCTCGTGGTTCCGTTAGAGCGGGAAATGTCCGGGAAATACACAAATAGCGGCTCTCAGTTCCGTTACTGAATAACATATCGCGCGCGAGCCTCCCTAGGCACAAATTAGTTAGTTTCTTAGTCCGGCGAATCGTTATAACTTGATGCGCCGGGCTATTTTGGCCGTATGGAGGAGGGCTAACGGAACGGAGAGACGTTATTCGGTTGCTAATGGGAGACTCTGAGGTCTAACGGAACCAGATGACCTTATTTGGACACTTTTGGCGTCTACAGTTAGGTTTTTGGCTAAATAGCGGCTCGTGATTCCGTTAGAGCGGGAAATGATCGGGAAATGACTAAATAGCGGCTCTCCGTTCCGTTACAGAAGAAAATTTCGCGTGCGTGCCTCACTTTGGCACAAATTAGTTAGTTTCTTAGCCCGGCGAATCGGTATAACTTGATGCGCCGGGCTATTTTGGCCGTATGGAGAAGGGCTAACGGAACGGAGAGACGTTATTCGGTTGCTAATGGGAGGCTCTGAGGTCTAACGGAACCAGATGACCTTATTTGGACACTTTTGGCGTCTACAGTTAGGTTTTTGGCTAAATAGCGGCTCGTGGTTCCGTTAGAACGGGAAATGATCGGGAAATGACTAAATAGCGGCTCTCCGTTCCGTTACAGAAGAAAATTTCGCGTGCGTGCCTCCCTCGGCGCACTTAAGCTAACATAGTAGCAGGCGAATCACTATTTAGGATTCGCCGAGCCTTAATACTTCCCTCAGGCGGGAGTAGCCGGAGGGTAATTTCAAATAGGTGCGCGAAAGGCCAGAGGGAGAAATGATTCTGGAGAAACGATAGTGTTCGCCTTTGCGAGCGGATTTCCACTTTATCTGAATTTAGTTCAATCAAAGGAATCCGCGAGCAACAGCGATCGTAAGAACATTTCACCCGGTGGCCCCTAGCGTTCCTGCACTCTTTGCATCTTGTGGCATCATCCCGACGTCCTCCCGCTCACTACATATACAATTTTTTACGGGACAATCCATTCCACGATTTGCTACAATACGGAGTATCGGAATGTTTATTGACTTACGCTCCTAAACTGAGGAGAGGAAGAACAGGCGTGAAGCGAAAAAATCATTGGGTGCTTTTTGCAATCCTGCTGCTCGCTTTAATCAATCTGTCCCCTAGCGAAGAAACGACGCTGGTTCGCCCGGAAGACCGCGGTGAGACCTTGCCGTTTACACCGCCCGAAGCGAGTAACCTTCAGGAGACTGGCCATATTCAAGTCGCGGTACAAATGGACGAGTCCGATTTCCGGCGCTTGGAGGAAATGAACCGGCAGTTTACGGTGATCCATCCGGTGGAGGTCGATCTGGTGAATGTACCGGCAGAGGAGACCTATGCTTCTTTTCAGCGACAACTCATGAAGCTAGGGGATTCGCCGGACGTGCTGCTATTGGACAATGTCTGGATTCGCCGCTTTGCTGCGGATGGTTACCTGCTACCCACAGAGGGATATTATTCAGGTTCATTGTCTGGAGAAGTGTTAAGTGCTTCCTTGATTCCTAACGAATGGAACGGTTATGTCTGGGGAGTTCCGCTGGACGTAGACCCCTATGTGATGGTCTATAACCCGGCCAAGCTAAAGCAGTTGGGCCTGGAGCATCCGCCAGCATCGGTGGACGATTGGAACGCCTTGTTATCCGCTTATAAAAAACAACGTTCCCAACCCTACCTAATGGGCTTGGATTATCGCGATCCATATGCGGCGGCAACGTTGCTTTGGCAAATCGGGGGAGGCTGGAAGCCGGGGGGGACCGAGCCGTTTTTTGCGGTAAAGGGAAACATGCCGTTCTCACTGCAACAGATGGAGCAGATTCAACCTTGGCTACTGGATTCGGGTGCGGCGGGAGCTGATGCGTGGGGGAAATTGAATAGCGATGAGTTGGCCATGATGATCGTCCCGGCAACTGACGCCCAGAAGCATACGCATCCCCAAATGAAAGTGTGGATGCCGGAGGTGCAGCCGAATTTGGCGTCATCCTGGATACGAGGACGTAGTTATGCCGTCTCCTCCCAAACGGACAATGCCGAAGCGGCAGGTTTGTGGATCTCGGAGATGACCTCCGCGTTAAATCAGATGCGCTGGCAGGAATCATCGGGGCAGCTTCCGGTAGTGAAAACCATTTATTACGAAGCTGCTCGAAACGAGCTGCCGGCTTGGATTCCCGCTACATTGGCTGCCGGGGCCGGAGCTGCACTCCCGGCGAGTCCGGCGTTGCCAGGACAACTTGAAGCGTTCGCGACACTCACTTACGATTATTTGAGTGGGGCGATAACCGCCAAGCAATATCGCGGCCGGTTGGCTGAGCTTAGCCAGTAACGCCGCTTAACTTACAAAGCCAATTTTAATTTCACCGTCAACGTTCCCTCGGAGATGGCCGCATCGGTGGCCTCAACGAAGGGGACGATTTTTTTAGGATAAAATCCGAGATCAAAATCCCGTTCCAGCTCGGCCCGCGTCGTATCCGGCAGCGCCAAGCCGTTAAACAACAGGCGGTCAACGTGAAAGACGATTGAATTCTCCGGTTCTTGCTCTACCGTATAATGTCCCTCAACCTCGAGCTTCAAGCCCTCCCGGCTGCCTCGTGCAACGATCTTATCTTTTTCGAAGCGAAAACTCATATCTTTCAACAGCTCGTTTTGACTATATAGAAAGGCATTAAGCTCTTCTTCGCGGATTTCCAGGCGATAACCGCCTTTTTCGGCAATCAAGCTGTTCTCGTTTTGCTGCAGGAAGTCAGGAAAGTGCGACATGGCGGAGCTGAGTGCCTGAAAATACTTCCGCAACTCATATAATCCGACATTCTCCCAATAAGCCGTGAGCTCTTGAATCAGCGCTTTGAGCTTTTCGGGGTCGGCACTGAGCCCAAGCGTTTCATCGACCCTTTGCTGAAGAGCGGCGACGCGGCTACGTTGGAGCTGAAGCTCTTCTTTCATGCGAGCCAATTCAATGGAAGTATCATCCAGTTTCTGTTTTGTACGCTTTAGCTTGGCGTAGTCCGACTTGTATTGGTTTAATACGGCGCGATCCCGATCCATAATGAGTTGGTAATAGTCCAATACGGTAAAAAAATCCTTAAGGTTGTTCACGCTCAGCAAAGCGTACATTAGATTTTCCCGTTCTCCCATATAATAAGCACGCAGCCTTAAGCCGGCTTGCTCCCGGCTGACGCGAATTTGTTGATTTTTATCGGAAAGCTGTTCCTGCAAATCACGAATGGCCGATTCTGTTTCCTGCTGGCGGGACTCAATCCGTTCGATTTCCCGGTCGATTTCCTGAATCGACAAGCTTTGCTCCAGGATTTGTTGTTCTTCGGCGGTGAGCGGTGCGGCAACGGCAGGCATGCCGGTAATATGGAGGGCAGTCAATGAGAGCAATAGACAGAGCGATATGAGGCGTTTCTTCAACAGCGATCCTCTCCCGTCAATAGTTGTACTATATATATGATAAGAGGTTCGGAAATAGCAGAAGCAACGAAAAAAGGCGTTCCGGCCCACAGCCGAAACACCCTTTTGGAACACTTATGAACGCTTGGGATTAGAGGGGCAAACCCATTTTAAAGATCGTCCAGTAGCTGAAACCGGTAAAAGCGACGATCATGTATCCCCAAAACAGCAGGATATAGGTTCTCTCGGTAAACTTCAAGTAGCCGAAAAGTACGAAAAAGGCGGTTTGCAAGAAAAATAGCAAGGCCATTTCCGTCATATCGCCCGCAAAGGCCATAAGCCCAATAGCCAAAGTGAAGAAGCCAAGGACGCGGAACATGCGTGCCACGAGGTAATCCCCCTTTCTTATGTATCAACGAACCTTCCATTTCTTTTCTCATTATACCCGTTAGGCCGAAAAGTGTAAACGAAAAGTCAATATTTAGCCAGATTCTGCAAATGGCAATGTGAGCAATATAACAGTATTATCGACTGTCATATGCTTATGTTATTCGTTTCCGCGAACGTCATGTATGGAGTTCCTTGATTTTGGAAATACATTTTAGTATCAAATAGATTCTATGAACTCTATGAGAGGCATAGAAATGGAGTAAGAAGCATTTTACCCATACGCCTGCCGGAGACCGCCGGTTGGAAGACGGTTAGACTAGGATGTCGTTAGGAGGTTTTTATAGCATGACAGCTGTGAGACAAGATGCATGGAGCGCAGAAGACGATTTGATTCTGGCCGAGGTGACTCTTCGGCATATACGGGAGGGCAGCACCCAATTAAACGCTTTCGAAGAGGTCGGGGAACGGATTGGCAGAACGGCGGCGGCCTGCGGTTTCCGATGGAATAGCTGCGTACGGAAAAAATACGAAGCGGCCATCAGCATCGCCAAAGCACAGAGACAGAAACGGAATTATATGAAAAAGCAAACCCCGCTCATCGCGGGTTCCGGCATGGCTTCCCTCGCTTCTGTCGAAATGGACGACGGTGGTTATCGCGGCAGTGATGGAGTAACCGAGGAAACGATATCCATCGATGCGGTGATCCGTTTTTTGCGCGGATGGAAAAGTACGGTTCAGGAGACGAACCGTCAAATGAAATCGCTGGAGAAGGAGCTGCGTGAGAAAGAAGAGGAGCTTGCCGCACTTCGCGAAGAAAACGAACGGTTATCGACGCAGGTCAATGAGGTACAGACCGATTATCGGGTCGTCAACGACGATTATAAGGCGTTAATTCAGATTATGGACCGGGCCCGGCGGTTGGCTTTTTTGAACGAAGAGGACGAGGAAAGTAAATCTCGATTTAAAATGGATGCGAACGGAAATTTAGAACGAATCGAATAAGAGGGACGAGACAGAAAACTCCTGCCGAAACGGCAGGAGTTTTGTGTTTTAGGGGAAGGGTTTGGTATAAAGGGAATAGGAGGAAAGAAAGGACGTGGAGCTTCAATGCAATTTGATATTATTGGCGCAGGGGCGCTGGGGTTGCTTTTTGGTGGCAAGCTAGCGTCGTCCGGCGAGTCCGTTCGATTTTGGACAAGGACTCCCGAGCAAGCCATTTCGCTGAAGCAGGAAGGAATCCGGCTCGACGAACCGAACGGGACCTCATTCAACGTAGAGGGAAATCAATTCGAAGCTTATTATATGGAAGAAAGCGGTTCGATCGAGATCGCCAAACGAGCCGATTGGCTGCTGCTAACGACAAAACAACGGCATCTGGATACCAAGCTGCTGAATTCCGTCGGCCAACTTGCGGGTCCGGAGACGAAGGTCGTGTGTTTTCAAAATGGAGTAGGACATATGGAGTTGATTCGCAGCGCATTGCCTGGCGTACCGGTATATGCGGCGATCACGACGGAAGGCGCGAAACGGATAAACGAATATAGCGTCGTCAGGGCCGGCCATGGGACAACGCAAATTGGCGAGAGCGGTAGCTCGCACGATCAAGTGGGGTATGGAGAAAGTTTGGTAAAAATGCTTGAGACAGCAGGATTTACCGCCCTTTTGTCGAAAGACATCGAGAGGGAAATCTATAAGAAGCTACTGATCAATGCCGTCATCAATCCGTTAACAGCTCTATGGAGGGTTGCGAACGGACAGTTGCTTGACAAAGAGGAGCGACTCCTCCTGCTGCGGCAGTTATGCGAGGAAGGTACTGCAATCTATAACTCCAACGGGATTCCCTGCGATAATGACATGTTTGATCAAATCGTAGCGGTATGCCGGGCAACAACCACCAATATCTCATCGATGTTAAAGGATGTGCAACAGGGCACGCCGACGGAAATCGATTATATTAACGGGCGATTGGTCGAAATGGCACAAACCAAGGGGATTTCAGCCCCCGGTCATGAAATGGTATGGCGGCTGGTCCGCGCATTATAACCTGACATGAATATAAAAATATAGTTACTTACTTGGCAAGTCATCTTTTTAATTACAAATTGATGTGGAGGTGGGGCTTTGGAAGCGTTGGTCTCTTCCTTTATCGTGTTGGCCATGATCCCAATCATTCCTTTTGGGCTGGTTTATTTCATTCATTTCCAAGTGAGACGGGATAAAAAAGCGGCGCTGAAGCTAGCTATGGACGTGACGACGCTGTTTCTGATCTTTTCAGTATCCGCGTTGTTCAATAACGTGTTTCATTCAACCTTTGGCTTCTATCTCATTCTCATCATTCTGCTGGTTGTCGGAGGGTTGATTGGCGGCGCACAGACTCGCCTGAAGGGGAAGGTTGACGGTCGTAAGCTGTTTCGCGTAGTTTGGCGCCTGGCGTTTGCGGGAACCGGTGCGGCTTATGTCCTGTTATTTTTGATTAGCTTCATTACATATATTACAGCGGCATAGATCAAACTACGGATACAGGTGAATACCGAATAAATGAATGACATCTTTGGTTAATTGTTAAGGAAAACAAATGTCAATATTGTATATTGGACTATTTTGTTAAAGAAAAGCGCTGAATTTATCAAATCGCGCGAAAAATCTTTAAATTTATGTTGGATTTTTTTGACCGCTGGTTGTATAATCTAAAAACATATACCAAAACATTTTAAGGGGGATATTGCTAGATGAAGAAGAGTAAAAGTCTTTTGCTTCTTCTGACGCTCGTTCTTGCAGTCGGCACTTTGCTTGCCGCATGCGGTTCGAACGGCGGGAACAATGGCGCTGCCAATAACGGCGCAGCTAACGGAGGCAATACAGCTTCCGACAGTGGCAACAGCGGTGGAGAGAAATTGGCCGCAGATCAAACGCTTAGAATTAACCTGAGCGCGGAGCCGCCAACATTCGACCCGGCTCAAGCTCAAGACAGCCAAGCCAACACCGTTCTGAAGTTGATGTACGAAGGACTTACGCGCCAGGACGAATCTGGTCAAGTCATCCCCGCTGCAGCTGAAAGCTGGGACATCGATGGTACGAAGTATACGTTCCACCTGCGTAAAGACGCGAAATGGAGCAATGGCGACCCTGTAACCGCGAACGATTTCGTCTTCGCATGGGAACGCGTCCTGAGCCCGAAGACAGATCCGGCTGCACCTTATGCATACCAATTGTGGTACCTGAAAAATGGTCAAGAATATAATGAAGGAAAAGTTACGGATTTCAGCCAAGTCGGCGTTAAAGCAGTTGACGACTACACGCTGGAAGTTGATCTGGTAGCTCCGACACCGTACTTCTTGGGTCTGACTTCTTTCTATACGCTGTATCCGGTTCACCAATCCGTGAAGGATGACCCGAAATGGGCGGTTGACCAAAGCAAAATGATCGTGAACGGTGCGTTCACCTTGACCAACTGGGTGAAGGGCCAAACGATTGAAGTGGCCAAGAATGAAAGCTACTGGGATGCAGCCAACATCAAGTTGAGCAAAGTTACGATGTCCTTGGTAAACAGCAGCGCGACTGAGCTGGCATCTTACCAAAACAACGAATTGGATCGTGCCGGTGCGCCTAACGGTGAAATTCCGACCGACCAAATCCCGATCCTGAAGGATCAATTGAAAGATGAATTGGAAATCAAAGGTATTTCCAGTACGTACTACTATGAATTTAACGTAACAGCTAAACCGTTCGACAATGTGAATATCCGCAGAGCATTCTCGATGGCTGTCGATCGTCAAGCAATTGTTGATAACGTAACACTTGGCGGCCAAGTACCGGCGTTTGGCTTTGTACCTCCGGGTATCAAAGGCGTTAACGATGAATATCGTAATGAGCACAAAGACGACTACTTCACAGAAAACCTGGAAGAAGCGAAGAAGCTTTTGGAACAAGGGATGAAAGAAGAAGGCTACACCAAACTTCCTGAAATCACTTTGATCTACAACTCCAGTGAAGCTCACAAGAAAATCGCGTTGGCTGTTGCTGACATGTGGAAGAAAAACCTGGGCGTTGACGTGAAATCGGAAAACCAAGAATGGGCGGTATTCATTGAAAACCGTCAAAACTTGAACTACCAAGTCGCTCGTGCAGGTTGGAGTGCTGACTACAACGATCCGATGACTTACTTGGATATGTGGGTAACTGGCGGCGGTAACAACGACACTGGTTTCTCGAATGAAGAGTATGACAAGCTGATCCAAGAAGCGAAAACTAGTGACGATATGGCGAAACGCGATGCAAACTTCGCAAGAGCCGAAGAAATCTTGATGAAGGACAATCAAGTCCTGATGCCGCTCTACTACTACACGAACGTTTCGGCTACGAAACCGTACCTGAAAGGCGTAGTATTGGACTTCAGTGGCGCGATCGATTACAGCCGCGCTTACCTGTTGGAGCATTAATCGGGAAGTATCAAACTTCATAGGAATTTCGGGATATATATGTGGGTATTCCATATATATCCCGTTTTTTTTGTGCGCGGATTTCTTCCAAGCATTTCGTCCTTATACAATTATATAGAATAGACAAAGTGGTTTTTTTCACCTAAAATCGATATATGTCGAAATTTATAAGAAGGAGGTGTGAACGGGCATGGTGCGTTATATTGCCAATAAGTTTTTCTATATGTTGGTTTCGCTGTTTATACTCATTTCGGCGACCTTCTTTCTGATGAAAGCCATTCCGGGGAGCCCCCTGACATCGGAGAAGCAGGTGCCACCGGCAATCAAAGAACGACTAGTTGAACAGCTGGGACTCGATAAGCCCGTTTATCAGCAGTATCTGAAATATTTGGGTGAGATTGCGCAGGGCGATTTGGGAATTTCCATGAAACAGATCAACCAGGATGTTTCCCACATTATCGGTCAAACGTTTTCAGCGTCCTTGAAGCTGGGAGCCGTAGCTATCGTCGTCGCGTTAGTTGTCGGGGTGGTACTTGGTATGCTGGCAGCGCTGTATCATCGCAAATTGATTGACAATGTGGCGATGGTGTTAGCGGTGCTGGGCATCGCGGTGCCGAGCTTCGTCGTCGCTTCTTTGCTGCAATATGTATTCGCTTCGAAGTTGCACTGGCTGCCGACGATGGGCTTTAAGGGACCGTTGTATTACGTGTTACCGGTGGCGGCCCTAACCGCGCAACCGATTGCGTTTATCGCGAGGTTAACCCGTTCTAGCATGCTGGAGGTCTTGCATGCCGATTATATCAAAACCGCCAAGGCAAAAGGCCTCGGTTGGATGGCTATCCTGTTCCGCCACGTGATCCGCAACGGCATTATGCCGGTCATCACCTATATGGGACCGATGACTGCGAACATTGTTACCGGTTCTGTGGTAATCGAACAAATCTTCGGGATCGGCGGCATTGGCAAACAGTTCGTGCAAGCGATCAGCGTCCGCGATTATCCGCTGATTATGGGGATTACGATCTTCTATGGTGTATTGCTGATGTTGGCTCGTTTCATCACAGATATTCTCTATGTGATCGTGGATCCAAGAATTAAACTTTCGAAAGGGAAGGAGGGATAATGCGCATGGAATCGAATCCGATCAAAATGATGCCGACTCCAGCCGATCTAACCGCGGACGATTTTCGCAAAATCGGCACGGACGAGAAAGAAGCCGAAGTGATCCAACGCGAAAGTATTTCCGCCTGGCGCGACGCTTGGCAACGGTTACGCAGCAACAAGCTTGCGATGACGGCTTTGATCATCTTGGCGTTGATTACGCTAACCGCGATTATCGCTCCTTGGCTCGTCGGCAAGATTTACGGCTATAACTATTATTCGAACGATCTCTTGTATACCAACAAAGGCCCTTCGGCTACACATTGGTTTGGAACGGACGACCTCGGTCGCGATATGTTCATCCGGACCTGGATGGGGGCGCGCATTTCCCTGATCGTCGGTTTGGCTGCAGCCTGTATCGACCTGTTGATTGGCGTCATTTACGGCGGTATCATGGGCTACTATGGCGGCCGTGTCGATGAAATTATGAATAAGTTTTCTGAAATCTTGTACTCCATTCCTTACCTGCTCGTTACGATTCTTTTGCTGGTCGTGATGGAGCCAAGTTTGGGGACAATTATCCTGGCATTAACGATTACCGGCTGGATTAACATGTCGTGGATCGTGCGCGGTGAAATTATGCAGTTGAAAAACCGCGAATACGTGCTCGCTTCCCGCTCGATGGGCGCAGGCCATGGACGCTTGTTGTTCCGCCACCTGTTGCCGAATGCGGTGGGCCCGATCATCGTTACGGTCACGTTGTCCGTGCCAAACGCGATTTTCGCCGAAGCGTTCCTAAGCTTCCTTGGTCTGGGCGTACAGGCTCCGGTTGCTTCGCTGGGTTCGATGATCAACGATGCGCTGACCGGTTGGTTGTACTACCCATGGCGTATGCTGTTCCCAGCAATTCTGATCAGCTTGACCATGTTATCGTTTAACATTTTTGGCGACGGTCTTCGCGACGCGCTGGATCCTAAATTGAAGAAATAGGAGGTGGAATGAATGGAGCCGATTTTACAAGTCAAAGATTTGCATGTTTCCTTCCAAGTCAAAGGTGGAGAAGTGAAGGCCGTCCGCGGCATGAACTTTGAAGTGGGGAAAGGTGAAACGGTTGCGATCGTCGGCGAATCCGGCAGCGGCAAAAGCGTCACGGCCCAAACGATTATGCGCCTGATTCCATCCCCTCCTTCCATCATTAAACAAGGTGAAATTGTTTTTCAAGGGCAAGACCTATTGAAGAAAAGCGATAAGCAAATGGAATCGATCCGCGGGAAAGATATTGGCATGATATTTCAGGACCCGATGACCTCCTTGAATCCTACGATCAAAGTAGGCCGACAAATTACTGAAGTATTAATCAAACATCAGAATATGTCAGCGGGCGAAGCGAAGAAACAGGCTGTCGAAATGCTCAAGCTTGTTGGCATCAAGAATGCGGAAGCCCGCTTTAACCAATATCCACACGAATTCTCCGGGGGCATGCGGCAGCGTGTTATGATCGCCATTGCCCTGGCTTGCCGGCCTTCACTGCTGATCGCGGATGAACCGACGACGGCGCTCGACGTTACGATCCAGGCCCAAATCATGGACGTGATGAAAGAAATGCAATCCCGGCTTGGAACTTCCATCATTCTGATCACCCATGACCTTGGTGTCGTGGCAGGCATGTGTGACCGCGTTATCGTTATGTATGCCGGGGAAGTGGTGGAAACCGGGACGAAATGGGAGATCTTTAAGAACCCGCAGCATCCTTATACAAAAGGTTTGCTCCGTTCGATGCCTCGTTTGGACCAAAAGAAAGGCGAACCGCTTATTCCAATTATCGGCACGCCACCGGATTTGATTAAGCCGCCAATCGGTTGTCCTTTCGCCGCTCGCTGCGACCAGGCGATGAAGATTTGCGAACGCATCGATCCAAGCGCGACTGTATTCAGCGAAACGCATACGGCTCGCTGCTGGGATCTTCATCCGATGGCCAAGGAGGTACAGTCGTCATGAGCAAAGGCAAAACCTTGATTGAAGTTGAAGGTTTGAAAAAATACTTTAATGTCGGCGGCGGCAACGTTCTGAAAGCCGTCAACGATATTAGCTTTTCGATCGCTGAAGGCGAAACGCTTGGCCTCGTTGGTGAATCGGGTTGCGGTAAATCGACCGCAGGCCGTACGATCCTTCGTTTGTATGAACCGACAGCCGGCAGTGTCCGCTTTAACGGCGTGGATATCAACCAATTGTCACCAAAGAAGATGAAGGCCATGCGTCGCGATATGCAGATGATCTTCCAGGATCCATATGCATCGCTGAACCCGCGCTTTACCGTTACGGATATCATCGGCGAAGCGTTGGATATCCACGGGATGGCCGGTTCTCACGCGGAACGCAAAAAACGCGTCGAAGAGTTGCTCGATATGGTTGGTTTGAACCCGGACCATGCAACGCGTTATCCGCACGAGTTCTCCGGGGGTCAACGTCAACGGATTGGGATTGCCCGCGCGCTTGCGGTAAATCCGAAGTTCATCATCTGCGATGAACCGATCTCGGCGCTCGACGTATCCATCCAAGCGCAGGTCGTCAACCTGCTTGAAGATCTTCAGGATCGCCTGGGATTGACGTATCTGTTTATCGCGCATGACTTGTCCATGGTCAAACATATCAGTGACCGGGTTGCGGTAATGTACCTGGGCCGGATCGTGGAACTTGCAGATAGTGAAGAACTGTATGCAAACCCGATGCACCCCTATACGAAAACGCTCTTGTCCGCGATTCCGATCCCGGATCCGGAAATTGAAGCCAACAAGAAACGGATCCAGTTAGAAGATACCGCAAGCGGCCCGATCGGCAAAGAAGGCACATCCGGCGGCGGATTGTTCGATTTGGACAACTCTGAGCTGGTTGAAGTGTCCAAAGGACATTTCGTCTCCATGCCGAAGAAAGGCTGATTGAACCTGCGAACTCCCGCAGCCGTAAATGACGGTTGCGGGAGTTTTTTTGCGCTTAATGGTTACGGAAAGTTAGAAGTTTCGCAAAAGTAAGGATTTCTTTGACGGAGCGGCCGGACATCCGGTACAATCAAGGAAGGTTTTGATGCAGACAGGAGGACGCTACCTGATGAATGTCGTTCAAGAGCAACTTTCGTTCGCGGGGCCGCTGGCTGAGGTATATATCAATCAGTTCTCCGCGGTTGAACTATTATATGAGAGCGATCCGAGCCAGTCCGAAAGTTGGACTGAACGGGCCGTGTGGTTAGATCAAACGGAACATACACGCGTGGATCGGAAGGCTTTGGCCACCCGACTACGTGAATATAACGGACGTTATAACCCCGATCCGGCCGTTGGACGGGCGATCGGCCAACTGGAGTTGCCCGGTACAGCGGTGATTGTTGGTGGACAGCAGAGCGGGGTATTCACCGGTCCGCTGCTCGTCGTCTATAAAGCGGTGACGATCCTTAAAGCGGCAAAGGCGGCTTCGGATCGGTTAAACCGCCCGGTTGTGCCGGTATTTTGGATCGCCGGCGAGGATCACGATTGGGACGAGGTCAATCATACCTATGTGTTATCGCCGGATTTGCAAGTGCGTCGAATTCGTATGCACCGTGGGGCGATGGACCGGCTGCCGGTTAGCTTTACGAAGGTGGAGGCCGAAGCTTGGGAGAAGGCCGTGTCAGAACTGGAGCAGCTGCTTCCGGACAGCGAGCATAAGGCGGGCATCATGGAACTGGTACGATGTTGTTCAGAGGATGCGGATAACTTGACGGCGCATTTTGCCAAGTTGATCGGGGCCTTATTCGGAAAGCACGGCCTGGTGCTGCTGGATTCGTCGGATCCTGAGTTGCGCCGACTGGAGATGCCGGTGTTCGAGCGGATGATCCGTCAAAATGATGAGCTGGAGTTGGCTTACCATGAGACGGTGCGCGATATGGCAGGGTTGGGGTACGAACCGTCCGCGGAAGTGGCCGAGAACGGGGCTAATTTGTTCTACATAAGCGAGCGGGAACGTCTATTGTTGTTTAAGCGGAACGGCCGGTTTGAAGACCGCAAGGGCAAGGTTACCTTTACGGCTGACGAATTGTTGGAGGAGCTAAGGGAACATCCGGAGCGATTTAGTAATAATGTACTGACTCGCCCGCTGATGCAAGACAGCCTGCTTCCTGTTCTAGGCTCGGTGCTGGGCCCCGGCGAGATCGCCTACTGGGGGCTTACGCGCAAGGCGTTTCAGAAGCTTGGGTTGAAAATGCCGCTGCTGCTGCCCCGGGAATCTTTTACCGTGATTGACGGAACGATACAGAAGCATATGAAGAAATACGAGCTTAGCTGGAATGATGTAAAGGATCCTGAGGTCTTCCATCGTAAACGGAGCGCTTGGCTCGCTGCTCAGGAGCGTATGCAGGTCGATGAACGGTTCGATGAAGTTGTAGCTGCGTTTGGGGAACTGTATGCGCCACTCCTTGAGGAACTAGCCGGGGTCGAGAGCGGGTTGTCTCGACTTGGGACGGTGAACAGGGACAAAATTCTCGATCAAATCGAGTACCTACGCGGCAAGGCGAAGGATGCGATGGAGAAAATCCATGAAACTGGCCTGCGTCATTTTGACCGGATTCAATTGTCGTTATTCCCTTTGAACAAGCCGCAGGAGAGAGTTTACAATCTCTTTGATACTTTGAATCGGTTCGGGATGGATTGGATCGAAGACCTGCTGGACATTCCTTATGAGTTGACTGGCAAACATCGAATTATTTATTTATAGGAGGAGACGAATATGAGCTCAGAAGCAATTCAGAACAGTATCATCACTGACTTGAAGCTAGCCCCGGAAGGACATTTGAAAATCGATTGGGTGGAAGCCCATATGCCGGTGCTGAACCGGGTTCGTAAGCAATTCGAGGCCGAGCAACCATTTAAGGGATTGAAAGTCACGATCTCGCTTCATTTGGAAGCGAAAACGGCTTATTTGGCCAAGGTCGTGCAAGCAGGCGGTGCTGAGGTGACCATTACCGGAAGTAATCCGCTGTCGACGCAGGACGACGTCTGTGCGGCATTGGTTGAAGATGGCGTGACGGTTTATGCCAAATATAATCCTGAGCCGGAAGAGTATAAGGCGTTGTTGATCAAAGCGCTTGAAACAAAACCGGATTTGATTATCGACGATGGCGGCGATTTGGTCACGATTTTGCACTCGGAACGGACGGATTTGCTGGAGAACGTACGGGGCGGCGCTGAGGAGACGACGACCGGTATTTTGCGGCTGAAAGCGATGGACAAAGAAGGAAAGCTCAAATTCCCGATGGTGGCGGTCAATGATGCCTATTGCAAATATCTGTTCGACAACCGCTACGGAACCGGTCAATCGGTGTGGGACGGAATTAACCGGACGACGAATCTGGTGGTGGCCGGCAAAACCGTCGTCGTGGTCGGTTACGGCTGGTGCGGGAAAGGAGTAGCGATGCGAGCCAAGGGCCTTGGCGCGAACGTCGTCGTCACGGAAATCGACGCGATCAAAGCGGTCGAAGCCGTCATGGATGGCTTCCAAGTGATGCCAATGCTGGAAGCGGCGAAGGTTGGCGATTTCTTCATCACCGTGACCGGCAACCGAGATGTCATTCGCGGCGAGCACTATGATGTCATGAAGGACGGCGCTATTTTGTCCAATGCGGGTCATTTCGACGTGGAAGTGAATAAGCCGGAACTTAAAGAGCGTTCCGTATCGGTCCGCACCGTACGCCGCAACATCGAGGAATATCAACTGAAGGATGGGCGCAAAATGTATCTGCTCGCGGAAGGCCGTTTGGTCAATTTGGCTGCGGGTGACGGACATCCAGCCGAAATCATGGACATGACGTTTGCGCTGCAAGCCTTGTCCCTGAAATACGTAAACGACCGCTATAAGGAAATCGGCAAAACGGTCGTCAACGTCCCTTACGAGCTCGACGAGCAAGTTGCCCGCTTCAAGCTGGAAAGCCTTGGCGTAAACATCGATACATTGTCAGCCGAGCAGCGCGCTTACCTGGATAGCTGGCAAGAGCATTAATTCGGTTGATCCTTGGGGCTTGAGCGGAGTTGAATTTATAGCTGCGTCGCATCGGGGGAGAATTAACGGTATTTTGCACCGCTAATTATTGCTTTTCAGCCGGTAGATGATAATTAACGGTAAATCGTACCGCTAATTTCACCGGTTTGGGCAAAGTCGGGCGATGATGAAAGAAATAACGCTACAAATTACCGTTAATTCAGAATTAGGACGATCTCGTGCAGAGGAATCTGCCGGGATCGTCCTTTTTGTCGTGTTTTGGCGATCGCTGGCTCCGCCCTTCAATAGTCACGCTAACGCCACTTCAAAAAAAATTATGAACAATAGAAGGATTTTCTCTTCCAACGTGGAATAGTTACATATCACGGTGGTGTAAAGTGGTGCAAAGTGGGGGAAAGAGGTAAGGAGTGAGTCACCAATGTTTATGGGGGAATTCCAACATAGCATTGACGATAAAGGCCGGATTATCATACCGGCTAAGTTTCGTGATCTCCTCGGCAGCTCTTTCGTCGTTACCCGCGGCTTGGACCAGTGTCTTTTCGTTTATCCGATGCAGGAGTGGGAAGTCCTGGAGCAGAAGCTGAAGGCACTGCCGCTGATGAAGTCCGACGCCCGCGCATTTACCCGTTTCTTTTTCTCAGGAGCGACGGAATGCGAATGGGATAAACAGGGAAGGGTAAACTTGCCAGGCAGTTTAAGGCAGTATGCCAAGCTGGAGAAGGATTGCGTTGTTCTCGGCGTGTCGAACCGGGTAGAAATATGGAGTAAAGACACTTGGGAGCAGTACTTCCAGCAGTCGGAGGATACTTTCAATGAAATTGCTGAAAAATTGGTCGACTTCAATTTCGATCTTTAAGCGCGTGTTCAAAAAGTCAGGTTTTCAAGACGACTTTTTGAACAACCTCTTTAAAATGAATTCAGGTTTGGGGGCGTAAGTCTTGTTCCATCACATCACGGTACTCAAAGAAGAAGCGACAGAAGGGTTACGCATCAAGCCGGACGGCATTTACGTGGATTGTACGCTGGGGGGCGGCGGCCACAGCTCTGTGATCTTGTCCAAGCTCGGCCCGGGCGGAAGGCTGATTGCTTTCGACCAGGATGACTGGGCGCTGGACAATGCCAAAGAGCGGCTCGCAGCCTACGCAGACAAATTAACTTTGGTAAAAAGCAATTTTCGCTATATCGAGCAAAAACTGTTGGAGATCGAGGGAGTGCCACAGTTAAACGGGATTCCCCAAGTGGATGGCGTCTTGTTCGACCTCGGCGTTTCCTCCCCCCAATTTGATGAGGGGGAGCGGGGATTTAGCTATAACGCGGACGCGCCGCTCGATATGCGGATGGATCAGTCCGCGTCCCTGACGGCGCGGGAGATCGTCAATTCGTGGCCGGAACGTGAAATTGCTCGTATTTTGTTTCAATACGGCGAAGAGAAATTTTCTAGGCGAATCGCTAGAGTCATCGTGGAACGGCGCGAGCAGGAGCCAATCGAAACGACGGAGCAGCTTGTCGAGCTGATTAAGGAAGGGATCCCGGCGGCGGCAAGGCGGACGGGCGGACATCCGGCCAAACGCAGCTTTCAGGCGCTGCGCATCGCCGTGAACGACGAGCTGGGAGCCTTCGAGGATGGGCTGCATGCGGCCATCCGCTGTTTAGCGCCGGAAGGCCGGGCTTCGGTCATCACCTTCCATTCGCTTGAGGACCGAATTTGCAAGCAGATTTTTGCTAGCTATGTTGAGAAATGTACTTGCCCACCCGACTTTCCGATGTGTGTGTGCGGAGGCAAAGGTTCACTGAAATTAATCAATCGGAAACCGCTAGTCCCGTCGGAGCGGGAACTGGCAGATAATCCACGGGCCCGCTCGGCGAAATTGCGCGTGGCGGAGAAATTGCAAACTGGTGTGGAGGTATCGTAAATGGCTTATACGCGAGGGAATCTGGCAGTTAAAGAGAAGCAAACGGAACGCAGCTATCAATCGCAGCGTTATCGGGAAACGACGAAGGTGGTCACCCGCCGATCGCCGCTGCCGGTTCGTGAGAAGCTTTTGTATATGATGACGGTCCTGTTTTGCGTGGCGATCATGGGCGGATTGCTATGGCAAAATGTGTCACTTTACAACATTAAGCGGCAAATGTTTAATTTGAATACGGACATTCAAGCTATTAACGCCGAAGTGAAGGAATTGACGATCCAGAAGGAAAAGCTGGAGGAGCAGATTCCATTGAAGGCGAATGAGCTCGGTTATGTACAGCCTGAGGTGGAAGGTTTCCACGTCCAAGTTCCTACGGGAACTGACGAGAATGACGGCGTCAACGCGGGCACGGAAACGGCGGCTGCGGCAGATGGCGTGGCTACGGCCAAGAAATAAAGTCTAAAGAGGTTTTGCCATGATCAAGCGAATAAAGCTTCGAACACTGCTGATAGGGGGATGTATTACCCTCTTTTTTGCTGTATTGATGGGTAGAGCGTTCTGGTTGCAGGTTGTGCAGGCTGATTTTTGGCAGGCGCATGCAGAGGAACTCTGGTCAACCAAAAAGCCGCTGCCGGCGACGCGGGGAACGATCACCGATCGGAACGGCGATGTTTTGGCGGTGGACGCTCCGGCCTATACGGTGGCCGTGAATCCTGAACTCTTAAACAAATACGATCTTCAGGACGAGGTGGTTGAAGGACTTGGCAAAGTCCTCGGGAAAGACGAGAACGAGTTGCGGGATATCGTGAACGCCAAGAAAGAATCCGGCGAGTATTTTACGCAACGCGAAGTTCGGAATGAAGGTTGGAAAATTGACCAGGACTTAAAAGACCAGGTACAAACCTTCATCGGCGAGCTGAAAGAAAAACATCAAGACATGCAAGACGTCGGCATTTATATCATCAAGGATCAAAAACGGTATTATCCGAAGCAAAGCTTAGCTTCCCACGTTTTGGGTTATCTCGACCGTGAAGGTAAGGCGGTATCCGGACTCGAAGCTTTTTACGACGAGCAGTTGAAAGGCGTTGACGGTTCGATCGAATACAAGCGCGATGGTCGCGGAATTGAAATTCCGAAGGCGAGTGAGATTTATACGCCGGCGAAAAACGGGGATAATCTGAAGTTAACGATCGATTATACCATTCAATATTATATCGAGCAGGCGATGATAGAAGCTTACGCTCAGCTGCAACCAATCAGTATGACGGTGATCGCAGCCGATCCGAACACGATGGAAATTCTCGGCATGGCCAATATGCCTACATATAACCCAAACGAGTATTGGGCGGACGTCGATCAGAAGAATTTTTATAACCATGCGATCAAGTCGGTCTACGAGCCGGGCTCCACATTTAAAATCGTGACATTGGCAGGAGCGGTACAGGACGGCTTGTTCAATCCGAACGCAACGTACATGTCCGGGAGCATCCGGGTACCGGGACAAACCATCCATGACTTGAAGCGATCCGGTTGGGGCGAGATCACTTATTTGGAGGGCGTCAAGCGCTCCAGTAACGTTGCTTTCGTCAAACTCGGTTACGAGATGCTGGGACCGGAAAGGCTGAAAACTTACGTTGACCAATTTGGATTCGGCAAAAAGACGGGCATCGAGCTTCCGGGCGAATCCAAAGGGATCGTGGATCCGGTACAGCAAGCCGACTTTGCGGCGATGGCATACGGTCACGGCAAGCTGCTCGTCACGCCGCTGCAGCAAATCGTAGCGGTATCGGCGATCGCCAACGGCGGAAAGCTGATGGAGCCCCATATCGTGAAGTCGATTACGGATCCGCAAACCGGTGAAGCGCAGGACACCAAACCCAAGGTTGTTCAACAGATCCTCACGCCGGAAAAGGCTAAAGAAGTCGGAACCTATTTGGAACAGGTCGTCTCGGACCAAAAGATCGGGACCGGACGCCACGCCTACATTGACGGCTACCGGATTGCCGGCAAGACCGGGACCGCGGTAAAAGTTGTGAATGGACAATACGACTATACGAAGCAGGTCGTGTCGTTTATTGGCTACGCGCCGGTGGACGATCCGAAAATTGCGGTCATCGTTTTGATCGACGAACCGAAGGATTCCGAGCTGGGCGGGGGAACCGCAGCGGCTCCGGTATTCAAGAAGATCGTGAATCAAACGCTGCAGTACATGGGAGTTCCGAAGAAATTGGAAGGCGGCGCGGCCGATGCGCAGTTGAAGACCAGCGTTACGGGGCCGAAGGTGCCTGACGTGGGCGGTCTTGCGGTCCAGCAGGCGAAAGATAAGCTGACGGCAAGCGGCATTTCCTATGCCACTTATGGGAAAGGGACGGAAATTATTTCCCAATTCCCTAAGGCGGGAAGTACGCTGAAAACCGGACAATTCGTTTACCTGCTTACGGAGAAAGGGTCGGATATCAACGTGCCGAACCTGCAAGGCGAATCGCTGCGCGATGCGATGGAATTGCTGTCCGTGCTGCAGATCCCGGTCACAGCAGAAGGTGAAGGGTATGTCGTTTCACAGGAGGTCGTTAATGAAAACGGAGGGAGACGTGTCATTCTTACACTGGAACCTCCTGACAAAGAGGAAGTATCTACCGACGGCGGACAGACGGAAGATACCGGCACCGATGGCGGAGAAGGCGATGGTACGGGCGGAAATGCGGTCCAGGACTCGCCATAGCTTGTTCTAACCCCTGGTTGTCCTGAATAGTCATGTGATGAGTACACTCATGATGAGGTTTCAGGATGGGTTAGGAGGGCGACCTGTGAAAGTATCCAAGTTTACCGTCAGACGAAGATTGTTCTGGCTGTTAATGGTGTTGTGTTTGCTGTTTGCGGCTCTGGCCGTACGTCTTGCCTACGTTCAAATCGGAAAAGGCGCCGAATTGTCTGCCAAAGCGGAGGATTCCTGGCGCCGAAATATCCCCTATTCGGCAAAACGCGGTGAAATCAGCGACCGTAACGGCAACGTGCTCGCTTATAATATTACGACGCCAACGGTGATGGCTATTCCGGTGCAGATCAAGAATCCGGAACAGACGGCCAAGAGTCTGGCGCCGCTCCTAGGGATGACGGAGGAATCGGTTCTGAAGTCGATTACCAAGAGACAATCCATAGTCAGGCTGCAACCCGGCGGACGCAAAATTACGATGGAAAAAGCGCAGCAAATTCGTGATTTGGCTCTTCCGGGTATTGTTGTCGCTGAAGATAATAAACGCTACTACCCATTTGGCGGACTTGCCGCACATATTTTGGGCTTTACCGGCGGGTACAACCAGGGGTTGACCGGTGTGGAAAGTAAATACGACAGCTTGCTTAGCGGGATGAACGGCAGCGTATCTTATTTGTCCGACGCCGGCGGGCGGTTAATGCCGGGCTCCTCAGAGAAATATGTAGAGCCGAAGGACGGCTTGAATCTCAACTTGACGATCGACAAAACGATCCAGAGCATTATCGAACGCGAGCTGGATCAGGCCATGGACCGGCTGCAAGCCGATTCTGCGCTGACGATCGCGATGAATCCGAAGACGGGAGAAATCCTCGGCATGGCCGCCAGACCGGGGTACGAGCCGGGAGCCTACCAGGAATACGATTCGGCGGTTTATAACCGGAATTTACCGATCTGGATGACCTACGAGCCAGGTTCCACGTTCAAGATCATAACACTGGCGGCGGCATTGGAAGAGAAGAAGGTCGACCTACTGAATGACCGGTTCTTCGATCCCGGTTACGTCAAGGTCGGCGGAGCGACGCTCCGCTGCTGGAAGAAAGGCGGCCACGGCAGTCAAACGTTCCTTCAAGTTGTTGAGAATTCCTGCAACCCTGGATTTGTGGCCTTGGGCCAACGGCTGGGCAAAGAAACGTTGTTCCAGTATATCAAAAACTTCGGGTTCGGCAGCAAAACGGGGATTGATCTGAATGGGGAAGAAAACGGGATTTTGTTTAAGCTGCCCCAAGTAGGTCCGGTCGAATTGGCAACGACCTCGTTCGGGCAAGGCGTATCAGTAACCCCGATTCAACAGATCACCGCGGTGTCCGCAGCGATTAATGGAGGCAAGCTGTTCAAGCCTTTCGTCGCCAAGTCGTGGACGAATCCGGATACGGGCGAGGTCGTTTCCGAGACAAAGCCGCAGCTGGTGCGGCAGGTGATTTCGGAGGAGACCTCCAAGCAGATCCGCACGGCGCTGGAAAGCGTCGTAGCCAACGGGACAGGCGGGAACGCGTTTATCGATGGTTACCGTGTCGGCGGTAAAACGGGGACGGCGCAAAAGGTCGTGAACGGACGTTATTCGCAAAATGAACATATCGTTTCGTTTATCGGCTTCGCTCCGGCAGACGATCCGCAAATCGTCGTTTATACCGCAGTCGATAACCCGCAGGGCATCCAGTTCGGCGGCGTGGTGGCAGCGCCGATCGTACGTAACATCATGGAAGACGCGCTGGAATATATGAAGGTTCCGCCGCGTCAGCAGCAGGTCACGAAGAAATACAAATATGGGGAGATCCCGATCGTTACGGTGCCTGACCTTATCGGCCACACGACGCAAGAGATCTACGAGGATATGAACATGAACTTTAATCTAGCTAGATCCGGCGCCGGCAACGTGGTCATTAACCAAGCGCCGAAAGCGGGATCTCGGGTGGAGAAGGGCTCTACCATCCGCATCTACATGGGCAGTGAAGCTGAAGCAGAACTACAACATGATCATAATCCGATCACAAGTGAATAATATTCCTGAACTGAGCAATTTTTGGTGATAATATAGAATAAGTGTGTAGCTCTACAAGTTGATTCATAACTGAATATTGCGGTAGGAGGCAACCGTGTGAAATGTTCTTACGATCGCTGTTGCTCCCGGACTTCCTTGATCGACTCGTATTTCGAGTAGAAGTCCGCTCACAAAGGCGAACGCTACGCTTCTTCAGAATCATTTCCCCCTTTTGCCTATTCCGCTATTCGCATGAACCAACTCATAGAGCAAGTAGTTGAAAGACGGAGGGGTATCCTATGCTGCTTAAGGAACTGGCAACTTATTTAATGGCTTCGCAGATCAGAGGGGATGGGGAAACGTCCTGCACAGGGATCGCCATCGATTCGCGCAAGGTAGAACCGGGAGATCTGTTTATCTGCCTTCCCGGCCACACCGTGGATGGTCATGATTATGCTCGGCAGGCTGCTGAGCAAGGCGCGACTGCTCTTGTGGTGGAACGTTGGCTGGATAACGCCGGGCTGCCTCAGCTTAAGGTGAAGGACAGCCGACTGGCGATGGCTGTGCTTGGAGGCGTGTTTTTCGGTTCGCCGAGCTCGCGACTGAAGGTGATCGGCGTGACCGGCACGAACGGCAAGACGACCACGACCTATCTGATTGAGCGGATTTTGCAGGATCAGGGCCGGGAAACGGGCTTGATCGGCACGATCCAACGCCGGTTTGCCGGGCAAACCTATCCAATGTCGGGAACAACGCCGGAATCGCTTGAACTGCAAAATTATTTGCATGATATGGCCAAAGGCGGCGGAGAGTATTGCGTGATGGAGGTATCCTCCCATGCGCTGGACCAGGGCCGTGTCAAAGGCACTCGCTTTCGTACCGCCGTATTCACGAACTTGACCCAGGATCATCTGGACTATCATAAAACGATGGAGGACTACAGGGGGGCCAAGGCGTTGTTCTTTTCCCGGCTTGGCAATACGTATGCGGAGAACCCGGCGGAGCGCAGCTATGCGGTGCTGAACGCCGACGACCCGGCAAGTGCCTTCTTTGCTAAACAAACGGCGGCGGAAGTAATCACGTATGGGGTGGAGCAAGAAGCGGATGTGCGAGCCTCAAACATCTCCATTACCGCCCGGGGGACGTTCTTCCATGTAGATTCGTTCTGCGGCAGCACGGATATCTCCTTGCGGATGGTTGGCAAATTTAATGTCTACAATGCGCTCGCAGCCATCTCTGCAGCTTTGCTGGAAGGCATTTCGCTGGAGCAGATTAAAGCTAGCCTCGAATCCGTCAAAGGCGTAGAGGGTCGGGTGGAGGCCGTCGACGAAGGTCAAGAATTCGCCGTGATCGTCGATTACGCACATACTCCGGACGGCTTGGAGAACGTGTTGCGCACGGTAAATGAATTCGCTAAAGGACGGGTCATTTGCGTGTTCGGCTGCGGCGGGGATCGGGATCGTACGAAACGACCGATTATGGGACGCATTGCCGCGAAATACGCGCAGCAGGTGATTGTCACCTCCGACAATCCGCGGACCGAAGATCCGGATGCAATTTTGCGTGATATCGAGCAGGGACTCATCGACGACGGCGTAGATCAAGCGCGTTATGAGCTGATCGTCGACCGCCGCGAAGCCATCCAAAAGGCTATTGAAATGGCAAGCCGTGAGGATGTAGTATTGATTGCGGGGAAGGGACATGAGACCTACCAATTGATCGGATCCAAGGTGCTCGATTTTGATGATCGAATCGTAGCAAAAGAAGCGATAAGGGGTTTGGCAAAGTGATTAGAAGAAACTTAGCTGAAATTGCCGCGATGTGCGGCGGACAGATTCGAGAGGCGGGCGATGCCGGCATCCTGGTGCGAGGCGTGGTTACGGACTCCCGGCAAATAACGGAAGGCTGTTTGTTTGTACCGCTGGCGGGAGAACGGTTCGACGGCCATGATTTCGCCGCGGACTGCCTGCAGGCGGGAGCAGGCGCTTGCCTATGGTCTCGATCGAAGGGAACGCCGCCGGGTCCGGCCGTGCTCGTGGACGATACGCTGATCGCGTTGCAGGCGCTGGCCAAGTCGTACTTAACCGAAACCGGGGCCAAGGTGGTCGGCATCACCGGGAGCAATGGGAAGACGACAACCAAAGACCTGGTATACGCTCTCTTGTCTACTACCTATAAAGTGCATAAAACCAAAGGGAACTTTAACAACCATATCGGCCTTCCGTTGACGCTTCTGGCCATGCCGGAGGATACGGAAATCGTCGTGCTCGAAATGGGCATGAGCGGCCGTCATGAAATTGAGTTGCTCTCGAAACTGGGCGAACCCGAAACGGCGGTGATCACCAACATCGGTGAATCCCACCTGCAGCAGCTCGGCTCCCGGGAGGAGATCGCAAGGGCTAAGCTGGAGATCCTGGCGGGCATGAAGGCGGGGGGGCTATTCGTATACAATGGGGACGAACCTCTGATCCCTCAGGTGTTGGCCGAGCCGTCCACTGCGAAGCCGGAAGGGATGCAAACAGCAACGTTTGGGCTTCAACCGGGAAATGACGCCTATCCAACCGGCATTCTCTTCACCGACAATCGAACATTGTTTACGCCGCATGGCAGCGAAGGGGAGCCGCCGTTTGAGCTGCCGCTCTTAGGTGAGCATAACGTCACCAACGCGCTCGCCGCAATTACCATTGCCCGTCACTACAAGGTGAGCGAGTCGGCGATCCGCGAAGGCTTCAGCAACGTGGAGCTCACCGGGATGCGCATCGAGGTCGTTGTCGGCCGCAGCGGCATTACAATCCTGAATGACGCCTATAACGCTAGTCCCACCTCCATGAAGGCGGCAATCGGCGTTTTGGATCATATGAAGGGGTACCGCAAGAAGGTAGCTGTGCTTGGCGATATGCTGGAGCTTGGCGCTTCTGAGTTGGAGTACCATCGTGGAATCGGAGAAATGTTGACGCCGGGCATGGCGGATCTGCTGTTCGCTTACGGCCCGCTCTCCCGCCAAATCGCCGAAGGAGCCAAGAAACAGATGGACCCGGACTGCATTTTTGCATATACTGATAAGTCTGAACTGATCCGTAAGCTGGTTTCACTGCTGCATCCGCAGGACGTCGTCTTGGTTAAGGCTTCCCGAGGCATGAAACTCGAAGAAGTCGTCGAAGCGATCAAAACTAGCGAGCTCACACCATAATACCAGCGAAAGGGGGGGATCCCATGGATTTTGGACTTATCTTGTTAACGATCGGCGTATCCTTTATTCTGGCGGTCATCTCGGCTCCGCTGGTGATTCCGCTGCTGAGACGGCTCAAATTCGGCCAGCAAATCCGCGGCGAAGGGCCGCAAAGTCACTTGAAAAAGGCCGGAACGCCAACGATGGGCGGCATGATCATTCTATTGGCGTTTACGCTGGCCTATCTGAAATTTTCAGTCGTGAATACCGACTTCTATGTGCTCTTGGTCGCTACACTTGGCTTTGGGCTGGTTGGGTTTCTCGATGATTACATCAAAATTGTGTTTAAACGGTCTTTGGGTCTCACGCCCAGACAGAAATTGATTGGACAATTGCTATTCTCCGGCATCATGTGCGTTTTGCTGATCTCGGAAGGCCACAGCACCGCGATCAGCGTTCCGGGAACACAGTTTGCGTTGGATTGGGGGCCGTGGTTCTATTATCCGTTTATTGTCATTATGATGATGGCGGTGACCAACGCGGTTAATTTTACCGACGGGGTGGACGGCTTGCTGTCCGGCGTCAGCGCGATTGCATTGGGTGCGTTTGCGGTGATCGCCATGCAGGTGACCTCGCTTCCAGCTGCAGTTTGCGCGGCGGCCATGATCGGTGCCGTGTTGGGCTTCCTCGTATTTAACGCCCACCCGGCCAAGGTGTTCATGGGCGATACAGGTTCGTTGGGCATCGGCGGGGCGATCGGAGCGATTGCCATCGTTACCAAAACCGAGCTGCTGTTCCTGGTGATCGGCGGAATCTTCGTGATCGAAATGCTGTCCGTCGTCATCCAAGTGGTCTCATTTAAGACGCGCGGCAAACGGGTATTTAAAATGAGCCCGATCCACCATCACTTCGAGTTATCCGGATGGTCGGAATGGCGTGTCGTCGTTACGTTTTGGTCGGTTGGACTGGTGTTGGCGATCATTGGACTTTACTTGAACAAGGGGTTGTAAAAGATGAATCATCCAGAAGATTACCGGGGGCGTCAAGTCGTCGTTCTCGGTTTGGCGAGAAGTGGCGTTCAGGTCGCCAAAACCCTGCACAACTATGGTGCCCTCATTACGGTCAACGATAAAAAGGAAAGAGATCAGTGTCCCGAAGCATCCGAATTGGAGGCTTTGGGAATTTCTGTTGTATGCGGCGGTCACCCGGAGGGGTTGATCCATGAAGGGATTTCGCTGGTTGTCAAAAACCCTGGAATCCCATACACCGCTCCTCCTGTGGCCCGCGCGCTCGAGCTTGGCATCGAGGTAGTAACGGAGGTCGAGGTGGCCTATTTGCTTAGCCCGGCACCAATCCTCGGCATCACCGGTTCCAACGGGAAGACGACGACGACAACCTGGATCGGCAACATGCTGGAGGCTGCTGGGATGAGACCGATTGTCGCCGGAAATATCGGAACTCCACTGTGTGAGGCTGCGGAGGAGGCGGATGCAGGCAACTGGCTTGTCGCCGAGCTGAGCAGTTTTCAGTTGAAGGGCACGAGGGAGTTTCGACCTGAAGTAGCTTGCCTATTGAATGTCGCGGAAACGCATCTGGATTACCACGGAACGATGGAGGATTACATCTCGTCCAAAGCCAAGCTGTTCGCGAACCAGCGAAAAACCGACCGCGCCGTCATCAATTGGGACGACCCTGTGTGCCGGGAGCTTGTGCCCTATATTCACGCGCAGCTGATTCCCTTCTCGATGGCCGAGGAATTGAAATCGGAGGGCGTCTATGTCCAGCCGGCGTACATACCGGACGTAGAGGATGGGTTGGCCCGTCGCATCATGTATCGAGGAGCCGACGGCGAGGTGCGCAGTATCGTCGATATCGCCGATATCGCCTTGCCGGGGCGCTTTAACGTCGAGAATGCGCTGGCGGCCGTTGCGGCGTCGATTGCCGCAGGAGCTGCGCCCGAGGCGCTAGCTGAGCCGCTGCGGACCTTCCGCGGCGTGGAGCATCGCTTGGAGTACGTGGACGAGAAGCAGGGCGTCGCGTACTATAACAACTCCAAAGCGACCAATTCGAAGGCCACGGTCATGGCCCTGGGCGCGTTGCAAGCGCCGATCGTATTGATCGCCGGCGGTTTGGATCGGGGTTCCGATTATATGGAACTGCTGCCGGTTTTCAAAGAGAAGGTGAAAGCCGTCGTTACCCTCGGCCAGACGAAGGAAAAAATCGCTAGAGTTGCCGAGCTGGCGGGTCTAGCGAACATCGTGCTGGTCGATACTGTGGACAGCGCCGCGGAAACGCTGCGTACCGCGCTGAAGGAGGCGTCCGGCCTGGCGGAGCAGGGAGACGTGGTTCTACTCTCGCCGGCATGTGCCAGCTGGGATATGTTCCCTTCCTATGAAGAGCGTGGACGCATTTTTAAAGAGGCGGTGCATACCCTTTAAGTAGGGGGGTGGAAAAGCCCCTACTTTCTGTCAAGAGGTGGCATCCACGATGGGCAAGAGCCGTACTGCGCCGGACTTTTGGCTGGCGGCCAGCATTCTAGGACTGCTGGCGATCGGAATCGTGATGGTATACAGCGCGGGTTCGGTACTCGCTTTCCATGATTACGGCGATTCATTTTATTTTGTCAAAAGACAGCTGTTGTTTGCCGTGCTCGGATTAATCGCGATGGTTCTGATGATGAATCTGGACTACCGCCTGCTGCGGAAATACGCCAAAATCGGGCTGGTTCTCTGTTTTGCCCTGCTCGTCATCGTGCTGATTCCCGGTATCGGGGTCGTGCGCGGAGGGGCGCGCAGCTGGCTGGGGATCAGCTCGTTTGGCATCCAGCCGTCCGAGTTCATGAAGCTGGGGATGATTTTGTTTCTATCCTACTGGCTCAGCAAAGAAGATTACAAGATCACGCATTTTACCCGAGGTTTGCTGCCGCCGCTTGGCATCATCGGACTCGCCTTCGGCTTGATCATGCTGCAGCCCGATTTGGGGACAGGCACGGTGATGCTGGGCGCGTCCCTGTTAATTGTGTTTACCGCAGGCGCGCGCATTCGGCATTTGGCCGGCTTGGCTGCGGTGGGCGGGTTAGGTTTCGTTGGCTTGATCCTGGCAGCGCCTTACCGGCTGAAACGCATCACCGCCTTCCTGGACCCGTGGTCGGATCCATTGGGCGCGGGTTATCAGATCATTCAGTCGCTGTACGCGATCGGGCCGGGAGGTTTGGCCGGGTTGGGGCTCGGAATGAGCCGGCAGAAATACAGTTATGTGCCGGAGCCGCAAACGGATTTTATTTTCTCCATCCTAGCCGAGGAGTTGGGCTTTATTGGCGGACTCTTAGTCCTGTTGTTGTTTTTGATTTTGGTGTGGCGCGGCATGCGCGTGGCAATGACGATCGAGGATACCTTTGGCAGCTTGCTGGCTGTCGGTATTGTCGGGATGGTCGGCGTACAGGTCGTGATCAACATCGGCGTCGTTATCGGCCTCATGCCGGTCACCGGCATAACGCTGCCGCTGATCAGTTACGGGGGGTCGTCGCTTACGCTGATGCTGACCGCGCTAGGCATTTTACTTAATTTATCCCGTTACGCGAGGTGAGGATATGCGCGTCGTACTTAGCGGCGGCGGAACCGGGGGTCACATCTACCCGGCACTAGCCGTCGCCAGCCAATGCGCCGAGGAATTTCCCGGATCCGAGTTTTTGTACATTGGAGGCAAGCGCGGGTTGGAAAGCTCGCTGGTCCCCAAGCAGGGAATTCCGTTTGAAGCGATTGATATTACCGGCTTCCGTCGGAAGCTGTCGTTCGATAATGTGAGAACGATCATGCGTTTTCTCAAGGGAGTGCAGACGTCCAAAAAGCTACTTAGAGAGTTTAAGCCCGACGTAGTCATCGGAACAGGCGGTTATGTCTGTGGTCCGGTCGTTTATGCCGCGGCCAAGCTGGGTATCCCTAGCATCATCCATGAACAGAATGCCATCCCGGGTTTGACGAACCGGTTCTTGAGCAAATACGTATCGACGGTTGCCGTCAGCTTCGAGGGATCGGGTTCCGCATTTCCTTCGGCCCGACATGTCGTATACACGGGGAATCCGCGAGCAACTACCGTTTACGCAGCGGATAAACGAAAGGGCTTCGCAACTCTTGGGCTACCGGAATCCAGCTTTGTCGTGCTGGTCGTCGGTGGCAGTCGCGGCGCCAAAGCGATCAATGAAGCGATGGTAGAGATGGCACCGTTGTTGAAGCAATCGGAGCATTTACAATTCGTTTATGTGACCGGGGACAGCTACTATACCTCGACGGTGGAAGCGATCAAGGCGAAGACCGGTGAATTGCCCGCCAATTTGCAAGTCCTTCCTTATGTACACAACATGCCGGAGGTCCTGGCCTGCACTTCGTTGATCGTAAACCGCGCCGGGGCTTCTTTTTTGGCGGAAATTACGGCGCTGGGCATTCCAGCTATCCTGATTCCTTCGCCGAACGTCACAAACAACCACCAGGAGAAAAACGCCCGCACGCTGGAGAGCTCTGGCGCGGCGGAGGTGATTCTGGAGCCGGAACTGACGGGGGGCAGCTTGTATGCCTCTATAGAGCGCGTGATGAACGATCTGCCACGGCATACCGCCATGTCAACCGCCTCTCGTGCGCTAGGCAAGCCGGATTCCGCCCATCTCGTTGTAGAGCAGATGCGGAGACTGTCGCAAAACCGTCAAAGCCGCAGCTAGCGGCGGACAGCCTGGTTCCCATGGTCTGGGCGATTGTCACACTCTCCGTGAGGGAGGCATAAGATACTCTATAAATCGTGACAACCAAGCGGGGAGGGCTATCCCCCTCCGCGGGACCCGGGCTCCGGCAGTCGTTGACTGCCGATTTGGAACAGCGGCACTCGGCGTTTGACGCCGAAGGAATCCGCCATACAAGTCAAGGAGGGTTATACGATGCAGCAGTGGATATCACATTTGACCAGGCTGGAAGCCTTAGAGGTCTTGCCGAATGAGCCAATGTCAAAGTACACAACATGGAAAATCGGCGGACCGGCGGATGCGATGGTCGTTCCGGAGAATTCCCAACAGCTTGCTGAGCTGATGCGTCTACTCTATGCGGAGGGGATTCCGTGGATGATCATCGGAAAAGGCTCCAATCTCCTTGTTTCTGACAAGGGAATCCGAGGCTGTGTCATTCGGTTGGGAGCAGGGCTGGAACAGATTGCTTTCACCGGCACGGAAGTCTGCGCTGGAGGCGGGGCGTCCGTCGTCAGACTCAGCATCATGGCGGGCAAAGAGGGGTTAACCGGGCTGGAATTTGCCGGAGGAATCCCGGGAACGGTCGGCGGCGCCGTCTACATGAATGCTGGTGCCCACGGGTCCGATGTGTCACGTATATTTAAATCCGCTGACATTGTTCTGGAGACAGGTGAATTGGTCACATACACAGCGGAGGATATGAAGTTTGCCTACCGGCATTCCGTCCTGCATGAACAGCGAGGGATCGTGGCACAGGCATGTTTTTCGCTTGCCGTGGGCGATCGGCTGGAAGTCGCGGCGGCTATGGCGGCCTATAAGGACCGTCGCCGTAAAACGCAGCCGCTGACGCAGCCTTGCGCAGGCAGCGTATTTCGCAATCCCCCCGGAGATCATGCCGCGAGGCTGGTCGAAGCGGCGGGACTCAAAGGGACGAAAGTCGGCGGGGCCGAAGTATCCACGCTGCACGCCAATTTCATCGTCAATACCGGGCAAGCGACAGCAGAGGACGTTCTTGCGCTCATGGAGCAAGTCAAGGCCACCGTCCAAGGCAAGTTCGACGTGGCGCTGGTGCCGGAGGTCTTCTTCGTGGGTGAACGGTAAACTCGGAGGTGATACATTGGACAAATTGGTGATCGAAGGCGGGAAACCCCTATCAGGAACCATTCGTATCCATGGAGCGAAAAATGCCGCACTGCCGATTCTGGCCGCATCGCTGTTGGCGGAAGGCAAAGTACAACTTCGAAATGTCCCCCGCCTGCTCGATATTGATGTCATGTTAGGTATCCTCGGCCGATTGGGCTGCAGAGCCGTCCATTTGGGAGATACGGTGACCGTAGATACGTCAGGAGCGGACTCCAGCCATGTGCCGGAAGATTTGATGAAACAGATGCGCTCTTCCATTTTTTTGATGGGGCCGCTCCTCGCGCGGTTCGGGGAAGTGTGCATTTATCAACCGGGCGGCTGTGCGATCGGAGAAAGGAAAATCGATCTGCATTTGAAGGGACTTGAAGCTTTAGGGGCGAAGATTGAGGAGTACGATCAGCAAATTTGGTGCAGAGCCGGAAAACTGATCGGTACGGATATCCATTTGGATTTTCCCAGCGTAGGTGCGACCGAGAACATCATGATGGCTGCTGCGCTGGCCGAAGGAACCACCATTATAACCAATGCGGCGCGGGAGCCGGAGATTCAAGATTTGCAGAACTTTTTGAATGCCATGGGCGCAAGCATTATCGGCGCCGGGACCGACACGATTACGGTCAAAGGGGTGGAACGACTTTTCCCTTGCGATTACGAGATTATCCCAGACCGTATCGTTGCAGGAACGGCATTGATTGCCGTCGCCGCAACCCGCGGCAGCGTGACCCTCACCCATAGCAACCCTTCGCATCTGGTATCCCTGCTGCATGTGCTGAAGCGGGCTGGTGTTCAAATCGGAGTGACGGATGATATAATAACGTTGAGCAGCGCGGGCCGCCCCAAAGCGGTTGAGCGGATCGTCACATCACCTTACCCTTCATTTCCTACCGATCTACAGTCTCAGGTGATGGTGCTGTTATCTTTAGCAGATGGTTTGAGCGTCATGAAGGAGACCGTGTTCGAAGGCCGGTTCAAGCATGTCGACGAGCTTGTCCGCATGGGGGCCGATATTACGGTGGACTTGAATTCTGCGTTCATTCGCGGGGTTCCCCGGCTTTACGGCGCGACCGTGGAAGCGACCGATTTGCGAGCAGGTGCGGCGCTGGTCATCGCTGGTTTGGCAGCCCAAGGGCAAACGGTGGTTGAGCAAGTTCATCATATTGAC
Source organism: Paenibacillus timonensis (assembly GCF_009725205.1). Classification (GTDB taxonomy): domain Bacteria; phylum Bacillota; class Bacilli; order Paenibacillales; family Paenibacillaceae; genus Fontibacillus; species Fontibacillus rhizolycopersici. The sequence continues at coordinate 59,708 of NZ_WNZY01000017.1, read as the reverse complement.
CGCGGCTACGATCGGATTGAAACGATGTTTCAGCGTTTAGGTGGCGTAGTGCGCCGAGAGTCTCCTGCCATGCGGCAGTTGGATTTGGCCTAAGCTGAAAGGCTTTCTGTTTTCGCGAACCTTCATTGGTGATAGCCCAAAACTTTTGTCCCCTCCCCTGGAGGGGATAATAGGCTTTGTAATACTTATTCAGAAAGTTGCGGAGAAATGACATGCCAAAAGCAAATGTACCCGTCCTAAAAGAACCCGCGCCTAAGAAGAAAAGCGGCCGGAAAATCAAAACGATTCTCATCTTGCTGTTCCTCGCCCTGCTGTGCGTCCTTTTCTTTCGTTCATCTCTTAGCAAAATTTCCGTAATTACGTTTGAAGGCAATACGTATACGACCGAAGCGGAACTCCTAGGTGTTACCGGCCTTCAGGTCGGTTCCCCGTTCTTTGCTGTCAGCGCGGATCATATCGCCCGCAAGCTGGAAGACGTTTCCTCGGTGAAGCAGGCGACAGTGGACAAGACGTTTCCCGGCGGCGTGAATATTCGTATCGAGGAATATCCAATCGCGGCCTATGCATTGACCGGAGAAGGTAAACTGCAGGGGTTACTCGCCAATGGGACGCGAATCGAACTCAAGGACGGATCGATGCCGGTGGACAAGCCAATCTTGACCGGTTGGAAGGCGGATGACGAGAGTCTGGTCAAACTTTGCCGAACGTTGTCGCAAATTCCGGACGAGCTGACCGCCGATATTTCCGAGATTGTCCCATCGCCTACGTTATCCTATCCGGACCGGATTAAGCTCTATACGAGGTCCAAATTTGAAATCATCTCGGCTACTTCGCTTCTGGCTAAAAAAGCGGAATACATGAACGAGATTCTGCAAACCCAGGACCCCGGTAAGCTGACGATGCTCGATGCCGATTCCTATGTTCCCTACTCCACGGCGGAGAACGAGAACGATGGACAAAATGATACTACTCATGATTGAAAAACAATGTTAAAATACATTTTATGGGCTAGTTGACGTTCTCCCTCTTTTTTCTTCTAATTTTGCAGATATGGCCAGGATCCTATTCCGTAGGATCATCGAACTTCCGCCTATTGGATGTAAAACTTGGAAGTCAAAAAATTTGTAGAAAAAAGAGGGAAAGGTTAAATGGCGTTGAATTAAGTAGATAGTGAATCTAACACGGTAAGTATATTTGATGGGGAAATAGGAGGTGCCAGGGGCTTGAGCAACAATGACATCATTGTTAGTTTGGACATCGGTACATCCAAAGTTCGTGCTATTATTGGGGAAATTAGTAATGGAACCTTTAATATTATTGGGGTTGGATCTGCCGACTCGGAAGGAATACGAAAAGGCGCGATTGTAGATATTGACCAGACGGTGCAGTCGATTCGCAGCGCTGTGGATCATGCGGAACGGATGGTAGATATTCAGATATCGGAAGTGTATGTCGGCATTTCGGGAAATCACATCGGACTCCAAACGAGCCACGGGGTAGTAGCCGTACAAAACGAAGACCGAGAGATCGGTGAAGAGGACATTGAACGTGTCCTGAAGGCAGCCGAAGTTATTGCGCTGCCGCCGGAACGCGAAATCATCGATGTTGTAGCCAAACAGTATATCGTAGACGGATTGGAAGGCATTTCGGATCCGCGCGGTATGATCGGCGTGCGACTGGAAGTTGAAGCGACGATTGTCACGGGATCCAAAACGGCGATTCATAACTTGCTTCGCTGTGTGGAGAAGGCCGGACTTAAGATTCGCGATCTGGTTTTGCTGTCGTTAGCATCAGGACAATTGGCGTTGTCAAAGGACGAAAAAACGATGGGATCCGTCCTGGTGGACATCGGTGCGGGTTCCACAACGATCGCTGTATTCGAAAGCGGCACGATCGTAGCGACATCCACGCTTCCGATTGGGGGAGAATTTATAACGAACGACATTGCTTACGGACTCCGGACGTTAACGGACCACGCGGAAAAAGCGAAGCTGAAATACGGTTGCGCTGCAATCGAGGACGCGGCGTCGGATGTGACCTTCAAGGTGACGCGGATCGGAAGCAATGTGGACAAGGAGTTTACGCAGGAGGATCTGGCCGCTATTGCGGAGCCACGTGTACAGGAGATTTTCCAACTGATTCGTCAGGAAGTGAAACGTCTTGGCTACAGCGAGCAGCCGGGGGGATATATCCTCATCGGCGGAACCGTATCTATGCCGGGACTGCTCAAGATTGCCCAGCAGGAGCTGGAAGCTTCCGTACGGATTGCCGTGCCCGATTTCATCGGCGTTCGCGATCCGGCTTTTACCGGCGGGGTAGGGATTTTGCATAAGGTCATCAAGAACATACGTGTCCGCAGCAGCGCAAGTCCCAAGAAGAACGCGAACCGGAGCAAGGCTCCGGGACCGCAGGAAACCGCTCGGAAGACGGGCTTGATGGAACGACTTAAGAACTTGTTTAGCGAATTTATATAGTGGTTTAGGAATGATGCACGGGCCATCCATGCATATTGAGGGGGAGATGGAAGAGTATGTTGGAATTTGATTTCGAAATGGAGAGCTTGGCACAGATCAAGGTAATCGGGGTTGGCGGCGGCGGTAGCAACGCCGTGAACCGGATGATCGAGAACGGTGTGCAGGGCGTGGAATTTATTACGGTCAACACGGACGCTCAAGCGCTGCATTTGGCCAAGTCTGAGCATAAATTGCAAATCGGGGACAAGCTTACCCGCGGTCTAGGCGCCGGTGCTAATCCGGATGTCGGTAAGAAAGCGGCGGAAGAATCCCGCGATTTGATCGCCAATACGTTAAAGGGCGCGGACATGGTGTTCGTAACCGCTGGCATGGGCGGCGGAACCGGGACCGGTGCTGCACCGGTCATCGCCGAGATCGCCAGAGAATGCGGCGCCCTGACGGTTGGCGTCGTAACCCGTCCATTTACCTTTGAGGGCCGTAAGCGCTCTTCGCAAGCAGAACTCGGTATCGAAGCCTTGAAAGAGAAGGTCGATACCCTGATCGTGATTCCGAACGACCGTTTGCTTGAGATTGTGGATAAGAAAACGCCGATGCTGGAAGCGTTCCGCGAAGCGGACAACGTATTGCGTCAGGCGGTTCAAGGGATTTCCGACCTGATCGCTGTGCCGGGTCTGATCAACCTCGACTTTGCCGACGTGAAGACGATCATGACCGAACGCGGCTCCGCCTTGATGGGTATCGGTCTTGCGACCGGCGAGAACCGTGCAGCTGAAGCTGCGCGTAAAGCGATCATGAGTCCGCTGCTCGAGACTTCGATCGAAGGCGCGCGCGGTGTCATTATGAACATTACCGGCGGGGGCAACTTGTCTCTGTACGAGGTAAACGAAGCCGCCGAGATCGTAATTTCCGCTTCCGATCCAGAAGTGAACATGATCTTTGGTGCGATCATTGACGAGAACATGAAGGAAGAGATCAAAGTGACGGTGATCGCCACGGGGTTCGAGAACAAGCCGTTGCCTAACCGCAAGCCGGCGGCATCCGCTCCTGGCGCGCCAGAACCGCAGGATTCCCGTCAAGCTTCCACGCTGAGACCTTTTGGCAACCAGCCTAGCGGCGACCAACTGGATATTCCGACGTTTCTCCGTAACCGTTCGCGGAACAATAACGAATAGGTTATCAATCTTTAGATGTCTTCCCCAAGACCTTGTCCCGAAGTTGGACAAGGTCTTTTTTCTACGCCCCGATGATGCGAATCTCTTCGGTTATGTCGACAAAAATAGTGGCATTCTACTTTCAATTTTAGACAGACTTTCTCGTTCGTTCTCTTTATACTGATAACCATCTACCCAGGCAGGTGAATGCCGTTGATTGTCTATATCGATCTCCTATTCCTCATGAACCTATTGATCGATGCAAGCTTACTCCTGGTCACGGCTTGGATGCGAAAGCAAAAAATCATCTTCTGGCGTCTGGCCTTGTCGGCAGGCGTTGGAGCGATGTACGTCGTGATGATGTTTTTGCCGGAGCTCTCGTTTCTGTACACGTTTCTGGTGAAGTTTCTATTCTCTGTCGTGATGCTTTGGCTCGCATTCGGATTTGGAAGTTTGCAAAATTACTTAAGGAATATGGGAGCTTTTTATATTGTCAATTTTGCGGCGGCCGGCGGGATACTGGGAGTGCATTATTTGCTGCAGGACTCTGGTGAAATCTGGAGTGGGATTTGGTATTCGGCGTCCGGCGGGCTTTCGTTTTCGATCAAAATCGGAGCGTTCTTTATCCTGGTATGTTTTTTTGTCGTTTTGTTTTGGTTTAAACGGGTGATCGCTGCACGCCAGCGTCAGGAGCGGATTCACTCCTTTTTGGCCGAGATGGAGGTGCGTATCGGAGATACGACGATTGCCTGCACGGGATTGATCGACACAGGCAATCAGTTAACGGATCCGCTCAGCCGGCTTCCGGTAACGGTGATGGAAGCTTCGCTTTGGGAGCGGGTTCTCCCCCCATCGTATCGGGGGAAGCTGGCTGACGAGCGTGCGGACAACCTCATCCTGGAGTTGACGGAAGCCGGTGATTTTCCTTGGCCGGAGCGGTTGCGGCTGGTTCCTTATCGGGGCATCAACAAAGGCACGCAGTTTATGCTGGCGCTCAAACCTGATGAGGTGACGGTGCGTCTGGAAGGACGGGAACATCGTACGACTCGGGTGCTGATCGGCTTGGACGGGGGGCGATTATCGACGGAAGGGACTTACCGGGCGATCGTTCATCCCGCCCTGATTGAGTCAGCGGAGACGAAGGATAACTCAGACACCATCAGTAAAACGGGAACGTAACTTAGGAGGACATGAAACCATGCATGTTAAGTGGAAAATGATGCTGCGGCTCCAGTATTACCGGCTGCTGTTTCTTTTTGGGCTAAAAAGCGAAGAAATCTATTATATCGGGGGTAGCGAAGCGCTGCCACCTCCCTTAACGCGCGAAGAGGAAGAATACTTGCTTCAGCGACTGCCTAGCGGCGATTCGGCGATTCGGGCCATGTTGATCGAGCGCAACCTGCGACTCGTCGTATATATCGCCCGGAAGTTCGAGAATACGGGAATTAACATTGAGGACTTGGTATCCATCGGTGCGATCGGGTTGATCAAGGCGGTCAACACTTTTGACCCTGAGAAAAAGATCAAGCTGGCCACCTACGCTTCTCGATGCATCGAGAACGAAATTCTGATGTATTTGCGCCGGAACAGCAAAATTCGCACCGAGGTGAGCTTTGATGAGCCGCTTAACATCGATTGGGACGGCAACGAGCTGCTGCTCTCCGACGTCTTAGGCACGGAGAACGATACGATCTATCGTAATATCGAAGAGCAGGTAGACCGCAAGCTGCTGCACAAAGCGCTCGACAAATTGACTGAGCGGGAACGCATGATCATGGAGCTGCGGTTCGGTCTGGTCGACGGGGACGAAAAGACGCAAAAGGATGTGGCCGATCTGCTAGGCATCTCGCAATCCTACATTTCGCGCTTGGAGAAACGTATCATTAAACGGCTGCGCAAGGAATTTAACAAGATGGTCTAAATGCGGTATTCAAACCGTCAGGTTTACAGGACTGAGCAGGTTGGATGAAGTTAGGGACTGAGTAGTGGAGCGTACATGGGGGTACGTGAGCAACGGAAGGCTCGGCTGAATTCATGATTCGACGTCGAATCGGCTTCGAGATTTTGCTTGGTCATGGAAAGATGGCTGCGGAATAAAAATGCAGTCCCGGGAGATACTGTTCATTAGTTTCTCCTTGGGAGGTTTAGACACGATGACCCGAAACAAAGTCGAAATTTGCGGTGTCGATACCGCAAAATTGCCCGTTCTAACCAATGCGGAAATGCGTGAATTGTTCCACTCGTTGCAGCAGGACCACGTAAGATCAGCCAGAGAAAAGTTAGTAAATGGCAATCTGAGACTCGTGCTGAGCGTCATCCAACGGTTCAACAATCGGGGGGAGTATGTGGACGACCTGTTCCAGGTTGGCTGCATCGGACTCATGAAAGCCATCGATAATTTCGATTTATCGCAAAACGTCAAATTCTCCACTTATGCCGTGCCGATGATTATTGGGGAAATCCGGCGTTACCTTCGGGACAACAACCCGATCCGCGTCTCTCGCAGTCTGCGAGATATCGCCTATAAGGCGCTGCAAATGCGGGACAACCTGACCAATCAGAACTCGCGCGAGCCCACGATTTTTGAAATCTCGGAGGCATTAGGCTTGCCGAAGGAAGACGTTGTCTTTGCCCTCGACGCCATCCAAGATCCGGTCTCTTTGTTCGAACCGATCTACCATGATGGCGGTGACCCGATCTACGTGATGGATCAAATCAGCGATGACAAGAACAAGGACGTTTCCTGGATCGAGGAGATCGCCCTGCGCGAAGCGATGCAGCGGTTGGGCCGCCGCGAGAAAATGATCTTGTCCATGCGTTTCTTTGAAGGAAAAACGCAAATGGAGGTTGCCGACGAAATTGGGATCTCCCAGGCTCAAGTGTCCAGGCTTGAGAAATCCGCCATTTTACAAATGCAAAAGCATGTGAAGTCGTAAGTCCGGTCCCTGCGGGGACCTTTTTTAATGTGAACATTTCCATATCTCGATTCTCTTCTCCTTCGGTATCATAGAAGTGATGCGATAGGCTTGCGGACGTGAGATACGCTAGGAGGGAAGGAACATGAAATATTGCATTGGCGAGTTTTCCTCGCTGCTGGGTATCACCCGGGATACGCTAAGGTTGTATGAAAAGCATGACATCGTCAAGCCGATGAAGGATCGTCACAACAGTTACCGCTATTTCAACGACCTTGATGCTCGGGATCTATTGATGAGCCGTTGGTATCGAAGCCTGCAGATTCCGCTGCAGGACGTAGCTGAACTCATTCAAAACGCCTCGCTTGACGACATTCTCGATAAGATGGAGAACAGCAAGCAGGAGCTGACGGAAGAGATTCGCAAAAGCACAATGTTGCTGCATAAGCTAAACGAATTGAGCCGGGAAGTTCAGAGTATGGAGAATCGGCTATACCAATGCACGCTTGTGGAAAGGCCGGGACTTTATCGATTAAAGCAAACGGATAAAAACAACCTGCTGAACACGAAGGGTTTGGAAGGCACTATAAACACTTTGATGGAACTGTTGCCTTACTCTTTTTATTGCTTCCGCATCGAGCAGAACTCCATCAAATCGGAGGAGGAGCTTTTGGATTACAGCTGGGGCTTGTCAATCTCGGATGAAGACGTGCGTGAGCTTGGGATTGGATTAGACGAGCATCTGGAGCATATTCCTCCGTCCCGTTGCGTGTCTTCGGTGATTTTGTCGCCGCAGAGCGAGCACCTTTCCATAGAGGCATTCCGATTTATGCTGGATTACATGGTTGAACATCAATATGTAATTTCCGGCGCGACAACCGGACGGTTGATGTTGACCGAAAATCATGAAGGCCAGAAACGATCGTTCTTGGAAATACATATCCCCATAGAGGAATCCTATTGACCTTGGTGCCGCACCAAGGTTTATGCTTGTAGAGAAGCCTTAGTTCATCCGTTTATGTGAAAACAATCACAAAAGGCTTCAATATGCAGTAAGGGGAGAAGAGGGAATGCGCAGCAATCGTTTTAACAAAATGCTCATGTTTTCCATCTGTATCGTATTGGTCGCATCGATGTTCGGCTGGGGGTGGCAATCCGGGAAGCTGGTAAACAGCCCTTCAACAGCGGCGGCGGCCTCGGCATTTAAAGCCGGGACGTATACCGGAGAAGCCGAAGGCAAAGACGGCGTGATCAAGGTGCAAGTGACGATGGAGCAAGCGGATCGGATCAAAGATATCAAAATCCTCAGTCAAACCGAAACCGAAGGTCTGGGCGATTCGGCGCTAAACAAAGTCAAGGAGCAAATCCTGGCTAACCAATCGCTGGCCATTGACGCGGTAAGCGGTGCAAGCGTATCGAGCGATGCCATGCTGAAAGCGGTAGAGAACGCCGTGAAGAAAGCAGGCGGCGATGTGAACGCTTTGAAATCGGTTAGCGTCAAGAAACCTGGCGTAGGCAAGACGGAGAAGCTCCAAGCGGACGTCGTTGTCGTTGGCGCTGGTGCTTCCGGCGTATCGGCAGCGGTGACGGCAGCGGACAAAGGGGCCAAAGTCGTGATCATCGAAAAGACCGGTGTGATCGGCGGTGCCAGCAACCTGTCTTGGGCAGGTAAATTCTATAACTCTTCCGCCGCGGTTGACGGCGGGTTAAAGGTGAACGTGGAACAGGAAATCTCCAACTGGATCGTCAATAACCACTGGAGAGTGGATGCGGCGGCTGTCCGCCAATACGTCACGAAATCCGGGGACACATACGATTGGCTGAAGAGCAAAGGTTACGTTACGACCTTTATGAACTTTGGCGGAGAACAGCTTCATCTGCTTCCGGCTTATAACACCCGCGAACAGACGCTTCGCAAGATGCTGGCAGCTTCCGTAGAGAAGAACGGCGGCAAGGTCATTACCGAAACGACCGCGAAGAAACTGATGACCGACGCGAAAGGAACCGTAACCGGCGTCGTAGCGGAGAAGGCGGACGGAACAACGCTGGAAATCAGCGCAAAAAGCGTCGTCATGGCGACGGGCGGATACGCTGGCAATAAAGAAATGGTGAAGGAAGCCTTTGGCTTTGAGGGCGTTAACGGCGGACTCGCGCAGAACATTGGCGAAGGTCTGAAAATGTCCTGGGCGGCAGGCGCGAAGGTCCCGGATAACTTCGGCGGGCAAATGCTGCACCAGACGTTGGCCAGAGCGACCGGAGATTTGAAGAAGCAGTATACGTCTTTTGAAGCGACCTATCCAATGATGTTGAGTTATCTGCCGACTTTGATGAACGTCGGTCCTTCGGGAGCCCGGTTCAGAGACGAGACGGCTACCCTAACGGCGGTTGCGGCAGCCAATACAAGCGCCTTTAACGGGCCTTACCATCTGGTGATCGTTTCACAATCACAGCTGAAAGCTTTGGAATCGAAGGGCATGAACGGCGTTAACGCGTCGAAGTTACCTGGACTTCCTCCCGAATTTTATGCGGATTTCAAGGATGAGTTCAAGCTGGACACCCCTTGGAAAAACGTCGTATCCGTATTCGATACGATGGTGAAAAACGGAGACGGCTATAAAGGCAACACGATCGAGGAATTAGCCAAAAACGCCGGAATGGACGTAGAAGTGTTCAAGGATGCATTTAATAAATACACCCAAGCAACCAAAACTGGCGTAGACACAGAATTTGGCAAAACCAAAGATTATTTACTGCCAATGGGCGAAGGCCCATACTACGCGATCATTGCCGAGATCAACAACCTGGGTTCGGTTGGCGGCTTGCTCGTAAACCCTAAATTCCAAGTGCTGAACGACAAACGCGTGCCGGTGAAAGGACTTTATGCCGTCGGGCTTGAATCCGAAGGTGTGCTGTTTAATGACACTTACGTCGGCAATGGCGTAGGCATTGGCTATTCGTTCACTTCCGGACGTCTGGGCGGCGAAAACGCGGCTGCCGGGGCGCTGGGCAAAAAATAGAAAAAGATAGAACGCGACAGATCAAAAGGACGGCTTCTTCCGGTATCAAACGATTCCGGAGGGGCAGTCCTTTTTTGCGTTGCCGGAGCGTCTCTTTTCCCGTGGCCAAGGGCGCATGCACCGAATTCCTCGCACATATAGTAAAGGGACGGAGTGAAACAGACGGGATGGGGGCGGTAAAACCATGGACAATGTGGTGAGGGCGAGTATGAAAATATCCGATTTCCAGACAAAAGACGTCATCAATGTCGTGGACGGGAAGCGGCTCGGGCATATCAGCGACCTGGAGCTGGATCTTCGGCAAGGGGTTATCGAGGCGATCGTCGTGCCCGTCGGGGCGAAATTTATGGGGTTGTTCGGCGGCGGCAGCGATTTGATCATCCCCTGGAAAAATATCGTGAAGATCGGATCCGACGTCGTTCTGGTTAAAATGGAGGAATTACGCGAATCCAGAACGCAGACGACCTACGATACGACCGTGTACATCGACCGGGACGGACGGGCAGAGCGGCGGAGCTAGAAACCGCAAGCGATGCCTGGCCGGTTTGTGGTAGACTTGAAGGAAAAGCAGTGTGAGTGACTTGAAATTTTACGAACCTCAGAGGCGTTATTCTGGCACTGATTAATTACCTTAAGGAGATGGATGATGGAACCGTTTGTAAGGAATGCTAAAGATGAACAAGTGGAACGGTTCGAGTTGGCTCCGTGGTTGGACCTGATCCCGGGGATCAGCGTCGGTTTTACCGGCCGGTCAGGCGGAGTCAGCGAGCCGCCGTACGATCGCTTGAATCTCGCATATCATGTCGGCGACGAACCGTTGCATGTCCTGGAGAACCGGCGCCGGTTATCCGAGGCCCTGGGTTTCTCGCCTGAAGGCTGGACCTGCGGCGAGCAGGTCCACGGCAGCGCCGTTGCCGTGGTCCGAGCCGAAGATCGCGGCAAGGGGTATCTGGATCGCAGCAGCGCTTTCCAGGAAACGGACGGGCTGGTGACGAACGTGCCGGGAATCCTGCTGACTTCGTTTTATGCGGATTGCGTACCGCTTTATTTTGTCGATCCTGTGCAGAGGGTCGTCGGTTTGGCCCATGCGGGCTGGAAGGGCACCGTCCGCCACATTGCCGCGGAAATGATCGAGACGATGGAGCGTGAGTTTGGCAGTCAGCGCAGCGAGATTCGCACCGCGATCGGCCCCAGCATCGGAGGATGCTGCTACGAGGTGGATGAAGCGGTGATGGAGAAAGTCCGCGAGGCACTGCCCGATGAGGGAGGCTCTGCGAAGGAGAAGCCCTATGCTTCGGCGTCAGAGCATGTAGGGAAAACGATGCTGAACTTGAAAGAATTGAATCGAATCATTATGATTAAAGCAGGAATATTGCCGATTCATATCGAATGTACAAGGTGGTGTACAAGCTGTCATCCGGAGTATTTTTACTCCTACCGGGCGCAAGGTGGCGTCACAGGAAGAATGGCAAGCTGGATAGGCATAAAAGAGAGGTGATCCTTCCCGTGTCGCTGAAGGAACGAATACAGCACGTGGAAGAGCGGATTAAAGCTGCCTGCGAGCGGAGCGGAAGAAAGCGCGAGGAGGTCCATGTCGTCGCCGTAACCAAATATGTGTCGACTGAAGCCACCCGTGAAGTTCTGGCGGAGGGAATTGAGCATATCGGCGAGAATCGTCCGCAAATCGCCGTCCCCAAATGGGAAGCCCTCGGTGGGCAAGGGACTTGGCATTTTATCGGCCATCTGCAGAGCAAGAAGGTCAAGGACGTCATCGGTAAATTTCAATATATTCATTCGTTGGACCGGCTGTCGCTGGCCCGGGAATTGGAGAAGCGGGCCGCGGCACTGGGAACGAACGTGACTGCATTCTTGCAGGTGAACGTATCGGGCGAGGAGTCGAAGCAGGGAATTACGCCGGATACGGCGGCCGACTTTCTAAGGGAAACCGCTGAATTGAAGCATATTCGTATCGCCGGGCTGATGACGATGGCTCCGATTGAGGATGATCCAGAGCGGACAAGACCGGTCTTTCGCCGGCTGCGCGAGCTGCGTGATCAACTGAACGCCTTGTCGATTACTGCGGAGCCATTGACAGAATTATCGATGGGGATGTCGGGAGATTTTGAAGTGGCGATTGAAGAGGGGGCGACCTGGGTGCGCCTCGGAACGCTTTTAGTGGGGAAAGGGGAATTGACGTAATGGGAGTAATGAACCGGTTTATGAACTTTCTGGGCTTGCAGGAAGAAGAAGAGATTGTGGAGCGCGAACGGTTTTCCGGCCAAGAGGACGCGGAAATTGAAACCCCAAGCTTTGAATCCCGTAAAAATCAGAGAGGAAACAACGTGGTCAGCATTCACTCCCAGAAGAACGTCAAGGTGATCCTGTATGAACCTCGCTCATATGAAGAGGCGCAGGAAATCGCTGACCATTTGCGTTCTCATCGGTCGGTCGTGGTTAATTTGCAGCGGGTTCGCAATGATCAGGCGATGCGCATCATCGACTTCTTGAGCGGAACGATTTACGCGCTGAGCGGGAGCATATCCAAGGTCGGGGCGAATATTTTTCTGTGCACGCCGGATACCGTCGAGATTCAGGGATCTATAACCGAGATTTTATCGGAGGATTCCGATTACAACAGAATGAGGTGATGACAGCTTGGTAGGCTATATCGATTCCATTGTTGGGCTGCTATACAATATTTATTTTTATATGATCCTGGTTTACATTTTGATGTCTTGGGTACCTAATGTCCGTGAGAGTTTCATCGGCGAGCTGCTCGGCAAGCTGGTTGAACCTTATTTGGCTCCTTTCCGGCGGTTTATTCCTCCGATCATGGGGATGATCGACATATCTCCGATTATTGCCTTGTTCGTACTCCGCTTAGCTGCCTTCGGATTGATCAGCGTTCTGCACTATATCTTCGGGTATTGAGATGAAAGCGGATGTTTATGAACATTTTAAACCGGAGGAACGGCCGTTCGTCGACCGGGCCTGGGAATGGGTCGTGAATGCCGGGGATTACCATGAGGTCAAGCTAAGTGACTTCCTGGATCCGCGGCAGTGTTATATTCTGGAGTCTTTGGCCAATCGTCATCCAGACGCGATCATCCGGCTGGACGGCGGTTATGAAGGCGCGGAACGGCGTCGTGCACTCATTGCTCCGGATTACCGGGACCTAAGCGAGGAACCGATGGAAATGAAGGTGCTCGATATCTCGTCGGGAGACCAGAAGTTTCTTACCCTTCAGCACGGCGATTATTTGGGAGCGATTCTGGGATTGGGCCTCAAGCGCGATAAAATCGGCGATATTCATGTCCGCGAGGACGGATGCCATGTGGTGATCGCCGAAGAGATTGCACCATTCCTGCAACTGAACCTTCATCAGGTGCATCGCGTTAGCGTTTTTACAGAGGTGCTGAACCTTAGCGAATTGAGAACGATGGAGAAAGAGCTTGAGCCGCTGGAATTGACGGTGGCTTCTTTGCGACTGGATGGCATTGTCAGCGATGTGTTCCGCTTAAGTCGCAGTAAAGTGCTAATTCCGATCAAAGCGGGGCGTTGCCGGGTGAACTGGAGAACGGAAGAAGATCCCTCTACACCGCTGAAGGCCGGTGACGTGATCGCCTTGCAAGGCTTTGGGCGGTTTAAAGTGCTCGAGGCAGGCGGCCTGACCAAAAAGGGCAGACATCGTGTCAAAATCGGTAAATTTGTGTGAGGTCTATTGCAGGAGATGGCGGATTCTTGTCGAATAAGATAGTTCGAACTGTTATGAAGGGTTCTCGTAACTGTATTGACCACGTCTTCCCGCTGAAGTGCGAGTTCAAAAAAGTCAGGTTTTTAGCAATTCAAGATTCGATGTCGAATTCGCTTCTCGAGTTACCTCGTGATCAAAAGTTGACTTTTTGAACAACTACTTTAAGGGAAGTTTCGAAATTTCTAGGAGGTGGGGATCATGCCATTAACGCCGCTGGATATACATAACAAAGAGTTCTCCAGACGTATTCGCGGTTACGACGAAGATGAAGTCAACGAGTTTCTCGACCAAGTGATCAAAGACTATGAGATCGTGATCCGGGAGAACAAGGAGCTTCACAACCAGTTGATGACTTTGCAAGAGAAACTGGATCATTTTGCGAATATTGAGGATACGCTGAGCAAAACGATTATCGTTGCGCAGGAAGCGGCCGATGAAGTGAAGAACAATGCGAAGAAGGAAGCGCAGTTGATCGTGAAGGAAGCGGAGAAGAACGCGGATCGAATCGTCAACGAATCGCTCTCGAAATCACGTAAAATCGCCATGGAAGTGGAAGAGCTCAAGAAACAGGCTTCTATCTACCGGGCGCGGTTCCGTACGCTGGTGGAAGCGCAGTTGGATTTGCTCGGAAGCGACGGCTGGGATACGCTGGAGACCCGCGAACGCGCTACCGAAAAAGGGCAAGAGGTGCAAGAGTTGTATTAATCAAAAAACGCCATTTGGCTTCCTAGTAAGGAGCGCCAAATGGCGTTTTTTATATCCCCCCGTTAAGCCAGTCGGTTTGGCGGGTTTGCCGGCGATATACCGAAGGAGAGAGGCCGGTGGTTTGCTTGAAAAGGGTCAAAAAATGCTTCCTGTCCGCGTATCCGACATTCCGCATGATCTCGTTCACGGGCAGCCAGGTGGAGGTCAGCAGCTCGCAGCTCCTTTCGATCCTTTTCTTCTGTACGTAATCGTTAAATGTGCAGCCAACGTATTGCCGGAATAAGCGATGAAAATGGCGTTCGCTTAAATGGCTGGCGGCGGCAAGGTTGCGGGCAGTTAAGGGGTTCTGAAAGGACGTATTGATCTGGCGAACGACTTCCTTGATGACCTGATTGTCTTGTGCAGCGGGAGGACTGGACTCCCCGAACTCTAGCTGGCGTTCCAGCATGACGGCTAGCTCGATGAACAGACTGTACAGCTTGATGAGATAGCCGGGGGCTCTATCTGTAAATTCGCGGTAGGCGGTTCGGAACCAAGCATTCCATTGGCCGTCGCTATCTCTCAAATGGAGCCACCCCGGCCCCGGCAGAACTGCAGCATCCTCCCCGAACAGACAGAGACTGGAGCGGCCCAGTTCCTCAAAGCCTGGGAGGTGCTGCAGACAGGACCGAAGTTTGCTCGGCTCATACAAGCAATTGTATACGGTCAGCGGCCGATGCGGGCCCGTGTGGCCAGGGCGAAATACATGCTTTGCTCCGGCTGGGAGCAGGAACAAATCGTTTTTCGCGACGCGTACGACCTCATCGTCGATAAAGTGAAACCCTTCTCCATCGTTCACGAGCACGATCTCCACAAATCGATGGCTGTGCATCTGCAGATCAAATGTCTCCTCGGCCCGGTTAAAGTAAAAGGGCAGCGTATCTGTAAAAAAGGCAGTCCCGTCCAATACCCTCTCCCCTCGGTATAAAGACAACCTGGATCCCTCCTTCGCTGCGGTTGCCCCTATTATAGGCGTCGGCCCCGGCAGGGGTCAATTAAGGCCGAGTTTCTTGCATCGGATCGGAGCATAAGGCTACACGAATATGCTCGATGACGACCTCCACCTCTCCCGGAGGTTGAACCTCGATATGAACCGCCTCTGGGGAAACGATGCGCAGATGCATCCGGACGGGAATGGTTGGCGTATGTTCTTGACCCGCTGTCACGCCGGTGGAATTCGGCGACTCCAGCCGCCAGGAGACGTCGATTCGACCGTCACCCGGAACGGGAACTGTGCCACGTGCCCAAGATAATCCGCCGCAAGGCTGGGGTGCGATGAGGACCCGGCTCCAACCAGGCTCAAGACTGCGCACCCCGAGAACGTAGGCGCCCAGGAAGTAAGCCGGTCCTGCGGACCAGGCATGGCAATGGCTTCGGGTCAACAGGTCCGGGCTCGCCCGATTTTCGGAGAAATGCGGATACATCTCCCAGCAGGTTGTGGCCCCCCAATCGATCATCTGCCCGTACTGGTGGCGGATGTCTTCGATCATGACCTCCCATTCGCCCAACTTGGCTAGCGCTTCGTAATAGAAGAAGGACATAAATGGGCTGCCGATTTGCACGAAGGAGCTGGGTTGCCGCCGGATGTGGCTTTCGATGGTCGCGAGCCTGCTCGTTTTGGAATCGGCTTGCTCGGGAATGCCGCACAACAATGCCACCACTTGCGTTTGAACGCTGAAGATGTCGGAGGGGCGTCCATCCGCATGGATGCAGTCGAGATAAGCCTGGCGCTCATCCGACCATAAATGCGCATTGATGGCGGCTGATAAGCGGCTTGCCTGGACGGTGTAGAACGCTTCGGCTTCGACATTGCCAAGGACCGTAGCGAAAGCGGCGGCGGCCGACAACGCTTTGACAAGGAACATGTTCTGGTGCGAAACGATGCCGTCGTTCGGTTGGTCGATCGGAGCCCAGTCGAGCAGGTTCCAACTGCGAATCTGAAGCAGTCCCTGGTCATTCAGCCGGCTTAAATAATGCTTCAGCGTGTACTCGATATGCGGGAAAATGTCCCCGGCAAAGGATTTGTCACCATTTTGGCGATAGAGCTCCAAGCAAGCGATAACCCAGAAGAAGGTCCAGTTTGGAATCACGCTGTTCCATCCGCTTGGCACTTGGTTCGCGTATAACGGGGTTTGGAATTTTGAGCCGGGGACTAATCGTAGGCATCGTTCCACGATCCGGTCAGCTCCAAACAAATAATAATTGATGAGCGCCTCATTTCGGGCATCGCCAACCCAGAAGGTCTGCTCGTACATCGGACAGTCGACGAAAGTATCCTCCATGCAGAGCCGGGTCGTATGTTGACTGATTTGCCAAATCTCATTTAAGCGTGGATCCGAAGACTGGAACTGCCCGATCTCGGCGATGGGGTAGTTGCTTTGCAGCATCCGAAGGTAATAGATGCGAACAGGGGCAACCGCGTTTCGTACCGTAACCTGACAGTAACGCAAACCTCTTCTTACCGGAGAAGTGTAGCGACGGCGTCCGCCCGCGCAGATGTATCGAAGCGTGTGATCCAATCCATAGGTATCCTGGCGTTGACCCTCATGCATAAATTCAAATCCATAGAAATCAAGAACTGCCCCTTCCGGCGCTTCCACCTCAAACTCCAAATACCCTGACAGCTCTTTACCAAAATCAATCACCAGCTCAGTATCCGCGTCAGGAAACCAGGGGACTTCAGCAGGCTCCGGTCCAGGAATGACCGCATTCTGCAAGGTGCCGGGAATGGACAAGGGGACTTCATGCCTTTTCCATACGGAGAGGATAAAGACATCCTCCCGGCTGACCAGCGCTTCGGGGACGGACCGGACCCAAGAGGCAAACGGTAGAAGACCGGCTACATCCGAGATCTCTTTGGCCCGTAAATAATCCGGGTGCCCTTCATCCATCGGCGGGCTCGGCAGATGATCGTAACGGATGCCGCCGTCGAAGGGGCCTAGGGTCACAAAGGCGGTTTTATCGTCTTCTTGGGTGAGGTTGCCAGCCGGAAGGAACGTAAGGGGAGACAGGAACTCTAACGTCTCTTCCGCATCCATCGCAAAATGATACCCGCCTCCGTGCGTACCTCCACTTACATCGATCAGCAGAAAATGATCGCCAGGCTCAAGGTCAAAGTGAATAAAGCGTTCTGGGGCTTCTCCCGTTAATGAGGACTCATCGTAAAGAACTCCGTCCAGGCTGCAACCCCGAAAAGTCCCCCCAACATCGATAAGCGCTAGCGTGGCCTTGCAATGTTGTTTACAGCGTACGACCGTTGCCAGCATGCCGAGAAATTCCGCAGGGTTAGCCGTATTCGTGCTCTCTGCGTAAAAATGGTTGCGTAGGTCGATCGCCGCGGTAAACTGGACCGGCTTGACCTTGCCCAAACGTTCGACGCGCCGAGGATAAACGGGCTCCTCCGTCAAATAAGGAATGTCCCTCGATACCGGTATTCCCCAAGGCTCGCATCCCACTGGCCCAATTACGGCAGCAGCATGCCACTCCGAACCGGGTTTGTAATCCGACTCCGTCCAGGCTTCGTCCCAAAGTCGGGCATCGATTTTCTCGGCAAAAGCGTGCTGGCAGGACATTCTGGGAGAACGACGGTCATGACCCGGGTGAGTTACGGTTAACCACGTGTCGTCGGTTACGGCCATCACATAGGGTTGCCCTTCGCCTTGAAGAGGCGAGTTGCTTTCGACCTCCAATTGGGCAAGCAGCCCACCGCGCCCCCGCAGATAATAGAAATTACTGATGCCAAAATGCATCACCATTACAGCTATGGCATTGGTCTGTCCCGGTTTCAGCAGATGGCTGATCTCGTATTCGTCATAGGCTAATCTGAACGGCCAGGACCGCGGGGGGCCTTGCCCGACCCGGTGTCCATTGACATATAGCACATATCTGGAGTCAGCCGTCAATTTTAGACTTACTCGCCGCCCGTTCTCCTCATCCGGCCACGCAAATGTTTTGCGAAAACAACTCCAATCGTTACGTGGGCTAGCCTCGCCGGGGTGCCAGATCCATTTGGCTTGCCAGAGGGTTTCCATCGGTTTACTCGCTCCTTTTCGCGTCAAATCATATCCTTTTCATTATAAAAGAGGAGTGGCCGGAACAGAGGAGGGGGAAACCGTACCCGTGAGGGGGAAAACGGACATTTCAGAATTCATGATTCGATGCCGGGTCGTCCACTGGGTCTGCTTCGAGATCTAAATCCGATGATGTTGACATGGGGGAGGCAATACGATATAACTAATTACATATTGTACTTGCATAATGGAATCATTCGATGATGGGAACCAGTACGCTGCGATTTTGTTCTCCAGAGAGTTGGCATCCTGCTGAAAGCCAACGTTCAAAGCGCGGACGGAAAATCATCCCGGAGAAGCAAGGCTGAACTCTTCTTAGTCGGATTTTCAGCACCGAGAAGGTTGGATGAAACTAGGGACTGAGTAGCGGAGCGTAGCTGGAAGCTACGTGAGCAACGGAAGGCCCGGTTGAATTCAAGATTCGACGTCGAATTATCTACTTGATCTGCTTCATGATCAAAATCCGATTCAGTAAGCTTTGCCGGTTGTTGGCCGTTATACCAACCCCATATGAAGCGTATGGGATCAAGGTGTCATGTCCTTTTGCGGCCTCGTCCAGACGGCGGCTGCTTTCAGAGCATGAAACAAGGGTGGTAACGCGAGCAAACGTCTCGTCCCTTCTAGGGACGGGGCTTTTTTGATTTTCCAGGCTGAATTGAAGAAAGGAAGAGAAACATGAAGAAAGTCGACGTCAAAGAAAATGCGCGTTCGCGCGACTTGCGGATTCTGGACAAATGGAGCCGCGAAAATACGTTTAAACGGAGTATCGAAAATCGGGCGGGTCGGCCAAACTACGTCTTCTTCGAAGGACCGCCAACCGCCAACGGCTTGCCGCATATCGGGCACGTGCTGGGGCGCGTCATCAAGGACTTCGTTGGCCGCTATCAAACGATGAAGGGCTACCGCGTCGTCCGCAAAGCGGGCTGGGATACGCACGGATTGCCGGTTGAACTGGGCGTGGAGAAGGAGCTGGGCATCTCCGGCAAGCAAGAGATCGAGAAATACGGCATTGAGGAATTCGTGAAAAAATGTAAAGACAGCGTCTTCGGTTATGAGAAGCAATGGCGCGAATTTACCGAGGCAATTGCTTATTGGGTCGACTTGGATGATCCGTATATCACCCTGAATAACAGCTACATCGAAAGCGTCTGGAACATCCTGGCGACGATCCACGACAAGGGTTTGCTGTACCGCGGACACCGCGTCAGCCCGTATTGCCCTTGCTGCCAAACGTCGCTGAGCTCCCACGAAGTGGCGCAAGGTTATGAAGACGTGAAAGACCTCAGCGCCACGGCTAAGTTCAAGCTGAATGACTCCGGCGAATATGTGTTAGCCTGGACGACTACGCCTTGGACGCTGCCATCCCACGTGGCCCTCGCTATGAATCCGGACATGGAATACGCCCGAGTAAAACAGGAGGACGGCGTATACATCGTCGCCAAGAACTTGGTCGAGAAAGTCATGAAAGGCGATTACACGGTATTGTCGACGCATAAAGGTTCGGAATTCGTGGGCAAATCCTATACGCCGCCGTTCACCTACATTCAAGCCGAGAACATCAACGTGATCGTAGGCGCATCGTTCGTTACCGACGCCAGCGGTACGGGGATCGTACACATGGCTCCGGCACATGGCGAAGACGACTACCGCGTCTGCCGCGAGAACGGCATCAGCTTTGTCAGTGTTGTTAATGGCCAAGGGCGTTATACCGACGTGGTGACCGATTTTGCCGGCCGTTTCGTAAAGGATTGTGACCTCGACATCGTTAAGATGCTGTCCGAGCAAGGGACCCTGTACAGCAAAGAGAAATACGAGCATAGCTATCCGTTCTGCTGGCGTTGTAAATCGCCGCTGCTCTACTATGCAATGGAGAGCTGGTTTATCGAAACGACTGCGGTGAAGGATCAACTGATCGCCAACAACAATTCGGTTGAATGGTATCCAGGGCATGTCCGTGAAGGCCGCTTCGGCAAGTTCCTCGAAGAACTGGTCGATTGGAACATCAGCCGGAACCGCTATTGGGGCACGCCGCTGAACGTGTGGGTTTGCCCAGACTGCGGCGGGCAGTTTGCGCCGCACAGCATCGCCGAGCTGCGGGAACATGCGGTAGGTCATGTCAGTGAAGATCTTGAGCTGCATAAACCGTATGTGGATGAAGTGAAGGTCCATTGCCCGCACTGCGAAGGCGGAGTGATGGAACGGACGAGCGAAGTGATCGACGTGTGGTTCGACAGCGGTTCGATGCCGTTTGCACAACATCATTATCCGTTCGAGAACCAGGAGACATTCGGCGATCAATTCCCGGCGGACATGATCTGCGAAGGGATCGACCAAACGCGCGGCTGGTTTTACAGCTTGCTGGCCGTGTCCACGCTGTTCACCGGTAAAGCGCCGTACAAAGCGGTCATCGCCACCGGTCACGTGCTGGACGAAAACGGGCAGAAGATGTCCAAATCCAAAGGTAACGTTATCGATCCTTGGGAAATCATCAAAGAGTTCGGCACGGACGCCTTCCGTTGGGCCCTCCTGTCCGACAGTGCGCCTTGGAACAGCAAACGGTTCTCCAAAGGAATCGTTGCTGAAGCCAAGTCCAAAGTGGTCGACACGCTCGTGAACACCCATGCGTTCTTGACGCTGTACGCCGGCATCGACGGCTACAATCCCGAGGAGCATGCATACCGGCCTTCGGAGAATAAGCTGGATCGCTGGGTCCTGTCCCGTCTGAACAGCTTGATTCCAGTCGTTGACAAAGGATTGGCGGTTAATGATTTCGTCAACTCCTCGCAAGCGATTGAAGGGTTTATCGACGAGCTGAGCAACTGGTATATCCGTCGTTCTCGCGACCGCTTCTGGGGCAGCGGCTTGACGGAGGACAAATTGTCCGCCTACCAGACGCTGACCCACGTGCTTCTTACAGTATCCAAGCTAATCGCGCCATTTGCGCCAATGATCGCCGAGGATATTTACACCAACCTGGGCGGCGGGGAGAGCGTTCACTTGGCCGACTATCCGCAGGCGGATGAATCGCTGATCGATCTGGATCTGGAAAAAGACATGGAAAGCGCACGTCAAATCGTCGAGCTGGCTCGTAATGTTCGCAACGAGAGTGGCATCAAGACGCGTCAACCGTTGTCTAGCCTGATCGTTTCCATGGATCGCGAGTTTGCAGTTAGCGAATATGAAGACA
The DNA here is from genome assembly GCF_009725205.1 of Paenibacillus timonensis. GTDB lineage: Bacteria > Bacillota > Bacilli > Paenibacillales > Paenibacillaceae > Fontibacillus > Fontibacillus rhizolycopersici. Next base: position 38,396 of record NZ_WNZY01000017.1, on the reverse strand, counting down.
TCATCAAGGAAGAGATTAACGTCAAGGCGATCGACATCGAAACCAGCGACAGCGGCTTCGTTGATTTCACCTTGAAAATGAACCTAAAAGTGGCCGGCAAGAAATACGGTAAAAACATCGGTTTCCTGCAAGGATACCTGAAGAACCTTGCGGCGGAACAAACCCGTGCGATCGTAGAGCAAGGTCAATTCACCGTAACTTCTCCGGAAGGCGAAGAACTGGTTGTAACCGCGGATGAACTGCTCGTTGAGAAGCAGGCGAAGCCGGGATACGCTTCTGCTTCCGGTTACGGGTTGACTGTAGCGCTGAATACGGATATCACACCGGAGCTGGAGCAAGAGGGATGGGTACGCGAAGTCGTGCGCGCCGTTCAAGATACCCGCAAGAAGCTGGATCTGCCGATCGAGAAGCGGGTGCATCTCACCCTGGATGTTGACGACGAATTGAAAGCTGCCATCACCGCGTTTGAGCATGTGCTGCGCGAAAACGTACTGATTACGGACGTCGCCTTTGGCAAGCCGCAGGGCTCTGTTGAAACGGTGGATCTCGGCAGCAAATCGATCGGGATTGCGATTGACGCCTAAACGCTTGAATGGAGCTTTTCCATCAAGGCTATAATAATAGCAATTGAAGCAAACGAGCCTGCGGTCTCCTTCTAGGAAGACCGGGCTCGTTTGTGTTTTAGGATACTCTGGGGAGCAAAGGATGGGGTGTAAATGACTCGTCATAAACCGGCGCCCGAATCCACGGTGGAGCCTATACCGGGCACGCCGGAGGAACAAATGAATGCCGTATATCGCCTAACCTTGAACTGGACCAGGCAACTGGAGAGATCGCGCATTGCCGAATACACCGAATTGTTGAATCGACCCTGGCGTCTTATTTGGTTGAATGTGTTGTCCGGTACGGCCCGTGGGGTTGGCGTGGCGATCGGTTTTACCTTTTTTGCGGCAACGATCATTTACGTTCTGCAGGTACTTGGGGCGTTGAATTTGCCGATCATCGGCGATTATATCGCGGACATCGTGCGCATCGTGCAAAGACAGCTTGAGCTTAATACTTATTAGAGCCGGTTCCCAGCGAGTCCTCGCTTTCCAAATGCTCCGTGGCACTCATATGTTTCCGGTAGACCCCGTTACGGAAAAAGCAAACGTTTTGGCCATAGATATCGGTAGCAATGAACGATTCATAAGGCTCGACAAATCCGTCCAGCTCTTCGGACGCTTCGATTTCCATGTCATTGTAATCATCGATTTCTGAATCCTCGGCCATTGCCGGCGAATTCGAGGTCCCGAAGCTCTCGACGATCTGCCAGGCATCCTCTCCGTCGAACCCGTTTTGGTCGTCGCGTTCATCTAAGCTCGTTCGTCCGAACGGAGGAGACAAGAAGATCTCTTCGATCGGTCGTTTGGCGGAAACGAACGTTTGCGGGCTGTGATCCTTACAGTACGCCGTTTCAGGGATAGCGCTGAGCCGTTCGAAGCTGATTGGTTTGCCGCAGGTCGCGCAGTAACCGTAGCTGCCTTCCTCGATCCGTTCAAGCGCATCTTCTACCCGAGCCAGGTGAAGTTCATGATGCTCGGCGAGCGCCAGGTCTTTTCCCCGTTCATATACTTCTGAACCAAGGTCTCCGGGATGATTATCGATCGGGCTGAGCTCATTCGTATTATCGCGCATCGATTCATTCATTCCATAGTGATCATTATCCGACAATTGTTCGACTAAAGCGGACTGAGTTTCCTTCAGCTTCGCGGTGAGTTCCGCCAGCTGGGTCTTCGTTAAATGCGGCATAAGGTTGCTCCTTCCTTTCTGTGTCTAGAGCGGTTGTTTGAAACGTCTCCTCTAGCGGTATTTTGTGCAGAACCATGACGAAATACCTAAGGAAAATCCTTTCGCGCATGGACGGGTCATTTCCGGCTGTGCTACAATAAACAAGGCTTAGAAGAGGAATATCCTGCCGCTTAGTTGCGGGCAGGAAATGAAAAACGAGGTGACTGACCGCGTGGTATATTTTTTGATTGCATTAATCGTTTTTCTGGTGGATCAAGGCACGAAATATTGGATTGCGACCGGACTTACGATCGGGGAACAGATTCCGGTGATCGGCGACTTCTTTATCATTACCTCCCATCGGAACCGCGGCGCAGCGTTTGGCATTTTGCAGGATCAACGCTGGTTTTTTATCGTGGTGACCACGGTTGTGGTAGTAGGGATTGTCTGGTATTTGCTTAAAGTAAGAAAACAACCAAACAAGCTTCTGCCGGTTGCATTGTCCCTGGTCCTCGGCGGGGCGATCGGCAACTTCCTGGATCGTGCTGTCAGTGGGGAAGTCGTCGATTTTCTGATGTTCAATTTCGGGACGTATACCTTTCCGATTTTTAATGTTGCGGATTCCTGCATTGTTGTCGGTGTTGCCCTGATCATTTTGGATTCGCTGTTGGAAATCCGTCGAGAGAAGCAAGCCGCAGCCCATCAGGGGCATGAGGAAAACGTATGAGTTTGAACAAAATGTCAGAGGAATTCGAAGAAGAGAAGCTCGAGTGGGTGGCTGGATCGGCCGACGCGAAAGAGCGAATCGATAAATATGCAAAAACGCTGCTGGGAGAGGACGTCTCCCGCAGCCAGATTCAATTGTGGATTGAAGCGGGGAACCTGGTCGTAAACGATGCGCCGGTCAAAGCGAATTACAAGCTGGCAGAAGGCGATCGAGTGGAATTGACCATACCCGAGGCAGAACCTGCGGAAATCGAGCCGGAGAACATTCCGCTCGATATTTATTATGAAGACGGGGATGCCATCGTCGTTAACAAGCCGCGAGGCATGGTTGTGCATCCTGCGCCGGGTCATTCTTCCGGCACACTCGTCAACGCCTTGATGTACCACTGCAAGGACTTATCGGGGATCAATGGCGAGCTCCGGCCCGGTATCGTGCATCGCATCGATAAGGACACGTCAGGGCTGATTATGGCAGCCAAGAACGATAAGGCGCATGCCTCGTTGGCAGCTCAGCTCAAAGCACACAGCGTGACACGGAAATATTATGCCCTGGTGCACGGCAATGTCAGCCATGATCAAGGAACGGTGGATGCACCGATCGGCCGCGATCCCCATGACCGCAAAATGTACACGGTGATCGAACGGAACAGCAAACAGGCGGTGACGCATTTTCAAGTCGTTGAACGGTTCGGGGACTATACACTGCTTGAGCTCAAGCTGGAAACCGGTCGAACGCATCAAATTCGGGTTCATATGAAGTTCATTGGCCATCCGTTGGTGGGAGACCCGCTATATGGCCGCAGCAAAGGAATCAAGATGGACGGACAAGCGTTGCACGCCGCCGTATTAGGGTTTGAACACCCTGACGATGGGCGTTATTTAGAATTCAGCGCTCCAATTCCTGCAGATATGGAAGCGGTGCTGCAATCGCTCCGAAACCGTTAAGCAACCATTCAATTGTTCACCTCCAGGAGACAGCTTGATCAAAAAGTACAAACGATCAGGTGATTAATCCATTCTCTAAATGGGCCGAATTCCTGCATATTTAAAGTGCGAGTTCGAACCATTCGAGAATGGATTTTTTAATGTATACAAAGGAGATGGACGTCTGATATGAGTACGCTGAACGGACAAGAAACCTATATTCAACAACAATTTGCGGAACGCATTGGCGGGGCGAATTACGGCAAAGACACCGCTATTTATAAATTTGAGAAAATCAAACGGGCTAAAGCGGCGGCGAAGAAGGATTTCCCCGAGGTCGAGCTGATCGATATGGGCGTCGGTGAGCCGGATGACATGGCTGATGCCGGTATCGTGGCCAAGCTGGCGGAGGAAGCGGCCAAACGCGAGAACCGTGGTTATGCCGACAACGGGATTGCTGAGTTCAAGGAGGCGGCAGCGAAGTACCTCCATGATGTATTTGGCGTCGAAGGCATTGATCCCGTCGCAGAGGTCGTGCACTCGATCGGCTCGAAACCGGCGATTGCCATGCTGCCTTCCTGCTTCATCAATCCCGGCGATATCACGATTATGACCGTACCGGGTTACCCGATCATTGGAACGCACACGAAGTACCTCGGCGGCGAGGTTTATACGGTGCAGTTGACCGAAGAGAACGATTTCCTGCCGGATCTGGATGCGATTCCGGAAGAGATCGCCCGTAAGGCCAAACTGCTGTATTTGAATTATCCGAACAATCCGACGGGTGCGAGCGCGACAAGAGAGTTTTTTGCCAAAGTGGTGGATTGGGCGAAGAAATATCAAGTTGTCATCGTACATGACGCGCCTTATGCGGCATTAACCTATGATGGGCTGAAGCCGCTAAGTTTCCTTTCCGTCCCAGGTGCGAAGGATGTGGGCGTCGAGCTGCACTCGTTGTCCAAGTCGTACAACATGACGGGGTGGAGAATCGGATTTGTGGCCGGGAACCCGCTGGTTGTTAAGGCGTTCAGCGACGTGAAGGACAACAACGATTCGGGTCAATTCATTGCGATTCAAAAAGCAGCCGCTTATGGGCTTGCCCATCCGGAGATTACGGAGCGGATCGCTGCCAAATACTCGCGCCGTCACGAACTGCTGGTGAGCGCGCTGAATGATTTGGGCTTCAACGCGAAGAAGCCAAAGGGATCGTTTTTCCTCTACGTTGAAGCGCCGAAAGGCGTGGAAGGCGGACCGACATTTGCGACGGCCGAAGATTTTTCGCAGTTTTTGATCCGTGAGAAGCTGATTTCCACGGTGCCGTGGGACGATGCGGGGCATTACGTCCGTTTCTCCGTCACGTTCATCGCCGACGGCGAGGACGAAGAGCATCGCGTTATTTCCGAAATCAAACGCCGTCTCGGCGACTTGAAGTTCATATTCTAACCGACGACTTACTAACCAAGCCGCTCCAAGGGTTTATGCCCGAGGGGCGGTTTTTCTGTTTTGTCTAATTGCCCGCCGAATTGCCGGGGTTGTCCTTGTTGCCACCTTTTCACGATTATCCCTTTCGTTCAGTGGCTGAAGTTGGCGACGAGGAAGAGAAAAAGGTATTAGTACAAGATGTCTCGCCAATCGAGTTTAGGTAGTACTGATCTGCTGCTGCCTAATCTTTACCTGACATATTGGTTAAATATGCGTGTTAACAATAGAAACATACAAAATGATCAGGCGAATACTAAAGGGAATATAGCGATTCAATGCGGATAAGCCGACAAAACTCAGGGTTGAATAAATATAACATACTATGTATAATTATAAACAATCATCAACACAGCAGGCTTTCAAAGGGAGTTGGAATAAACCTCAGCATTGGGGATGTATGAACTGGGTTGGGTGTCTTGACAGGCTAGCCTCATTCTGTCATAATTCATGTAAACCATAAGCACCTTTAATTCAGTCCCGTGAGGCTGGCAAGGTAACGTGAATGGGGAATTGGGCGGACTTCGCTTCTTTGTGGCGGAACCATATACCCAAGACCTACATGACAGTCATAGTATAACTGTGGCTAAAGACTCCTTGCCTGGATTTCCGGCAAGGAGTTTTTTTATGCGCCTATCACGGACGATGCAAGGTGACCCTATCCCTTAAGGAGGTCGCAGGCTGTGAGCAACGAAAGTCATATCATAATGGACGAAACGGCGATTCGGAGGGCACTGACAAGAATTGCACATGAAATTTTGGAAAGAAACAAAGGCATTGAGGGATGTGTACTGGCCGGCATCAAAACAAGAGGTGTCTACCTCGCGAAACGACTGGCTGAACGCCTAGAGAGCATCGAAGGAACAGCTATTCCATGGGGTGAGCTCGACGTAACGAACTACCGTGACGATAAAGAGGAATCCGCTCTGGGGTCTGGCAAAGCAACTTTCCCGGTATCGATTCAAGGCAAGAAAGTGATCCTGTTCGACGATGTGCTGTACACTGGCCGTACGATTCGGGCTGCGATGGATGCGATCATGGATTGCGGTCGTCCCGAGTCGATCCAACTGGCGGTACTCGCCGACCGGGGGCACCGAGAACTTCCGATCCGTGCTGACTACATCGGTAAGAACGTGCCGACCTCGCGGGCGGAAGAAATCGAAGTTCTCCTGACGGAGCATGACGGCACCGATCTGGTTCAGATCCTGCAGGCACGGGAGGGGAACTAGGATGGCGCTGACGGCAACCGCTGTGAAGGAACGTAGCCTTCTCGGACTAAAGGATTTGAGTGCGGCGGAAATTTCCGCGATCCTCGACCGAGCGGCCTACTGGGATGCAAAGGAAGAGAAGATGATCCCGGTGCTGAAGGATCACTTCGTCGCAAATATGTTTTTTGAAAATAGTACGCGCACCCGCTTCTCCTTCGAGATGGCGGAGAAACGGTTAGGCGCTCAGGTGCTCAACTTCGCGGCAGCCGCTTCCAGCGTGGAGAAGGGCGAATCGATATACGATACCGTCCGCACGCTGGAATCCATGGGGATCGACGCCGGCGTGATCCGGCTGAAGCCCATCGGTATGCTGGAGGAACTAGCCAAGCGGGTATCGGTGCCGCTGGTTAATGCCGGCGACGGCAATAACGAGCATCCGACGCAAGCGTTGCTGGATCTATATACGATGAAACAACACTTCGGAGAACTCAGCGGACTAAAAGTGTCGATTATCGGAGATATCAAGCATAGCCGGGTCGCTCGCTCCAATTTGTGGGCGTTGCAGAAATTCGGCGCCGAAGTGAAGCTCTGCGCGCCGGAGAATATGCAAGCGCCGGAACTGAGTACGCACGCATCTTACATTCCGATGGACGAAGCGCTTTGTGCCGATGTGGTCATGATGCTGCGAGTACAGTTGGAACGCCATACAGACGGGCTGATCAAGTCGGCCGAAGAATACCGCTTGCAATACGGCTTGACGGAAGAACGGGCCGCAGCGCTTGCGCCGCATGCGCTGATCATGCATCCAGCTCCGGTGAACCGGGGCGTGGAGATCGACGATGCGGTGGTGGAACATCCGCAATCCCGAATTTTTAAGCAGATGCAAAACGGGGTTCCGATTCGCATGGCGGTTATGGAACGCGCTTTGCTGTAAGCGATAGCGGAGTAGTAGAGGCTGCAAGACGGTCGATGGACGTTTTTCGGTACGTACTCAAATCAGCGGGGGGATTAAAGCATGCGGCTTGTCATTATCAATGCCAACATCTTAAACGAACTAGAGGAGCAAGAGTTATCTCAAATCACGATCGAAGACGGAGTCATCGCCAAGGTTGAGAAAGCAGGGCAACTTGGTCAGGCAAACGCAGAAGCCGGGACCCAGGTCATCGATGCCGGCGGCAGACTGGTCACTCCGGGATTTATCGATATGCACGTTCATTTGCGTGAACCGGGGTTCGAGCATAAAGAGACGATCGAAACCGGCTCAAGGTCAGCAGCTCAAGGCGGATTTACCACGATCGCCTGTATGCCGAACACTCGGCCGGTGACCGACAACCCGGATACCGTACGGTTTGTGTTACAGAAGGCCACAGAAGCCGGATTGGTGAATGTGCTGCCTTATGCGGCCATCACTAAAAGCGAGCTTGGCCGGGAGCTGACCGACTTCGCGGCCTTGAAAGACGCCGGGGCCATCGGCTTTACCGACGACGGCGTCGGCGTGCAGAACGCACAGATGATGAAGGATGCAATGCGGCAGGCAGCCTCACTGGGGATGCCAGTGATCGCCCACTGCGAAGACAATTCGCTTGTGGAAGGAGCACCGGTGGCTGAAGGGGAATTCGCCCGAAAGCATGGTCTAAAGGGAATTCCGAATGAATCGGAGGCGATTCATGTCGGGCGGGATATTTTGCTCGCGGAAGCGACCGGGGTTCACTACCATGTGTGCCACGTAAGCACAGAGCAGTCGATTAGGCTGATCCGCCAAGCGAAGCAAATCGGCATCAACGTCACTGCGGAGGTATGCCCTCACCATCTGATTTTGTCCGAAGAGGATATTCCGGGCCTTGATGCCAACTGGAAAATGAATCCACCGCTGCGTTCGCGCCGAGATGTCGAAGCATGCATCGCTGCGTTGGAAGACGGCACGCTCGATATTGTCGTAACCGACCATGCCCCGCATAGCGAAGAGGAGAAAGCGAAAGGCATGCAGCAAGCGCCGTTTGGCATCGTGGGTTTCGAGACGGCCTTCCCGCTGCTGTACACGAAGTTCGTGGCCACGGGTCGCTGGAGCCTGGCGATGCTGGTGCAGCGGATGACGGCGGATCCGGCCCGTGTGTTCGGCTTGGAAGCGGGACGGTTGGTATCGGGAGCTCCAGCCGACCTGACGATCGTGGATCTGAACGCGGAACGAACGGTTGATCCGGCGGCTTTTGCCTCGAAAGGGCGGAACACCCCATTTACGGGGTGGGATCTAAAAGGCTGGCCTGTCGCAACGATCGTCAAAGGGAAGCTGGTATGGAACGACGCGCTCGAACTAGCCCGTTAATGGGCGGATGTGAATATAGTAATTCAGCTTATGGATAAAGGAGTGCTGCAGGATGCAGGCAAGACTATTGTTGGAAGACGGCACGCTGTTTACCGGAACCTCATTTGGAGCGGAAGGGGAAAAGACGGGGGAGGTCGTTTTTAATACGGGAATTACGGGGTACCAAGAGGTGCTGTCCGATCCTTCTTACTGCGGGCAAATCGTCACGATGACGTATCCGCTGATCGGGAACTATGGCATTTCGCGCGACGACTTTGAATCCGTTGCACCATCGATTCACGGCTTTGTGGTTCGCCGCTATGAACCGACCCCAAGCAACTGGCGGGCCCAATACAATTTGGGTGACCTGCTCAAGGAATACGGCATTCCCGGCATTACCGACATCGATACGCGCATGCTGACGCGCCTTATCCGCCATCAGGGAACGATGAGAGGAATTCTGACCACCTCGGCGAAATCGCTCGACGAGTTAAAGGAAATGATGCTGGCCACCAGCATTGCCGAGTTGCGCAATCAAGTCGCGCAAACTTCAACGCATCATGTATACAGTAGTCCGGGATCCAAGGAACGGATCGTGCTGGTCGACTTCGGCGCAAAAAGCGGGATTCTGCGCGAGCTGAACAAACGCGATTGCGATGTAGTGATCGTGCCGCATAACACGACCGCGGACGAAATCCGCCGCCTTCACCCGGACGGCATCCAACTGTCCAACGGACCTGGGGACCCGAAAGACGTTCCTTACGCCGCGGAGATGATCGCCGAGCTGCTCGGTGAGTATCCGATTTTTGGGATTTGCCTGGGCCACCAGCTGTTCGCCTTGGCTTGCGGCGCCGATACGGAGAAGCTGAAATTCGGCCATCGCGGCGGTAACCATCCCGTCAAGGAGCTGGAGTCCGGCCGCTGCTACATTACGTCGCAAAACCACGGCTACACCGTAAACGAAGCGTCCATTGACGGCACGGAGCTGGAAGTGACGCATATCAACAATAATGACAAAACGATCGAAGGACTTAAGCATAAGAAATATCCGGCCTTTTCTGTCCAATATCATCCGGAGGCGGCTCCGGGACCTTACGACAACAGCTACTTGTTCGACCGGTTCATTGAGATGATCCGCGAACATAAGCGGCAGAACCCGCAAAAGCCCCGCCAAGCCAAACTGATGGCCGCTGCGAAAGGAGAACTGTAAACCTATGCCGATCAACAAAGACCTTAAGAAAATACTCGTCATCGGCTCTGGACCGATCGTGATCGGCCAGGCAGCCGAGTTCGATTACGCCGGAACGCAAGCCTGTCAGGCGCTGAAAGAAGAAGGCGTCGAGGTGGTGCTGATCAACAGCAACCCGGCGACGATCATGACCGATACGAACATGGCCGACAAGGTTTACATCGAACCCATCACCCTGGAATTCGTAACGCAAATCATTCGTCAGGAGCGGCCTGACGGCTTGCTTCCAACGCTTGGCGGGCAAACCGGCCTGAACATGGCGGTTGAGCTGGCCCGCGCAGGTGTACTGGAACGCGAAAATGTGAAGCTCCTCGGCACGCAGCTGACTTCGATCGAAAAAGCGGAGGACCGCGACTTGTTCCGCGAGCTGATGCGTGAACTGGAGCAACCGGTGCCGGAAAGCTCTATTATCACCACAGTGGATGAAGCGCTGCAATTCGCTGATGAGATCGGCTACCCGGTCATTGTCCGTCCGGCGTATACGCTTGGAGGTACCGGCGGCGGGATCTGTGCCACGGAAGAGGAACTCCGCGAGACGGTAGCTTCAGGCATTCGCTACAGCCCGATCGGTCAATGCTTGATCGAGAAATCGATCGCCGGCATGAAGGAAGTCGAATACGAAGTCATGCGCGACGCCAACGACAACTGCATCGTGGTCTGCAATATGGAGAACTTTGATCCGGTGGGCGTACATACCGGGGACAGCATCGTTGTCGCGCCGAGCCAAACGCTCTCCGACCGTGAATATCAGATGCTGCGTTCGGCCTCGCTTAAGATCATCCGGGCGCTGAACATCGAAGGCGGCTGCAACGTGCAGTTTGCGCTGGATCCGCAGAGCTTCCAATACTATGTCATCGAAGTAAATCCGCGGGTCAGCCGTTCTTCGGCGCTTGCGTCTAAAGCGACAGGCTACCCGATCGCTAAAATGGCGGCTAAAATCGCGATGGGTTACACGCTCGACGAAATCGTCAACCCGGTCACAGGGCAGACCTACGCTTGCTTCGAGCCGACGCTTGATTACATCGTCAGCAAAATCCCACGCTGGCCGTTCGATAAATTCATCCACGCGAACCGTAAGCTAGGTACGCAGATGAAGGCGACCGGCGAAGTGATGGCCATCGGCCGCACATTTGAGGAGTCCATTCATAAAGCGGTCCGGTCGCTCGAGATCGGCACGCATCGCCTGTACCTGAAAGGCGCGGAGAAAATCGACGAAGAGACGTTAAACAACCGTCTGATCAAGGCGGACGACGAGCGGCTATTCTTGATCGCCGAAGCATTCCGCCGGGGCTACAAGCTGCAGCAAATCCAGGAATTAACCGGAATCGACTGGTGGTTCCTCGACAAAATCGAACGCTTGGTGGAATTCGAGAAGCAAATTGCGGGGGAAGAGTTCTTTTCCTATGATACGCTGTACGAAGCGAAGCGCTTAGGGTTTACCGACCGGGCGATCGCCGAGCTGCGTACTGCCGGGCAGCCATCAGGCACGCACCGGACCGAAGCTGAAGTAAGAAGCTTCCGCAAAGAGCACGGGTTGAAGCCGGTTTACAAAATGGTCGACACGTGTGCAGCCGAGTTTGAGGCCTCCACGCCTTACTACTACTCGACCTATGAAACGGAAAATGAAGTCCTCCAAACCGACAAAGAAAAGATCGTCGTGCTTGGCTCCGGACCGATCCGGATCGGGCAAGGGATTGAATTTGACTACTCGACGGTACATGCGGTATGGGCGATTCAAAAAGCCGGTTACGAAGCCGTCATCATCAACAACAATCCGGAGACGGTATCCACTGACTTTAACACGTCGGATCGCCTGTACTTCGAGCCGTTATTCTTCGAGGACGTGATGAACGTAATCGAAGAGGAGAAGCCGGTGGGCGTCATCGTGCAATTCGGCGGCCAAACGGCGATCAACCTGGCGGCGCCGCTACAAGCGGAGGGCGTGCGTATTCTCGGCACCTCCCTCGAGAGCATTGACGAAGCCGAGGATCGGAAGAAGTTCGAAGCTCTCTTATCGAAGCTCGACATCGCGCAACCGAAGGGCAGCACAGTCACTTCTGTGGAAGAAGCCGTGGGGACGGCACAGTCCCTTGGTTATCCGGTGCTAGTCAGACCGTCGTATGTACTCGGGGGCCGGGCGATGGAAATTGTCTACTCCGATGAGGAACTGCTCCGCTACATGGAGGAAGCGGTGAACATTAACCCGCAGCATCCGGTACTGATCGACCGCTACATGCTGGGCAAGGAAGTGGAAGTTGACGCCATCTGTGACGGGGAGACGGTGCTCATCCCGGGGATTATGGAGCATATCGAACGCGCTGGGGTACACTCGGGCGACTCGATTGCGGTTTACCCACCGCAGCATTTGTCCGAGGAACTGAAGGGGAAAATCGCCGAGATCACGATGAAGATCGCCCGTGAGCTGAAGACGATTGGCTTGGTCAACATCCAATTCGTCATCTACAAAAACGAAGTGTACGTCATCGAAGTCAACCCGCGCTCGTCGCGGACGGTACCGTTCCTGAGCAAAGTGACGAACATTCCGATGGCGAACGTGGCCACCCAATGTATCCTCGGTACGAAGCTTAGCGATCTTGGCTACCAAAACGGTCTGTGGCCGGAAAGCACCCAGGTTGCGGTCAAGGTTCCCGTGTTCTCCTTCGCCAAGCTGCGCCGTGTTGAGCCGACGCTTGGACCGGAAATGAAATCGACCGGCGAGGTGATGGGCCGCGATCCGCAATATGCCAAAGCGCTGTATAAAGGTTTGATTGGCGCGGGCATGAAGATCCCTGCTACCGGAGCGATCATCGCCACGGTAGCCGATAAAGATAAGCAGGAAGCAGTTGACTTGCTGCGCGGCTTCTACCGTCTGGGCTACAAGATCATCGCTACGGACGGCACGGCTTCCGCGCTGATTGAGGCAGGCATCCACGTAACGACCGTCTACAAGCTGTCGGAAGGGGTGCCGAACATCCTGGATCTGATCCGAAACGGCGAGGCTCACTTTGTCATCAATACGCTGACCAAAGGTAAAGAGCCGGAACGCGACGGCTTCCGCATCCGCCGGGAAGCGGTGGAGAACGGCGTCGTCTGCATGACCTCGCTGGATACGGTCCGGGCACTGCTGGAGATGTTGGAGACGATCAACTTCTCCTCCCAAGCCATGCCTACGCTTTAAACGAGGAAGTTCAAAAATCGACTTTTGATCACGAAGCTGGGTAAAACGAAACATTAAGCGGCGGCTCGGAAGCATCATGCTTCGGAGCCGCAAGCATGAATGGAGGAGAGCGGATTTGCGTTCGTTTGAAGATGCGGCAGGGAAACTGATCGTCGGCCTGGACTTCCCCGATGCGGATCAGGCGCGGAAGCTGCTGAAGGAGCTGGAGGGGATCCCTTGTTACATGAAGGTGGGGCTGCAGCTGTTTTACGCGGCTGGTCCAGAATTGATCCGCGAATTGAAGCAGCGGGGGTACTCCGTTTTTCTAGACGTGAAAATGCATGACATCCCGAACACGGTCAAGGGCGGGGCAAACAGTGTCACGAAGCTAGGCGTGGATCTGTTTAACGTGCATGCCGGAGGCGGGCTGGACATGATGAAAGCGGCCCGGGAGGGGGCTTTGGCCGCGCTGGAGAGCGACCGTTCGCTGACGATGCCGAAGATCATCGCGGTCACGCAACTGACGAGCACGAGCCGCCAAGTGATGAACGAGGAAATCGGCATTCCGGGCGAAGTGGAGCGAGCTGTTGTGCATTACGCGGAATTGGCCCGCCAAGCCGGTCTGGACGGCGTTGTCGCTTCGCCTCTTGAGGTGACGGCGATCAAAGCGCAATGCGGACAAGCCTTCCTGACCGTGACGCCGGGAATTCGCCCGGCGAACAGCCCGCAAGGCGATCAGTCGCGCACTTTGACACCAGGCGAGGCGATGGCCCAAGGCACGGATTACATCGTCGTTGCGCGGCCGATCATTGCTGCCCCAAATCCGCGTGAAGCGGCGGAATCGATCATTAAGGAGATGATGTTGTCATGACGAACACTCAATCGGTAGAAGCGCAAATCGCTGGAAGTCTGCTGGACATCGGGGCGGTGGCGCTCCGTCCGCATCAGCCGTTCACATGGACCTCGGGTATCAAGTCGCCGATTTATTGCGACAACCGGCTTACGATGTCGTACCCTGAAATCCGCGACTTGATCGCTGAATCGTTTGCAGCCATAATTCGCGAAACGTACCCGGATGCCGAGGTGATCGCCGGAACGGCAACGGCCGGCATCCCGCACGCGGCGTTCGCTTCGCAGAAGCTGGGCCTGCCGATGGCCTACATTCGCGATAAGGCCAAGGGGCACGGCAAAGAGAATCAAATCGAAGGTTTGATCAAACCGGGGCAAAAGGTTGTCGTCATCGAGGATTTGATCTCCACCGGCGGCAGCTCGATTAAGGCGGCGCAAGCCGTTCGCGACGCCGGGGCGGAGCCGTTGGCCGTATTGGCGATCTTCAGCTATCAGTTGGACAAAGCCGTGCAGGCCTTTGCCGATGCGGGCATCCCGCTGCAAACCCTGTCCAACTATACGGCGCTGATCGACGTTGCCGTGAAGCGCGGCGACATCCAGTCGGAAGATCTGGAACTCCTCCAGTCTTGGCGGAAGGACCCCGCTTCTTTCGGTAACGCGGATTAGACGTGTGAATCAGACTATTGTTATACAGAAAAGAACCACCCCTGAGAAGCGCATTCGCTTATCTCACGGGTGGTCTTTTTTTACTTAAACGAAAATCCCTCGTATTTCTCCGCATTCTTCAGGCTGGTCCATACGTCTGGCGAGTCTCCGCCGATATGCCAGTAGGCATACCCGGCGATGCCGTATTTCGCCCCTAACCGGTATTTCTCGGATAGAGAACGGGCGTCCTCCAGCCATATTTTGTGCAGCGTGCCGTTCTTCCGATATTCCACGGTATACTGGCCTGCCGCCGCGTTCCAATTCGGCTTCACTCCATATTGGCTGACCCGGTTATTTTGCTCGGGGAGGGAAATGTCCTCCGATGACAACGTAGCCCCATTGCCACTCAGGCTCCAATCCCGCGTGTATAGCGGCATCCCAAGGACGAGCTGGTCGGCGGGTACTTTGGCGAGCAGTTTGTCGATGTGCTTTTGTACCCAGCCGAGCGAAGCGACCGAACCGGCCGAAGCTCCGCTCCAGTGCTCGTCATAGGCCATGACGACCAGGTAATCGGCGCTCTTGGCCAATTCGGCGTAATGGTAAGCATCTGACCAGTCGGTGCCAAGATCAGGCGGGAGATCGACGGACAATACGGCGGAAACGGAGTGAAGCTCCTGGGCTAGCTTGCTGATAAAAGACGTAAACAAGCTCCGGTCGGAGGCCGCAATATTCTCGAAATCCACGTTGATGCCGTTCAACCCGTATTTTTGTACATAGGACTTCAAACTCTGAATCGCATCCGAAGACAACGAGCTGGAAGCAAGCATCTTGTGCGTCGTTTCCTGATCAAACCGGTTGCCGACCATGGCCCATACCTGTTTGCCGTTACTTTTGGCCCAGGTTACTAGGGGAGGAACGCTGGAATCGGAGATTTTGCCGGTGCTTTCGAGAAAATACCACCTAGGCGCAAGCACGTTTACGTTCGATTGCAGAACCGACTTCTTATAAGCTTCAGTGGATTGTCCATATTGCCAGCCGATGCGAATCCCCGGATTACTATTCGCTGCAATCGCACCGGTCCAGCGCTTGTCCTGCAGCAACCGGTCCAGGATGACCGCAGTCTCCTGACGGGTGATCGCCTGCGCCGGGTAGAACATTCCACCGCTGCCCTGCATCAGTCCCAACTGCGAAATCGAGCCGATATACGGTTTGGCCCAGACGGCGATCGACGTTTCGTCCTTGTAGCTGGTCGGTGCGTTAGCCGACGACCCTGTTTGCTTCAGCGCGCGAACTAGCCAAGCCGCGGCCTCCTGGCGGGTCAGCGGCTGTTCGGGCTGGAAAATGCCGTCGCCCAAACCCTCCGTCAGGCCGAGCTCGGTTGCAGCCTGGATCGTACCGTAATACCAAGCGCTCTTCGGAACGTCGCGATAGGCTGGAACGGCGGATTCCGCCGGATTGACTTGGAAGATCCGCGTTAGCGTCGTCATGAATTCCGCCCGAGTTATCGAGCGGGTAGGGGAAAACAAAGATTCGGATGTTCCTCTCATCACGTTATTGGCATGTAATCGAATGATCGCATCTTTGGCATAGCTGGCCGATATATCCGTATACGGGAGTTTGTCGGCAGCTGCCGGCTGCAGGCGGAAAACAGCGGCGGTAAGCAATAACGTCACTGCAAGCAAAGGGGGAATCAATTTTTTCATGAAGTAGTTCTCCTTGCCGATTCTAGTAGAATTCTCCTTAATTCTAACAGGATTGTAACCTAGCATCAGCGCTTAAAATCTGGAAGAAAAATGTTCCCGTTCGTTCATTTCGTTGTAACTTTTTGCCATAGTATTTCGTTTATAATGCAAGACGTAAATGAATTGCTAGACAAGGTCAAGAAGAGCAAGACGAGGCAGAATCACAAATTAGGAAAATGGGAGAACGATACACGATGATGCGATGGCTTCGTAAACCAGAAAAAGTCGAAGTTCAGTCCGGAGCGGACTCTCCGGTCCCGCAGGCGGAAGCGGAAGTCGCTATCGCCTCGGAGGAGACGGCCATAGAGGATGCAACCGCCGAGGTCATTGCAACTCGTGCGCTAGAAGAAGAAACGGAGAAAGAGACCGGACCCATCTTGTCGGTCAGAGAAGTTCGGCGTTCTTTTCCGGTTGGCGGAGGAGAAATCCAGGTTTTGAAAGGGATCAACATGGAGGTGCTTTCCGGTCAGTTGGTGATGCTTAAAGGGCGTTCCGGCTCGGGCAAAACGACGCTGCTCAATATGCTCGGCGGATTGGACCAGCCGACGTCGGGCGAAATTTGGTTCCGAGGCCAGCCGCTTCATGAGTTGAACGACGATAAACGGACGCTGCTGCGCCGGGATCAGATTGGCTTTATTTTCCAAGCGTATGCTTTACTTCCGTTG
Source organism: Paenibacillus timonensis (assembly GCF_009725205.1). Classification (GTDB taxonomy): domain Bacteria; phylum Bacillota; class Bacilli; order Paenibacillales; family Paenibacillaceae; genus Fontibacillus; species Fontibacillus rhizolycopersici. The sequence goes on along the minus strand of NZ_WNZY01000017.1, from coordinate 21,680 downwards.
CTGTCCGCCTGGGAGAATGTCGAGCTGTCGCTCCGAATGGCGGGAGTTCCGCCCCAAGAATGGAAGCGGCGCGTAACCCACTGCTTGGAGCTCGTAGGGCTGGGCAAGCGGATGTTCCACCGCCCGTTCGAACTGTCCGGGGGGGAACAGCAACGGGTGGCGATCGCCAAAGCGATCGCTCACCGTCCAAAGCTACTGTTGGCGGATGAACCGACGGCCAATCTCGATTCGCAAATGGGAGCACAAGTCATGGCAGTATTCAAGAACATCATACAGACCGAACACGTGACAATCTGTATGACCACACACGATCCTACAATCCTGGAGGTAGCGGACCATGTTTACGAAATGGTGGATGGCAAATTTATCGGGTAAAGGAGGGAAATCGGGGCTATTTCGAACGCTGGGGATTTTATCCCTAAGCTTGTCTTTAGTGGCATCCACGGGCTGTGCCTTGCTTCCGAACGAAGAACCGGAGGAGGACCTGCCGGTCATCACGCCGCCGACGATCTCGAAGAAACCGGAGTATGAGGTACGCACGGAGACGATAGAGCTCAAAGTCAGTGCGGTTGGCAAGATTATGAGCCAGCGGGAGGAGCCGTTATTTTTTACGGAGGATAATCTCCACGTGAAGGAAGTCATGGTCAAGGCGGGAGATAAGGTCAAGCAGGGCGACGCTCTGATTCAACTGGACGTAGAAGACCTGCAGAAGGACTTGCGTAAGAAGAAGCTGGAATTCCGCAAGCAGGAGATCTCCATGAAGGAGCTGCTGCGTACGAAGGATGAGAAGGACCCGATCGAATTCGAGGAAGCCTCTATCGTTTTTGAGGAACAGCGCCAAGCGCTGGAGGATTTGGAGAAAACGATTGCGGACGGTACCTTGCGGGCGCCGTTCTCCGGCACGGTAGTTTCCGTCTCCGCCCAGAAGGGTGCGGCGATTAAAGCTTACGACACGGTAGCGGTGTTGTCCGATACATCGTCACTGGTGGTAGCGGCTCAGTTTGCCAAGGAAGATTTGGCGAAGGTCGCCGTTGGCATGAAGGCGAAGGTCGACATCAATGCGGCCGGCGTATTCGACGGTAAAGTAAAAGTGATGCCGGTCGATACTGGTTCATCCGATAACGGAAACGGTAACGGCGGCGGAGCCACTCCTCCAGAGAAAGATACGATCGATAAATATCTGGTCGTTCAACTCGATAAATGGCCGGAGGGCATTGAACGCGGCCGTCCGCTTAGCGTGTCCATCGTGACGGAACGCAAGGAAAATGCCATATTGATTCCGATTTCCGCCCTGCGGACGATCGGCTCGCGCACTTACGTCCAGGTCGTAGAGGAGGACGGCACGAAACGCGAAGCCGATGTCGAGGTAGGCATTCAAACCTCGACCGACGTGGAAATCGTTAAAGGACTCACGCCGGGACAGAAAGTAGTGGGTCGTTAATGGGAGTACCTTTATTACGATTGCTGTTCCGCAAAATGTGGAACACGAAATGGCTGACGTTAAGTACTTTACTGGGCCTGATCGTCGCCGTCTCGTTTACGGTCAGCATTCCGATGTATTCCGACGGGTCGTTGAAACGGGTTGTCGCGACCACCCTGAAAGCCGAAAGCGAAGGGCTTCCTGCGGGTTCGCTGATCATGAGCTATCAGGCTTCGGGCGGCACGAAGACGGATCCCGCTGCTCTTGCGGCCGTTAATCAATATATCGTCGACGAGGTGCCGAAAGAAATCGGCTTCCCTCACGACGCCTACGTCAATACGCGGTCGATCCGGAGCACGGAGGTATTCCCGGAGGATCCAACCAAAGTGGATGCAAGCCGTACCCGGACGATGTCGATTGTGTCTATGAGCGGATTGCAGGATCATATTTCCCTATCCGGCGGCCAGCTGTACTCAGATCGAGCCGACGGCGATACGCTTGAGGCTCTGATGCTGGAGGAGGCGATGTACCGCCAGGACCTGCACGTTGGCGACGTTATGGAGTATCCTGTGTACAGCGGTGTTGACGTGACGCTAAAAGTCAAGATCGTCGGCACCTTCCAGCTGGCTAATGAAAATGATCCGTATTGGTACCAGGGTTTTGAAGGAATGATGAACAACTTCTACGTCCCGGATCAAGTGTTTAACGAAAACTTGCTGAATCGTTTATCGATTCCGCTGCATAATTCCAGCTGGTATTACGCCTTCGATCTCGGTGAGATCAAAACGAGTCAGCTGTCTCCGCTGTCGGACACGTTGGACCGACTGAATGTGGAGTTGTATCAGAAGCTGAAAGACACAAAGGTGGACGTTTCCTTCGGCAGTCTGTTGAATGATTTCCGCAAGCAAAGCTTGCAGATGCAGACCCTGTTGTTTACGCTGGCGGCACCGATGATTGCTATGGTGTTCTATTATATCGTCATGAACGCCCGCCAAGCCCTCGACAAGCAGCAGAGCGATATCGCCGTGCTGCGAAGCCGCGGAGCTTCCACGAAGCAGATTATCTTGATCTATTTATTTGAAAGCTTGATTCTGGGTGCGGTCGCGTTGATCGCGGGCCCTTTGCTTGGTTGGTTTATGTCGAAGAGCATCGGATCGGCGGACGGCTTCCTGACCTTCGTGAATCGAAAGTCCATCCCGGTCGGATTCAATTTCGACGCTCTGGCGTTAGGCGCGGCGGCGGTCATTATCGCCATCCTGGCTACTTTGCTGCCTGCGGTCTCGTTCGCCCGATCTTCGATCGTCAAGACCAAGCAGAAGCAAGCCCGCTCCGATCGGGCTCCGTTCTGGCAGCGGTGGTTTCTGGATATCGTCCTGATGGGGATTTCGGGTTACGGCTATTACATGTTTAATCAGCGCCAGATGTTGACGTTCCAGACGGGGATGACGACGGATGAGTTGCAAGTACAGCCGTTTTTGTTCTTCGTTCCGGCGTTGGCGATTTTCTCGATCGGGCTATTTTTCCTGCGGGTATTCCCGTGGTTGCTGAAGTTGATCGGCTGGATCGGCAAGAAGTGGTTGCCGGTTCCGTACTACCTAAGTTTGACTCAATTATCCAGATCGTCTTCCTCCTATTATCCATTGATGATCCTGCTCGTGTTAACGCTGGGACTAGGGGTATATAACGCCTCGGCAGCCCGGACGATCGACTTGAATTCGACGGAGCGGACGCTGTATAAATACGGAGCGGACGTGATCATGCGGACGGTATGGGAAGGCACGCCTGAGATTACTCGCCCTTCCCAAGGAGGCTCTGGCCAAGGTCAAGGCGGGGGCTCTGGAGGTTCAGGCGGCGGCGGGAACCCGGGAGGTAGACCAGGTGGCGGACCGGGCGGCGGTGGGCAGTACCCCACTCCGACAAAGGTGAATTATTCCGAGCCTCCGTTCGAGGTCTTCCGAAAACTGGATGGGGTCGAGCATGCGGCACGCGTGCTGCAGACGAAAGGGAATATCATCGTCTCCGGCCGTTCGGCGGGCCAAGGCAACGTGATGGGGATCGACAATGTTGATTTCGCCCAGGTGGCTTGGTTCCGGAACGATCTGTTTCCGACGCACCCATTCAACTATTTGAATTTTCTCGGCATGAACGAAAGCGCGGCTTTGGTACCGTCTACCTTAGCGGAGAAATACAAATTGAAGCCGGGCGACGTGTTTACGGTGGCCTTGGGTGAGCAGACGGTGGAATTTGCCGTTTATGGAATCTTGCCGTATTGGCCTAGCCAATACCCGGATCAAACGCCGTTTATTATCGCAAATTTGGATTATATCTACGACCAGGTTCCTCTCATTCCGTATGAGGTATGGCTCAAAATGAAGCCGGGAGCCAAGGTTGCGCCGTTGATTACCAAGCTGGCGAACGAAGGGATCGAACTTTATTCGGTTGACGATGTACGCAGCGAATTAGCGGCCCAGAGCAAGCACCCGACTCGAGGCGGCGTATTCGGGATATTAAGCCTCGGCTTTCTCGTCTCGGTGATCGTTTCGTTAATTGGGTATGTGCTTTACTGGTTTTTCAATTTGTCGGGCCGGGTCGTCCAATTCGGGATCTTGCGGGCAATGGGCTTATCTCGTAAGCAGTTGACGTTTATGCTGCTGGCTGAACAAATTCTAACCGCAGGCCTGTCGATCGTGCTTGGGATCGTCATCGGGAAAATCGCCGGCAAGCTGTACTTGCCATTCCTGCAAACGGCAGACAACGTGACAACGCAAGTGCCTCCGTTTCGGATCGTGTTCGATTCCCAAGACACCCTACAGTTGTACGTCGTCGTGTTCGTGATGCTGTTGATGGGAGCCGGCCTGCTCTTCTGGCAAATCCGGCGACTGCGCGTGCATCAGGCGGTAAAAATGGGAGAGGAGCGCTAAGGGATGATTCATTGCGAAGGACTTGTCAAAATTTTTAAATCCGAAGATATCGAAGTCGTTGCGCTCCAAGGCCTGAACTTAACCGTAGAACAGGGCGAGATGATGGCGATCATCGGCAATAGCGGCAGCGGCAAATCGACGCTCTTGAACATCCTCGGCGGTTTGGATCGCCCGTCGGCCGGTCAAGTTACCGTCGGAGGTTGGGATTTACTCAAGATCCGCGATGACCAGTTGGTAGAGTATAAACGGAATACGGTGGGCTTTGTTTGGCAAAATAACGCCCGCAACCTGCTTCCTTATTTGACCGCACTGGAGAACGTGGAAATGCCGATGCTGCTCACCGGCAAGCTGGATCGCGCTTATGCAAGGGAACTGCTGGAACGAGTGGGTCTGAAAGACCGAATGCATAACAAGCTGCATCAGCTCTCCGGCGGGGAACAGCAGCGGGTCGCGATTGCCATCTCGCTATCCAACCGGCCGAAGTTGCTGTTGGCCGACGAACCGACGGGTTCGGTCGACACGGCAACCTCCGATCAGATCATGCAGATCTTTCGCGAGGTGAATCGGGAGCTTGGAATCACGGTTGTCATCGTCACGCACGATTTAACGCTCGCAGGGAAAGTGGACCGCGTGGTGGCTATCCGCGACGGATTGACGAGCACTGAATTCTTGAAGCGGAATCCGAATCTCGATTTGGCGGCGGCGGAACTCGGTGCGGGCGGACTTCAGGAGGTTCACGAGGCCTTCGTCGTTGTCGACCGCGTGGGGCGCTTGCAGGTTCCGAAGGAATATTTGGAATCCGTCGGGATCAGCGGTCGGGCGAGCATGGAATTTGATGGGGAGAAAATCATTATTACCGCACCTAAATCATTGGAGGGGGATCCATCATGAGGTTGAAAAAATTATTATCCGTTTCGTTAGCGGCAACGCTGGCATTAGGCCTGCTGGCTGGCTGCAACGGCAGCAAAGCAGCGGACCCTGAACAGGAGAAAGTGCTGCGTATCGGCGTGCTTTATGGCAGTTATGACGATTCTTATTTCCGGCAGCAATATACTGATGTCTATGAGTTTACGCATCAAAACGTACGTATCGAGGTTGTGCCTGCCATCGACCAGTCGCAATACCGTTATCAAGATAACTCGCAGCCTTACGTGCAACCCGATTATCTGGATAATATGAAGAAAATTATGACGGGCAGCAATCCAGTCGACGTTGTCGTAACCGACACATCGGTGCTGAACCAACTGATCAAGGAAAATATGGTGAAGCAGCTGGATCCCTTGATTCAGGAAGACAAATTCGATACGTCCGACTATGTCCCGGCAGTCATTGACGGAATTAAGGATCTCGGGGAAGGCAGCTTGTACGCCTTAACGCCTAGCTTCTCTTCTTCGGCTCTGTTCTACAATAAAAAGATGTTCACGGATGCCGGCGTAGAGCCGCCAACCGACAACATGACTTGGGATGATGTTTTCAACCTGGCACGGCGGGTGGCTAAAGGGGAAGGTAAAGACCGAGTATACGGATTCTCCTTCAACCGTTATGTAGGCAATGACCCGTTCTGGGATATGCAATACAGCTACGTAAATTCGCTTCAACTGAAGACGTTCGACGACAAAGCCGAAACGATGACGGTCAACACGCCGCAGTGGACCAAGGTTTGGGAAACGATCAGCAAGCTATCGAAAGACAAAGTAATTCCGGACAACACCAGCAATCCGATGGACGGTAGTGATTGGTCTTCGATCAGCAGCGATCTGTTCCTATCTGGGAAAGTCGCCATGACCATTGGCGAGAGCTACTACATCAATGAAATTTCCGATGCCAATAACAATGCTTCGAAAATCAAAAACTTCAAGCCCGTAGATTGGGATGTCGTGACTTTGCCGTCTCATCCAGAGAAGCCGGGCGTTGGCGGCAACATTTGGCTCAGTAATACGTTCGCAATTAACAGCGCGGCTCCGAATGCGGATACGGCCTGGGACTTTATCAAATTCATTAATGGAGAAGACTGGGCGAAATTGAAGTCACGCAGCAACTCGTACGAGATGCTGGCCCGTAAATCGTATATCAAGCCGAAATCCGGGCTCGATTACAATATCCAGGCGTTTTATTTGCTGAAGCCAACACCTCCTAACGATCCGAAGCAGGATAAGCTGATGAGCGAGAAACCGGGGCTTTACAGCGTGACGGACAGTGGGCGCAAGTTCTTCCAGGAGGTCCTGGAGAACAAGAAAACGCCGGCAGAGGCGCTCAAGGAATGGGAAGAAAAGGGCAACAAGATGCTGCAGGAGATTAAGAACAATCCGAAGACCCAATTCCAGGAGGATGGCACGCCATTCGTTCCGCAAGAAGGAGCTGCCGCTGACGGAACCATTATTAAAGGTTAATCCGCAGTTTCAGGAAAGAACAGAAATTACCAGAGCAATCCGAGGCCGCCGGGCAGAATCCGGCGGCTTTTTTTGTTAAGGTTGGGTATTCTATAGGCAAGGACAATTTGCTCTAGTTGAAGAAAGGATGGACGAAAAAGTCATGCGGTGGATCTATTTCAATAAATTGTACAGAACGAAATTCCAAGCCGGATGCCTGGCTCGACGATTGGAGCAAGACGGCTGGATCTACGGTTTCGACGATATGCGGCAAATTGAAATTTTTCGCTCGCGCAAGGGCAAATACGGCGTACGCTTCATTCCATAATGTATTGCTTGACGTGCCCCGCAGGAATCGTGTATATTATTAATTGTCGCTATTTATTGACGCGGGGTGGAGCAGCCCGGTAGCTCGTCGGGCTCATAACCCGAAGGCCGCAGGTTCAAATCCTGCCCCCGCAATCCAAGCTTCCCCGGGCCCTTAGCTCAGTTGGTTAGAGCGGTCGGCTCATAACCGATTGGTCACAGGTTCGAGTCCTGTAGGGCCCATACGCGCGAAACCCCCTTGATCATCAAGGGGGTTTCTTTTTATGTGGTTATTAAGATTGGGGAATATTCGATGAAACGTCACCGGTTCGGATCCGTCGGAAAAATGAAAGCCCCACTAACACTCAAGTTAGTGGGGCTTTCATTTTCGCTCAATCAACGAAGATAGTCATTGTGACAATAGCCTGATATTGACTTGCCATTTATATCTTTGCCCCATACATAAGTCCAATCTGCAGAAGGTATAGGGTCTATAGCGCCATAATTGACGACAGTTCCATTCGCGAATTTACCTATTATGGAATAATTAGTTCCTGGACCGCTGCGTACATTCAAGTTCGATCCATCGGTTGTTACCACCGCAGTCCACTCGTCACTGGCGTGAGCTTGTTGGACGGGCGCGATAGAAGGTGAAAGGAAAAGCAAGAACATGGATAAAATGATCATTGTTCCTATCTTTTTCATTGAAAAACCTCCTCTTCGAATGTGAAATTTGGAACATATATTATCAAAAAAATAGGTTGGCCAACCTTAATTTACCATAACATAATAAGGAAGGTATGTATATAGATGTTTTGGATTGTCGTGGAATATATTAACCTCTAATGACGATAAACAAGACAAATCATCCAAATGATCGCAACGATCCATACGAGTAGGATGAGACTTCCTGCGAACCAGTTTCTGGGTTTGCCCTTCTTCAATCGTTCTTCGGCAATGGCTTCATTTTCTCGGATCACGGACTCGGGGATCATTTTTAAAGTGATCGCAATACCGAGCGGAATGAGTATCACATCATCCAGATACCCTAATACAAGGATAAAATCGGGTATCAAATCAATTGGACTGAAGGCATAGGCAACGACGCAAACGGCAAAAAATTTGGCATACCAAGGGGTCCGACGATCCTGATAGGCAAAATAAAGCAAGAAGATCTTTTTTTTCAGTTTTCTTGCCCACGTCCTAATTTTTTGAATCATTCCGCTACTCCCGTGTGCTTTTTTCTTCATGTTACCATGCGGCACTTAGGTTTGCATAACGATAAGACCCATCCAATATTAAAGAAAGATCACTAGCAGTGCCCAAATTAGAAAATACCCTCCGATGATCAGAGAAACGAACCCCTTGAATCTCATGGATTCCAGATAGAACTCGCTAGGTTCCGCGCTACCTCTAACTTTCCAAGCCTCATCCATTCGCCAGAACGCATCGGGCTTTCTTCGAACGAGGACCCCTAGTCCGATAAAGACAAGTGAGATAATAACAAGCAAGAATCCGATACTAAGCCCTCCCTAACCATTATGGATTTATTTCAAAATGAGACGGGGTAGATAAGTAGTAATGTCCGAGATTTCTTATCTATATATGGAAATACGACTGGACTTTTTCTGGGTTCCAGTTTCGTAGTTGCTAATATCATTAATGAGAAGGTTCGGGAAATTATCTTGATGAAAAAAGGAGCCGCTTCCGCGGCTCCCTGAATCATTTGACTTGCTGTTGGATCACCAATCGATGGTATTCGTTGAGCAACTCGTCCAGTCGTTGACTTACCATGACCAGTTCCCTATCGACCAGACGTTTGCTTCCGGCGAGTCTGTTTAGTTCCATCCGGAGCTCTTCAATTTTGAGGATAAGATCCAAGGCGAACAACTCCCAGAATTGAAGTATCTATTGTATACGTCCGCTGTGCACTGGCGACCGTCCTGCGGATCCCACTTTATATCTGTCCGCACCAGGCTAAAGTGGTAACTATACTTTCTATGTCCGTTTTTGTAAATCCTCCCTAAATCCTGAGATATTATGCAAAAAACTGTCGATTCAGTGAATTTTATTAAAATTGAAGGTTTTTCGAAAGGCAGAAAAGGACCGCGGGTGGGCGGTCCTTTATCGGCGAAAGCGACGCGATTATTTGCTATCTTGAGTCGGCGCAGGGTGCGCAGCCAAATATTCGACCGCGTTGTAAGTCAGTACGGCGGCCTCGGCCCGGGTGATTTGATCCCCCGGATGGAATTGCTTGTTCTCATCCAGCTTGGCGATCCCCAGCACGAGCGCACGCTGAACGGTTCCCTGATACGAAACGGTGAGCTGGTCGTCATCGGTAAATTCGATCGGTTTAATATTGATCTTTGGCAAATCGCCATGCTCCTCCATCGCCAAAATCAGCTGATGGGTAAATTCCTCACGTGTCATCGGCTTGTCCGGGTTCACGGCTGCTTCCAGATCAAAACCGCTATTTTTCGCGATCACGAACGCCGGGGCATACCAAGCATCTTCCTTGACGTTAGTAAAGTAGTCGCTTGCTCCCTGGTTGACCTCCGTTTTGAGCTCCAACCCCAGCAGGTTAACGATGAGCTGAACGCCTTGGCTGGTGGTCAATTGGTCGTCCGGTAGAAAACTGTCGGCGCCGACGCCGCGAACGATTCCTTTGGCCTGCAGTACAGATATACTATCTTTGGCGGTGGAGTGGCTTACGTCTTTAAAGGCGCCTGCGGCGGCAAAGCTTTCTCCGGCAAGCGACAGACTCAGAATGGCAGTGGCGGACAACAGGGCTAAATTACGTTTAAACATGGGGTCATCACCTCGTCTTGTTATTTTTGACAACTACTAGACGAGAGCTTACTGAAAATGTTGCAAACTATCCGAAAGATTTTCCAAACGGGATGATTCGCGTCACATGATTGATTTCGTCAAGCTGAACCCACACGGCTCCTTCTGTTGTTCGCAGCTGTACTTTGTCTGGTGCGGAACCCCATTTAGGCAGTCCCGTCATCATTTGTCCATCATGGAGCTGAACGACCACTTGATGGCCGAGGGTAACCGCCATTTTTAATTCATGCATGAAACCAAACCTCACCTTTCCTGAAATTCGAGCCGATCAACGTGCTACAACTAACTTATCATAAATCCCAATCGAATAGTTTATCGGAAAAGGCTGGTCCAGATTTTTGGTTGAATTTGATTCGAAATCTGTATATAATCATAAATACGGGATTTTTCTTGACGTGCCGGGGTGGCGGAATAGGCAGACGCACAGGACTTAAAATCCTGCGATGGGTGACCATCGTACGGGTTCGACCCCCGTCCTCGGCATCTAGAACAAGAAAGAGCGTATTCGATAAACGAATGCGCTCTTTTTTTATAGGAAAAAAGGATTATTTTCGCCAAAAAACGTTACGAAATAGGTACCAAATGTCGATATAAAACCCAGAGGGCTGGAAAAAGGTTCCGGTAATTTAGCAATGAAGATAAAGGAGAGAAATCAATGATTGCTAACAGGAAAATGACGTATTGGATGCTCGTCTTGACGCTGCTCCTTTCGGTAATGGTTCCGACGGGCGTGTTTGCGGCAACGGGGGACATCAACTCCATTGCGATCGATGGAGAAAATACGACCATCGAACTTGGCGTGGGTAAAACGAAACAGCTCAAGGTTTCGGCTTCGGTAGAGGGGTCAACCTCAAAGAAGGACGTGACCAGCACCGTGGTTTGGACCACTTCCGACGCGAGTATCGTCAAGGTTGACGAAGGTTTGGTGACAGCGCTCAAGAGCGGCACAGCTACCGTTACGGCGTCTTATAATAATCCGTCAACGCAAGTCGGTTCCAAATCGTTGATCACGATTAAGGTTACGGACACCTACACCGCGTTAACCTTGGATTACAAACTGGACGGGAAATATAGCCTGGACAGTTCCGCATCGGATCTAACCGTTACGGCTAAGGCGAAGGTGGACAACGCCTCGATCGAACCAAAGGATGTTACGGCCGATGTGGAATGGACCTCCTCCAATGCTGGGGTATTAACCGTTGAGAAAGGCCAAATCACGTTAACCGGTTCAGGGGAAGCCACGATTACGGCCAAATATGCCGGACTGACTGCTTCTTTTAAAGCTAAGGTAACTTCGCCGTACTCCGGTTTGAAATTGTATCAGACGGTTGGAACGACCGACACGGAGATTCAGGAGAAGGAAGACCTTGAGTTGATCATGGCCGACAAGGAAGTGAAGCTTCGGGTCAAAACAGTGTTGGCTAGCGATTCTACCACCAATAGCGACGTCTCGGATAAAGCGACTTGGGCTTCGACGGACAACGGCGTAGCTACGGTGGAAGACGGAACGGTCAAGCTCGTATCCACGGGGAAAGCAACGATTACGGCATCGTATCTGGGGGAGCAAGTCAAAGTTGATATTTATGTGCGCGCTCCTTATGAGGCAATCCTGTTGACGCCATCCGGCGATCAAATGATGTTTATCGGCGAAGCGCTGGCCATGGATGCCGGCGTGCGCGTCAAAGCGAACGAAACGCAGGACGTTAGCGATGTCGCTGATTGGTCTTCTTCCAATAAATTAATCGCCACCGTGGACGACAAAGGCGTAATTTCAGCCAAGTCAACGGGGACGACCACGATTAAAGCCAGCTACCAAGGCGTAAGCAAGAGTATGAAATTAACGGTACTCCCTACAGTGACCAAACTAGAAGTCGAGAAAGACCAACTGGACGTTTATCTAGGGGGATCTGCCAGCTTGCCGAAAGTCACGGGCACGAAGTTGGACGGAGAAACCGTTGATCTAAGCAATGCAATCACTTGGACCTCAAGTCAAGAGAATATCGCGATTGTGGAAGACGGGAAAATCGTTACGAAAGAATTGGGTGATTCGGTAGTATCCGCCGAGGTAACGTTAACCGGGAAGCTTACGGAAGCTGGAACAGGACTGACGCCAAACGCGAGCTTCCCGATTCGGGGGACGACCGTCGAGGTTAAGGTGAGCGTAAAGGAGAAGGTATTAACCTTGCTCGCTTCGGAAGATTCTTTGAGTATCGTCATCGGGACGGAAACCGCTCTGCCGCAAATCACGGCTGTCTACGAAAACGGGGTAGAGCAAGCGAACCCGACGGGTGTAGAGTGGACGGTATCGGGTTCCAATGCAGTATTGAAGACGACGGTAGACGGGAAGAAGCTCAAAGGTCTCAGCAAAGGCTCCGCTACGCTGAAAGCGACTTTTGAGAACAAAACGGTCAGCTTTTCCGTGACCATCGAACCGAAAATTACCAAGATTGTTGTGGAGCCACAATCGTTCGAGCTGAATATCAAGAAATCGAAATCGATTAAGGTAACGGGGTATTACACGGACGGCAAAAAGGTAACCCTCTCCTCCAAAATGGGCTGGGTTTCCTCCGACGAGAATATCGCTACAGTTTCTTCCTCTTCGGTGAAGGCCATTGCTGAGGGTTCGGTGACATTGACCGGCTCTTACCAAGGCCAAACGGTAACCGTGAAGGTGAACGTGATTCCGAAGCTGATGAAACTGGAGGTTAGCGAGAAAAAACTGCAGTTGGCTCCAGGATCGGCTAAAACGCTCGTGCTCACGGCTACTTATGATAACGGTAAAGTAGTCTCCGTGACCGGCAGCGCCAACTGGACGAGCTCGAAGACGAATGTTGCCAAAGTGTCGGCCGGCAAGATTGAAGCGGTAGCGAAAGGCTCTGCTTCCATCAAAGCGCAATACGGCGGCAAAACGGTGACGGTTAGCGTTTCGGTAAAGTAATGTAGATCGTTTTTTCCAAGAGTCTGCCTTCGAAAAGGCGGGCTCTTTTTTTTGCGAGTTAGCAAGTTTTGGTTGATTTTAGGCTAGGGCATCCCCTATAATTGGAACAAATGTTCTGGGAAGAGGACGATCATCTATGATTAGACAGAAGACAAGAAGGACGTTAGTTTGGGGATACCTGCTTTGGTTCTGCGTTCTGATTACGGGTTGCTCGCTGGAAGGCTGGGAGGCGGCTGGGGGACAACCGGGGGAGAACGCGTCATGGATTTCCAAAGAGCAGGACGAAGGTCAACTTCGCGTCCTATTCCTGGATGTCGGACAAGGCGCTTCACAATTGCTGATCAGCCCCTCCGGGCACACGATGCTCATCGATGCCGGCAACAATGACAAGGAAGATGAGATGCTAGGCTATCTGCAGGCTTATGGGGTACGCCACCTGGATCTCGTGATCGGGACGCATCCGGATGCGGATCATATTGGCGGTTTGGATCGGGTGATCGATCGCGTGGACATTGGCCAGGTGTATATGCCGAAGGTTCAGTCCAACACGAAGACGTTTGAATCGTTGTTGACTTCGATTCGCAACAAAGGATTGAAGGTCAAGACGGCCAAGGCCGGATTGGATCTCGCTTGGGACGAACAGGTACAAGTGAAGATGCTAGCCCCGGCAACGTCAACCGACGACAACAACAATATGAGCGCAGTCGTTAAGGTGACCTATGGCGATACCTCGTTTCTACTGACCGGAGATGCAGAATCCGAAAGCGAACGGGCGATGCTCGAATCAGGAGCGAACCTCCGCGCCGATGTCCTGCTAGTAGGACACCACGGCTCCAAGTCGTCAACCACGGCGCGGTTCTTGAACGCGGTTAAACCAAAGTACGCGGTGATCCAAGTAGGCGAGAATTCCTATGGGCATCCGACGAAGACGATTTTGGACCGACTAGCCAAACAGAAGGTGGAAGTGTATCGCAACGATCTACAGGGTACTGTGGAGATCGTCAGTGATGGTAAAGGATACCAAATTATAACGGAAAGGTAGGAATGGGGATGCTCCATATCGTTGAAGGTTTTGAAGGTGAAGCCTGCATCCTGGAGTCGGGCGGGAACCTCCGGAACATCCCGCGGTCCCAGGTTGATCCTTCAGCCAAGCCGGGAGACGTTGTGGAATGGGATGGAGAGAAATGGGTTCCCAACAAGCAGGAAACCGAGCGGAGGACCCGCCAAATCCACGCCTTAATGGAAGAAGTGTGGGAAGAAGAATAACGCTTAATCTTTACCAGTTATCTTAAAATAAGAGGAGGAATGAAGTAAATGTTGACTAGACCGCAAACAGGGGAATACGCGGAGCATTTTGCACCCTACATTAACGAAGTGCCAGAAGGCGATCTGCTTGCCTTTCTGGAGTCGCAGACGAAGCAATTGCGCAAGGAATGGGGCGGAGCCAGCGAAGCGCAGGCCAACTATCGGTACGCCGAAGGGAAATGGAGCGTCAAGGAAGTGCTGGGCCACATGGCCGATACGGAGCGGATCATGAGTTATCGGATGCTGCGGATCGCTCGCGGCGACACGACGCCGCTTGCAGGATTCGACGAGGAATTGTACGCCCGTCATGCCGGGTTTGATCGGCTGTCTCTAGAGGAACTGCTGCGCGGCTTTGAGATCGTGCGGGAAGCCACGCTGGTATTGGCTCGCCAGTTGGACGACGCTGCATGGGCCCGCACGGGAACCGCCGCCGGCGGACCTGCCTCCGCTCGTGCCTTCGCCTACATTCTCGCGGGGCATGCACAGCACCATACACGGATTTTGAGCGAACGCTATACCCAAGCCCAAGCTTAAACAGGCGGACCTAAACGCAAAAACGGACGGGATCAGCCATCCTGAGGATGGTAGCTTCCGTCCGTTTGTTTTGAATCGGGATTATTCGTGGGACATGATCATTTCCAGCTCTCCGCTTAAGCGGTAGGGGCCAAAGCCGGCTGGCAGGATGAAGTGCTCGCCTTTGGCCAAGTCGTAGCTTTGTCCGCCTGCTGTCAACGTACCGCTGCCAGCGAGTACGCTGAAGATCGTATATTTCTCGTTTGATTGAACTTCGGTTTCCCCGTCGGAAACGTTCCATTTTTCCACGGTAAAGAAAGAGTTGGAGACGAAAGAGGTGACCGTCAGCGCGCCATTAGTTGAGGTTGCGTAGGATGCCGGAACATAGGCTTGCGGTACGGTGGTGACATCAATCGCTTTCTCCAGATGCAGCTCGCGGGTGTTGCCGTTCTTATCGCGGCGATCGTAATCATAAACGCGGTATGTCGTATCCGAGCTTTGCTGCGTTTCGAGCACCACGATGCCTTTGCCAAGCGCGTGTAGAGTACCGCTAGGGACGTAGAAGAAGTCGCCCGGCTTTACCGGTACTTTGGTCAGGAAATGGTCCCAGTCGCCGTTTTCGATCATCGTGACGAGTTCTTCCTTCGTTTTTGCCTCATGACCGTAAATGATCACAGATCCCGGTTCGGCATCCACGATGTACCAGCATTCGGTTTTGCCGAGCTCGCCGTTTTCGTGTTGGCCGGCATATTCGTCGTCCGGATGTACCTGTACCGACAAATCGTCGGAGGCGTCAAGCAGCTTCGTCAGGAGCGGGAATACGTTGGACGTGGAGCGGAACAGCTCCGGATGCGAGGTCCACAAATCCCCCAGCTTCGTGCCTTGGTGTGGTCCGTTCTGAACAACGCTTTGTCCGTTGGGATGAGCGGATACGGCCCAGCATTCGCCGGTACGGTCATTTGGGATGTCGTAGCCGAACAGGTCTCTTAATTTCGTTCCGCCCCAAATGCGTTCTTGAAAAATCGGCTGTAGAAAAATCGGTTCATTCATGGATTTCGCACTCCTTTATCTATAGATCAATATGAAATGTGAACTAATGCAGCGGCGCCAATTAAGCCGGCATCTTGGTGCAGCGCGGCAGGGACGATAGGTGTTTGACGACCCGAAGGGTTCAGCGCGTACTTGGACACATAGTCCCGCACCGCGTCAAACATTGGAGCACCGACTTGAGAGACGCCGCCGCCAATGACCAGCTTCTCTGGATCAAAGGTGTTGATCAGAGTTACGCAGCCTACGCCGATGTTCTCAAACACCTTGGCTACGAGCTCCTGAATCGAAGTATTCCCGGCCGCCGCCAAATCAAAAGCTTCCTTCGAGGAAACTTCCCGGCCGAGCAAGGCCGAGGCTTGTCTCGCGACCGCCGTGCCGGAGGCGACGTATTCCCAGCATCCTTTTTGCCCGCATACACAGGTGCCGGCCGAGGGATCAACGACGAAATGCCCGACGTCGCCGGCATTGCCGGAAGCGCCGGTAATGAGTTTGCCGTGGGAGTAGATCCCGGCGCCGATCCCCGTGCTGATCGTGATAAATACGAAGTGTTCGGCATCCTTAGCAGCTCCCAGCCATTTCTCGGCCAAAGCAGCGGCAGTAGCGTCATTCTCCAGCCGTATCGGGCGGCTGAAATGGCGCGCCAGCGAGGCGACGACAGGGAAGTTCCACCAGCTTCGCAAATTCGGGGGTTCGGCTATCTTCCCTTCCTTCGTATTCAACGGTCCCGGGGCCCCAACCCCGATTCCCAAGAGCTCGGCTTCCGTAATACCTTGTGCGGTAAGGATGTCCTGGATGGCAGCAGCCATTCGGTCGACCATCACCTCCGGCGTTACTGTCTGATCGGTCGGCAAGGAAACCTTGGCGCGAACCTCGCCGTCTGCGCCAACAAGCCCGATGGCGGTTTTGGTGCCGCCGATGTCGATACCTATTGCATAACTCAACGTTCATACCTCCTGTGGAAGTGAAGATTCATTAATAACTTGACAAACTTGACAAAAACCGCATTTGTAAAGTAGGATGTAGGCTAAGTGTAGCATGATTCGAAAGGAATGAAAAGAATGGGCCGCAAAAAGAAAATATCCATGCAGGATATCGCTGATCACCTCCAGATTTCCAAAAATGCGGTGTCGCTTGCGCTGATGAATAAAAAGGGGGTCAGCGAGGAGATGCGCCGCCTCGTGCAGCAAACCGCCAGGGAGATGGGCTATGGACCCTATGCTCCCCAAGAAAGCGGAAAGGCCAACATTCTGGTGCTCGTTCCCGAGCGAATCATGAGTTATCAGGATAATGATCACTTTCAGTTTTTTCACGATATGATCTGGGGTTTGGAACGGAGTGCCCGTAAAAAAGGCTTTAACGCCGTCATAACTCCACTAGATCGCGAGACGGAAACGTCGCTTTCTTTGCCTGGACCGTTTGCCGATATTCCGTATCGTGGGGTAATTTTATTTGGCATCACGGATCGGGCTTATGCCGTGCGTATTTGGGAAATGGATACACCGCTTGTGCTAATGGATTCCTATTACCACGACCTGCCTTGTCCGGCGGTCACTTCGGCCAATCTGGAAGGAGCTCACGCTGCGGTAACACATTTGATTGAAGCCGGTCACAAGCGAATCGGCTTCATCGGGCCAACGAACTTGTCGACCAGTCATGAGGAGCGCTGGTTTGGGTATGAGAAGGCAATGAAGGAGCAGGGGCTTGCTATCCGAGACGCGGATTGCTTAACGATCTCTCGGGGGTATGATTACACCACGGCGGAAATGGATGCCTTTTTGGAGGGGCTCGGCGAATGGCCGACGGCGTTCTTTTGCAGCAATGACCGGATTGCTTATTTGCTTGCGGGCTTGTTGAAGGAGAGAAACCAGCGATTGCCGGAGGACGTTTCGATCGCCGGGTTTGACGATTTGCCTTACGTGAACGGCGAAGGGCTCAACATGACGACGATGCGGGTGGAGAAGGAGCGTATGTGCGACGCGGCGATCAGTCTGCTCTTGTCGGAGCTTGGCCGTACCCGGGAAGCGATTCATTGGCAGGTCCAGCCGACGTTGGTGGTGCGCGAGTCGGTGGTCTGGAGGTTGTGAGTGGATAAAAAAAAGGGTGTCCCAGGGAGCCGGTTAACCGGTCCATCGGGACACCCTTTCTTAGTCACGCAGGCGCTTAACCCACATTCCCACTTATTTGTTCAACGCTGCTTCGTAACGTTTCTCTACTTCAGACCAGTTGATAACGTTAAAGAAAGCGGCGATGTAGTCAGGACGTTTGTTTTGATATTTCAGATAATAAGCGTGCTCCCATACGTCCAAACCAAGGATTGGCGTTTTGCCTTCCATGATCGGGGAGTCTTGGTTCGGCAAGCTGTATACGGACAATTTACCGCTGCCGTCTACAGCCAGGAACGCCCAGCCGCTGCCGAAACGAGTTGTCGCAGCTTTGGAGAAGTCTTCCTTAAATTTGTCGAAGCCGCCGAGCTCGCCGTTGATCGCTTCAGCCAGCTTGCCAGAAGGTTGGCCGCCGCCGTTAGGTCCGATCGTTTCCCAGAACAGGGAGTGGTTCGCGTGACCGCCGCCATTGTTGCGAACTGCGGTGCGGATGCCTTCCGGAACGCTGTCCAGATCAGCGATCAGCTCTTCAACGGATTTGGATTGCAGTTCCGGAGCGGACTCCAAAGCTGCATTCAGGTTCGTAACGTACGTATTATGGTGACGATCATGGTGAATCATCATCGTTGTTTCATCAATATGAGGCTCAAGTGCATTGTTCGGGTAAGGCAAAGCAGGCAATTGATGTGCCATTCCAAATCAATCCTTTCTTCTCCGATATGTAATAGTAATTCCGACAAATCTAATTATAGATCTGGACGCCAACTTAGTCAACATAAATGTATGTTAAGTATGTTAAATGATTCGCAAGCATTGACAAATGATTTTGGTATCCTCATAATGATGGTTCAAGCAGAGTTATCGACAAGTTTGGGGTGAAAGACGTCATGGGTTTGGGCATTGTGATCGTTGAAGTGTGCGATAGCAACCTGATGAGCGCGCTTGAGCTGGAGCAACTGGAGGAGGATTATCCGGAAATTGCCGTGATGCGCCAGGACTGTCTTAGTTTATGCGGCTTATGCAAGCTTAGACCGTATGTGCTGGTTAACGGCAAACGGGTTGCCGCCAAGACAACGGAGGAATGTATCCGGCTCGTTAAGCAAGCCATTGAGGACGAATTAAACGTCTATGACATATAACGTAGAAAAAGCAGCCCAAGGGCTGCTTTTTTTCTATTCGCGGTTTCGCTGACGGATTACATATACGCATTTCTTTCCTTGCTGGGCCAAGCATTCCGTGCGCTCGACGTCGGCGTCCAGCAAGGATTCGAACAAATTCAGCTCGCAGTCGCAGGCATGGTTGTAACGATTGGCGATTTGTGAGATCGGGCAGTTATGCTCCATGAGCACGTATTCGCCGCGATCGTTCTGTTCAAGCTCCGTCATATAGCCGTTATCATTTTGAATTTCCGAGAGCGTGCGCACTTTTTCGGTTAGCGATTTGCCTTGCATGTCGGCCATGTATTTACGGCTCAGCTTCTCCTTGCGCCGGTCAAATAGGCGATCCACCATTCCTTCGCCGCTTTCCTCGGCCAGTTCATCCAGCAGGTCCAGGGTGAGCGAATGATATTTTTTTGGAAAAATCCCCTCGGCCAGCTCTGTTAATCCATACACCGCCGTTGGCCGGCCCTGCGTTTGCCGGATCATCTTCGACTCGATCAGCCCGTCGCGCTCCATCGTTCCGAGATGCCGGCGTACGGCCATTTCCGTAATCTGCAGCTCTGTCGTGAGCTCTTTCGCGCTAAGAGGTCCGGCGGTTTTCATTAGATGAAGAATCCGCTCGCGGGTAGAAAGGTCTTTGTTCGTGTTCATGCGTGACACTCCCTCTCGGGTGATAGGTTCCGGCAATTCTTAGCTTTGCGGGACGGCGAGGGCTGCCTCCCGGCATGCATCCGAACAGAAGCCGTGATGCTCGTCTTCGCAATCCTCGCAGCATACATACTGAAGGTTGCACACAGGACAGTTAATGTACCGGTCATGCGTTATGCCGCAGTGGAAACAGCTGGCGATTACGATATCCTCGTCTGTGCGGTTGATCGGTACGGAGATTCGTTCATCAAAGACATAACATTTGCCGTCAAACAAACGTCCGTTGACCTGCGGGTCTTTACCGTAAGTCACAATCCCGCCCTCCAGTTGGGCGACGTCGTTAAAACCTTCATTTAACAGGAAGCCGGTCAGCTTCTCGCAGCGGATGCCCCCGGTGCAGTAAGTCAAAATCTTCTTATCTTTGTGATCGCCAAGATTCTGCCGGATCCATTCCGGAAACTCGCGGAAGGAATCGATCTCTGGCCGAATCGCTCCGCGAAAATGGCCGATGTCGTATTCATAATCGTTGCGCCCGTCCAGAACGATCACATCATCTTGTTGCAACTGCTCGTAAAATTCGGCAGGGGAGAGGCGTTTGCCGCTGATGACGTTCGGGTCAAGCTCCTCCTCGTAACGGAAGGTGACCAGCTCTTCTTTATGGCGAACGAACATTTTCTTAAAAGTATGGCCTTCCGCTTCGTCGATCTTGAACACGATATCGGCGAACAGCGGGTTGGTTCTGAGGTCGTTCATATACTTCTCGGTTTGCTCCACCGTACCGGACAATGTTCCGTTGATGCCCTCGGCGGCGATCAGGATGCGTCCCTTGAGGCCCAGCTCTTTGCAGTATAGCAGATGCTCGGCCGTGAAGGCGGCAGGATCCTCGATCCGGACAAACTTATAAAATAATAATACGCGGTAAGCGTGTGGCTCCATTAATTTAATCACCCATCTATTCTATGTTGAATTCTACTGCATTGTAGTTCAAGGTTCCCAACTTAGTCAATATATAAGTATAGTAAGTATATTAATGCAGGTCTAGCGGATATTCTTTCCTTGCAGACCCTAGAATGAATTAAATTTGAAATAAGGGTTGCCGACAAATCAAGATTCCCGGTAAAATAACTTGGATTCGGGTGAATGTTTGGAGAGAGGGGAGAGTCGGGTTTGAAAAAATGGTTTTGGCCGGTCCTTCTGGCCGTCTTGTTTACGGTGCTGAGCGGGTTCATCCATACGGAGGGGCTGCGCTCCATTGACCGCAGTATTGGGGATTTCTTCTATGGGCTGCGAAGCGATAGCTTGACTCCTGCGGTGAAAGCTCTTGCTGAGCTGGGGACGACGACCGGTTTCGTTGTGGTGCTGTTGCTCACTCTCGTCTGGACCCTGGTATACTTGCGTAACGGACGTTATGCAGTTTGGCTGACGGTCAGTTTGGTGGGTGGGTGGTTACTCAACAAAGGATTGAAAGCCTTGTACTCTCGTGAACGTCCGGACTTGTGGGACTATCTTGTCGTGCCGGACGGGTACAGCTTTCCCAGCGGAAATGCGATGATCTCCGCGGCTTTCTTCGGGCTGATCGCCCTGTTGCTGCTGCGCTCCGGCAAGGCGGGGAACCGCGTATGGGCAACGATCGTGCTGCTGCTCATCTTACTGATTGGGGTCAGCCGATTGTATCTGGGTGTGCATTATGCCAGCGACATCGTTGGCGGCTTCCTAGCGGGAGCGGTGATCTCCGTGGTTTGCTCATGGGGCGCCGTACGTCGGAGCCGCAACTAAAGAAGAAGGCCTTCCATCTGGAAGGCCTTCTTTCATTCACGCGGCCGTTACGCCGGGCGTTTGACGTTTAGCGGTTGTTTAGGCGCCGGGGTTTGCGTTCCGGCATCGTTTTTCTTATGAAACAGCTTGCGGAGGTAAGGAAGTACGTAGGTGTCGAGGCCGATTTTGCCGGCGTTGGCGGCGGCGACGAGGACCAGTACTTCAAGAATCAACATTTGCGCGTTGGTGCTTACCGTACCCGAGAAGAGGAACGCGGCGTTCATCACGAAGCCCATCAACGCGGCGAAGGTGGTGAAGGTACCGAGAATGAGCCCGATGCCGACCA
>NZ_WNZY01000016.1 GCF_009725205.1 Paenibacillus timonensis | reverse complement strand
CAAACGGATATAGCAGAGTGCGAAATACTAGAGTGGGGTGGTGTGGTGTTTGTTTATAAATGAGCGGGGGCCACGAGAAATGCCCCCCGTGGGTTTCGTCGGCGGGGTAAGATGGTTATAAGCGTGCGGCGATGCACTTCGCTGCCGCAGCGCCGGCAGCGTGGGGCCCGGGCCCGGCGCCAGCGCGGGCCCGCATCACGGCGGCGGGCGGAGGCCACGCCCGCCGTGAGCTGCACGCGCCCCTGCAGGTGCGCGTGCTGGACGGCGGAACGCCAGGCCGGGGCGAAGCCCGGCAGGCGTTCCGCCAGCAGCTGCTGGAGCTCCGCTTCCAGCAGCGAGCGGCCCTCCAGCGCAGCCGCAAGGCGCTGCGCGGCTTCCGCTAGGGGCGTGGCTTCGCCCCACGCCCCCGCTTCGCCCCACATGCTAGTTTCGCCTGCTTCAACCTCGCTCGTTTTTCCAACCTTGTCTGCAGGAAGCTTCCCTACCAACATGGGTCCCGAAATGTTTCGCTCCATCTTAAACGCCCCCTTCTCCGTGAACTCCCGCCCTAATTCCGTCAACCGGCCTTCCTTCCACAACCACCCCCGACGCTCGCCTAACAAGGAACTTCCCTTCATCAACTCCCCCAGATCTCTTGATTTCCCTGAACTCATCAACCTCGCCTCGATCCGCAACTCCTCCTGCAGCTCTCTTACCAACATTTGATCCCATTGCCGATCGGACCAACGATCCATCTCGTCCAACAACTTGAAGTGATCCCTCACCTCAACAGCCCACCCCAGCGGCATTCCGTCGGATAACAAATACATAGATTCGGAATTCCTATCCATCCACCAAGACAAATCAACCTTCAGATCCAAGCTTACTCGTAGCTCCCATCCTGACTTGGATCTTACCGCATACAAACTCCCCCTCACATTACCACTCTCCTCCTAAAATCTAGCAGTATTATCCATATTTCAACAATTATCAGATAATTCCTCTTTTTCTGATATTTGTTTTTTTGAATTCTTATTTCGCCCCTTTTCTTCGACTTGATTCCCCAAAATCCTCACACTCCATGTCGCATCTTGTCTTTTAAAAAGCCTCAATAAAGGCCTCCATCATGCCTGCTTCGGAGTTACCCAACGTAACGGAACTGAGAGACCTTATCCGCCCATTTCCCGGCTATTTCCCAAGCTAACGGAACCTACAGACCCTATTCGGTCATAGAGCATGCAAATCTCCCAAGTTCTGCTCAAATAAGGTCTCCTCGTTCCGTTACAATTTGAATACTCGCAATCCTAGGCAAATAACGTCCCTGAGTTCCGTTAGTGCTGCCAACACACACGAACTTGAAGAGAACAACAACTCCGATGGATACTGATACCCCCTACTCCTCAGCTTCAATCCCATCAGCTCACTACAACCTTTCTCGCCTACCACTTCTCCCACTCTCTCATTACTCACTTGCCCTCAACCGCAACGTAAGCCTCCTCTCGCTCACTCCCTCCTTCCCCTCATACACCGGCTTCTTCCACTCTCTCATTCCTCTCTGCCCCTCAACCGCAATCATCAGTAACCTCTCGTTGACCCCCCTCAACCTTCCCCCTCACTCTCACTTTCCTCTCGCAAACCAACTTCTCGCACGATCCCATTACTCCGCGCCATCATCTTCCATCCGCCCCGCTCTCCCACCTTGTTCAAGCAAACAGCACTCCCCCCTCTTAGCTCTCCGCTACTCCCTCACTATGAACCCATTACTCCTCCTCCACTAGTCAGCCAGCTTTACCTTTCCCATGTCCTCTTTCCATCTCCTCCGTTTCACCCCGGAATGCAAAAAAGCACACTCCCCGGCTTATCGCCATCAAGAGTGTGCTTCACACTTTACACTGCGCATTGCTATGCGCCAGCCTAGTCATATGCGGTTGTCCTTCCTGCATCCACTGCCGGTCATCAGCTCCGGAACCATTCGCCCCGGAAAGGGTGTTACACATGGACATATGGTATTTTGTCCGCCTCCCGCGGGATACGAAGATCGATGCAGACGGGCGTCTCTTCGTTCAACAAAGACGCATGCGCTTCCACATCCTCTTGCCGCACCACCGCCAAGCCGATCACGGTCAGCTCCATCTCGCCTTGCGATTCCAACTTCCGCATGATCGCCAGCGTGTCATCCTGCGAGCTCTCGTCGAGCACTGTCACCCTCAGAGGTAAACCGCGCAACCGTGCATACCAGGAGAGTGCCCGCAAATACCATTCCATTTGATTCTCATGATTGCTCGTGACGAGAATATAATGAATCGCGCGATCCTTCCGTTTTCCCTGCAGATACAGACTGTGCAGTACATGCACCAGCGCTGCGGCCATCCCGTAACTGAGCAGGATCCAACCTACATAAGGAACCACCGTACCCACCTCCTATTAGAGGTAGTTCAAAAAGTCATCTTCGGATCACGATGCAGCTCCATGAAGGCGATTCGGCTTCGAATCTCGAATTCACCTGGGACTTCCGTTGCTCACGTAGGTCTCCCTACGCTCCGCTACTCATTCCCTAGCTTCATCCAACCTTCTCGATGCTCCAAACCTGTCTTTTTGAACCCTCATCTCAAACGAGGTAGTTCAAAAAGTCATCTTCGGATCACGATGCAGCTCCATGAAGGCGATTCAGCTTCGAATCTTGAATTCACCCGGGACTTCCGTTGCTCACGTACACAAAACGTACGCTCCGCTACTCATTCCCTAGCTTCATCCAACCTTCTCGGTACTCCAAACCTGTCTTTTTGAACCCTCATCTCAAACGAGGTAGTTCAAAAAGTCATTTTCGGATCACGTTGCAGCTCCATGAAGGCGATTCAGCTTCGAATCTTGAATTCACCCGGGACTTCCGTTGCTCACGTACACAAAACGTACGCTCCGCTACTCATTCCCTAGCTTCATCCAACCTTCTCGGTACCCCAAACCTGTCTTTTTGAACCCTCATCTCAAACGAGGTAGTTCAAAAAGTCATCTTCGGATCACGTTGCAGCTCCATGAAGGCGATTCGGCTTCGAATCTTGAATTCACCCGGGACTTCCGTTGCTCACGTAGGTCTCCCTACGCTCCGCTACTCATTCCCTAGCTTCATCCAACCTTCTCGGTGCTCCAAACCTGTCTTTTTGAACCCTCCCTTATAGCGACAATATATGCCGCCGCACAAAGGTCGGTTACTGGGCTCCTACGGATGGAACCGCATGGCAAGGCGCATCGGCGCGAGGGCCGGGGCTTACGCCAACTATGTATTTGGCTGGTGCCGTTTTCCGGGTAAGGCGTTTCATGCGCCAACGAGGCACCCGCCTCACTTTTCAAGATCATGAATAATATGGTAACCTCGGGCAGCAAAAGCCCTCTGATCCTGATCCCGCGAAGCACTCCGGACACGGCCGCGGGACGTTAATGCAAAATTAATTCCTTACAGGGTGACCCAGCCAAACTTAATCGCATTAATAACCGCTTGGGTGCGATCGTCCACGTCCATTTTTTGCAAAATGCTGCTGACATGGTTCTTAACCGTCTTCTCACTTATGAACAAATGCTCGCCGATCATCTTGTTGCTGCGGCCTTCCGCCATCAAACGAAGCACCTCAGCTTCCCGACGGGTCAGTGGATTGTCGTCGCCGGCTACGAATTTCACGCCCGCTTCGCGGATCGCGGTATCTTCCGCAATCGCTCCGGTCTCGCTCAGGTATTCCATCCGGCGAAGTTGTTGAATCAATTTGCCCGTCACCTTCGGATGAATAAACGCATTCCCCTCCGCTACCGTCCGAATCGCATTAATCAGGGATTCCGCCTCCATGTCCTTCAGCAGGTAACCCGTAGCGCCTTTGCGCAGCGTTTCAAACACGTAACTCTCATCATCATGGATCGATAAAATAATGACCTTCACATCGGGCAGCGCCTCGCGCAGCTCGGCTGTAGCATCCACGCCGTTGAGCAGGGGCATGTTAATATCCATCAGAACGATTTCCGGATGAAGCTGCAAGCAGCTCTCCAGCACCTGGGTGCCGTCCCCGCATTCGCCAACGACCTCGATATCTTCCTCCATATTCAAAATCCGCTTCAGACCCTCACGAAATAACTGATGATCATCTGCCAAGAGAACTTTAATCACTTGTCTGGTTCCGCTAGTAAGACTATCCATCCTGGTACTCCTTTCTCTTATCTGAGTTGGTTGGGATATGAATGATGATTTTCGTGCCCAAGTTGGCGGCCGATTCAATTTCCATCCGACCTTCGAGCAGTTCCACTCTCTCCCGCATGCCGATTAATCCAAAGTGCGTATGCTCTTTCGTCTTCTGTTCCAATTGCTCCACCTTGAAGCCCAGCCCGTTGTCCGTCACCACGATGCGGATCATTTGCGCCTGGTACGTAATTTCGACGCCAACATAGGTCGGAAAAGCATGCTTCGCCGCATTCGTTAACGCTTCTTGGACCAGCCGGAAAACCGCCGCCTCCATTGGAGAGGACATCCGGTGCTCCTTGCCCCGGGTTTCGAAGGTTGCCCTAATTTTCGTCTTTTCTTCATAATCATGCACATACTTGCGCAGCGTCGGTATCAATCCGAGATCATCCAAAGCCATTGGTCGCAGGTTAAAAATCACCTTACGCATCTCTTCCAGACTCGAGCGAACTTGCGCTTTCAAATCTACTATTTCGTCCTGCACTAGCTTAAATTCCTGCTTAGCAAGCATTCTTTCTACAATTTCCGTCCTAAGCACTAGATTCGCCAGAAGCTGGGCAGGACCGTCATGAATCTCCCGGGAAATGCGCTTTCGCTCTTCTTCCTGGGCCAAAATAATCTTCAATCCGATCAACTGACGATTCTTCGCCGATTCCAAAATCCGGGTCACTTGTCCTAGTTCGCCAGAAAAATACTCCAGCACGACGCTCATCTGCGAACTGATCGTTTCGGCACGCTCCACCGATTTCTCCACATTGCGCGCTCGCTTCTGCAGCTCGTCGCGGCGGGCCTTCAGATACATCTCCTTCTCGCGGTAGATGAGCAGGTCTAGCTGGAGTTGGGTTGCCTTTTCATAGGCTTGCTTGATGTCCTCTTCATTGTAACGCACGAAGTCCCGGCTGACTTCCGTCAGCCGGATGCGAGACTTCCGGTAGTTCACCTCGAGCTGGTCGACCTTCTCTACCGTTTCCGCTGTTTCCTTCATGACATTCTGCAGCTCGTTGCTCAGCGTTTTGAGCTCATTACGGGCCGAATCAAGTATCTCAAGGATCTGCAGCTTGCTGCTTTCTAACACATTTACGGCATTATGAATAACGCGATCTATGGCATCCGCTTGAAAATCCACGCAATCCTTCTCCGTTCCTTAGTCCGAATAGTCCCAGACTAATCATATCATGATTCGAGGGTAATGGATTTGGTTTTCTTCTCCCAATTTACGCCAATTCCAAGCTGTTCGGAGACCAAACGTAATGGGACCAAAGTCCTTCCGTTAACGATAATCGGAGAAACCTCAGCTTTGGAAGACACCCCATTAAGCAAAAATGCCTTCTGTCCGACGGTCAACTCCAGAATCGTGGCTCCGCGAGTCACGGTGATTTTCTTGGCCGCGCCGTTCCAAGCCGCGCTCCCGCCAAACACATCCAGCACGTACTTGATCGGCACGTACGTCGTGTTGTCTTTGAGCAGCGGTGCAACCTCTAGATCTTGCTTCTTCCCGTTCACCGTCATCGACTTCTGACCAAGAACCATCACGGCTGTTGCGCTCGGGAAGTCGGAGTTGCCGCCGCCGGCCGCAGGAGCCGTGAACCGTACGTTGTCAAAAGATACACTTCCCGTCAGCGCACGTTCATCCTGCCCTTCCTCCACGTTGACGACATACAGCCGCTTCAACTTGGCCGGGAACTTGATGTTGCTTGCCGTCAGATCGGCGGTGAGCGTCTTCCAACCGGTGAAGTCCATCGGACGAGCCAAGTCGATGTAAACCGGCTTGCCATCGGCATCGGACAACTCCGCCCGTACCCAGTTCAGGCTGGCATCTCCCAACACGTCGACCGTCAGGGTAGTCGCGTTGTCCGGAATCGCTTTGCCGCTTGTGCCGTTGATTTGAGCGTAAGCAAACTTACTGCCGCTGCCGCCCGTCAGGTCGTAATCGAGCTTCAGCACTTTGGAATTCGCGCGCTCACCATCCCCTTGCACAATGGATACCGTTCCCGTTGCTTCAGCCGGCAGACCGGTGAAGGAGATTGGGTAAGCGATGTTTTCGAAGCTTTCCCAGATCGTTTCCGTCGAAGCCGACAGAACGACCGGGGTTCCGGTAAAGCCGTCATAGGATGGCGTCGCATACGCAAACTTCGCGCCATTGTTGACGGACTGCACGGTCAACACGCCGCCTTGCACGCTGGCTTTCATCCCGCTGAACGTCCACTTGACCGACTCCGCCGGAACGTCCACGGTGCGTCCGTCTTTGAGCTTCGCGGTCACGGCCACCGTGACACTGGTACCCGCTTGCAGCGGCGCGAACGTCGTTCCCGCCGTTAGGCTCTCCAGATCGGTTCCCCCCAGCACCTTCACGTCCATGCTAGTTTTCGCTTGACCGCTGGATGCTGTGATTTTGGTAGTCCCTGCCTTCACGCCTTTAAAGCCGCCCTCGGTCCAAACCAAATTCCCGTTGCTGGCTTGCCAGGAGGCTTGAAGGCCGCTCGTATCGATCGGGTTGTAGTACGTATCGTATCCCTTCAAAGCGTAAGGTACGGTTTGGCCGATGAACAGCGTCGAAGCGCCGCTGACTTTGAGGCCGAGCAGCGTACCCTGCGGGGCGTTTGTAAATACGCCAAGTCCGTTGGCGACCGCGCGTTGCCCCGCCGATCCGTTCGACGTCGTAAACGTCAGTTGCGCCGACGTTTCCGCTAACGGACGCGTGACCATTGTCGTGGAGCCGCCGCCGTCCAGGTTCATCCCTTTCCAGACGCCGATCCCCGTCATGAAACCTTGCAGCTCCTTTAGAGTGAGGCCGGTACTGTTGTTGTTTTTCTCGGCGGTAATGATATAGGCGGTCTTCCCGTCCTTGGAATAACCCACCGCCGTCCGTGCGACGGCGCTGCCGCCGCTAATCGACGTAATCGAACGGGTAAACGCCGATGCCTGACCTTGGTCGACCAGCAGGGTGTGTCCGCCAATCATCATTTTCAAGTCTGCTGGATTCACCGTTTGCCCGTCCGTTAAAGAGCGCAGCTCATAGGTCGCATCAACGCGCTGACCCACCTGCAGGTGCGTAGCCACATAATCGGCCGCCGTACCATGCGCACGCAAAATAAACCCATCCGCCGGCACCGGTCCCGGAATGGCCGCTTTGATGGAGATCTGCGTAACCACGCCGCCTTGCACCAGAACCTCGGTTGGCGTTGTCGCACTAGCAGCCGGACGTTCTTCTGCTTTCCACGCGCTGGTATAAATGAACATATTATTGACGTGGCTGTAGGCTTTGTCCGGTTCTGTCATATAGGATTCCTGGTTGATCCCGGTGAGCGGGAACGTCGAGCCGTCCTCGGCGAATACCGTACCATTGAAGCCAAAACGGTCGATCATCGGAGTCCCGTCATTTCGCACGGCAAAAGCATACATCCCCTGCAGCTGCGCCGGGCTGGTGACCACGGTTCCTTTCGTGACGGCCGCCCCCATCGGGACGCCCTGGCCGGCAGTCGCAAAGAAATCGCCGTTCACGCCGGCAACGGCGCCCGTTTCTTTGGCCATGCCTTCCACGCTTTGTCTTGTCGTTACTTGTCCCCCTTTGCCAGTCATCACGTCCAATTGGACGTAAGGGTTCGCCAAATCCACCTCGATCACATCGGCCAGCACTTTCACTGGCTTGCCCGACCGAGTCACCGTGTACTCGTATTTCACGAGCTTGGCTCCAGACGTGATCATCTCTTCCCCAAGCTTAACGGTTTGGCTTGCCGCCGCTTCTGCGGTTAAAGCCGGACCTGCAATCGGCCCAACGCCAATCACAGGCTGAATCCATATCAATCCCGCCAATGTGACGAGGGCGATTCTTTTGCCGCTCTTTGCCACCAGGTGGGCCAATTTCGAGTTTTGACGCACGACCACATTCACATCAGTATCGGCTTGATTTCTTCCGGTTTCCTCTCTTCTGACTACCATTTTGTTAGACAACTCTCCCATCTTTAAATACCTCTAACGTGCTTCTATTATTAGTAACCTCTTATTAATAGACTACTTTTAGCCGGAAAAGTTACGAAAAATAGCAATTTTGTTGAAGGAATGTATTCATTCGTTGAATTCCGGAAGATCTTCCGTGTGGATAATGTGGAATCTGGGGATAAAAGCTGTGGAAAACAGGGATAACTTTTTCATTTCTCTCGATCGGAGACGTTATGCGTTGTGGATAATGTGAATTTCGTGGATAACTTGTGTGCAAAAAAAATCCCGACACCAGGTTTCGCACCCCAGTGCCGGGAAAAGTTGTGGATTAAATGTAGTTCAGTTTATCCAATACACGCTTCAGCATGACCGCAGCCTGTGCGCGCGTCGCATTGCCTTGCGGCTGGAACGTATTTGTCGTCACGCCTTGGATGATGCCTTCCTTCACGGCTTTGGCCACCGTGTCCTTGGATTGGATCTTCGCCGCATCCTTGAACTTCGTTAACGTCGCCGTACTCGCACCGTTCATCGACGTATCGTACCCGGCGTATTCCATCGCCCGTACCATCATCAGCGCCATCTGCTCCCGCGTGATGTTGCTGTTCGGCTTAAACGTGCCATCGGCGTTCCCGTTAATGATCCCGGCCTTCGCCGCCGCTCCAATGTATGCCGCCGTCGTTCCGGACGACACATCCGGGAAGCGGCGGGCATAAGATTCATCACCAGCCAGTCCGAGACCTTTTGCAATATAAACTGCAAATTCTGCACGAGTGATCTTCTTATCTGGTTCAAATTTAGACCCAGATGATGACGAAACAATTAATCGGCTGGTCAATTCAGTGATATCTGTCCGCGCCCAATGCTTGGCCGTATCAGAAAAGTAGCTATACCCTACTGCCGGACCAACTACGGAATTTCCGTTTACTTTGCCATTAAAAATAATAGCACTGCCACTGCTAGTTACTTTGGATGGAACAAAGGATATGGCTTGTGTATTTAAATCATATTTCAAAAGCATAAACTGACTATTGGGTGAAGCATTCGTCGTTCTGATGTATAGCTGCCCACCATGGGAAACATCGACCGTATTTTGCGTGCTATTTCCGTTATATGCCGACAAATAAATTTGTACAGGATCGGTCATCGGGGTTGTGGTCACACCATTGCTGTAGTTCGCCCCCGGTAATTGTGACTTCGTGACCGTCTCCAACTGGATTGTAAGGTATGCAGAGGTCAAGGAACTTACATTTAGCGACCTGGAGATCTCCGTGAATGGAATCTTTTCGACCGGCAGCTCATACATCACATTGTTATGCTTAACCATAAAAGATGCGGATTTTCCTCGACCGTAGATTTCCATCAGTGCGCTAATCGGCACAACTACCTCTGCCGCTTTATCGGATGAAGGAACCTCAAACATCAACTTACGAACGGACATGTTGTTGTCTACTAAATATTTTAATGCTGTTTGCAATTTGGTATTGTCAATTGTATATTTTTTGGATCCTACACCTAAACGCGAACGGCTGTCAGTGGCTTGGGCTGTATTCAAATTCAGCTGATAACCGCTTACTCCAAACTGAGCATTGCTCATGACAGTCAGATAATCCGGTTGAACTCCGATTGGTGTTGTACCCTGACCTCCCATTAAGTTTTGCACCGTAAAATTATTAAAGCTTTTTACCATGTTGCCCAGATTGTCATATAGGGGCGCCGCACCTGTCAGATAGGACAACGTCACGGCTTGTCCTGCAGTTACAGCGGAGCTCAGCTTCAAGATTACCGTATTGCCGTTAATCGTCGCGGATTGAACTCCACGGTTCACGTTATCCACATTTACGTAAAATTGGTTCACCGGAACGTAAGATGCCGACTTCAATGTAGAATTGAACGTGATCGTTAGCGTATCGCCTGTCACCGTTGCCGATCGAACCCCCTCGACTACGGTACTGTATGTCACCGGCTGCAGGTTGATGTACCCCGCCAAGTTCCCATTTAAATCCGCGATACCTCCTGGACCCGAAACATAAGATAAGGTTACGTTCTGATCCTTCGTAAACGAAGAGGCTAAGGTAAGGATGACTTGATTAGAGCCTATTTCTACTGTGTTGACATATACTGGCGCATTATTAACCAATATCGAAAATTGGCTTTTCAAAGGAGTCGGACTTGTACGCAGCGCTTCGTTATAAGTCAGAATCACTTTATTGCCGGATCCCTCGACTCCTTGAAACACAGGAGCCACTGAGTCATATGTGTTGCGGACAAAGTAATCGGTGAAGCCGGCAATATCAAAACCACGATAATCCTGTAATGGATAAGAGCCCGGTGTGTAGGATACCTTTACAACATCACCGTTTGATATCGAGCTAGATAAATATAAGGTCATGGTTGAGCCGCTATGGGATAGACTGCTTACCCCCTTGGAACTTCCGTTAGCCGTAACCGTGAACTGCTGATACGCATAGGTAGAGGGACTCTTTAGCGAATCACTAAAATACAGCGTGACGGAATTACTTGTTGCATACCCGTCTTTTGGCTTTGGCATTACCGAGTCAATTCCGTTCGTAACTACCTTTCCAGTAAAGGCTGCCGCCACATTTCCGGAGATGTCTTGAATCCCTTGTCCCGTACTGCCTGTATAGCTAATTTTCACATCCTGCCCAACGGCGACTCCTGTCTCCAGGTTTACATAAACGGCATCTCCGGATACGGTAATATAACTAATGCGACGTGTTTCTCCATTTACAATTACCGTGAAGTTTGAAGTAGACAAGTAGGAAGTTGAATATAAAGACTCGTTATAAAGTAGGCGAATGGCTGTGTTGCTGTACATTGTTGCACTCCGGAGCACCGGAGCCGTCTTATCGGCTGCAGCGGTTTGGAAGCTCCAGCGCGTACTTCCGCTTATTCCGGCATAATAGATTAATGCATTCTGGGCATCATAAATCCCGTTACCAGCAATTTCAATATAATAACCTGTACCGGCCTCCAGCGTTGAACTTGTTGGATAGATCGTAACAATATTCGAGCTCGCTGACACCGTTATGGGTACGATTATATTGG
Organism: Paenibacillus timonensis; assembly: GCF_009725205.1. GTDB lineage: Bacteria > Bacillota > Bacilli > Paenibacillales > Paenibacillaceae > Fontibacillus > Fontibacillus rhizolycopersici. The sequence goes on along the minus strand of NZ_WNZY01000016.1, from coordinate 94,415 downwards.
TGCTGGTCTTTTTAAGCGTAATACCCCCATTTGCAACAACAGGATTCAACCTTATATTTCGGTTAAAGGTGATGGTTGGTTTCGTGCTGATACTGTTATTTGAGCTACCATTGCCTGGGCTAAAGGACGCGGATAATGCCGTCGTTGAAGAGTTGGCAGTCGTAAAAGACCAGCTATACGCTGCAGTCGTTTCTCCACTTCCCTCGATGGTAAAAGCATCCTCAGGCAAAGAAACGGTATAAACTGCATTATATTGCAATAACGTCGGCGGCGTCAGTACAACAGAATCTACATAAGTAGATTCCGTAACGGTAATTTCTTTTTTATCCGTCACTCCACCCGCACTTGTGGAAATCGTATATATCTGCGTTCCGTTCGTCTTGATTTTCGCCCCCGGAACACTGATCTGTAGCTTAGTATCGACTGGAACACTTGTAGTACCGTTTGCTGGGATCACAGAGGGTGTCGGTGCTGTTACACTTGCCCCACTTGCAACGGTTTCTCCCCATGTTCCTATAAGCACATTTAACATCATCGTAAACACAATCCATAACGAGAGCTGCTTCTTCATATTTGCTTTCCCCTTCCCCGGTTGCAATCATATATGTAAAGTAAATATGTATGCGATCAAGACATACCTATTATTATTAACGGCAAAAGCTATCACTGAGTTTAGAATCCAGGGAATAAAAAAGATACCCGCTCAGAATTATGAGTCGAGTATCCTTGTCATTCAATAAATTTAAGTCCCCGCTTGCGCCTTCAACGCCTCCGCCTTGTCCACTCTTTCCCAAGGGAGGTCGATGTCCGTACGTCCGAAATGCCCGTAAGCAGCGGTTTGCTGATAAATCGGACGGCGTAGATCCAACATACGAATGATCCCTGCCGGGCGAAGATCGAAGTTCTCGCGAACGAGCTCCACCAGCTTCTCTTCCGATACTTTACCGGTTCCATACGTATCCACGTTGATGGAAACTGGATTAGCTACCCCAATGGCGTACGCCAGTTGGATTTCTACCTTGTCGGCCAATCCGGCAGCAACCAGGTTCTTCGCTACATAACGAGCGGCATAAGCTGCGGAACGGTCCACCTTTGTCGGGTCCTTCCCCGAGAAGGCACCCCCGCCATGACGGGCGTAACCACCATACGTATCGACGATGATTTTACGTCCGGTCAAACCGGCATCCCCCTGAGGTCCGCCAATCACGAACCGACCCGTTGGGTTAATAAAATATTTCGTATCCCCGTCCAGCAACTCAGCCGGAACAACGGGAAGGATCACTTGTTCCTTAATATCTTTTTGGATTTGCTCCAAACTGATCTCTTCGGCATGCTGCGTGGATACGACGATCGTGTCCACTCGATTTGGCTTGCCGTCAACATATTCAATCGTCACCTGCGTTTTACCATCGGGACGAAGATATTCCAACGTGCCGTCCTTGCGCACTTCAGACAAACGGCGTGCGATCCGGTGGGAAAGTGCAATTGGAAGCGGCATCAGTTCCGGCGTTTCATTCGTAGCAAACCCGAACATCAAGCCTTGATCGCCGGCCCCGATATTTTCGGTTTCCTTATCGACCTGAGCCGGATCCCGATGCTCCAGAGCGGCATTCACGCCTTGCGCGATGTCAGCCGACTGCTCGTTTAACGAAGTAAGTACCGCGCAGGTATTGAAATCAAAACCATATTTAGCACGCGTATAACCGATCTCCTTCACCGTCTTGCGCACGATGGCTGGAATATCGACATACTCGGATTTCGTACTGATCTCCCCGATCACGAGCACCAGGCCCGTGGCTACTGATACTTCACAAGCAACCCGAGCATAAGGGTCATTCGTCAAAAAAGCATCAAGTACCGCATCCGAAATTTGGTCGCAAATTTTATCCGGGTGCCCTTCGGTTACGGATTCGGAAGTAAACAGGTGTCGCCCTTGTACGGACATAATTTCAACCTCCCATGGATAGTATGGCTGCAGCCTGTCTATCCAATACAATATAAAGCCCAAGCAAAAAATGAACCTTTCCCAAATCGGAAAAGGTTGGATTAGCATCCTCAAAGGAAATAGTATCGCATTTGCCAAGTCATGTCAAAATAATTCATGGCTTTTGTGGAATAATTTATAGAATAAAGTTCCGTTCCGCATGAGCGATCAAGCGTTTAGTGATTTCTCCGCCAACGGAGCCGTTTTCACGGGATGTCAGATGTCCCCAGCTTCCGCCGCTGCTTTGCCCACCGCTTAAAGCGCCAAGTTCACCGGCAAATTCCGTATCCGCTGCTCCTGTAGCCCCATAACCTACAGGCAATCCGAACTCCGCGGCGATTTCGTATTTCCATTGTTGTAACACCTGACGACTCTCCGGTACGATCTTCCGATTGCTTTTTGCCATGATTCCAGACACCTCCTGATAAGTTGGTTTCAAGAGGTAGTATGACACCCCTCAACCTTCGCTACGCTCAGGAATGTTTGTCTCTTCTGCCCAATCATGCCAATCCATTAGCTGACTATTTAATTTGGTATCCGCCCCGCACCATAACCGTTAGATTGTGGGTATCCCCATCCTGTACCTGAATCCCCCGGCCCTCTCTAGGAAAAGACAACAAATGGTTGTTCGCCACGGCGCCTCCATTCGGTATATCCTTCCCATCTGTGAGATCCGCTACCCCATTGGAGTCAGCGCTATAAATAACGGCTTTCCCAGAACGAACAATAAACTCTGCCCCTGCAGAAGCAACAAGTATCTTCCCTGGTTTGACATCCACGATTTGAACAGCATCGCTAGAGCTGCTTCCAGAGCCTCCTGTAGAAGGCGCACTCGGTGTGGTGGAACCTCCCCCGCCACCAATCGCCTGTTGAATCGCCCGATCCACGTAGCTTTTGGTGACTACCGGATCATCCGCAGTACCTGGCGTCGTTCCCGCACCTTCCGCTTGCATACTCAGCAACGAGCCTGCCCAAACACTACCGCCAACCAATACCACGGCCGTTACTACTTTCCAACCCGTCTTCATCATGTTCCTCCTCTATGACTCTGTTACAGTCTATGATAGAGGTTTTGATAGAAAGGAACAAGCCCAAATCCGGAGGGGATTTGGGCTTGTTCCTCAACATTGTTTAATTCAGATTTGCATTCGATCCACTGTAATAAAAAGCTTGACTAGCCAGTTTCACCTTTTCACCTTGGAACTTATCATACAAACTGATTTCAAAGGATCCTCCTTGCATTCCTTCAAAAATGGAATCGCTAAAATTCAATGAATAAGTTTGATTGTCCCCAACCTTCAAATCTTGTTCTAAGGTCAGCTCATGTTCAAAGTACTTTCCACCTGCATCTCTCAATTCCAAGACCAGTTTATGATCAAACGTTCCAATTTCGTATTCACCATTTCGAGACAGATAATAATCAAACTTCACATTAAGCGAACCGCCTGCCAATGTCCCCGACAAATTCGGTATAGACAAGTTATATGGGAAGAGGTCAATTGCACTCAAACTATTTCTTTTGGGTTCAAGTTTTTGCTGATTTAGTTCAAGAGCAACAGCATTTACATAACCTGTGGTTTCACCTTTAGGCGCTGTAAATTTGCCATCCTTCACACCTTCACCAATGTACAATACCATATCCGATGTATCCAAATTTCTTGGCAACTTCGCCCACATGGTTACCAGGTTTTTACCACTTGGGCTTGTGGAGGCTTCCGGCTGACTTGCGATTGCTTCGAAATATTGACCGTCTTTGGTTTTGTAGTAACCAACCAGATGGGAGAGATCCGCTTGTCGGGTTTCCTCGCTCTTCACTTCCAATTCGGTATACAAGACATTGGAAGAGATACCTGAATAAAAGACAGTTCTCCGTTCTTTGACTTCAGCATTTTTACCAGCTGTTGTAATATGATATTCTGTTCCTTTTGCGACGGATGGAACTGAGTTTTGCGATTTTGTAGTTGCTACAGTCAGAAAATCCAACAAATTTTCTCCATTTTTCTCTTGAAGCGTAATTAGTGTCTGCTTATAATCCAAGCCGTTCGGAACTTTCGCCAATAGATAAAGATCTGCTTGGCCATACGGTCCCAAAATCATCGAGTTAGTTGTTGCAATAACTTGGGTATCCTCATTTAAGTTAGCCTGATCCAATTTCAGCACTCCAGCTAATTGAGGCAACTTAACCGTAGTCGCTTTGACATTGGATATTGTGAATTTGGCAGATACAAGGTCACCATCAGACCAAGGAAGCATTTGGATCGAGCTCAACTTCAAATTGAACTTTCCATATGAATTCTCTACATAATACACGGTACCTTCATTCGCATTGATTTGGTCCCTGTAGGGTAATGCGTAGAAAGCTACAGGAAAGGCCACTTTAGCTTGATCAGTTTCTGAATTTGTAGTTTGGTTCAGTTGCAAAACAATTTTATCCTGTTTTAAGTATGCAGGTATTGTCGCATTTAAACTTATCGTTTTTTCCTCGAGTGGCTTTAAGGTAATGCTATCAAATGATTTGGTCACAATCGGAAATAAATACCCTTCTGCAGAAGAAAGTGTTGCTTCATACTTGGGCAAGGTAAGGGTTTTATTTCCTGTATTTCGGAAGTATAAAGTAGCCGACCAATTGGCATTGTCCTCGTCTGCACTTACAGATGAACCCTTAATTTGCGTCTCAACTTTATTACCATTAATCTCTAACGTCTTAAAAGAGGAGCCATCAATCAGTAAACTCGTGGATTGTCCTGCCGGAATAGAATAAGTAGCTACAGGTAAGTTTTGCTTAAGTTCATCGTCAGACATAACAATCTGTAATTTTAACTTATCTGTTTTAGCTGAGGCAGGCAATTCTGCAATCAATTGAACATTCTTTTTTTCTTGAGGCTGGATTCTGAAGTTAGTACCTGTCATATCTGTAGATAGAGCATAACTCGCTCCATCGGTTGTAACTACGTTAAAAGAAAACTTAGGATCCTCAACCACTTTGTATCCCAGGTTTTGCATACTCAACGTAACCATAGTGTAGATTTTGTCATTCGTCTTATAGATCTGATGACTTTCTAATTTGGTCTGAACCGGGATATCGTTAATTCTCAGCTTTTTGGTTTGGCCCAAACTAGTTAGCGCAGTAAAAGTCGCAGGTACTTTAAAGGTACCTAACACATTCTCATAATTAGCCTTGCTAAAATCCCATTTTATCAAATCGAACATTAGATCATTAACCGAATTAATGTTACCGATTCTCGCATAGTAAGTTAAAGTCACTTGGGACTGAGGTGCAATTTTTTTCTTTGTTTTATCTTTAGACACTAACTGACTAGACAATACGGAACCACTTTTCGTTTTTACCTTTGACCAATAATCAATCAGTTGAATATCTTTCTGATCCCCATTATAAAAATTCAAGGTATATGTAAGTATATTCCCCTCATCTTGGGTCAGAATATTAACATCGGATAATTTGACATAGCTCTTAGAAGTTAGGCGAATCGGACTTAATTTATCCAGAGTATTCAAATTTGAGGCTGGTACCGTCGTTTTCTTCTTCGTCGTCGTAGCTGCATCAACTGTAGATGAATGAATGATTCCAATTTGACTAAATATCAAAGCGCCGGTTAATATCGCAGCGACTTTAGTAGTTTTATTCAAAACCGCTCCTCCTTTGTAATTCTAACTAGTAGCCTAATTATATTACGTATTAAGCATACCAAAAGTTTCTTAGAGTTACCTTAAAGGGGACTGAAAGATTAAATATTTGTGCACATTAAAAAAGAGCCCCACAAGGGGGCCCTTTCCATGTGATAACTATTATTGAGCGATCCGTTTTGGATCAACTTTCTCAACAACATTACCTGCAACGTCTTGGATGTACTTAGCTTTGTCAATGATTTCAATGCTGTATTTCGACAGTTGACCATCAACGATGCTAGTGTCAGTAATAGTTACAACCAGTTTCTTCTTACCAGCGTCAAGAGCAACATCGAAGTTCAAATCAGCGTTAGTTGTACCAACTTTGAATGGAACATTCTTAGTTTTTTCCAGACGTGTTACTACAAGATCTTGCGCCAAGAGGTTTGCAGGAATATTGTCATCCAAAGCCTCGTTAAACGCAATTTCCACTACATAAGTAGAAGCAGTTGCACTAATAACCTTGTAAGTTGTTTGGCCATCTACAAGTGTAGGTTTAACTTCGTCTTTCAGTCCAACATTAAGTGTTGTACCACTAGCAATAGATACGCTATTACCTGCAACGGTGGTAAACTTAGTGTTTCCATCAGTGAAGTTAATCGCCAAGCCAGCTGTACTGTAAACATTCGTATTAAGCTTAAGTGTTACAATATTGCTGTTACTGTTTGTATCAATGCCTGTAACTGTTGCATTTACAGTGTTTAGAGGATCTGCGCTAGTTACAGTGACCGCACCAACAGAAGCTGCAGACACACCTTGATTCAGTCTCACTTTAATTTCTTTAGTTCCAGTAAGAACTGCTTCGTTCATTGCACCATCGTTGTCATAGTCAACTACAGTTGCATTTGTGTAAGCAGAAGCTAGGACATCTTTACTGAAGTTTTTCAGGTAGTTACCTGCAACGTCCTTAATGCCCAACACTTTAACACCAACAAGTTTAGCTACGCCACCGTCAAACACTTTCAATCCGCTAACTTCTTCTGGCAGATCGATCATTACTGCCTTAGACCCTTCAATAGGTGTCAAAGCTGCAGAAGCAGGAACAGCTACTTGAGTGTAAGGAGCAGTTCCAAACAGAAGGATGTAGTTACCTCTGTTTACAAGTGCTTCAGTATCAATTGCTTCATCAAACACAACGATTACTCTACGAAGTTCGCTATTAATGTTGAAAGCAGCACTGGAAACATCAGGTCCAGAAGTATCCCCAACTTTGATTTCAGTTGTGAAATCAAGCGAAGAGTTTTCCAAAACTGTTGCATCCTTGATACCTTGAATTGTAACTTTGTTAGTGCCTTCTGGAAGGTTGTTGAAGAGTTTTACAGTGATTTGGTTCTTTTCAGGACCTACCAAAGCACTTTCAACATATTGAACCTTTCCATCTTTGTCAACAACTTTAACGTTGTCTTTCCATTGAACGTCTTTGATGTTCTTGTTAAAGGTAATAACAAATTCTTTTGGTTTAGCAGTTGTTGCCTTAACGCTAACCACATAAGGACGTTCAGTATCGACTACTGCACGAACCAATTTAGTTGTTTCTTTGATTTCGTTGCCAGAGTAGTCCTTAACGCCTTCCACATAAACAGCTGTTTCATAAGAAGGCAAGTTTTTACCTACGCCGCCCTCGAAATAGAACTCATACTTGTTACCAGCCAATGCTTTGAAACCAGTAGATTTAACTTTAGTATCACCGGATTTCCAATAGACATTGTCTTTGTTGACAGTATCGCCATCAACGTCTTCACTGAACGTGATTGTCAGTTTTTCCAGAGTAGCAGTTGCCTCGGAGATTGTAGGAGGCGTATTGTCTTCTGCCACAGTGAATTTATGTTCAGATGGCAAAGATTTAAATTTAGCAAAGTCTTCTACACCCGAAACAGTAATTGTATGTTCGCCAACGGAAAGAACCGAAGAATCAAACGCTTTAAGAATTACTACACGGTTATCAATCTTAGGTTGGCCGTAGAATGCTTTGCCATCCAATTGGAAGGATCCAGTCAAAGCAGATTTAATCGGCTCGCTGAATACAACCTTAACAGCTTTAGTACCCAAGCTAGTTACACTTTCAACAGTTGGAATCTTGTTGTCTACTGGTGAAAACTCAACATCTTTTGCTTCGATTGTTTTAGCACCAGCTTTTACACCCGTAACAGTCAAAGTGTATTTCACTTGATTGCTCAGTTCTTTACCTTCATCAAGAGTAAGAACTACGCTGTTTTTGCTTTCGCTCAGCACAACGGATTTAATAGTTCTGTCGCCGCTCAGCTTGTAGTTGTCTTTCAACTCTGCAGTTGCTTTATCAACTTCACCGTCGAATTTAACTACTACTTCTTTCAGGTTGTCAGCAGATACGCTCTCAACCTTAGTAGCGTCAGTTACAGCCCAAGTTACTGAAGTTTTGATTTCCTTACCGTCTGCAGTTTTGAAGGTTACTTCAGTTGCAGTGTTAGGAACCAATTCTTTCTCCAAAGTTACTTTCACTACTTCGTCGTTAGAAAGCGTGAACTCAACGTTCTTGCTGTCAACTACTTTGTAGGATTTAACTTTAGGAGCTTGAGTTGCATCATAGATAGCGTAAGCTGCTACAACTGCTTGGGAGCGAGTTGCTTGAGCCTGGTAGTTGATGCCTTCAGGAAGGAATCCTTTTTCCACAGCTGCCGCTACATAACCTTTAGCCCATGCGGATGCTGTGTTGTTAGCGTCAGCAGGAACTTCCAGTTTCAAAGCAGTTACCAGAACTTTAGCCAGTTCTTGAACTGTTACTGCACCGTTCGGATCGAACAGTTTCTTAGCTGCATCTTTACCATTGAGGATGCCAGCTTGTGTAGCAGCTTCAATGTAAGTGCGGCCCCAGTGGTTTGCATAGTTCTTATCGTTGTAAGAAGTAGCGTCAACTGGTTCCAAGCTCATGGAGTTAACGATGATTTTCGCAAGTTCAGCGCGAGTCAACGTTTTTTCCAAGTGGGACAGGCCGTCTGGGAAGCCAGATACGATACCTGCTTCTTTCAATGTGTTGAATTGTTGCTCTGGAGTCAGTTTGGCATCAGCACCGAATGCTACGGAAGCAAACATGGAGAATGCCATTGCTGTAGACAAAGCTACGGACAAAATTTTCTTCATAACCTTTTTTTCTCCTCCTTGATTAACTATCACATGAGAGTTTTCTTTAAATGAATAGCTCGTGTTACTCATTAGCCATTGCACCCCCTTTCCAGAGCTTGAGCAAGTTTCCTATAAATTAGGTCTGCAGCAAAACTGCAGAAACTTGTAACCTCATTCATTTGATAGAATGTAGAAATAGACTAGTTTCCTAATCCTACCTAAACATTATACAATGGGTCCCGAGAGCCGTAAAGCTAATTTTTCTAATAGATAGACAAGTTTCCCTATGAGGAACACCTTGCCATGTCTAATTTGGTCGCCATTGTCAATGCTCTACATCTTAAACGCAGCAGGTTTCAAAAAGTTGCGGGGGTTTTAAAAAAAATTGCGAGATTGTAACTTTTTCTAAGATTCCCCTCAGTTACGCCTTTTTGACTCCCTTGCCGCCTGACGGAAATTAGTATATCATGCCGGAATATGTCAGTCATTAAGCAACTTTTCCCATTTTCACGCTATCTCCATTGTATGTTTGGACACGACAAATAAGACGTCCTAAATGGGACGCCTTATAGGTAATCTCGTACCAATAGGCTTCAGAAATTATCTTACTCTCATGGCCAATTGGATAATACGAGCCCGCATTTGCGGATCGGTATTCAGTTTCTCATACATCTCATCAACAGCCAACTTGTTGTCCTTGTATGTCTTCTCATGCTTCATGGTGTTATGAGACCACTCGATCAATTCGTTCTCCGCTTCACGCAGCTCGGTGAAAGCATCATGGAAGCCCGTTTCAATAACTAGTCCTTCCATGACTTCCTGGGTTACTTCTTGGAGCTTCGCAGTTTCTTCAATGCGCTTCTCTAAAACTTTGGATCTATCCTCAAATTTGCGCTTTGCCTTTGAATAACCCAACTGCGGTTTAGATAGGATCGGTTTCATCTGTTCAAGTTCACCCTTTTGCGTATTGTCTATTACTCTGCTTATTTTAACGTATAGCTTAAGAAAACACAAAATGATGTAATTGGAAAAAAGGAAGCGGCCTTGGTTAACCTTGGCCGCTTTCGTACTAGGTGCGTTTATTAGCTTAGGTTTTTAGGGAAAATCGACGAGCTCTTCTTGAGAAGTTCCACCGCAACTTTACCAGCTTCAGCTCTCGTCATGTTGTTTTTTGGATTAAAGTTAATTGAAGCTTTCTTGCTCCCAGCCGTAGTAACACTTTGTCCATCCATGATTTTGGCTTTATAAACAGCCTGCACGGCTGGTCGCGCGTACGGATCAATTCTCCCTGAATCCAGGAACTGTTTGGCCAGCGTTGCACTCAGTTTGCTATCATTAGTCGGAAGCTTTAGCTTGAGTGCCCGCGAAATCATTATAGCCGCCTGTTCTCTGGTGATAGGCTCCTCTACCCCAAAGTATCCTTCGGTAATTCCGGTAATGATGCCTGCACGGGAGGCCGTTTCAATATACTTAAACTCCCAAGTATCTGTTTTGGCCTTTGGTACGACGTCAAAATAAGTTTGAACTTTATCGTCATAGTTCAACGGAATGTTGAGCCCCTTGACCAGCAACGTAGCAAATTCCCCTCGGGTCGTCAGATCGTCGGCTCCAAACGTGTTCGGCTGAAGATTCGCCATAATACCTTTGGAATACAAAGCATTCAGAATATTGCGTGCCCATGGATGATTCGTAACATCGCTGAATCCACGGCTTTGCTTCATGACGACATAGTAGCCGAAATCATCGAATGGCACCGTGATTGTATTGTTCTTGGTATCGACGGTTCCACCGATATTCTCCCACTCCGAGTTTTCCGTGAATCGGAACACCGCTACAGTAGTCCCAGCTTCATCCACAACATTCTTGTTAAAGGCTAGCTTCAATGACCCCCGCTGTGAAGGTATAAGTTTTCTTTCCGGTTCCCGGAGCAGGAGATCCCGGAAGTTCTGCGAATCGGAATACTGAGGCAAAATCGAATATGGCGGCAACCCATTCGTCGCCGGCTTGTACGAATCTCCGCTTCCATATTCGCCATAGCCGCCATTAATCCAGTATACATCAGAAACCCTCGTGAAATTGCTCGTTTTAGCGGTCGAGTTAAACAGCTCTGACAAATCCTCTGGCAAAATGAGCGTCGCTAAACCATTGGGCGTTCTGTCATCCTTATCGATATTGAAGAAATTGCCGTAATCGTTGCGACGTTCCAAGATTCCGTTCTTAGGATCCGCAATCCCAAATAACAATTTGTTGTCCGGATAAAATTTGGTTACTCTACCTTCAGGTACATTAGCCGTTTTCAACACGGTACCTTTAGGGAAGCTTAACTCCAGAGCTTTACTGAATGCCGAATACTTTGTTGCTGGTTTCTCCGTCATATACTGCGAATCTACAGCAACCGCACTTGCAAAATAAACTTCTACAGTATCATTTAGCGTTTCAGTTCCCCGTACAATTTGAATTTTGATCTTCGTTGCCTTATCCGGCTTCAGCCCCACATAATCATAGATAAATCTTGCCGGTGCATTTTCGGGTAAGTCCGTACGTCGAGTAGCTACACCTTTATCAATTATGACTTGGGTAGCTCCTTCAGCTTCAATGTCAAACCGCACAAAGTTCTTATTAACGATGATTTGGTCGCCTACAGAAGGAACAGGAGACAAAATCCGGTAGGGTGCCAGGACACGGGAAATTTCTAATCTCTGCGAAGTACGAGCACCTGTTGAGTTGATAAGCTCTAGGTTGTAAACCTGACTACCGAGAGTATCCAACGCAATATTTTTAATTCTCAATACAAACTTCCCGTTAAATACGGCAAGATCATAGCCAACGTCCGGTTTGCCGCTGCGAACGATGGTTCCGGTGATAAGTTGCGTACTTGTCATCGCTGTTGATGTTAAATCGGCAGCAGTAGCATCCGTCTGAGAAGAAAAGACGCTCTCAGAACCTCGCATCAAGTTAATGATTCTGGCTCCCGCCCCCTGTATGATCAAATCGTAGTTCTGGGCGCTCGTTTCATAAATATCCCCGGCGAGTTTAAACTCAGGCGAACTCGCGAGAATTTGTGTTAACTGAGCGTTTGCGCCGCTGGAATCATTCAAATCCAAACCAGAAAAAGTAACGGCTGGATCAAAAATCTTCGGACGGAATACGCTTATGTTCGAGACATTCGTATCCAGAATATACAGCCTCAACTCTTTAACAACCGTTCTGGAGTTCCCTTTGCCGTCCATGGATACCCCGCTGAACTTGATACGGTTCTCACCGTAGTATAACGGGCCGGCGACATCAATCGGCAGTTGAATCTTAAACGTAGGCGAAGCCGCTGTCGGAGTAAAGGTGATAGGTGGCGTCAACTTATCATTCGATACCCCGTTCACAAAAAACTGCGGGTTCGACAAGTTCTCAAAGTCGCGATACTCCCCGCTAATATCCACGTAAAGGTTCGATTTGCTCGAGTCAACCGAAATGGTTTGGCCATCATATAGACCTTCTAAATAAATGTAGTTTTTCGTAGCGTACGTAATCGTAGCGGATTTCGAAGCACTGGAGGTTCCAATGCTAAATTTGACTTGCTGCGTACCGCTGGAAAAACCAGTGATTCTGAACACATGCTGAGTCGCCGTCCCCGAAGTAACAGGAGTAAGCGTCGGTCCAGTAGTCCCTCTTGGCAAGTAAACCGCTTTTAGATTGCTGCTGTCAAAAGCTTGGTCTGCCGTAACCAAAAAATAAAAATTATCTTTATCGGCTTGAGTGCCGTCCAGATCTGGAAGATCATTAATATTGGTAGGCGGAGTCGAATTGTCTTTCATGTATTTCAATCCGGTAACGCCGATCTCACCTGGAAGAAACTTGAAGTTAATGTTCACTGAAGCCGAATAGGTTCCGTCATATTGAACATTCAAGTTAAATCTTTGGTCTCCGCTTCCAAAAGTAAACGGAACGCTGACCTCAACCAATCTGTACGCCCGGGATAGACCGTCCGGTGCCGGAATTTCTGTTTCTGTCGCTGTAAAAGTCGTAAACGGTGGGTTTGGCGGGGTTGGCGCGTTTAAGGTATCAGCCAGTGTAACACTGCCTTTTCCGGCACCTTGGGAGGCACCAAAGGCATTCCCCGTGTCATTTAACAGCATCGAAAACTTAAGCGTTCCGGATACTGGTAGTGTTGGCGTAGTGGCGTCTGTAATGGTTGCCACCTTGTTATACACATCATAGTCTGCTCCGCCGTACTGGATGGCAATCGTGTCGAACGGCTTGGTTTTATCAAAATAATAAACGGAGCGTTCAATCGTAACAGAATCGGCACCGCTTTTAACGGTAATCGTAATTTTATTAAGTCCCGGTTTCAAGTTCAGGGCAGGCGAGAAGAATTTGCCGGTTTGCGTCAATGTTGTGACTAATCCTGTGCCCCCGTTCACGCTTACAGTAACTTCCGTCGCGTTCTTCACTTCACCGGAGATCGAGACGTTGTCCTTGTCCGCGACAACCTCTGAACCTTCGTTCAAGTAAATGGTTCCATAGCTGGAGCCTAGCAATTTCAAATCTTGCACATAAGGAACTTGATCAAATAGAGCATAGAATGTCGATTCGCGTGTAATCCCATTTTGGGAGCCCGATATCGTTATTCGGTTAAACCCTGGGAATAACGGCAAGTTGGTGACTTTGAACTTGTCTTGAAAAGATGAGGAGGTATCTCTGGCGATATTCCCATTTTTGAACTGGGTGCTATCCGTTTCCCATACTCCTGTTGTAGCAGTTGTGGGCTTGTAGGTTAGACGTTCAACTTTAACCTTTAGGGAATCCTCGGTAACTTGCGAGTACGTACCTGAAAACGTAAGGGTAGGAATCGTTGTTGAATACATTCGGCTGTCCCGCGCTATCTGGTCAGGACCAGAAGTAAGCGTTAAGGATGTCGTATTTCTCAGTGTTAGATCATCAGGAATAAAGTAGTTGCCTTGAGCGGCACTTGCTCTCTGGACAAACCCAGATGGCAACAACGTAATGATCAATGCGGCTAGCATTAGCCATACGATCGGCTTCCTAAAGCGTTGCATGGATTAATCTCTCCTTTGTCGTATAGTGTGTGTTGATGTCCCCGTCAAAGATCGGCAGGGACTGCCCAAAAGCGTCACTTACATATGTTATCGGTCGAAAAGTGGAAGAATTTTAGGAAAACATGAAGAAGAATCCAATGAAAATCGCGGGATGAGAAAAAACTTCGGCGTTTTCGACGGGGGTAAGCGGTTTGATATTCCTCTACTGGGTGTGTAACGGACTCCAATGACCTTAATCGCCGATTTCCCGGACATTTCCCGTTCTAACGGACTACAGAGACCTTATTCGGCTCTTTCTAACGCAAAACCACCGGACTTGTCCGGAATAAGGTCTCCTCGGTCCCTTAGAATCCAAAGCTAATCTCATCCGTGCAATTAACGGCTCTGGTGTCCGTTACGTCAGATCCCCCACGGTAGGCGGCAGGCGTGCATGCAAAAAAACAACCCCTGCGGCTTCACCAAGCCAATCAGGGGTTGTCCACTCATCAAGTCAAGAAATGCATAATCGTCCTGCATTTAGGGATGCTATAATTTCGTACTGTTGCTTACTTGTTGCTATTACTTCGTGCCGCGTTCAGCTCCAGCCTTCATGCGCAGGCGGGCGAGGAAGTCGAGCACCGGGCGCTTGGTCTTGCCGATCAGGCCGATGACCTCGGCGCCGATTTGCAGGAAGAAGACCATGACGCAGATGACGACGAACGTCACCCAGTTGGCGTTGTACATCGCGGCCGACGACTGGATGACGGCTAGCACACCGAAGAAGGCGGCGATGCCGTAAATGATCAGCACCGTCTGGCGGTGGCTGAATCCAAGCTCGCGCAGGCAATGGTGCAAGTGACCCTTGTCCGGCGAGAAGATCGGCTTCTTCTGCATCCAGCGGCGGACGATGGCGAACATCGTGTCCGAGAGCGGCACGCCGATCAGAATCAGCGGCGTCAGGAACGACACGATCGCGATCTGCTTAAAGCCGAGCAGCGACAACAGCGCTAAGCTGAAGCCCAGGAACAGGGCGCCCGAGTCGCCCATGAAGATTTTGGCCGGGTGGAAATTGAAGTACAAGAATCCGATAATGCTGCCCAGGAGCAACAAGCACAGCAGCGCCACCATCACGTTACCCATCAGGAACGACATCACGGCGATCGTACCGATAGCAATAGCGGAAACCCCTGCTGCCAGTCCGTCCAAGCCGTCGATCAGGTTAATGGCGTTCGTTACGCCAACGATCCACAGGATGGTGAACGGAATCGCCACCCAGGTCTCCACTGCGGCATACGTGTGGAACGGAATATTAGCGAATTCAATACGTATATCGAACACGAACACGACCACGCAGGCCGTTGCGATTTGAATGACAAATTTAAGTTTGGCCGGTAAATCGAAGCGATCGTCGAAAGCTCCGAGCAGCACGGTGATGGTTCCGCCGACCAGGAAAGCTTTGATGAAGTTCACTTCGCGTACCGAGAATACGTCCGGAAGGAACGGGAGAAGCAGAAAAAACGTGATGACAAAAGATAAGAAAATCCCCAAACCACCGAGTCTCGGCATAATTCGTGTATGCACTTTGCGCGCATTGGGTACGTCCACAGCACCGACCTTAATTGCAAACTTCTTAACGAGCGGCGTTAGGCCCAAAGCCAAGCCAAGTGAAACGATGAACCCGATGATATAAATCATCAACATTACATTTCGACCTCCAATTGTTCTGCACCGGAATGATTATACTCCGAATGAGGAGAAACACCAACCCCGTATTTGTGCAAAAAACCGCAGTTATTCATGGAAATCGAGACATTTAGCCCATTTTCGTAAGGTTTTCTTTCTCCCGCAGCACGCGCACGGCAAATTTCGGCAGCGCAAGCATTCTGCGGAAGCGGGTAGGTTCCTTTAGCAACCGGTACAGCCACTCCAGTCGAAGCTTCCGGAACGCCATGGGGGCTCTTTTGGTGCGTCCGGAAATGACGTCAAAGCTACCGCCGACCCCCATCATGATGGGGACGCGCAAGACGTCTTTGTATTTCGCGATCCAAGGCTCCTGCGTGTCCGCCCCCCGGGCCACAAACAGCAGATCGGGAGCGGCTTTGACGATCTCATCGATGACTTCCGGGTCTTGATCGGGCCCAAAATAACCGTCGCGGTATCCCGCAATCGTCGTACCGGGATATTGCAGCGCCAACCGGCGGGCAGTTTCCTTCACAACGTCCGGCGCTGAGCCAAGCAAGTACACCTTCCAGCCCCGGCGTTCCCCTTGCTTCATTAATTCATGCAGCAGCTCGTACCCCGGCACGCGTTCCGCAACCGGATCGCCGCCTTTTTGCGCGGCCCAGACCAAGCCCGTTCCGTCCGCTACGATCAATTCAGCGGTTTGCATCATCGCTTTGTATTCCGGGTTCTCGATGGCCGCCATCATCATGATCGGGTTCGCCGTTATCACATGATGCGGCGCCTTGTCCGCAACCGCATTCGTTAAATGAGCGACTGTGTCTTTCATTCCCCATTTGCAGACGGGTACGCCAAATACCGAAACCGTCGGGATACCTTCCTTGATCTTGGTCATCACCTGTTCACCCATCACTTTCGTAAAAATTCAACGATCCGCCGCGCGGGCACCCGTGCTTCCCGCTTCAAGTCCGCGATTTGCGCGGCGTGGCTCTTGCGCCACGTCCCGGCTTCCTGCAGGAGGCGCTCCCCTTCCGCGGCCAGAATCCGCGGATCCAGCTCCTCCGTGGTCCCGACCGGGACGCTTCCGATGCGACCCAGGAAATGGTCGATCTTCGGGTCATACGAGACGCCGAGCAGCGGGACGTTCTGCGAGGCGGCGTAGATCAAGCTGTGCAGCCGCATACCGACCAGCAGGCTGCACCGGCTCACTTCCCGCAGCATATCCTGCGGGTGCTCCGTCTCTGACGCGATGCTCACGGTGCAGCCGCGTTCCGCCACATTTCCCAGCCGTTCCATCACGAAGCGCGAAGCTTCGTCGTCGCCAGGGAAATGAAAAGGCAGGAACCGGATATGCACCGGTTTGCGGCGGCTGAGCAGCGAGAGCCCCTCGGCCAGCTGCGTCAGCTCGGTTCGCGCTTCGTTCCAGAAGCGAACCGACACGCCAACCACCGGCAGCTCCGAGGCGGACTCGCCCGAAACGCCGCCGTTCCCCTCCGGCCCAGCGACATGCTCCCACAACGCCAATCCCATGACAGGGTCAGGCACGACCTGAACGGCGTCCTTGCCGCGAAGTCCCATGTCCCGCAGCAAACTCGCCGATTCCGCATCGCGCACGGAAATATAGTCGCAGCGCCGGAACACCGAAGCGATCAACGGCCGGAACAGCTTGCGGTTCACCGGTCCGATGCCTTGGGCGTAGACGAAGGTTGGCTTGCCGAGCCATTGCGCCAGCTTGATTACCCCCAGATAATACGGGATTGACTTCATTCCCGTGGCATCCTGCAGCAGGCTGCCGCCTCCGCTGATCAAACCGTCGCTGCTCTTTATAGCCTTCCTTACCTCGCCAAGTTTCATCCGGTGCACGGATTCTACGCCGTACGTCCGACTCGTCCATTCCGGATCCATCGACAGCACGATGGGCTTAATATCCACGCCCGTGGTAAGCCCTTCCTCTTCGAGAGCCAGCAAGATGGATTGAAGTACCGCCTCGTCCCCGCTGTTGCGAAATCCGTAATACCCCGACAGGACTAAAGTTTTAGTAGTCGTGGCGACCATTTATCCCAGCACCTTTCAATGATTTGCCAAACCAGAACGGCGATCAGACCCATCACCAGTCCCAGTCCCATACCGAGAACATCGCGAATCAGCGAAAGCACTGCCGGAGTGTGAATATGCGCAAACGTGTCGACCATCGACAGCTGGCCCATCACCGCAATAATCATCGCGAACATCGCCCAACGATAGCGGAAGGCCGCGAACAAACCTACAATAAACAAAGGATGCGCCAGCAAAAATTCCTTATTCCGCGGCCGCACGCCAAAGGCGTTCTCCAGGAAGGAGCGGAAGGCCGCTTCGCCCGGCAGCAGCGTTCCCGCATTGCCGGTCCGGGACAAATAATACAAAGCCGCAATCCCAAGCACCGCAGCAACGGCTACCCATAATACCGTAATCGGCATGCTCAGCCATTTCCGCAATTCCTCCCAGACCGAGTTCCCCCGATACAGGAACACATAGATCGCGATCAGCAAAATCGGTCCCAAATGCAGCAAACTTACGCCGCGGAACTGATTCAGCACCAAACTGTACGTAATGTTGTTCAGCAGGGCGATGACGAATGGTACGGCGGTCAGCGATAGTAATGACGTTTTAATAAACAACACGATCGTATGCGTCAACCGGCGTCCGCCAGGCAGCAGGGTGGAATGCTTCTCTTGCAGTTCCTGCACCTTGCGAATGGCCAGGATCATGGCGATCGTCGGAGCACTGATAGCGACGAACAGAGCCAGTGCCTGCTCCATCAATACCGGCTTCAGCACGTAAAGTCCGGCCGAGCCGATCAATCCGAGAACAAAAGCCGCCAGCGTGAGCGATGGCAAGAAGAAGGAAATCAGCAGCGCTACGAACGCTACGCCTCCGAGAACGACCAACGCTTTGAGGTATTTTTGCCAGCTTGCGTCATGAATCGTAAAGGCTTCTGCCTGTCCCAGCTCGAACCCATTGTTTTCGATCCGCTCAATGGCCTTACCAGGAGCTTGCAGCGAACCGATCAAATTGTCGATTGGATTCGTAATCGCAGCTTTTGCCAAATCCTTAGAAGCGGATGCGTTGAGATACACCATCCGGATATTCCGGTCTTTGGTAGCGAGCACGAACCGGTCGGCCAGCGTCGCCTTTTCCTGGGTCGCTTCCGTATCGGCCAAAGAGTGCAGGCGCACCACATTATAGTCGATCAAATAGGCCAGCTTGTTGAAGCCTTTTTGCGGGGCCTTCAGGTTTTCGATGGCCGCGATACCAATGCCGTGTTTCTTCAGCGAATCGGCAAATCCCTGCAGGCTGTTTTTCGACTCGTTATCCGTATAGCCTTTAACGGCTTCCCCATCGAACAAAATGCGGGTGACCCCGTTCTCGGCGAAAAAGGCCAGCTCCTGATCCATCTCTTCCTGATCATAAGGAATATTGTCAGATAGCCGCGGTAGAATCGTAAAGCCCTTCTCCCGCAGCACAGCGAACGCGATGGGATCCAGCGGCAACGGCTTCATGACCGCTTCCTCCATCCCCATGCCGATCACGAGACCTCCTTGATCCTGATACTGCCAGTTCGCCACCGGCACGTCCAGTTTGCGGAACGCCGCTTCGATCATCGGCTTCAACTGCGCTTCGTTCTCCGCATTGGTAAAAGCCAGGTACGTGTAATTCCCGTTCTCCGTAATGACGGCCCCGTTCAGCTTCGCAGCCTCCACGGAACTAAACACCATAATTCGACGCGTCTTCGACAATTCGTCGAGCGTGCTTTCAAACATCGCCATCGTGCCTACGCCGGCTTCCTTCAACCGGTCCAGCTGTTCGTCCAGATACGCCTGCGGATCCGCCTGATACGAAGCGATATCCACCAAACCTCGATAATTAAAGACGAACTCCACCTTATTCGCGGACGATTCCGTTTGAACCCGCTGTGCGATCACCGGCACGGATGCCAGGATTCCGACTATCACCAAAACCCACAACCATTTGCGGGAAGCGTTATTCCACCGCTGCCAACTTCGAATCACTAAGGTACCTCCTCAAAAATGCATCAATCCACATCTGTTATTTGTTTCCCCAAACTTAAAAAAACCGTTTACTTATCGACGCGAGCCAGCACATCGTCCTGAATCCGATTCAATCGAGACTTGGCGTCTTCCGTAGAAGTCCCGCACACGCCAAAGTAGAATTTGATCTTCGGCTCCGTACCCGATGGACGCAGACAGAACCAAGAACCATCCTCCAGCAAGAACTTCAGAACGTTTTCCTTCGGCAAACCGTCAAGTCCAAGCGAGTAGTCAAGCACTTCGGATACACGTACGCCTCCGACTTCTTGCGGCGAATTGCTGCGGAACGCTTCCATCAGCGCGCCGATTTGAGCCAAACCATCTTTCCCTTTTAATGTCCGGGATGCCAACGCTTCGCGGTAGTAGCCGAATTGCCCGTACAGCTCTTCCAATACGTCGATCAACGTCTTGCCTTGGCGTTTATAATAAGCAGCCGCTTCACAGATCAGCGTGGAAGCCACGACGGCATCCTTGTCTCGCGCATAGTTACCCGCCAGATATCCGTAGCTTTCCTCATAACCGAACAAATAAGTAAATTTGCCGGAGGTTTCAAACTCATTCATCTTCTCGCCGATATATTTGAAGCCGGTCAGCGTGTTAAACACTGTAGCTCCGTAATGGCGGGCAATGGCGGCGCCGAATTCACTGGTTACGATCGTCTTGACGACCGCGCCGTTGGTCGGTAGCGCTCCTCTCTCCTTCAATTGGCTTAATACATAATGGACGAGTAAGGAGCCCGATTGGTTACCCGTAAGGATTTCATATTCACCATCTCGCGTCCGCACGACCGCACCCATCCGGTCTGCATCGGGGTCCGTGCCGATTAGCAAATCAGCGCCCACTTGCTTGCCCAGCTCGATTGCCATCGTAAAGGCTTCCCGTTCTTCCGGGTTCGGAGACTTCACCGTTGGAAAATCGCCATCCGGCAATTCCTGCTCCTTCACGATGTGTACTTGCGTAAACCCGATCTTCGCCAATGCGCTGCGAACGGGAAGATTTCCTGTTCCGTGCAGCGGAGTGAAGACGACCACGAGGTCCTTAGCCGCACCGGATGCCATCAGTTCGCGGTTAACACTGGTGTTCGCCACCGTCTCCGCAAACGCCTCATCTTCGGCGGCCCCCAGCCATACGAGCAGCCCCTTCGCTTCCGCTTCCTCGCGGCTTAACCGCTTGACCTGTGCAAAAGAGGCGATATCTTGAATCCGGGCAATGACCTGTTCCGCTTCATGCGGTACCAGCTGTCCACCCGTCGAGTTATATACTTTGTAGCCGTTGTACTCCGGCGGATTGTGACTCGCCGTAACGACGATGCCCCCGGTAGCCTTCTGCGAACGCACGGAGTACGACAACTGTGGCGTTGGGCGAAGCGAAGGGAACAGCTTTGCGACAATCCCGTTGCCGGCCAGCACCAAAGCCGCCTCAAGCGCAAACTCCGGCGAGAAGTGACGGCAATCATGCGCAATTACGACCGAAGGCGCCCCCGATTGGCCGGCATGCGCTTCCAGAATATATTCGGCAAAGCCCTGCGAAGCACGGCCTACCGTATAAAGGTTCATGCGGTTGCTCCCGGCGCCGATCACGCCACGCAAACCGCCCGTACCGAACTCCAAATCCCGATAGAATCGGTCTTCGAGTTCGGCCGGGTTATTTTCCAAATCGCGTAACTCTTGTTTGGTCGCTTCATCAATCGATGGGTCTTGCAGCCAACCTTCCAGCTTCTCTCGTACAGCCATGCTGATTTCAGTCATTGGTTGTTTCTCCTCCTCAGTATTCTCTTTAGCCCATTTAGGACAAGGCGAACATGATATCTCCCTCAGCGACAATCTTATCGTCCACCTTGGCGATGGCATGGCCTTTGCCGATCGAACCCTTCATGCGGGTAATTTCGACCTCCAGACGCAGCGTATCCCCCGGAACCACTTGGCCGCGGAAGCGGAATTCATCCAAACCCGCCAAGAAGCCGATTTTGCCGCGATTCGCCTCCACATGTAACATCGCCACAGCCCCAACCTGCGCCAACGCTTCAGTAATCAGTACGCCAGGCATGACGGGATATCCGGGAAAATGTCCGGTAAAGAAAGGCTCATTGATCGTCACGTTCTTGATGCCGACAGCCCGTTTGCCTTCCTCGAGCTCGATAATGCGGTCCACCAGCAAGAACGGAGGACGGTGTGGAAGAATCTCCTGGATTTCATTCGTGTTTAACATATGTAATCTCCTTTCGATTTAGCGGAATAAAAGCGAAGGCATCCGGTCACACTGTAGTTATCCTTCGCCTCTGCAGAAGCGAAGGTTAAGATAAGGGGCTTATCCGCAAATGACCTCTCGGTCGCTTACGGATAAAGCCCTTTTGACTTGCTATTGCCGTAGAGTCCCCCATCATTATACATTTTTCGCATACAAAAAGAAAACTCCCGTTAGCCGAGAGTTTGTGGACATTTCTGTTAAATTCGTTCTGTTTCTTCTATTATATATGCGTCATTTACGAAGCAAACACCAAATCGAAAACATGCTGCCACGTCGACCAGCTCCAGATATCCGAAGCATCCTGCTTGCCGAAAACGACGTAACCTACGACGGTACCTGCCGCCAGAGCTACAACGAGAACGAGCAACACGAGCACAATACGCAGGATTACGATCCAGGCGGGCCGTTTGGCAACCGGTTGATTGTCTTCCGTCATGAAGCTTCCCACCTATCCGCGCAAGTTGTTGGCCAAGCCCATCATCGTTTCGCCGGAAGTCAGCGCTCGAGCCGTCAATTGATAAGCGCGCTGCACCTGGAGCATTTCCGCCATCGCATCGGTCAAATCCACGTTGGAAGCCTCGAGCGCCCCTTGGCGAAGGCTTGCCCGCTGATCCTGCGGTAGGCTCATCGTATCGACCATAGCCTGAGCCGGATCAACACCCGCTGCCAAGACAAACAAGTTGCCGTCCTTCTGGACCAACACATCCGGCCGTTCAGCCGTCAGCAAAGCGATTCGTCCCACTTCGGCCGTTCCTTCCCCGTTCGTGGCAAGGAGATTTCCCTCGGCATCTACACTAAGCTTGGCATCGGACGGAAACGTGATCGGATCCCCATCGGCGTTCAAAACAACATAACCTTGCTTATTCACCAAAAAAGCGGCGCCGGCATCGGCCGGATCCGGCTGAACGTGAAAATCCCCGCCCCGGGTATAAGCCACAACGCCATCCGGCGTCAATACGCTGAACATCGCGTTCCCTTCAATCGCCAAATCCGTCGGATTTCCGGTCTCTTTAATGGAGCCTTGAGTATAATTCACCGTCACCTGCGACATTCTCGAACCAAAGCCGAGAGTGAAGCCGGACGGCGTGGCGCGGCCGGGCAAATTCAGATCGGAAGTCTGCTGTTGTACTCGGGTCAACGTATCTTCGAAGTTAGCTTGCTTCCGTTTGTACCCTGCCGTATCCACATTCGCGATGTTGTCGGCAAGCAAGTCCAGACGTTGCTGAATCCCGCTCATCGAAACCATCGCGCTGATGATGGTATTATTCATGCCGCCCCTCCTGTTATAGCCATTCGCTTACCTTACACGCGGCCGACTTCGTTCACCGCTTTATCTAAACTGCGATCGTAATATTGGATCATTTTTTGATTGGATTCATAAGCCCGCTGGGCTGCCATCAAATCCACCATCGATTGAGCAGTATCCACATTGGATACCTCCAGGTAGCCTTGGCGTACACCCGCCACATCCGTACCCTGAACCAGTTCGCGCACGCCCGCCGCCTCTTCGTCAGCGACGCGGTAGACTCCGTTGCCTTCCCGAACCAGTTGATAAGGTTGTTCGACCACCGTAAGTCCCAGAGCACCCAGATTCACCGGGGCACCGGTATTGTCGAGCGCCGTCAAATTCCCGGCTTCATCGCTGGTCAGCGTATCCACGGATAACCCGGGGTTGAGGATGATCGGATTGCCCGTATTATCCAGTACCCGATAACCGCTGGATGTTCGGAGTTCCCCCGCCGTATTCACGGAGAAGCTGCCGTCCCGGGTATAACGCACATTGCCTTCGTTATCCTCTACGGCAAAGAAAGCCTGAGGCTGATAAATCACCTCGCCGTCCTCCGTGACGAATTTACCTGAAGCATCAAAAGCATAAGGTTGGCCCGTTGCCGGGTCGGTTAGGCTCAGCTGCGAGATCAAGGCAAAATCGGTCCCATTCCCGGTTTCCTTCAAATCCCCTTGCGTAAACGCCGGCATACTCTCTTCTGCAAACACCCCGGTTACCAACTTCCCGATACGCGAAGTGGCTCCCGACTGCTTGTCCCCCATCAGGGAAATTAACATTTCAGGAAAAGAGTGCGCCACCGTATTCACCGATTTGTAGCCCGGTGTATTGAGATTGGCGATATTCTGCGTGACCGTATCATGCC
Organism: Paenibacillus timonensis; assembly: GCF_009725205.1. GTDB lineage: Bacteria > Bacillota > Bacilli > Paenibacillales > Paenibacillaceae > Fontibacillus > Fontibacillus rhizolycopersici. The sequence continues at coordinate 70,450 of NZ_WNZY01000016.1, read as the reverse complement.
GCCGTTGCTCGGCGATCATGCCGGACGCCGCGGTATAGAGACCTCTTAGCATGGCCTTACCTCCAAACGCTATATATTCAACGCCCTAACTCACCGGGCAACACATTCCTTCTTATTATATCGGACGATTAGAACTTTCTTCTTAGCACCTTGTCCAAATTGTCGAGCATGATTCCCGTTCCCTTCACCACGCAGTGCATTGGATCTTCCGCGATCAGCACCGGTACGCGAAGCTCTTCGGCGAGAAGCTCGTCCAGTCCGTTCAGCAGAGCGCCTCCCCCGGTCAAAATCACGCCGCGATCGATAATGTCGGCGGACAATTCCGGCGGAGTGCGCTCCAGCACCGATTTGGCGGTGGCGACGATGGAGGATACCGGATCGGCCAAGGCCTCCTGAATTTCGTTTGCCGTAATCGTCACGGTCAGTGGCAGCCCGGACACCATATCCCGGCCCCGGATATCCATCTCGGCTATCCGTCCGTTCGGGTACACCGTTCCGATCCCGATCTTGATATCTTCCGCGGTCCGTTCGCCAATCAATAGCTTGTACTTCGTTTTAATGTATTTAATAATGGCAGCATCAAACTTGTCCCCCGCGACTTTAAGCGACGAAGCCGTGACGATGTCCCCCATGGAGAGCACCGCCACATCCGTCGTTCCGCCGCCGATGTCGACAACCATGTTGCCGCTCGGTTCGAAAATATCCATGCCGGCTCCGATTGCAGCCGCTTTCGGTTCTTCTTCCAGATACACTTCTTTGGCGCCGCTGTGTTCGGCGGCTTCGCGAATCGATTTCTGCTCTACCGAGGTAATGTTCGTCGGCGCGCAGATCAGAATTCTCGGGTGGCTGTACCAGCTTCTGCCGCCCACCCGATCAATGAAGTATTTCAACATCGTTTCCGTAATTTCAAAATCGGCAATGACTCCGTCCTTCAGGGGACGAATTGCAGTGATATTTCCGGGCGTCCGGCCCACCATCCGTCTTGCTTCTTCACCGACGGCCAGCACCCGTCTTCCGTCGCTGTCAATCGCGACAACGGAAGGTTCGTCAAGAACGACTCCCTTTCCTTTTACATGAATCAGCACATTGGCCGTGCCTAAATCAATCCCAATATCCTTGCCCATCATTCGATCCCCCAAAGCGTATTTTTTAATCACGGAAAGGACGTAGCGACCTTCCCCCATGTGTAATGGCAGAAGTGTCCCGCTAACTAAGATGTTGTGAATCGACAAATGTCGATGAATATCGAAAAATTTCGGGATAAATGGATGAAAATCCACATCATCTTATACCATATTTAAAAATACCATACTTTAGGGGAATGATTCAATGATAATCGTTCGATGGGTGAACTAAATAATTACCCATTAATTGACCGAGCTAATCACCTCGCGTTTGGATTGACCTTTTTTCTTATACTTGATCTTTGTCGCTTCCCCGCCGCGCAGGTGTCTGATCGATTTGTGATATTCGAGAATGTGCTTAACCTGATCCGCCAAATCCGGATTGATCTCCGGCAGACGTTCCGTTAAATCCTTGTGCACCGTGCTTTTGGAAACGCCGAATTCCTTGGCGATGGTTCGAACGGTGTGCCGTGTCTCCACGATGCACCGCCCAATCTTTATCGTCCGTTCCTTGATGTAATCGTGCACGCTCCCGCCTCCCTCAACTCGAGATAGTTTGGTACATTATATGAGGGGCGGGCCTAGATATTCTTTGTTTCCAAGCCTGACAAGCCTGGGCGAGGCCATTTATTTTACCTTTGGTCACCTCGAGGGAAGGTGCAGCAGGGCGGGACAAGCTCGAATCTGTTAAGTGAACGACGGAGGTTGGAAGGAAACTCGGGAGGAAGTGGCGGATTCACATGAGGCATGTCCGGGTAGTCCGTTGTAGATTGGACAAGTTCGCAAAATGGTGAAATAGAGTTATTTATTCACCTTATTATGCCGCTTTTGAGCTACTTTCGTGAAATAACGTTATTCGATCACCTTATTTCGCTCGTTAGTGTAGATATGAGCATAATTTTGAGGAATAACGTTAAAAAGTCACCCTATTCCCATGTTCATCTTGAGTTTCCGCGAAATAAGATGATTTAATAACGCTATTACCCCACCAGCAAAAAAAACGGAGAGCTCTTCGCTCTCCGCTTGTCTGATGCAGCTATCCGGATGTCCGGATCGGCTTGCAGTCCCATAAGTTGGATGGATGGGTTACCGTTAGTTTTTCGGAAGTACGGTTGCCGGGTTGACCAGCTCGCCGTTTTCGTAAATCGTGAAATGGACATGGTTGTCGAGGTCCTTCTCCATTTCGTTACGGCCGGCGCTGCCGATCGTGTCGCCTTGCTTCACTTCGGCATCCTTCTTCACTTTCACTTCGCCCAAGCTTTCGTACACGGTCTTCAGGTTGTTGGCGTGGGTAATTTCCACGACATACCCGAGCAGCGGCACTTCTTCAACCCGCGTCACTTTCCCGCTCATGGCGGCCGTTACCTCGAATGGCTTGCGATCCTCACGAGCCAAGTCGATTCCGGTGTTCGGCGTAAACGTGTCGTTGTACTGTACCAGGGCGGCCTGATGTTCCTCGGCTGAACCCTCTTTCTCATAGAACGGCTTCACGACGGCCACATCGGCGACATTCGCCACCGGCCAAGTGAGATCTTCGGAGGAGGCGATGACTTCGGTCGCTTCTTCCCCTTTCGTTCCCTCCTCGGTTGCGGCTTCCTCTTCGCCGGACAAGTTTACAGTGTCGGTCACGCTGGCGGGGGTCGAGTCCAAAGGCTTGTTGCTCGCATCCTGGTAGACCCACACTAAGGTTAGTATAATTGCCGCTGCCGCCACATACGCTGCCGGGTAAACCCATCTCTTCGACAATAGTCTCTTCCACGCGGATACCGGTTTGACCGGCTCTCCCAATCCAATTTTAGGAGATTCCTCGTGTCCTGTTTTTTTCTGGTTTTCATTCATTTGCTCATCACCTCAGTAACCAGTGTTACCGGGGCGAACTCTTTTATACTTCGGCTCTATACTTTTTTTTCAGAAAAAGAGAATGGCCGTTTTACATGCGTTTATTTGATAAAATGAGAGGCCTGCTGAAACGAGATCCCCGTATAGTAGTGTTTGAGAATTTGGGTCGCCGTATATCCTTCCTTCGCCATGCCGTTGGCTCCCCACTGACTCATCCCAACTCCGTGTCCATAGCCGTAGGTCGTGATCTTCACGGAATCGCCGTTTACCGCCAGCGTAAATTGACTGGAACGAAGGTCCAACTTTTCCCGGACTTCGCGGCCGGTGTAGACCTGATCGCCGATGCGAATCTCTTTGACCCGGCGTCCTGAGGTCCAAGAAAGTGTCTTGAATAACTTGGCTGCGTTTAGCTCCGCTGCCGCCTTCGCTTTCACCGCCCCGGCTGTCCTCTTTGCATGATTATCCCCTTCGTTCAGGGCAGCCAATGCCGTGTGCACCGGTTCTGGCACCTTCTGCCCCAGCTTGCCGTACAGCTGGGCTAGCGGCATCTCGACGGTCTCGCGGTTTTTGGGATTGATTGCCGCGTCCCATGGGCTAGGCACGCTCCGCAGGTATGGGATTTTCAGCGACCAATACTCTTCAGAGTTCTCAGTATAGCCGCCGCTGGAAGAGAAGAAGGAAGCGGTGATCGGCTGTCCGCGAAAGGTCATGACGATCCCTTCGGTTTGCCGGACGGCCTGCCGCAGCTTCTCAAACTGTGCGGCTTTGCCTCGGCTAGGCCACTCTTCCAGATCTGCGCGGGAGAGGTAGACTTGATGCTCCACCGTGTCATTCACGTCGGCTTTGCCGCCCGCGGTGCCTGCGGTATCTCCGGCCGCCAGCCGCCGGACGATGAACGTGCGCGCCGCGATGGCCTGCGCTTTCAGTGCCGCGAGCTCGAAGTCGGCTGGCATCTCGGCGGCAAGGACGCCGGTGACGTACTGCTCGAGCGGCACGGTCTCGACCGCGCCGGTGCGCGTGAGGTAGACGCGCACCGGCGTCCCGCCCGCGGCCTCCGGCAGCGCGGGCGGCGCCTCGGCGCGAGCCGCGTCCTGCGGGCGCGGCTCCGTCGCCGGCGGCAAGGCAGCAGACGCTGGCGTCTGCGCCGTGGCCGCCGGCACGTGGCGCGCGGCTGGCGCCTGCGCCGCGCGCCACGCGATGAGCGCTGGCAGCAGCAGCGCCAGCGCGATCAGCGCCGCCACCACGGGGGCGGCGCCTGCGCCGCCGCCCCATCTCCCGCTGCTCTTGCGGGAGATGGGGCGGCCTGGCCGCGTGCGGACGCTCACGCGCACGCGGCCCTCCGGCGGCACCGACCTAGGTGCCGCCAGTGGGGCTGGGCCCGGTGGGACCACCCGGGCCCGCGCCTCACCCAAGCCTCCCGCTGCCGTTCCCCCGAGACCCGTATTTACGGATCTCTCCGTTCTGCCCGCAACGTTTTTCCCGCCTCCTAGATTTACATCCCCATCAGTCTTCTCCGTTACGGGTCTCCCGTCTCCTACGTTTGCAGGTCTCTCGGTCCTGCCCGCCACGGTTCCCCCAAGTCCTGGATTTACGGGTCTCTCCGTCCTCTCCGTTACGGATCTCACGCCTCCTAAGTTTATGGACTTCTTGCTCTCTTCCTTACCGTTCTTTTCCTCTCGGCGAGGCGCCACATTTATTTTTATTACCTGGGACCGTTCCTGCATCGATTCGTTTACCTCCACCTCTATTCGTGCTGCTGTACGCTAATCACGCCTGCGAGCTAGCAACCTAGCTTTTCTCTCCTTATATCGTTTACCCGCTATACTTATAGATATGAGTTTTGGCAAAATGCTAGAACCCGTTTTCTCCCCTATTACGTTGAAACTAAAAAAACGCCTGACGGCGCTCTCGGGTAGCTCTTACTTTTACTTCTTTCGCATTCGATTGTTGGATTACTTTCAACATTTCGAGGATTAATTAGCTGCATTTAGCTAGACTCGGCCCGACCAAGATCGTTTAGACCCGTTCCTCCCCAACAAAAAAAGACCCGGTTTCCCAGGTCCTTCGCTAATTGCTTATCCTTGCACTTCCGTTTTATTCAGAAACGGCGCCGTCTTCTTGTAGGTCTCGCCCCATTCCTTCATCTTTTGAATAATCGGAATCAAGGTCTGCCCAAACTCCGTTAAGGAGTACTCTACCTTCGGCGGCACCTGATGGTACACTTCGCGATGCACGATGCCGTCCTCCTCCAGTTCGCGCAACTGTAGCGTCAGCATTCGTTGAGTGATCGTCGGGCAGATCCGGCGGAACTCGTTGAATCGGATCGGTCCATTAATCAAATGATACAATAGGACGCCTTTCCATTTACCGCCGATCACGTCCAGCGTGAACTCGACGGGACATCCTTCGTCATTGGGGCATACGCCATAGCCGCTTTTACGATCGCGCATTTCCGCATCCCTCCACAAGTTAGTATACAAATGATATCTACATTACATTATTGCGTATACAAGCAATTATAGTTCGACTAGAGGGAGTGCACAAGTCAGCTATAGGAATGAAAAAAACCACGCCCCCGGCATGGTTTTCTCCGTACTCCTATTCCTTTATCCATCAGGCCCAAGAAGGCTGGATTTTCAATACCGGAAATTCTTCTTTCACACTGGCCGAAACCTTCTCGGTTTCCGGAGCCGGCTCCTCGACAGAAATGCGCCAAATGTCAGCGCCTAAGCCGGACAATTTCTCAGCCAGATCCACGTATCCGCGGTCGATGTGATGCGTCCCGCTGACTTCCGTCGTGCCTTCCGCCGTCAATCCTGCCAGGATCAGAGCTGCTCCGGCACGAAGGTCGGTGGCGCAAACCTTGGCCCCGCTGAGCTTGCTGCCCCCGGAGACGATCGCGCTGCGTCCTTCCACCTTAATGTCGGCACTCATTAAACGGAACTGATCCACGTGCATGAAGCGGTTTTCGAAGACCGTCTCGGTAATGACGCTTGCGCCTTCGGACACCAACAGCAAGGCCATCATTTGCGACTGCATATCGGTTGGGAAGCCAGGATACGGTAACGTCTTGACGTCAACGGCTTTCAGCGGCTTGTCGGCGATAACTCGCACTCCGTTCTCTTGCGCTTCTACCGTTACGCCCATCTCCTCGAGCTTGGAAATGACCGGTCCAAGGTGATCCGCAATAGCCCCTTCAACAAAAATATTCCCGCCGGTAATCGCCGCAGCGACCATAAAAGTTCCGGCTTCGATCCGATCCGGAATCACCGTATGTTCGCATCCGTGCAACCGTTCGACGCCTTCAATCCGGATCATGCCGGTTCCCGCTCCACGGACAACGGCGCCCATGCTGTTCAGGAAATTGGCCAAATCGACGATTTCCGGTTCCTTCGCCGCATTTTCAATGATGGTCGTGCCTTCTGCCAAGGTTGCTGCCATCATGATATTCTCCGTCGCACCTACGCTGGCAACGTCCAAATAAATTTTAGCGCCGCGGAGGCGGCCGTTCGCTTTGGCTTCGATAAATCCGTGACCGAGGGTGATCTCTGCGCCCATCGCTTCGAAGCCTTTCAAATGCTGGTCAATCGGTCTAGTCCCGATCGCGCAGCCTCCCGGCAGGGAAATCCGGGTGAAACCCATCCGTGTCAACAACGGACCCATGACAAGAAAAGACGCCCGCATCTTTCGCACCCACTCATAAGGCGCTTCGCATGAAGCGATTTGCCGCGCATCGACCGTAATGACTTCCCGATCATAGGTAACGGCCGCTCCCAGCGACTCTAACACTTTATTAATGGTCATCACATCGTCTAGAGGTGGTGCATCTCGAATAACGCTAACCCCTTCTTCACCCAATAAAGACGCTGCAATGATCGGTAGCACTGAATTTTTAGCACCGCTGACTTTTACGTTCCCGGCCAAAACATTGCCACCGCGGACGATAAATTTGCTCATCATGGTTCCCTCCGCGCGTTCATTTTCACTTTTTTCCCGATTTGGAAAAAGATTAACCTGTTCATTCCCTAAATTTCATCATATCACCGGTCATTTAAGGCACACAAGGCTCTAATCCTGTCGAAAAAGCGTGTTTTGGCGCAGAAATCGCCTCTTGCCCCGTTTATGGACATGCTCTCGAGTCGTAGTCCTTACTCACCATTGTTGACACAATGAAATGATGTTATTCGACAAATTGCTTTGATCAAAACATGTACTTCAACATTTGGGTATATCCCCAATACTCCATCACAAAAGCGGCTACAAAACGCCCCAATACCACCGCGAGCAACAGCTGCAGCAGCTTTCCTTGCGGTCCCTTAGGGTGACGAATGAATAGATCCAGCTTCAAGTTTTGCAGCGCCCACCATGACAACGCAATGCATGCCAAGGAGACGAGGATGGCTGTCAAGCCGCCCACACCGACCGAAGCCGTTACCTGGTCGATTGGATTCATGACTAAATCCCCCATCACATTTATATTTATGCTGCAAGTACCTAAACGGTTAATCCTGATCTGTAACGCATTGCTCCAAGATTCACAACCTTGTAATATATATCGGTTATGAACTTGTAAAAATATAGACCTTATATATCATACTTGCCATCGCAGCAATAATCCAGCTTTTCTTCACCTTGCAAAGGTTTCCAAATTCATCTATCACCTAAATGTCATCGTCATGTCATTCTGCAAGAAAAAACAGGCACCCAAAGGTGCCCGTTATTCCGCAGATTTATTGCTTATGACGGTTGTCGCTGGATACGTTGATCCGCGTAACCGCCCGTTGCAGCGCCAGCTCTGCGCGGCGATGATCGACTCGGTCCTGGTTGCTGCGAGCCGCCAATCGGCGTTCCGCACGCTCCCGGGCCGCAATGGCCCGCTCCAGGTCGATTTCTTCCGGCAGCTCCGCACTCTCGGCAAGCACGATGACTTTATCGCTTTGCACTTCGATGAAACCACCGTGTACCGCGATCGTTGTCGTTTCCTTGCCGGTTTTCGCAACCACTGGAGCAACTTGCAGCGGTGTGACGAGTGGAATATGGCCTCGCAAGATGCCAAGCTCCCCTTCGAGTCCGCGGACCATCAGGCTGTCCACCTCTTTCGAGTACACCACATGCTCCGGCGTAACGATTTCCAATAAAAAGCTGCTCAAGTTTATCCCTCCTGTTCGTGGGACAGTTCATTTCTGAAGCATCCGGATTCGGCTTGGATTTACAGCGTTTTCGCCTTTTCGACGGCTTCTTCGATCGTTCCTACGAACAGGAACGCCGCTTCCGGAAGGTCGTCGTGCTTGCCGTCCAGAATCTCCTTGAAGCTGCGTACGGTTTCCGCGATCGGCACGTACTTACCGGCAATCCCCGTAAACTGCTCAGCCACGTTAAATGGCTGCGACAGGAAACGTTCGATCTTCCGGGCACGTGCCACCAATGTTTTATCGTCGTCGGACAATTCATCCATACCCAGGATCGCGATGATATCCTGCAATTCTTTATAACGAGCCAAAAGTTGTTTCACGCCTTGGGCTACGGCATAGTGCTCTTCGCCCACGATTTCCGGCGTCAAAATCCGCGAGCTGGAAGCCAGCGGGTCCACGGCCGGGAAAATCCCTTTTTCGGAAATTTTCCGTTCCAAGTTCGTCGTTGCGTCCAAGTGAGCAAACGTCGTAGCCGGAGCTGGGTCAGTATAGTCATCCGCAGGGACGTAAATCGCTTGGATCGAAGTAACGGAACCTTTCTTGGTGGAAGTGATCCGTTCTTGCAGTTGGCCCATTTCGGTTGCCAGCGTCGGTTGGTAACCTACCGCGGAAGGCATCCGTCCAAGCAAGGCCGATACCTCGGAACCCGCTTGCGTAAACCGGAAGATGTTGTCGATGAAGAGCAATACGTCGCGGCCTTCTTGGTCGCGGAAATATTCAGCCATCGTGAGGCCCGTCAAGGCTACGCGCAAACGCGCACCCGGCGGCTCGTTCATTTGTCCGAATACCATCGCGGTTTTCTCGATAACGCCGGATTCCGTCATTTCCATGTAAAGGTCGTTCCCCTCACGGGTACGTTCCCCTACGCCGGCAAATACGGAAATCCCGCCGTGTTCGTGCGCGATGTTACGGATCAATTCCTGGATCGTTACGGTCTTACCTACGCCGGCGCCGCCGAACAGGCCGATTTTACCGCCCTTCGCATAAGGAGCCAGCAGGTCGATGACCTTGATCCCGGTTTCCAGCATTTCCGCTTGCGTCGACAGTTCATCGAACTTCGGCGGTTCGCGGTGAATCGGATATTTCAGTTCGGTAGCGGCTGCGCCTTTCTTGTCGATCGGTTCGCCGAGCACGTTAAACACGCGGCTGAGCGTTGCTTCTCCGACCGGAACCGAAATCGGCGCTCCTAAGTCGATCGCTTCCGTACCGCGCACAAGGCCGTCCGTCGAGGCCATGGCGATACAACGAACGAGGTTGTCGCCCAGATGATTGGAAGCTTCCAGAACCAGCGCAGACTGGCTGTCCTGCTTCTCAATTTTTATAGCGTTGAAGATTTCCGGCAGTTGACCGCGCTGAAATTCGATGTCAACAACCGGACCCATTACGCTGACAACGCGTCCTTTGTTCATCTTCGTTTCCCTCCTAAAATTGCTTCCGGATCGATTAGCCTTGGGCTGCGTTTGCTCCGGCAACGATCTCCGTGATTTCTTGCGTAATCGCCGCTTGGCGAGCGCGGTTGTACGTCAGGGTTAGTTCATTGATCATCTTCGACGCGTTTTTGGTCGCACTGCCCATGGCAGTCATCTTCGCGCCAAGCTCACTCGCCTTACCGTCAAGAAGCGCACCAAAGATCAATGTTTCGGCATATTTCGGAAGCAGCACTTCCAATACCCCTTCAGGCGAAGGTTCATACTCATAGCTGCTGGCCAGACCCTCATGCTCAACAGAGTCAAACGGAAGCAAACGCTCCACGGTCGGCAGTTGGGTAATCGCATTAACGAATCGGTTATAGCAAACGTAGATTTCGTCGAATTGCTCGGTTTCGAAGCCCTGCACCGCCGCATAAGTCAAAGACTTGATGTCGGCGAATCTCGGCGTATCCGAGAGTTCGGTTACTTCGTGGGACACCGGATAGTTACGGCGCTTCAAATAATCTCTGCCTTTACGGCCGATCACGAAAAGTTCGTATTCCGAGGATGAAGCGTGGCGGGTACGAACCATATCCGTCACTTTCCGCAAAATATTCGCGTTATATCCGCCGACCAAACCGCCGTCGGACGTAATCACGATGTAAGCGGTCCGCTTCACCGGACGCGTCACGAGCATCGGATGGCTGACGCCTTGGGAGGCGGCAGCAATGCTGGAAACGACCTCTTTCAGCTTCTCCGCATAAGGACGGGAGGCTTGTGCTCTCTCCTGCGCTTTGCGCAGCTTCGCCGAAGCTACCATTTCCATCGCTTTGGTGATTTGCCGGGTGTTCTGAACGCTTTTGATCTGACGCTTGATTTCGCGCATCCCTTTTGCCATGATTTCACCACCTTAAACTTTGGCGTGGCCAAAATTCAATTGCATGAATCTATGAAGCTGCAATATTGAAATGTTCTTACGATCGCTGTTGCTCGCGGATTTCTTGAATTGACGAATTCAGAAATAGGTGAAATCCGCTCACAAAGGCGAACGCTTCGCTTCTTCAGAATCATTTCAACCTTTTGCTTAAGGATTCATTCAACCGTTTCAATTGGCATCCCCAAAGTATTTTTTACACACAGGCGTAAACCGGCGTTGCGCTTAGCCAAGGCCGGTTTGTGCCGCAAGAACATTTATGCCGTAGTCGCGAAACCGCGTTTGAATTGCTCGATAACTTCTTTCAGCTTCGTTTCGTTGTCTGCCGTCAGATCCTTCGTATCGCGGATCGATTGCAACACGTCGCCATGCTGATTTTGGACAAAGGACAGGAATTCCGATTCGAACCGGCGAACGTCGGCCAATGGAATATCGTCCAGGAAACCTTTAACCGCTGTGTACAAGCTGACAACTTGGAATTCGACAGCCAGCGGTTGGTTTACGCCTTGCTTCAGGATTTCCATCATCCGCGAACCACGGGTCAACCGGGCTTGCGTCGATTTGTCCAGATCGGAACCGAACTGGGAGAATGCTTGAAGCTCGCGATATTGGGCAAGGTCCAGACGCAGGGTACCGGCAACCTTCTTCATTGCCTTAATTTGCGCGGAGCCGCCTACCCGGGATACGGAGATACCAACGTTAACCGCCGGACGTTGACCGGAGTAGAACAGGTCGGACTCCAGGAAGATTTGGCCGTCGGTAATCGAAATGACGTTCGTCGGAATGTACGCCGATACGTCGGAAGCTTGCGTTTCGATAAACGGAAGCGCCGTAATCGATCCGCCGCCAAGCTCGTCGCTCAGTTTAGCTGCACGTTCCAGCAAACGGGAGTGCAAGTAGAAGACGTCACCCGGGAACGCCTCGCGGCCCGGTGGACGGCGAAGCAGCAAGGACAATTCGCGGTAAGCCGCAGCTTGCTTCGACAAGTCGTCATAGATGATCAGGACATGCTCGCCTTTGTACATGAAGTACTCGGCCATGGCTACACCGGCATAAGGAGCGATGTAGAGGAGTGGTGACGGTTCCGAAGCGGAAGCCGACACGACGATCGTGTAATCCAACGCGCCGTGGCGACGAAGGGTTTCCACTACGTTAACGACGGTGGATTGCTTCTGGCCGATGGCGACATAAATACATTTCACGCCGTTCCCTTTTTGGTTGATGATCGTATCGATGGCGATCGCCGTTTTACCGGTTTGACGGTCACCGATGATCAGTTCCCGTTGTCCGCGACCGATTGGAACCATTGAGTCAATCGCTTTGATCCCGGTTTGCATCGGTTCATGAACCGATTTCCGGTCGATAACGCCTGGAGCGTTATTCTCAACAGGACGGAATTCTGTTGTTTCGATCGGTCCTTTGCCGTCAATCGGCTGACCGAGCGGGTTCACGACGCGGCCTAACATCGCCTCGCCTACCGGAACCTGCATGATTTGTCCGGTCCGTTTCACTTGGTCGCCTTCACGGATTTCGCTGTAAGGGCCGAGGATAACGACACCGACATTGCTTTCTTCCAGGTTAAGGGCAAGACCAAAAACGCCGTTCTCAAACTCGAGCAGCTCGTTCGCCATGGCGTTCTCTAGTCCGTGGACACGGGCGATACCGTCACCAACTTGAATAACGGTGCCGACTTCGGCCACTTCGATTTCCGATTTATATTGTTCGATCTGACTTTTAATCAGAGTACTGATCTCTTCAGGTCTGATACTCAAGTGTTTCACCCCTATCTACAGTGCTTGTCTTCGAAAAGACTTTTCGAGCCGTTCCAGTTTCCCGGCCAAGCTTCCATCGTACAACGTATCGCCGATTCGCACTTTCATCCCGCCAAGCAGCGATGGATCGATCACATTCTCGACCCGAATCTTCTTCTTCACGAGTGCGCCGAACTCCGCAGCAACTTGCTGCTTCTCGTCCTCGTTTAACGGGTACGTGGTCGTAACCACTGCGTTAGCAAGCCCCAGCGCTTCGCCGGAAATGCTCACGTAAGCGTCCACCAGCTCTGGCAGGAGTCCGATTCTTCCGCGTTCCACCAGAAGCTTCACCGTAGAAACTACGGGTTTGGACAGTTTGCCTTCAATCGCGCGGGAAATGGCTTCCCATTTGGCGGTTTCCGTAATTTTCGGCGAGGCGATGAAATGCTCGATGTCATCCCCAGCCTGAAAAGCAGCCGCCAGCGCCTTCAATTCTTCTTCGACCTCTAGCGTCCGGCCTTCCGCCGCGGCGATTTCATATAACGCTTTGGCATACCGTTTTGCGGCTACGGTCTCGCGGCTCATGAGCGGCCACCGACCTCTTTAAGGTACTTGTCGACCAGTTCGCCTTGAACGCCTTCTTCGCTGACCTCTTTCTCGATCAACTTGGATGCGATCTTCACCGACACGGCGCCGACTTCGCTGCGAAGCTGTTCCACAGCACGGTTCTTCTCGTTCTGAATGTCGCGTACCGCTTCTTCTTTCAAGCGGGTTGCTTCGTCCTTAGCTTGATCCAGCATTTGAGCGGCTTGCTTGCTGCTCGTTTGCTTGGATTGCTCGATAATGTCATACGCCTCTTTGCGCGCTTGCTGAAGGGCCGCTTTTTGCTCCTCCACAAAGGCAGTTGCCTGCTCGCGAGTTTGCGCCGCTTCGCTTAGCTGTTGTTGCACGAGTTCGCGACGTTTCTCCATCACGGACAACAACGGACCGAAAGCGTATTTGTTCAATAAGAAGTATAAAATCCCGATCGCGATCAACGCGATGACGGTGTTTTCCCATACGATTTCCAAACTTAAGTCACTCCTTTCCGAAGCCTATCCGCATTCGCGTATCGCCCTGCCCGGGCTAAAAAGAAGGCGTGGACGGCTGTGGCCTTCCCCGCCATTTCTTTTTGAAAATTCGATTAAGCCTGACCAAAGAACATAAACGCCAGGACCACGCCGATGATCGGAAGTACCTCGATCAAACCAACGCCGATAAACATCGTCGTTTGCAGAGTGGATTTCGCTTCAGGTTGACGCGCGATCCCTTCCACCGTTTTGCTGATAACCATACCGTTACCCAGCGCTGCGCCAAACGCGCCCAAACCTGCTACGATAGCTGCTGCCAATAATGCCATTGCTCCCATTTTGTATATCCTCCTTAAAAGTAAAATCAAATTTTTATAGTTCAGTCAGGTTGAAGTCGTTCTCCAATCCGTAACTTGAAACTTAGCTTATCTTTGAAGCGCGGGAATCCAAACTCCCCGATTAATGCTCTTCCTCGTGGCTTTCGAGGTTTTGCGAGATGTACACCATCATCAAGATGACAAAGACAAAAGCTTGAATCGCACCGACGAAAATACTGAATCCGTCCCAAACCATCAGCAACGGAACGGAGAAGATTGCGCCGATCACGCTTGCTTTGGCCAAAGTCATGATCGTGGAGATCAGCACCTCGCCCGCAAAGATGTTCGCGTATAGACGAACGCCATGCGTCAGCAGCTTCGACAACTGCTCAATGATGTTAATCGGTAGGAAAAACGGATACGGCTGTACGTAATGCTTGAAATAATTTTTGGTATTCTTGATCATCCCAAGACCGTGAGATATGACGAATACCAGTAACGCAAGCGCCATCGTCACACTGAGATCGGCCGTAGGAGATTTCCACCAGGCTACCTCGGCATGTGCTTCCTCACCCGGATGCTTCGCGTGTTCTTCCGCAAGCACTGTGGTCACCGACGTAATTTCTTGACCGAAGATGGTTGCTTTTGCCGGATTATCATACTCCGTGACGACACCGAACGGTAGTCCGAGCATATTTGCGACAAAAATAAACATAATCATCGTCATGGCCAAGGAAAGGAATGGTTTCCCTTTCTTTAGATCCATGGTGCTGGAAATCATGTTCTGAACGAATTCGACCGCCCATTCCAAGAAATTTTGCAACTTTCCAGGATTCTCTACGGATAAGTTCCGCGTCGCCAGGCGGGCAACAACAAACACGATCGTGCAAGTCACTACCAGCATCAAAATAACGGACAGGTCTATATGTAGGCCGCCCAATTCTATGACCGGAGCTTCATGCATGTTTTCTCACCCCCATTCCAAGTTGAATGTTTCAAGCCTCAGGCTTACGAGAAAAACGAATGCCTATAAAAAGAAGCAAAAATTGCGCAAAAACCAGACTGCCGGCAACCGCATACACATTGAGATGCTGCGGAAATTTCATAGCGGCAAATACCGCCAGAGCCGCCAGTGCCGTACGGGTCAGAAACCCCATGTTCAACCGCTTCGAACCGCCGTTTACCGCGGCATCCAGTACCTGCCGGACCTTACGGCTAAGGTAAACCGCATTAATCCAGCTTACTGCTGAGCCGAGCGCAATGCCAAGCATAATGCTCTGAACTTTCGGCAATAAAGCGCCTCCGAGAAAACACAGGGCCAAGAAACCTAGGGTTCCGGCTGTCAAAGCACGGCTGTATTTCGACAGCTCATCCATTATTTCCCCCCACAACCGACTTAATCAGAGCGACGATGCCAAGGATGCCCGCTGCAATACCGATCAAAACGCCCAAACCAATGCCCAGGCCGTTCTTGAACCACAGCTTATCCATCCAGGTGCCAAGGAAGTAACCTCCTACAGCGCATACGGCAAAGTTCATTCCTAAAGCGGTTACCACAGCGACAGCCTTTCCAACGCTGTTGTTGTTTTTACCAGGTTTTGTCGGGTCTTCCATTTCAATCACCCTAATAATCCCAATTTATTTTACTAATTGTGAAGAGATCTTGTCAATTGAGGTTTTTTAGTGATTTAAAGCCTTGAAATGCTAAATTTGCCCTTGCCATCCTGAATAAAACGCATACAGCGTACAGTAATACTGTATACTTTTTTAGGCTCGCGATCAAAACAAATTTTCGTTAGTTTGTGAACTTTCTGTGAAATTCCTCCGGACGCTGATCCGAAAATCCGAAATGGTGACATATCGCATTGACAATTCTTTGCGATGCCTTTCCATCGCCGTACGGATTTGCTGCCCGGCTCATCGATTCATACAAGTTCTGATCGCTGAGCAACGCCTTTGTCCGCTCATAAACCATCTCCTCATTTGTGCCGACCAATTCCAGCGTTCCCGCTTCGATCCCTTCGGGACGTTCCGTCGTATCGCGAAGCACAAGCACCGGAACGCCAAAAGAAGGCGCTTCTTCCTGCAAACCGCCCGAATCCGTAAGTATCAAATGCGTATGAGGATAGAAGTTGTGCAAATCCACTACATCCAAAGGATCGATAAGTTTAATACGAGGGTGATCCCCCAAAGTTTCGTAAGCCGGCTCCCTCACCGCAGGGCTTGGGTGGACCGGATACACGATGGCTACATCCTCGAACTCATCGGCAATTCGCTTCACGGCACGGAAAATGTTCAGGTGCGGTTCGCCTTGCGATTCGCGACGGTGCGCCGTCATCAAAATAAGCCGCTTTCCGGCGGCCCAGTCCAGCACAGAGTTCGTGTAATTCGGCTGTACTGTATATTGAAACACATCCGTAACCGTGTTGCCTGTGACATATATAGCTGACTCCGGCTTATTTTCCTTGCGCAAATTACTTGCCGACCAATCCGTCGGAGCAAAGTGCAGATCGGCCAAAACGCCGGTCAACTGACGGTTCATTTCTTCCGGATAAGGCGACAACTTGTTCCAAGTACGCAGGCCGGCTTCGACATGCCCCACCTTAATTTGCTGCAGGAAGGCGGCATAACTCGCCAGGAATGTGGTCAATGTATCCCCGTGCACCAGCACGATATCCGGCTTGGCCTCTTTGAGGACGCCTTCCAACCCTTGAAGCACGCGAATCGTAATTTCGTTCAACGTCTGATTCGGCTTCATGACATCCAGATCATAATCCGGGACGATCTTGAAAACATCCAACACCTGGTCGAGCATTTCCCGATGCTGGGCCGTCACGCAAACGACCGATTCGATCTGCTCAGGATGCTTCTGGAGCTCGAGAATCAACGGTGCCATCTTAATCGCTTCGGGTCTGACGCCGAAGATGGTCATTACCTTAATCTTACCCACCCTACTCAATTCCTTCCTTATAGAGGTAATTTTAAAATCGTCTTCCCATCGCGATGCGAGTTCAAAGATGCGATTTCGACGTCGAATCTTGAATTCAGCCGGTCGCTCCGTTGCTCACGTAGCTTTCAGCTACGCTCCGCTACTCCCTCCCTAGCTTCATCCAACCTTCTCGACGCTGGAAACCCGATTTTAAAACTTTGATTGAAACGATAACCTATAAAATCGTCTTTCCATCACGATGCCGATTCAGAGGTGCGAGCTCGACGTCGAATCTTGAATTCAGCCGGCACTCCGTTGTTACGGAACCAGATGACCTTATTTGACCTAAAACACTAGGTTTTCGATTCTAACGGAACTAGGAGACCTTATTTACCTGAAAACGACCCGAAATTGTTGCCCAAAGGACAAATAAGGGCCCTGGGTTCCGTTAGCATCATAAAACACGAGAAATGGTCGAAATAAGGGCTTTGGGTTCCGTTAGAGCGGTCTCCAACCCAAACTAGTTTACTTCGTGCCGTACAACCGGTCGCCGGCATCGCCTAAGCCCGGAATGATATAGCCATGTTCGTTGAGGTGGCTGTCCAAAGCCGCCACGTAGATATCTACGTCAGGGTGCACATCATGGACCGCCTTAACACCTTCCGGCGCAGCGATCAGGTTCATCATCTTGATTTGGGTACAGCCGCGATTCTTCAAAGCGGTAATTGCCGCAATGGCGGATCCCCCGGTAGCCAGCATCGGATCGATCACGATCAGTTCACGCTCCTGTACGTCCGTAGGCAGCTTGATGTAGTATTCCACCGGTTGCAGCGTTTCCGGATCCCGGAACAACCCGACATGACCGACTTTTGCCGCAGGGAGCAATTTCAAGACCCCGTCCAGCATACCCAGTCCAGCCCGGAGAATCGGAATGAGCCCCAGCATCCGTCCGGAAATGACCTTCGACTCCGCCTCAGCCACCGGCGTTTGCACTTTAATCGACTCCAGCGGGATCTCCCGCGTAATTTCGTACGCCATCAAGGTAGCTACTTCATCCACCAGTTCACGAAAGTCCTTCGTGTTAGTCCGCATGTCACGGATAAAAGTCAGTTTGTGTTGAATCAAGGGGTGATCGCATACCACCAATTTTCGCATATTTCGTTCGTCCCTCCGCTTTTATAGCTAAGTCTTTACTTGCCATCTCGTTCCCATTCTTCGAACGCTCCACAAATCTTGTCTATTATATCACTCCAAGTTGGCATTTTCACCCTCGCTACAACATGTTGCAAAGCCGTCAAAAAGAAACCGCTTATATATGAAGCAACCCACTTGCAATCAGCCCCATTCATCCGAGAGCCCTTGACAGTCGGGATACCCATCCGATATTATGGATACACTAAGTCCATAATCATTCAAAGGAAGGGACCGTCCATGCAATATTCCAAAAGCACCGATTATGCGCTGCACGCCCTCATTCACTTAACGAATGCGGAACGGCGCCAGAACGTCGGTATCAAGTCATTGTCTGAAATGCTTGGCGTGTCGGAAAGTTATCTCTCCAAAATCATGTCCAAACTGCGGCAGGACGGCATCGTCCGCGCGGTACCGGGGGTGAACGGCGGTTACGAGTTAGCTCGGCCTGCGGATCAGATCACCTTTCTTGAGGTAATCCAAGTCATCGAAGGTCGGCAGCATTTATTCGAATGTTCGAATATGGAATCGAATCAGCATCGTTTGCTGGCTGATGAAGAACGCGACGACCGTTGCCAAGCCGATCATGATCCAGCACGATGCGTATGCCTGGTAAAGCAGGTCATGGATGGCGCTGAGCAACAACTGAATCGGTATTTGCAAGAGCATACGATCCAATCGGTGGTTGATGCAGCCGTTACGGCTCGGAGATCCCTTGCGGACAAGAAGTGATCCGACACTTCTTGTCGTTTAATTATAGATATTAAAGATCTATGGAGGTGCAGTAAAGATGGATAAAACTCTGTATGATGCCGTCATTATTGGAGGTGGGCCCGCCGGTTTAAACGCCGCCCTCATGTTGGGCAGAGCTCGTAAGAAAGCGGTAGTGATCGATGAAGGAAAACCCCGCAACCGCGTGACGCGAGAGGCTCACGGATTTCTTACTCGCGACGGAATTCCCCCGGGTGAGTTGCGACGGCTTGCAAAGGAGCAAATCGTCCGCTATCCCGGCATCACATTTATTGAAGAAGCTGTTCAATCCGCCGACGGGGCGGACGGTCATTTCCAGATCACAACCGCCAAGGGAATCACCCTCCGCAGCAAGAAGCTGCTGTTCACCGTTGGCATGAAGGATCAACCGCTGAATATCCCGGGTCTCACTGAGGTTTATGGTCGGAGCGCCTTCGTTTGCCCCTACTGTGACGGTTGGGAATTACGCGATGAGCCACTGGTTATCATTTCGAGAGGGGCAGACGCCATGCACTTCATCCCGTTGATCTCCGGTTGGACAGACCGCTTCACGTTATGCACGAACGGCCCTGACGGGCTGACGGACGCGGATCGCGAGGATTTACGGCAGCACGGCGTCCCTCTCCACGACGCAAAGATTCGTTCCATCGAATCAGAAGACGGGATTGTGCGGCAAGTTGTACTCGAGGATGGCACAGCGATATCGTGCAGGGGAATCTTCTTCCGTCCCGACCTGGCGATCGGCTCTAACCTCCCCCAATCCTTGGGTTGCCAGGTCACCGAAACGGGAACGATCATCGTTGACGAATTGGGGAGAACGACCGTACCGGGAGTATTTAGCGCCGGAGACGCCGTAACGATGCGACACCAGGCCATCGCGGCAGCCTCCTCTGGAGCAATGGCCGCCGCGGCACTGAATAATGAACTGAATCTGGAGGCATGGAGGAGGAACGGATGAACGAACCCCCTAACCGCTCAACAAGCAAACCCAATTCTCACGATCATCGGCATGCAACCTCCAGACCGGGCGTCGAGCTGTTAACCTGGCTGCATCCGCTGCCGGGCGAACGTATTCTCGACCTTGGCTGCGGGAATGGGGATCTCACGGCAGCTATTGCTGCCGCCGGAGCCATCCCCACCGGAATTGATGCATCCGAAGAAATGATCCATCGCGCGAAACAGAGGTATCCCGAGCTGGACCTTCAAGTCGGAGATGCTCGGCATTACCGGAGCGACAGACACTATGACGCCGTATTTTCCCATGCCGCTTTGCATTGGATCCAGGATGCGCCTGCCGTTACCGAAACGATCCGCCTCGCCCTGCGGAAAGGCGGCCGGTTGGCGGTCGAATTCGCGGGAAAAGGCAATGTCGCCGCGTTGACCCGAGCTATCGAGCAGGTGATGAAAACACATGGATATCCTTGGGAGGGGCGAAATCCTTGGTATCACCCCAGCATCGGGGAGTACGCTAGCCTGCTGGAACGAGTCGGCTTCCGCGTTACGTTCGCCCGGCATCTCGACCTTCCCACACCATTGAAAGGGGAAGAGGCCGTAAGAAAGTGGCTCGACAGCTTTGCTGACTATTTTTTCACCGGAATCCCATCTTCTGAGAGAGCTCCCCTGTACGATGCCATAGTCTCCCTCGCAAAACCCGCTTTATATAAGGAAGGTCAGTGGATGCTGGATACCAGTCGACTTCGCGTCATGGCGATCAAAGAGAGGGAATAACCTCCATCTTAAACACAAAAAAGCCGGGAGCAGTTAGCTCCTGGCTTTGTTATGGCGAATTCTTAATATTTCAGGTTCGGGTACAACGGGTAACGGTCGGTCAACTCGGACACTTGTTTGCGAGTTTTGTCCAGCAGTGCTTCGTCCTTCGGCGATTTCAGCACGACCGCGATAATCCGGCCGATCTCCTTCATCGCTTCCTCATCCATGCCACGCGATGTAGCAGCCGGCGTACCGATCCGGATCCCACTAGTGACGAAAGGACTGGTTGGGTCGAATGGAATCGCGTTTTTATTCACGGTGATCCCGATCGAGTCGAGCACATGCTCGGCGTCTTTGCCCGTGATGTTCAGGTTGCGTGTATCCACCAGCATCAGGTGGTTATCCGTGCCGCCGGAGACAATGTTCAAGCCTTCGGCCATCAGCGTTTCCGCCAGAACTTTGGCGTTCTTCACAACGTTTTCCGCATAGGTTTTAAAAGAAGGCTGAAGCGCTTCGCCCAACGCAACCGCTTTGGAAGCGATCACGTGCATCAGAGGCCCGCCTTGCGTCCCCGGGAATACCGCTTTATCAACCGCAGCAGCCCATGGCTGTTTGCACAAAATCATCCCGCCGCGCGGACCGCGCAACGTCTTATGCGTTGTTGTCGTCACAAAATGAGCATGCGGTACCGGGTTCGGATGCAGTCCTGCAGCTACGAGTCCGGCGATATGCGCCATATCGACCATGAAAAGAGCGCCCACGTCGTTTGCGATGGAAGCCAATTTTTCGAAATCGATAATCCGCGGATACGCACTCGCTCCAGCCACGATGAGGCGCGGGCGATGCTTAAACGCCGCTTTGCGCACTTCGTCGTAATCGATCAAGAACGAATCTTCCTGAACGCCGTACGCCACGAAATTATAGAACAAGCCGGACGCATTAACCGGGCTGCCGTGGGTCAAGTGACCGCCGTGCGCGAGGTTCATCCCCAACACGGTGTCGCCGGTGTTGATCGCGGCAAGGTAAACCGCCAGGTTCGCTTGCGCACCGGAATGCGGCTGCACGTTCGCATGCTCGGCGCCAAACAATTCTTTGGCCCGGTCGCGAGCGATATTTTCCACGATATCGACACGTTCGCAACCGCCGTAATAGCGTTTGCCCGGATATCCCTCGGCGTATTTGTTCGTGAGCACGGAACCCATCGCTTCCATCACCGCCTCGCTGACGATGTTCTCGGAAGCGATCAGCTCAATATTGTTGCGCTGACGCTTCAGCTCCAAATTCATAGCCTCCAGCACCGCTGGATCTTGATTTCTCAAATTTTCCATCTTCCGTTATCCCCCTTATAATGAATATCCCATCTTACTCGCAAAGTGTGGAATCCGAATCCAGCGGAAGCGCGTAAACGGCCCGTTCCCCGCCGATCAGCTTCGGACGAGTTGTGGCTGCCGTAACGCGCGCCTGCCCAATCTTGCGCAACGAAGGACGAAACGGCACCGCCACTCGTCGCAAATGCATGCCGATTAACGTCTCGCCGATATCGATCCCGGCATGGGCTTCGAGCATCTCCGCCAGGCACGGAGCCGACAAACGCCGATAGGCCGCCGCGGCCATCGATCCGCCCGCCTTCGGTACAGGCACCGCAGCTACCTCCGTCAACGAAAGCCGCTCCAGCACCGTGCGTTCAACCACCAGCGCACGGTTCAAATGCTCGCAGCATTGAAACGCAACGTCGAAGCCATATTTAGCCCGGACCTGCTCGATCCCGGCCCATAACTCGGACGCGATATCTTCAGCTCCGCCCGTGCCGATTCGTTTACCCGCCACTTCGCTGGTGCTGGCTCCAACGACCAGCAGTTTTCCCGGACCCAGGTTAGCTGCGGCGGCAACTTCCTCCGCGACCGCTGCCACTTGCGTCCGAATCGTTCCGAGCTCTTCCTGCTCCATTTGATGCCCGCTCCTTTCTCCACCAACCAAGAACATGTAAACATAGTCTGTCCTTATTATAACAGAGAAAGGCTTGCCGCAAACGGAGGATGTTCCCCCACAACACATGACCACCCAACAAAAAAAGAGCATAACGCAGCTCACGCGCGTCGTGCTCTTTGCCCAGGCGACCGGCCGTATAATCCGATGCTCCATCGTGGTTTGATCCACTCTTGTCGCCAGTTACATCGGAACTAAAATCTTCTGCTCTTAGAATAAAGCATCGACGGGGCAAATGCAACAGGTTTAATGCCCCTCGCCGCGCTCCAGTTTGGCGATCAGCTTCTCCAGTGCGGCCCCAATCTCGGCTGCCGCCCGGTCGTAATCCACCCGCGAACCGCCAAACGGATCGGAAATGTCGTAGGCCGGCAACCGTTGCTGCAGCTCATCGAGCCGTCGTTGCTGCGCCGCAGACCACTCGCTGCCCAGCGCCCGGGCCAACTCCCGGTCCGCCGCCAACCGCCGGAACTCCTCCAGATTGGCTATAATGGAGACGTCGTCCTCGACGTACTCTTTTAACGTGAATATTTTATCGGCTGTCTCCGGAAAAGAATGAACAACCTGTCGTTTATGCCCTTGCGTCAGCGTCAGGATCAGATCGGCCCAATCCGCCAATTCGGCATATAAAGGGGTGGATTCAAAGGCATCCGTGATCCCCCGATCCCGCAAAACGGCTCCCGCATGATGGGAAATGGTGTTGCCTTTCATGGCGGCCACGCCGGCCGAACGAACCTGCACATCCAGCCCCCGGTCTCGCGCCAGCTTACGCAGCATGCCTTCGGCCATCGGGCTGCGGCAGGTATTCCCGGTACAAACAAATAAGATGCGCATGCCCTTTCACCTCCAGGTTAAGCGGGAGCATTCCCGCGTTTGGACCTTTATTTTAACACGAAAAGCCGTAGTTTCAAAAGATGAACAGCAATCCAAAAGCTAGCAAAATCGCCCCGCCTGCCGCCTCGCCGTAATCGCCAAGCGAACGCCCCACGCCTCGTCCCATCGCAAGCCCCACCAAAGACATGACGCCGCCAAAAAAACCGAAGGCCAGGACGGTCAGCAGCCAATCTCCATGGAACATCCCAAGTGACACGCCCACGGAAAAAGAATCGATGCTGACGCTAAGCGAAAACAGCAGCACGCCAAACCAGGTTCGGTGGTTAATCGACTGCATCCCGCTGCCTTTAATCGAACTGAGGATCATATGGGCTCCGAGCAGGAACAGCAGCCCTCCCGCGGCATACCGCGCCAGGCTTCCCAGCAGCGCGCCGACATATTGCCCCGCCGCAATGCCAAGCAGAGGCATAAGCACGTGAAAGAGAGCGACCATCGTTCCGATGCGGAGCGCGTCCTTGCGGCGGACCCCCTTCATGCCGATGCCGACGCCCAGCGATAACGCGTCCATTCCTAACGCAGCCGCCATCAGCAGGATCGTCAACAGCTCTCCCAGCCGCTCATAAGCCTCCGTCATAACCGAATCCCCTTTTGTCCAGTCTTTTGTACAACCATATGCGGACAGTTCCCGGTTCATGACTTGGCGGGAGAGCGGGATTGGGAGATTATGGCGGAAGACGGTTAGCGGCCTTGCTGGAGTTCTATCAAAACTTGTGAGGAGGAGATGGGCGGATCGGGAGTGTGAGGCGTGGGGGCTTGAGTGGCAGGATAGGGGGATGGGGCGGCGGGGCGGCGGGGAGGGCGGAACCACGAGGCTGTCCGCGCGAGTATGAGCGAAGCCGTGAGGCTATCCACTCGAGTATGAGCGAGCCGCAGAGCTGTCCACTCGAGGGCAAGCCGTGAGGCTATCCGATCGATAGCAAGCCGTGAGGGTACCTCCTTGGCGTTACAATCCCCCCGCTCGCCCCGCCTGTCTGTGAAATAGCGGTAATTCGTGGCGTTATTTTCTCGAAATTCGAGGTTTTCATAGAAATAGCGGTAATTCGTGGCGCTATTCCCCTCCTTAGGAGGCTGGCACCCCGATATCCATAGAAATAACGTCCTAAAATACCGCTATTTCCCCAATACGAGGCTCCCTCTCTATAAATAACGCCACTTTCTACCGCTATTTTCGCAATCCAGCGCCGAACGAGCCGCAAACGAACGATGTGGACGAATATCCCATTCAACGATTCATCGGGTTAAGGAATCTGCTCATTCATCCTCCCAGCCGCCAAACAGATCCATTTGACGCGGCGGAAGCTCGCGTGGCGATTGACCCAGCAAATCCATCATCTCCAGGGCGTTAACAGCTGCATCCCCGCCAGAGTTGTTGTTGAAGAGCATGCAGATCTCGTTCGTCCCTTTCCCGAGTAACTGGATTAGCATCTCGGTCCACTCTAGAAGCTCCTCTCGAGAGTAGCGGTATAACGTGCGGATCTCCCGCCAATTGGATGCGCCCGCTTGGCTCCAGCCCACGGCATTTCGGCCGTGCATACGGACGATCGTCAATTCGGCATCCGTCGGTTCCAGCACTGTAGGGACTGAACCCTGCCCCGCCTGAGGTTCATCGCAAACGATATAAATCCAACCCTCTTGGCGCATGAAATCCAGCGTGCGCTCCTGGTTGTCCCCCGCGAACCAGCTTTGATGGCGAAATTCCAGTGCCACCGGCAAGTTCCCCATCCATTTGCGGATGGCCCGTAACTGCCGGACATGCTCCGGCGTACGGTCGAACCAGGGCGGGAATTGGAACATCACGGCCTTAAGCCGACCGGCTTCCACCACCGGGCGGATCGAGTTCAGATAAGCCTGGAACATATCGCCCGGCCCGCCAAACGGCGATTTGCCCCGACTATGGCCGGTCATCCCCTGATAAGCCTTGATAATAAACGTGAAATCTGGCGGTGTCTCAGCCAACCAACGGCGATACACTTCTTCTCCCAGCACAGCGTAAAAAGAGCTGTCGACCTCCACCACATCAAAATACTTCGCGTACCAAGCGAGCTTGTCTTTGGCCGGCGTCCGGGCAGGATATAAATCGTCATGATCCCCCCAGCCGGCCAGGCCGATACGGATCATGTCCGTCTCACCCCCTGCCCTAATCCAAATCTCCGCCGGCCTCGATCACCCGGTGACCGGCGGCTTTCAGCAGCCGGTTCATCACCGCCGAGCCAAGCCCCTCCTCGGGGCAGGCTTCGGCGAGGATGTAAGTGACGCCGCATTCGTCGAAGCGGCGGAGCGCAGCGTAGAGACGGTGCGCCGCCGTCTCCAGCTCGGCCTCGCGGCCGAGCGATAGCGCGCAGTCGGCGCGGTAAGACGGGAGGCGCTCGTCGAAGGCGAGCACGCCCGTCTTCTCTCCGCGCGCCGCGGCCGCCGCGAGCTCGGCCCGTATGCGGTCCGCCACCCGGTCGGCGGACCCGCGCACAATGCGCAGCACGCCCTGCGGCGCGTAGTGCGTGTACTTCATGCCCGGCGCGCGCGGCGCAGCCGCCGGGCCCGGGGCCGCTCCGCCGCCCGCTTCCGCCTCCGGCTGCAGGGCGGCGTCCAGCCGCACGCCCGCGCCCGCGACGCGGGCGAGCTGCTCTACCGTGATCCCGCCTGGGCGGAGCACGGTGACAACCCCGTCCCGGCCGGCTTCCACGACCGTCGACTCCAGGCCCACCCCGGTGGGCCCGCCGTCGACGATACCGTCAATGCGGCCGGACAGGTCCTCGCCCACGTGGCTCGCCAGCGTGGGGCTCGGTCGCCCCGACCGGTTGGCGCTGGGCGCCGCCACCGGGCACCCCGCTGCGGCGATCAGCCGCAGCGCCACGTCGTGGGCAGGCATGCGCACGCCCACGGTGGACAACCCCGCCGTCACGCGCGGCGAGACGGCGCCTTCGGCCACGGGCAGCACCAGCGTCAGCGGCCCGGGCCAGAACGCCTCCATGAGCCGCCGTGCCGTCTCGTTCACTTCCGTGACGAGTCCGTTCAGCTGGCTCATGTCGGCGATGTGCACGATCAGCGGATTATCGGAGGGGCGGCCCTTGGCGGCAAAAATCGCCTCCACCGCCGCCGTATTCCGCGCATCTGCGCCAAGCCCGTACACCGTCTCCGTCGGAAACGCCACCGTCCCGCCAGAGGCTAACACCGCGGCGGCTTCCTTCAGGGCAGCCGCCGCCTCCCCCGTCGCCGGAACTTCCGACACGCCGGCATCAGCAACTTGTCCCCCAGAGGTTGCGAACCCCGTTCCAGGCTCTACCCTCCACGAACGTGTCGACTTTGCAGCCACCTCTCCCAGCGCGGGCAAATCCACTGCGCCGCGGGCTTTATTTTCAATAGATTCATTTCGGTTCATTCTCGCTCATCCCAAACTGTTCAATATCGATATTCTACTATTATACCCGAACCCGTCCATGCGCATAGCCCGTCCCGGCGAAGCCCACAAAAAAACCGCCCGGATTCCTCCGAACGGTATCTCATCCTATGAACCACTAAACAAATAAACTTGTAATCCAGTTCCAGAAATTCACCAGCATGTCCCACAGAAAGAACCGCACCTCTGTTTGTTCTGGCTCGACCTGAACGGCATCCCCCGAGATCCCTTCAGCCGAAGCCTTCGCGATCGTGGCCGTCCCTGCATCCTTCGCCAGTGCATCTCCGCTACCGGCGTCGATGAAGCATAGCGGCGGAAACAGCACGCACCACCAGTTCTTCCCTTTCCCTTCGCCAAGCGTCACGCGCAATGCTTCATAATTGCCGGCCGGGTACACCGCACCGCCGTACATTTTCGTCGGAAAGGGAACCGTACCGAGCTCGACTTGATAATCGTAGCTTTTCCCATATTGCTTGAGCGTCTGACCGACTTGCTCCTCGATGGCAGGCAGATGATCGCGGATCACCCGGCGGGCCTCCTCCAAGCTTTGCGGATTTTCCAACTCGGCAACCCAGCCATTCATCTGCTCAACCACAGCATCGCGGACGCGGCGTTTGACGAGCTGATCGCCGGTTCCGTCCGAATTCGCCAGAATGCGCAGCCGAATGGATTCCTGCGGAATGACCCCTTGCGTGCCTGCCGCAGCGGCGGTATCAACCATCTGTCCCTCCCAGGACATCAACAACATCACAATAGAAAAGAAGAAAAGGGCGATTTTTTTACGGGAAGGTGTACGTTGGCTCATGATTTCTTGCTCCTAACCAAAACCGGTATTTCAGCAGCTGATGTCTATCAGTATGTCCGGTTAAGAGACTTCTAAACCTTGGAATCTAGTAAATTTTTGCCCGCGAAAAATAGAGTGAAGAAATCACCCTATTTCCGCTGATCTCCCCTTTTCGAGCCAAATAAGATGAAACTTTCACCTTATCCCCCTTCAAATCCGCTATTATAGCCACCGCATCCGGAAATAAGCATAAAAAATCACCTTATTTCGGCGATATCCTTGCACCGCGCAAAAATAAGGTGATCAAGTAACTCTATTCGAAGTCGCACATCCCGTCCCGGTCCAAAATGACCTCACACCAACTCAAAATGACCTCACGCGCCCCTCGCTCACCCCTGCTTCTCCGGCCGTCGCTTGGTTCTCAGCAAGGCGTAACGCGAAGACGGTGACGCCGCCGGCACCGGGTTGTCCTCTTCCTTCTCTTGGCCGTAAATCCGGATGCTCATCGCTACGCCGATGCTTGCCATATTAATCAGCAGCGAGGTCCCGCCGTAGCTGATGAAGGGCAACGTGATGCCCGTCAGCGGCATAAGGCCGATGAACATGCCGATGTTTTCGAAGATCTGATACAGTAGCATCGCGACGATCCCCACGATGAGGAACGGCCCGCTCGCCTCGCGACTCTCGAGGGATATCAAGATGAGCCTATGGATCAGCACGAAATACAGCAACAATAGTGCCGAGCTTCCGATAAAGCCAAATTCCTCGGCAATCACCACAAAGATCGAGTCCGAATACGTAAGCGGCACGCGCTCCGATTGAACCGTCTCCCCTTTCATGTACCCTTCCCCGGTCATCCCCCCAGAGGCGATCGCCAGCTTGGCGTTCCGGGTGTGATAGGAAGCGTCCTCCGACGCTTTCTCGGGGATCAGCCAGGGATCGATTCTGCTGATCCAATGCTCCCGACCGATCTCGACGAAGAAATTGTACACTTGGTCGTGATAGGTCTTATAGGCGGTAATTCCGCCGATCACCGAACCCGCGAAAATCACGAGGGCGATCAGGGCGTGCCAGTATTTAATGTTCCCGATCCACAGCATGCCCGCCAAAATGATGACATAGCTAAGCGCATTTCCCAAATCGTTCTGCGCCATCACGGCGACAAACGGGACAAAGGTCAACAGGCAGATCGGCACGACGTCGCGCCAGAACGAAAGCCGGGGTTTGCGTTTGCGAAGCAACATAAACCCGAGGAAGATGACCAGCAACAGCTTAAAGAATTCCGCCGGTTGAAAGCTTTGGTTAATGACCGGAATCGTCAGCCATCCCTTGGCGTTGTAATACGTATTCCCGATGAACATAACGACGACCAGCAGCCCGAAGCCGAACAGATAGAAATAAGGCGCATATTTGACGAGCAGCCGATAGTCGAGAATGGAGACGCCAAAAAATACGACAAACCCCAGCGCATAATACGCCAGCATGCGAAGGTGGTAGCCGTGATACTGGGTATGCGACGTGGCGCTGTACAGCACCGCGATACTGATGACCATGAGCAACAGCAAGATCAAGACGATGGAGTAATCGATTTTTTTCAGTTTGCTCAGCATGAACATCCTCTTTTCTTTATCTAGAAACCCCGTATCTTTACTTTAAAAGAAACCCCGCTCAACTACAAATGAGCCCTTCGACCCAAATAACGGGTGAAACCAGCAAAAGGTTTCCCCTTTTAAGGTTATTTTTACCCGGAGACGTTTTTTCTCTCTTCAACGGCGCAAAAAAAGAACGCCGACGCAAGCGTCGGCGCCCGAAATGGGGGTCGGGATAAGAAGGGGAAAATGGGGGAACGCAAGTTAAACGGGAGTGATGAGAGTCAAGGTCCCCGTGGCGGCGGTCAGCGCGAAAATACCGATGGTTTGAATGTTGCCGAGTTCAACGGTAAACGTGCTGCCTTGGGTCACGGTCTGAATAAAAACCGGTGCATTATACCGGGTAATGCGAAGCTCGACGTTACCGAGTGTAGCCGCTACCGTTACGATCCCGGTTGGGCCAAGCGGATCGGCAGCCACGAAATAACCTTGGCCGACGCCGGCGGCTTGCGCATACGGATACGTCAATGTGAATGCCATGTGGAATCTCCTCCTTTCGGCTTGAGATACCACATTCTATGAAACTACCCTCTCAAAGTGAGCGGCTTTTGGTTGAGGAGCTTCACCTATTTTCATAGAGTCGCGTGTAAGCGAGGGCTAACGTCCCCGCGCGATGCCCAGCACGTGGCGGTCGATGCCGGCGAGATCGGGAACCGTCACGATCTCGTCCCAATGGCCGGCGGCGCGGAGCAGCTCCGCAACGTCGGCGGCCTGGCCCTGGCCGAGCTCGAAGCCGATCAGGCGAGGCGGCCGCGGCAGCAGCGCGAGCTGCGCCATCAGGGTCCGGTAGGGCATGAGCCCGTCCGGACCGCCGTCCAGCGCGCCGCGCGGCTCGAAGTCCCGCACCTCCGGCTGCAGGTGCGGGATGTCCTCCGCCGGGATATACGGCGGATTCGACACCACGATGTCCAGCGGCTCGCCGGCGAACGGTTCAAGCAGGTCCCCCTGCTTGAACGCCACGGCAAGGCCGAGCCGCCGGACATTGTCCTGCGCCACCGCTAAAGCGTCCGGCGAGATATCGCTCGCCGCAACGCGCCAGGCTGGGCGCAGATGAGCCAGGGCCGCGGCAATCGCGCCGCTGCCGGTGCCGATGTCGGCGGCGTACGGCGCGCCGCCGGGCCACAGCGCATCGCCTTCCAACGCGATGCGCTCCACGAGCAGCTCCGTTTCCGGTCGGGGGATCAGCACCGCCGGGTTGACCTGGAAGGTCAACCCGTAGAATTCCTGCTCCCCGATAATGTACTGCGCTGGCTCGCCCGCCGCTTTGCGGCGGACCACCGTTTCCCAGGTGTCCTGCTTGTCCGCCGGGAACGGGTCACGAAGCGCGGCCAAATACGCCGCGCCCGCAAGGCCCAGCACATGGCGGAGCAGCAGCTCCGCGTTCGACTCCGGCTCCCTCACGCCGGCCGCCGCTAAAAAAGAAGAAGCCTCTTTACGGGCTTCCCAAATCGTCATTGCACCGGACATCCGGTATCCTTCGCTGTGCAAAACGTTATTCTCCTTTATCCATCAGTTCGGCTTGTTCGGCAATCGTCAACGCCGATACGATCTCACCGATCTCGCCGTTCATCACCTGATCCAGCTTATGCAAGGTCAGGCCGATGCGGTGGTCGGTTACCCGGCTTTGCGGGAAGTTGTAGGTCCGGATCCGCTCACTGCGATCCCCGGTGCCGACTTTACTCTTCCGCTCGCCAGCGTATTTCGCTTCCTCTTCCTGTCGCTTCATATCGAAGATCCGGGCACGCAACACCTGCAGCGCCTTTTCTTTGTTCGAGTTCTGCGATTTACCATCTTGGCAAGTCGCCACGATGCCGGTCGGGATATGCGTCACCCGCACGGCGGATTTCGTCGTGTTGACCGATTGGCCGCCCGCCCCGCTGGAGCAGAACGTATCGACACGGATATCCTTATCGAGGATTTCAATATCTACGTCTTCAACTTCCGGCAGAACGGCTACCGTCGAAGTTGACGTGTGAATCCGACCACCGGATTCCGTCGAAGGAATCCGCTGCACGCGATGCGCACCACTTTCGTACTTCAGCTTACTATATGCGCCTCGGCCGTTAATCATAAAGATAACCTCTTTAAAACCGCCCAGGTCGCTTTCATTCATGTCCATAATATCGATGCGCCAGCCTTGAGAATCGGCATACCGCGTATACATCCGGTACAAATCGGCGGCAAACAAAGCCGCTTCGTCCCCTCCGGCCGCACCGCGAATTTCCACGATGACGTTCTTATCGTCGTTCGGATCCTTCGGCAGCAGCAATACGCGAATCTTCTCTTCCAGCTCCTGCTGACGTGTGCTGAGTTCCTCGATCTCCATCTTCACCATTTCGCGCATTTCATCATCCAGCTTCTCGGCCTGCATGACTTTAGCGGCTTCCAGCTCTTCGACGACATTCTTATATTCGGTGTACGCCTCATAAGCCGGCTGTAAATCCGATTGTTCTTTGGAGTAATCCCGCAGTCGTTTGGCGTCGTTCGCCACATCCGGATCGCAAAGCAGCTCACTCAGCTTCTCGTAACGGTCGGCTAGGGATTGTAGTCGGTCCAACAAGGGATGTCACCTCTCTTCATTCAATCACTTTATCTTTATAAAAAGCCGCTCATCCGCAGCCATTACCTTACAGGGATAAACGACTTTTTATTATATCACAAAATGCGCAAACCGACTAGCCTGCCCGCCCCCTTCCAGGAGCACGATTTTTCATGTAAAATAATCTCACTTATACGCCAGATTCCTTACAAAGGAGGCCTCGCCCATGGACATGCTCGATCTCAAAGTGTTTATTGCCGTAGCCGAAAGCGAAAGCATGAGCAAAGCCGCCCAGAAGGTTGCCTTAACCCAACCCGCCGTTAGTTTCCGGATCGCCGGCCTGGAGGCGGAGCTCGGTGCCCCTTTGTTTCATCGAACACGATCAGGCGCGTTCCTGACGGAGGCAGGCCGCAAATTCTACTTCTACGCTCAATATGCCCTTAGCGCTTTGGAAGCTGGACAAGACTCGATCCGCATGCTGTCCGAACCTCCCTTGGAGGAGAAGCTCCGAATCGGTATCGTAGATTCGTTAACCCATGTCATGCTGCCGGCCATTATTCAGTCGATGAAAGAGCAGACGTCGGTGATCCAATGGAAAATCAACACTGGGCAGTCGCTGGATCTGGCTTTACGAACGGCTTCCGGAGAGCTTGATATCTCCTTTATCAACCAAACCTATTCCCCGCTCCCCCAACTGGGTACCGTGAAATTATTCGAAGAGCCACTCGTCTTTATCGGCCCGAAGCAGGCTGGTTTCCCTCGCTATCAAAGCCTCGTAACTTATCTGGAGGAAGTGCCCTTCATCTTGCTCAAGCGCCACATGCCGCTGAGGGAATTGCTGGAACACGAGCTCTTTCATCCGCTGCGGATGTCCCCCCGGCAACTCATCGAGGTGGATACGTCCCATTTGATCCGTCAAATGGTCGAGCAAGGCACAGGCTGCTCCTTTTTGCCCGTTTCTTCCCTATGGGCGGCCGGCAGCGATGCTGAAATCGAGCGAATCCTTCTTCCTGAAATTCGTTTGCGGCAAAGCTTCTATTGCGTTTATCATCAATCCGCGCCCGACAACATTCTTGAATTGCTTCCAAATTTGCATGCCGGCATCAACGCGCAAGTCATCCGCTTCCGCAATGGCGGGACCCCCTAATCTCCTGCCTTTTCCTCGCGCGATCCTCGCTAATGTCATTTCCGTGTTATTTATTCTTACATAAGCACTTCTTATTACCTCCATCGTGTGATGTATATTACTATTAATATAACACGAAGGAGGTGGCAAACCATGAACTCGTACAAAATGGAGCTTGAGAACGTCAGCAAGACCTATCAAGCGGCCGACGGTTCCCCCGTTAAGACGCTTGGCCCGGTCAACATGCAGATCCCCAATCACCGTTTCGTTAGCATCGTGGGTCCCAGCGGCTGCGGAAAATCAACCTTGTTCAACATCATTTCCGGGCTGCTTCAGAACTCGGAGGGGGCCATCTTTGTGAACGGCAACCGCGTGGACGGACTGACCGGCATTACCGGCTACATGCTTCAAAAGGATTTGCTGCTTCCCTGGCGCACCATATTGGACAATGTCATCCTGGGTCTTGAAATTCAGGGAACTCCCAAACGGGAAGCCAAGGCCAAGGCACTGCCGTTGCTCCACAAGTACGGTTTGAAGGGCTTCGAGCATCATTACCCCGCCCAGCTCTCCGGAGGGATGCGGCAACGGGCAGCGCTCCTGAGAACGATCATGTATGACCGTGACATCATCCTCTTGGATGAACCGTTTGGTGCACTGGACGCCCAGACCCGCGCCATGATGCAGGAATGGCTGCTCGATCTTTGGGACGATTTTCAGAAGACGATCCTGTTTGTCACCCATGACATGGAAGAGGCGATTTATCTATCCGACGAGGTATACATTATGACCTCCCGCCCGGGCACCATCAAGCGCCATATGACGATTAACCTGCCGCGGCCCCGTAAACCGCAAATTATCACGACCCCGGAATTTACCCAATTAAAAGAAGAAGCGCTGCGAACTTTATCCGAAGAAACGTTAAAAGCCTACCAACAGGAAGCAGCCGTTTAAGACCCACCCTCAAAGAAAGGAGAGATGCGCAATGTCAAGCGAAGCGGATATCGTAAAAAGCAGCGGTCCCCTGGCTAGCCTCAGGTCTGGCGCACCCCGGACCCGAGCCAACGCCCTGAAGTACGAGATGGCCACGCCAAAGACGTGGCTGGTGAACACCGGACGATTCGCCGTCTTCCTCGTAGTTTTATTGCTATGGGAAGTCGGTGCCCGTACAGGGCTGATCAACGCCTTCTTCTGGAGCCAGCCGTCGGATATCGCCCAGACCTGGTGGATCGGCGTGCAGACCGGCTCCGTCTGGCAGGATACGATCTATACGTTCCGCTCCACCGTACTGGGCTTCTTGCTTGGAACTGCCGGAGGCACGCTGTTAGGCCTATCCTTCTGGTGGTCCAAATATTATGCTCGCATTTTCGAGCCGTTCATCATCATGTTCGAGGCCATGCCCAAGCTGGCTCTTGCCCCCATCATCGTTCTTGTATTTGGCATCGGCATCGGATCGAAGATCGCCATGGGTTTTGCCATCACCGTCGTCATCACCACATTAACCACGTACAACGGCGTGCGCAGCGTCGACCGCGATCTCGTCCGAATGGTCTATTCGCTGGGTGCCTCCAGGCGGCAGGTCTTTGGAAAAGTCATCGTCCCCACGGCGATTCCGGCGATGATTTCCGCGCTGCGAATTAATATCGGCCTGGCCCTTACAGGGGCAATCGTCGGCGAATATATCGGTTCGGAACAAGGACTGGGACGTATGATCTTCTACGCCGGGCAAACGTATGAAATCAGTCTGATTTGGGCCAACATCTTTAATTTGTCGATCCTATCCATGCTGCTATACCTCTTGGTCGGTAAATTGGAGAAGGTTTTGCTCAAGGGCTTCACCCACAAATAAGAGAACTGCAAGAAAACAAAGAGAACCAGGGATATCGGAGGGGGATCTAAGATGACCAAGGCTACGTTTGCCTCACGCCACCTGTTGTACATGGTTGCCGTATTACTTATCACCGCGCTGGTCGCTGGATGCGGTGGCAATGCTGCCCAGAAGTCCGAAGTTGAAACGCCTGCCAGCTCCAGCGAAGCAAATGCCTCAGACAACTCGAAGACGGGTTCAACCAAAGAGCTCACGATCGCGGAACCGGTCCACGGCACCGGCTACCTGCCGCTGTATATCGCCATCCGCAAAGGTTTCTTCGACGGGCTGACCGTCAAAACCGTGACCCTTTCGGGCGGAAGTGCCCACACCAATGCCGTACTAACCGATCAGGCTTTCGGCTTTATCGGGGGTCCCGAGCACAACGCCTTCGCCAAGGCTAAAGGAGCGGAACTTCGCGCTATCGTCAACATCGTGAATCGGGGTAATGTTTATCTGGTTGCCCGTTCCGACCTCGACCCCGGCACGGATATCGCCGCCTTTATGAAGGGCAAGACGGTCGCGGTATCCCAGTACGGAGGTACGCCGAACTCGATCATCCGTTATTTGGCCGGCGAGTGGGGATTAGAGCTCGACAAGGACCTGAAGCTGAAAGAAGTCGATACCGGAGCGATCCCCGCGGTCCTGCAGCAAAATCAAGGAGATATCGCCGTCGTGACCGAACCGATGCTGACGCAAGGCATCGAGGAAGGCATTTGGGGAGAGCCGTTCTACAATGTCCCCCAGGAGCTTGGACCCTACGCTTATTCGACGATCAATATTAAGCTCGACAACATTACTGAGGACCCCGACACCGTTCGCAAATTCGTAGAAGGCATCCATAAGGGCCTGGAGTTTATTCGCGACAACAAAGAAGAGAGCATGGAGATCGCCAAGTTGGAATTCCCAACCATGGCCCAAGAACTGCTCAAAGCAACCATCGACCGTTCTTACGAAGACGCCATGTGGGAGTTTTCAGGTCAGATCAGCGAGGAAGCCGTAAACACCGGATTAGCCGTCGTTCGTTCCGCCGGACTGCTTAAAGACGAAACCATCGGCTACGATGATATCGTTGATACGCAGTTCGTAAAATAATCCATGATCTTAAGGAGGTAGTATTAAGATGAGAATTTGGGACCGTTTTTTAACCGATCGTGACAAACAGGTATTCGGCAGCGCCGGGTACGACGCCAAGGCCGGATTCGGGGCACGCCCGGCAATTCTGGTCATCGACGTCAGCTACGGCTTTAGCGGACACCGGAAAGAACCCATCCTTGACTCCGTCAAGCAATGGCGCAACAGCTGCGGCGAATCCGCTTGGGATGCCATCCCCTATATCCAGCAGTTGCTGCATGCCGGCAGGGAGCAACGGGTTCCCATCTTCTACACGACGGGTGTCGATCGACGGCCCGATGGCTTTGACGCCGGCGGCTGGCGCAGAAAAAATACGCGTTCCGGAGAGATCGAAGGGGTATCCGGTTACGGTAGCAACGAGATCGTGCGGGAGATTGGGCCTCAACCGAGCGATATCGTGATCGAGAAGCTGAAGCCTTCGCCTTTCCACGGCACGCCTCTACTCGGCTATTTGACCGATCTAGGCATCGACACCCTGCTGATTTGCGGAACAACGACCGGCGGCTGCGTCCGTGCCGGAGTCATCGACGCCTTCTCCTATAATTTCTACGTCGGAGTCGTGGAAGAATGTACGTTTGATCGCGGCGAAGCCTCCCACGCCATCAACCTCTTCGACATGAATGCGAAATATGCGGACGTCGTCAGCACAGAAGAAGCGGTGAGCTACCTGTATCAAACCGAAAAAGGCTTGCACGACGGCAAGATCGCATTCCCTGCCGTAAGCTCCTGATGTCATAGCATTACCAGCGGCCAAGGAATCGAAGGGAACCGGCAGTCCCGCTCCCCTGGGACTGTCGGTTCCTTTTGTCCGGGCAGCTATTTCGCCAAGGGGGAACCGCTATGCCGGAATCGACATTATCCGTCTCACCCGCCATGCGCCGCAACTTCATCTGGATATCCCTATCTTGCGGGTTGTATTGGTTCGCCTTTTCCTTAACTCGGCCGATCATCGCCCTGTATGCTTCCTCGTTAGGGCTGCAGAGCGCTGCGATCGGCATGGTGCTGGCTGTCTATGCCTTGTTGCCCATGTTGGCCGCGATCCCCGGCGGTTTCATCGCCGACCGATTCGGCCGGACCACCGTTCTGCGCGTCGGTTCCGTCATGATGTTATTGAGCGGTTTATTGTATGGGATCTCTGCCGGTCCTTGGACGCTGGCGATAGCCCAGTTAATCGCAGGCCTGGGTCAAATGGCGGTTTGGCTAGCAGTCCAGGTACTGGTTACCGAAGGACCTGCCCAAGTGAACGAGTCCCGATTCGCTACCTTTTCCTTATATATGGCGATCGGCCAAATGACTGCCCCCATCGTCTCGGGATTCTTAGCCGATCGTTTTAGTTACAAGATGGTGTTTGCCGGATACATCCTGAGTAGCCTGCTGCTGATCTTCACCTCTTGGCGTTGCCGTGAAGATCAAGGCGCTCAACCAAGTCCTGCGGAAGATCCTGCCGAGACGGCAGCATTCGAGGCTGCCTCCGCGTACGTCGCCAATCCGACCACCGGCAACGAGAAAAGATGGTTTGAGCAATGCCTCAAGCTACTAAAAAACCGCAAATTCGCGGTCATTCTGCTGGCAACCTTTATCTCATTGTTTATTGTAGACGTGCGAACAGCCTATCTACCCTTGCATCTGGAATCGCTAGGGATCTCCAATACCCACGTCGGACTGCTCGTCTCCATCGGTGCGCTCTCGGCCCTGTTCGTCCGCCCGATCTATCCGCGGCTTATGGCGAAGCTTGGCTTCGGCAAGACCTTATTCCTGACCTTCGCCGTCTCCCTCCTGCTGCTCTTCGCCGCACCGTTCCTGACGAATTTTTATGCGATAGCAGCGTTGGTCTTCGTGACCGGTCTGGCGCTCGGCATTAACCAACCCATGACGCTGTCCATGATTGCCGTCTCCACAGTGCCGGAGGAACGAGGACTCGGAGTCGGGCTGCGCCTGATGTCCAACCGGGCTGCCCAGTTCATGGACCCGCTTTTGTTTGGCTGCTTCACCACTTTCGCCAGCTTGCAAACGTCATTCGTCCTCATAGGACTCCTGCTCCTTGCTTGCTGCGCCTTTGCTCTTCAACTCTATCTATCGGCAGAGAAGGATCGGCCGCTGCGAGGGCCAAATCTAAACAAAAGCCGCGAATTTCAACAACATCGTTGAAATTCGCGGCTTTGTGATGAGACGAAACGGTTGCCCGTCCCAGCATCAATGATGATCTTGGGCTGCAGCGCTTGCAGTCTGGCGTATGGCAGCGATTTGTTCGATCAGCGACTGTTCCAGCTTGGCATTCCAGTCGCGGACCAAGCCCGGCAGCAAGCAAGCATCGACAATAACCCAGATAGTCAGTGCCAATCCAAATAGGATGACCGGTATGAGCAATAGCAGCGAATAGGCCGTTTCGGGTGAATCCACGCTTTCGATCCCGGCTGCAATGGCAAACACAAAATAAAGGACGAACGCCAGGATAAATAAGCATAGCTGCACGACCCCGCTGGCAATCCGCTTCAGATAGAAGCGATGCACACCCAAGTGACCGGCCAGCAGCATCAGGTAGGCCAGGCCCAACGATTTTTCGCGCTTATTCATTTCCGAGTTCAGGAGCAACAGTTCGCTCGTGGTCAGATCGCTTTTGGTCAACATGATTAGATAGGATACTCCGGAGATCTGCCGCGATCATAGAAGATCCGATCAATGACCCGGTTCTCTACTTCAGCGTTATGCTGTTTCACCCATGTGTGCACCAGAAAAGCGTCCACGATCCACCAGATCCCGGTGACGATCAGCCCAACGACCGTCAATGACAAGATCAGCTGAGTCACAGCCGTTCCAATTTTCCCCATGTAGAAGCGATGGCCCCCAACAACGCCGAGGAAATACCATAGAATGTAAGCTACAATCATGTTTTTCCCCTGGCTCTTCACCTCGGATTCCAGCAACAGCAGTTCCCGGGTATCCAATTGGGACTTGCGGTGCAAGGCGTAATCCATACTCATAAAAAAAACTCCCCCTAGATGTAAGAATGAATCAAACTTGAATTAAGTATACAAACTCGATACTATGAAAACAATGCAAATTTTTCCCAAGTGTATATCTTTCTTTATCAAAGTTATGCCCGACTCGCCTGCATTATTCAACCCATTTCGAATGAGAAAATAGTGCAAATTACCAAAAAACTGCCCCAAGCTTCGCATGCACTTGCGATTCTTGGGGCAGCGGTTCATCGCCGTATGAAAGTTGAATTATACGTTAAAGCGGAAATGCATGACATCGCCATCTTGAACGACGTAATCTTTGCCTTCCAGACGCAGTTGGCCGCGTTCGCGCGCTGCGTTCATCGAACCGGCTGCGACAAGGTCATTGTAAGAGACCACTTCGGCGCGGATAAAGCCGCGTTCAAAGTCGGAGTGGATGACGCCAGCCGCTTGGGGCGCCTTCATCCCTTTGCGAATGGTCCAGGCGCGAACTTCCTGCACCCCGGCCGTGAAGTACGTATACAAGCCAAGCAGCCGGTAAGCCGCTTGAATCAAACGGTCTAACCCGGAAGCGCTCAGACCGAGTTCCTCCAGGAACATCGCCTTGTCCTCGCCTTCCAGCTCCGCAATCTCCGCCTCTACCTTGGCGCTGATCGGTACAACTTCAGCCCCTTCGGCTGCCGCAAATTCTTTGACCTGCTGCACAAAAGGATTGCTGTCAGCCTCGGTCACGCCGTCCTCACTGACATTGGCCGCATACAGGACCGGCTTCAGGGTCAGCAGGTGCAGATCGCGGACGATCAGCTTCTCTTCTTCGCTCAGCTCGACGCTGCGTGCCGGCTGATCGTTATAGAGCGCCTCCTTGATCCGTTCCAGGACCTCGACTTCCTGCGCGTATTGCTTATTGCCGCCCTTCATATTTTTCTTGGAGCGTTCGATCCGTTTCTCCACGCTCTCCACGTCAGCCAAGATCAACTCCAGGTTAATCGTTTGGATGTCGCTGATCGGATTGATTTTGCCGTCCACGTGCGTAATATTCTCGTCCTCGAAGCAGCGGACCACATGAACGATGGCATCCACCTCGCGGATGTGCGCCAGGAACTTGTTGCCAAGACCCTCGCCCTTGCTCGCACCGCGCACCAATCCGGCGATATCGACAAATTCAAATGCCGTCGGAACCGTGCGGTTCGGAACGACCAGTTCGGTCAGCTTGTCGAGTCGCTCGTCCGGCACCTCAACCACGCCGACGTTTGGATCGATCGTACAAAACGGATAGTTGGCGGATTCGGCCCCCGCCTGGGTTATCGCGTTAAACAGTGTGGATTTCCCCACGTTCGGCAAACCCACAATGCCTGCTTTTAAAGCCATATCATTGACAACTCCTCATTCATGTAATTGCTCATCTTCCTTCAACCATAGTAACGATACGAAGGAAATATTTCAAGGATAACGATGTCCCGGCGCTCCCGGGTCCCGCTTTAGCCGCGATCCTCCAAGGTTTTGCTC
The DNA here is from genome assembly GCF_009725205.1 of Paenibacillus timonensis. Taxonomy (GTDB): domain Bacteria; phylum Bacillota; class Bacilli; order Paenibacillales; family Paenibacillaceae; genus Fontibacillus; species Fontibacillus rhizolycopersici. The sequence continues at coordinate 30,401 of NZ_WNZY01000016.1, read as the reverse complement.
ATCTGGATGTCGGTGACGATATAACCCATCTTTTGATACAGCTGATAAGCCCGCTGGTTATGTCCAAACACATGAAGACCGATCGTATTCAATCCCAATTCACGCACCTTCTCTTCCAGCGCGGTCATTGTCGCTTGGCCATAGCCCTTGCCCTGGAATTCTTCATAGATCAGGATATCCAGGATAAACGCAACTGGGCCTTTCTCCTGCTCCATCACATTAAACCAAAGATGGCCGACAGAAGTGAGCTGATCGTTCTCCTTAACGTTGAACAGATAAGCGCCATCCGTCTCCTGATCGCCCGGAAGAAACCGCCGGAACGCCGCTTCGGAAAGCGCCGGAGCATCGTCGGCCTTCCAGGCACCGGCAGCGACTTTTTCTTCCGCAAATTCGCGGACCGAGCGGCTGCGAAATGCCTGGTACTCCGACTTCGACATTGGAACCAATTGCACCATAAATGTACCCCTCTCTTTGCCGATCCATAAAGGACCTTAGTGAGATTTCATTTAACCAAACGGATACCAATATCCCTGAAACAAGCTGCGTTTCAGCCAGATTCCGGAAGCCAGCAGAACAACGCACAACAACGCAATCAGCTTGTCGAACCCCGTCATGACCGTGCCCATATACCAGGTCCTCTGCTGCTTCGTACCGAACCCTCGCAAATCCATGGCATCGGAGACCGATTCGATATGCTGCAACGAGGACTGCAGCAACGGAACGACGGCCTGCGTCAGATTCCGCGCCCGCTGAACCAGCGTACCGTCGCCGCGGGAGATCCCCAGACCGCGCATCTGCAGCGCGTTGAGGATCGTACGGAACTCCTTGGTCAGATCGGGAATGTAGCGAAAGGCGATACTGACAGCATAAGCCAACTTGTAGGGTACGCCCAGCTTATGTAGGCTGGCGGCAAAACGGCTGGGATGCGTCGTGAATATGAACAGCAGCGTAATCGGCAGCAGAGTCAGGTATTTTAGCGACAAAGTCAGTACGTAAAACAACGTTTCCGTATTGACGGTATCGTATCCGAGCGGAATCAGCGGCGTATTGCTTCCGGTCAACGTCGTGCCGAAGCGAGGCGTGATCAGAAGAATAAAGACGCTGTTGACAACGGTAAAGACCGTGAGCGCCCAGAACAGCAGCGCCATTTTTCGGAACGGAACCCGGGTTAGAAGCAGCATCGAGACTCCGCCAGCCAGCATCACAGCGAATACGCGCAAATCCATGAACAGGAAGGTGACGACCGTCCAGGTCAGCAGCAAAATCAGCTTGACCGCGCCGTCCATCCGATGAAAATAAGAGTCTCCCGCAACGTACAACCCACTCGTTTGACTCATGCTCGTTTCACCTTCTTCTCTGCGGCGATAAAAGCTTCGACGAATCGCGAAGGCGAGACCAGCCCCTGAGCCCGGGCGAATCGCGCCAGACTCGTCTCCCGGAGGTTAGCCCGGGAGGTGATTTCCCCGTCGGCTAGAATCCGGGCTACCGCATCCTCTGCAATCACCCGTCCTTCCGACATCACCGCCGCCCGATCCGCATACTCCAGCGCCAAATGCATGTCGTGCGTGATAAACAAGAAGGCCATGCCTTCCCCGGAAAGCCGGTTAATGAATTCCATGAATTCGGTATAATGCCGGTAATCCTGTCCTGCCGTCGGCTCATCCAAGATCATCAGCTTCGGCTGCAGCGCCAGGATAGCCGCGATGCTGAGTCGCTTCTTCTGCCCGAAGCTGAGCGCGGAGACCGGCCAGTTCCGATACGGATACAGGCCGCAAATCTGCAGCGCTTCTTCCGTACGCTGCTCTCGTTCGGGTTCAGGTACGCCGCGCGCGACCAAGCCGATGCGAATCTCGTCCCGCACCATATGCTGCGTCAGCATGTGATGGGGATGCTGCATCACATAGCCGATCTCTTCACCGCGGCGGCGGATCGACCAGCCATTGATCACCTCGCCGCGGAGGCAAATCTCGCCCGAACCGGGCTTATGCAAGCCGGTGATCAAACCCGACAGCGTCGATTTGCCGGCCCCGTTACTGCCGAGCAAGGCAACCGTTTCACCTGAACGGACAGTCAGGGTGACGTCCGCTACCGCGTTCATGCCCGGCTCGTAGGCGAAGGAAACGCCCCGGAGCTCAAGTAACGGCTCGCCCAGGCTGCCCCGCGCAGCCGGAAGGACGGAGGTCGACCATGCCTCCAACCGATCCCGCAATTGCGATTCGCTGAGTCTTGGTGGTCCCTGCGGCTCGGAGCCATCCTCGGTCGGCTTGAGGCTCTCCGGATGGGACAAACCGGTAAAACCGGACAGCGGCAGTCCCGCATGACTCAGCGCCTCCAGGTACAGCGGCTGGCGCAAACCATAACGGGGGAGGATGCCCGCGGCCAGTAGTTCGTCCGGCGTACCAATCGCCGCGATTTCCCCCTCGTTCATAACCACGACGCGGTCGATATGCTCCAGCAGGACGTCTTCGACCCGATGCTCGATCAAGATCACCGTTTTCCCTTGGTTACGGTGAATTTCGTCAATCAGCCGCATCGCTTTGGCACCGCTGGCCGGGTCCAAATTCGCGAGCGGTTCGTCAAACAGCAAAATATCCGCTTGCGTGGACAATACACCGGCCATCGCCACCTGCTGCTTTTGCCCGCCGGACAGCTCATGCGGTCCTTGCGCCTCATAGGCTTGCATCCCAACGAGATCCAGCGCAGAAGAGACGGCCGTCTTCATCACGTCATGCGGGGCCGCTTCATTTTCCAATTGGAAAGCTACGTCCTCACCGACCGTCTGACCGACAAATTGGGCATCCGGATTTTGCAAGATCGTCCCGATCCGGCGGCTGCGTTCGAAGATCGTCATTCCCGAGGCGTCTTGACCGTCCAGCAGCAGCTGCCCAGACATCTCACCGCCGTACGAAAAGGGAATTAGCCCATTGATACAATGGGCTAATGTCGATTTGCCGGAACCGCTTGGGCCGGCGATCCATATTTTCTCCCCGCGTGCGATCTCCAAATGAATATTCTTTAGTGTAGGTTCGCTTTGGTTTTTGTAGCGGAAACTGAACTGTCGGAAAGTTATGACTGCTTGCATCTTTTCAGTAAGCTCCTATCTGTCCACGCTTAAGTTCGAGTTGTTACGGTTACGCTTCACGTAAGCCAGCACCGCCGGCAGTCCCAGAATGAGGAACACGGCAAGATTCGCCAGACCCGCAGAGATGACCTGTACCGCAATTTTGTCATTAGGCTCGCCCATCACGAGGATGTCGAAGTACCCGGAAAACGCCAGCGAAACGAAGATCCCCACGATCCCGTACACGACGAACCAGGCAACGTGATTTTTCTTCATCTGCCCTTCCTGAGCGTTGAAATCCTTCGCTAAATAAATCAGTCCCATAAACGCTGCGGTGATCCCCGAGCCCAATGCCCAGCCCCACCAGACAGTGCCGCTTGTAATTAAATCGTTAATGACATGCCCGATAAATCCGGCGATAAAGCCAACGATCGGCCCAAACAGCGCGCCGAAAATCGCCAGCAAGGCAATAGCCGGGCGCAGCTGCGTATCCGGTGCAATCGGGATGCCAATCCAGCTCGTCGCTCCGTACAGTGCAGCCCCAATCCCGATGGTCACCACTGTCCTCGTGTTCCATTTCCACAATGAAGGTTTCATTTCCACATCCCCCTCTGCATCAATACCCAACCTCAGTATGGGCTCTGCCGTCGAATAAGTATGAACCGGCTGCTGTCCTAGCGAACCGGTATTTACCTTCAATATAAGGGCTAATCTATTGAATTGCAACGAAATTCTTACTGGTTTAGTTGGATTTAAACGGAGGCCCTATTCTCTTGTCCAGCCCTTTTGACCATTATCCCTATTAATCAGGTCATGGAAAAGCCCACGGACAAGTCATTATCCCTATTAATCAGATCAGGAGTCCACCTGGTCCGATCCTATCCGGTTTATCCGGTTATCCGATCTTATCCACTTCCATTAGATTCAATTGGCTCCTATCGACTTTCCCCTGACTCCATCCCATCCGCTTCCTGAATAAAGGGGATAATCGTGCAAAGAGCCGGCCAGGCTCCCACGAGCGGACCCACACCTTGCTCTATCTGGCCACGGCCGGTCTCCCTGCGCTACTCGCGTCGCACGAGCCGCGGCGTCCCCCGCAGCGCCGGAATGCTGCCGGCGCCAATGCCGAACATGGCGGTGCGGAGCTCCAGCTCAACGCGCTCCAGAAGCGCGTCCAACCGCTCCTCCGAATGCACCGCCGGTTCGAGCAGCGCCCGGCCGAACCCGGCCAGGTCCGCGCCAAGCGCCAGCGCTTTGGCGGCGTCCACGCCGGTGTTCAGGCCCCCGCTGCCAATTAGGGCGGCATCCGGCAGCGCCGCCCGCACTTCGCGGATGCATTCGGCGGTGGGGATGCCCCAATCCGCGAATGCTTCCGCTGCCGCGCGGCGCACAGGGTCGCTGCCGCGGAACTTCTCGACCTGGCTCCACGAGGTTCCGCCGGCGCCTGCGACATCGATGAAGGCAACGCCTGCCTCGCGCAGCCGTTTCGCCGTAGCGCCGTCGATGCCCCAGCCGACTTCCTTTACGCCAACCGGGATCGGCAGCTCGCGACAGACCTCCTCGATCCGCTCCAGCAACCCGCCGAAGTTCGTATCCCCTTCCGGCTGGAACACCTCCTGTAAGCTGTTCAGATGCAGCACGAGCATGTCCGCTCCGGCGATCTCCACCGCACGCTTGCAATTCTCCGGCCCATAGCCGTAATTGAGCTGCACTGCGCCTAGGTTGGCGATGATCGGGATGGTCGGCGCTAACCGCCGAATAGCGAACGTAGGCGCAAGCTCGTCCCGTTCCACGGCGGCCCGGACCGAGCCGACGCCCATGGACCAGCCCCGCCGTTCCGCCGCTTCGGCGAGGCGTGTGTTGATCTCGCCGGCCAGTCGGCTCCCGCCGGTCATCGAGCTGATCAGCAGCGGTGTACGCAACGAAGCGCCAAGAAACATTGTCTTCAGGTTGATTTCCGTGAAATCCAGCTCAGGCAGCGCGTTATGGCGAAAGCGAAATTTCTCGAATCCGTTGCGAATCCCCTCTGCGTTCACTTGCTCCTCTAGACAAAGGCGGATATGCTCCGTTTTACGTTCCGATGTTGGTTCCATGCCGAAGACCCTCCTTCTTTACCTCACCCTAAAAATACGCCGGTCGACTATCGCCAACCCTTGCCCGCCCGTGTTACAGCAGCGGAGACAACAGACGGGCCGCGGATTCCGCAAGGCGCACCAGAATTCTCTTATTCATGAAATCATGCTTGTCGATCAGTTTTGCCGACAGCAGGTCACGCTCGAAATTGTTCACGACCTTGGCGACGCTGTCGCTTTGCACCAAGAGCGCATTGACCTCGAAATTCAAATGAAAGCTGCGCATATCCATATTGGCCGTGCCGACCGTAGCCACTTCCCCGTCCACGATCAGCAGTTTGGAATGCAGAAAACCCTTTTCGTATTCGAAAATTTTCACTCCAACCTCCAGCAACGAAGGGAAATAGGAATGAGACGCCAGAAACGGCAGCCATTTATCCGGTTTAGCTGGGAACAGGATGCGCACATCGATCCCCGATAAGCCGGCCACACGCAGCGCGGTCAAGATATCTTCATCCGGGATAAAATACGGCGTCGCCAGCCACACCGACTTTTTCGCCGACGAGATCATCGCGAAGAAGATGTTCTTGAGCGTCCGGCTTTCGTTGTCCGGGCCGCTTGGCACGATTTGTACCGCGCCGCTGCACCCCTGCTCAAGCTCCGGGGACAGGTAGGCTAGATCCATAATTTTCTCCCCGGTGACGTACTGCCAGTCCTGCAGGAAAATGATCTGCAGCGACCGAACCGCCTCCCCTTTGACCAGCATGTGCGTGTCGCGCCAGAAGCCATAGGTTTTGCTGCGGCTCAAATATTCGTCACCAACGTTAAGTCCGCCGATAAATCCAGTATTACCGTCGATAACGACGATCTTGCGGTGGTTACGGTAATTGACCCGGCTCGACAGGGCCAGAAAACGCATTTGTCCGTAAATGCCCACCTTAACTCCGGCCTCCCGCAGCTCCGCGATAAATGATTTAGGCAAACCGATGCTGCCGACGGCGTCAAACATAAAACGCACCTCAACACCGGCTCGTGCCTTCTCCATCAACGTCTTCTGGATTTCCCGCCCGATGTCGTCGGCACGATATATGTAATATTCCATGTGGATATGATGCTCGGCTTTTTTGAGCTCGCGCAGCAGATTGGTGAACGTCTCTTCCCCGTTAGTCAGTACCTGCGTGCGGGTCGCCATCGAATAAGGCGTGCGAGCCAAACGCTGAGACAGATGCAATAAACGCTGCTGGCCGGGGCTGAACTGCGACAAGTCGCGGGGCAACGGGTGACCGCTGCGGTCGATCCGCTCGTAGCTGAGGCGGTCCTGTTCCGCTTTTTTATCGAATTTGCGCCGTTTGAAATAGTTTTGTCCCAGCAAAAAATAGAGCAAGAGCCCAACAACCGGCAGCAGAGCAAGTACGATAATCCAAGCCACGGTGCTGGACGGATTGCGGTTCTCCATAAATATGGCGAGACCAATCGTGATGACGGTCAAGGTTTGAAAAATACTAACGAGCGTACCGCCGAATTTACCGAAGACGCCAAATCCGAAAAAATAGAAAGCAAATAAAATCGCGGCGATGAAAATGATTTGAAGTCCCCGTCTCATCGTTGTACTCCTTCTTTTTCTAATGATGCTTGATTATATTCTACATGAACGTTCGAATTCTTCCTACTGGTGAAAGGGAAAAATCTACTCGTGCGCCGATTTGTATCCGCTTGGGCTTTGTACTATAATCAAAATTGACCAATAAGTCAAAACGAGAACCCACGAGTCAGAGAAAGGGGGTTCGGCACTTTTTGTCTCAACCATCCATCGACAAGAAGAAGCTGATATTACGAGCTGCCATGCAGCTGTTTGCGGCCAAGGGCTCGTCCGCCACATCGATGCAGGAGATCGCCGAAGCCTGCGGGATGTCCAAGGGTAGCCTGTACCTTCACTTCAAATCGAAGGAGGAACTGGAGCAGAGCTTGTTCGACTACTGCTACCAGCTGCTGCTCGACCATCTGACACAGGTAGAGATGCAGCAAGGGTTGACGCCAAGAGAGAAACTCCGGCGCCAACTGGTCGTGATGCTCGAACTGGTGCTTGAGTTGCGTGAATTCCTGATCATGCAATTCCAGGACTGGCATAAGAACGGCACACCGTACAAGGAGCCGGCGGCAGTCCAAGCCCACAACGCCAAGCTGTTACGGCACGGCAAGAACAAGCTGGAAGCGGTCTACGGGCCGAAGATCGAGCCGTACACGGGCGATCTGTTAACGATCGCTTATGGCATGGTCGGCATTTATGTCCGTTTGCTGTTCGAGCCCCATGTTTCCGCTTCACCGGAACGGATGGCCGAGCACCTCATGGAGTTGCTCGACCTCTCGGCGCAGCATCAGTTGAACAATCGCCCGGTCCCGCTAATCTCCGAAGAGACGCTGCGGCTCATGTCCGAAGGCGCTCCGGGCAGTTTGGATTTGCAGCAGCATCCTTTGGTTACGATCAAGGCAATCCGCGATGCGATTGGCGACGCCATCGCCGACCCGGACAGGCAGCAGGAGGCGCTGGAAGCCCTGCAAATTCTCGAGCATGAAGTCTTGGAGCTTCGCCCGCGCCGCGCCATCATCAAAGGAATGCTGGCCAATTTGGCTGCGATCCCGGAGCTAGCCCCTCGTTCGGCAGAACTGGAGCAGCTGCATCAGGTTTATATCCAGTACTCGTAAATCATTGTTCACCCATAGAAAGAGAGGAGCAGAAACCCGCTTATGAAGAGTATCATTCAATTTTCCTTGCGCAATAAGTTCGCGATCTGGCTGCTCACGGTGATCGTTACCGCCGTGGGTTTGTACAGCGGTCTGACCATGAAGCAGGAAACCATTCCGAACATCGACGTGCCTTACCTTAGTGTAACAGCCGTATATCCTGGGGCCGCACCGGAGGGCGTGGTTGAGGAGATCACCAAGCCGCTGGAGACGCGGCTGCATAATGTCGACGGCGTAAAGACAGTCACCTCCACTTCGATGGAGAACGCCGCCTCGCTGATCATTGAATTCGAATATGGCATGAACCTAGACAATGCCACCGCGGCCGTTCGCGAAGCGCTGAACGATGTGCAGCTTCCCGAAGACGCGCAGAAGCCGCAAATTACCCGGTTCAGTTTGAGTTCCATGCCGGTCGTTTCCCTCAGTTTATCGGATAAAGAATCCGGCAGTCTCGAGGATTTGACCCGGATTACGGAGAACGACATCAAACCTGCACTTGAGGATCTGGACGGCGTCGCTTCAGTACAAATCGCCGGCCAATTCGTTCGTGAAGTCAGCCTGAAGTTCGACCAGGCCAAGCTGAAAGAGCTGGGCCTGACGGAAGATACCGTGAAGGGGATCGTACAGGGCTCCGCGCTCCGCGTTCCGCTTGGATTGTTCAGCCTGGAGCAATCCCAGAAAGCCGTTGTCGTTGACGGCAACATCACGACCGTAGAAGACTTGGAAAACTTGGCCATTCCGGTCATCCCAAGTTCAGCAGGTACAGCTGGGGCCGCTGGAGGAGCTGCAGCTGGGGCAGGTATGCCTGCAGGCAGCACAGGTGCTGCAGCGGGTGCTGCTGGCGCTTCTACTGGCGCTGCTGCCGGTGCTGACGCTAGCGGAGCCATGGGCGCTGTTCCGGCCGGCATCCCGACCGTCAAACTTGGCGATATCGCCGACATCGAAACGATCGGCAAAGCCGAATCGATCTCCCGGACCAATGGGGAGGAATCGATTGGCATTCAGATCGTCAAGTCCAACGATGCCAATACCGTTGACGTTGTCAACCAGGTCAAGGATGCAGCTAAAGTTCTAGGCAAACAATACGAGCATATCAACTTTACGGTCCTGCTCGACCAAGGTCAGCCGATCACCGACTCGGTGAACACGATGTTGTCCAAAGCGCTGTTTGGCGCCTTGTTTGCCGTGTTGATCATCCTGATCTTCCTGCGTAACATCCGTTCCACCATTATTTCTATTATCTCGATTCCATTGTCCCTGCTTATTGCCATTCTGGCCCTGAAGCAGATGGATATTACGCTGAACATGATGACGTTAGGCGCTATGACCGTTGCCATCGGCCGCGTCGTCGACGACTCGATCGTCGTGATCGAGAACATTTACCGCCGTTTGTCCTTGACCGGCGAGAAGCTGAAGGGCAGCAAGCTGGTCATTGAAGCAACGCGGGAGATGTTCGTCCCGATTATGTCTTCGACAATCGTCACGATTGCCGTGTTCCTGCCGCTCGCTTTTGTCAGCGGGATGGTCGGGGAATTGTTCAAGCCGTTTGCCTATACGATGGTCTTCTCGCTGCTGGCCTCGTTGCTGGTTGCTATCACCCTCGTGCCTGCGCTGGCGCATACGCTGTTCCGCAAGGGTCTCGGTAAGTCACACCACCATGACGAGAAGCCAAGAGGCATTGCCCGCGGTTATCGGCGTATTCTGGAATGGTCGCTGTCGCATAAGCTGATTACCTTCGGGCTTGCGGTCGTCTTACTGGTTGGCAGCTTGTTCCTGTATCCGCTGGTTGGCGTCAGCTTCCTGCCTGAGCAAGAGGATAAATATGTAATGGCGACCTACTCCCCAGAACCGGGAACCCAACTGGAAGATGTGGAGAAGGATATGCTGATTGTTGAGAAATACATTTTGGATCAACCTGGCGTCGACAAGATGCAGTATTCCGTTGGCGGCGACAATCCACTGGGAATGGGCTCCTCCAATTCAGCCTTGTTCTACATCGCCTATGATCCGGATACCGATCATTTCAGCGATGTGAAGGAACAGTTGATCGAAGGTCTGCGAACCGAGCTTCCGAAAGGTGAGTGGAGCGATATGTCCGAACTCATGACCGGTGGTTTGGGCGGCGGTTCGCTTAGTGTCAACGTATTTGGAGATGAGCTGGAGCAAATCAAGCCGGTATCGGACCAAATCCTTGCTTTGATCAAAGAAGATACGAAGAACTTCGAAAAAGGCGATACCAGCCTCTCGAAAACCTATGAGCAGTACACCTTGGTTGCGGACCAAGAGAAGCTGAGCTCCCTGGGCTTGACGCCGGGCCAATTGGCCATGAAGCTGAGCCCGGTTCGCGAGCGTCCGGTCCTGACAGAGGTTGCGATCGACGGCAAGAAATACAACGTGTATATCGAAACGGACAGCCAAACTTATAACAGCATCACCGATATTGAGAACGAAACCTTGGCTTCGCCGCTGGGCATTCAAGTCCCAATCAAGGACGTTGCAAAGGTTGAAAAGGGCACTTCCCCGGATTCCATCATGCGGATCGACGGGAAGATGGTCGTTGAAGTCAGTGCAAAAATCACGTCCACCGACGTGCAAAAAGCCTCGTCCAGCCTGCAGGAGAAAATCGATAAGCTGGATCTGCCGGACGGCGTCACCGTGAAATTCGGCGGCGTAACCGAACAGATTAACGATACGTTTGGCCAACTGGGCATCGCCATGCTGGCAGCCATCGCCATCGTTTACTTTGTCCTCGTCGTCACGTTCGGCGGCGGTCTGGCTCCGTTTACGATTCTGTTCTCCCTGCCGTTCATTGTCATCGGAGCCATGGTAGGTCTCCTGATCGGCGGAGAGACGCTAAACGTCTCGGCCTTGATGGGCGTGCTCATGTTGATCGGTATCGTCGTCACCAACGCGATCGTGCTGATCGACCGCGTTATCCATAAGGAGCGCGAAGGTTTATCGACCCGAGAAGCATTGCTGGAAGCGGGTACGACGCGGCTTCGTCCGATTCTGATGACCGCCTTGGCAACGATCGGCGCACTGCTGCCGCTGGTCTTCGGCTGGGAGCACAGCGCAGGGATCATCTCGCGCGGGCTCGGCATCACCGTCATCGGCGGCCTGATCAGCTCGACGCTGCTCACGCTGGTCATCGTGCCGATCGTGTACGAATTCTTGATGAAATTCCGCCGTCGCGATTTGTCGGCCAAAGAAGCGGAGTAATAACAGCAAAAAGACGGCGCAGGGTAGTATATCCTGCGCCGTCTTTTCAAACCGCCCCGATTGTAACGACGCAACTCTATTCTGTTCAAAACAGCGGATTTGGGCCGCTAAATTGGATAATAAGCTCTGTCCCAAGCGTTAGAATCGCTACACGGGGAGATTGGCTCAAATAAGCCCCGTGGTCCGCGTTAGAGATCATGCCGACTATCAAAAAAGGACCTCAACCCCGCATTGATGCGGAAGTTGAGGTCCTTTGCGTTGCCTTATTCCATCTATCCCATCGCCGGCGACTGGCTTTCCCGCCAAGCGCGAAGCTGCTGAAGATCGTTAACCAGAAATTCATCCATCATTTCAGCCAGTCCGGTAAAGAGCGGGCTATTCGTGGCTTTCAACACTTCTTTGGCAAACGGCTGTGCCCACTTCAGCAAATGGGTTTCCAGGAAGTGGATCTGTGCGTCCGCCAGCGCCAGGCAGCTTTGCTGCAGATTGGCTTTGGCCAGCATTCCTTCGGCCAGCACCGCCATAAATTCCAGCTCCAGCGCGATATGATCGTCGCGTTCCCCGTTCAATTTATTGAACACAACCGCGTTCTCCATGTACACCTTGCGGACTTCGGCGCTGCAAGCCAAAGCACTTGACCCTTCTAGGCGACTGCGAAACAAGCTCTCGCATGATGGGATCACCGCCTCACGGCCCGTAAACAAGCGCTCGAATTCCCTCGCTGCTTGATGGCAAACGCTGCGAAAATCCTCTTCGGGGATGCTCTCCAGATAGGCCTTGAGCCTTTGTCCGCCCTGGCTAACTGCCGCCTTCGGGTTCTGTTCCACCTTGCGACGCCACTGAGCAATCAAAGACATCCGCGGCGGACGACTCAGAAAGTCCATCAACAACTGATAAACCATCCCCCGAGTTTCAAGCCACTGAACCTGCTCCTGTGTGTAGACCAAAGGTTTGAACAGCATAGCCATCTGAATTCATCTCCCTGTATAGGTTGTTCAAAAGTCAGCTTCCGATCACGAGGTTATTGCGAAGAAGTAGAATCGACGTCGAATCTTGAATTCAGCCGGTCCTTCCGTTGCTCACGTAGCCTCCAGCTACGCTCCGCTACTCACTCCCTAGCTTCATCCAACCTTCTCGGTGCTCATAACCTGACTTTTCGAACCTTAATTAAAGCGGTTGTTCAAAAGTAAGCTTCCGATCCTATAGACCAAAAAAAAAGATGACTTCCTTAAAAGTTGTCGGAAATCATCTCGAATGCATATACCGACACATGATTAAGGGGGATCACGTATCGCTTACATGAATTATACCTTACAATGTAAGCGCTTTTATGTGATCTTTTTTACACTTTACTCTACTTTCATTGTATCATCGTCCGCCACAGAATATACTTGAACAGTGTGTGTCAACGCATTGACTACCTGGTTGAATATATATAAAATTTGAAGCACTTAGGAAAGAAAGGAGGCGTACACATGGAGCAACTGCTTGACCCTTTTGGGCGAAAGCACGATTACCTGCGCATTTCGGTCACCGACCGTTGTAATTTGCGCTGCGTCTACTGCATGCCTGCCGAGGGAATGGTTTTTCAACCGCATGAAGAAATCATGAGCTACGAAGAAATTGCCGAGACGGTATCGGCTCTTGCTCCGATGGGCCTCCGTAAGATTCGGCTAACCGGCGGAGAACCGCTGGTGCGTAAGGATTTGGAACAACTTGTCGCTATGCTCTCGGCCATTCCGGGCATTGAAGATATTGCATTGACTACGAACGGGATGTTCCTGGCCAAAAAAGCGGAGTTGCTGAAGCAAGCGGGATTGAAGCGGGTGAACATCAGCTTGGATTCGCTGCGACAGGACCGTTTTGCCATGATTACTCGCGGCGGTGAGGTGGAGAAGGTGCTGGAAGGAATCCAGGCCGCCGTCGAGGTTGGCTTCGAGCCAATCAAGCTGAACGTGGTCCTAATGAAAGGAGTCAATGAGGACGAGATCCGCGATTTTCTCGCGCTAACCATTGACCGACCGCTGCATGTGCGCTTTATCGAATACATGCCGATCGGCAGTGCCAGCGAGACCTGGCGCCAAACCTACTTGCCCCTGACGGCCGTGGAAGACGTGTGCCGTGAATCGGGCTGGGAGGTGGAGGCGGTCGAAGGCCCTCGCGGCAACGGGCCGGCGGAAAGCCGCCGGATCGCTGGCGCGGCCGGTACGTTCGGGTTAATTCATCCGGTCAGCGAGCATTTCTGCGACAACTGTAACCGGCTGCGCTTGACTGCCGACGGACATATCAAAGCCTGCTTGTATTGGTCGGATGAGCTCCACGTTCGCCCATTTGCGGCGGCTGGCGACCGCGACGGCATCCGCTCCTTGTTCCTGAAGGCGCTGGGCGCTAAGCCGAAAAACCATGAAATGGCGTTGGCGCTGGAGCATAAACAGCAGAGCCACACCCCGACGACCCGCCGGATGTCACAGATCGGCGGTTAGTCCGGCAGCAGGCCCGTTTCCAGCCGGATACGGGCCTGCTCGTAATCTTCCGGCTTGTTCATATTAAACGCGCACCACTCCAGGGGGAGGCCCGTCGCTGACGCGAGGGCCTCCCCTTCGATGTATTCGGTGTGCAGCGTTTCCGTCCAAGCCGTCATTTTGAGGCGGCCTGCGCGAAGCTGTGCTTCCAGACCCGGAAGCACGCTACGCCGGTAGGCCGCCAGCAGCGGATGCGCCCGCCCCTCCGTGCGGGCGAGGATCGCCTCCGTCACAGCAAGGCTTGCCGAGGCAGCCTCCGATGAACCTGCCCGGCCATTAGCCAGGGCCTCCGCCGCCTCCGCGCGTTCCAGCAAGGCGCGGAACAAGCCGCGGTTCGCAAACGGCGTATCACAAGCCACCGCGAGGTTCCAGAGTGAGGCTGAGCTCTCCAGCCCCGCATGCAGCCCGGCCAGTGGCCCGGCCCCCGGATAATCGTCGGTCACGACTTCTTTGCCGAACCGACCATAGGCCGCCTCGTTGCCTGCCGCAATCACGATTCGCGAAGCTACCGGCTCCAGCTCTCGGATCAGACGTTCCAGCACCGTCAACCCGCCAAGTTCAAGAAGCGCCTTATCGCTGCCCATGCGGCTTGATCGTCCTCCGGCTAAAATGATCGCAGTCGTGTTCATCCATTTTCCCCCGATGCATAAATTATGGTAAATCCAAAAAAACTTGGTTTGTATCCCCTTTCACCTGTGTGTTACATTGGGAGCATAGTCACAAGCTTCCTGTTGTGACCACTTGGACCCGGACAGAAAGGAATGGCGCGTTTGCAGGACAAAAGACGACATTCGTCCTTTTCGTTGTTGCCGCTAGGGCTGCTTAACTTTTTCATTTACGGAACCATGGTCATTTTTGCTGCCTTTTTTCAATTATATTTGCAGGACATCGGCATGGACAAGCTCGAAATCGGAAGCCTCATGGCAATCGGACCGTTAATCTCGCTGCTGGCTCACCCGTTCTGGAGGTATCTGGGCGATCAGAGGCAGAATCCTCGCGCTGTTCTGTTGACCATGATGCTGGGCTTGCTCATCATGGGCCACCTGATGTTTAAGGTCAACACCTTTACGATGCTGTATTTAACGATGATTCTATTATATTTCTTCCTAAGCCCGCTGCTCTCTCAAAGCAATACCCTGATCCTCGGATATACCGCGGGGACCGAAAACCAATTCGGAATCTATCGCATTTGGGGCTCGCTCGGGTGGACCTTTATCGCGCTGGCCGCCGGACCGATCATCGACTCTATTGGCCATCACGGGATCTCCCTGCTGTTTAGTGTCACCTTGATGCTGGCGATCGGCGCTACGCTGCTGCTTCCCTCCATTCGGCAAACGTCTCAGACACCTTGGCTTAGTGGCCAAGAAATTCGGCGGGCGCTGCAGAACAAGTACCTGCTCGCTTTTGTCGTGTTCAGCATGCTGGTGGCGATTCCGAACGCGATGAACAGTATTTTCATGCCGCTATTCATGACGGATCTCGGCGGGTCGAAGCTTGCGGTCGGCGGCGCCGTGTTCTTATCGACGGTTTTTGAATTGTTGGCGTTTATCCTGCTGGATCGTTTCTTGAAGCGCAAATTGTCTTATTTGCTCGCTTGTATCACCATCGTCAGCTTGCTGTTCGCCGTCCGCTGGGATCTGATGTCCGAGGCGACGCATCCGATCCAAATCCTGTTGATTCAACTGCTGCACTCCGTGACGTTTGGCGGATTCTTCTACGTCGGCACCAAGTTGATCACCCTTTTGCTGCCACGCCCGCTGCGATCGGCAGGACAAGCGGTGTATGCATTTGCCGCCAGCGGCCTTGCCGGCGTGATTGCGGGGTTCTGGGGCGGCTGGCTGTTTCAGAATTTCGGTTCGGTCGTCATGTACCGCTCTGGCGTCGCATTAACGCTGATCGGAGCGCTTGGATTCGCCGCGATCTGGTACCAAGTCCGACATCACGGATATTCACCGAAGAGCGGACGCGATGACCATTAAGGAGGGACGGCTTCGCCGCTCCGTAAAACGAAAGAAAACAATGCCTGATACCGTAACGCCCTCGTTCGCTTACGAGGTAACGCCGGTTGAGGGCATTGTTTTCTTTGCTGCATCTCCAGTGTAAAATATGAAATGCATTCCATAGCAAGATATATTTTTTCACCTCTTTCGGGGAAGGAGCGGTTTGCCTTGCCGAACATCAAACAGATCGCTGAAGCCGCCGGTGTATCGGTTACCACCGTATCCCGCGTTCTGAACGGACATCCCTACGTCAGCGCGGACAAACGGGCGGCGGTCGAGGATGCCGTTCGCCGGCTTAACTATTCACGGAATATGAATGCTGTACATTTGATCAAAGGCATCACGCAAACCATCGGCGTGATCCTGCCGAACATCAACCATTACTACTTTGCCCGGATCATGGAGGGGATGGCCCAACAAGCCCTGAAATGCAACTATCAGCTGATGCTTTGCCAGACCGACTACCGTCCGAATGAGGAACGGAAGGTACTGGAGATGCTGCGTAACAAGCAGATGGACGGGTTGATCATCTGTTCACGGGCGCTTTCGCTCAGCGAGATCGAGACGTATGCCAACTACGGTCCGATCGCGTTATGCGAGCGTGTGAGCGGCCGCAACCTCTCCTCGGTGTATATCGATCATTACGCCAGCTTTCAAACCGCGATCCGCTATTTGTGGGAGCAGGGGCGGCGCCGCATCGCGTTTACGATCAGCCGCCGCAACAGCCCTAGCAGCCGCAGCCGCCTGCAGGCCTATACCGACACGCTCACGGCCTTGGGCGGTCAGGCCCGGGAGGACTGGGTGCTGGACGGCTGCATCGATTGGGAAGACGGCGCCGCCTTGGTGGACCGGCTGCTCGCGATGGAGGAGCGTCCGGACGCCCTGCTCATTACCGGCGACCAGGTTGCCGCCGGCTTCATCCTCACCGCACGCCTGCGCGGGCTGGAAGTGCCAGACGATTTCGCCGTCATCGGTTTTGATAACCAACCGATCTCCGGCTTGCTCGAGATAACGACGATCGATAATCGGTTGTCGGAGATCGGGGAGCGTGCTTTTTCCATCGTTCATACGCAAATCACCTCCGGCGGGGGCAAGCCCGTCTCCGAAGAGCTTGGCTTCCGGTTTATTGAGCGCAGCTCGGTATAAATCAAAGAAAGGAGCCTGCAGATAGCTGCAAGGCTCCTTTTAGGTTACACAGGCACGCACGCGGGCACTGCCGTTAGGGCTGTCAATGCCGACTTACGCTTTCGGCAGTTGGAACGAGCTTTTCAACGAAACGATCAAGTTAAACACCGGGTGTCCGGGCTTAGCGTATTTCGTATCAACGTTAAAATACCCATGCCGGAAAAATTGGAATTTATCCTGCGGCTTCGCATCCTTCATGTTCGGCTCCACGAAGCCGTGAGCAATCGTCAGCGAGTTCGGATTGATGAGATCGAGGAACGTTTTCTCCTCAGCGGTCTCAACAACTGCATCCCCTGCTTCCGTAGGGGCATCGTCTACCAGACCCTCAACCGTTTCTTCCAGCGCCACGTTTGCCGTTTCCTCTGCTTCCTCTTCCAGAATCAGCGGCTCGTACAACCGGAATTCGGCAGGCACCGCCTGAGTCGCTTCCACCCAATGGATCGTGCCCTTGACCTTACGGCCGGTAAAGCCGGTGCCGCTCTTCGTTTCCGGATCATACGTGCAGTGGATCTCCACCACGTTGCCGTCCGAATCCTTGATCACCTCATTGCATTTCACGAAGTAGGCATTTTTAAGACGGACTTCGTTCCCCGGGAACAAGCGAAAATACTTACTTGGCGGATTTTCCATAAAATCATCACGCTCGATGTAAATTTCACGTGAGAACGGAATTTGGCGGCTGCCCATGTCCGGGTTTTCGCTGTTATTTTCCGCCTCAAGCCATTCGACTTGCCCTTCCGGATAATTGGTGATGACCACCTTCAGCGGGTCCAGCACGGCCATCGTGCGTGGAGCTTTCATCTTCAAGTCCTCGCGAATGAAATGCTCCAGCATTTTCGGATCGATGTTACCGAAGTTCTTGGAAATCCCCGTTTCAAAAATGAACGCCTTGATCGCTTCCGGCGTATACCCGCGGCGGCGCAGCCCGGAAATCGTCGGCATGCGAGGGTCGTCCCAACCGTCAACGATGCCTTCGTCAACGAGCTTTTTCAGCTTCCGCTTACTGGTCACCGTCTGCGTTAAATTCAGCCGTCCGAATTCGTATTGATGGGAAACGTTTGGCATTTCGGTTTCCGCAATCGTCCAGTCGTAGAACGGGCGTTGATCCTCGAACTCAGTGGAGCACAAGGAGTGGGTCACGCCCTCGATGGCGTCTTCCAGTGGATGGGCAAATGTGTACATCGGATAAATGCACCATTTATCGCCGGTGTTATGATGAGACGCATGCACGATGCGGTAGATGACAGGGTCTCGCAGATTGATGTTCGGCGAGGCCATGTCGATTTTGGCGCGCAGCACCTTCTCCCCGTCCTTGAATTCGCCGGCGCGCATCCGTTCGAACAGGTCGAGGTTCTCCTCGATAGAGCGGTCGCGGTAGGGGCTGTTTTTACCCGGCTCGGTCAGCGTCCCGCGCAGCTCGCGGATTTGGTCGGCGCTGAGATCATCCACGTAGGCTTTGCCCTTTTTGATCAGCAGCACCGCGCGTTTGTACATCTCCTCAAAATAATCCGACGCAAAATGCAGTTCTTCCCAATCGAAGCCCAGCCATTTGACGTCTTCCTTGATCGAATTGACATACTCTACGTCTTCTTTCACCGGGTTGGTGTCGTCGAATCGCAGGTTGGTGCGTCCGCCAAACTCGTCCGCCAGCGCGAAGTTGATCCAGATCGCTTTGGCATGACCGATATGTAGATAGCCGTTCGGTTCCGGAGGGAACCGCGTGATGACGGTATTTACCTTGCCGGATTTTAAATCTTCCGAAATGATGTTTTTAATGAAATTGGGAGGGGTAAAGTTGTTCTCCACGGGTAATCAACCTTTCCATTCGAGTTCTTCCCCGATTTTTCTTCTTCTAAATATACCGATATCTTTCGAATAGTTCAATGCCTTAGAACTTCATCCGCTAAACCTTTCGCCACATGAAAATATCGTCGACGTATTGGCCATCCAGCCAAAATTCTTCGACCAACCGTCCCTGCTCCACGAATCCGCAGCTTTCATAGAAGGCGACGGCGCCGGGGTTGCTCGCCAGTACGCGCAACGAC
Source organism: Paenibacillus timonensis (assembly GCF_009725205.1). Taxonomy (GTDB): domain Bacteria; phylum Bacillota; class Bacilli; order Paenibacillales; family Paenibacillaceae; genus Fontibacillus; species Fontibacillus rhizolycopersici. The sequence goes on along the minus strand of NZ_WNZY01000016.1, from coordinate 11,555 downwards.
AGCTTGCGAACGCCCCGTTCTGCCGCCAGTTGCACCAGGGCGTCCATCAACACGCGTCCGATGCCCTGCCGCTGGTACGCCGGGTGAATGGCGATGTTCAGCTCGAGTACATGGGCGTTGCTCGGCAGCGGAGTCGGCGGCTTGAAGCCGATGTAGCCGCCAATCTCTTCGCCGATAACGGCCACGATCTGGTTACCCGGCGGGCAGCTTTGCAGGTATTTCTCCCGCGACTCCCACTCCATTTTTTCCGCGGGGGTATTTTGGCGGTCCCAAACCAAGTTGTCGATTTCCATCAAAGCAGCCGCGTCGCGCATTTCGGAGAGACGCGGCTGGATGTCACGAGGATTCATGGTATCCATCCCTTCATCAAATTTAAGATCGTAAGCTCTAGCTAGTTGTCAGGTCGTCAGTCCGGATGGCTCCGGACGGTCATCCCGGTTCATGGCGGCATGTACCAGGAACGAAACGACCGACAGCACCGCAATGCCTACCGCCAACCAAGCGACCGGAACCAATCCGTTCCAGTCGAACAGCAAGCCCATCGCATAAGGGCCGACAACCCGGCCCGCCGCACCCATCCCGCCGACCAAACCGAGGTAGAAGGGGGCTGCTTTCCCTGTCCGATCGGAGATAAACGACGGAATGGCCGGCGAGATCAGCATCTCCCCGAAGGTGGTCAGCACCATCGCAGCCACCATGCTCGGATACGTATGGAATCCCAATATCGTTGCGTAACCGAGCATGTAGAATAACGCGCTGGCCGTCATTTGTGCTTGCGGAGAGCCGGCGAACGTGCGTTTCACCCACAAAATAAACGGTTGCCCCACAAAAATCAACAATCCATTCAAAGTCCAAAGAATGCTATAATTCCATTCCGGCATCCCTTGAGAGATCGTAAACGGCGATACGCCGTTATTCCAGATACAATTCCCGAGCCAGAGAAAGAACGATCCGACGCCCATAAACAGGTAGACGGGGTAGATACGCAGCAGCGACCAGACGCTTTGCCCATCCACCGATTTCTTGCGTTTCTGCACGTGCAGCTCGCCTTGGCTTTTTTGAACCTTGTTCAAATAAAACCAGAAAAACAACGCAAATGCAGCCGAAGTCACTCCATTCAAAATAAAGCTGAGGTCATACGAAATCTGCGCCAAAAACCCGCTGATCGCCGTCCCCAACGCCACGCCAATATTATTTGCCACATAGATGACATTAAACAGCTCTCCACGTCGCTCCGCGAAACGAAAGCCAATAAACGCCTGGATTGCCGGCATCGATGTCGCGTTGAAGAAACCAACGAGCAGCATCAGCAGCATGAACAAATGCCAGTTACCGCTCCCGTAAGGCAGCAGCAGCAGGAACAAGGCGTTCATAGCTAGTCCACCCACGATGAGTCGCTTCACGCCTAGTCGGTGATACAGGGCCCCGCCTAGCAACTGACCGGCGATCCCGCCAACCGACATAACCAGAATGACCAGACCGGCATCCGTCACGGTCCGACCTAGCACCTTGAACACAAACATCGTGACCAAAGGCCACATCAACGAACCGCCGGCCGAGCTAATCAAGCTAGCGACCAGAAACACCTTTACTTCCCGCGGATAGGACTGCAGCCATCTCATTGTTTTCTCCCCCTTTGCTGCAAGACATCAGCGTATGTACAAAAAAGGAGAGCCGACAGGGCTCTCCTGCTACCAGATTACAATAGTATCGCCTAAAAGTGTAGGCCAGGCAAGTACATCTATCGCCGCTTTACATCAACAACGGTGGAAAAAAATACCGCCCCGCCGCCCATATCGGCCAAACGGCCCGGAGTTAAGGCATTAGCGCGTGTGCGCGCACCGCCCTCCCGCTGCCACCATAGCCCTTGGCTGACGACCGTACCCGGCAGCATTTTGTCGGTCACGGACGCCTTGACGTCGTAGCTGCCACGGTCGTTCCACACCGTGACTTCATCGCCGTCCGTAATTCCGCGCGCCGCCGCATCTTCGGGGTGAATCTGCAGCAGCGGGCTTTTCTCCAGCGCCGTCAGCTTCTCTACATTGCCGAACGTCGAGTTAAGGAAGCTGTGGTTTGGCGGCGAAACGAACATCAGTGGATACGGCGTATCCTTGCCGGGACGGCGCTCGCCGTCATAACCTTCCACCAGCGGTACATAGGTCGGCAATGGCGGCAGCCCGGCCCGCTCCAGCGTGGCAGAGTATAGCTCAATCTTCCGCGACGACGTCGGCAGATGATCAAGCCAGGTTTGCTGCGGCTCCATGTTCAACTTCACGGCTCGTTGCTCCTTTAACTTCTCCAACTTGACGCCTTCGAGATACGGATTATGCCGGAACTCCAGCGCCTGCCGGATCATATCTTCTTCTGTGTCGCGGAATGCCTCTTCTTCGAAGCCCATCGCCTCCGCTAGCAGCTTGAACGTCTCAACGTTGCTTTTGCTTTCCCCCCTGGGCGCGATGACCGGCTCCTGGAGTTGAATATAATGATGCCAGTAAGAGCTGTATAAGTCCGTATTTTCAAAAGAGGACGTCGCCGGCAGCACGATATCCGCGTATTTCGTCGTGTCCGTCAGAAACAGATCGTGCACGACGGTGAACAAATCTTCCCGCAGAAGGCCCTGCTCTACCTTGCCCGTATCCGGAGCCACCACCGCCGGGTTAGAGCAATAGACGTACAACGCATGGATTGGCGGATCCAACGTCAGCAGCACATCCCCCAACTGGTTCATGCTCACCGTGCGAGCGCCCGGATTCGGTCGCAAGTCGGGACGTTCTAGCGCAGTCGCATTCATCTTGCCGTAAGCGCCGTTAGACTTGAAGGCGCCGCCGCCCGGCACGAGCCATTGCCCGGTAAGCGCCGGCAGACAGCTGATCGTGCGAACCGTCATGCCGCCGTTGTCGTGATGCTGCAGGCCATTGCCGATATGGATGTAAGCAGGCGAAGTTTCGCCGTACAGGACGGCCAGCTTCACAATGCTCTCCGCCGGTACGCCAGTGATCGCCGCCACACGCTCCGGCGTGTACTGCTTCACATGCTCGCGCAGCTCGGCATGGCCATGCGTGTAGCGTTCCAGGAACGCGTCATCTACCAGGTCACGCTCGAACAGCACATGCATCATCCCAAGCGCCAATGCCCCGTCCGTGCCGGGATGGAGCGGAATAAACCAGTCCGCCCGCTGTCCCGTCCGGTTCCGATGCACGTCGATCACCACAAGCTGCGCGCCTTGCTTGCGGGCTTTTTCGATCAGGGTGATTTGGTGCATGTTCGTGCTGACGAGGTTGCCGCCCCACACGATAATCAACTTCGCCTTGACCGTCTCTTCCGGGCTCGTCCCGCCGCCAAACCCCATCGTATATCTCCACCCCGCGTTGCCTGCGGAGTTGCATATGCCTTGCTGTAGCTGAGTAGCGCCTAAACGGTTGAAGAACCGCCGGTCCATGCCGTCGACACTCAGGATCCCCATGTTACCGTAAAAACTGTACGGCAGGATCGACTCCGGTCCGTGCTCTAGGATCAGCCCCTTGTAGCGTTTAGCGATCTCCTGGACCGCTTCCTCCCAGGTGATGCGTTCAAACTTCCCTTCACCTTTAGCTCCGACCCGCTTCAAGGGGTACAGCACCCGCTCGGGATGGTAGACCCGTTCCGCCATATTGCGAACCTTGTTGCAGATCGCGCCTTGCGTTATCGGGTGATCGGGGTTGCCGGTCACCTTAACGATTTTTCCGTTCTCTTTATGGAGCAGCAAGCTGCACGTATCGGGACAATCCAGCGGGCACACCGCGGGAAACACCCCGTTTGGTTCATGGATCATGTTCCACCCCTCCTATCCTGTAGCCTATTGTAAGGAAAAACGCCCCCCGGCGTAAACCCCCGGTTGCAATTTGCTTTCGAGCGGTAGGTAGAAGACGAAGCGTTGGACGGACGGGTCGACAGCCGTGCCAATGGGCCTCAGGATTGCTCTCACTGTGTATTCGTGACTTGTTGCAGTGTCCCGTGTCCTGTGTCACGTGTCTCGTAACTCGTGTCTCGTGTCTCGTGTCTCGTGTCTCGTAACTCGTGTCTCGTAACTCGTGTCCTGAGCCCTGCATATCGTGCCATGTGTCTAGTATCTCGTACCATGTGTCTCGTGCCATATGTCTAGTGTCTCGTACCATGTGACTCGTGTCTCATGCCCTGTCCTTTACACTCCTTTTCATGATTATCCCTTTCGTTCAGATAGAGTCTGGGCTTAGCCGATTGCTAATTAATATCATTTTTTTAGGGTAAAAAACAAGCTTGCACAGAACATATGTTTGGTATATAATGGAATCAAGCGAACGTACATTCTCATTAAGAGAGGCATGGGAATATGGAGGTTATTACGGATTCGATCATCACCTATTCAATAAACACTATACGAGCGAGCAAGATTGCATGGATGCGCTGGTCGCTGCGAAGTGGCCAACCGGCTTTGTCTGCCCTCGATGCGCTCATACCGGGTGCAGCCACCTAACCTCCCGTCGTATTCCTTTATTTGAATGTGACATCTGTGGGCATCAAACGTCGCCTTTGGTTGGGACCCTTTTTGAGGGAACGCATCTGCCCTTGTTGAAGTGGTTCCAGGCGATAGAGTTGTTTCTGCTTCCTGATGGTATCTCCGCAATGCGGCTGCACCAGGAGATCCGGGTCACCTACAAAACCGCTTGGTTGATGCTGCACAAAATACGCCATGCCGTAAGCGAATTTGATGCCCGTGAACGGTTGAGCGGAGACGTAAAGGTCAACTCCGATCAATATGGGACCAACCCGTCCCGTTGTCAGTATCCACATCCGTTTGCTTCGGCAGTCGTAGCTGGCTGTACACTGATGGAGTCAGGCGAACTGGAACAGATCAAAATTCACCTGTTACCCAATAAACGTGGAACGGGTAACCGGGCGACCCGCCACGAGCTCTCCGCTTTCATCAACGAACATGTGGATGTCGATACATCCACGGTTCATTCGTTTCCTCTGGCCTTTCAGCTGTATTCGCCCCTGCGGAAAGTAGTGAGAGACGCATGGGAGTCGCTGAAGAGTACATATGTAGCTTTGGGACCAAAGTATCTGCAAGCATATCTGAACGAATACACCGTACGCCGCCGGTTGCACTTGCCTGGGGCAAGGAAGACGATGCATCAGAAATTGCTGAGTATGTGTGTGGCGACTCAAGCCATTTCTTACTACCAACTAATCGCACGCCAACCGAAGTTGCCTTTGGCGACCGCCGCCTGATGAGGTGCCTGAACCAAGGGGCTTAGGCCAATCGGCTTCTGCCTTTTTGTCATCATCTAGCTGATCCAATCTATGACTCTACCCATCAGCTACACAATCTATCTAATCCAATTGGCTACCCTAACCATTAGCTCCACTATCTACCCGCTTCTTATTCCGTCTGCTGCTCTTCCTGTCTACTGCTCTACTGTCTACTGCCCTACTGTCTACTGCTCTACTTCCTGCTGCTCTACTTCCTGCTGCCCTACTGTCTACTGCTCTACTGTCTACTGCTCTTCCTGTCTGCTACTCTTCCTGTCTGCTGCTCTACTGTCTACTGCCCTACTGTCTACTGCTCTACTGTCTACTGCTCTACTTCCTGCTGCACTTCCTGTCTGCTGCTCTTCCTGTTTTCTGCTCTAGCTATCTGCTTTTTTACCTAATGCTGCCCTATCGATCTGCTTCTTTGCAACACCTAATTGGCTCCCCAAGCGCGTCTGATCTCATTCTTTGTCAACTGATTCAACGGGATAATCGTGCAAAGGGCCGATACAACATGTACTGGCCTGGCTGCCACCCAACCATGATCCAATACTCTCCCCTATAGCAAAAAAACTGCTCCTCCAAATGGAGAAGCAGTTAATAAAGCCTGTTGATTGCTTATTCTTGTTATATGGTTTTGCTTACTGTTGCGGACGAAGGTGTTGTTGCATGCTCGGCAGCCGGAGCAGCCGTTTGCCCTTTATCCTTCAAATAGGCTGCCCAATATGCCGCTCCCACGAAGATGGCGCCGCCGGCCAAGTTGCCCAGCCATACCGGTACAAAGTTCTTTAAATATTCGCCCCAGGAGAAATAGCCCTCAAAGATAGCCGCTGGAATCAGGAACATGTTGGCGACCACGTGCTGGAAGCCGATGGCAACGAAGGCCATTGTCGGAAACCAGATGCCGAGTATTTTGCCGCTCATGTTGTCTGCGCCGTAAGAGAGCCATACCGCCAATGCAACCAGCCAGTTGCAGCCTATGCCAGACACAAATGCTTGCAGGAAGCTGTCATCCAGCTTGTGGCCGGCCATATCAACCAGTTTATCGAGATAAGGTCCGCTGGCCGTCAAGCCAACCACATGTCCAAAAAAGTATGCGACGAACAAAGCACCCACAAAATTGCTTAAGGTAATGAGGACGAGGTTCTTGAACATCTCCCCTGTGGAAATTCGCCCCGCCATCCGTGCTAGCGGTACGGCCATCATGTTGCCGGTCAAAAGCTCCCCACCGGCCAATAGCACGAGAATCAATCCGATAGGAAACACCGCCGCGCCGATGAAGGTTGCGAAGCTGCCCCACTCTGCCGGAGCGCTGCTGATGACGCGAATATCGAGCAAAAACCCGAGCGCTATAAACGCTCCGCCCAAAAATCCAAGAATAAGTACGGTCAACAAAGGATTATGCGCTTTTTTGATGCCATTTTCTACGGTTACGTCAGCAATTTGCGCAGGTTTATAGTAAGCCATGTTCCAGTCTCCTTTATAAGTAGATCCGTGTCTATTGTAGCGTGCCGATTTATGTTGGATAAGTAACAAAGATCACGATAACGTTTTCATATGGTGAAATATTTCACATCAATACGAAAAGCCGGCCAAAGAGGTGAACGCCCCGTTTGACCGGCTGGATAGTTGGATTCTTACGCCTGCAATATTGCCGTTAAACGTGAACGGTTTCCTGCTGCGGCACTTCCGGCAGCGCCCCTAAGCCTGCGCTGTTCAGGAAATTCCAAGGTTTGTTGTAATGCGGCTGGAAGAAGAAGTCGACGAAGGCGAGTTCCTCCATCTTCATGCCGTTTTGGATGCACACCGAGATCGTATTCATCGACTGGGTCAGGTCCACTTTCGACATGATTTGCGCCCCGAGGATCCGGCGGGTGTTCTTCTCGTAAACCACCTTCAGCATAACCGGTTCGTGGGTCGGCATGAATTCCGGCCGGTAGTTATCGGTAATCATTACCGCTTCGGCCTCCAGACCGGCATCCTTCGCCGCTGTTACCGTCAACCCGGTCCCCGCGATATTATCTTCGTAGATTTTAATCCCCGAGGTGCCCTGAGTGCCCATATACTTCACGGTTGGCGTTACCAGGTTTCGAGCCACCAGCGTGCCCATGCGAACGGCGTTCGTGGCCAACGGGATATACGCATGCTTGCCGGTCGGATTATAAAATACCGCACAGCTGTCTCCCGCCGCATATACGTCCGGCTTGCTGGTGCGCATGTATTCGTCTACGATGATTGCACCATTGCCCAGCATGTCGACTTGCCCCTTTAACAGCTCCGTGTTTGGACGGAATCCGATGCACATAATCACGAGATCGGCGGCGTACGCGCCTTTGTCGGTGATCACCTTAGCCACTTTGCCGTTCTCACCTTCAAAGCGCGTAACCTTTTGGCCTAAAGCCAACTCAATCCCATGCTCGCTAAGCGATTGTTCGATCTTATCCGTGTATTCCGGATCCAGGTATTTGCTCAAAATGCGATCCTCCGCATCAATCAGCGTCACTTGCTTGCCGTTCAACTGGAACGCTTCAACAAGCTCAACGCCGATGTATCCGGCCCCGACCACCACAATATGGTTGGCTTGCTGCGCTTTTTCAATGATCGTGTTGGAATGGTTGAAATTTTTCGAAAGCACGATGTTCTCTAAGTCGCTTCCTTCGAACTTCGGAACAATCGGCCACGACCCGGTCGTTACGATCAGCTTGTCGAACGTATCTTCGAACACCTCACCGGTCTCCAGGTTGCGAGCTTGAAGTGTTTTAGCGTCCGTATCGACCGACACTACCTCGTGAAGCATTTTCGTATTTACACCAAGTTCGGCCAATTGCTGTGGCGACGAGTAGAACAATCCCTGCGGATCCTGAACCATCCCTCCGACATATAACGCAATGCCGCACGACAGAAAAGAAATGTTGTCGTTCCGTTCATATACGGTAATTTCCGCGTCCGGGTAAAGTTTGGCTGTATTGACGATCGCTGCCGTGCCTGCATGGGTACATCCGATAACTGCTACTTTCATGATTTCTTCCTCCTCCAAATTCACTGCTCGTTTTGTATTTTGTCATAAACAACTCGATATTTGTGAAATTCATCACTTATAAATCCATTTTCTTGTGAAATATTTCACCTCATGTCCCTTATTATAGTGTGACATTTTTCACATTGCAAGAGGTAAAAGATACTTTTTAAAAATTTCACAATTTAAATTGTAGGTTTCCCTATTTGGGGGTTGATAAGCTGGAAGGTTGAGGAGATCGATTTTTGGATAAAACAAAGCACCTGGTCGGAACCTCCTGAATGGTCTTCAGGACTGCCAGGTGCTTGCTTGCTAATCATATCCGCGATGATCATATGTAAATGTAAAGTCATTACGGGTGAGTTACTGTGCTTGGACTGAGGTAAGTTGTTTTCGTATTTCGGCGTATTTAGCCTCCCGCTCCGACTTGGAGAGTTTAGGACATCCGTAGCAGTAGCCATGGTCCGTCTCCGTCCGGTAAGCCAGACAGCAGGTTGGCTTCATCGGCGATTTCTCACCCGGCCGATAGGGGTCATCAAGCAACACTTCTTTGACGAGATAGGGATTGCGCTTCAGACCAAACTCCTCTGCTGACACTTGCTTCACAAGCTCGTAATCTTCCAGGAGCCGAGAACGCAATATGTCATCCTCAAGACGATCCGCCAGGGAGCGAACGTAGAATTGAACGCCAAGCGGCAACTGCCCCCATAATTGGGCTACCGGCAACCCTGAGACCGCAGCGATTCTCTCCATTACAGGACGCAGCACCTCCCCGTAAAAACGGCAGAGTTCGCCTCTCTGCCAGAACGTACGATCCCCCGCTGGCCACGGTTGCTCCGCCTGATCGTTCAGCACAAAATAAACCCAAGGGAACCCGTTAACCATCACGAGTTGAATCGTTAGATTTTCCAGCGAAATTTGGATCCTGCTCGCCGTTACGGATACCATGTACTGCAGCGCCGCACACACGACCCGCCAGCTCGTAGCGAAATAAGTAGCCGATACCTGAAGGTCAAGTCCCTTGATCTTCTCCTGATACAGTTCCAAAAAAGAAACTAGCTGTCCACGATCCAACAGCTTTGCTGCAGGCATCGTGAACAGCGCGTCCGTTCGGTTCTGCGTGACGATTCCCAATTGCTGCTCCAGCAGCTGATAATCTAAGCGCATTTTAGCTTCCTCCGCTATAGGAACGAGACCACTTTAGGTGAAGCCTCTTCCGGTCCATCGTTTTTGCCTTTGCGGACTTTGCCTTCAGATGCAGCCTTATACAGCTCATAAGGGAGACATAGCGGCACACCGCTCCGCGGATCGGTGACGATATCCGCCTCGATACCGAATACATCGCGCAGCACTGGTGAGGTCACAACCTCTTCCGGTGTACCGGTAGCAACTGCCTGGCCTTGTTTAATTGCGATCATGTAATGGGCATATCGGGCGGCATGGTTCAAATCATGCACGACCATCACGATCGTCCGATTCGAAGTATCGTTCAGCTCTTCTAGCAGCTGCAGCACTTCCAATTGGTGAGCCATATCCAGGAATGTTGTCGGCTCGTCAAGGAACAGGATATCCGTCTCCTGCGCCAGCGCCATTGCAATCCAGGCCCGCTGACGTTGACCGCCGGACAACTGCTCCAGGGCGCGGTCGCTGAATTCGCCCATACGGGTTGCTTCGATCGCCCAATCCACGATCTTCCGGTCCTCGGACTTCAGACCGCCGAACCCCTTTTGATGCGGAAAACGCCCGTAAGAAACGAGCTCATAGACCGTCAGCCCTTCCGGTGCGGTTGGATTTTGCGGAAGTATAGCCATTTGTTTGGCCACTTCCCGCGTCGACTGCTTATGGATTGACTTACCGTTCAGCAGCACACTGCCGGACTTCGGCTGAAGGATCCGAGCCATCGTTTTCAAGACCGTCGATTTACCGGAGCCGTTCGCTCCGACCAACGCCGTGATTTTCCCCTCGGGAATCGAAATATTTAAGTCTTCGACAATCAGACGATCCTCATAAGCAATGTCCAGATGCGAAGTTTTTAAGGAGACCATGGCACTCTTCCTTTCCGTGTCCAACTGAATAACGGCTTCATCGTAAGTTCATTTAAATTTCATCATCTTAAAGATACTGATAATCATTATCATCTGTCAACTGTTAATTTGAGTCGGGTGAATTCGGCTGACCGTAAAATCAAAAAAGACGCCTCCAGGCGTCTTTTCCTTCATAGCTCACGGCCCGGGTGGTGTAAGAAGAAGTTACTGACCCGAAACCGGTACGGCATCATAGTACTCTTCCAACGTGATGTCCCGTTCTCCGATGTCAGCTGCGATCTCTTTCCCTACATAGCGTAGGTGCCATGGCTCATATTTATAGCCGGTAATGTCTTCCTTACCTTCCGGATAACGAATGATAAAGCCGTATTCGGTTGCATGGTCCGCCAGCCAAGCCGCTTCCTTCGTGTCGCCGAAGCAACTTTCCGCCGCGCATTTGCCGTCGCTACCCGAAACGTCGATTGCCAGTCCTGTCTCATGTTCGCTATGGCCCGGCACCGCGCTGTAAGTCTTAGCCAGTTCCTCGCCGTCCTTCTCCACATAACGGTTAAACAACGCCGTTTGTGTACGATGCGAGCGGTACGCCGACACACCTGCCAAATAGACGCCGTCTTTCTCGGCTCCTTCGAACAACTCCTCAAGCGCTGCCGCAGCCTCTTTGCGCATCATACGTTTCTCAATTTTGTCTTTAAACGTGAATCGAACGTCTGGATAAATCAGATCCTTTGGTTCGTAGTCGTCTGGCAGAGCAAACTGTTTGTTAATTAACACAGCCACGCTCTCAGAGTCGGTCATCGCAGCTTTGTCCCCTCCGCTGCCCTTATCCGAATCGGCAGGATCCGGAGCTTGATTGGCGGAATTCCCGGTTTCGGCATTGCCGCCGTTGGCCGCATTGTTCCCTTCCGGCGCCTGATCATCCTTAGCGCCTCCATCGTTCACGGCGCCATTCTCCGAACCGGTATTTGAGCCGGCTGCGTTTGTACCGTTCTGAACTGGCGTCTGCGGTGCGTTTGCCGCTTGATTCCCGCAGCCCGCAAATACGACTGCCGCTAGCAATAGAGCAATCGTTGCGGTTACCGCGCCTTTCTTGCTGTACATAAGGCCCTTTCGGGGCGCGAATACACCGTGCTCGATTTGTATCGGATGGAGGATGCGGAGGTCGCCTTGTTCCTGTTGAATTCCGCGGCGGAAACGGCCAAAACGATCGTTGATAAGCTGCGGGC
>NZ_WNZY01000015.1 GCF_009725205.1 Paenibacillus timonensis | reverse complement strand
CTCGACGACCTGTATTCTTAACTCGTCGAACTTGCTATGCTGAACTCTCATACGGACTACCTCCAGCTAATATTTATTGTATATTGTTTAGTCTGAAAGTGTCCAAAGTGATTAGGGGGCTTTATAGAAATGTTGTACAAAATGCAACATTTTGAGGGCGGCAGTCCCATGCCGGCTAATAATGTTGCAGAAAATGCAACATTTTTGCAGCAGAACACCTAATTGCTGTGGGTGTTGTACAACATGCAACATTAGTCGCACTTCCCCCGGGGCTCCCGATCCTACCGCACCCACCGGGCCCACCACCGCACCTACCGCACCTACCGCACCTACCACGCCCCCCGCGCCCCCCCATGCCCCCCACGCCCACCGCATCTACCGATCCCCCCGCACCCACCACGCCCCCCGCACCCCCCGCGCCCTACCACGTCCTGCTGCATCCACGCCCTCGCCCTGCGTTGCGCATCCCGCTCCACTCCTATTCCCAATTCCAAGGAAACAGGGGAAATTCTACATTCCTAAAAAAAATCAACCGGATATCCAAAGTTCGCGCCTTGTTGAAAGCGCTTAAAGGCGAAATAATGGTTTTATCCTAAACACAGGGGGCATGATTCAATGGTCAATAAGAAGCTATGGAAGAGAACTTCGGCAATCGCTTTAACCGCCGTGCTGGCGCTGAGCTTGTCGGCATGCGGAGGCAACGCGGCGAAGAACAATGCAGCGGCGAACGAGCCGGCCGGAAACGGGGCGAAGAGCGGGAGCGGCGGCGAGAAGATCACTATCACGTTCCAGAACATTTATCCAGACCCGGCTACTCCGTCCTATAAAACGATCCATGCGCTGGTTGAAGAGTACGAAACGGCGCATCCCAACATCCATATCGAACTCGACACGCTGAATACCGACCAGCAAAAAATCAAGCTCAAAACGCAAGCCGCATCCAAAGAAGTTCCGGACATCACGATCGTGAACCCGGCGGCGCAAATGAAACCGTTCGTGGACGCCGGCCTGCTGGCGCCGCTCAACGACATGCTGGACCAAAACGGCCTGAAGGACACGTACCAAGCGGGATTGCTTGATTACTACAGCTTTGACGGCAACGTGTATGCCCTGCCAGACGGCAACAATATCGAAGTGGTTTATTACAATAAGGAACTGTTCGAGCAAGCCGGCATCACCAAAACACCGGAAACGTTCGATGAGTTCCTGGCTGACGTGAAGATCTTCAAAGAAAAAGGCATCACGCCGCTGGCGATCGGCGAGAAGGATTCCTGGACCGGTTCGTTCCTGTTCATGAACATCCTGCTTCGTACGAACGGCGGCCCTGGTTTCCTGCAAGACGTGATGGACGGCAAGAAGACGTTTGAAGATCCGGCCTTCATCGAAGCCGTCGATAAGTTCCAAGAGCTGGTGCAAGCCGGCGCGTTCCCGGACGGCGCAACCTCCATTGACGCAACGGCGGGCGGCAACATCTTCAAATCCGGTCAAGCGGCGATGTGGGTGATCGGATCCTGGGAAACCGGCGCCATCGATGCTTCGTCTGTAGCTGGCAAGGTCGGCGCATTCCAATTCCCGACTGTGAACGGCAAGGGCGATCCAAACGAGTTCATGCTCGCACCGGGCAGCGCGTTTGCGGTATCGGCGAACAGCGAGCATTTGCAGGAAACGAAGGACTTCTTGAACTTCTTTACGCTGAACTTCCCGAAGAAGCAATTTGAGAACAAAAACGCCGTAGGTCTCGGCCAAAAAGTCGACGGCGACCTGAAAGCAGCCGGTTACTCCGATCTCGCCATCAACGTGGCTGAATTGTTCAACCAAGTGAAGGGCGGCGACCTGGCGTTTGACAATACGATGAATCCGGCAACCGCGCAAGTCCACCTGAGCAGCATCCAAAACCTGTTTGTACAGAAAGTGGAATCCGCTCAAGTAGCCAAAGAACATCAAACCGCCTTCGAAGCCAATAAGCAATAATGAACTAACCCTACCGTATAAAAACTAAAAAGTTACCTTTCCATCGATGCGAAGCAGCCTTATGAGCATTCGTGCCAGAGCGCTTCTTCGCATCGCATTTCTATTGGGGGGCGGAGAGATGAAAGTACTGAAAGTGCCTGCACGCACAATAGCCGTCTTCGTATTGCCTTGTCTGTTGTTGTATGTGTGCCTGGTGTTTGTTCCCATTGTCGTATCGTTTGGGACCAGTTTATTGAATTGGGACGGGATCACCACTGCGAAATTTACGGGGTTATCCAACTTCCGCGACATGTTCTGGAACGATCCAGTCTTCTGGCCGTCGGTCAGGAGAACGTTGCTTTATGCGGTAGCTTCCATGTTGGAAATTCCGCTTTGCTTGTTTTTCGCCATTTTGCTCAGCCGTTATTTGAAGAAGGGAAATACGCTGGCGTCGATTTATTTTACGCCGGTGATTTTATCGGTCGTTATTATCGGACAACTCTGGAAAACCATCTATAACCCGACCTCGATGGGCGGGATGTTGAACGGCGTGCTCATTGCCCTCGGATTGGACAGTTGGACGCATAACTGGCTGACCGAGCCGAAGATCGCCATGTTCAGCTTGTACTTCGTGTCGTTGTGGCAGTATTTCGGCTACCACCTGTTGATCCAATACACCGGGGTGCAGAACATTCCGGACGAAATTTATGAAGCCGCGAAAATCGACGGGGCGGAAGGCTTCAAAGCAGATCGTTACATCACGATGCCGCTAATCGTCCCGATTTTTAAAATATCGATCGTCTTGGCGTTTATCGGCTCCCTGCAGGCGTTTGACCTCGTGATGGTCATGACGGCCGGCGGTCCGGCGCATGCTACCGACGTCATCTCCACGCATATGTATAACAGCTCGTTCCTGTCCTTGAAGTACGGGTACGGCAGCGCGATTGCCACGTTCCTGGTTCTGTTGTGCCTTGTATGCACGGCGATCATCAATTCCATCTTCAACAAGCTCGAGAAAAAATACAGCTAGCCAAGGAGGCGAGGTCCATGCGCAAAATCAAAAAGGGAATCGTGTATCTGCTCTTTGCGATTCCGGTTGTTACTCAACTGTACCCGCTGTTGTGGCTGCTGCTGTATTCCTTGAAGACGAATGAGGAGATCATGAGCGGGAGCTTCTTCGCCTTGCCGAAGGCGCTGCAGTGGCATAATTACAAAGATGCTTACGAGTCCGGCAGCTATTTGAAATATTTATCGAACAGCGTGATGGTCACCGCGATCACCATGATCTGCGTCATCCTCCTGAGCTCGATGGTGGCGTACGCGATTTCACGTTTCCGCTGGAAGTACGGCGGCTTGGTCATGACCGTCTTTCTGATGGGGATGATGATCCCGATGCAGGCCACGCTGCTGCCGTTGATGGTGATTTTCAAAAACGTCGATATTCTGAATACCCATCTGTCGCTCATATTGCCGTATATCGCTTTCTCCACCCCGATCGCCGTCTTTATTCTCAGCGGATTCATGAAGAGCATCCCGGCGGAAATCGAGGAGTCGGCTTTTATCGACGGGGCGAGCATTTACCGGATCTTCCGCAGCATCATTATTCCCGTGTCTGTGCCGCCGATGATGACGGTGTGTATCCTTACCTTTATCACGATCTGGAACGAATATATTTTGGCCGCGACGTTCATATCTTCAGAGAAGCTAAAGACCTTACCCTTTGGGGTATATACGTTCGTCAGTCAATATTCCGTCAACTACGGGGCGATCGGCGCTTTCCTCGTCATGGGCGCACTGCCGGTCATTCTGATCTATTTCTTCCTGTCGAACCAGATTACGAAAGGGATGGTTGCAGGGGCCGTCAAAGGTTAAAGGGATTATCTTGCAAAATAGGGAAGCGGACTTATAATGGAGGAGCAGCAGGACACGAGGATGGGAGGGGGAAAACAGTTGCGAAACGGCTTTCATTCCATCAACCATCGGTTGTTTTTGCTGTTTCTTTTTTGCATGTCGGGCATTTTGCTGATCGTCAGCCTGCTTTACTATAACCGGACCACCGAGCAATATCACGAGAAAATCAGCGACCTGTCGCAAAAAAACGTGGCCCAGACCGCCGGGTTGTTCAGCCTGCTTTACGAAGGGTACGACAGCTTGTCCAAGTCGATCACGAACAATTTCGAAATGATCCGCCTGTTGAACGAGAAAACCGACGAACCGGCGATAGCCTATATCAATGAGCAATCGATTACGAATATTATCGGGGCGATTTTTTATTCGCGCGACGATCTGGTGGGCATCCATGTCATCACCAACCGGGGGAAAATCTATAATTACGGCAACTCGATGAATGTGCTCGATTCGGACTATCCGAAGGAAGAATGGTATCACCAACTCCGCGATTCGTCGGGGAAATTGGTGTGGCTAGGCGTTTATGCCCATTCGCTGATTGATATGAACGAAGACAGTCCGGTGTTCGCTTTTGGCCGGCAAATTTACGATTTGAATGAACACAAGCCGATCGGGATTGCTCTCTTTGAGGTGAACCCCGGGCCTGTGCTGGATGCCCTAGATAATTTGAAGCTGGGCGAGCATAGCGAGGTCTATCTGATGAATCAGCAGGGTCAGGTCGTCTCGTCGCTGACCGAGCCGGCACCGGTGTTGCCGAACCTCCCCAAGCTGGAGGGATCCCGTAATATGGTGGTGGAGCAGAAAGATTCCGGCATTACCGTGGCCTCCCGGCTGCCTTTTTCCGACTGGTCGGTCGTCAGCGTGACGCCGCGCCAGGATTTGAACGTGGAGCTGGTGGAGACCAAACGGTATTTACTGATCGTTATCTCGATCCTGATCATCGTCTCCGCCGTCGTCGCCAGCCTCGTATCGCGGACGATCGCCAATCCGCTGAAGAAGCTGATTCGTGAGATGAAACAGGTAGAGATCGGGAATTTCCGCGGGATGGTGAACGTGTCCTCTTATCAGGAGATCAACATTCTTGTCGCCTCCTTTAACCGGATGGTTAGCCGGATCGAGGAGCTGATCGAAAGGGTCAAGGTCTCTTCGGTCAGCGAGAAGAATGCCGAGCTGCATGCGCTGCAGTCTCAGGTGAACCCGCATTTTTTGTATAACACACTGGATATGATTTACTGGCTGCTGGATGAGAAGGAGAACGATCGGTTAGGCGAGCTCGTCTTATCGCTGTCTTCGATGTTCCGCTACAGCAGCGAGTGGAAAGATGGAGCCAAGGTTACGCTGCGCGAAGAGCTGGAGCAGATCCACCATTATTTGACGATCATCCTGATCCGGCTGGAGGGCCGGCTGCGGGTGGAAACGTCGGTTGACGAGCGTTGGATGGGGATCCGCCTGCCGAAAATGACCGTTCAGCCAATCATCGAAAACGCCGTAAAATACGGGCTCGAGTCCTTGAAACGCCAAGGCGTGCTTAAGCTATATACGCAGGAGGTCGGGGACGTATTAAAGATCGTCGTGGAGGACAACGGGAATGGGATGAATGGCGAGCGGCTGGCTTGGCTGAAGCAGTCGTTGAACCGGCAAATCCCGAGGGAGTCCGGCACGGGCAGCAGCGGCATCGGGCTGCAAAACCTGCATCGCCGCATCCAGCATATGTTTGGTGAACGTTACGGTTTGGAGATCGAGAGCATTCCCGATGAAGGAACCAAGGTGGCCGTCGTGCTGCCGCTTCCAATGGAAGGAGACGTTTCATAGTGAATATTCTGATAGCCGACGACGAACGGGCGATTCGCGAAGGGATCAAACGGACGATTAAGCGGATCTCCCCGGAATATGCGGTGGATTTGGCGGAAGGAGCAGAAGAGGCGGTTAAACTGATGGGAGAGCAGCGTTTCGACATCGTCCTAACGGATATTTTGATGCCGGGGATGAACGGGCTGGAATTCATGCGGATTTCCAAACGCAAGTTTCCCTACGTGAAGTGGGTGGTTATCTCGGCCCACAGCGAGTTTGCCTACGCCCAGGAAGCGGTGCGGTTGGGGGCCCGCGATTATCTGCTCAAGCCGATCGGGAAAACCCGGCTGCAGGAAATCATCAGTACCCTGGCGGCGGAAATCCGCGAGGAAAGCGAGCTGATCAAGGAAGAGGAGCTCTTGAAGGCGAATTTGAAATATTTGCGCGAAGGCATGTTCCAGCGGCTGGCCTCAGGCCTGGATATTGGCAATCTGGATCTGACACCGTTTATGGAGGACTATCTCAGCTTTTATTTGATGATGGTCCAGATGGATGCCGGGGACAAAAGCGTGCGGCTGGAGCATTTCATCGTGGAAAATGTGCTCTCCGAGTTGATTGAACGCCATGGACGGGGGTTTGTTGTCAGCTACGACCGGCAAAGTCTGCTGGGACTGATTACGCCGCGGGATCCGGAACGAATCGGACAGTTTCAAGACGAAGTGAAGGCACATATGAAGCACTATTTGAAGGTGCCTTTTCAGATCGTCCATTCAGGTCTGAACAACGATTTCAAGATGGTGCCGCAGGTGGTCATGCGCATGAAGCAGGCCTCCGATTCGCCGGTCACCTTGCTGGATCCAGCGAAGGGCAGCGGGGAGAAGGCAATCGATGTTGCCTTGCAGTACATCAAGGAGCACTACAACGAGGATCTCTCCCTGGAAAAGGTCGCCTCCATCGTCTACCTGAACTCGGCCTATTTCAGTCAGCTGTTCAAGCAGAAGGTCGGGCTTGGCTACAAGGAGTACGTGACCTCGCTCCGGCTGGAGCAAGCGAAGCAACTCCTGCTGAACCCGAAGCTGAAGGTCGCGGAAATCGCCGAATACATCGGCTATCAGGACATGCGGCATTTTACGCAGATGTTCCGCAAGAAATATAACGTGACGCCCAATGAGTACCGGCAGCAGCAGAACATTAATATTTTGCTGGCCAGCGGCGGGATGAAGGAGTCGCAGGTGAAGTGACAAACGGGATTGCCGGGACTGCCGGGATTGCTGGGATTACTCGGACTGTCGGGACTGCTGCTTTCGTGCTCTTGACCAAAAACCTGCAATTTTACATCTTTTTTCGCGGAATAGACTGTCCTGGAGAAAAAGCCTGCAAAAATACAGTTTTTTTCGTGTCATAGATGGAAATCGGCCAGTTGGCCGCAAAAACCTGCACTTTTGCAGGTTTTTTGCTTTTTAGGGGACCTTTGGCGGCAAAAGCCTGCACAATTGCAGGTTTTTCCTCATGCTAGTCGTGAGAGGCAGTTCATTGACAAGAACGTATGTTCGTAATATAATGCAGCCAAAAGGGAGGCTGCAGGAATGAATCTATATGATAAGCTGACCATTTTGACGGATTCAGCTAAATACGATGTATCGTGTTCTTCCAGCGGGGTTGAACGGGGAAGCGGAGCGAACGGCGACAGCCGGACGGTAGGAAACACCGTCGCTTGCGGCATTTGTCACAGCTTTGCCGCCGACGGACGTTGCATCTCGTTGCTCAAGCTGCTGATGACAAACGCCTGCATTTATGATTGCAAATATTGCGTTAACCGCCGATCTAACGACACGCGCCGCGCTGCATTCACGCCGGAGGAGCTGGCGGAGCTGACGATGCATTTCTACCGCCGCAACTACATCGAGGGCTTGTTCCTCAGCTCCGGGATCATGCGCAGCCCGGATTATACGACAGAGCAACTGATTCGGACGTTGGAGCTGCTGCGGAACCACTACGGGTTCGGCGGCTATATTCACGTGAAGGCGATACCCGGTGCCGATCCGGCGCTGATAGCCCGGCTTGGGCTGCTTGCGGACCGGATGAGCGTAAACATCGAGCTGCCGTCGCAGCACAGCTTGCTTCAGCTTGCGCCGGATAAGAGCAAGGAGGCGATCCTGAAGCCGATGCGCGCCATCCGTCAGGGCATCCGCGAGAACGGTACCGATCTCGTGAAATACCGTCACGCCCCCCGGTTTGTGCCCGGCGGGCAAAGTACTCAGCTTATCATCGGGGCTACGCCGGACAGCGATCTCAGCATCCTCAACCTGACGGAGGCGCTGTATCGCAAATATGAGCTGAAGCGGGTGTATTATTCCGCCTACACACCGGTGGCGGAGCATACACTGCTGCCGTCGCTGGATACCAAGCCGCCTCTGCTGCGGGAACACCGCTTGTACCAGGCGGACTGGCTGCTGCGGTTCTACGGTTTTGAAGCCAAGGAGCTGCTCGAGGAACGCACGCCAAATTTTAATTTATTCATGGATCCGAAATGCCATTGGGCAGTCCAGCATATCGATCGTTTTCCGGTGGAAGTCAATACGGCTCCTTATGAAACGCTGCTGCGCGTCCCGGGGATCGGAATACGAAGCGCTAAACGGATTGTGGCTGCGCGGCGAACAGGGCGGCTTGATTTTCATGGCTTGAAGAAGCTAGGGGTCGTGTTGAAGCGGGCGCAATACTTCCTCACATGTTCTGGACGTCGGCTGGAAGGACTGAAGGTGAACGAAAGCACGATTCTAAGATCCTTGTTGTCTCGCAAGGAAATCGACATGTTCCTGCCGCAGCCGAAGGTGGAGCAGCTGTCGCTGTTCTCCGACGAGGAGTTGGCGGGGACGGCAGGAAGGGAGCTCGGAGCATGGCTGCTTGGATAAAGGAAGCGGCTTACGCTTATGATGGGAGCTTCGACGGTCTGCTAACCTGTGTGTTCGAAAGCTATGAACGCAAGGAAGAACTGGTTGATCTCCGCGCTGACGACGACCCGCAGGTGACGTTATTTGAGTCGAGGTGGGTGGAGACCTCACCTGAGAAAGCGTCCCGGGTTTACAGCGCCATCGGGCGGAGCATCTCGCCGGAGGCTCAGGAGCTCGTCCGCCGCGGGTTCTTGACTTGCGAGCCGCAGAAGGATTTGTTAATCTATCGCTTCCTGCGGCTCGGATTCTGGCATGGGCGTGCAGCTATGGATATGCTGACCGAGACTACGGTGCATCGGCTTCGCAAAGCGGTAAAACATTTGAATACAGAAAGTCACGCTTTGATGGGCTTTGTCCGCTTCTCGGTATACGGTGATGTGCTCGTTTCGGTGATTGAACCCAAGAACCGCGTGTTGCCGATCTTAGCCCCGCACTTTAGCAACCGTTATCGGCATGAGGCGTTTCTGATCTACGATCAAACTCATCGCCAGGCGCTGATCCATCGCCCGAAGGAGGCGACTCCGGAGCGGACGGAGATCGTGGATCTCGATGAGCTCGTCTTGCCGGAGGTGGGGGAGCAGGAACGGGTATACCGCCGGTTGTGGAAGCAATTTTACGACACCGTGGCGATCCGGGAACGGCTGAATCCTCGGGCACAAATGTCGCATATGCCCAAGCGATACTGGGCGCAGTTGACCGAAATGCGGGATGATTGAACATTCTGGTACAATGGGGAGATAAGGACAAGAGAGGATGTCGCTAGATTGAATCCAAGCTACAATTTGAAATCATCCCCCATCACCTATATTTATCCTTTTGCCAGCCATGAGAGCGAGCGGGAGCTCTGTCTGATGGAGCAGCGCGCCCTGTTCGGGCAGGCTTCAGAGGGAGACGCTTATTTGGAAAGTCCGCTCCGGCTGCCGCCCAATCGCAGCCCGTTCGTGCAGCTGCGGTTAGATGTTTTGTTTGCTGCGCCTACACTGGATGAGCTTGGCGAGCTGGCATCGTTGCTGGATTTGGAGGGATGCACCTTCAAGGTCCGATATCTCAAAAACGGACGGCGGCAAACGTATGAAGGGGAGCGCGAGGCGGAGCGCCGGATCGGTGCCCAAGTTCGCGGCATCGCGGAGATGCGTGATCCAGAGGTAACCTTGGGTGTGCTGGCGCGGCAGGACGACTGGGTGCTGGGGATATGCCGAATATCGGACCCGGTCTGGCTTGCGCACAAGGAGAAGCCGCATAACTACTCCACCGGGTTAACGACGGTGGTGGCCCGGGCGCTGGTCAATATCGCCGTGCCAGCCCCGGAAGGCAAGCGAGCTATCGACCCGTGCTGCGGGATGGGCAATGTGCTGATCGAAGCGATGTCGATGGGGATTGACATTGTTGGCAGGGACATCAATCCTGTGGCGATTCGCGGAGCAAGAAGCAATCTACGTCACTTTGGCTATGACGATACAGGAATCGTGGAGATCGGAGATTTAAATGAGCTGGACGGGGCGTACGATGCCGCGATCGTCGACCTTCCTTACAATTTGTGTTCGGTACTAACCGCCACGGAGCGACGGCGGATGCTGGAAAGCGTAAAGCGAATCTCGACAAGAGCGGTGATCGTCTCCACCGAGCCGCTGGAGCAAGATATTGCTGAAGCGAGATTGATTGTTACGGATCACTGTACCGTTAGCAAAGGCCACTTCGTTCGGCAGGTTTGGGGGGTTACAAGAGAAAAGTAACGTAATGCGTTACTTTTCTCTTTTTTTATTTATAGAAATCCGTCGATTATTTGCACCCTGTCTCGAAACTCCTAACTTTTTCCTTTTTATGACTCCAGTCCTATTTTATAATGTTAGCAAAGTTTACACATAGGAGTGGGGACATGAATCAACTTCGTTGGTTAGGAAGAAACGCCGTTTGGCTTGGCGTGGGATTGGCAGTTCTTCTCGCAGTTTGTGCGGTAGTAGCGAAGACGCCATGGTATATCACGGCTCTTGCGCTATTGACGCTCCTCTGCTTGGGTTATTCCCTGCTGCCGTCGGGAACCAGCCGGGGGGCTGCGCCGTGGGGGGGACTGCTGGGAGGCAAGTCCGTTGCGGCGAGTGCGGATGAACCCGTGCGGAAGGAGACCGATTGGACAACGGTCTTCAATGAGTCGCTGGTGGCGGCGGATCGGTTGCAGGCGGCGGTCGGCGAAGTAGGCGGGAGCCTTGAGCAACTGCACAGGTTGGCCGACACGGCGGCGGCGGAGGATTTGAAGCTAAAGCACAGCAGCGAGCGCTCACTGGAACAGGTGCAGGAGAGCCTCGCTGCGATGGAGGAGGTTGCCGCATCGGCTTCCCAAATCCATGACGCCGCAGAGCATCTCCTAAGCCGCAGCGAGCACACCCGGGCCGAAGCGGTGCGCATGGCTGGGGCGCTTGAAGCGGCGGATGGCACGATCCGTTCGTTGGCCGATTCCCAGGAATCGATTGCCGGGCCGATGGAGGAATTGGAGGGGAATACGCGGAAGTTAGGCGCGCTGTACCGGAGTTTGGAAGAGATCGCCGGGGAGGTGGCTTTGCTGGCGCTGAACGCATCCATTGAAGCGGCCCGTTTGGGGGCTCAAGGCAAAGGTTTCGACGTGGTAGCCGTACGTATGCGTCAGCTGGCGGACCAAAGCACCGAAGCGATCAACCGCTCTGCTCCGTTGTTCCGGCAGATTGCCGCGGATGTGGACTGCGTGAAGTCCACGCTGAAAGGCGGCCGGGACTCGGCGCTGGAGGGCATTTCCCTGATGAAGCGAATGGGTGAGGATATTCGTTTCATCGCGGAGGAAGTGGCCGGAGTGAATGGACTGGTTGCCGAGACAGGGCAGCGAAGCCGGGAGCAAGCCGAGCTGACGCGTAACATGGAAGCCATGCTGGGTGAGGTGCATGAAGCACTGAATCGAAGCATCATCCATGTGGAGGGGGCGCTGTCTCGAATGGAGTCCGAACGGGAGCATATTTCCAAGCTGCAGACCGTAGTCGTGGGGCTCGACCGGGCGCAAGGCGAACTGATGGTTTCGCTTAACTCCGTGCATTCGGGGACGGATTTGGCCGCCGGAGGCGAGGAAGCGGTGGCGTTGGGACAGGCCTATGCCCGGAAGCTGCTTAAGGCAGCCGATCAGCCGCGGTTCCTGGCGATGGAACCGGCTGGACACCGAGCCGCTCTGGAGGAGCTATTGGCCGTGGAACCGGGACTTGAAGCAGCTTGGTCAAACCGTGAGGACGGATCCTTTGTCGTGTCCATCCCGGAGGCTGGTTTGCTGAACGCCAAAGGTCGGGAATGGTTCCGCCGTGCTTTTGCCGGGGAAACGGTCGTCTCCGAGGCGTATATCTCAGCGATTACGAAACGGCGGTGCATGACGCTTGCCGTGCCCATCCGTCGGGACGGCGAAGCGATTGGCGTCCTGGGAGCGGATTTGTCTCTGGAGTGAAGTCGAAGACATGACGAAGCGGATTAGATATTGTCAGTTTCCCGCTTTTCCCCTATAATCCAATAGAGAAGAAAGCCTTAAGACAAGCGTACAAATTGTGCCCGTAGGTCCTGAAGCAGCGGTGAAGAACGCCGTGCCGCTTCGGGTTAAAAGGGAAGCCGGTGCAAATCCGGCACGGTCCCGCCACTGTAAACAGGGACGAGCTCACGATGCCACTGTCGCCCGCGAGGGAGATGGGAAGGCGAGCTTTCGTCGATACCTGGAAGTCAGGAGACCTGCCACGGGAAATCAAGACGGTCCTTCGAGGAAAGGATAACGTTCTGCCAAGAGTATCATGGCTTGGCGCCAGACTGTGGAGTCTCCACTTCGTCGGCGCGCGGCATGACTTTGTAGACGTAACCCCATCCGCTAGGATAGGGGTTTTTCTTTGTTGCCGGGATGGTGTTCGGCTGGACTTGAAATCCGGCTGCACAACGTACCGCTGAAGCACGAGGCGATTCTTTACCAACTGGAATGAACAAAAAGGGGAGATTTGGAGATGAAGAACTGGAAACGAATCGCAAGCTTGGGCTTGTTGGCCTTGCTGCTGGTGCTGGCTGCCTGCGGTAACAACGCAGTGAATCAAGGAACGGGGAACGCTGCGGAGGCGACGCAGCAGACGCAAAACGCGGGAACAAATTCTGAAGCGAATCAACCAGCCGCACAGGAGACGACTTATCCCTATACCGTAACGGATTCCACCGGCAAGGAGTTCACGTTTGACGCAGCGCCGGAACGAATCGTTTCGCTGGCGCCGTCAGAGACGGAAGTGCTGTTTGCTCTTGGGCTTAATGAACAAGTCGCCGGCGTATCCGATTTGGACGACTATCCGGAAGCGGTGAAGGACAAACCGCGGATGGGCGGATTCCAGGTGAACGTTGAAGCGATCGTGGCGGCGCAGCCGGATCTCATTTTGGCAGCTAGTCTCATTGATGAGGCGACGGTCAAAAGCCTGACGGATATGGGACTTCAAGTGTTCCAATCCAATCCGAAAACGATCGATGCGGTTATGGAGCATATCCAAACGATTGGCAAAATCACGAATCACCAGGCCGAAGCGGACGAAGTGGTCGGGAAGATGAAGCAGGAGGTCCAAACCGTTACTGATGCGGTGGGTTCGCTGAGCGAGGATCAGAAGAAAAAGGTGTACATCGAGTTTTCCCCAGGCTGGACAGTCGGTAAAGGTGAATTTATGGATGAAATGATCACGTTATCGGGCGGCATCAACGTTGCTTCCGAGGTTGAGGGATGGTCCGAGATTAATGAAGAGCAGATTATTCAAGCGAACCCGGATGTCATTTTGTATGCAAAAAGCGTAATTGACGAGAACAACAAGACGTTGGCTGACATCATCAAAGGCCGTTCCGGCTGGGACCAAATATCGGCTGTGAAGGAGAATCGGATCATTGCTATGGACGATAATCTGCTTAGTCGTACAGGTCCTCGCGTGACACAAGGGCTAATCGAAGTCGCCAAAGCGATTCATCCGGATTTGATCCAGCCATGACGCGCGGCAGATTAGCCGGATATGGGGCGGCGGGACTCGTTCTGCTAGCGGTGACGTTGCTGTTCTGCATCGGCATTGGCTCTGTCTATGTTCCGGCAGGGGATATTGCGGCCATCCTGCTGCATCGGCTCCCGGGTCTTGGCCGCTTGATTACGCCGGACTGGGGCGCTGCGGCAGAGCAAATCGTCGTGCAGGTTCGCTTGCCTCGCGTGCTGCTCGGGATGTTGGTTGGCGCTTCGCTCGCCGTGGCGGGCGCAGGCTTTCAAGGCGTGCTGCGCAACCCGCTGGCGGATCCCTTTACGTTAGGGGTATCGTCAGGTTCGGCGATCGGTGCGGCTGTGCTGATTTTTTTCGGATGGCAGTTTTCGTTGCTTGGCATCTTTACGTTGCCGATGATCGCCTTCGTGACCGGGGCGGTTACGTTATGGATCGTGATCTGGCTGGCCCGGGAGAACGGGAAGCTGCCCATCGAAAGCCTGGTCTTGTCCGGCGTCGTGATGCAGTCTTTTCTAGGAGCGGTCGTGTCCTTTTTAACGGCGATGTCGAAAAAAACGATCAATGAGATTTATTATTGGACGATGGGCAGTTTGAGCTTGCGCGGATGGTCGTATACGGCCATCCTTTTGCCGTATTTACTGGTGGGGGCCCTGTTCCTGTGGAGCCGGGCCAAGCATTTGAACCTGCTGGCTCTTGGTGAACGTCAGGCTTCCCACTCCGGGATGGCTGTGGAACGGACCAAACTGGCCGTGTTGCTCGTCGCCACGCTGATGACGGCAGCTGCGGTGTCGGTGTCCGGGGTGATCGGATTCGTAGGTCTGGTCGTTCCGCATATGATCCGACTGATCACCGGACCGAATTACCGCCTAATCATCCCGCTGTCCGCGCTAGGTGGGGGGATATTCATGATGTGGAGCGACCTGGCCGCCCGCTCTCTGCTGGCCCCTACAGAAATTCCGCTGGGCATCGTCACCGCGTTTGTGGGAGCGCCTTTCTTTGGGTATCTGCTGTACCGGAAGAAAAAGCAGAGAGAGGAGGAGCTGCGTTGATCGAGGTGCGGGGAGTTGCGAAGGCGTTTGGTCGCCTCGAAGTGCTGAACGAAGTGGATTGGCGGGTCGGCCGCGGCGAGTTTTGGGGATTGATCGGTCCAAACGGCAGCGGCAAAACGACCCTCCTGAACCTAATCTCAGGTGTGGAACAACCGGATTCCGGCGCGATTGCGCTGGAGGGGCGTCCGTTGACGGCCTACTCCCGCAAGGAACTGTCGCGTAAAGTCGCCGTTCTCCAACAGGACGGGCTTCCGTCCGTCGCGTTCACGGTTCGCGAGGTCGTAGAGATGGGCCGATTCGCCCATCAGGATTGGCGCGGCAGGGAGATAGGTGGGGCGGAGGCCGGCCGCCGCCTCATCGACGGCATTATGGAGCGCCTTGACTTGAAGGAGCTCGAGCATCGTCCGTTGGGCGTGCTGAGCGGGGGGCAGCGGCAGCGGGTAGCGCTCGGGAAAGTGATGGCCCAGCAGCCCGAGCTGGTGCTGCTTGATGAACCAACGACCTATTTGGACTTGCGCTACCAGATGCAGTTTATGGAGATGGTCGCTGATTGGCAGCGAGAAGCGGGGCTAACTGTCGTTTCGGTCATGCATGATCTGAATTTGGCTGCGTTGTTTTGCAGCCATCTTCTTGTCATGAGCGGAGGTCGGATTGTGGATGAGGGGGCGCCGGAGAATATTTTGTCGCCGGAGCTAGTCGCCGGGGTGTTTGGGGTTCAGGCACATCAAGTGCCTCATCCGGATTCAAATGTTCCGCAGCTGCTGCTGCGTCGAGAACGGTCGTGAGTACCGGCTGCTATGGCGGCGTGAGAAGTGCAAGAACGCTGATGCGTAAGATGCGTAATGATGAAAGGGGAATGCATGATGGGATACGATTCAATAGGACAACTGACACAAGCGATAACCCCGCTGGACGAAGTCGCGATGGCGGCGGCCCGCGCCCATGTGGACCGTTTGACGAAACCTCCGGGGAGTCTCGGGAAGCTGGAAGGATTGGCCGTGAAGTTGGCGGGCATTACGGGAGAGGTCCAACCCGCGTTCCGGAAACGTTCAGTGATCGTCATGGCGGCGGATCACGGCGTCTGTGAGGAAGGGGTCAGCGCATTTCCGGCCGAAGTGACTCCGCAGATGGTACACAACTTTTTGGCTGGAGGTGCGGCGGTGAATGTGCTGGCGCGTCAAGCTTCGGCTGACGTCGTTTGCGTGGATATCGGGGTTAATGCAGAGTTGTCGCATCCGTCTCTTGTTCAGCGGAAGCTGCGTTACGGAACCGGGAACATGGCCAATGGACCGGCGATGAGCCGAGAAGAAGCCGAAGCCGCTATCCGAGTGGGGGCTCAAGTCGTCGATGACGCGGTATCCCAAGGCGTTCGACTGTTCGTTACCGGGGAGATGGGCATCGGCAACACCACAGCTAGCGCTGCGATCATGAGCAGTCTGACTGGAGTTGTGCCGCAGCAAAGCGTTGGACGCGGGACCGGAGTCAACGATGAACGGCTGCGGCATAAGATCGCCGTCGTGGAGCGGGCGCTGGAAGCAAATCGCCCCAATGCGGACGATCCGCTGGATGTGCTGGCTAAGGTGGGCGGACTTGAAATTGCGGGATTAACCGGCGTTATCCTGGGGGCCGCCGCCCAGCGCTGCCCGGTTGTGATCGACGGATTTATTTCGACCGTCGCTGCGTTGCTCGCGGTGCGCATGAAGCCGGAGTCAGCCGGGTTTCTGATCGCTTCGCACGTCTCTCACGAGCAGGGACACCGCGCGCTCCTGCAGGAGCTCGGGCTGAACCCGATGCTGGAGTTGGACATGCGGCTGGGTGAAGGCACGGGCGGCGTGCTTGCGCTGCATCTCATCGACGCGGCTTGCCGCATCGTGGCCGAGATGGCGACGTTTGAGAGCGCAGGCGTCGCAGATGGCGGGCATGGCGGGGATAACGGGGAGATCGCACGATGAAGATCCTGGTGACCGGCGGCGCCCGCAGCGGCAAAAGTACGTTCGCCGAACGCTGGGTGATGAAACAGGCAAAATCGGCCGGGTATGTTGCGACGGCGCAAGCGTTTGACGATGAGATGAAAGCCCGGATCAACCTGCACCGTCTCCAGCGGGAGCAAAGCGGGTTTGCCTGGACAACACATGAAGCGCCGCTTGGTCTGGCCAGTCTGCTGTACGAGCTGAGTGAGCAGCCCGTTATAACAGGAGAGAAATCGGCATCGGAGGTCGCTAGCCCGATCGTGCTAGTCGACTGTCTGACCCTGTGGCTGTCGAACGTGCTCCTGGGCGCAGGCGATGGACAGGATACCTCCGACAGCGTGCTGGCGCGAGAAATCGAGCAGCTGATCGCCGCAATCGAAGACTTCCCCGGTACGCTGGTGATGGTGACCAACGAGGTGGGCAGCGGCATCGTACCCGAGTATCCGTTAGGTCGGCAATACCGGGATTGGGCAGGGCTGCTGAACCGGACAATAGCGTCAATTTCGGATCAGGTCTTTCTGGTCACTGCCGGAATCCCCATCGAATTGAAAAGCCGGGAGTATCGCTTATGACCGAATCGAAACGCGAAATTAATCCCCGGAGTGCCAAGTCCGGCGTCCTGCAACCGTTGCTGGCCGCATTCCAATTCCTGTCCCGCTTCCCGGTTCGGGCCGAACTGGAATTTACGCCGGACCTGTTGCGACGCAGCACCACTTATTATCCGCTTGTGGGAGCGGCGATCGGCGTCGCCGTCTGGGTAGGGGGCTGGCTCGCCGCCTGGCTGCTTCCGCCGCTTCCGGCAGCCATACTCGCCTTAATCCTTTGGGTCTGGTTAACCGGAGGGCTGCATCTGGACGGTTGGATGGATACGGCCGACGGATTGCTGAGCTACCGGCCACGCGAGAAGATGCTAGAGATTATGAAAGACAGCCGGGTTGGCGCAATGGGCGTGTTGGCGTGTGTTCTCTTGCTCTTATTTAAGGCCTCGTTGTTGGCACCCCTCCTCCAAGGAGATAGGCTGACAACGGGGCTGGCGTTGCTGATGGCCCCTTTATGGAGCCGCTGGTTTATGAGCCGGGCGATGTTTCGATGGCCGAAGGCTCGGCAAGGTGAGGGATTAGCCGCGCAGTTTCACGGCTTTGGTGAGCGGGATGCCTGGGGAGGCACTATGATGGCGGTCACGCTTACGGTCATGGTGCTGCTGCTAACCCTGCTCCTGTCGCTGAGCGGAGCTGACGAAAACGCATTGCTTCGCTCGCTATTATATATCGTTGCGGCGCCTTTGATTGCCTGGGCAGCGGGCACCTGGGCGGCCCGTCGGATCAGTGCCAAACTGGGCGGTTTGACTGGGGATACATACGGTGCGCTTGGTGAAGGGCTGGAGGCTGTCCTGCTTCTGCTCGCCGTGTTGATTTTGCGGTAAGGCCTGGATGTTAATGTCATAGCAAGTCCGTGTCCCAACCGAGGTTTTGCACCATTATCCCTTAGGCTCAGGGTGCTAATAACGATAACAATACAAGGGCCCCCACCCTTAATGAAAGGGATAATCGTGCAAAGCAGCCTGCAGAGGAACAAATCTCACGATTCGGAAAGGAGTGGAGGCTAAAGTGAACAAAAGGCCAGACGAGTTTGAAGTTACTGGCGCAGATTCTGATGCCCCGGCTCCGGCCAGCGCGGTGCTGATGATCCAAGGCACGGCATCGGACGTGGGTAAAAGCGTCATCGTGACGGCATTATGCCGTATTTTCGCGCAGGACGGGCTTCATCCAGCTCCGTTCAAGTCGCAGAATATGGCTCTGAACTCCTATGTTACACCAGACGGATTCGAAATCGGTCGGGCGCAAGGAATCCAGGCGGAGGCTTGCGGGATCGACGCCACCACGGACATGAATCCGGTGTTGATCAAGCCAACGGGTGAGATGCATTCGCAAATCGTCGTTCACGGGCGTCCTTACCGGCATCTCAGCGCATCAGACTATCGCGAGGAGTTCCTGCCCCATGCCAAATCGCTGGTGGTGGAAGCGCTTGGAAGGCTGCGCGAGAAGCACGGCATCGTCGTCATGGAGGGGGCTGGCAGCCCGGCGGAAATCAACCTGAAGCAGCGGGATATCGTCAATATGAATTTGGCTGAGTGGGCGGATGCTCCGGTCATTTTGGTCGGCGATATCGACCGTGGCGGCGTATTTGCCTTTCTCGTCGGCACGTTGGAGCTGCTGGAGCCGCACGAACGAGCCCGAGTCAAAGGGTTCATGATCAACAAGTTCCGCGGCGACTTGTCCCTGCTGCAGCCCGGGCTGGATTGGCTGGAGCAGCGGACCGGGATTCCTGTGTTAGGCGTGCTCCCGTTTCTGCCTGATCTGGATATTGAAGCGGAGGATTCCGTTGTTCTGGATACTTATGTTTCCCGCTCAGAGAAGGCTGCCGGTAAGGTGCTGGATATCGCGGTCATTCGTTACCCGCGAATTTCTAATTTTACCGATTTCGCACCTTTGGCTGCCGAACCGGATGTGTCACTGCGTTACGTGAGTAAACCTTCGGAACTTGGACATCCGGATGCCGTGATTTTACCGGGAACCAAGGATACGATCGGGGATTTAACATTCCTGCGGGAGCAAGGGCTGGAGGGAGCAATTTGCAGTTTGATCGAAGGGAATACCCAAGCCCAGCTTGTCGGCATTTGTGGTGGGTATCAAATGCTGGGAGAGCAATTGCATGATCCAGACGCGGTAGAATCCGGACAAGTGAGAACGGCGATAGGAATTGGTTTGCTACCTTTAACAACAACCTTCATTCCGGGCAAAAGGACCGTTCGCGTTTATGGCCAAACGATAGACAACCTGCCAGTTCCGCTGCATCCTTCGGATCGTCGATTGCCGATAGAAGGCTATGAGATCCATGCTGGCGAGACCCAATTCCTTCGGGACATCAGTCCTTTGTTTATGTTACAAGCCGAAGGGATGGAGCCAAGGCAGGGGGGAGCGGAGGACGCCCCGCATCCGGAAGGCGCAGTTCGAGCCGACGGGAGAGTGTTCGGAACGTATCTACACGGTTTGTTCCACAATGACACCTGGCGGCGCGCCTGGCTGGATGGGCTTCGTACAAGCAAAGGACTGGAACCTTTGGGCACCACTTTTGCGTCCTTCTCGCGGAAGGAGGAAGCCTTCAACCGGCTGGCTGATGTAGTCCGCAGCCATTTGCGGATGGACCTGGTCTACGAAATTTCCGGAATTCGGCCGAGCGCGGAGGAAGGTAAGCTTTGACAAATCAGGCGATTCTAAGGTAGCATGATAGTACGCTTAATTTTCGATGAGTAAAGTCGAAAAGCGGGGGAACCATTTTTTGGGGCGAATCGTTGCTAGTTTTAACGTAGGGAACCATCTTTCCCGAGCCCGTCAGCTAACCTCGTTTGCAGTGGATGGGTCATCTTAAATATGTTCAGTCATCAACTAATGACCCTGTTTATTTGAGCGGGGTCTTTTTGTGCTTCTCAAGGGATATGACCCGAGCATTCGGCGGAGTACTCGCATTCACTGCAAGGTTTCCCGCTACTTCTTTACGCATCGATCCCATTAAAGGAGGAGATGATTATGGCAAATCCGAAGTACATCACCGACATCGCCAAGGTGAGCGAATTGTCCGAACAGGAGCGGAAGGAATTGAAACCGATTACGGACAAATTCGTCTTTCGGGTAAATGATTACTATTTGAATCTGATCGACTGGAACGATCCGGAAGACCCGATCCGCAAGCTGGTGATCCCGAATACGGGTGAACTGAAGGAATACGGGCGTTGGGACGCTTCCGACGAGGCGACGAACTATGCGGTTCCCGGCTGTCAGCACAAATACCGGACAACCGCGCTGTTGATCGTCTCCGAGGTTTGCGGCTCCTACTGCCGCTATTGCTTCCGCAAACGCTTGTTCCGCAACGATGTGAAGGAGGCGATGTCGGATGTGACGCCCGGCATCGAGTACATCGCTCAGCATCCCGAGATCAACAACGTCTTATTGACCGGCGGTGACAGCTTGATTCTGGCTACGAGGAAGCTGCGTACTATACTCGAACAGCTGCGAGCCATTGAACATGTGAAAATCATCCGCCTCGGCTCGAAAATCCCCGTTTTTAATCCCATGCGCATTTATGAAGATCCGGAGTTGCTGGATCTGATCAGGGAATTCTCCACCGTAGACCAACGTATTTATGTCATGGCGCATATCAATCATCCGCGCGAAATGACCCCTGAGGCCAAACGAGGCTTTCAGGCGTTGCACGACGCCGGGGCTATTGTGGTCAATCAAACGCCGATCCTCAAAGGCATTAACGACGATGCGGCCGTGCTTGGCGAATTGCTGGATCGGTTGTCCTGGGCAGGCGTCACACCCTATTATTTCTTCATCAACCGGCCAGTTGCCGGAAATGCCGATTTTGTCATTCCGCTGAAACGGGCGTACCAGCTGGTTGAGGAAGCGAAGGCCCGCACTTCGGGCCTGGGCAAGCGCGTGCGCTTGTCGATGAGTCACTCTTCGGGAAAAATCGAAATCCTCGCAATCGAAGACGGCAAGGCATATCTCAAATATCATCAGTCGCGAGACCATGATTACGGCAAGTTCATGATTTTGCCTTGTCCGGACGAGGCTGCTTGGTTCGATGACCTGCCGGGCAACGAAGCCTACTGGAGGAAACCGGAGCGGAGGCAAGACGAAGCCGTCTCCTTCAACGAAATGTCCGTTACCGGGTAAAACAAAACGTACCCTGACCGCCGGCTCCGTAAAAGGGAGGCAGTAAGGGTACGTTTTTTTTCTCTAAACTCCGGTTAAATCCGGAATTTCGCAATCGATTCTTGCAGCGACAACGCCTGTTCATGCAGCGAACGAACTGTTCTGGCGTGGCTTTCCATTTCACTGAGCTGCTGCTGCGAATATTCGGCGATTTGCTCCATATTGGCCAACGATTTAGCGGTAATATTCGCCGACTCTTCAACGGAAGCGGTCACTTCCTCGGTTCCGGCGGACACCTCCTGCGTGGATGCCGAAACGGATTGGATCGTCAAGTTGACGTTCTGAATGAGTTCCGTCAATTGTTCGAAGGCTTGTCCGGCTTGCTTCACGCGCTCGGTCCCGGAGACGATTTCCTCGCTAGCGCGCTGCATCGCGCTGACGGAATTTTCCGATTCTTCTCGAATACTGAGCAGATTCTCCCCGATTTCCTCCATCGCCAGGCGGGATTGCTCGGCCAGCTTGCGAACTTCCTCCGCTACGACAGCAAATCCTTTCCCGTGCTCGCCGGCCCGTGCGGCTTCGATTGCTGCGTTGAGGGCCAAAATATTGATTTGCTTCGTGATTTCGGTAATCGTTCCTACAACGTTCGAAATCGATTCGGAGCGATCGTTTAACGTGCGAATATGCTCGAGCGTCCGATTGGCTGCATCTTCAACGTTCTGCATTTGCATCACGGCCGTCTGCGCCAACGTATTGCCGGTGCCAGCTTCATCGGCAGCTTGTCCGATCCGTTCGGTGACTTCGCCGGACGAAGCGGCGATATGCTGCACGCCTTGCGAAATTTCTTCCATCGCCCGGGCGTTTTCAGCTGCGGCGGAGGCAATCGTGATGCTGCCAGTCTCGATTTCCCGAGTGGCCGCACCCGAACGCGAGATCAAATCCTCAAACGTTATAACCGATCGGGACAAGTCTTCCGAGCCGCCTACGACCGCGTGAGACGTTTCCATGACAGCGGCGAACATGTCCTTAAGCTGATTGGTCATTGTCCGGAAACTACCGGCTAGTTGGGCAACTTCGTCATTTCCCTTCACCTCGACCGTTTGGCGGAAATCGCCGCCGGCCATTTTTTCCGTAATCGCCACCAGTTTCTTGATCGGTTTTGTAATTCGCGCGCTGACAAAGTATGCCGCCGCCATTCCCGCGATAATGACGAGCAGGGTGATACCGATACATATGTATAAAATCTGGTCCTTCTTCTGATCGATGAAGGTGGCGTCAAGGCCTACGGCCAACATCGCTTTGCTGCCGGGGATAGCGATAAAGGCTGTTTTGTGCGAGCCGAATTGGTCGGAATATAACTCGCTGATTTGTACCCCGCCTTTAGATGCCTCGGACATGGCCGGTTGGAGATCCAACTTGTCGCCCGGTTTCATGCCGGAATTTTCGTTCGCGGCCAAAACGCCAGCGCCATCCTCTTGAATCTGGAGCAGATAAGCGGTGCTCAAATTAAAGTCCTTGGCACTTTTCGTCAAATACGTCTCCACCGTAAAACGTGAATTATCTTTCCCGCTAAGTAATTGCAGGGCTTGGGTCGTATCCAGCCGCTTGAAGATATCCTGTGTACTGGTCTGCAGCACCTTGTCGAACTGCGGCAGCACATTTTGATTAATGATCCCCATTGAAATGTTATAAAAGCTGACGCTAAACAAAAGAGATGATACGACAATGATCACCGCATAGGTACTCATAAGTCTGCGGCTAATGGAGCGATTAATGACCTTGAACACGAAAATCCTCTCCGTTCCCCTTAAATAATGGATTTTATCGATGCATGTGACCGAACCTGGGGTTTCTCTTTTTTTAACCAATGGTTCATAAGAATCATTTTATAGGAAAAAATGTCCTTTGAAAACGAAAAAGTCGTACTTTTTTTGGTTTTCGCAATAATTTTCATGAATAATGTACTAAATCTATCGGAAAAAAAGAAAAAAAGAACCTTGCGGCACATTCGCGACCGCAAGGTTTCTCAATAAAATAAGATGACATGATGTGTTAGATATAAGTTAACTGCTTGGGATATTCCGTTAGCACTTCCACGCCAATTGCGGTAACCAGAACATCATCTTCGATGCGAACTCCTCCGAGTCCTGGCACATAAACCCCTGGTTCAACGGTAAAGACGTGGCCCTCCGCCAGCAAAAATTCATTCTCCCCATGAACGGAAGGGAACTCGTGAACGTCGATCCCGAGCCCATGCCCAAGCCGGTGGATAAAATAAGGACCATAGCCGGCGGCTTCGATGACTTCGCGGGCGGCGCGATCGATGGAGGCGAAGGTGACGCCTGGCTTGATGGCGGCGATCGCCGCTTCGTTGGCGGCAAGCACGGTCTCATAAATGCGTACCAGTTCGCCGGAGAGCTCGCCGACTCCGAAGGTACGGGTGATATCCGATGCGTAGCCGTCCGCATAAACGCCGATGTCAAACATAAGCAAATCGCCGCGTCGGATCAACCGATCGCCGGGAACCCCGTGCGGTAGGGCCGTCTTTTCACCAGACAACACCATCGAGTCAAAGGAAGGGCCATCCGCGCCAAGCTTGCGGATTTGATACTCCACTTCGGCGACGAGTTCGCTTTCGCTCACGCCTTCCTTCACTTTCCGGAGCGATTCGCTGAGCACCTGTTCGATCAAATGTACGGCATGCTTGATTTTGCCGACCTCTCCCGAGCTTTTGCGTACCCGCATATCCCGGAGCCAAGGGCCTACATCCATATATCTGGAGAACGTAAGCTTCTCCTGCATGCGCTCAAAATTAGCCACGGATACCTGCTCCTTCTCGAAGCCGATCGTTCCAAGCGCGCCAGTCAGCCGCTGGCTAAGGAGAGCATAGGGATCGTCCGTATCGCCGTGAGTGAGAATTTCCGTAAGGTCTGCCGCTTTGCGGGCCGCCTCCTCATCGAGTGCCGGGACAACTAGGAAGGGCTCGCTTCCAGCTTGGAGGACGGCGCCGAGAAAGCGTTCATGCGGATTGCTCAAGAAGCCCGTTAGGTAATACACATGCTTCGGATCTGTAATTAGCAGCGTGCTAACGCCGGATTCGCGCATTTTGCGTTCTAATTCGGTCCATTTTTCATTCATTTTGAAAAAACTTCCTTTCGTTCGATCTCTTGTTTCATTATAGGACAAAGCGAAATTTTATCAAAATGTTTACTTTTTAGATATTTTCAATAAAATAGAAAGAGGTCATATATTCAAATTTGAATAAGAACGAAGGAGAGAAAATATTGGTTGCAGAAAAGAAAGATCATACGCGCCTCATCCTAGTCGGATTGATGCTCGCGATTTTAATGTCGGCGATGGACAACACGATTGTCACGACGGCGATGGGGACAATTGTTGCCGATCTCGGCGGGATGGAGCAGTTCGTTTGGGTGACTTCAGCCTACATGGTCACGGTCATGGCGGGGACGCCGATTTTCGGCAAGCTGTCGGATATGTACGGTCGGAAGCGCTTCTTCCTGTTTGGCATCGTGATGTTCCTGCTTGGATCTATACTATGCGGACTTGCCGGCAGTATTGTGCAACTCAGCATCTTCCGGGCGATCCAAGGGATCGGCGGGGGCGCGCTGATGCCGATTGCGTTTACGATCATTTATGACATCTTCCCAGTGGAGAAGCGTGGGAAAATGACCGGACTGATGGGCGCTGTATTTGGTACGTCCAGTATTTTCGGCCCGCTGCTGGGTGCCTTCATCACGGATGCGCTGAGCTGGCATTGGGTATTTTACATCAACGTGCCGATTGGGATCGTATCTCTGGTGATGATTATCATCTACTATAAGGAGTCGCTCACGCACGCGAAGCAGCAGATCGACTGGGGCGGGGCGTTTACCTTGGTCGGAGCAGTGGTGTGCCTGATGTTTGCGTTGGAGCTGGGCGGTGAGAAATTCGCGTGGAATTCTGGCGTTATCCTGGGCTTGTTCGCGGGATTTGCCGTGCTCTTCGTTGCGTTCTTGCGGCTCGAAACGAAAGCGCAGGAGCCGATTATTGCATTTGATATGTTCAAAAACCGGCTTTATGCGACTAGCTGTTTGCTGGCTTTATTTTACGGGAGTGTATTTATCGTCGCTACGGTGTACATCCCGATCTTCGTGCAAGGGGTATACGGCGGTTCGGCGACCAACTCCGGCATTATTCTGATGCCGATGATGATCGGCTCGGTTATCGGAAGCATGCTGGGCGGGATGATGGCTTCCCGCATTCCTTACCGCACGGTGATGGCCTTGTCGGTCGTTTGCTTCGTCGGTGGGATCTTTGCGTTAAGCACGCTGACAAACGATACGTCTCGTTTACTGCTTACGGTATACAGTATTCTAACGGGCTTTGGCGTAGGATTCTCCTTCTCGGTGCTTAGCATGGCGTCCGTACATCATTTCGACATGCGGCAGCGTGGAGCGGCGACGTCAACGAACTCGTTCCTCCGTTCGCTGGGGATGACGCTGGGGATTACGATCTTTGGCATCGTGCAGCGCAACTTGATGTCGGGTGCGATGACGGACGCGTTTGCCGGGATGGGACAAGGCGGGGCGAATTTCGGGGATACCCGAGAGGCGCTAAGTCCGGAGAAAAGGGCGCTGATTCCCCCAGAGATTTTGGATAAAATCACCGAGGCGTTGTCCTCTTCGATCGCCCATACCTTTATGTGGGCGCTGGTTCCGACCGTCTGCGCGGTCTTGGTCGTGATCGCGATGCCGAAGGACCGGATTGAGCGTGCGGCAGTCAAGCCTTCGAACCAGCAGGGGTAAGCGAGCATGAAGGGTTTGGCTATCCGCCTCTGCATTCTGGGTCTGCTGCTCGAGGAAGATCAACATCCCTACGAAATGCTGATTCGCATCCGGGATCGATTCCTCGACCATCACGGCAACTTCAAAATCGGGTCACTGTATTACGCGGTCGACCAGTTAGCCAAAGAAGCATATATCGAGGCGGTGGAGACGATCCAGACCGATGGACGTCCGGACAAGAAGGTGTACCGGATTACGGACGAAGGCCGGGGGTATTTTCACAAGCTGCTGGTCGACCGTTTTAAAGAGGAAGTGTCCGGTTATCATCCGCTGCATGTCGCCTTGGTATTCGCTAGACACGGGGATCGCGACAAGATCGTTGCCTTGCTGCAGGCTCGCATTCGGGAAGCGGAACATCAGGTAAATTTAAGCTACCAGGTCTACGAAGAGCATCGCGGGATCGTGCCGCGAAGCGTGCTGCATCTGATGGCCGGCCGTTACGAGCACGCCCAAACGGAGCTTTCCTGGCTGCGCCGGCTATATGCGGATGCCGAGGCTGGGCGGTTGGG
Organism: Paenibacillus timonensis; assembly: GCF_009725205.1. GTDB lineage: Bacteria > Bacillota > Bacilli > Paenibacillales > Paenibacillaceae > Fontibacillus > Fontibacillus rhizolycopersici. Next base: position 86,648 of record NZ_WNZY01000015.1, on the reverse strand, counting down.
CGACAGGGACCCGGCCGATTTGTTGAACGATGAAGAATAAGAAACTCCCCGAATCCCACAGGCGATTTTCGCTTACGGGATTCGGGGAGTTTCTTTAGTTTGTTCGAGGAGGAGAGGGTTCATCGGGATTCATCAGGAAGTGTCCTGCTGGGTTAGGCCTTTGAGCCTGCGATGGACTGCCTTAGGCTTGGTCAGTCAGGCCGCAGTTCCTTGACCAGACTTGGTGGTGTCCGTCCTTCAAGTGCGGCAACCAGGTTCTCAGCAGCTCGCATCGCCATCTGCCGGCGGGTTTGGTCCGTCGCTGAACCGATATGCGGCAAGGTCACGACGTTGGGCAACTTCAGCAACGGATGGTCCGGATCGATGGGCTCTTTCTCAAACACATCAAGTCCCGCACCGTAAATTTGTCCGTTCTGTAAAGCGGCGGTCATCGCCTGTTCATCAACGGTAGCCCCTCTCGAGGCGTTAACGAATACGGCCGTCGGCTTCATTAAGGCAAATTCACGCGCACCGATCAGCTTTCGCGTTTCCGGCGTGAGCGGCGTGATCAGCACGATGAAGTCCGCTTCCTGCAGCAATTCGTCCAAGGAGCGATAAACGGCGCCCAGCTTGGCTTCAGCCTCAGGCTTGCGGCTGCGGTTGTGGTACAACACATCCATACCGAAGCCAAATTGCCCCCGGTGGGCAACGGCTTCGCCGATTTCACCCATCCCGATGATACCCAGCTTCTTATGGTGGACGTCCAGGCCAAACAGGTTTTGGCCATCGCCGCGTTTCCATAGCCCGGCCTTGACGTATTTGTCCAACTCGGATATTCGGCGGGCAACGTCCAGCATTAAGGCAAAGATGAGATCGGCGACCGTGTCGTTCAGGACGGCTGACGTGTTGGTCCCCATCACGCCGCGGGCTTTCATCGCATCCAGATCAAAGTTGTTGTAGCCCACGCTGATATTGCTGACGACTTTCAATTTTGGCGCATGGTCCAGCAGTTCCTGATTGATACTGCGGTCCGCGGTTAACAGGCCTTCGGCGTCGCTCAGACTGGCTAGCAGATCGGCACGGCTCATTGGCCCGTCTCCCTGCCATTTGCGGATTTCGCAATGCTCGGCAAGGTAGCTCTCGACTTCCGGGGGAATCGGCCGGGAGATAAACACTTTCGGTTTCATGATGTACTCCTCTCTCGAATGGGAAGGTCTGAATGATTCAAGCCAAGGGATTGATCAGCGGTTATCGATCTTCTCCGGATACATGTCGTGATTCATCAGGCGATGTTCAGCCATCGCTTCATATTTGGAGCCGGGACGGCCGTAGTTGCAGTAGGGATCGATGGAAATGCCGCCGCGCGGTGTGAATTTGCCCCAAACCTCGATATACTTAGGCTCCATGAGTTTGATCAGATCGTTCATGATGATGTTGACGCAGTCCTCGTGGAAATCACCATGATTGCGGAAACTGAACAAATACAGCTTGAGCGACTTGCTTTCCACCATTTTGATGTCGGGAATGTAGCTGATATAGATGGTGGCGAAGTCAGGCTGCCCGGTGATCGGGCATAGGCTGGTGAATTCCGGACAGTTGAACTTTACAAAATAATCGCGGTACGGGTGCTTATTATCAAAGCTCTCCAGTACCTCAGGCGCATAGTCAAAAGGATATTTCACACCCTGGTTGCCCAGCAGCGTGACGTCCTGCATTTCTTCGCGGTTTCTTCCGGCCATGGGAGGCCCTCCTTTTAATATATTCGTTTCGTGTTTCTAGCGTCGCTCCGTGTGCTTTGCAATTTGCGCTTCCGTTCTGTGTTTAGTGCGCAAAACGTTTGATGGCTGGTTCTAACGGACCGTACAGCCCTTATTTGCCTATTTCCCGGTCATTTCCCGCTGTAATGGACTCCAGTGACCTTATTGGGTCATAATCGCAGCCGATTTGCTGCGTTTCTTCAAAATAAGGTCTCCTCAGTCCGATAGAATCTGAAAATGCCCTTGGAGCCTCAAATAACGTCTCTGGGGTCCGTTAGCCGCGAGAAGGCGGCTTGCTCGACGAACGAAGGGTTCCAACGGACCGTAAAGCCCTTATTTGCCTATTTCCCGGTCATTTCCCGCTGTAACGGACTCCAGCGACCTTATTGGGTCATAATCGCAGCCGATTTGCTGCGTTTCTTTGAAATAAGGTCTCCTCAGTCCGTTAGAATCTGAAAATGCCCTTGGAGCCTCCAATAACGCCTCTGGGGTCCGTTAGCCGTGAGAAGGCGGCTTGCTCGACGAACGAAGGGTTCAAACGGACCGTACAGCCCTTATTTGCCTATTTCCCGGTCATTTCCCGCTGTAATGGACTCCAGTGACCTTATTGGGTCATAATCGCAGCCGATTTGCTGCGTTTCTTCAAAATAAGGTCTCCTCAGTCCGATAGAAATCTGAAAATGCCCTTAGAGCCTCAAATAACGTCTCTGGGGTCCGTTAGCCGCGAGAAGGCGGGGCGGAAGCCAGTGTTTCCCGAGACTAAGTAGCATGAGGCTACGTGAGTGGACGGAGGTCTCGGCTGAATTTATGATTCGCCGCCGCCACCGCCTCCTCGAACCCCTTCGTGATCCAAGGCCGATTTTTGAACTACCGCCTCAATAAAGGTTCAAAAATCGGGTTTGGAGCACCGAGAAGGTTGGATGAAGCTAGAGACGGAGTAGCACAGCGTAGCAGGAGGCTACGTGAGCAACGGAGGTCTCGGCTGAATTTAAGATTCGACGCCGTCCCTACTTCCTCGAACTGCTTCGTGATCCAAGGCTGATTTTTGAACTACCGCTACACGCCGCGTTTGTTGCCCCAGACGAGGGCGTGCAGCTGCGGCAACACCCGAACGTCGTTCAGGTCCGGCGTGGCGACCACTTTGTCGATCAGCGCCTCATAGCGGTGCAGCAGGTCGGACGCATGTTTCTGGATGTCCATCCGCTTCACGTCCGGGTTGCCGACCTGCACATACATCGGCACAGCGGGATATCGGCTGTGCACTTGCTTCGCATAATCCAGGTCGTCGTCATCAAACACGACGACCTTCAGGCTGACGGCGAGCGGGTGAGGCCGGGCCGACAGCTTGGTGACGATATCGTCCAGCACATCCCAGTCGGTGTCCATGCCCGAGCTAGGCGGCTTCGGCGACAACGTCACCTGGTCGACCGCAGCCAGCCAGTCCTGCCAGCGCGAGCCTTGGGTTTCGACCGCGACGGCGATGCCTTCGGCGTGGAGCAGCTCGACCAGGCTGGCGAGCTGCGGCAGAAGGGCAGGGTTGCCGCCGGACAAGGTGACGTGGGCGAATCGGTTGCCGCCAATTTCGCGCAGCTCGCCGAGAATCTCGGCCGGGGTCAGGCGGCGGATCATGTCCTTCGCGCTACCGTCCCAGGTAAAGGCCGAGTCGCACCAAACGCAGCGGTAGTCGCAGCCGGCGGTGCGGACGAACATCGTCTTTTGCCCGATGACCATGCCTTCGCCTTGAACGGTGGGGCCGAAGATTTCCAGGACGGGGATCGGCAGCTGGCGGGTATCCTTAGTTTCTTGATCAAACACGGATAACTCCGGTGCAACGAGCTGTGCAGAAGTAGAATTCTCTTTACTCATCCCGCATCCACTCCCGTCTTGCTTCGGCGTAGCTGGTCGGCGTCTCGTAGAGGCGGACGAACTCCGTCCGGCCTTCAAGCACCGGATTCCGGTAGGCTTCGGATTGCAACGCCTCCTCCATCTTCTCGAACAGCCATACCACCATATTCTCGGCGGTCGTATTCATCGGCGGCAGTGTTTCATTAATGTAACGGTGGTCCAGGTACCCTTCGATTTCGTTCTTCCAGATCTCCTTGATCGTGCCAAAATCAACGGTCATGCCGATTTCGTCCGGCCGACCGCTGATACCGAACACCACTTTGTAAGTGTGGCCGTGCAAGTTTTTGCATTTACCGTCATAAGCATGTAAATGGTGTGCCGCATCAAAAGTGAACTCCTTGCTGATCAGCACCCGGCGGCGGTGGTAACGCAGCTGGTCCCGGCCGATGTCCTGGCCCAGCTTCTGAAGTGCTTCGACGATGCGGAATTCTCCCGGTGTTCGGTTCATTTCATATCCGCCTCCTGGCGCTCCAGCAAGTATTTATCCAGTCCGGCCTTTCTCAGCTTACAAGCCGGGCATTCGCCGCAACCGTCGCCGATGACGCCGTTATAGCAGGTCAACGTCCGTTCGCGGACGAACTCGAAGGCTCCAAGCTCATCGGCCAGTTTCCAGGTCTCCGCCTTATCAATCCACATGAGAGGGGTATGAATCACAAACTCGTAATCCATCGCCAGGTTCAGCGTCACGTTCAGCGATTTGACGAACACGTCGCGGCAGTCGGGATATCCGCTGAAGTCCGTCTCGCAGACACCGGTGACGATATGCTTGGCGCCTACGCCTTTGGCCAACACGGCGGCAAAGCTAAGGAAGAGATGATTGCGGCCGTCTACGAACGTGCTGGGCAACTCGCCCTCCTGGTGCTCAATCGCGATGTCGCTGCGCGTTAAAGCATTTTGTGTTAATTGGCCGAGCAGGCTCATGTCCAGCACGGTGTGCTTGATCCCCAGCTCGGCGGTAATGGATTTGGCGCAGTCGATTTCCAATTTATGGCGTTGGCCATAATCAAAAGTCACGGCCTCGACCTCGCCGAACTGCTGAATGGCCCAGAACAGGCAGGTGGTGCTGTCTTGACCGCCGCTGAACACGACAACCGCTTTTTCATTTTTAAGCATAAAAAACCCTCCGTCTTCTTGAATAGTGAAGCGGGAAAGTGTGGCTTTCCGGCTCATTGGCAGAAGAAAGAGAGTTCTTGAACTGGTCACAAAAAAACACGCCCGTTCGACCGGCATGGCGTTCCTTGGCGCTGCGTCTCATTGCGAATAAGCAAACGAGCGTAGGGGCACGAAAGAACCCGCCGAATCTAGGCTGGGCACTTATAGTTTTTTATAGAGGGAGTTCTCGAACCTCTCCCATGCGCCCCAATGGGGGAGAGCATGGACTTCTTCTTCAATTCATAAGCGCTTGGGATTAAGGCCCCAGGCACAAAGCCCATTATAGCATATTTTGTTCGTAAAGGAAGAGAATACAGGCGGTCACATCAACGATTTTTTAACGAAATGAAGGAATTATTGGTTCACAAACCAGCGGAACTAACCGATAATGGAAGAGATTAACTAAAGGAGGGTATAGCATGCGAAAAATTAAATGGCTGGCCATTCCACTGGCGCTGCTACTGGTAGCGCTCACAGGATGCCAGGCGGTCGGCGGGTTTGACGTGGCCAAAGCGCTGGCAAGCAGCGTGAAGACAACGAGTAGCGAGTCGAAGCAGACGGTTACCGTCGAGGTTATTCCGGCTGCATCGGCAAAACTGACTGCAGAAGATCAAAAAGCAATTGATCTCATTAATTCATTCTCCCTGAATATCGACAGCGCGAAGGTGCAGGATACCAAACATCTTTCGATGAAAGGCTCTGTCGGATTGAAGGGGGAGAAGATTCCATTCCTCTTCGCCATGGACGATAAGGGCATTGCGCTGCAGGTTGAAGGCGCGAAGCAGCCGTTATACATATCCCAGCAGACGGCCACCATTCCCGGCTTAGCGGATATGAGCTCTATGGAAGCCGGAGCGCAGGAGCTTTCCGTCAAACTGGCGGAATTCGTTCTGAAGCATTTCCCCAATCCTTCGGTCCTGACCGTGAAGCAAACCTCCTCGCAGGTGAACGGGGAAACGCTGAGCTTGACCAACCTTCATGCGGAAGTGCGCGGCGATGAGTTATTCGGGTTGATTAAGCCGTTTCTTGCCAGTGCGGTGAAGGATGAGCAAGGACTTAAGGATTTGATCGCGGGTTACTACGATTTGCTGACGCCGTTCCTTGGTACGCTGGAAGACCTTCCGGAGGATGCGGAACTCACGCCGGAGCTGGCGGAGGAAACGAAGAAGCAAGCCGTGGACGAATTGTACAAGGAGCTTCAGCAAGGGATTGAAGAGCTGCTTGCCTCTTATGACGAAGAGGTAGCCGGTTTGTTCGCCGATACGCCGGAGCTTGCGACCGTGTTCGGGAAAGATACGGTGCTGAAGCTGGATCTTTATTTCGACGGCAAGCTGAACATCCGCAAGCAAACGATGGAATTGAACGTAGCGCTTCCTGCTTCCGAGGATCTACCGATCTCTGGGATCAAGGTGCGCAGCGACAGTGAAATGTGGAACATCGGCGGGACGGTAACTGCGGATCAAGTGGATATGCGTGAGGGTGTCATCGACGTGATTGAAACAGAACCAACCCCGGGGCAAATATTACGCAACTTTAAGGATGTCGCGCCGCTGTACAAATTGCTCAAAGAAGACTTCCAACTGAGTCATAAACAGGTTGTACTGGATACTCAAAGCGATTACTACGGAGTCATCACGAAGAACGGTACGTCCTTCGTGCCGCTACGCTATTTGTCTGAGCAATTTGACGCTGAAGTGAAATGGACACCGGGCTCCGGCCAACTGATCGTGATCGATGACCTTACAGGCAAGGAGATCGTCCTGAAGGTTGGCTCGAAACAAGCGACGGTGGACGGCAAGGTTGTTCAGCTCAGCCAGCCCGCTTTTGTGCACAAGGACGGCTCAACCTATGTACCGTTGCGTTTCCTGACGGAAGCGCTTGGAGCAACGGTGAGCTTCGATGCGGACGGTTGGATAACGATCGTAAGAGAGTAAGCAAGTAATCTGGCAGCCGCAACATATACGGGATCTTTCCAAGCCATTTGGGTGATGGCTTGGGAAGATCCTTTATTTTTTGGGGGGAGATTTGATTATTTGACCCAGTCTATGTATAATGATAATCATTATCAATGGAAATTGGGGGAACACTACAAATGAAGGTTTACAAACACCGTTTTCTCACTTTGGCGGCGGTCTTGCTGCTGACGGTCGTCCTCGCGGCGTGCGGCCAAAATGGCGGCAACTCGGCAAATGATGCGACCGCGTCGAACAACGACGCAACGGGCAATACGCAATCCGGCAACGGAGCGAACGATACCGCTGAAGGACAAGCTGCTACGAAAATCTACAAGGACTTCACCGGGCAAGAGGTGGAAATTCCAACGAATCCAGAGCGGATCGTGTCGGTTACGCACCTGGGTGACCTGCTTGCTCTGGGCGTGAAGCCGATCGGTGCCGGCTCGCTCGCATTGGAAAATTCGGTGCTGTTGAGCAAGGAGCTGGAGGGCGTAGAAAACGTCGGAGATATCTCGGTCGAGAAGGTGCTGGAGCTTCAACCTGACCTGATCATTGTGCCGACTTACACGCCGGCCGATATCGTGGAGCAATTGAAAAAAATCGCTCCGGTCGTAACGCTCGCGACAGCGGGCTGGGAAGGCATCGATCCGCTGGAGGAAGTGAAGACGGTCGGCGAGATGCTGGGTCGCGAACAGCAAGCGGAGGAATTCATAACCCGGTACAAGCAAAAAGCCGAAGACGCTAAAGCCAAGCTTAGCGAGGTCATCGGTCCGAATGAAACCGTCGGAACCTATTCGATCTGGGCGAAAAATTTCTGGGTATGGCCGAAAACCCGGGATGCCGGGTATAACCTGTATGAAATGTTTGGCCTAAAGCCACAGGAGAAGATCGAGAAAGAAGTATTCTCGACCACGGGCGCGGACATTTCCTTGGAGGTTGTTCCGGAATATGCCGCGGATCACATGTTCCTGACGGTGTATGAGCCGGACGGCGGGAAGGAACGCGCTGAAGAAGTGATGAATGGACCGGTGTGGAAAAATATCCCCGCGGTTCAAAAAAACCACGTGTATCTGCTGAACTATAAAGAGTTCTGGATGGTGGACGGACTGAATCTGGAGAAACAGCTTGATATTCTCGTGAATCTCGTCGTCAGCCAAAATCAAAAATAACAGGCTAATAAAGAGGCCGTTCCCCGCGTCGTACCATGACGTGGAGGAACGGCCTTTTTGCATCTTGCATCGGCGTTATAGTCTTACACTACCTGCCGATTGATCGCCGCTGAGAATTGCTCGACTTCATCCCAGCGGATCGCTGGAAGCGCCCGCCCTTCCTTTCGTGCTGCACGCGAGACCATTCTTGCCACGAACCGGTCGAACAGACTCATTTGTTTGAGGCTGAGTTCGCCGCCGAATCCGGCTTTGACCGTAGCGTGCTCCAGCAGGTCCGCCGGAAAGGAGGCGTCTAGGAAGTCTTCGGTTTTCTCAAAGGTTCCGCAGCAGATAAACAAGCCTAACTTCTTTCGCATGAGTTCGGTGGAATGATCGCGGCAAAATTGCCGGCAGGCCTGCTGAAGTTGACCAAAGTAAATCGATCCTCCAACGATGACGCTGTCGAACTCTGTCAGATCGGGGACGGCTTCCTGCCGTAAATTAAGGATTTCCACGGGGTCGTTGATCTTGGTTGCCAAGGTTTTGACGCACTTTTCCGTTGTGCCGTATTTTCCTGCATAAACGATGAGTGTGCTCATCACGTACCCTCCCATTCGACCGATTTCGATATCCTCTCTATTGTATCTGGAAATGTTTAGGTGATGATGCGACATCGGTCATATAGAGGCTGCAACAATCAACGGAGCATTGCCCATTCCTCGGCGATCAATGGCTCGGGAAGACGATAACCGATCAGCACGAGATACAGCGGTCCGTCATAATCCATCGCTTCCCAGTTGAACCGCTTGCCGGAGTATTGCATCAGGTAGGCTGATTTCTTCGGTTGGGAGAAACGCACGTAACCTTTGGCCCGAAGCAGGCCGGGGCTCCACTTCTTGATGAAACGCTCCAGCTTGGATGCGGGGATTTGCAACGGTTCGCGGATCGGCAAACTGATGGTGTTGATGCGGCTGTAGGAGGTGGGAGCCTCCCCACCGGACGCTGAAGTGGGAGTAGCCGGTAGGTGCTGGTGCGGCTGGACGATCTGAAACGGGGAACGGCTTCCCCGCGAGGAACTCCCTGCGGCAGCGGTAACCTGCGGTAAGCGGCGCGATACCGGTCGGATCGTCGAGAAGAGGGAGGCGAGTGGGATATTGGCGTTGACGGCGTAATGAACCTGGCCCTCGGCATTATATTTGCGGACCATTTCGGTGACTTTGCCGCTGTGAATCGGCGGGATGAGATCGGTCTTGTTAATGATCAGATCATCGGCGGCGGACAGCTGGCTGCGCAGCGTACGAACGAGTTGTTTGTCCGAAGCGAAGAGACTGTTATACTCCAAGGCATGTTCAGCATCGACGAGGGTGATGACACGGTGAAGGTACAGCTTGGACAGAAGACCGGGCTCGGCCAACTGTTCGACGATTTCCTCAGGGTTCGCCACCCCGGTGAGCTCCAGTAACAGCAGGTCGGGGTCCTGTTGAAGCAGACCGGTCAGGGCCGCTTGGATTTCGTCTTTTTTGGTACAACAGATGCAGCCGTCCAGCATCTTCTCCAACGGAAATCGGGTAGAAGTCGAGCGGAAGACCAGCTCACCGTCAATATCCCTTTTGCCCAACTCGTTCATTAGAACACCAGGCTTAAGCCCACGTGCGGCCGCCTCCTCCAGCAGCTTGATCAGCAGGGTTGTTTTGCCGCTGCCTAGAAATCCGCTGAGGACGACTACCGGTATTTTCATCGCCATATTCATCGGGCAAATTTCTCCTTTCGAAATGGGTCATTGACAAAGAAAAGACTAGTTTTTAAGATATACTTATTCGTAAACATTACGTTTAATGAATAGGACAGGATGGATGAATATGCTTAAAATGAAGCGGGGCGACGTTCTGCTGATCGTGTTTCTGGTATTGTTGGGTTCGGCGTGGCTCCTCCTGCGCCAGGCGTTGGAGAGCCGAGAGACGGTTGATCCGGCCACGCTTCGCGCCGAAATCAAAGTTGACGGCGAATCGTTCCGCAGCGTGCCCCTTGGCGGTGGGGAGGAGACGATCGAGATCCACAGCGAATACGGCCACAATACCTTAAAGGTTTTTGACGCGGGAATCCAAATGGTCTATGCCGATTGTCCGAAAAAAATCTCCATGCAGATGGGCTTCATCTCCCGGCCCGGGGAAACGATCATCTGCGTGCCGAACCGCGTGTACGTGGAGGTGGTTCGCAGCGGTACTCCAAGCCCGGAAGAAAACGGCGTAGATGCTTATGTCCGCTAAACTTTGTCCTCTCCTCCAGGCCTCATTATCCGCCGGTTATTTTGCCGGTTCCGCCTCCGACAGGTTCTCCCACGCTTTCACCGAATCTTCGCTTGGGTATACGTAGGGCGTTTGGGGCCTTGGAATTTCCCGAATAAGCTCCGCCTTAACGGTAATGATCGCTTTACCCTGGCGAATTTGCGGTTCGATGACTCCTTCTACTTCAAGCCAAGTATCTTTAGCTAATCCTTCGAGCGGTTGATCAGAAGTCACTACGAGGCCAAACGGGGCCGAATCCGCGGTACAGCACAGGACGAGAAACCGCCCGAGGATCAGTTCCCCCGCGTTGCCTTGCCCGTCCTGGCGCCCCGGTTCCTGGTAAACGAATCCGCTCAGCTTGACTTTTTTGCCGCGGAATTCTTCCGCAAACAATTCGATCGCCCCGATCGTTTCGGAGAAGATTTCCGGTTTCACCTCGACGACAGCCTGCGGGTAAAGCCGTTTGGCCAATTCCGCGAATTCAACGTTATAGGGATCTGGCGCCCGGAAGAGTTCTTCCAACCGTTCAGAGGCGAGCAGGGGAGAGGTTAGGCTCATCCCTTTTTTGGCTGCCGCTGAGCTGCCGAGGGCCTGATTGGGAAGCAAGGTCCCGAGTAGCAGCGGGAGCAGAAATAAGCCGTATACCGTTCCGTTCTTCCATCTGGATACGGAAAGCGGGCGCTCGCAGTCGCAGAGGGCGGAAGACGGCTGGAACAGCGCCTGGTAGGCAAGACATACCGCCATGACGGCGAGCGGAATCGGGCAGAATCGAATCAACGGCTCCATGCGGGGGCCGATATAATAATGCAGGGCTCCCGACCGGGCCAGATGGGCGATGAACAGAGCCAATCCAAGCAGGATCAGCGATCTGGCCAAATAATGCCGGCGAATGAGTCGAGGATGGTTCATGCAGCTAACAACCTCCTTTCAGGTGCGATCGATCGAGATGGGGGTGTGTCTCCAAGGCTACGGATTCAGCCAAAGCGTGCCGGTTAACGCCGCCCCCGTGAACACGAGGGTAAAGATCAGGAAAGAGATGTACAGGACGAATTTCGTGCGGAACACGGAGAGCAGCATCAGCAGGTTTTTGAAATCAAGCATCGGCCCGAATACAAGAAAAGCAAGCAGCGAACCGCCGGAGAAGGTCGGCAAAAAGGCGGAAGCCACGAACGCGTCGGACGTCGAGCAAAGCGATAGCAGGAACGCGAAACCCATCATGAAGAGGTAGCTGCTGACCGGGCCGCCGCCGATATCCGCGAGCTGTTCATGGGCGACGAACGATTGGATGCCTGCGGTCAGAATGCAGCCGATCAGCAAATATTTGCCCATCTCGAACACTTCGTCCGCGGCATGTACGAACACGGCGGCAAGCTTGCCGCCCCCATGCGCGGGGGAATGGGGTTCGCTTCCCGCGTCCGCACCGGCGGACAGGGCATGCTTTAAGGGATTGTCCTTCCAGGTCAGGTAGACGATCGCCCCGATGGCGGCAGCGACGGCGAAGGCCAGTCCCATCCGGGCGTACACCATCTCGGGGTACAGGCGGAAGGCCATGTAGGTCGCTCCGAACACGACCGGATTCAGGATCGGCCCGGACAAAATAAAGACGACAGCGATGTAAACGGGCATTCCTTTCTGAATCATCCGGCGGATAAGGGGAATCATCCCGCATTCGCATACCGGGAAGATCAACCCGAGCAGGCAGGCGAACAGGATGCCTGGAACGGGATGCTTCGGCATGAAGCGGCGCAGCGTGTTCTCGGAGACGAACAGATGCAGCAGCGAGGAGAGCAACGCTCCGACCAGCACGAAAGGCAGGGCCTCCAGGAAGATGCCGAGAAAGTTGATTTTGAACGTTTGCAGCTCGTCGAGCGGGACCTGCCGAATCAAGGACGGGTACATGACCGTCAGGCAGGCGAGCGCGAAAGCGGCCGGCACAAGAATCGGCAGCATCCGGGTGAGAGCATGTTTATGCATGGCAAACTCCTTATGGGCATTTTAGGTAACCAACGCAGTATCATATCTATTATTTTCCATGGTAATTCAGAACCGGGCTAATAGATTAGTCCGGATAGACGCATTTACAGTTGACAAAGCCCAACGAAGGAAGATATAGTATGGATTATTAATCGTAATTATTACGATTAAGCTAAAGATGTGACGGATGAGATGTTCGGCCTTGATCAAGAAAGGGGATGAAACCAATTGAATGAACAACCAACGCGCAAAGTTCCGGTTACGGTGCTATGCGGATATTTGGGTTCGGGCAAAACGACGTTGCTCAACCATGTCCTGAGCAATCGCCAGGGCCTGAAGGTAGCGGTGATCGTGAATGACATGAGCGAGATAAACATCGACGCGGAGTTGATCAGCGCCGGCGGAAGCCTCTCACGCACGGAGGAGAGGCTGGTGGAGTTGTCGAACGGCTGTATCTGCTGCACGCTTCGCGATGATTTGCTGAAAGAGGTTCAGATGCTGGCGGCAGAGGGGCGATTCGATTACATATTGATTGAGTCGACGGGCATCAGCGAACCGGTGCCGATCGCCCAAACGTTTACTTATGCGGATGAGGAGTCGGGAATCGATTTGACGAAAATCGCCAAGTTGGACTGCCTGGTGACGGTGGTGGACGCTTACCGGTTCTGGCATGACTTTTCCTCCGGCGATACACTCCTGGAACGCGGGCAGCAAGCGGGGGAGGGGGATACCCGCGACGTCGTCGATCTGTTGATCGACCAAATCGAGACGTGCGACATCCTGATTCTGAACAAATGCGACCTGGTTGACGAGAAAGAGCTGATCGAGCTGGAAGGAGTTTTGCGCAAGCTGCAGCCTACCGCCAAGCTGATTCGCTCAACCATGGGTCGCGTGGAACCGCAGGAAATCCTGAATACGGGGTTGTTCGATTTCGAACAAGCCAGCCAGTCGGCCGGTTGGATCCAGGAGCTGCAGCAGGAAAGCCATACGCCGGAGACGGAGGAATACGGCATCGGTTCGTTCGTGTACCGGCGGAGACGGCCGTTCCACCCGGAGCGGTTGGCGCGATTTATGAGCGAATGGCCGGAGGAAGTGGTGCGGGCCAAAGGTTTGGCTTGGATCGCGACGGATGCGGACATGGCGGCGAATTTAAGTCAGGCAGGGCCGTCGATCCAATTTGGTCCGGCTGGTTATTGGCTGGCCTCGCTGCCCGATTGGCAGCGGGAGGAGCTCTTTGCCGAAGAGCCCGAATTGCGGCGCAGGTGGGACGAGGCTTGGGGCGACCGGATCAACGAACTGGTGTTTATCGGGATCGAAATGGACCGCTCTGGGATCGAACGAGAGCTCGACGCTTGCCTGTTAAGCGACGAAGAAATGCAGTTGGACTGGGCGGCCTTCCCGAATCCGCTGCCGTGGATTTCGACGGAAGAATCGGCCGACGCCGGATAAATGCCAAAGACAAGGAGGGGAAGACATGCGAGTAGTGGTTACGCTGGCCTGCACGGAGTGCGGAGATCGCAACTATACGACGACAAAGAATAAGAAGACGCACCCCGAGCGGCTGGAGCTGCGGAAGTATTCACCGCGGCTGCGCAAATATACGATTCATCGGGAGACGCGTTAATAAAGCCTCGAACCGTTGAGGGGCGATTTGTCGCCTTTGTTAATCGTAATAATTACGTTTTAAAGAAGAGAGGTACCATGATTTTATCAGCGATGGAAAACGTCGTGTTTGGTTATAGTACAAAGCCGGTGATCGACGGAGTGTCTCTCGAAATCGGGGTTGGCGAGTTTATTGGTATTACCGGGCCGAACGGCGCGGCCAAAACGACGCTGCTTAAGCTGCTGCTTGGTCTACTGAAACCGTGGAGCGGGAGCGTGCGAATCAACGAAGAAGCGCTGATCGACGGACGGCTGAACGTGGGTTACGTCCCGCAGCAAGTTGCCGCGTTTAACAGCGGGTTTCCAAGCCGGGTACTGGAGCTGGTGAAGTCGGGGTGTTATCCCCGGCTCGGCCTGTTTCGGCGGTTTGGCGCGGAAGAGCGGCAGCTCGTCGAACGCAGCTTGAAGCAGGTGGGGATGTGGGAGCACCGCCACCGAAGAATTGGAGAACTGTCGGGCGGACAAAAACAGCGCATCTGCATCGCCCGGGCCTTGGCCGGGCAACCCCGGGTGCTGGTTCTGGACGAACCGACGACGGGCATGGACCGGCAAAGTCGGCAAGGATTTTATCGGCTGCTGCGGCATATGGCGGACCAGCATGGCCTGACGGTCATCATGGTAACTCACGGCCCGGAGGAGGCGGAGGCGTATCTGGACCGCCTGATTTCCCTGGAGCAACAGGAAAGTGAGGAATGGCAATGTTTGACTACGCATTCATGCAGCGTGCGTTTTGGGCAGGCGCTTTGATCGGAAGCATCGCTCCGGTGATCGGCGTCTACCTGATGCTGCGGCGCCAGGCGCTGCTGGCCGATACGTTGTCCCACGTCTCGCTGGCCGGCGTGGCCCTGGGAGCCGTGCTGGGGTGGAACCCGGCCGTCACGGGCTTTGCCGCCGCCATCCTTGGCGGACTGCTGATCGAGCAGTTGCGCCAGAGCTACCGGGCATACAGCGAGATGCCGGTCGCCATCGTCATGACCTCGGGCTTGGCGCTCGCCGTCGTGCTGATGAGCTTGCGTAGCAGCCTGAGCCAAAGCTTCAGCGCGTACTTGTTCGGCTCAATCGTAGCGGTGAGCGACACCCAGCTGGCGTTGATGGCCGGCGTTGCCTTGGTTGGTGCCGCGTATTTCGCCGTGCTGCGGAGACCGCTGTACAGCCTGACCTTTGACGAAGAAACCGCCCGAATCGGCGGGGTTTCGGTGAAGTGGCTGTCGTTCTCCTTCGCGGTGTTTACCGGGATGGCAGTGGCGGCGGCGATCCCGGTCGTCGGCGTGCTGCTGGTGTCCTCGCTGATCGTCCTGCCGGCATCGCTTGCGCTGCGGCTGGCCCGCGGGTTTGCCGCAGCGATTGCCATTTCGGTCGCCGCAGGCCTGACGGGGATTTTCAGCGGGTTAACCGCTTCATATTACCTGGATATGCCGCCCGGCGGGACGATCGCGTTGATTTTGCTACTGATTCTATTGATCGGCATCGCGGGGCAGAAGGTCCGAGGCCGGGTCGTCCGAAGGAGCGGCCGTAGCGCGAAGCGGACTGCGCGGGACACAGAGGAAAATATGACGTTGCCGTCCAAGGACGGCGAGAGATTAACGATGGAATAAGGGAGAGAGATGAGGATGAATTTGCGAATTGCGAAACGGGCCGCCGCCGCGGTCGGCCTGAGCTTGGTGCTGACGATCGCCGGTTGCGGCGGGGGCGGACAACAGGCCGGTGGAAATGCGGCTAATTCAACGAATGCCGCAGGGTATGCGGCAGGCAGCGGAGGAACGTTAAACGGGGAACATCCATTACGGATCCAAACGAGCTTTTACCCGATCTACGAATTTACGAAACAAGTCGCCGGCGATTTTGCGACGGTCGAACTGCTGGTTCCCGGTGGCATGGAACCTCATGACTGGGAGCCTAGCCCCCAGGATATCCGGAAGCTGGCTGAATCCGATCTGCTGATCGTGAACGGGGCCGGGATGGAAAGTTGGCTGGAACAGGTAGAGGCATCGTCCGCCAGCGGCAAGCCGGAAATCGTAGAAGCCAGCGAGGGGATCACCTTGATGGAAGGCGGAGAAGAGGAGGAGCACGGGCAGGAAGAGGAACAGGCCGACGGAGATGAGCATGCCTCGGAGTCCGAGGCCGACTCAGGGGAAGCAGCTCACAATCACGACCATGACCATGACCACGACCACGACCACGGCGGGCTGGATCCTCATGTTTGGTTGTCTCCGGCGTTAGCGGTCCAGGAGGTCCGTCGCATCGAGGCTGCCTTGGCTCAGGCGGACCCCGAGCATGCTGCCGACTACAAGCAAAACGCGGACGCTTACGCCGACCAGCTCGAACAGCTGAATCAAGAGTTTGTCGAGGGATTGGCGAACGCCAAACGTAAGGACTTTATCACGCAGCATGCCGCATTTGGTTACTTGGCCCGGGAGTATGGGCTGACCCAGGTGCCGATTGCCGGCTTGGCCCCTGATCAGGAGCCGTCGGCAGAGCAGATGACGGAGATCGTGAAGTTCGCCAAGGAGCATCAAGTGAAGACGATTTTCTTCGAGACGCTGGTCTCTTCCAAAGTAGCCGAAACGATTGCCCGGGAAATCGGGGCGAAGACGGCCGTGCTTAACCCGATCGAAGGGCTAACGGCCGAAGACGAGACGGCTGGGGAAGACTATCTGTCGCTGATGCGCCAGAATCTCGATGCCTTGAAGGCGGCGTTAAACGAGTAAAGTAACAATACGCCCGAGATTCGCTATGAAATCACAAAGCAGCCCCAGCCGAATTGCGGCGAAGGCTGCTTTACTTCTTTTAGCTGTCCTCCAGGGATCCGGAGGCGATATTTTTGCCATAGAAGATTTCATCCATCTCGGTCACGAGCATCGCGGTAATCGTCTTTTGTTCCTCGGGGGTCAGCTCGTCCTTTGTATACCCGAACAAATAGTTGTTGAGGTCAAACTGCTTCAGCTTGCACTTCGTATGGAAAATATGCTCCGGGTACACATTGACGTCGATCATCTGATATTGCTCGATTACTTCGTCGGGAATGTAGTTCTGGATCGAACTGATGTCATGGTCGATGAACAGCTTGTGGCCGTTGATGTCCCGGGTAAATCCGCGAACCCGGTAATCGATCGTCATAATGTCCGCTTCGAAGGAGTGGATCAAGTAATTCAGCGCCTTTAACGGCGAGATCTCCCCGCAGGTCGACACGTCGATGTCGGCACGGAACGTGCTGATGCTTTCGTTCGGATCGTATTCGGGGTACGTGTGCACGGTGATATGGCTTTTGTCGAGCTGCATTACGACGGAGTCCGGCAGCGGCCCGGGTGATTCGTCAAACGACTCGGTGGGCACCTCCACTACGGGGCCTTCGGAAATCAACATGGTCACGCTGGCTCCCTGCGGAACGTAATCCTGGTTCGCGATATTCAAAATATGAGCGCCGATAATTTCGGAAACGGTGCTGAGGATTTTCGTCAGGCGGTCGGAATTGTACTGATCGTCGATATAGGCGATATAAGCTTCGCGTTCCTCTTTGGTCCGGGTGTAGCAAACATCGTACATATTGAAGCTTAACGTTTTGGTCAGATTGTTGAACTCATGCAGCTGAATGCGCTGCTCCGGCGTCAACTTCATCAGGGAATCCCCCTTAGCATAGGTATACCCTATTGGTTATTCCCTTTTCTTCTGGAAAAAAAACGTCATGCCTAAGACAGCGCATCCCATCTGGACCATTGCTCCGGCGGGTTCAAGGTATAGACCTCCAGCTCCCGGCTCATGAACCGGTGGATGATCCATTCGCGGCGAATCGTGGCGTAATCCTCGTCAAATTGCTGGATGTACGCATTAATTTCAGGCTCGGTGTAGTTTCGTCCGTGCTCGAGACCGGAAACCAAATGCTCCAGAACGATTAATTTCTTCTTGAGCTGGGCTGGCAGGTTCTTGAGTCTCCCTGAATTTGTGAAAAAGTTGCGGAGGACGTTCTCCGGCAAAGGTAAGCGTGGGGTGGTCATATTGGTACCTCCTCATGAATTATGAATTAGCCATAAATCTAATTAGATGGTTATTTAATTAGATGATAAACGATGATTCCTTGACTGTCAAACAAGCGCTCCTTTCCTATGATTCCCACCCTATGTTAGTTTGACAGAATAGAGTTGATATTGTATCCTACAAACACAATTGAATCAGACCTCACGTTCTTCATGGTGAGGTAGAGGCGCGATATTTAACAGTTTTCGGAGGAGCTTGAGCAAGCGAAGAAGCCGGGAAGAAGGAAATGTCGCCGAAGCGGGATACAGGCTCACTGTATGCTGCTGGGTCTGCAGTTAAGAACTGCAGGACTGTCTTGGTAGATTACCCGATCTATCAAGTTGCGCTATCTCGTCGAGGGGAGAAGTGGGTGTCAGGACGGAAATGAACCCATCAAACGGCCTCGGAGTATACCCGAAGCCGTTTTTTTGTTTCTGTTATTCATCTATTATTTGCATGGAGAGTGAAGAAAAATGAGAAAAACTTGGTCTTTATCCATCCTGATGCTGCTGTCGGCAATGCTTGTCCTGGCGGGCTGCAACTCTGGCAGCAAAGACGACAATACGTTTAAAGTAGGGCTTGAAGCGGGTTATGCCCCGTTTAACTGGACGCAAAACGGTGAGGCCAACGGCGGGGTTCCGATTGACGGCAGCGCGGAATACGCAGGCGGCTACGACGTGGAAATCGCCAAGAAAATCGCGGACGGCCTCGGCAAGAAGCTGGTCATCGTGAAGACGGAATGGAATGGTCTGGTTCCGGCGCTGACGTCCGGCAAGATCGACGCCATTATCGCGGGGATGTCTCCGACGGCGGAACGCAAGGAATCGATAGATTTCTCGGATAACTATTATAAATCGAACCTCGTTATGGTGGTGAAGAAAGGGGGCTCCTATGAGGGAGCTACCTCGATCCAGGATTTCAGCGGCGCGAAAATCACGGCTCAGTTGAATACATTCCATTACTCGGTTATCGACCAAATTAACGGAGTCAATAAGCAACCGGCCATGGACGATTTCCCGGCGATGCGCGTCGCCCTGGAATCGGGGGCCATTGACGGTTACGTCTCGGAGCTTCCGGAAGGCGTCAGCGCCGCGGCAGCTAACGAGAATTTCGCTTATGTTGAATTCACGGAAGGCTTCACCACCTCGGATGATGACACTGCTATCGCCGTTGGATTGGAGAAAGGCAGCGACCTGACGGAGAAAATTAATGAGATCCTGGCTGGCATCTCCGAAGACGAGCGGGCCGCAATCATGAACGACGCCATCAAGAATCAACCTGCAGCGAACTAAATAAAGCACGGTGATCATAAAGCCGGCTGCAGCGGGACTGCAGTCGGTTTTATGGTGATCTTGCGGGAGGAAACAAAATGACTTACGAGTGGATTATTCGAATCGTCTCCGAAAACTGGCCCATGTTCCTGCGCGGAGCGGCGGTAACTTTATATATCTCTTTGATCGGCACGATGGTCGGCGCGGCGATCGGCCTCCTGGCCGGCGTGATCCGCACGGTTCCGCTGCCGGAGCGCGGCTTCAAACGGCTGCTGTTCAAGATCGTAAACGGTTTGCTCACCGTGTACATCGAATGCTTCCGGGGCACGCCGATGATCGTCCAGGCCATGGCGATTTTCTACGGGTCGTCCCTGCTGTTCAACTATGATATGGACCGGACGTTCGCGGCGATTTTTATCGTCTCGATCAATACGGGGGCCTATATGGCCGAAATCGTCCGGGGCGGCGTTTATTCGGTAGACAAAGGGCAGTTCGAAGCCGCTCATGCGATCGGGATGACCCATTGGCAGACGATGCGGAACGTGGTGCTGCCGCAGGTCATCCGCCATATTTTGCCGGCAACGGGCAATCAGTTTATCATCAACATCAAAGATACCTCGGTTTTAAACGTCATTTCCGTATCGGAACTGTTCTTTATGACCAAATCGATCGCCGGCAACAACTTCCGGTTCTTCGAATCGTTTTTTGTTGCAAGTATTTTGTATTTGGTCATGACGTTGACCGTAACGAAGATATTACAGCGTATCGAGAAAAGGCTGGACGGCCCCGAAAGCTATACGCTGCAGCGCTAGCAGAAAGCAGGAGTGAAGATGGAAAAGGTCATCGAAATTCGGCATTTGAGCAAATTTTTCGGCGCTAACGAGGTGCTCAAAGATATCAATCTGTCGGTCAGTAAAGGGGAGGTCGTCAGCATCATCGGCTCATCCGGCTCCGGCAAGTCGACGCTGCTCCGGTGCATTAATCTGCTGGAGAAGCCCAGCGGCGGGGAGATTATTTACAACGGCAACAACATCCTCGATGATGCGCATAAGGTCTCGTCGTACCGCCGGCATTTAGGAATGGTCTTTCAGCAGTTCAACCTGTTCAACAATCATGATGCGCTCAGCAACTGCGTCGTGGGACAAGTTAAGGTGCTGAAGCGCTCCAAGGAAGAGGCGACCGAGACCGCGATGAAATATTTGCGGAACGTGGGGATGGAGCAATACATTCATGCGAAGCCAAAGCAGCTCTCCGGCGGGCAAAAGCAGCGGGTGGCCATCGCCCGCGCTTTATCCATGGACCCGGACGTGCTGCTGTTCGACGAGCCGACCTCGGCGCTGGATCCCGAGATGGTGGGCGAGGTGCTCAAGGTCATGAAGGAATTGGCTTATTCGGGGCTCACCATGATCGTCGTGACCCATGAGATGGAATTCGCCAGAGAGGTGTCGGACCGCGTCGTGTTTATGGATCAAGGCGTTATTGCCGAAGAGGGGACGCCGGAACAAATCTTCAATGATCCGAAACAGGAGCGAACGAGAGAGTTCTTGAAGCGGACGTTAAATCGAGAAGGATAAATATACGGGAAAGGCGGAACCTGGATGAATATTTGGGCTCCGCCTTTTTTGCCCTGATTTCTCTACCTCAGGCTTGGGGTGTCTGTTCCCTATAATTGAAGGAATGCCACACCCCAAAATTATCTTTGACGGTGATCGTGCGTCTCCCGCCCATGGAGGCATCCTGGTAGTAAGGGTAACGCCGTCCGGCGGTGAAGTGACCGCGGAAAGCGCCAGCAAACGTCACCGGCACGACCTCGAACCGAATTTCGCGGGGGGTCACACTAGTGACACGGGTTGTCTGTGTGGACGATCCATAGTTGCTTTCATGGGTTTGCTGTACGTTGTTATCCGCTTTTAGCATATTAATGTCGCTTTGCATTGCGGTGATCGTTTCCCGCAGGCCGGTCACGTCGGGAGCGCCGCCAAACTGCGGGATGCAGAGCCGTTGTCCCACCCGCAGCGAGTTCGGGTCTACTCCCGGGTTCGCTTCCAGGATACTGGCGACGCTGACGCCGTAATCTTGAGCGATCTGATACAACGTATCACCGCGCTCAATGATCCGGGAGACATGATTCGGCGGGCAGGAGGGAATGCAGATGACCTGGCCGATTTGCAGGTTGTTTGGGTCAAGTCCAGGATTCGCGGTAAGGATACGCATCACGCTGGATTCCAGTCGAAAGGCAATCAAGTTCAGCGTGTCTCCGGGCTGAACGGTATAAGGATAGTGCTCTGCGGGGCATTGCCGGTAATTATAATTAAACAATGGAACGTTCCCCTTTCGTGTAGGCGGTTTTCCCATACCGTATGCGGCGCCTGGGCGTCGGTTACCGGAATCTCCGTTTTGGACGAGCCTAGGTTTAGGACTTAGGGTTAGTGTATAGTAAAATGGAGTGCCGCTAACTCAAGGTGCGGCTCTTCCGCCATAGAAGGGAATGGATGAAAGTCTCATGTTCAAGCTACGTTTATTCAATTTCAGTTATTTTTCACTGTTCGCGATCTTTCTGTCCTTCCTTCCGGTGTATCTGTCCAATCTCGGACTTCCCGAGACGGAGATCGGACTGATGATCGGGACGGGCGGGTTCATCGGGTTATTCTCCCAACCGTTTTGGGGCGTGGTCAGCGACCGGAAAAAATCGATCACCCAGATCCTACTGCTGACGCTGGCGATCTCGGCCGTCGTCGGTTTTGTGTTGTTTCGGGCGGTTTCTCCCTGGGCGCTCGTTCCCTTGGTCGGGTTGATGTATTTCTTCTTTATGCCAACCGACTCGCTGGTGGAAAGCTTGAACTTTCAATCCGCGTTAAGACGGAAGGTGAACTATGGTTCGATTAAGATGTTCGGAGCGCTCGGGTATGCGACGGCTTCGTTTGCCATCGGTCAATTGACGGATTGGACGGGTCCATCCGGCTTTGCCTGGGTATTTCTCGGATACGGCGTGACCACCTGGCTCATCGGATATACGCTGGAGGATGTGGAGGCAAGCACGAAACCATTGAAACTTGGCGAGCTCAAAGCTTTTTTGGGACAACGATCGACGGTATCCTTCCTGTTGCTGATCTTCCTACTAGCGCTGCCGCATCGCATCAACGACACGTATATCGGGATTTATATCCGGGATTTGGGCGGGAGTTTTTCGCTTGTCGGAACAACCTGGTTTGTCATGACGATGGTGGAGTTTTTAGGTTTCGCCGTGGTTCACCGGTTTCTTAAACGGGGAAACGAGTTGAAGCTGATTGCTTTGGCAGGCGTGTTTTACGTGCTGCGCTTCGGGTTGACTGCCATCGCGGATCAGGCAGGGATGATTGTTTTGCTGCAGCTGCTTCAAGGGGTGACCTTCGTGTTTTTTTATACCGCGGCAATGCAGCAATTGTATTCGATCGTGCCGGAGGCCTGGCGTGCTACGGGGCAGACGATTTTGGCGATTGTGTTCTTTGGGATTTCGGGGATTGTCGCTTCGTTTGCGGGCGGGTTCGTTTTTGACCATTGGGGAGGCCGTGCCCTTTATTGGATTATGACCGGACTGTCGCTAACCGGCTGTCTGTATAGTTTTATACTGATGAGAGGAGGGCACCGAGAGGCGTCCGCACTTCAAGACCAATAAATAGGAGGCGATGATCATGACCATCCATATCGCGCTGCTGCGGGGCATTAACGTCGGCGGCAAAAATATCATCAAAATGGCGGAGCTCAAGCGTTCACTAACCGAACAGGGGTTTAGCGAGGTACAGACCTATATCCAAAGCGGCAATATCCTGTTTGCTTCGGAAGAAGAAGGGGCGCTGGGCTTGCGGATGGAGGAAGTGATCCGCCGGGATTTTGGCCTGGATATCCCGGTCGTGCTTCGCACGGCGTCAGAATTGCGAGCGACGGCGGAAGGTTGTCCGTTCACGCCAGAAGAGATCGCTGCGGCGGAAGCGGCATCGACAGGGGAGTGCCTGTATGTTGCCTTTTTGCGGAGCGAGCCGATCGCCGAAGCGCTGAAGCGCTTTGCGGCCTATGCCAACGAACAGGAGCTGTTTCGCACATCGGGCAGGGAGGTTTACTTGTTGTTTAAAGAAAGCGTTCGGAATTCCAAGCTGGCGGCGAACCTGCAGAAATTGGATGCCTATGCTACGGTGCGCAACTGGAAAACGGTGGGCAAGCTGCTCTCCCTGGCCGAAGGCATGGAAACGCTGAATTAACTGCGCGATATCCTCAATCTGGCTTTGCTTGCCCGTAGCCGTCCCCGCTCAAAACCAGCTTTTGCGGTTTAGGTCAAGCTCCCTCGAGGTCAGGTGAATCAGCAGTTCTTCCGTGGCGCTCGCCGCAGAGACGATGCACAAAACGATAAGAATCCACGGATGGTTGCCCTTCGCGAGCATGAGCCAAGGGGCGGCGAAAACGAGCAACCCGGTGATTTTATTGCCCCAGGTATGGATCATCGCAACGGTGCGAAATTTACAGACCGCATAACCTGCGGATGCCACTCGAATGGCAATGGCAATGGCGAGATACGGCCATACGAACCTCATTCCTTCTCCCGCCCACCGGATGAGCGCGAAGGTCACCACCCCGAACATCAGCAGGTCCGCCGTTGAATCCAGCTTGGCCCCTATGGAGCTGGCCGTATTCGTTCGGCGCGCAATCCTTCCGTCCAGCACATCGGTAATCCCGGCAATCGTATAGATGATGATAAATACCGTGGGTTGGTTCAGTACGAAGATCATGATACAAGACAGGACCATGCGGCTTAGGGTCAGGCCATTGGCCAAATGCTTCATCTTAGCCCTCCGCTAGATCGGGAAGCTGCCAATCGATTTCAGCCCATCCTTTGGAGCGTAAAAATTGATTAGCCCGCGAAAAGGGCTTGCTGCCCAAGAATCCCCGATGGGCGGACAACGGACTGGGGTGTGGCGACTTGATCAAATGATGCTCACGGTTGGTGATCAGCGCCGCTTTTTTCTGCGCATGGCTGCCCCAAAGTAGAAATACGATCGGTTCCCGCTTCTGGTTCAGCGTTTCGATCACCTTGTCGGTGAACACCTCCCAGCCCATGCCCTTGTGGGAATTGGGGGAATCGGCCTGCACGGTCAGTACCGTGTTGAGCAACAACACGCCCTGCTTTGCCCATGGAACCAGATATCCATTGTTGGGGATACGGCAACCCAAATCGTCCCGCAGCTCCTTGAACATATTCTGCAGGGATGGTGGGGCTTTGATACCCGGCTTCACGGAGAAGCTGAGCCCATGAGCCTGTCCGGGTCCGTGATAAGGGTCCTGGCCGAGGATCACTACCTTGGTGTCGGCGAAGGAGGTATAATGCAATGCGTTGAAAATATCATACATATCGGGATAAATCGTCTTGGTGCGATATTCGTTCGCCAGAAACTGGCGCAGCTGCGAATAATACGGTTTCTCGAATTCGGGCTCCAGAAACGGGGCCCAATCGTTTTGAAGAATCGTCAAGCGGAAATCACCTCAGGTCTAGTTTGCTAAAGTAGGCTTCGACATCGGTCGACCGAGTTCCTTCTTTCGGATGTGGAACCGATGGGGGGTCAATCTAATGGAACATCCAGCAGAAATTCACTATAATAGGGGTAATGCATCAACGGGCGGGAGGATTGGCGATGAGTAAGCAGGAGCAGGTCATCCTGGATTTCAGAAACGTATTCAACAAGATGGTCTGGCTTAATAAGATGAAGATGGAAGACCGTCTGAAAGGGGTTAAGCCTTCTGAAGTCCATTGTATTGAATCGATTGGAAAGCATGCGGATCCTAACGTAACCCGAATTGCCGAATCTCTTTATATGACGAAAGGTGCGATTACGAAGCTCACGAAGAAGCTCATGGAGAAGGGCCTGATCGAAAGCTACCAGAAGCCGGACAACAAGAAAGAGATCTACTTTAAACTGACCGAGCAGGGTCAAGAGATTTATGACATTCACGAGGAGCTGCATAAGGAGTTTCAAGAGCGGGATCAATCTGTATTTGAGCAGGTCACCGAGGAACAATATGATCAAATGCTAATTTTTATGGAACAGTATAGTCGGCATTTGGACGCGGAGATCAAGAAGCAAGGGATCGATCTGAAATAAATGAGTTGGAATCAAAAGGTGCTAGTACATGGCAAATCACAGGCAGCCCATTCTCTTTGAAGGGCTGTCTTTTTTGTTTTGACTATTTTGTTGACAAGGAAACTATATTTGCGTTACTATTTTGTTGATAAGGAAACAAAATACACGTTGACTTCTGAAAGGAGAATCCCATGGAGAAAGCAAAAGCTAAAGAAAGAGAGCTGCCTAGAGAAATCCTGATAGCGGCCTGGGCGATTGCGCTTGGCGCCATTGCCCCTATGCTGGACTCGACGATGGTGAATATTGCAATCGACATCCTCACCAAGGATTTTCATACGACATTGGATATCATTCAATGGGCCATTACAGGTTATGTGCTGGCTCTTGCGATGGCGGTCCCGGTGTCCGGTTGGCTGATGAACCATTTTAATGGAAAGAAGATCTTTATCGGAGCAGTTGCTGCGTTTGGCATCATATCCGTTCTAGTGGGCCTAAGCTGGAATATCTCCAGTTTTATTTTTTTTCGCTTACTGCAAGGATTTAGCGCCGGGATCATTACTACACTGATGTTCACGCTTCTGGTTAAAACCGCGGGTCCGAATTATTTGGGGAGAGTGATGGCCATCGTCAGCACGCCGATGATCTTTGGTCCAATTTTGGGTCCTGTCATCGGAGGCTTTATCGTTCAGGGCGCATCATGGCAGTGGATTTTCTTCATCAATGTATTGGTTGTTCTCATTGCCGCACCGCTGATGATCAGACGGATCCCGGACTTTGAACCCTTCAACAAAGAGAGTAAGCTGGATGGATTTGGGATCGTTTGTTTGTCTCTGATGAGTGCGGCTTTCATTTATGGAATTACGAAAGCAGCGGAACATGCTTCGTTTCATAATCACGAAACCTTGATTTGGGTGGGCATCGGCCTTGCCTTAGCTGTCATGTATCTCGCCTATAACCGATTTAGAAGGAATCAAACCGTGCTTCCGCTAAACTTGTTTACGCATCGAAATTATCTGGCATCCAGCGTCGGATTACTTTTGGCGAATATGGCCATCATGGGGCCGATGTTGATCTTGCCCTTGTTCTTCCAAAACTTCCGACACTTCACGGCGATTGAAGCGGCGCTTGCGTTAATTCCCCAAGGCGTCGGAATGCTTGTGACCCGGCCTTTGATCGGTAAAATGATCGATCGGATCGGCGCGAAATACGTGGTCATGGTCAGCCTGGTTCTTTCGCTGATCGGGTCCATTCCGCTGATTTTCATCACCGATCGAACCAGCATGGTTTGGATATCCCTCGTCCTATTTATTCGGGGGACCAGCGTTGGGGGGATTAATCTCCCGTTGACGAGTGACGCGTATACGGGACTGGACGATCATCAGCTCCCGGAAGCAGGCGTTGGGATCAACATCATTGAGAACTTGGGCGCAAGTTTTGGTTCCGCCGTGATCGCGACTGTGGTTGCGACGGTGGTCCAAGGGGTACAGCCAACCATCGCAAATGGTTTGAAAGGATACCACGCAGGATTTCTCGTTTCAGTCCTCATCCTCATCCTTATCTTTATCCCGGGCTTATTCCTCACCCATAAAAGAAACGCATAAAGAAGCCGCGAGATGAATCCTCGCGGCTTCTTGTTTTTTCAATATTATTTATCGAACCATTGAAAATGGAACGTTCCTTCCTGGTCAACGCGTTCGAACGTATGAGCGCCGAAGTAGTCGCGCTGCGCTTGCAGCAGATTGGCCGGCAACCGCTCGGAACGATAGCTGTCGTAGTACGCCAGGGCGGAGGAGAAGGCCGGTACCGGAATGCCGCGGGTGACGGCGGTGGCAATGACTTGTCTCCAGGCGTCTTGATAGTTCTCCACAACATCCTTGAAGTAATCGTCCAGCAGCAGGTTTCTAAGCTCCGGATCGCGATCATAAGCGTTCTTGATGTTCTGCAGGAAGCGGGCGCGGATGATGCAGCCGCCGCGGAAGATCATGGCGATGGCGCCATAGTTCAAGTCCCAGCCGTATTCCTCGGAAGCCAGTCGCATCTGCGCGAAGCCTTGGGCGTACGACGCGATTTTGCTGGCGTACAACGCCTTGCGAACGGCTTCGATGAACGCTTGTTTGTCGCCGGTGTACGGCGTGGCGGCTGGACCGCTCAGTCGTTTACTCGCAGCAACGCGTTCTGCCTTCATCGCGGAGATGAAGCGTGCGAACACCGACTCGGTGATGATGGACAGCGGCACGCCGAGATCAAGGGCGCTTTGGCTGGTCCATTTGCCGGTGCCTTTCTGGCCGGCGGCATCGAGAATGACGTCCACCATCGGTTGGCCGGTGGCGGGATCTTTTTTGCCGAAGATGTCGGCGGTGATTTCGATCAGGTAGCTGTCCAGCTCGCCGTTATTCCACTCGGTGAATATATCATGCAGTTCGTCCACGCCAAGTCCGAGCACGTCCTTCAACAGTTGGTAGGCTTCGCCAATCAATTGCATATCGCCGTATTCGATCCCGTTATGAACCATCTTCACGTAGTGGCCAGCACCGTCCGGACCAATGTAGGTGGAGCAGGGATCGCCGTTTACTTTGGCCGAAATGGCCGTCAGAATCGGCTCAACCAGCTCGTAAGCGTCGCGTTGCCCGCCGGGCATGATCGCCGGTCCCTTCAGCGCGCCTTCTTCGCCGCCGGACACGCCGGCGCCGATATAGCGGATGCCTTGGGACTCCAGCAATTTATTTCTGCGCTGCGTATCCGGGAAGTGCGCGTTCCCGCCGTCGATCAAAATGTCGCCCTTTTCGAGATAAGGGACGAGCTGGTTAATCGTGTCGTCGGTTGGTTTGCCGGCTTTCACCATAATCAAAATTTTACGGGGCGTTTCGAGCGCTTGCACGAATTCCTCAATGTTGTAGGTGCCGACGAAATTTTTACCCGGCGCTTCCTCCAGCAGCTCTTTGGTTTTCTCCGAAGAGCGGTTGTACAAGGCAACGGAGAAGCCGTTGCTTTCGATATTTAAGGCGAGGTTCTTGCCCATGACGGCCAGGCCGACGACGCCAATTTGTTGTTTCTTCATTCGAATTTTCCTCCAAACCTATCCGCGAATATTTTCTTACTATAAAAATTAAAATGCGAGTTCAAAAGATGACTTTCGAATTACCGCTTATAAGGATTTTTTCCAGTCGGCAGCGAACTTCTCTAGCCCTTGATCCGTAAGCGGGTGTTTAGCCAGCTGCTCGATGACGCCAAACGGAATCGTGGCGATATGCGCCCCAGCTAACGCTACGCGGGTGACGTGGTCCGGGTGACGAACGGAGGCCGCGATGATTTGCGTGTCCAAGCCATGAACCCGGAACAACTCCGCTATTTTTGCAACCAATAGCACGCCATCTTCTGAAATATCGTCTAAGCGGCCGAGAAATGGCGATACGTACGTGGCACCGGCGCGGGCGGCGAGCAGGGCCTGATTGACCGTGAAGATCAAGGTAACGTTGGTCTTGACGCCTTTTTGAGCCAGGTACTTGGTCGCTTCGAGTCCTGCCAATGTCATCGGAAGCTTAATCGTGATGCGCGGGTCATGGTTATTGATTTTGATCAATTCGTCCGCTTGGGCAATCATCTCTTCGGCCGTGAGCGCATCCGGTGTCACTTCAGCCGAAACGGATTCCACGTCGGAAACGGCTTGCAGGATTTCGGCGATGCGGTCTTCGAACTTGACGCCTTCCTTGGCTACCAGGGAAGGGTTGGTTGTCACCCCGGACAAGACGCCGATTTTATGGGCCTTTTTGATGTCTTCCAGATTGGCTGTGTCTACAAAAAACTTCATCGCAAATCCCTCCAATTTGTAAAATATAGATTTGAGATATCGGGGCGAAAAGCACGTTCATCCCCCGTTATTTGATGGACAAGGCTTCCTTCGCCGACGGTGTAACTGTCTGAACTTCTGTAGATGCGGCTTCGCTTTCTTGATCGAACCACCACTCGAAACCGTCTTTAGCCAACAGTTCATGCGCGGCCTTCGGACCAAAACTGCCTGCCGGGTAGGCATGTAATGGAACCTCATTCGCCGCATAGGCGTCAAGGATCGGCTGCACCCATTTCCAGGACAACTCGACTTCGTCCCAATGGGCGAAGAAGGAAGAATCGCCGCGGAGCGCGTCATAAATCAGGTTCTCGTAAGCCTCTGGCACATCGCTACCGCTCTTGTGAGATCCGATCAGGACCTTCGTGAGATCCTGCTGTTGCGCTTCGCCTTCCGTATTCAGGCGCAGGTAAATGCCTTCATTCGGGCTGATTTCGAACACCAGCAAGTTCGGGGCGCCGCCGTTGTTGGACGCAGCAATTTGCTTAACCGGCTCCCGGAATTCAATGACGATCCGCGTCGCTTTCTCCTTCATGCGTTTGCCGGTGCGGATATAAAACGGAATCCCCCGCCAGAAATCATCTTCGATTTGCAGCTTGGCAGCGATAAACGTGTCGTTATGGGAATCCTGCGGGATTCCGGCTTCGTCCTTATAGCCAACGACCGGCTTCCCTTGAATCGACCCGCTCGCATACTGACCGCGGACCACCTGGGTTGCGACGTCCTGGCGCGGCAGCGGCTCTAAGGATTGCATGACGTGTTTCTTCTTGTTACGCACTTGCTCCGAATCATCGCCTTTTGGCAGATGTCCGGCCAACATCATCAACAGTTGCAGCATATGATTTTGGAACATGTCGCGCAACGCGCCGGAATGATCGTAATAGCCGGCTCTTTCTTCGACGCCGACCGTTTCGCTGGCCGTAATTTGCACGTTAGCAATATAACGCTTGTTCCAGGAAGCCTGAAGCACCGGGTTCGTCTGTTGCAGCAGCTGGAGCTTCTGTACCATCGGCTTGCCGAGGTAGTGGTCGATGCGGAAAATTTCCTCTTCGGTAAAAGCTTTGCTGAGCTGCGCGTTGAAATCCCGAGCGGATTGCAAATCGCGGCCAAACGGTTTTTCGATCACAAGGCGTTTCCAGCCTTTCGTATCGCCAAGCCCGCTATCCTGAATATGGGCGGCGATCGTTTCGAACAGTTCCGGACCTACCGACAAATAAAACAATCGGTTTGGGGCAATCCCTGCGGTTCGTTCGCCTTCCTCGACCCGTTGCAGCAGGCTTTGATAATCTTCCTTACGGTCGACGTTCAGCACATGATAGCGGAAGAAGCCGAGGAATTGGTTCACGGCCTCCGCGTTGCTGGCATCCCGTCGCGAAAAGCTGTGCAGAGACCGCTCGATGTTTGCCTTAAAGGTCTCGTCGGACCATTCTCTGCGGCCCAAGCCAATCACGGAAAAAACATCCGGCAGCTTTCCATCCAAAAACAAGTTAAACAGGGCAGGGTAAATTTTGCGTTTTGCCAAATCCCCGGTTGCCCCAAACAATACAAACGTATTGGCATCCATCCAGGTTCTCTCCTCTCGGCATAGCTTTTCATCTATGTGTTCTTGGGAGGCGCCTCGGTCTTGATTCCGGGGTAACCGCCTAAATCCCATCTCTAAGCTATGGATTATTTTGACTGACTCCACTATAATACGAATATCGCCATAGGTGAAATTAATATATTTGACAGGAGCTATAGACTGCATTTATGACAAATAATTATGAATTATATAAAGTCTTTTATTGGGCGGCCAAAACCGGCAGTCTGACTCAGGCAGCCAATGCCTTGTTTCTGACGCAGCCGAGCGTAAGCCATGCCATTAAGCAGCTGGAAGAGAGCTTTGGCCTCACGTTGTTCTACCGCAACTCCAAGGGGGTGTCTCTAACGCAAGAAGGCGCGCTCTTGTACTCCTATATCGAGCAATCGCAAATTCTTATCTCCCTCGCGGAGAAAAAAATGGCTGAGCTCAAAAACCTCGATACCGGTGTGCTCCGGATCGGCGGCAGCGACTCGTTATTCAAGCATTACTTGCTTCCGTATATAGAAGAGTTTCACCACCGATATCCTGACGTTGGGATTCAGCTGCTTCACGGTACGACGCCGGAAATCATGGGTTACATGAAGGAGGGGAAGATCGATCTTGGCGTCGCCCGGATGCCGATCGTTGATTCTCATATCGAGGTGCGGGAAGGGATTCTACTGCAAGATTGCTTCGTGGCCGGCTGCGCGTACGCCGATCTCAAGGATAAAGTGATCCCGCTGGATACACTGCTGGAGCATCCGCTCGTCTTGTTCTCGCGGAATAGTCGTGCTCGCATGGCGATCACCGAGTTGTTCCACGAGTACGGTTACGAGCTTAAGCCGGAAATCGAAGTGGGCAGTGTCGATCTGCTGATCGAATTGGCCCGCAAAGGACTGGGAGTCTCCTATGTAGCTCGGGAATTCGTGTCGAAGGAGCTGGAGGAAGGGTCGTTGTTTGAAATCCGGCTGGACGTGGAACTGCCGCCGTCGCAAGTGGGGATTATGAATATGCGGAATATGCCGCTCACGAGTGCGGCCCAGAAATTCATCGAGGAATTCCGTTAAGTCAAAGTTTAAGAAGCTTCACATAAATTCTTTTTTTCGGGGGACCCGCGAGATTTCTCCAGCATAGGATGAAATAGGTGTTTGACTATTTTTCCTGTGGGAGGATAACTCGTGTACATCTATCAAGAAGCCCGGCAAATGGTACCTCACCCCGTGTTAACGGAGGTGAGACAAATCGCAGCCAACCAAGTTCTCCTGGTATACGATCAGCGAGCCGATTTTGGATCGGCAACACGGATCTCGAACTATTGGATCCGCAGTAATAAAGGAGCAGGCGGAGCGGCTAGCCTAGGGATGGGGGAGGCGCTGACTGCGGCAAACGCGATCAGGCCAGAAGCGGCGATGATTACGGCAGCGGATAATACGAACACACGATTTGTCATCACATTCAGGGAGCGGGCAATGACCGGTGTCACCCATATCGTTCTGCCTTGCTTCGTCAGTGTGGAAGGCATGACCGGGTATGGTGGAGCCAATTGGGGTCCTTTCAGCCGTAACGTGTTTATTGGGATGTAAAAAAAGGAAGGAGGGGGCGTACCCCTCCTTCCTCCGTTTTTTACGCCTCATTCAAGGTACCCCAATCCGCTTGGAGCAGCTGTTTCAACAAGGCGACCTGATCGGCTCCGAGAGCATCCATGATTTTTTGCTCCAGCGATGCCTTAATCAAGGCATTCTTCTCATAACTGCTCTCGCCTAGCAACGTTAATTTGAGACATTTCTCCTTCTTATTGTTCTGAGCTTTGGTGATCTCGACCCATCCTTTTGATTCCAAACTCTTGATGAATTTGTGGGTAGCCTGCCGTGAAATGTCCACCTGCCTGGTCACCTGAGAGATGGTCGGATTTCTCTTATAAATCCTTGCCATAATAAACCACTCTGAATTGGAAATGTAGATATCATGACGGTCGTTCCACAACTGCTCGCAGATGGAGCGAAGCTGGACATGGCGTTCGCTGATCAGGTCGATCAGATTCAATTCCTCGAATTCAAGGTACACTCCGTTCCTCCATTCCATTCACGTTCCTATTTCCCTACACTATACAAAAGCATCCGTAAATTGTCAATTTGGTTGACATTTTGTCGAAAAACAGGTATATTGATAATAGTCAACTTAGTTGACAAAAATAGAGAGGCGGGATCACGACCATGTTTCATGAGGGGGATTTGATCATTTATTCGGTGCATGGCGTTTGCCGCATCGACGACGTTTGCGTCAAATCGCTAGCCGGCGTTTCCAAGTCTTATTATGAGCTGCATCCGCTCGGCAACGAGACCTTGAAAATTAGCACTCCGGTCGATAATGCGTCGGTGCTGATGCAGAAATTGATGGGTCCGGAGGAGGCCAAGACGATATTGGATTCGTTTCAGGCACCGGGCATCCAATGGATTGATAATAATAATGAACGGCATCACAGCTATACTGCGATCGTTAAAACGGGCAACCGGGAGGATATCGTACAAGTCGCCAGTACGTTGATGCGTAAGAAACAACTAGCTGAGCTGAATCATAAGAAATTGGGCAACCAGGATCATCAACTGTTGCTCGGAATTCAGAACGTCCTGTTCAAAGAGCTAGCCATTGCCTTGAATATCACTTACGAAGACGTGATAAGCGAAGTGCATGAGAAGGTTGCCGTGAACTTATAAATATAATAGAAGAAGAGAGGTGCAAGCCGCACCTCTCTTCTTTGCCTTATAAATAACATTGAATCGACTTTTCAATCCAATACGAGAACCTTGTCTCCGGATACTGTTGTTCAATGTGCTTCATCTTCAAATACAATTCGATCCCATCGGAAACGTCATGCCATAAATCGGTGAACACGTAATCGTAAGCATCCTGGGACAACCGTGTGCGGGCAAACTCGAAAGCATCCGCATGAATGATCTGAATTTTCCCAGCCTGCTTGAACTGGGGCAGAATATGCTGCTTAAACAAACGGATCACGTCCTCATTGATTTCCACAATCGTCACGCTGTCCACGTTGTCTTTCTCCGAAACCATATAAGCATAGTAGCCAAGGCCAAGACCAAACGTAAGGACGCTCCCAAAAGCTTCCGCGACGGGTACCTTCATCGTCTCGATTTCGTTTGGCGTCACCGTCATCCAGACGCGGCCCTGTTCCAGAACCGCCGGATATTTGAATTCAGCGGGAAAGATACCGATTTGCGGAATCTGGCGTCCTTCCGAAGTTTGGAGGATGTCATTGCAGACAAAACCTTCATACGGCTTATAGCATTCGTATGTGAGCTCGCTACCGCCGACGCGCACTTCGGGGAGGCGGATATTCCGATAATAGGGGTTTTGTTCGTATTCCCCAACGTCGAGCAGATGAATCATGGGGTGGAAATACGCGTTAAATAGCGCCTTATCCTCGTCACTATCGACGATATCTAGCCCGAACTTGGCAGCAAGAATCAGCTTGAAGGCGTATTCGACCGACACGCCGCTTTGGACAATCTCTTCGACCTCCGCCTCATGGATGAGATCGGGTGCATGGTTCAAATAACTGCTCAGTAATGCGAATACTTTGTGATTGTCTTGGCGGATTTGTTTCTGTTGTTCCTGTGTTGGTTGTTGTTCTGGCAAAGGGCTCACCTGTTTCCACGAACTATTGTTGATTGGTCAATATGGACAGGGTACCATTCGAATGGCTTCTTTTCAATCCAAGGTCCTATTCGTACAACCCCAGGCTAACGCTTGCCTCAATGCTTATTGATGCCAAATAAGGGGGATGTCAGCTCTAACGCTTACCAGCGAGCTTATTTGGGCAAAAACGCCTCTTTTACGAGGAGAAACAGGCAAATAAGCTCTACCATAAGCGTTACATTGGGAATCCCCCCATTTTGGGCCTAATAGCGTTGCTGACAAGCGTTAAGGAGCATTGCGGTTTGGGAGTTATTAAAAATAGGACGGCCCATCGATATCAGCAATCAATCCGGATTGTGTAGGTCTCCATCCCAACCTGAAAAAGCCTTGTCCCATTTGTGTTTATCTCCGGGTATTTCAAACCCTTAAAGCCCCGCGGAACCCTCTGGCGCCGTAGTAGGAGTCCGCTCCATTGTGGTACACAAAGACCGTATCGTAGCGGCGGTCGCAGAAGAGGGCGCCGCCAAGCTTTCGGATCGGAGCAGGGGTTTTCACCCAACTGGATGTCTTCAGATCGAAGTTCCCAAGCTTTTGCAACTCCCGATATTGTTCTTCCGTTAACAGCTCAACGCCCATGGCTTCCGCCATATTCATCGCGCTGTCTTCCGGCTTGTGCTGTTTTCTCGACTCCAGTGCTTCATGGTCGTAACAGATGCTTCTGCGACCCTTAGGCGTTTCCGCCGAGCAGTCTACAAATACAAATTCATCCGTCTGCTCGTCATACCCGATTACGTCCGGTTCGCCGCCGGTCCGTTCCATTTCATGGAGCGACCACAGCTTCTTCGGCTGAGCCTCCAGCTTGGCTTGTACATGAGCCCATTCCAACTCGGGGTGTCGACTCAAATTTTTCTCGAATCGGGCCTTCAGGGTTTGGAGCAGTTCCTCGTGTTGCTCTGGCAGCAAGTCCGTTTGTTCATTCGTCATCATGAAGCCTCCTTTGCGTTATTTAAGCTTAATCCTTATAATTCTTCAGTATTTAGCGTAAATCCTTCGATCACCGCATCTTCATCGACCTCGATCAAGATGCAACGTTTACCATGATAATTGACTTGTTTCACGTATCTTAAATCCTGCGGGCTGACCGAAATCGTGGCGACCTTCGTATCGATCTTGATTGATTTCGAAGTAAACTTCGGCACGACGCTGCTCGCTTTGATCTCATAATTCTTGTCATCGATAACCGTTTGGTAGGCGAGCTCAACCCGTTCCGTAGTAACGTTCTCCACGCCGCTGGCGGTCAGCACGCGCTCGACATCTTTATAATCCAGCTTCGGAGGTTCTTCCTCTTCGTGGGTTTCGATGACCTGCTGAATTTCCTCGTAGACGCTCGCAATCGTGGAGGCGTCCAGCTGATCCCCGGCAATTTCCTTGACGATATCCTCGAAGATGGCTCTCTCTTCTAACGCGGTTACGGTCTTCTCGGCATTCAGAACCTGATCGATAAAATGCTGATTCGGATCGTTGACTTTGCCCGCGCAATACAGCACCCGATTCACATCGGAGAAACCGTCCGTTACGCTAGGGTAGAAGAAGCCTTGCTCCGGCGTACGCAGCTTGATGATCGGATCAACGATGACATTGTATTTGAATTCGCGTTCAATATAATCGAACATCAGTGTTTTTCGTTGCGGTTCCGTGGAATTGATACTGCATAGAATAAACGGATTCGCGAACATTTCATCGTTTTCGCTTTCCTCGGCTTCCTCGTTACGTTCCTTGGTTGGCTTGTAGTATTGTCCGCGAACGAAGGTGATCACCGTATCCCGCTCATACTTCGTATCCTCCAACATTTTCTCCACCAGAAGAAGCATCAAATCATGCCACTCCTCGGCATCACCGGTAACCAGAGCTTGATGGAGAAGCGGCTGAGAGGGCTTGTCCGTTTCCGGCTGCTCCTGGAACTTTAACTCGAACAGCTTCTGATCCAATTCACCGGCCAGCAGCTTCTTGAAATTGCCCATATGCAGCTCCTGCTTCTCCCGCTCCAAGAGTTCGAACGGCGTGCGTTCAAAATGATAGATTTCATTCGTTTCCTTCATAATATAGACGTTAAGAATGTCGTAAATACTAAGTCTTTCATGATCCAACTTGAACTGTTTACGGATATAAGCGACTTCTTTCTTGATCAAGGCGATTCCCCTTTGCAAAAATCAATATTTGCATTGTACTACAATGCTCGTCACCTGTCATGATCCGCCAAAACGAAAAAGATCCAAACTGTCAAAGAGGAGCGGCCGAGGCCAAAACTCTATTGCAGGTTGGATCCGTGTGAATGAACCGAAGAACAGACGCGTGTCTTCCTTCTATGATGTAATTACTTCATGAACCCCACAATCAGCAAGATGATCCCCAGTGCGATGGAGAAGTAGCCGGCGATCTTTTTGATCGGCCCACCCCATTTGGAGAGCTTGCTGAGAACGGAAATGGAGAAGACCGCAACCAATGCGAGAATCACGCCTTTGCCCAGGGAGTACGTCGTCATGAGCAACGCGCCGTGAAGCGGACTGCCTTGAAGAGCAATATAGCTGATCAACGCGAAAAAGATCGGGATCGCACAGGGCGAAATGACAAGTCCATATGGAATCCCCAGCTTGAAAGCAGCCAACAGGCCAGGCTGTTTATCCGGCCGGCTCATCGGCTTCTGGAAGGCAGGCATCGCGAATGAAATAACTCCTAACAGCTGCAGACCTGCCAAGATGTCAAAGAGCGGCGGGATCCAGGTCAGCAAGTGATATTTCTCGATAAAGGGAAGAAACTGCTGGCCAAGCAGGGCGAAAATGAAACCCGCCAACAACGAAGTGACCCCCATGCCTAAGATAAAGTTAAATGCAATAGCCAGGGCTTTTCTTTTACTGCCGGAGGCCCCTTTTTGGACATATCCTCCAAACATCGCAAGTACAGGTAAATAGCAGGCCAACACCGCACTCACGATGCCAACAATGAACACCAGGATGTAGGTCGAGGCGGAAATACCGCCCGAGATCGTAAAATGATATAAATTTTCCATTAGTGACTCCTTTGATCTTGTGGATGATTTTCGTGACGAAGCAGTTCAGCGACACGTTCGCGAAGCTTGGTGAATGTGGGTAAAGTAACAAATTCCGCTTTTCCATTGATCAGAATCGCCCCGGCGCTAAATAGGTTCAGATCCTGAAGACGTTCAAACTGATCAACGACATGTAATTCCTGGATCACGATTTGTGGAAATTCTTCCGCCACTTGCTTGACCAGCTTGATCGCTTTCTGACAAATGGAACACCCCGGTCCAGCGGATACTACTTCAATTAACAGATGGACCTCCTCCTTTACTTCGTGCTGTGAACCATTCTCCCCGTTTCAGGAAGATTTGTTTTTGATTATAAAGACCGGGCTGTTAAATCCTTGTTAAGTGGAGCTTCTACAAACCCCAGGACTTGCTCGCATCCCGAAAACGGGTATGATATGGTATTGTCATTGAAGAAAGGGGCGGTGTAATGCGAATCCTTATTGTTGAAGATGAGGAGGATCTATCCCGTGCATTAGCCAAGGGATTAAAGCGGGAAGGGTATGCCGTGGATATGGCGCTGGACGGGCTGATCGGCTGGGAGATGGCGGATACGAATGAGTACGATGTGGTGATTCTCGACATCAATCTTCCAGAGCTCGACGGTATTTCGCTTTGCCAGCAAATTCGCCGATCCTCGCACCATCCCGATGTGCTTATCCTCATGCTGACCGCACGCAGCCACCCAGATGAGGTGGAAGAAGGGTTGGATTCCGGGGCGGATGACTATCTCCGCAAACCGTTTGTGTTTAATGAATTGCTTGCCCGCATCCGGGCGCTGCTTCGCCGGAGCTCGTCCGTGAAAAGCCCGGTTTTACAATACGAGGGGCTGACCCTTGATACGAATAGGAAAGAAGTTTGGGATGGGGAGGAACGGATTTCATTAACGCGAAAAGAATTTGGTCTGCTTGAATATCTGATGCTGCATCCCGGTGAGGTCATTTCGTCGGAAAGGCTTCTGGAGCATGTTTGGGATATCCATGCCGATCCCTTGACTTCTACGGTCCGGGTTCATATCAACTCGCTGCGAAGAAAGCTCTCGCACCATGATCCGGAGGCCGGGGAGAGGTACATTCAGACGGTTCAAGGTCATGGATACAAATGGGCGGGCACAACTGCAAAGAAAGAGGAATTAAAATGAGAAGAGGGAATCGACTTTCGCTACGTCTCAGATTAACGCTGTTCGAAATTCTTTTTCTGGCCATCTTAATTGCGCTATATGTATCGATAGAAACGTTCTTCTCTACGACTCGAATTGTACCGGAGATGCAGGGGCGAATCATCAGCTTGTTGGTTGTTCTCACAGGGATGGTGCTTAGCGCGCAATGGCTCGCCGTGATCATCTTGAAGCCCGTAAAACGGATGAGCGAAACCTCGGCTGGCATTACCGCTTCCACCCTGCATAAACGGCTGGAGATCGATGAGCTCCATGACGAATTAAAGAAGCTGGGGATTACCTTTAATACGATGCTGGATGGGTTGGAGCATTCGTTTAACCAGCAGGTCAGGTTTGTTTCGGCGGCCGCACATGAGTTAAGAACCCCGCTTTCCATCCTACGCACGAATCTGGAAGTGGCCGGGGATAGCCGGAGTGTCGATCCGGACGAATGGAGAGAGTACAGGGAGACCACGGAACGGACGCTTGCGCGGCTGGAATCCTTAACGGAAGATTTGCTGCTGCTGGCGGACGGGACGAATGATCGGGACGAGCGGGAGCATCAAGTAGTGGGGCTTGCGGACATTCTTCGAGATGTGATTTCCTTTATGGAACCGATGGCTGACAAACACGGGGTGACGCTTCATTTGATGGAGCCCTGTACGGCCCTGGTGAAGGGGGAGGAGAACTTCTTGTTCCTCGTATTCCGTAACCTGCTGGATAATGCCATTCGGTATAATCGGCCTAATGGGAGCGTTACCCTGCAGGTCACGGAAGAGGATGAACAGGTTGTGGTTCGGGTGTCGGACACCGGGAAGGGGATTCCCCTGGAGTCCAGGGAGTTGATATATGAACGGTTTTATCGCCTCGACTCGTCACGGGCGCGCAGGCATGGCGGCGCCGGCCTAGGCCTGTCGATCGTCCGCCATCTGCTCTCCTTCTTCCAGGGGACCGTTGAGCTGGAGGCATCTTCCGAACTGGGAAGCGTATTTAAGGTTACGTTGCTTCGGGGCTAAACCGAAACATACGGGGCAATTCGTCCATTGGGTTAGCTCTTCAATATCTTGTCAAGCGTCCCCACATCAAGCAGGTTCACGGTTAGAAACTTTCCTTTATAAAATGCCCCCCAGTTATTAAATACACCGGGCAAGTCCTTTGCTTTTTCTAACGAGTCAACCGGAATCATGGATACTGTCACCTTATGATCATTGCAGTACTGCTTAATATCTTCAATCTTCTGGTGAATAAACGGACACTGCATGCTGTAATAAATCGTCAGTTCCTGATTTTCGATCTGCTGTTTTCTTGCTTTATCCGTAAACCTGGGTAGGGTTCCATCAAAGGAAAGTGCCAATAATTCATATCCGTCTTCGGTAGAGTCCACCGATTCGAACCCGTACTTTTTAGCAAAGGACTGGTTGGAAAGCCAGTTCTTCTGCTTTTTTGCGCCAAGCATACAAACGCCGGACATCCCTTTTTCCTTTGCATCTAAAATGCAGTAATCCATCAAGGCTTTCGCGTAACCTTTTCCTTTAAAATCACCGGAGACCCATAAGCAATAAATATAATAATAATTATGGCCTACCACGGGAGTCCACGCTGACTTTAATGGCGAATACTCAATAAAACAGCATCCCTTAGCGTTTAACTTTCGAAACACATGACCTTCCTTCAATCGCTCGGCAAGCCATGCTCGTTTCGCTTCAACACCGGGGTGAGGTTTCTTGCTTCTGATGATGCAACATAAATGCTCATCTACGAGGTTATCCTGCGTTAAATGAATAAACTCCTCCAGCATGTGTTCATGCCTCCGTCATTTATTTTTTTGACATCAAAACAACCGTCTCCACATGACTCGTCTGCGGGAACATGTCCACCGGTTGCACCCATTCGAGCGCGTAACCGCCGTCCAGCAGCGCCTTGCAATCCTTCGCCAGAGTGGAGGGGTTGCAGGAGACATAGACGAAACGCTTGGGCTTGGTCTTTAAAACCGCTTCAAGGAAGCGGGGATCAAGACCGGTGCGCGGTGGGTCGGCGACGATCACGTCCGGCGTAAATCCGGATTTCACCCAGCGGGGGAGCAATTCCTCGGCGTAACCCGCGTAAAACGCCGTGTTATTTCGCCCGTTGCAAGCGGCATTGGCTTTGGCATCCTCCACCGCCTCGGGGATTGATTCGATCCCGCGAACTTCCTTCGCGTAAGGCGCAAGCCACAGGCCGATCGTGCCAGTGCCGCAGTATGCGTCGACGACCGTTTCCCGGCCCGTTAATCCAGCCGCCGCACGCACGGATTCGTACAACTTGACCGTCTGCAGCGGATTCAGCTGGAAGAAGGCGCGGGGGGATAAGGTGAATTCCAGGTCGCCAAGCGATTCCTGAATGCCGTCCGCTCCCCACAGGATTTCCGTCCGATTCCCAAATACAAGCGAGGTGTTCTTCGGGTTCACATTCATCGCAATGCTGGTTAGTTCCGGCATAGCCAGCCGCAGTTCCTTAATCAATTCGTCCCGGCGCGGCAGCTTGTCGCTGGCGGTCACGAGCGTGACCTGCAGCTGCCCAGATTGAAATCCAACGCGGACGACAAGGGTGCGGACGAGCCCTTGATTGCCTTTCTCCTTGTACACCGGAATACCTAGTCTTTGCAGGACGTTCCGCGTCTTGTCCACCACTTCGTTTACCTTCGGGTGCTGGATCGGGCAGCCGGTAATGTCGATTAGTTTGTGGGAATCGGCAGCATAC
Source organism: Paenibacillus timonensis (assembly GCF_009725205.1). Classification (GTDB taxonomy): domain Bacteria; phylum Bacillota; class Bacilli; order Paenibacillales; family Paenibacillaceae; genus Fontibacillus; species Fontibacillus rhizolycopersici. Next base: position 45,382 of record NZ_WNZY01000015.1, on the reverse strand, counting down.
AAGCCAGCAATCATCCCTTCCTGGGCCATACCTAATTGGAGCTGTGCCTTGTTGCGGTAACCCCAAGGGTGATCCATTCCCAGCATGGGTTTCAGGCGCACATCCTGCAGGCCGGCGTAACGCGCAAACGCCTCGCGGATGATCTCTTCCTTGCCGGCCAGCTGGCCCTCATAGGACATATGCTGGATTTGGCAGCCGCCGCAGATGCCGAATACCGGGCATGGTGCGTCAACCCGGTGTGGAGAACGCTTCTCGATCTCCCGGATCGCGGCGGCGATATATTTGTTCTCAACGCGGGTGACTTCCGCTTTAATGACCTCGCCGGGAATTCCGCCTTCGACGAAAACGGCCTTCCGTCGGTAATAGCCGACGCCTTCGCCGTTAATCCCCAGCCGCTTGATCGTAACGACAATGCGGTCGCCGGAGCGTACCTCATCGGCCTGCTCCCGTTTAGCGATTGACGGCATTGGTCGTGGCTGCTTTTTTTTGTCCGAGCGGTTGCCGGAGTAATTGCGTTCTTTCATCAATCCTGATTCTCCATCCTACTGAAGTTTGTACTAGACTCAATATACCATGCGAACCTTAACGGCACCATCACCCGCCTGTGGGGATAGGTTCCTACTGCATGATTAAGCTGATCAGCAAACTAACGCTTGCCAAGGAGAGTTGGACCCATCCGAAGAACCTCGCAACCTTTTGTTCCTTTTGCATCTGCCGGACCTTATATACCCTATGATCCACCAGGAGCAGGACGAGCCCGGAGAAGAGAAAAAGGGCAGAGGTATAAGCGAGGACACGATACATTACAACACCTCCTAGTTTGTTTTTAAACCGGTTCGACGGATCGAAATGGCTAGTTTAATGGAGATCGGGATATCCGCATACATTTGCTCCCAATCGCTTTTTTGGCGGATGTTGCTCTTCCAGAATCCAGGATGATAGGCCCTCACATATTCGCCAAAGCCAAAAATGTCGGAACGGTGGCGCTGCGTTTGTTTGCAAAACTTTTGGATTAACTTCGTCGCATTATGTTCAAACGCTTCTTCGATGACGTCGATGTCCGTCTCAGAGCTGACATTCCGTCCTGAATCAAAATGCTCGTCCAGAATCCCTTCTACATGAATCTTGAGATTCACTTGGGGTTTACCGTCAACGATGCGGACATCGGTTTTCGCATGCCGTTCCGTGATCTTAATCATGGCGTAACCGAGGTCGGGTACTCGAATCAAAGCGGAATAACCTCCGGGATTGTACCCTTTGACTGCCATATAGGCTCCGATATCAACGGCCGTGCCGGTTCCGGCAAGTCGACCTCCGCTGAAGTAAGCCAAACCCTTAATGAGAACATTCTCCTTGCCTTGGATTGCGATGTAAGGCAGGTATCCGTCCTGCCCCCAGTTCGACTCTTCGACCCAAAACTCGCCTATATAATTCGCCGGGAATTTCCCCATCATGATGGACTTCTCGACCATAGCCTGAAGATATAGCGTAGGCACGCGCTCCAGCGGGGGAGCTACCTTCATAAGTTCCGCCGCTTCGGACTCGGAGACGAGCAGCCACGTGCGGCGGCGGACCTCCGGATTCCGGCGCAAATAATCGTTTAGTTCGTCCAGCCCTTCCCTAGCGATGCCCTTGCTTATCACGATCACCCGCAAATGAATAAGGTAACGGGGATCGGCGATTTGCTGCTGCAGATTGTTCAATGCCTCGTCCAGACTATGCCCATACACTTGAACGACCCACACCGGGCTTTCTCCGTCGCCGCCGCTTCCCGCACCGCCGGTGCTTGGACCAAGGGGAACTCGACCGGGGACTGCGATTTGGGCGGTCACCCGGAGCATCTTCTTCGGCAAGGGTTCGTTCTTCTGATGGGAAACGACGGGTTCCAACTTCGCAGTATCGGGAGGAGCCTCATCGATGGCCAGGCCAAGTACCAGGGCCCGGTTTTCAATTTCGACCTGATCCCAGCAGCCGGTCAAATGGAACGCCAGAGTCATGCTCAGCAAGCCCATTACCCAACGCGCCCGTATTTTACCCATGTTGCTGCCCGCCCTTCCGTCTGATCACAGCTACGATCCACAGAAGAAGAGCGTAGCCGGTCAGGAAGAGATACCCGGCCCCGTCAGCGATTCGAGAAAATTTGTAAAGTTGGAGTTGATCCTGTGGGAGCAGGGAGACGGCAAACAATATAGGGATTAACAGGGTAGTTGCAAGACGGTGATCCTGGATCCGAAGCATATGGCTTAGGGAGAGCGAAGTTAGATAATAGTTGGAGAACATGGTCGTGTAAACATTAATCACCCACATAATAATAAAAATCGCATCCAAACGTTCTATGACATCACCGCCAATCGCTATCGAGCGCGCCATTTCCAGGGTTGGATATAACAATTGGAGGGTCTCCTGAACCCCGTAAATCCCGATCGTGGATAAGACCAACAGCAGGTATAAGCTGGCGCTGACGGCAATGCCCAGCATTGCCGCCTTCATCGCGTGACGTGGTTTCTCTGTAATTGGAAGCATAATCGTGATGATGAAGGAGCCCAAATAGAGGGAGGCCGGAGATAGCAAAGCCGGCAACCCGTTGATGGAATCATTGCCTAGTAGGGGAAGCCAATTTAAGAGATGCACAGATTTCATCGACATCATGATGACAAAGAGGAAGGGCAAGACGACAAACGGCCAATAGAACAGGTGTATATAGGTGAATTTCACCGTATCCCTTCGGCAGGATAAGGCGACCAGGATCAAGATCATCAGGATACTTATCTCGATGGGAGTTCTTCGGAAGACGACCGTAGACAATACTTCGCCAAACTGGCGGAACAACATCGCCGAGGTGATGAAGAAGCAGGCGAACACAAGAAGGTTGCCGAGCAGGGCAGGGATCTTTCCAATCACCGTCTGGCTGTAACTAAACAGCGTCTGATTACTGAATCTTTGGCTGATCCGGGTATACACGAACAGGCTGAAGATGGCGCAGCAGGTGCCCGCAACGGTCATAAGCGGAGCGGCGCTATCGGCCGATTCAGCGATCGTTTTCGGGAAACTCAGAACGTAGGGGCCAAATATCGTGCTACTGATGACGATGGCCAGCTGAGTCGTGCTGATTTTCTGGGCTTTTTGCATCGGCTTTTCCCTCCGGGTCAAAAATCTTATCGATATTCGCTTGGAACGTGCCTTCAGCGCGCCGCGTATCATCCAGGGCATGAAGGTAACTCGGACGTTTCCCCATCCACCACAGGGGAGCCCGGATCAAGGTATCCGTGAACCCCGCCCGTTTCTTGGCCAGGATGGACTGCAGGAATGGCACACCAAACGATTCCAGGTACAACATATGATTGATGATGAAAATGCTGCCTAACACGACGCCGTACAATCCGAATAAGCCGGCCAGCACGATAAGCGGGAAACGCAGCATTCGCATGGCGATCGCCGCATTATAGGCGGGGGTTGCAAAGGAGCCAATCGTCGTCAGGGCCACGATCACCACGGTGATCGGGCTCGACAGGCCGGCGGAAACGGCTGCTTGTCCGATCACCAGTACGCCAACGATCGACAACGCGCCGCCGATCATTTGCGGCAGGCGAATCGTCGCTTCTCTCAAGATCTCCATCGAAGCTTCCATAATCAGCACCTCCAGCATGGCGGGGAAGGGAACCCCTGCGCGTCCGCCGGAGATCGCCACGGCAAAATCGGTTGGCAAGAGCTCGGGATTGTAGGAGATGACGGAGACGTATAATGACGGAAAAAACACGGAAAAGAGCAGGGCGATTAACCTGACGAATCGCAGCAAGCTGGCGATCATAAACCGTTCGGAATAGTCGTCAATCGTTTGGAAGTATTGGTCGAACAAAGATGGGACAATTAACGCGAAGGAGGAACCGTCCACCAGAATAGCCACCCTGCCTTCCAATAAGGCGGCCACTGTTTTGTCCGACCGTTCCGTGTTTTGGATTTGCGGAAACGGCGAAATCGGCTGATCCTCGATAAACTGTTCAATGTAACCGGCGTCGATGATGCCGTCGATATCGATTTTGGACAGACGTCGCATGACCTCGCTCACCAATTCCGGATTGGCAATTCCAGCGATGTAGCAGACGGCCGTCTTCGATTTCGTGCGGGCGCCCAACTCGCCGGTTTCGATAACCAGATCGACGGATTGCAGTCGATAACGGATGAGCGACAAGTTCGTCTCCAACTGCTCGATAAATCCATCCCGCGAGCCGCGGATCACCTGCTCGGTTTGAGGCTGCTCGATCGCCCGCTTCTCAACCAACCGGGTATCGAAGGTCACCGCTTCGGCATGACCGTCGATGAACAACAACGTCTGCCCTTTCATGAGCTGATCCAAAAGAACGTTCCATTCGGAGCTTCGCTGACCCAGGTTGGCGTGCACCCGCTCCTGATACACCAGATCAAACAGGTCCACTTGGCGAAGCGGGTCCCCCTCCATCCCTGGCTCAAAGGCAAGGGGCGGAGCTTGTAAAGGAGCAACAATCCCTTCCTGTATCAACTTTGAATCCGTCAAGGACGAGAGGAATAACAAAGCGGCGTTGTGTTTGCTCATGATCTTCACTCGGCGGACAACCAAATCCGTAGAGTTTCTCATTCGGTTCTGAATCGAGCTCAGATTGTCGTCCAGATCGGCCTCAAGCTGCCTAGGCCCGCTATTCATGCCGGCGGGAGTGTCTGAGGAAGCTAGAGATTCAGTTGGATGGGAGGGATATTTTTTCTTGAATGCTTCGTAGTTGGCTTTCCAATCCAGCATATCTGCCGCCTCCGGTCTTAACACATTATTAATAGAGAGTGTTGGTCTTTTTGGAAAAGTTTATGTACCCGCTGCAGCGGTTGCCCATTTCCCTAAACCCCGGTAAACTTAAGAGTGCATAAAGCCGGTCTGTCCCGGAATCCGGGAGGACGACGGCCTAATGGGAAGTTAGGAGAAATGGTAAAATGAGCACGGAAGTACTGACAATGGAACATGCGCAGCAGCTGCTGCAGAAATATTACGGGTATCCCGATTTCCGCGAAGGGCAGCGGCGGATCGTCGAGAGCGTACTGACCGGTGCGGATACCTTGGGCATCATGCCAACGGGCGGCGGGAAATCGATCTGCTACCAGATCCCGGCCTTGATGCTGCCAGGTCTAACGTTGGTCGTGTCGCCGTTGATCTCGTTGATGAAGGACCAGGTGGATGCGCTCACGGCGATGGGCGTCTCTGCGGCCTACATCAACAGTACGTTGTCGGGCAAGGAAGTGAACGACCGCATCCGGGCGGCTCGCCGCGGCGAGATCAAGCTGCTGTATGTGGCCCCGGAACGACTGGAGCTGGACTGGTTCCGCGAGGAAATGAGCGGGTTGACCATCTCTTGCGTTGCCGTCGACGAGGCGCACTGCGTCTCGCAGTGGGGCCATGACTTCCGGACAAGCTATCTGGCGGTCTCCCCGTTTGTGGAGTCGCTGCCGCAGCGCCCGATTTTGGCCGCCTTCACGGCTACGGCAACGCCGGAAGTCATGGACGACATGGTCCGCCTGCTTCGTCTTGCGGATCCGGCCGTATTCGTCACCGGCCTCGGCCGGGATAATCTGGCGATGTCGGTGCTGCGCGGCGAGAACAAGCGCGAATTCGTCCTGAATTACGCGAATACGCATGCCCACCAGCCTGGCATCGTTTATGCCGCGACCCGCAAGGAGGTCGACGACTTGTACGAACGGCTTCGCCGCGCCGGGATCCCTGCCGGCCGTTACCATGCCGGCTTGTCCGATAAGGAGCGGGAGGAGAGCCAGGAGGCTTTTCTCTATGACGACATTCGCGTGATGGTCGCAACGAACGCTTTCGGGATGGGGATCGACAAATCGAACGTTCGTTATGTCATCCACTACAATATGCCGAAGAACATGGAAGCTTACGTACAGGAAGCCGGTCGGGCAGGCCGGGACGGCGAGCCCAGCGAATGTATCCTGCTGTTCAGTCCGCAGGACATCATGACGCAGAAATTCCTGATCGAGCAAAATCCCCAAGAAGGGGATCGCAAACGCAACGAATACCGCAAGCTGCAGCAGATGATCGAATATTGCTACCAAACTAGCTGCCTGCGCTGGGCGATGCTGGATTACTTCGGCGAAGCCCACGACCATAAGCCTTGCGGTATCTGCAGCTCCTGCCGGGACGAACGGGAACTCGTCGACATGACTCGCGACGCGCAAATCGTCTTCTCCTGCATTCACCGGATGCGAGAACGATTTGGGGTTTCGCTTGTCGCTTCCGTACTGAAGGGCTCGCAGAACAAGAAAGTGTTGCAGTATGGCTTTGATGCGTTGCCTACATACGGGATGCTACGCACGCGCACGGAGAAGGAGATCTCCGAGCTGATCAACGTATTTATTGCGGAAGGCTATTTAGCTTTGTCGGAAGGGCAGTACCCGGTCGTACGGTTGCAACCGCTGGCGGTTGAGGTGTTGAAGAGTCGCCATCAAGTCATGATGCGCGCCCCGGAGCCCTCGGCTCCATCCAAATCGTCTTCCGGTTCACGGCGCCGTGGGTACGACGAAGGTCCGTCTGCCGTCAATGAGACGGTGTTCGAGCAACTGCGCCTGATCCGTCGGGATTTGGCCGAGAAAGAGCATGTGCCATCCTACATTATTTTCAACGATGCGACGCTGCGCGAGATGAGTGTCGTCTGTCCGACCCACGAAGCGGATATGCTGAGAATTAAAGGGGTCGGTGAAGTGAAGTACCGCAAATATGGAAAGCCGTTTCTGGAGTTTTTTCAAAATATGGAATAGGGTTGTGAACTTGTGAAAGTCATATTGGCGACGCTTAACGCAAAATTTATCCATACCTCGCTGGCCATCCGGCTGCTTAAGGCCTACAGCGGCAATGAGTTCGACATTGATCTGGCGGAATACACGATCAAGGACCCGGTCATGAACGTCGTAGCGGACTTGTTTGGCCGCAAACCCGATGTGATTGGCTTCTCCTGCTACATCTGGAACATCGAGGAGACGATCAAGCTAGTCGCATTACTCAAAAAAGTGCTGCCGGAAGTGAAGATCGTATTGGGCGGACCCGAGGTCAGCTATGACACGGAATATTGGATGGAACGCGCCCCGGAGGTCGACTTTATCGTGATGGGGGATGGCGAGGAGACGTTCCACCATCTGCTGCAAGAGCTGTCCGGAGAACGAAAGTTCCACTTCGTTTTTGGCGCAGCCTACCGCAAAGGGGAAGAGATCGTTTTGAATCCAGGCCGGCCCAAGTCCGATTTGAACACGCTGCCTTCGCCGCATCGGTTCCCCGAGGATATCCCGAACCTTGGCAAACGGATCGTCTACTTCGAGACAAGCCGCGGCTGCCCGTTCAGTTGCCAGTTTTGCCTCTCGAGCATCGAGGTGGGGGTGCGGTATTACGATATTGAACGGGTGAAGGCGGACATTCTTTATCTGATCGAGCATGGCGCGAAGATCATTAAATTCCTTGACCGTACCTTTAACATCAACCGCAGCTATGCGATGGAGATGTTCGAATTTCTCATTAATAACCATCAGGGCTGCGTATTCCAGTTCGAGATCACGGCGGATATCATGCGGCCGGAGGTATTGGACTATTTGGCGGAGAACGCGCCGCCCGGCATCTTCCGGTTCGAGATCGGCGTGCAGTCGACGAATGATCCGACCAACGAGCTGGTGAAGCGCCGCCAGAATTTCACCAAGTTAACCCGGACCGTGACCAAAATCAAGGAGAGCGGCAAAATCGACCAGCATCTCGACTTGATCGCCGGACTGCCGGAAGAGGATTACGCTACGTTCCGCAAGACGTTTAACGACGTGTTCGCCATGCGTCCCGAGGAGCTACAGCTCGGCTTCCTGAAGATGCTGCGCGGGACCGGACTGCGAAACGACGCCGCCAAATACAACTACGTTTTTATGGACCACGCGCCTTATGAAATCCTGGGTAACGATGTACTTCCGTTTACGGACGTGATCCGGCTGAAGCGGCTAGAGGATGTGCTGGAGAAATATTGGAATGCGCACCGGATGGACCATACGCTGGAATACCTGGTCACCCATGAATTTGACTCGCCGTTCGACTTCTTCCAAGGGTTCGGCGATTATTGGGAGGAACAAGGCTGGCAGCGCATTGGTCATCAATTGGAGGACTTGTTCACCCGGCTTCATGAATTTTTAGGCCAACGCGCCTTGAAAGAACCGGAGGTGGTGTTGGGGTTGATGAAGCTCGACTACCTGCTGGGACATAAGTACAAGCCGCGGAAAATATGGTGGGAAGACCGGATGGACAAAGACCGGCGCAGCGATTATTTCCGGGCGCTGGCCGAGACGCCGGGCGCCTTGTCCGAACGATTCGCGGCATACGGCCTGGACGAACGCGACTTGCAGAAATACGCCTGCATGGAGGAACTGCCGTTCTCGCTGAGCGATGTGCTGACCAGGGGAGACGCGGAGAATTCTTCCGGGCCGGGAACCGCAGAAGGGACGCCGCAAGGATCGCTGCTGGTCGTTCTCTACCAGCAGGAGCCGGATGAGCAACCGGTGTTCTTCCAAGCGCCTTTTAGTGCCTGGTCCCCGGGGCATCGTACCCTGGCCAAGTGAGGAGTGGACTGAAGGATGTTTACGATCCTGATCGTCGAAGACGACGCCAAAATGGCCGGGATGTTATCCGGGCATATCGAGAAATATGGTTACCGCGCGTTGCGTGTGAACGACTTCGGTCGGGTGCTGGACGAGTTTCGGGAATCTGCCGCCGATATGGTGCTGCTGGACGTCAACCTGCCGAAGTTCGACGGCTTTTACTGGTGCCGTCAAATCCGTGGCTTGTCCACCTGCCCGATCCTGTTCCTGTCGGCGCGCGACAGCGGGATGGATCAGGTTATGGCGCTCGATAACGGTGCTGACGACTACATCACCAAGCCATTTTCCTACGAGGTCGTCATGGCTAAGATCCGCAGCCACTTGCGGCGGGCTTATGGCGATTATTCCGCCAAACAGGAAGAGCGGACCGTAAGTGCGGCGGGGCTGATCCTTTACCCTGAACGGTTTACCGTGACGAATGGAAAAACGAACGTGCTGCTGACGCAGAAGGAAGCGGTGCTCTTGGAAGCGCTCCTGCAAAAGGCGGGCCGGGTCGTCAGTCGCGAGAAGCTGCTGGATCTGATGTGGCAGGGCCATCATTTTATCGACGATAACACGTTAAACGTATATGTAACCCGCATCCGCAAAAAGCTGAAGGAGTTAGGCATGGAGGAAGCGGTGGAGACGGTACGCGGGGCAGGGTATCTGTTTCAAGCGAATGGACATGCCGAAGCCGGGGTGATTTCGGAATGAGGCTGTTTTGGAAGGAGCATGTCCCGCTGCTGCTGTTTCTCGTGCCGCAGATTCTGCTGGTTCCTTTCCTATACTGGTTGGCCGGGACCCGCCAGGCCGAAATTGCCGGTTATGCCCTCCTGCTAAGCTTTACGTTGCTGCTGCTTTACTTGATCTACCGGTACGTTAGCAACCGGGAGGTGTACCGGCGGATGATGGAGCCGCCGCAGACACTGGAGGAGTTGCTGCAGCCGGCGGGGGATACCCCGCTTGCTCTGGCTTTGCATGAACTGCTCGAATCGGGGTACCGGTTATACGAGTCAGAACTCTATCGCTACGGCAAGCAACGCGAGCAGCAATTAGCGTTTTCGGGCCGTTGGGTTCACCAGATGAAGACGCCGATCTCGGTCATTCAGCTCACGCTGGAGAATGAACGCGAGAAAGAGACGCTACCGGAATCCGTGCTCGACAGCATTCAGGAGGAGCTTGACCGATTGCGCAAAGGGCTGGAGATGGCATTGTACACCTCTCGGCTGGAACAATTCGAGCATGATTTTCACGTGGCACCGGTTCGGCTTTTGGATGTGGTGAATGAGGCCGTAGCCGACCACCGCAAGCTGTTTATCCGTAAGGGAGTGTACCCGGACATTCGCATCGCTGAGGAGCTTGAGGTGTATACCGACAAGAAGTGGCTGATGTTTGTGCTCGGCCAATTGATCACGAACGCGGTAAATTATTCCGCCGGAGTGGGGGAGAAGGTAGAGTTTACCGCATACGCTCGCGGCAAAAAGACGGTGCTCGATGTTCGCGATTACGGTATCGGCATTCTGAAAGAAGATATCCGCCGCGTCTTCGAACCTTACTACACGGGACAACGCGGGCGGCAGTACAGCGAATCGACCGGGATGGGCCTCTATTTGGTCCATGAGGTGTGCAGCCGTCTGGGGCATCGCGTAGAGCTTGCGTCCACGCCGGGACAAGGAACGACTATAAGCCTGCTGTTTGAGCGACAGCGACCGTTATAGAGCACAGGGGTAACGTTGATCGGTTTCTTCAAGGTCAGCGAACCGCTGTTTTTTTTGCCCGAACATAACCTTACAAACATTTAAGATTGGATTAAGATCCATCGATGGCTGGCATCCCGGCGATAGGTTAGAGTATAACCATAACCACCCGGGCCGCGGCAACAACGCAAGACGAACTTGCCGAAGGCTCCGCGAAAGGGGATTAGACACAAATGGAAATACTCAAGGTCCAGGGATTAAACAAGGTATACCCGGGAAAAATTGCGACGCGCGCGCTGCAGGACATAGAGCTGACGATTGAGAAAGGCGAATTCGTCGGAATCATGGGACCCTCCGGCAGCGGGAAAACGACGCTGCTCAATCTGGTCTCGACCATTGATTCGCCCAGCTCGGGAGAGGTGCGAATCAACGGGAAAAATCCGCATGGCTTGAAACGGAAGGAGCTTGCCGCCTTTCGCCGACGCGAGCTGGGGTTCGTGTTCCAGGATTTCAATCTGCTGGATACGCTCACCGTTGCGGAAAATATCGTCCTTCCCTTAACGCTGGATTCCCGTCCTTTCCGGGAAATGGAGCAGAAGCTGCAAGCCATCGCACATCGGTTGGGGATTACGGACATTCTAGGCAAACGAACCTACGAAATCTCCGGGGGTCAGCGGCAGCGAGCCGCGATTGCACGGGCGATGATCTCCTCGCCGTCGTTGCTGCTGGCTGACGAACCAACGGGCTCGCTCGATTCGAATGCGTCCCGCAACGTCATGGAGTTGCTGGAGACCTTGAACCGTACCGAAGGCACCACGATGATGCTGGTCAGCCATGATCCGCTGGCAGCGAGCTATTGCGATCGGGTCGTGTTTATCAAGGACGGCAGACTGACAAACGAAATTCACCGGGGCGACAGCAGGCAGGCTTTTTTCCAAAAGATCATCGATATGCTGTCGTATTTGGGAGGGAACGCGCATGAACTTTCTTCAATTCGCGTTTAACAATGTCAGACGTAATGCTCGGGCTTACTTCGCTTATTTCCTGAGCAGCGCTTTTATGGTCATGATCTTTTTTACTTATGCGATGTTCATTTTTCACCCGGGTATAGCCCAGAGCGAAATGGGACGGATGACGAGTATCGGGATGGAAGTCGCGGAATATATCATTTTCGTGTTTTCTATTCTGTTCGTGTTATTTTCAATCGGTAGTTTCTTGAAGGCGCGCAGTAAGGAGTTTGGTGTGCTGTCACTGCTGGGGGCGACCACCGGCTCGATCAACCGGCTTGTGTTTCTCGAAAACCTGATCATTGGCATAGGGTCCATCGTTGCGGGCTTGGCCGGGGGGCTGCTGCTTTCCAAGCTATTCCTGCTGCTGAGTGTGAAGGTGACGGGGATGAACCGGCTGCCCTTCTACATGCCTTGGAAGGCGATGGGGTTCACGGCGATCGCGTTTCTGGTCTTGTTTGCCGTGTTGTCGGTTTTTACGCTGGTTTTCTTCCGGAAAAATCAGGTTATTGAACTGCTTGGCGGAAGCAGCAAGCCGAAGACGGAACCGCGCGTTTCCTGGGTGCTGGCGCTGCTTGGCGTCGCGCTGCTGGCGAGCGCGGTGCTGCTCCTGAAGGGCGGCGAAGGCCTGGACTTCCCCAAAGTGATGATGGCGGCTGCAACGGGGATCTGGGGGACCTACTTTTTCTATACCCAAGTGACGGTGGCGCTCATTCGACTACTAAGACGCAGTCGCCGCCTGTTGTGGCGCGGAACTCGTTTGCTTTGGGTGTCCGAAATGGCCTATAAAATCAAAGATAATTCGCGGATGTTGTTTATGGTTACCGTCGCCATCTCGCTGGCGTGCATGAGCGTTGGCGTCATACTGGCAGCCCAGGCCCAAAATGAACGGATATACGAGGGGGATCCATTTGCCTTCTCGTACGGCATCTATGAAGAAGAATTCGTGGAAGCGGATGTGGCCTGGATCGATCAACAGCTGTCTGAACAAGGGATTCGTTATGAAACCATCGAGCAGGAATCGTTCTCGGGTTACCTCGGTACAATGGAATCCTATGTGAAAGTTTATTCGCGTTCGGAATATAACAAAGCCGCAGCGTTGTTAGGCAAGGAGATGTTGCCCGAGATCGGCAAAGGGCAATCCGTCGCGCATGCCATGGAAGGATCCGCTGCAGAGCGTATGCTGAAGGGGAAAACCATCCCGTTAACTCTTTCGATTTTGGGGGAGCCCATGGAGCTCGAGCTGTTGCCCAATGAGGTTCCGTTAATCGGCTCCAATAGCTACACCTCGGTTGTCGTGTTGTCCGACGCTGATTTTACGGAACTCAAGAACGGCTTAACGGAAGAAAATCAGAATCGTCTGTACCGTGATATCGAGATTTACGTTCCAAGTTGGCAGCACAAGGGGGCGCCTCGTCTCCAAGATCCGGAGATCGTCATCGGGAAGAGGCTGTTTCATGGGATGATGAATCGCCTTGAAAACAAGGTGACCGATAATTATATGAGCTCGCGTGGCCGATCCTACTCGGAAACTCGAGAACAGCTCTCGATGCTGAGCTTTGTTGGGATTTTCATCGCCGCCATTTTCTCAGTGTCCTCTGCCAGCTTCCTGTATTTCAAGCTGTACAGCGAATTGAACCAGGACCGGCGGATGTACCATTCGTTGTCGAAGATCGGGCTGGGAGACCGTGAAATGCGTTATTCCTCCAGCCTGCAAATCGCCTTGCTCTTCTTCATCCCGGTGGTCATCTCGGGGATTCAGACGATGGTTGTCCTGTCTTTGTTAGGGGCTAGATTCCTGCTAGGGGATGTCACGGTTCCGGTACTGACGGCCACCGGTGCTTTCCTGGCGGCGCAGCTACTGTATTATGTCGTAGTTCGCTCGCGTTATGTGGTGCAATTAAAACGCGTAATGGTATAATGTACAATCAAAAAGCGAGCTTGCTGTCGGTATCCTCTCCGTAAGGGAGGCTCCGGTTTGCATGCTCGCTTTATAGTTTATTTTGCGGGGGATGCCGCCAATGGCATGTGGCTCTCCAGCCAACCCAGCACATCCGACATCACTTCGTCGCGGTTGACTTCATTCAGCATTTCGTGGCGACCGCCGGGATACAGCTTGACCGAGACTTCTTTGAGACCCAGTCGGTCGTATAACTCGGCCAGTCGCCGTATTCCGTCGCCGTTCCGGCCGACCGGATCCAGATCGCCTCCGAAGATATAGATGGGCTTCTCCTTGGGGATGGAGCGCATCTTCTCCGGGCGGTGGATCTCCTGCAAGAGGCCGAAGAACCCGTAAAAGAAGCCGGCACTGCACAAGAAGCCGCAGTGTGGGTCCGCTATGTATTTATCGACCTCCTCATCGTCTCGGGAGAGCCAATCGAACGGCGTTCGCGCCGGAAGGAAGTTCCGATTAAAGCTGCCGAAAGTCACCGCGTTCATCAGCAGGCTGGGATGGCTGTCGCCTTGCAGCAGGGCTTGGACTCGGGCCAAGGTACGGCCGATGCCAAGTAGGCCTCGAGGACCGTTCGTCCCCGAGAGAATAAATCCGGCGTAAGGCTCAGGCGTTCGGTACATGACCTTCTGAGTCAAGAAGGAGCCCATGCTGTGACCGAGCAGAAACAGAGGCAGGTCCGGGTGCTCCCGGCGGATGATGGCGGAGAGCCCGGTGATATCCTCCGCCATGCCGGTAAAACCTTGCTTGCCCGGCCAGCCCAGTTCCTCCGGACTCCCGGCGGTGCGGCCGTGGCCACGGTGGTCGTTCGCGTACACGATGAAGCCATGGGCGGTCAGCACCCGCGCCAGACGTTCGTAGCGCTTGGCGGTCTCCGCCATGCCGTGAGCGATTTGCAGCACGCCCCGCAGCGATGCCTCGGAATCGTCAGAACTCCAGCGGTACACGAAGACAGGATGGCCGGTGTCATTGTCGAAGGTAAACGTATGCTCTTCCACGCACAGCCCTTCTTTCCTTGATTTTAATAAAGGTTGTTCAATAAGTCATCTTTCCATGACGAAGCAGAGCATGTGAAGTGGATTCGACATCGAATCTTGAATTCAGCCGGTCCCAAACTTATGCTTCCGATGCATGTTTCCTTCGGAAACATTTCAGTTGCTCACGTACCCAAAACGTACGCTCCACTACTCACTCCCTAGCTTCATCCAACCTTCTCGGTCCTGAAAACCTGACTTTTTGAACTTGCACTAATAGAGGAGATCAAGCTAGGAACGCCGGTTGGAACAATTCGATCCGCTCGCCATCGGGGCCGTTAAAGAAGAAGAAACGGCAGCCGTTGGGCAAACTGCGAATTTCCGGATCGAGTCCCGACAGGCCCAGAGCGGAAATACGGTCATACTCCTCCTCAATATCGCTGGCCGTAAAGGCGATGTGATTGACTTTGCCTTCATTCGGCAAATCTTCGCCTTCACGAATATATACGAGTTCCACTTCGACCGACTCCTGCCCCGGAAAGGTCAGGAAGGCCAAACGCAGCGATTCACCCACCTCGCCGATCGTGGATAGCAGCTTCATGCCGATAATTCGTTCATAAAATTCAATGGAATCCTCCAGCGCCGAAACGCGGATTCCGATATGCTCGATTTTGCGAATCCCCAAATCGATGACCCCCAATGATTGATGGTTTGTTATTTCTTCTCGACAGCGATCAAATACGGCGCAGCCGACCTTTGCGGCTGTCGGTAGAGAATTGCTTGCCCGGCGGAAGCAGGGAGTAGCGCCGCCCATGCTTCTACTGCCGCCGCTTCGGCGTCACCTCCGGGATGGCCGGGGTAGAGAACGGCGGTCAGGATCCCGCGCGGCCGCAGCAGGGCGAGGCCGGCCTCCAGAGCGGGCAGCGTGCTGTCCGGCAGCGTGATCAGCGCCGGATCGGCGCCCTCGGCAGGAAGATAGCCGAGGTTAAACATGACGGCGCCCAATCGGCCGTGTACGTCGGACGGCAGCAAGGCCGCCATGTCCGCGTGGCTGGCCTGGAGCAGGGACACGGCAGCGATGGAGTCTGCCGGCTCCTTGTCCAGCCTGGCCTGCGTGAGCGCCAGCGCCTGCGGCTGGACATCGAAAGCGAATACCCGCCCCTTCGGTCCGCAGGCCTTGGCCAGGAACAGGGTGTCCGCGCCCGTGCCCGCCGTGGCGTCGACCGCGGCGTCACCAGGCGCAAGCCGTTCGCTCGCCAGTTTATGTGCGAAGCTTAATACGGAGAGAAAGCCCATAGCCTATCAGCGTCCTCTCCAATACTTGCCTTGCCAGGAATCGCGGCGCTTCAGCTCGGCGTCGATGGCGTTCAGCACTTCCCATTTCTTAAGGCTCCACATCGGTCCGACCAGCAGGTCGCGTGGAGCATCCCCGGTTAGCCGGTGGACAATCATTTCTGGCGGTAGAAATTCCAGCGTATCCACGATCAGCTTGATGTATTCGTCTTGTTCCAGAAATCGCAGCAACCCCGCCTCATATTGCTTGACCATCGGCGTTTTGCGCATCAGATGGAGCAGATGGATCTTGATCCCCTGCACATCCATGTTCGCTACAGCGCGGCCGGTTTCAAGCATCATTTCGTGCGTTTCCTGTGGCAGTCCGTAAATGATATGCGTGCAGACGCGAATGCCTCGTTTGCGCAGCTTCTCCACCGCATCGAGGTAGCACTGCGTATCATGCGCCCGGTTGATCAGCGTAGACGTCGATTCGTGGATCGTTTGAAGGCCCATCTCCACCCAAAGGTAGGTCCGCTCATTGAGCTCGGCCAAATAATCGACGACATCGTCGGGCAGGCAATCCGGCCGCGTGGCGATAGATAAGCCGACGACCCCCGGTTGCTCAAGGATCGCCTCGTAATATTCACGAAGGACCTCCACCGGCGCATAAGTATTCGTATAGGCCTGGAAGTACCCGATATATTTGGCATGCGGCCATTTCTGATGCTGCCGGTCGCGGATCGTGGCAAATTGTGTGACCAAATCGTCTCTGCGGCTCCCGGCGAAGTCGCCCGATCCCCGGGCGCTGCAGAACGTGCAGCCCCCTTTCGCGATCGAACCGTCCCGGTTGGGACAAGTGAATCCGGCATCCAGCATGACCTTAAATACTTTGTCCCCGAACTCGCGTCGCATCTCGGTATTCCATGTATGAAATCTTTTGTCTCCCCACCAAGTAGGAGTGTCCGTCATCAGTGTACTCATTGCGGCTCCTTCATTTTGTCACAAAATAATTTATGCATATTTATACAACGGCGAAAGCCGCGTCCGTACGCCGCTTCCACTGGATTCATTGTATCAAATTTCGCGCAAAAAGGGGAAGTGTGCTTGCCTGATTCCTTGCGGCAGGTTTCGGAATATGTTATTTTGAAAGTATCAAATTCGTTGGACCCCAATTCCAAAATATATCGAAAAAGGAATCACTCGTCTCGTCTCCCCGGCGAACGGTTGGTTCCTTTTTCATTGCGCGCTTTACATTTTCGGCGATCTTCGGCACAATATTGCAAGGAATGGATAACAAGAAAGCGGAGGAATAACATGCGTTTACGCGGTAGAAAAGGAATACGGGAAAATTTGGAACAACAGCAGGAGCTGGTTGTCCTGAATCCTCGGGAATATAAAGGGCGTTGGGCGGAGGTGTTCGGTAACGGTCGGCCGATCCACATCGAGCTTGGCATGGGCAAAGGCCAGTTCATCAGCGGCATGAGCGTGAAATATCCGGACGTGAATTTCATCGGTATGGATATGTACGACGAGCTGATCCGACGGGCTAGCGAGAAGGTCCGTGCGAAGTGGGATGAGCAGGGAGCGAAGGAGCCGGAAACCGTTCGTCTGGCGCTCGGCAACATCGAGATGATCGAAGAGTTTTTTGCGCCGGGGGAAGTGGAACGCATTTATTTGAATTTCAGCGATCCTTGGCCGAAGAAGAAGCATTGGCGTCGGCGGCTGACCCATCCGCGTTTTCTGGACAAGTACCGCCAGCTTCTGAATGAGAACGGCGAAATTCACTTCAAGACGGATTCGCGCGTGCTGTTTGAATTCTCGCTGAATGCCTTCGCTGCTGTGGGACTGCAGATGAATGACATCTCGCTCAGCTTGCATGAAGGCGGGATCAACGAGGCCCATGTCATGACGGAGTATGAGAGCAAATTCGTTGGACAAGGGATGCCGATTTACCGCTGCGAGGTCATGGTCGGCGAAGCGGCAGTGCGGCGGTACCAGGAGCGGAAGATGGAGATGTTTGAATAGCGAACAAAAGCGGAGCAGGATGGATATCCTTAGCTCCGCTTTTTTTGCGACTGGCCGTTCCTTCAGGCCGGTTATTTTCGGATGAAATTCGTATTTGCAAGAAGATCGATAATAGCTTGGGCACTTTGCATCGGCCGGAATAGGGCAATATGATTCAAGACCTCTTCCCGCTTGCGAACGACATCGTCGTATTGTTCGGTCAACCGTTTGACCCAATTGGTAATGTCGTCCAACGAATTGATAGGGGTTCCCCATCCCTGTTGCGTAAAATAATGCGAATTTTCCTCTTCCTGTCCGGGAAGGGGCTTGTGAAACAACATGGGGATGCCTTTGGCCAGCCCTTCGGAGCAGGTCATGCCGCCGGGTTTGGTTATCAGCAAGTCGGAAACTTCCATCAACTTGTCGATTTCCTTTGTGAACCCGAGCAGGTGAATATTCGGGTGTATGAACCGGGGGTCCTTCTTCATCTTCTCCAGCGACTTCTCATTGCTGCCAAAGCAGAAGATGATCTGGATTTGCTCTCGGTACAAAGCGAGCAGCGAATTTACCGCCTCATCCTTCATAAAACCCCAGCCCCCACCCATGACGAGTACTGTAGGCATATCCTTCAAGCCGAACTGCAGCCGGATATCCTCCTTGTGGTGGCGTTCCCAGAAGTTGGGGTGGACCGGAATACCGGTAATTAGAATTTTGTTCTTGTCTACACCGCGTTCCAACAATTTCCTCTGCACTTGATCGGTAGAGACGAGGAAACAATTCACTTCTCGGCTGACCCAGGCGCCGTGTACATCGTAATCGGTAATCACGGTGCAAAGCGGGACGTCCAGCATGCCCAGCCGCTTCAGACGTGAGATGACCGCGCTGGGAATCGGATGGGTACAGACGATGACGTCAGGATGAAGCTGACGGATGATTTGAATCGTACGCGTATAAAAGATCCGATGAAGAGCCAGCGTCGTCAATCGGTTCAAAGACTTTTTATAGTTACTGCGATACATCATACGGATAAGCCGAGGTTGCGAGGACACCGTTTTTTTGTAAGCGGTAATGATGATCGGCGCCACTCTAGGATTTAAAAAACTGCCAAGCTCCAGGACTTTCGTCTGCACGTTTGGCGCGATCTTTCGTAAACTGCTGGAGAGCGCGTAGGCCGCTTGCGTATGACCGGCTCCAAACCCCTCGGATAAAAGCAAGACTCTCTGTTTTTGCACTGGTTTCACCTTTTCCTGCAAGGTTTTCCTACTGTCTACAATATCCCCTTTAAGCCCATATTGCAACCGTTCCGAGCGCTACGGAGGAGCCAATCACGGCTCCTGCCAGGGTGTCCGATGGATAATGCAGACCTAAATAAATACGCGATACCGCGACGAGCAGAGCCACCGGTAAAAGCACCAATATGAGTCCAGGAGCAGCCGCCATAAACGGCACGGTGACGGAAAAAATCGCTGTTGTATGACCGGATGGAAACGAGTGGTCCGTCAGCGGATTTCGGAAAGTGTTCGTGCCTGGCAGCGTTAAGTAGGGCCGGAGACGCGGATAGGTCTTTTTCACCAGCGCTACCGGTAGATGACTAATTGCAAGCGCAACGCAGGATTGCAGGCCAATTCGGCTCCACGGCTGCGGGGCGGCCAACCAAATGAACAAGGATGAGAGAATGGTAAACCAGGCTCCCCCCAAATGGGTTAGATGGTACAGCCAAAAATTCAGGAAGCTGCGATGCAAGCGGCCGTTGATCCCTACAAAGAGCTGCTGGTCGAGTTGTTGAAGCTTATGGAATAAACGAATCATGAAATCCCTCCGCACGATGTTTGGCCGCATTTTTACCGCCCGAGAACTGCCTGTCCAAGGGCTGCCCGTTTCAAATAGCATGGCATTTTCAAGTTAGACTTATCATATTTTTAATCCATGGCCTTTTCAAGGACGTTTTTTGGGTTGCAGGCCGTGCTCTTTTTTGACTTTCCGTCCCTTGCCCCTGTACAATGATTCAAATCATAGCAAATAAGTTTAAAAAAAAAGGTGCAGAATTGTAAACTTTTTGCTGGGTTATCACGTTTATGTAGATGTAATGCCAATGCGTCGTCAGCCGGGTCGTTAAAAAAAAGAAGAAATTAGAAATAAAAAATGCCAAAAATGATGAAAATAAGATGTAACCGTACCTGAAAGCAGGATGCGGTGGTCCCGTATGTCAAAATTGCCGGACTTCGAGGTATTTGAGCGACGGCGGGGTCATAGTGGTTTTGACAAAAGCAGTCAACTCATGGAAAATCGTAATGGTTTAAAAAAGAGCCGGTAATCGTATCAGTGAGAAAACGCAAGAAGAATGAAAGGGTCATAAACAACAAAAAAACTCCGAAGTAAATAAAAAAACAAATCTTCGGAGAAAAAGGGGGCAAGAAATCATGTTAGATGTCATCTTGATCTCGCTGCAGGTTGTGCTTGCAGTGGTAGGGGTGTATCAATTTGGTTTGGCTTTATTTGGCATGTACAGGAAGAAAAACAAAGTTCAACACGCACCGAGCAAATCCTTTGCCGTGTTGGTCGCGGCGCATAACGAGGAAAGAGTAGTCGGGGCGTTGATGGAGAATTTGAAGCAGCTTAACTATCCGAAAGAATTATACGACGTGTTTGTCATTTGCGATAACTGCACCGATAATACCGCGAGCATCGTCCGGAGCCACGGCATGAACGCTTGCGTGCGCAGCAATCCGAATTTGCGCGGGAAAGGCTACGCCATCGAATGGATGCTGAAGCAATTGTGGAAAATGCCGCGCCAATATGACGCGGTCGTCATGTTCGACGCCGACAACCTGGCTCATCCGGATTTCTTGCGCGAAATGAATAACGATCTTTGCTCTGGCGCCCGGGTGATTCAAGGCTACATCGACACGAAGAATCCGGAAGATTCCTGGATTACCGCTTCTTACGGGATTTCCTACTGGTATTGCAACCGTCTGTGGCAGCTGTCCCGGACAAACCTGAAGATGGCGAATTTCCTCGGGGGCACGGGGATGTGCTTCGAAACCGAGCTGCTGAAGGAAATCGGCTGGGGCGCGACCAGCCTGGTCGAAGACCTGGAGTTCACCATGCGCTGCGTCGAACGCGGTGTGTACCCGGTATTTAACTATGACGCCAAGCTGTTTGACGAGAAGCCGTTGACGTTTAAAGCGTCGGCTCGCCAGCGCCTTCGCTGGATGCAAGGACACTTCACCGTTGCTCGCCGTTACTTCTTCCCGCTGCTCTGGAAGAGTATTAAAGAGCGGAGCATGGTGAAGCTGGATATGGCGCTCTACGGCGCTAACGTATACATCGTGCTGCTGACGTTCCTGCTGACGGCATTCATCTGGGTTGACCAATCGCTGCTTCGCGGACCGCACTTCGATACGCTGTACGGCTACCTGCCGATGTGGGTGTCCTACGTGGCGATCGTCGCGAATGTCTTTATTTTCCTGATGGCGATGTTCCTTGAGAAGGTAAAGTCCAAGAAGGTGTATGCTTACCTGATCCTGTTCCCGATTTACTTGATTTCCTGGTGGCCGATCACGTTCTACGCGTTCTTCACGCAAAACAACAAGCAATGGAGTCATACGCAGCATACGCGCGTTGTTCGCCTAGAAGAAGTCCAAAGCAACAAGGTAAGTTAAGGTAAATTAAAAACCAGCTTTTGATCACGAAGCAATAGCTGACGAAGCGGGCTCGGCGTCGAATCTTGAATTCAGCCGGGCCCTCCGTGTGCTCACGTAGGCTCACCTACGCTGCGCTACTCGGTCCCTGCTTTATCCAACCTTCTCGGTGCTGAAAAGCCGGTTTTTAACTTTTGATTTGAAAGGGTAGGTCAAACCCCTGGCGGCAGATCACGAAGTATAAGCTAACGAAGCGGGCTCGGCGTCGAATCTTGAATTCAGCCGGGCCCTCCGTGTGCTCACGTAGGCTCACCTACGCTGCGCTACTCGGTCCCTGCTTCATTCAACCTTCTCGGTGCTGAAAAGCCGGTTTTTAACTTTTGATTTGAAAGGGTAACTCAAACCCCTGGCGGCAGATCACGAAGTATAAGCTAACGAAGCGGGCTCGGCGTCGAATCTTGAAACCCTTGACTTGGCGCAAGGCACATGATATAGTATTTGAGGTTGCAAGAAAGTTTTTGGATTGCAAGCAGAGGCCCCGGCTTCTCACCTGACCGACGTTCGTGTTGGCTGGTCTTGATCCGTTGATTTATGAATGGAATGTTCATGAAGACTAACGACGATCAATGAGGGATGCGGGTGAGGACCTGCATCCTTTTTATGTGTGTGAGTACCGGTCCAAGTCATTACTTAAGACCATTTGGAGGTGGAGAATTATCAGTAAGGAACATTTGATCAATGATGAGATTCGTGCGAAAGAGGTCCGTCTGGTGGGTGCCGAAGGTGAACAAATCGGGATTACGCCGTTGCGCGAAGCGCTGCAGATGGCGATCGACCTGAATCTGGATTTGGTGAACGTTGCGCCGACTGCCAAGCCGCCGGTATGCCGGATTATGGACTATGGCAAGTTCCGTTACGAGCAGCAGAAGAAAGAGAAGGAAGCTCGCAAGAATCAGAAGATTGTGGACATCAAGGAAGTATGGTTCCGCGCGAACATCGAGGAACACGACTACCAGACGAAACTTCGCAATGTGATCAAATTTTTGAAAGAAGGCGACAAGGTAAAATGCTCGGTTCGCTTCCGCGGACGGGAAATTACCCACGCCGACATCGGGAAGAAAATTCTCGACCGCGTCAAAGAAGAGGTCGCGGAAATCTCTACCATTGAACGCCTTCCGAAGCTGGAAGGGCGCAGCATGATCATGATTTTGGCACCGAAAAACTAAGCGTTTGCTTCTATATATGATCGTTTCGTTTGCGGAATGACTCGGAAGAGAAAGCTTACGTTCATAATCCTTTGAGGGGGAAGTACAATGCCTAAAATGAAAACCCACAGCAGCCTGAAAGGCCGCTTCAAAATTACCGGATCCGGTAAAGTAAGACGCTACAAAGCGAACCGCAATCACTTGCTGTCCCATAAGTCGAAACGTGCAAAACGTGTTTTGGCCAACAGCCCTGTTGCTTACGCAGGTGACGTGAGCCGCATGAAGCAACAACTGGCAAACTTGAAGTAATTACCGAGAAACAATTAACACAACTTTTTGGGAGGTTTTTTAAATGGCAAGAGTTAAAGGCGGATTCGTCGTTCGTCGTCGTCATAAAAAAGTATTGAAGCTGGCTAAAGGTTATTTTGGTTCGAAACACCGTATTTTCAAAACTGCTAACGAGCAAGTAATGAAATCCTTGCTGTACGCATACCGGGATCGTCGCACGAAAAAACGCGACTTCCGCAGATTGTGGATCGTCCGGATCAATGCAGCAGCTCGTATGAACGGTTTGTCCTACAGCAAAATGATGCATGGTCTGAAGCTTGCTGAAGTGAACATCAACCGCAAAATGCTGGCTGACCTCGCGGTTAACGATCTGAGTGCTTTCAATTCTTTGGCTGCCGTAGCTAAAGAAAAAATCAACGCTTAAGTTCAAATGATTAAGGCGCTGTTTCCGGTTGATTCCGGGACGGCGCTTTTTTTGGGGATGCCGGGGTAACCCGGATACATAAGCGAAGTCAGCAGATTCGGCCAGAGGTGCTTTCAAAATCGATTTTCACTGGAAATTCGTGGGGATGAATCAAACGGAGCTGTTGGACATTTTCAGAAGTTCGGCTAATGAGGCATGGAAATGTGGGAAATTAGGAATGCTATATCTAAGCCGCACGACATATCCGGATATCCATGTGATCTTGGGAAAATGCCGATATTTTCGTTGGGGTCTCTCTTGAATGTTCGTGAATAGCAGTGTTTACGGAATTACTTTACATGAAGCGAACATTGAATGATAAATTTGTCGAAAGTAAGCGTTTTATTCAAAATAAAGACGAAAATTATTTAACCCAAGGTTATTAAAAGTATGGATTTTAGCATATTTTACAGGTATAATCGGTCTGTGTGGTCAACTTAGACAAGGCTCACAAAATATTAAGGGGGATTAACCGCAATGAACAAAGCCTTCAAGCTATCTTTACTCATGGTGCTCGCATTTACTCTCGTTTTGGCGGGATGCGGCAACAACAATGCAGCGAACAACGGTGGAAACGCCAATACCGGAAATGCCGGCAACACGGCCGACAACACGCAAGCGGGTAACGGCGGAAACGCGGCAACCGATGCATCGAAGTTTAAGATCGGTCTCGTAACCGACGTAGGCGGCGTAAACGACAAATCCTTCAACCAATCCGCATGGGAAGCACTCGTAGCCATGAACAAGGAACAAGGGATCCAGAACAAATATCTGCAAAGTTCCCAAAGCTCCGACTACGTTCCTAACCTGACTCAATTTGTGCAAGGCGGTTACGACTTGACTTGGTCGATCGGTTTCGACTTGGGCGATGCAACGAAACAAGTTGCTGACGCGAATCCGAATGTGAAGATGGCGATCATCGACAACGTTGTTGACGCTCCGAACGTAGAGTCCGTTACTTTTGCCGAAAATGAAGGTTCCTTCTTGGTCGGCGTGGTAGCCGGTCTGACGACAAAAACAAATAAAATCGGCTTCATCGGTGGGATGGAAAGCCCGGTTATTAAACGCTTTGAAGTTGGTTTCCAAGCAGGCGTAGCTGCGGTTAACCCGGACGCAAAAGTTACGGTTACCTATGCTGGTGCTTATGACAAACCAGACGTTGGTAAGTCTTTGGCTAGCCAATTGTTCAACGATGGCGCCGACATCATTTTCCCAGCTGCAGGTCAAACGGGGAACGGCGTATTTAACGAAGCAACTGCGCGCAACCAAGCCGGCGGCGCTAACAAATTGTGGGTTATCGGCGTCGACAAAGACCAGTCGCTTGAATTCGGCGATGAAGTGACATTGACTTCGATGATGAAACGCGTTGACGTTGCCGTTAAGAACGTAACTCAACAAGTAATCGACGGTACGTTCAAAGGCGGTCAAGTAACAAACCTGACGCTGAAAGAAGACGGCGTAGGCTTGCCTGAAAAGAATCCAAACGTGAGCCAAGAAATCTTGGACAAAGTGGAAGAATTCAAGCAAAAAATCGTTAACGGCGAAGTTACAGTACCTGCCGAGTAAGAAAGCAAGCGGAGACGTTTACGTCCGTATGGACAGTAGAATATAATAGAGTCATTCAAGCAGGCAAGGCCAGTGGATCAACTGGCCTTGTTGCTTGCGTTAATCCCATAATGGTGAGGGTGGTTTCATGAGCGCTGAAGCTCCCGTAGTCGAGTTGAAGCAAATCACAAAACGTTTTCCCGGTGTAGTCGCCAACGACTCCATCAGCCTAACCTTACGAAAGGGCGAAATTCATGCCCTGCTCGGCGAGAACGGTGCGGGCAAATCAACGTTGATGAACATTTTGTTTGGCCTCTATCAGCCGGATGAAGGCTCGATTGAGATGGACGGCCAACCGGTGACAATCGACAATCCGAACAAGGCAATCAAGCTAGGCATCGGTA
Organism: Paenibacillus timonensis; assembly: GCF_009725205.1. Lineage (GTDB taxonomy): Bacteria > Bacillota > Bacilli > Paenibacillales > Paenibacillaceae > Fontibacillus > Fontibacillus rhizolycopersici. Next base: position 20,297 of record NZ_WNZY01000015.1, on the reverse strand, counting down.
TGGTTCACCAGCATTTCAAGCTAGTACAGCCTTTTACGGTTACCGAGAATATCATTCTTGGCATGGAACCGAAAAAGGGACTTAATATCGACTATAAATCGGCGTCCGCCCAGGTGGCGAAATTGTCGGAGCAGTATGGTCTTCAAGTGGACCCCAACTCGAAAATCCACGATATTTCCGTCGGGATGCAGCAGCGGGTCGAGATTATGAAAATTCTGTTCCGCGGCGCGGATATCCTTATATTTGACGAGCCGACCGCCGTGCTCACGCCTCAAGAAATCGAGGAACTGATGGCCATCATGAGACGGTTGGTGGCGGAAGGCAAATCCATCATTTTGATTACCCACAAGCTGAAGGAAATCATGGAGATTTCGGATCGAGTTACGATTATTCGCCGCGGCAAAGTGATCGATACCGTAGAGACGAATCAGACGAACCCGCAAGAGCTGGCTGAGAAAATGGTTGGCCGTGGCGTCTCCTTCAAAGTGGATAAACAAGAACCTCAAATCGGACAACCTGTCTTGAAGCTAAGCGATTTGAAAGCCAAGGACAAGCATGGCCTCCATGTGCTGAACGGACTCAATCTAGAGGTGCGTGCCGGAGAAATCGTTGGTATCGCCGGGGTTGACGGTAACGGGCAAAGCGAATTGATCGAAGCGATCACGGGGCTGCGCAAAATCGAATCCGGGTCGATCCAGCTATCAGGTAAGGAAATTACGAATTTGCCGGCGCGAAAGATCATCGAGAGCGGTTTGTCGCACATCCCTGAGGACCGGCACAAGCATGGTTTGGTGCTCGATTTCTCCGTTAGCGAGAATATGGTGCTGGAGACGTATTACCAAGCGCCGTACAGCAAGGGCGGCCTGTTGAACCAGCGGGCGATCGACGAGCATGCCAAGCAATTAGTCGAGGCGTTTGACGTGCGTACGCCAAGCGTGGAAACGAAGGCGCGTTCGCTGTCCGGGGGGAATCAACAGAAGGCGATTATTGCGCGGGAAATAGATAAGAACCCGGATCTGTTAATCGCTGCCCAGCCAACGCGGGGACTAGACGTTGGGGCTATCGAATTCGTTCATAAGCAACTGATTGCGCAGCGAGACCAAGGCAAAGCGGTATTGCTGATCTCCTTCGAGCTGGATGAAATTATGAACGTGTCCGATCGGATCGCCGTCATTTATGAAGGACGGATCGTCGGTGAAGTGCTACCACAGGAAACCAACGATCAAGAGCTTGGCCTAATGATGGCGGGAAGCCTGGAACGGGGAGGTCAAAGCGTTGGATAAATTGCGAAAAATATTTACATTAGACAGCGTCATTCTTCCGCTGGTTGCCATCGTGCTTGGTTTGTTGGTTGGCGCAGTGGTTATGCTGATCGGGGGATACAATCCGATCGTCGCCTATAGCGCACTTTTGCAGCGGGTTGTAGGCAATCCCTATGACTTCGGTGAAACGATCCGGCAAATTACACCGCTCATGTTTACCGGTTTGGCAGTTGCGTTTGCATTCCGCTCCGGGATGTTTAACATCGGTGCAGACGGCCAGGTCTTGATCGGGATGACGGCGGCAACGGCGGTATCGTTGTCGTTCTCGGGACTGCCGTCCGGCATCCTGGTTCCTCTGGCAGTGATTGCTGGGGGGATCGGCGGCGGACTCTGGGCTGGCATTGCAGGTTACCTGAAAGCCAAACGGGGCATCAATGAAGTTATTACAACGATCATGCTGAACTGGACGGCGTTGTATTTATCGAATTACGTCATCCGCAATTTCTACCTGTTGAAGGGCCAAAACCGTTCCGAGGATATCGCCGCATCGGCCTCGATGACCTTCCTGAACGACGTATTCAATAATGCCCGGATCCACTGGGGAACGATCATCGCCCTTCTGACGGCGGTATTCTTCTTTGTTTACCTTTGGAAAACGAAGCAAGGTTACGAAATGCGTTCCGTCGGTTTGAACCCGAATGCGGCGGAATATGCCGGGATGAACGTCAGCCGCAACATCGTGAAAGCAATGTTCATCAGCGGCGTGTTTGCCGGCTTGGCCGGCACCTTCGAGGTGTTGGGCGTATTCCATTATCAATCGGTCTTCGCCGCCTCACCAGGATACGGATTTGACGGCATCGCGGTTGCGCTGCTCGGCATGAACCATCCGTTTGGTGTGGTGCTTGGATCGATCCTGTACGGCGTGCTGACCTATGGCTCGGCCGGGATGAGCTTTAGTGCCGGGGTACCTCCGGAGTTGATCAAGATCGTGATTGGCTCGATCATATTCTTCATTGCCGCTCAGGGCATCGTAAGAATCGTACTGAAGCCGTTTTACCTGAAGCGCAAGAAAGAGAAGGTGTCGTAAGATGGACGTACTTACACTACTTGGTCAATTGCTGAACTCCACACTCGTGTTCTCAACGGCGTTGATCTTTACGGCGCTTGGCGGCATTTTCTCCGAGCGTTCCGGCGTCGTTAACATCGGCTTGGAAGGGTTAATGATATTCGGCGCGTTCGCCGCCGGCGTAGGGACTTATTATGCCCAGGAAGCGGGCATGGGCGCCTTCTCGCCGTGGGTCGGGGTGATTGCAGCCATGGTTATGGGGGCACTTGGCGCTTTGATCCATGCCGTTGCTACGATCACGTTTAAGGCGGATCAGACGATCAGCGGGATCGTCATCAACTTCTTGGCAGCGGGTTTGACCGTATACATCGTCAAATTGCTGTTTGAAGGGGCAGCCGAAACGCCGCTCGTTACGGTATTCCATAAAGTCCCGATCCCGGTTCTGCGCGACATCCCGATTATCGGGGAGGGCTTCTTTAACTCGTATCCAACGACGTATTTGGCATTGATCCTCGTCGTTGTCATTTATTTTGTTCTGTTTAAGACCCCGTTCGGATTACGTCTGCGTTCCGTCGGTGAGCATCCAAGCGCGGCGGACACGCTGGGCGTGAACGTGACGAAAATGCGCTACATCGGGGTGCTTCTCAGCGGTATTCTCGGGGGCATCGGCGGCGCAACGATCACACTGACGACAACTAGTACGTTTGCCCATAATACGATTTCCGGCCAGGGCTTTATTGCCATCGCGGCGATGATCTTCGGCAAATGGAATCCGCTGGGCGCTTTCGGCGCGGCGATGTTCTTTGGTTTCTCGCAGGCGATTCGCAACTACGTACAGTTGTTTGAATGGTCGAGAAGTATTCCTCAGGAATTTATCTTCATGATCCCTTACGTACTGACGATTATCGTCCTCGTTGGAGCGGTGGGACGTTCCTCAGCGCCGGCGGCGCTAGGTACGCCTTACGATCCGGGGAAACGTTAGAAGGAAGCAAAAGGATGCTGCATGGGCAGCATCCTTTTTTTGTTTTATTTAGGGAGAGAAGCCCGATTGTTGGAAGACAAGGCGATGGTGTAAGCAAGGATAGGGACGAGTGAATAGGTTAGGGGTGTACACAAAATAGCCGATTCAAACGGTTCGGCCAGAGCGGTTTTTCGCGGCTATACGATCTAACCTGACAGGAGGAATTAGGATGGGCAGAACGGTTACGAGAAAAGAAGCCGAGAAATGGCTGGGCAAGTCGATCGCGGCTTATAAAAAAGACGGTACGGTTGTTACGGGCAAACTGGTGAAAATCAGCGGCAATCGTTTGATTGTTCGCCAGGCCCCCGGTAAAAAAGTCAGAACCAAAGCGATCATCCCGCTTGTTTTGTTCGATCTGCTGGCGATCGGCACCGCTCCGTACGCCTTTGGCGGGGTTCCGTACGGTGGCGTGCCCTATGGTGGCGGCGTCCCCTATGGCGGAGGCTACCCTTACCCCTATTTCTGGTAAAACGGCTAATTGCGGCTGGGCAGCCTTTTCTCCAGCTCATAACATTGGGATAGCGGGACGTAACGCTGGGTTCGGTACCCCAATTTACGGTAAAATAGGTGGGCTCGGGTGTTGTCCCGGTCCACCATTACTTTTGCGCGCAGACAACCGCGGGAGACGGCAAAATTTTCTGCATGCGCCATCAGTGTTTTACCGTGGCGTTGCCGCTGATGAGCCGACGCTACCGCCATCATGTCAATATATAACAAATCGCCGTGAATGAGAAAATGAATAAAAGCTACCGGATCCGCTTCGTAGGTAGGGGAAGCCACCAGCGAGACGCCGCGCGACAGACGCAGCGGAATATCCTTGAAGACGGCCTCGATGTCCTGTGGAGGCAGATGGGAGAAGGGGACAAGCTCTCCGCGGATCAAATCGTGGATGATGGGATCGTCCTGTTTCGGCCTTCTGTATCGAATCATGCGCGAATCTCCTCCTAACCGTGCATAATTTTAGGCGCTATCTTTTATCATATGAGAAGGAGGAGGGGAAGGGTTCCTATCAGAAACTTTAATTCTTTAGGGTATTGACTCGTGGTGTAAACTAATCATATAATGTTTCTAAACATTTTAAGACATATCTTGCATCGGCGATGAAGAGGACGAAGCTTTAAGGGCTCTTTGCTCAGAGAGTGGGTGGATTTGCTGAGACCACCACCAAAATCCCTTAACTGCGAGCTCACCTCGGAGCTGTTTCCCTGAAAAGCTGCAAGCCATCCGCGGTGGCGCTTGCGTTTAAAGCTTATTAGGGGAAATCGTTTGGTCCTCGTTACGGACCACGAGTAAGGCGGGTCACGCTTTTACTCGTCAAGGCTTGGCACTGCGAGGTGCTAAGTGAAAATGGGTGGTACCACGGAGGATCAAACCTTTCGTCCCTCGGAGCAGGAAACTGTTCCGGCGGGCGGAAGGTTTTTTTAGTTTAGGTAGGTTAATGGGGTTTGAAAAAAGTTAGATCAAGTTCAAAAAGTTAGGTTTCGAGCACCGAGAAGGTTGGATGAAGCTAGGGACTGAGTAGCGGAGCGTACGTATTGGGTACGTGAGCAACGGAAGGCCCGGGTGAGTTCAAGATTCGACGTCGAATCACAGCTTGATTTAGCATCGTGACCGAAAGATGACTTTTTGAACATCATTTGGAAGGAGGATGACTGATGAGCGCGCAAATTCCAGAAACGCGGTCTACAGAACAATTACGAGAGAAATGGATGAAACCGGAAGTCATTACGGGTTCCGATATCCTGCTTCGCAGCTTGCTTTTGGAAGGTGTCGAGTGCGTCTTTGGTTATCCGGGCGGAGCGGTGTTGTACATTTATGACGCGTTGTACGGATTTACCGATTTCCACCACCTGCTGACCCGACATGAGCAGGGCGCCATCCACGCGGCGGACGGGTACGCCCGGGCCACTGGCAAAGTCGGCGTATGTATCGCCACCTCCGGACCGGGAGCGACCAACACGGTGACGGGGATCGCCACGGCGTTTATGGATTCCGTTCCGCTCGTTATCATAACGGGGAACGTCGTTTCCAGCCTGATCGGAACCGATGCGTTCCAAGAGGCAGATATTACCGGCATCACGATGCCGATCACAAAACACAGTTATCTTGTTCGGAATGTTGAGGATCTGCCTCGTGTTATCCACGAAGCGTTCCACATTGCGAACACCGGTCGGAAAGGTCCGGTCCTGATCGACATTCCGAAGGACGTGTCCGCGAACAAGGCTTTGTTCGAGCCTTCCCAGACCATCAACCTACGCGGCTACAATCCGACGGTGGTGCCGAATCGACTGCAGCTGGACAAATTGGCAGCGGCCATTCAGGAAGCCGAACGTCCGGTCATTATCGCCGGCGGCGGCGTGGTTTACTCCGGCGGACATGAGCAGCTGTTCGAATTTGTGAACAAGACGCAAATTCCGATTACGACAACGCTGCTCGGCTTGGGTGCTTTCCCAAGCGGCCACGAGCTGTGGATGGGAATGCCCGGTATGCACGGCACCTATACGGCGAACCAATCGATTCAGCAATCCGATTTGCTGATCAACATCGGGGCACGGTTCGACGACCGGGTAACCGGCAAACTGGACGGGTTTGCGCCGAAGGCCAAAATCGTACACATCGACATCGACCCGGCGGAAATCGGCAAGAACGTTCATGCAGACATTCCGATCGTAGGCGATGTGAAAACCGTGCTGGAGATGCTGAACCCGATCGTTTCGCGGGCGGACAAAGCGGATGCTTGGAGAGCGCAGATCCAACGTTCCAAAATCGAGAAGCCGCTAAGATACATCGATTCGGATACCGTTCTGAAACCGCAGTGGGTGATCGAGCTGCTCAACGACACGACAGGCGGAGAGGCGATCGTCACGACCGACGTTGGCCAGCATCAAATGTGGGCGGCGCAGTATTACAAATTTAACCAGCCTCGATCCTGGATTACCTCGGGCGGCCTCGGTACGATGGGCTTCGGATTCCCTTCGGCGATCGGCGCGCAGATGGGGCATCCCGATCGGTTAGTCATCTCGATTAATGGGGACGGCGGCATGCAGATGTGTGCCCAAGAGCTGGCGATCTGCGCCATCAACAAGATCCCGGTCAAAGTCGTCGTGATTAACAACCAAGTGCTCGGAATGGTCCGTCAATGGCAGGAATTGATCTATGACAACCGTTACAGCCATATCAATCTTGAAGGCAGTCCGGATTTCGTCAAGTTGGCCGAAGCCTATGGCGTGAAGGGTCTACGGGCAACGAACAAGGAAGAAGCCAGACGTGCATGGCAGGAAGCGCTTGACACACCGGGACCGGTTCTGGTGGAATTCGTGGTCAGCAAAGAGGAAAACGTATATCCGATGGTTACCCAAGGTTCCACCATTGATCAAATGCTGATGGGGGACAGTGAATGATGATGAAAAACCATGCGATTTCCGTATTAGTTAACGACCAGCCAGGGGTTCTCCAGCGCGTTGCCGGCCTGTTTGGCCGGCGCGGCTACAATATCGAAAGCATTACGGTGGGCCAATCCGAGGAAGAAGGCTTGTCCCGGATGATCATCGTCACCCAAGGCGATGACAAAACGCTCGAGCAAATCGAAAAACAGCTGTATAAACTGATCGATGTCATCAAAGTCGTCAATCTTAGCTCCAGACCGATGGTCGCTCGCGAGCTTGCGCTGATCAAGGTCAAGTCCGAGCCGGCGGAGCGCCCGGAAATCATGGGCGTCGTTGAAACGTTCCGCGCCGCGGTCGTCGACATCGGGACGAACAGCATGATGATCCAAGTCGTCGGCGATACCGAGAAAATCGATGCCATGATCGAGCTGCTTCGTCCTTACGGCATCCGGGAGCTCTCGCGTACCGGCGTTACCGCCATGATTCGCGGGAACGCTTAAGCGCTCAAACTGTTACGTAATTTGCCGCTACGCGCGGCTTCACCCCTTCGCCAGACAACGGGCGGGTGTTTGAGGGGATCGATTTGTCAAGATGCCACTTTATCACTTCAAGGCGTCGGTCCATTGAAACACCCGCTCGTCACAGGCGGAGGAAACCATACTTATTTTAATTAAGGGCACAGCTTGACTGTCCCGCAAATCTTAGGAGGGCATAAGAAATGGCAGTTACTTTGTACTATGAACAAGATGCAGAACTCAGCGTATTGAAAGGAAAAACGATCGCGATCATCGGTTACGGCAGCCAAGGACATGCCCATGCGCAAAACCTGCGCGAAAGCGGACTGAATGTCGTTGTCGGCCTGCGGGAAGGCAAATCCTTCAACAAAGCGAAGGAAGACGGCTTCGAAGTATTGTCCGTTGCGGAAGCGACCAAACGTGCAGATGTCGTGCAAATCCTGATGCCGGACGAGACTCAAGCTGCGGTTTACAACAGCGAAATCGCGCCTAACCTGAAAAAAGGCGCTGCATTGTTGTTCGCCCATGGCTTTAACGTGCATTTTGGTCAAATCGTTCCTTCCCCGGACAACGACGTATTGCTCGTTGCTCCGAAGTCGCCGGGTCACATGGTTCGCCGTACGTATGTGGAAGGCTTTGGCGTTCCTGGTCTGATTGCTATCCATCAAGATGCTACCGGCAAAGCGAAAGAAATCGGCCTCGCTTACGCAAAAGGGATTGGCTGTACACGTGCAGGGGTTATCGAAACCTCGTTCCGTGAAGAAACCGAAACTGATTTGTTCGGTGAACAAGCTGTATTGTGCGGCGGCGTAACCGCCCTGATCAAAGCCGGCTTCGAAACGCTGGTTGAAGCGGGTTATGCTCCTGAAATGGCATACTTCGAGTGCTTGCACGAAATGAAGCTGATCGTTGACTTGATCTATGAAGGCGGCATGGCAACGATGCGTGACTCCATTTCCAATACAGCGGAGTATGGAGACTATGTAACAGGGCCTCGCGTTGTGACAGAAGAAACCAAGAAAGCGATGAAAGCTGTGCTTTCCGATATCCAACAAGGGAAATTCGCTCGCGACTTCATCTTGGAGAACCAATCGAACCGTGCGTTCCTCACGGCAACTCGCCGCAATGAAGCAAACCATCCGATCGAAGTGGTCGGCAGAGAGCTTCGCGGCTTGATGCACTGGATCAAGAAATAACGGCATATCGTTGATAATACCCAACGTAAGATAAGAATGAACCTGAATACCCAATGCGGCCGCCCCTTTGTGTGAGCCGCATTGGAGCTTTTCGGAGGAGGTGCTTGGAATGCGCAAAATCTACATTTTCGATACGACGCTTCGGGATGGTGAGCAATCCCCTGGAGTCAACCTGAATACTCGCGAAAAGCTGGAGATCGCCTATCAGCTGGAGAAGCTTGGGGTCGACCGAATCGAAGCGGGTTTTCCCGCAGCTTCGCCCGGGGATTTGGCCGCGGTAAATGCCGTAGCGCGTGCGGTGAAGAAGTCGACGGTGATCGGCTTGTCGCGCTCGCGTACGCAGGATATCGATGCGGTCCGTGAAGCGCTGCAAGGGGCCGAGGATCCTTGCATTCATTTGTTCCTGGCTACAAGTCCGATTCACCGGAAATATAAATTGAAGATGGACAAAGATCAGGTGCTGGAAACGGCGCAGGCCGCGTTGCGGTATGCCCGCAAGTATTTTCCGAAGATCGAATTCTCCTGCGAGGATGCGGGTCGAACCGAATTGGATTTCCTGTGCGAAATGACGGCAATGGCGATTCGTGAAGGCGCATCGGTAGTGAATATTCCGGACACGGTCGGATATTTATATCCCGAGGAGTATGGCAACATCTTCCGTACGCTGAAGGAGAAGGTGCCCGGCATCGAGAAGATCCAGCTTAGCGCCCATTGCCACGATGATTTGGGTCTGGCGACTGCGAACTCGCTGGCTGCGATCTTAGGTGGCGCCGACCAAATCGAAGGGACGATCAACGGAATCGGAGAACGGGCCGGCAACACCGCACTGGAGGAAGTGGCGTTGGCGCTGGAAACGCGCTTCGACTTCTTTGGTGCAAAAACGTCGCTCGAGCTGACGGAAATCGCCCGTACGAGCCGGCTGGTCAGCCGCTTGACCGGGATGGTGGTGCCGGGGAACAAGGCGATCGTTGGCGCGAATGCTTTTGCTCATGAATCAGGTATCCACCAAGACGGCATGCTGAAGGAGAAAACGACTTACGAAATCATGTCGCCGGAAACGATCGGGCTCAAGGAGAGCAAGCTCGTGCTGGGTAAGCATTCCGGTCGTCATGCCTTCCGCGAGAAGCTGGTGGATATGGGATATACGCTGGATGACGAGCGTTTGAACGAAGCTTTTGCCAAGTTCAAAGCGCTGGCCGACAAGAAGAAGGAAGTCACCGACGAGGACCTGCTGGCGATCGTCGAGCTGAAGCTGATCGACACGCCGGAGGAATTCCGTCTCGAGACGATTTTCGTCTCTTACGGCAACGAGGCGACCCCAGCGGCGAAGATCCGTCTGGTCACGCTTGCTGGCGATATTATCGAGAAGGAAGCCGAAGGCAACGGTTCGGTTGACGCGATATATAACGCGATTGACCTGGCTTCCGGCGAAGAGGTCAAACTGGCCGATTACTCGATCAAATCGGTGAGCCATGGTAAGGACGCCCAAGGGGAAGTCCACGTCGTGTTGACTCAAAACGGCGTATCCGTGCAGGGCCGCGGCGTCAGTACCGACATCTTGGAAGCGAGTGCTCGCGCTTATGTCGATGCCCTCAACCGGTTGATTGAGAAGAGAAACTCGAACTCTGCGATTCGGGCATAACCGAACCGGGAGACGGCTGCGGCGGAGCTGATTCATTCAGCTCCGCTGTTTTTTTGCCTGCTTATAGTTAATACCTATGACCTTAATAGATTCTATATCTTTGTTTATCCTAACCCGGTGTGTTACAACAGAAGAAGAGGATGTTCACGAAAGGGAGCTGGAAGCAATGGCAGAAGTCAAAAAAATCGCGGTGATCGCGGGCGACGGCATCGGACCGGAAGTGGTAGCCGAAGCGGAGAAAGTGTTGAAACGGACGGAGGAGCTGTTCGGGTACAAGTTTGAAACGGAACATGCATTGTTCGGCGGCATCGCTATCGACGAGAAGGGGACACCGCTTCCGCAAGAAACGCTGGAGGTATGCCAAAAGGCCGACGCCGTATTGCTCGGGGCCGTAGGCGGTCCGAAATGGGACAACAATCCGAAGGAACTACGCCCGGAGACCGGATTGCTGGGCATCCGTAAAGCGCTAGGCCTGTTCTCGAACCTGCGTCCGGCGGTCGTGTTCGACTGTCTCAAGGATGCTTCAACGCTTAAACCGGAAGTGCTTGAAGGCACGGATCTCATCGTCGTGCGCGAGCTGACCGGCGGCATTTATTTCGGCGAGAAGTACCGCCGCGATACGGAGCAAGGTCAGGAAGCCGTTGATACGTGCGCGTACAACGTCAGCGAAGTCGAACGTATCGTTCGCCAAGCGTTTGAGATCGCTCAGAAGCGCCGCAAGAAGCTAGCTTCGGTCGATAAAGCCAACGTGTTGGAGACCTCACGGTTGTGGCGTGAAGTTGTGAACCGGGTCGCACCGGAATATCCGGATGTAGAACTGGAGCACGTCCTTGTCGATAACTGCGCGATGCAGCTGCTCCGCCGTCCGGCCAGCTTCGACGTCATCGTGACGGAGAACATGTTTGGCGACATTCTGAGCGACGAAGCGGCTATGCTTACCGGCTCGATCGGAATGCTGTCCTCGGCTTCCCTGGGTGAAGGCAGCTTCGGGTTATACGAGCCCGTTCACGGTTCCGCGCCGGACATCGCCGGTCAGAATCTGGCTAACCCGATCGCGACAATCTTGTCCGTAGCGTTGATGTTCCGTATGACCTTCGGTTATGCGGATGCCGCTGACGCGATCGAAGCCGCTGTTGCCGACGTACTGAATGCCGGTCACCGCACCGGCGATATCGCCGTCGACAAGAGCCAAGCGGTCGGTACGAAGGAAATGGGCGATTTGATCGTTGCCGCAATCAAGAAGTAATGCACAGCGAGCAAGAAAATTGACTTTGAAGATGGCCGATGTTACCATGTGATAAAGATAAGAAGATGGACCCCCTGTTTGAGCTTTGCTCAAATCGGGGGTTTTTTGCCCAGCAGCAACGCCTGTAGGGGAGTGGCTGGAATCCCAGGATTTACATTCTGTACGCAGGAATTTGAAGCAAGCCTCACGAATAAATTAGTTGAAATCCCGGCCTGGAGGGCTGGGAGACGTTAATGAACCGAACGCGAGAAAGGGTGAAGGGGAATGAGTTTTTGCTGCGGAGCCAGCATGCTGGGAACAAAGGGGACTTTAAAGCATTATCGTACGCAGGTACATAATGTACCCCTGTTGTTTTGCCCGGTGTGCCATCGGGTTGAGGTTCATTATAAAGTGGAGAATGAATACGAAATTCTGGCGGAATACGCGCATGGCGACGGAGTTTCGGAAATTGATTTTCAGGATTTTGTGATGGAAGACGATGAGTCCATTTTTGGGAACTGCGTCAATCGGGAGGATGAAGATCCCCTGGTGATCGTGCAAAGCCAAATCGATATTTCCTTGGACCTTCTGTCCGTAGCCAAACAAATCGGCGATGAGAAATGGACGGAGGAGCTCAAAAAAAGGCTGGCGGTCATGAGCCGACGTAGAGCTCGGCTTCAACACAACAATAGTTGAATGAACAGAAATAGTCTTCCGGAAGGGAGGCTATTTTTACTTTTTTAGGACTATGGTAGTCGTTTTGCGTTCATCCAACTTTTTTCGACAGTATCTCTGATTGACGGTATTTGGAAAACTTGACTATGATTGAAACAGGTGGCTTTTGACTTATCTGATCTGTTTTGTGGACATGCATCCATCGTCTTTGTACGAATAAGCCATAGATCGCATCGAAAGTTGAGTGAAACGCGCCGAGTCAGGGTAAGTTCTTCTAGGTAGTGATCGTATGATCATTTGAGTAAAGGGGGAACCACACTTGTTGAGTGAATTTCAAGAGACATTGCTCCAGTCCGTCAAAGCATACCAATCGACCCAACTCGTTAAAAACAAGTATGAGAACGTACTCCAACACCTGGACAGCGGAATTATGCTGTTTGACAGCGATGGGGTTCTGACCTTTATCAATGTACAGATGGCCAAGCTGCTCGAAATGCCACGCCAATCCCTGATCGGCTGTAACTTGCTTCAGATGCTGCGGCATCCACATCTCAACCAATTTAAGAAGCGCAAGATTTTGCGTATTTACCGGGAGACGATTTTTCACCGAAAAAAGTACCATGAGTTAATCGACGAATACGGCCGGCATTGGCTCATCACGGTCACGTACGGGGATCAAATGGATGGAGACTTTCTGCTGAGCGTCAAGGACGTTTCCGATTTCAAGCGGATCGAACAAACGGCCTATCAGAACGATAAGCTGGCGATGCTCGGGAAGATCTCGGCGGCGATTGCCCATGAAATTCGGAATCCGCTTACCGCCATCCGCGGGTTCATTCAGCTGCTTCGGCCTCATTTGCTCCAGTTGGGCAAAGATGAGTACGCTCGAATTATTTTGACGGAAATCGACCGGGCCAACGACATTATTCACGAATTTCTCAATTCATCGAAGCCATCCGCCCCGCAGAAATCGACGGTCAGCGTTTCTTCTCTGCTGAAAGAGGTCGTTCTCCTCACGGAAAGCGAGGCGCTGATGAAGGGGTGCCAAATGATCCTTCACGAGCCGATGGAGGAGTTGCTTGTTTCCATCGATGTCAAGCAAATTAAGCAGGTGCTGCTGAACATTATCAAGAATGCCATGGACGCGATCGCCGAGGTAGGCGGTGACCACCAAGGGGTGATCGATGTCCGTGCGGAGATGGAAGGCAAATCGGTGAATATCTCGGTGCAGGATAACGGCGGCGGGATGGACAAGGGAATGCTAAGCCGATTGTTTGATCCATTTTTTACGACGAAGGAGAAGGGAACCGGATTGGGATTATCGGTGAGTTACCGAATCATCCGGAATCATCGAGGAAATATATCCGTGGATAGCTTAAAAGGAGCGGGAACGATCTTTGTCATCTCGCTCCCGCTGGCCTTGTAGTTTTATTCATTTTGAGGGCCTTTGGCCGGAGAAACCGAAGAGGACGCCGCGTGACTTTCGCAAGCCGCAGAACAGGATTTCTGCAGTGAGCAGGAGGCGCAGGCGCCTTTTTTGCTTTTCTTGAAGCCGCGGTATAACGCAAAGGCAGCGTAGCCGAAAATGGCGGCGACGATCACAATATCGATCATGATGGGTTGCTCCTTTCGTTTTCAGATCCATTCCTTAAGCCAGACCAAAACCTAGTCGCAATCCGACTTGATAAATGAGAAGGGATACGAGATAGGCAAGCGTCAACGAATAGGCGATTGAAAAGAACGTCCATTTCCAAGAAGCCGTTTCTTTGCGAAGGACGCCCACCGTCGCAAGGCACGGGGTGTAGAGCAGAACGAAGGCCATAAAGCTGTAGGCCTGAAGCCCTGTGAAGGATGCGGCAATTTGGCCTTGCAGGCCGGTCATATCCGGCGCATGGTAGATGATGTTCATGGTCGACACCACGACCTCTTTGGCCATAAAACCGGTAATTAAAGCGGCTCCGGATTGCCAGGTGCCGAAGCCTAACGGCTGCAAGACAGACGAGAACAAACCGCCGATCGCAGCCAGGAAGCTGTCGTCCATATTATCCGCCACACCGCCCGGACCGAGGTACGTAAGCAGCCATATCAGCACCGAACCGCCAAGAATGAAGGTACCGGCTTTGCGCAGGAAGCCTTTGCCCTTCTCCCAGGTACTGCGGAACAGGGTTACGCTTTGCGGCATACGGTAAGGCGGGAGTTCTACCATAAAGAAGGAACGTTCGTTTTTAAACAGGAACAGCGAGAAGACTTTGGCCAGCACAAGCGCCAGCACGATACCAAGCATATACAAGGAAAAGACGATCAGTCCTTGCGACTCGGCGAAAAAGATACCGGCAAACAAAGCGTAAACCGGCAGCCGCGCAGAGCAGGACATCAGCGGAATCAGCAGCATGGTCAACATCCGCTCCTTTGGCTGCTCGATGCTGCGAGAAGCCATGACGGCCGGGACGTTGCAGCCGAAGCCTAAGATAAACGGGATTAACGCTTTGCCGTTTAAGCCGACGATTTCCATCAGTTTATCCATCATGACGGTGATCCGGGCCATATAACCGGAGTCCTCGATGAAAGAGATGATCAGGAACATAATGAAAATCTGCGGGATAAATACCAACACGCCGCCGACACCGCCGATGATACCGTCGATGATTAGCGCATGCGTGAAGCTTGAAGCCCCTACATTCGTCAGCAGACTCTCCGCGCCGCCAGTCAGCGGTCCGGTAATGAAACCGTCGAGCAGGTCCGAGAGCGGGTTGCCGAGCCAGTCGAACGTGAGCTGGAAGGTAAGAAACATGAAGGCCATAAACATCGGGATACCGAGAACCGGATGGGTGACGATACGATCGATGCGTTCGGTCATCGTATGGGGTTTCTTCTGGGAGGCGTCGACCGCCTCGCTGCAGATAGCTTGAATGCGCTCGATACGGACGGTGCGGATGTGCTCTTCTACGGAAGAGTCGAACCCGTCTGCGCCCAACTGCTTCTCCGCTTCAGCCCGGATCGCCTTCAGCTTGTTCAGGTTGGTCTGAGGCGGGAGCACAGCGATCACCGCTGGATTATCTTCAAGCACCTGCAAGGCGATCCAGCGCAAGCCCGGTCGCCCTTGCTCCCAGCCGGCGGCAAGCTCCCGGGAGATGTCGCGGATGGCCCGTTCGATCGCTTCGCCATAATGAATGGCAAAATGCGGGACGTCCGCCTCTCCGGGATGCTGTTGTTCAATCGCCCGCAATAGCTCTTTGCTGCCTTTCCCTGTGCGGGCGATCAGGGGGAGAACCGGAGTTCCGAGCCGGGCTGACAGCTTCTCCGGATCGACCTGAAGCCCGCTAGCTTTGGCGACATCGATCATATTTAGCCCAATGATCACCGGTTTACCATATTCGAGAAGTTGCAGCGTCAGATAAAGGTTGCGTTCCAGATTTGAGGCGTCAACGATGTTCACCAGCACCGAAGGGGACTCCACAGCCAAGTATTCCGCCGCAACGCCTTCGTCACGGGAGAGGGGGCGGAGGGTGTAGATTCCGGGCAGATCGGTCAGTTGGCCGGCTTTTCCTCGCAGTTGCCCCACCTTTTTCTCAACCGTCACGCCAGCCCAGTTGCCGACATATTCGTAGGAGCTGGTTAAGGTGTTAAAGAGCGAGGTTTTCCCGGTATTCGGGTTCCCGATCAAAGCAGCATTGTTCATGAGACCGCCACCTCGATATGTGCGGCTTCCTTCTGGCGGATGCCCAGTAGTTGACCGGCGCATTCCAAAGTGACCGGACCGCCCCAGAGGCAGTAACGCTTCACTACTACGTGAGTCCCCTCTCGAATCCCGAGATCGGCGAGGCGCCGTTTCAGGACAGGGTCCATATTTCCGATTTGCGTGATGGCACAAGAGGTTCCGGGCTTCAATCCAAGCAGGCAGCATCGACAGGTTGTCATGGGATTTTCTCTCCTTATCCTGATCAAATGGATCATTTGTAGCGTCATGTATGTAAGCCGAAGACGGCTTTAAGTTCTAGTTGAACGACTGGTATTGAGAATCAATCTCAATTGGATTCAAGTGTAATATATCATGCACAGGCAAACTGCACTGTGATTTACTTCATATCGATTCTATGCCGATTATGCATCTTTAAACTACACTTCGTGATTCAAAGATGACTTTTCGAACAACCGATATAATGAAAGATCGAAAAGTCAGGTTTGAAGCACCGAGAAGGTTGGATGAAGGTAGGGATTGAGTAGCGGAGCGTAGGCGAACCTACATGAGCAACGGAAATCCCGGCTGAATTCAAGATTCGATGCCGACAAACTTCTTGATCACCTTCGTGATTCAAAGATGACTTTTCGAACAACCAATATTAATGAAAGATCGAAAAGTCAGGATTGAAGCACCGAGAAGGTTGGATGAAGGTAGGGATTGAGTAGCGGAGCGTAGGCGAACCTACGTGAGCAACGGAAATCCCGGCTGAATTCAAGATTCGATGCCGACAAACTTCTTGATCTACTTCGTGATTCAAAGATGACTTTTCGAACAACCTTTAGTAAGATGGATAGTAAAACGATGGAGAGGAATATGCGGGTATGAAAGCCAACCAATGCAAAATCGTCGATTGCACCATACGTGACGGAGGACTGGTGAATAACTGGGACTTCAGCGTAGAATTTGTCCAAAAATTGTACGCAGGCTTAAACGAGGCAGGCGTGGATTATATGGAAATCGGCTACAAAAACTCGCCCAAGCTGCTGAAAGGCGCTGATGAAGCCGGCCCTTGGCGGTTTCTGGACGACGATTTCCTGCGCAAGGTAATTCCTCAAAAAGGAACGACGAAACTATCCGCGCTGGTCGACATCGGTCGGGTGGATGAAAACGATATTTTACCGCGCAGCGAAAGCTTGCTCGATTTGATTCGGGTCGCTTGCTACATTAAAGATGTTGATAAGGCATTGCAATTGGTTCAATTGTTCCATGACCGAGGTTACGAGACCACGCTGAACATTATGGCGTTGTCTAATGTAATGGAGAACGAGCTGCTGGAAGCGTTCGAGATGATTAAGGAGAGCGTCGTTGACGTTGTCTACATCGTCGATTCGTACGGAAGTCTCGACTATAAAGACATGGAGTATTTGGTCAATAAGTTCAAAACTCATCTTCCGGGTAAACGCTTAGGTGTGCATACCCATAACAACATGCAGCTGGCGTTCTCCAATACGCTGGTGGCTGCCGATCACGGAGTAGAGCTGCTGGACGCTTCCGTGTACGGCATGGGGCGCGCGGCCGGCAACTGCCCAACCGAATTGCTTGTAACTCATCTGAAGAACACGAGTTACAAGTTGCGCCCTATTCTGGAAGTTTTGGAAGAACTGCTGATTCCGCTTCGTGAAAAAGAGGAGTGGGGGTATTTGATCCCTTACATGATCACCGGGACGCTTGACGAGCATCCACGCTCCGCGATGGCGCTTCGGGCATCAGAGGACAAGGATAAGGCCGTCGATTTTTACGATAAGCTGACGACGCCTGAGACGACGGTCAATCGGACAAAAAAATAAGGATATCAAGCCCGGCGCCTCGCGTCCGGGCTTCTTTTTTCATCGACAAATTTGGGGAAAAGGCAGGAAATAAGCGGAATATGTTGAATTAGTAGTTTCATGACGGAAGACAGAACTTACCTCCGGAGGTTGATACGCATTGAGGATTAGGGCAGAGGAACAAACGACAATCATCCAAGGGGTAATCGGGTTGGCGGCAATGGTCGGGGTGGTCCGGCTGTCGGCGGGGAACGATTTTCCGCCAGGAACGGACACGCTTATTCAAACGATGCATCTCCTGGCCGGTTTGATGTGCCTGGCTGTTTCGTTTGCCATATTTGCACAGGGATGGATTCTGTTCATCGACAAACTTTCCAAGCAGCGGCTATACACGGCCGTTTTATTTACAATGATCGGGATCTTGGATATTCTGTACGCCGCTTCGTACGGTGACATCATGCTGCTCGGCTTTAAACCGGGTGGAAGCCTGGCGACCTGGTTTTTGGCGATCTCGCATACGCTGGGGGCGCTCGGGATGCTGCGGATTTTTGCCACGGAGGATCAGCAGGTGAACGGACGCCAGAAAATCGTCATGTTTACGGGAGCAGGCCTGTTAACCCTGGTGGGGTTGTTGGGATTAAACCGGTACCAAAGCAGCCTCCCCTCGCTGTTCAATCTAGAGATTGGGCAGCTCATCCTGCGAGCTGGTATTCCGTTATTGTACATCATCGCCGCTATAGCGGTCCTATACCGGCATCGATCAGAGCGTCCGCCGGCAATTATGACGGTAACCCGAGCGCTGTTGTTCATGGCGATGGGGCACGTTCTTCTGACCTCCCCACCGGGGCAGGGCGGAGATTTGGCGCAGGCAGCGGGCCAATGGTTTATGAGCATTTCTTATTATTTCGTCCTTAAAGGCGTCTACCGGCTGACGATTGAAGAGCCGATGCGCGGCAAGCAGCTGGCGGAAGCCCAAATGAAGCATATGGCTTACCACGATGATTTAACCGGTCTGCCGAACCTGCGGCAAATGAAAGAGCAGTTGGGCGAATTGCTTGCGTTTTCTCAAGCTTGTACCGGCGTTGCGGTGATTAATATTGACCGGTTTAAGGCGATTAACGATTCCTTGGGCTACAGTGCGGGAGATAAGCTGTTGACCGAGCTGGGAAGTCGATTGTCGGCGCTAGGGGGAACGCAGCGGCGAGTGTACCGGATGGGCGAAGACGAATTTGCCGTGATCTTTCCAGAACTGCCGGATGATGCGGCGGCCGAGGAGCGGGCCAAGGAGCTGTTAGCTTCTGTAGATCCGGCGGTGCTGATCGATGATACTGAATATCATATTTCACTAAGCATGGGCTTGTCCGTATTCCCGGATGACGGGGATTCGGTGAACCAGATGATTCAATATGCGGATATGGCAGTTCATCATGCCAAGGAACAAGGCGTGGACTTTATGCGGTATCATGCGGCCATGAAGCAACGTACCCAATCCAAGGTGGAATTGGAGAACGATATGCGTAAGGCGCTGGAGCGAGAAGAGTTCTTCCTGGAGTTTCAGCCGCAGATCAGTTTGAATACAGGCAAAATGGTCGGGATGGAGGCGCTGGTCCGTTGGAACCATCCGAAGCGGGGGATTTTGCCGCCAAGCGAATTCATACCGCTAGCCGAGGAGAGTGGCCTCATCGTTCCGCTCGGAGAATGGGTGCTGAAAACGGCTTGTCTGCACAATAAAAAATGGCAGTTGGACGGCTTTGAACCGGTTTGCGTATCCGTCAACTTATCGATGCGACAGTTCCGGCAATATAATTTGGCTGAGCACGTGGACGCGATCTTACGCGAGGTCGGGTTGGACCCTCGTTACCTGGAGCTTGAAGTAACGGAAAGTATGACGTACGATATTGAAACCGCCCTGGATCAGCTTCATCGCTTGAAGCGTTTGGGAATACATATCAGTATCGATGATTTTGGCACAGGCTATAGTTCCCTTTATTATTTGAAAAGCCTGCCGATCGACCGCTTGAAAATCGATCGTGCCTTCGTAAAAGAAGTCATGTACGACGGGAATGACGCGGCCATCGTCTCCACCATTACCACCATGGCTCATCACTTAAAGCTGAAAGTGACGGCTGAAGGCGTCGAGAACGAGGAGCAGCTGGAGTTCCTCAAGCTCCAGCGATGCCACGAAGGACAAGGATATCTGTTTAGCAAGCCGGTACCTGCCGGCGTGCTGGAAAGCGAGTTCCTTAGCCGGCTTGCCGGCTAAGGTTTTTTTATCTTGTAGGGCTTCGCGGATATAGATTCCTCAGAAGGTTTCCAGGAATTCCCGCTTGCTTCGCCTCCCGAAACGTGGTATATTAATTTTTGCCTTCCCAAAAGGGGCCTGCATTTACATCGGGACGTAGCTCAGCTTGGTAGAGCACCTGGTTTGGGACCAGGGGGTCGCATGTTCGAATCGTGTCGTCCCGATCTTTCATGATTCTTAATCTATAGCAGGTCATATGCGGGTGTAGTTCAATGGTAGAACTCCAGCCTTCCAAGCTGGTAGCGTGGGTTCGATTCCCATCACCCGCTCCATAATGAAGAAGTCGAAATCCTTACTCTGGTAAGGATTTTTTTGCGTATTAAAGAAGAAATAGAGGTCCCTCAAAATTTAAATACACAATTTTTAATATAAGTGATTTAAATCACATATATAGTGAAAAAAATCACATATAATAAAGACATCAAAGATGATCATCCGAAAAACAAAATCGAACGACAAACCAAAGGAGTGGGAATCATGTTTAACAATTTCCTTAGAA
>NZ_WNZY01000014.1 GCF_009725205.1 Paenibacillus timonensis | reverse complement strand
CTCGACGACCTGTATTCTTAACTCGTCGAACTTGCTATGCTGAACTCTCATACGGACTACCTCCAGCTAATATTTATTGTATATTGTTTAGTCTGAAAGTGTCCAAAGTGATTAGGGGGCTTTATAGAAATGTTGCATATAATGCAACATTTTGAAGGGAAAAGGAGCCCAAGCAGGTGCACGATACAGCCCAAAAGGGACAAAACTAGCTCAACAGACACTCAACGGTCACTAATCAAGCTTCACTTGCAACTCAACAGGCACTTAACAGGAACACTCACCAGGAACTCAATAGGCACTAACCAGGCACTCACCGAACACCACCAAGCCGCCAGACACTCACCAGGGACCCGCCAGACACACAACACGCATACTTGATGCCATCCAAAACGATACCTAACCCGACTTCACTCCCCCTACTTACTTTGCTATATTGTCCGTCAGCGTCCCCGCTCCTGAGGCGAGTGCCCGGCGGGCATTGTCGGATAAGCGGATGGGCGTTTCTGCGCCGTTTATCGCGTTGCCGGTGATCCGGAAGCCACCGATCTGGTCGAGGCGGATCCCGCTCGAATCGGGAAAAGGAGGGCTCACACCGCTTTCGATGACGTTATTCTCAATGACGATGCCGTCCGCCGCACCGACGTCAGCCTCAATGGCGGCATAGTAGCTGCCGGATCCCCCGATGATATTGCCGGACACGGTCACATCGCCGGCATAAACGGAAATCGCTGCGTACATGTCCTGAGGCAGCGCGTCCCTAGGCGTTGTGAGATAGCGGTTGTTCCCGGAGTAAGGGTTGACGATTCGGTTGTTCTTCACGACGACGCCGGGAGCGGAGATTTTGATCCCGCGTTTGGCGGCATGGTGGATGATATTATTGGATATCACGGAATCCGACAAAGGCGAGGAGCCCGGCGGCTGATCGAAATAAATACCGTCCGCATCCTCCCGCGGGGAAATATAAGAGATGAGGTTGCCCGATATGTTAACGCGGCGAGCGATCGTTCGCCCGGGTTCGCCCCAAGTCATAATTCCCCGAGCTACAGGAGCAGCCTCTCGCGCAGCGATCTCGGTGAGCGTACAGCCGAGGATCTTGATGTCGACGGTGTCCCCATAGATCATGATGCCAGCGACGACCGTGGTGGACAGCGGGTGCCTCGGTTCCGCCGGCTGGTTCAAGTCCTGGATCGTGCTGCCCACGATGGCCACATCTGACGAACCGCTGTGAACGCCGATGCCGCGGGTCAGCCGTGCGCCGCCGTCGATCACAACGCCGTCGATGCGGATCCTCCGCCCTTGGATCGAGACGGCCTCGAAGCCGTAACGGGCGCCGGAGACCGCGCGGAACTTCAAGACGGGTCGGCCCAGGCCGCGGAGGGTTACGCCGCTGCGGAGCGGCAGCGGCTCGTCCAAGGCGAGCAGGTACGTACCGGGGGGCACGATTACGGTCGTGGCCCGGCCGGTGGCCGCCGCTTGCCGCAACACGCGCAAAAATACGCGGGTATCGTCCGTAATCCCGTCGCCCTTAGCGCCGGCTTCCTTCACGTTGAAGGTAGGTGCAGGGAAGGGGAGGGCAGGTCCCCATCGCAGCAACAGGCCCCAGCTCAAGGCCAGAATCAACATGACGAGGAGCAGCACTCGAAGCTGAAGCCCCCGAGGTCCCCCTCCACCCGGATGAAGCCGGCCGTTGGGAAGAGGCGAGGTCGATTTACTCATCGGGCGCATCCCCTAAGATCTCACGGGAAAGCTCGGACCAGGCCTTCATATCCGGAATCCAATAATAAAGCTCGGCATTCACCAGCGGATCATGGGCTTTGCCGCTGCTCCCCGGAAACTGCACGAAATACATCTCCTCCGGATCGATGCCGCGAACCATCCAAGCCAGGCTAAGCATATCGGCATCGGTCAGATTGGTATCCAAAATGTCCTCTTTTACTTGTCGGATCAGCTCAGGCAGCTGGGCCAGGTTGTCTGGCACGAGCAGCCTGCGGGCGATCGCCTGAACGACCAGCGCCTGGTTTCGCTGCCGGGCGTTATCGCCGTCATCCAGCGATTTGCGTTCGCGGACGAAATCGAGAGTGGTTTCTCCGTTCCAATGCTGCTCCCCGGCAGGCAAGGTCCGATAATTGTAGGTTAGCTTGACGGGAGCGTTTAGCTTCACATCTAAGCCGCCGATCGTATCAATGAAATGCTCGAATCCGTCGAAGTCCGTTTTGACGTAGTAGTTGAGGGAGCAACGGCATAAATTACTGACGGCCTGGATCGCGGCAAGGGTACCGGCGTGACCGCCTTTTCCGCCCGCTTCTGCCATGGCGTGCGCATGGTTGATCTTGGTCAAGCCAATCCCGGGAAGGTGGACCCGGGTGTCCCGGGGAATCGATACTAGGCTTACCTTATTTTGTCCCGGATTGACGTGAGCCAGCATCAGCACGTCGGTGCGGGAGGCTTCCTTTGCCCGGGCATCGGTGGCGAGCAGGAGCAGGTTAAAGCTGCCGCGATCACCGCGGATTTCTTCCGTCTGTGCGGGATTTGCCGCTGCAGCTTCAACGGTCGTCCCCGTATTTGCTACCCCGGACCGTTCCGACTTCTCGACAGATCCGTCGGACAGATCCTCCTGCCCTTTCCCGCCAACTGGCTCCGGCGTCGCCAACACGGGGATATCGGTCTCCCGAAAATGCCGGGACGGCTCGTATTTTAAATAGGCGGTCAGCAGTCCGCCAGCCACGAGGAGTAGAAGAACTACCGGTATCGCCACTTTTTTACGGATTTTCATTTTCATTGGGTTCCACTCCGTCTCTAGCGAAAATAGGCTAAGATCTCGTTAAAAGAATTCATAGCAGTATATTAGTGGAATCGGGATTCTATACGCGAATACGTGCAAACAGACGAAGATCCAGCACTTTCCTAGTCTAATTCGGGCTAGGCCTACATAAGGTGGTTGAAACGGGGCAAATGCCGGTATTTTTAGGGAATAGGGGAGTCGAGACGATGAAAGTGCTAGTCACGGGGGGAGCGGGATTTATTGGCCGTCACACGGTCAAACGGCTTCTGGAAGAGGGGGAACAGGTGGTTGTGGTCGATACGGGCCAAACCGGAAATCCGAGAAAAATGGACGAGTCGGTCTCCTATTACTCGGTGGATATCGTTTCGGAGGAGCTGGAGTCTATTTTTGCAGAGGAACGCCCGGATGCCGTTATTCACCTTGCGGCTCAAACGAGCGTTCGTCGCTCGCTGCAGAACCCGTCGGCCGATGCCGAGACGAACATTCTGGGGACCATTCAGCTGTTGCAGCAATGCGTACGCTTTGGAGTGCGGCGGATCGTGTTTGCCTCATCGGCCGCGGTCTACGGAAATCCGGATCATCTGCCGATCAAGGAGTCGCACGGCACGGAGCCATTGTCTTTTTACGGCGTTTCCAAACGGGTTTCGGAGATGTATATCCAATCGTTCAGCGAACGCTACGGCTTGGATTATTCCATTCTGCGGTACGCCAATGTTTACGGGATCCGGGAACGGCGTACCGGGGAGGATGGGGTGCTGACGGCGTTTGTGGAGCGGTTGATGGCGGGACTTCCGCTGGAGGTTTACGGGGATGGGCTGCAGACACGAGATTTCGTGTACGTCAAAGATGTCGCAGAAGCGAATGTGCTGGCGCTGCGAAGCTCAGGTAATCAAATTTTGAATGTCAGCAGTGGACGAAGCATCTCGCTCCTGGAGGCACTCGGAATGTTGAAAGAGATCTCCGGACGAAATGTCCAGCCGCAATTTCGGCCTGCTCAGGCAGGGGATATCGAACAGAGCTTACTGGACAACGGCAAAGTTCGGGATGTCCTATGGTGGGAGCCCCGATATTCGCTGTATGACGGACTGTTGGAAATGATGGAATTTGAAACGGAAGCGCGAAAAAACCCTTTGCTCGTCGAGCGAGTCGGTTACAGTGAAACGTCAGTCATCTAAATGGCTTGCGGCTCACTCACGCCAGCAGTGGAATCTACCCCGCCCCTTGCGAGAGGAGCGGGGTTCTTTTTTTGCGTCGGTTTCAGCGACGCCCGCAGCACCTTGCTCTGTGGTATGATGAAGCTAATGAAGAAGAGTATCTTCCGGTCGGAGGGGAAGAAGGAAGATGCGCTCGCAGGGAGATCGGGAGGGATATCGGATGAGCAACAGGGGCGAATATGTCGATGGGGAAAATGAATCCTCTTACCTTGTGCAGACGCTGCGGATAGGGTTAGGTTGCCTGATGGAATACGTGCTGCTGCTGCCGGCTTGGATTTTGTTCGCGGCCTTTCTCCGGCCGCCGGAGTTCCCGGTAGCGGGGCTGGGGTTGTTGCCATTGTTGTCACTAGCCGGCGTCCTGGCTGGCCCGCGCCTCCATAAGCTGTGGCAACGCGGGGCGGTGGCCCTCGGGTTCGGCTTGGCCTTTGCCGCGGCCGCCTTCGCCTGGGCCGGCGGAGTGGGGGCGCTTGGCTACGGCAACGCGCCCTCCGTCGCTGTCTTTCTCTTGCAAATCGCCGCGCTGCTTGCCGCCGGCGTGCTCTGCTCGCTGCAGGGGATGACGGTCCGCAATCGCCAGGGCAGCTATCGGCTGTATTGGGACGGGCTTGGCCTTTATTTCCTTGCGGGGATCTTTTTCCCGCGAATCGAGGCGCTTCAAGGAACCGTCCCGTTGATTACCTGGGCCGGCGTATTCAGCTTGGCCACCGCCCTGTTCGTAACCAACCACCAGTATTTACGATACAGCTCGCATTCCGGTGATTCGGGAGAACGTCTGCCCGCGGGTCTCCGCCGCCATAACCGCTTGTTCGTCGGCGTCATCCTTGTACTCGCCTTGCTGCTAGCGGCCGGAGCCGGTCGCTGGATCGGCAGTCTGCTATTAGGATGGCTAAGAGCGGTCGTACGCTGGCTGCTTAGGCAACCGAAAGAACCCGAACCTTTGGAGCAGCCGGAGGTGGGGGTTCAGCCGCTGGAGCCCATGATCCCGGTGGAAACTCACGATCCGGATCTGCTCTCGCGCATCCTAAATTTTGCTTTTTATGCTTTCGGTGGCTTGATCATAGCCGCACTGCTGGGCTTTGTACTGTATTGGCTCTACAAGAACGCCGGCGGGATCTGGCGTAAGGCGATCGACCGTTTGCTCTCCCTGTTGCGTCGGGAAGGCGCTACGACGGAGCAAGCAGCTTACCTCGACGAGGAGACGAGCCTGTTCACTTGGGAGTCTACTCTGCAAGGATGGCGCAAGATGGGATCCCGCCTGCTGCGTTCCGGGAAGCCGCCTGAGCGTTGGGAGGGAATGAAGGATAACCGAGAAAGGGTTCGTTACTTGTATCGTTTATTTTTGCGGGAGGAGCAGGAGCGCGGATATCCGATGAAGCCCTATCTGACGCCGCAGGAAATGGTGAAGGAGTTAAGGTTGGAAACAGGGCGAAAGTCCGAAGCCACGAAAGCGACCAAACCCGGGAGACGGCGTTTCAGCTTTGGCGCGGGGAATTCGGAGAGGGAGAACAGTCGGGTCCGAGTGGACTCGGATGCCGCATTAAGCCCGTTGCTTCGGCTATACTACCAAGTACGGTACGGCGGGGAAACACCTCTTGACGAAGAACTGGCGGAGTTGAGACGGCGCTGGCCGCAGTAATCTTAGGTCACATAAACCCAAAAAGCGCGAGCCTGCAGAGATTCCCTCTGCGCTCGCGCTTTCTTACGCCTGCCTTAGGCGTCGTGCCTAACGATTTCGAGTTTCTTGAAACGATGCGGTTCCTTTTCTAGCAGCTTAAACGTCAAATCTTCATGCTCCAGCGTTTCCCCAACGTCCATAGACGGGTTCATGCCATAGAGCCAGCCGCCGATCGTATCGACTTCCTCGGTACTCAAGTCGGTCAAAAGTACGTCATTGATCTGATTCACCGTCACCGTGCCAAGGGCGACCACATGTGACTCATCCAACTGAACGATCGGATCTTCCTCTTCCTTATCGAATTCGTCGCGGATTTCCCCGACGAGCTCCTCAAGAATGTCCTCAAGCGCCACCAAGCCGGCTGTTCCTCCATATTCGTCGATCAGAATCGCCATATGGGTGCCTTCCTGCTGCATTTTCTTCAGCAGTTCGTTCACCGGGGTGACTTCCGAAACCGTCATCGCCGGCTGCAGCAGAGCGGCGAAACCGACGTTCGGATTGCCCTCGTAAGCCAGGAAAAACTGCTTCGTATTCACGATGCCGATAATGTTATCCTTGCTGCCTTCGACGACGGGAAAACGGGTATATTGCTGCTCCCGAATGATATCCAGGTTCTCCTGGCGCGTCTTGTCCGTATATAAACACACCATGTCGGTGCGAGGTACCATTATTTCCTTGGCGAGCAAATTATCAAATGCAAAAATCCGGTTTACGTAGCCAAATTCGCTCTGATTGATTTTGCCGCTTTCGAAGCTTTCATTGATGATGATTTGCAGTTCTTCCTCCGAGTGCGCTTCTTCATGTTCGGAAGCTGGCTTGACGCCAAACAGGCGCACCAGTTGGTTGGCCGATCCGTTCAAGGCCCAGATGAAAGGGCGCATAACCTTCGTAAATAGAATCAAAGGCTTGGCCGTAAGAATAGCAATTTCTTCCGCTTTGCGAATCGCCACCGTCTTGGGAGCCAGCTCGCCCACAACAACGTGGAAATACGTGATGACGACAAACGCAATAATAAAAGAGAGCGCACTGCCAACGGTCTCGGGTACCTCCAGGCGATGGAACAACGGATGCAGCATGCTCTCCACCGTTGGTTCTCCAAGCCATCCAAGTCCCAGCGCGGTAATCGTGATTCCGAGCTGGCAAGCCGATAGAAATCCGTCCAGATTAGAGGTGACCTGTTTGACGGCGAGGGCTCCTTTACGTCCCTCCGCTATCAATTGATCAACCCGGCTGCCCCGGACGCGGACGATCGCAAATTCGACCGCCACGAAAAATGCCGTGAGCGCGATGAGAATCGCGACTAAAAATAAATTTAATACCAATTGCCTGTCACTGTCCATTCGATGCATCTACTCCTCAATTTTTAAATATAAAGGCATAAAACTATCACTATTATATAATACAACCCCATAGGAACGCGAATTTTGCCCTAGGTAAAAAGTCGGGGTTATTCGGTTATAATGTTCGTGTTTTATATTATTGTTATTGTAAAATGCAATTAGTCGCACGTAATAATCAACAAAACACGAATATTAAATAAAAAACCACCTTGACTCATCCGTTTATTTCACTTATACTCAGATTGTTCTGAAGCACAGACAAGACGAAACGAAACTATCGAATTCGTATATCCTCAGTAATATGGATTGAGGGTCTCTACAAGGAACCATAAATTCCTGACTACGAATAGGGTGCATTCGCATACCTATGAGTGGTCGGGAATTTTTATGTTTATGGCATGAATTCATATCGCCTCAGGAGGATACAGATGAGTAAATACGATGTCATTGTGGTGGGGGCGGGACCTGCCGGGATTTTCGCCTGTTATGAACTGACCCGTAAAGCGCCGCATTGGAAGGTGCTCCTGGTGGACAAGGGGCATGATATTTATCGCCGCCGCTGTCCGATCTTGGAGGAGAAAATCACGCTTTGCCCGCCTGCGGCCGGGCGCAAGGAATTTGCCGGCTGCCTGCCGGCCTGCTCCATTACCGCGGGGTTTGGCGGGGCCGGAGCCTACAGCGACGGGAAATTTAATATCACGACGGAATTTGGCGGTTGGCTGAGCGATTATATCGCGCCGTCCAAGGTGCTGGACTTGATCCAATACGTCGACTCGATCAATTTGGAGCACGGGGCGACAACCGCGGTTACCGATCCGATGACGGAGGCCGTGCGGGAGATCGAACAACGGGGTTACGCAGCGGGACTGAAGCTGCTTCGGGCACAGGTACGGCATCTGGGGACCGAGCAGAACCTGGAGATTTTGAAATCGATCTACGAATATCTGAATACCCGCGTCGATATGTTGTTTAAGGCGGAGGTCGAGGATCTGATCACGGAAAAAATCGACGGAAGCCACCAAGTTCGGGGCATTACGCTAAAGAACGGCGAAACCTATGAGGCCGACCTGGTGATGGTAGCTCCGGGCCGTGACGGCTCGGCCTGGCTGACCGACATCCTTAAGAAGCGCCGGCTGAAGATGACGAACAATCAGGTAGACGTTGGGGTCCGCGTGGAAACCTCTGACGTGGTCATGCGGGAGATCAATGAGCACCTGTATGAAGGAAAGTTTATCTATAACACGTCGGTCGGCACGCGAGTTCGTACGTTCTGCAGCAATCCGTCTGGACATGTCGTGGTTGAGAACCACAGCGGCGTCATGGCGGCCAACGGCCACTCTTACAAAGACCCGGCGCTGGGTTCAAGGAATACCAACTTTGCGCTCCTCGTTTCGCACCGGTTTACCGAACCGTTCGATAAGCCAAACGAGTACGCGCGGGAAATCTGCCAGCGTGCCAACGATTTGTCCAGCGGTGGGGTGATCGTGCAAAAATACGGTGATATTCTGCGCGGCCGCCGTTCCACGGCCGCCCGGATTTCGGAAGGTTTCCTTGAACCCACGCTCAAAGAAGCGGTGCCGGGCGACCTCGGGCTTGTGCTGCCGTACAATACGATGAAGAGTCTGATCGAAATGGTCGAGGCGCTCGACAAGGTGACGCCGGGCATCGCCTCCGAGCATACGTTGTTCTACGGCGTGGAAGCGAAATTCTACTCGGCCCGGCCGAAGCTGAGCGAATCGCTGGAAACCGAGATCGGCGGTTTGTTCTGCGGCGGTGACGGCGCAGGGATTACCCGCGGGCTGGCCCAGGCGGGAGCGGCCGGCGTGTGGATCGCCAGGGGTATGATCGAGAAAGCGGGAGCGGTATAGGAACATATACGGATACGGAAATGGGCACGGACCTTGGATCAAGGAGCCGTGCCCATTTTTATAGTTTCAGGATGGATGAGGGTGACACGATGTCACCGCTCAATGGTACGAAGAGGTTAGGGCTACTCCAATCCGCCTTGCAACGTCATTTGCAGCTTGGTGTTGTCTGGAGATTTCGGTTCTAGCATGCTTTGGACATACCCTTGCAGAAAGGTCGAATCGGCCTTCTCCCATAATCGATAGCCTTGCGAGGCTAGCAGGCGCTCACGTTCGGGCCCCGATGCGGCCCTGCCCGCGAAATACAGCAGGTTGATGTCCGACATGGTCCGTGCCATCAACGTCTTATCCGCTTCGGATAAAGGGAGCTCCCCCAAGGAGGCATAGGCCTTGTGATAAGAATGCTCAGCGAAAAACTTGCGGCTATATTCCGCGAAACCCGTCAGGTTCCCGTCTGAAACCTGCCGTTTACGGGCCCATGCCTCTACATCGACCTGAGTGGATTCATACTCGATCGTCCTTCCGGTTGGATCGTATTGCAGCACACCGTATTGATGCGGATAGACGCTGAAGGCACTGGTCGCAATATCGTAGAGGCCGTGATTCGTCTGGCGGATATCTTGAATATGGATGTGGCCCGACAATACAAGATTAAGACGCAGCTTCTCAAATAAGTGGTTTATTTCTTTACTGTTGTTGAGTGTAAACCCTTTGATGGGTACGGTGCTGTGGTCGACCAGGTTATGGTGCATCACGGTCACGATGCGGGCGCCGTTCTCACTGGCAAGGCGGGTGCATTCTTGGATCCATTCCTGCGTTGCGGGCGGGATCTCCCCATCGGTTTGGGGAAAGCCGGCGAACTCGTTTAGATCGTACTGGCTTGTATCGAGCATCAGCAACCAAAGATCGGGAGAAACCTTAGCTAAATAGCTTAGAGTTGAAGTGTCTCTGGTAATGGCCTCATGATAACCAAAAGCACCGTAAATCTCGACGAACTGCTCCGGGGTAATCGATTCGGTTTTGTATTGGGAGTCGCCCTTGAACCGGCGTGCCCAAGGATTCGAAAGATCATGGTTACCGGGAATCACGTAGACTTGAGTTCCTGCGGCTTCAATCTGCTTCAGTTTGGCGGCCAGGTCCTCGTGGCTAGCTTTCTCCCCGTTGTTGGTTAGATCGCCGCTCAAGATCAGGGCGGCCGGGTTCTTCTCTTTAACTTCCTCAGCGAAGGCTTCGCTCATCGGGTCGATGTAGCTCAGTTGCTTGCCGTCTCCGGCCTGGATATAGGTATGAAAGGCCTCCCCATCATCATGCAGGCGGGGGCTTAGGTAATGGATATCGGTGGCGACGTACAGGGTTAGCGGTTGTCCCGCCGTCAGCTCCTCGGGCTGGTCATGCGAGGACCAAGAAGCCATACAACCGCTAAGTCCAAGTAAACTTAAGCCGGCGGTGAGAATAGCAGCTATTTTTAGCGAACGAAACATACGGCAGGGTTCACTCCCATTTAAGCGGTTCTCCGGATAGCCGGGCTAAGACCACTGTATAGGGAGAACTGAGGTGGTGCTGTGCTGTTTTTCCTTGCAAGGTAGGAAGAGGTCGATTCAAAAACAATAATTTTACATTATTTTTACAACAAGGAAATAATCTGCAATTTTATAATAAATATGATGAGAGGGTAGTCCAATAAATAGGGAAATAGGGAGGAATCGATGACTTATGGGTAAGGGCAACGCGAAAGCTAGGCGCAACAGATGGCTGAGTCTCTTATTGGCCGGTGCGATGATTGT
Organism: Paenibacillus timonensis; assembly: GCF_009725205.1. Taxonomy (GTDB): domain Bacteria; phylum Bacillota; class Bacilli; order Paenibacillales; family Paenibacillaceae; genus Fontibacillus; species Fontibacillus rhizolycopersici. The sequence goes on along the minus strand of NZ_WNZY01000014.1, from coordinate 103,621 downwards.
AACCGGTCTGCCGGGATGGGCACCGCAGGCGGCAGCCCAGTCTGCCGATCCGTCAATAGCGGCGGAAGTAACTGAAAGAACCGTTGACGACGGTGCGGGGCTGCCGCTTGCTTCGGAAGTACAAGTGCCGGGCAGCGAGTTGCCGTCCGATCTATCGGATGGAGGTGTTCCGCAGACCGAGGCGGTTTCGGAAGCTGGCACAGCACCAGACAGCGTTGAGGCATCCCTGCAGGTTGCAGCCGATTCGCTCAGCGTTGCTGCAGCGATCGCGAAAGGGAATAGCGGCGAAGCTGTGGAAGTGGCCGGTATGATCGTCGGTCATGCAACAGGTTCACTCACCGCGGATTTCGACGCTCCCTTCGGCAACGACTTCAACTTTCTCATTGCCGATACGGCTGGGGAGCGAGACAAAGCCAAGCTCATCGATGTTCAGGTCCCTTCCGGCTTAAGAGCGGAGTTCGGCCTGCAAAGCCATCCGGATTTGATCGGGAAATCGGTGGTCGTATCGGGATCTCTTGCGGCATACAACAATTTTCCAGGATTAAAAAGCGTAACAACAATTTCATTATCACAGGCTCAACCGGAAGATCCCGGTGAAGACCCTGGCGAGGATCCCGGCCAAGGAACAGATCCGGGTGAAACTCCGCAGTTACCGGACGGTACCGGCAAGAAGGTGCTGTTTGACAATACTCACGGCCAAACCGCCGGCGCTGCGGACTGGGTTATCGACGGCGGGTTCTCGGATTTTGCCGAGGGACTGCGGGCGACTGGCTTTACGGTAGAGTCGCTGGATCGCCCGAGCCCATACCATTTCGGGGAAACGGCGATCACCAACGAGGTTTTGCAACCTTACGATGTCTTCATTATTCCCGAAGCGAACGTACCCTTCAAAGCAGCTGAACAAGCGGTGTTGGTACAATACGTGGAAAATGGCGGAGCCGTTTTCTTCATCTCGGACCATTATAATGCCGACCGAAACAAGAACCGCTGGGACGCTTCAGAGGTGTTTAACGGCTATCGCCGTGGAGCTTATGAAAATCCAGCCAAGGGGATGACGGCCGAAGAAGCAAACTCGCCTGCGATGCAGGGATTGAATAGCTCCGACTGGTTGGCCGATAACTTTGGCGTTCGTTTCCGTTATAACGCTCTTGGCGACGTCAATGCAGCCGATATCGTCACCCCGTCGCAATCGTTTGGCATCACGGCCGGCGTAGAAGCCGTCGCCATGCATGCGGGGTCAACCGTGGCGATTCTTGATCCACAGAAAGCCAAGGGGCTTGTCTACGTCCCGACCGGCGTTCCGGCTTGGGGGAATGCGGTTGACGAAGGAGTCTATGACGGAGGCGGCCGGGCGGAAGGTCCTTATGCTGCCATCGCCAAGCTAGGCCTCGGCAAAGCGGCCTTTATCGGCGATTCGTCGCCGGTAGAAGATGCAACGCCGAAATACGTGCGGGAAGAGAATGGCCAAAAGAAAACGACGTATGACGGATTCAAGGAAGTCGACGACGGCTTGTTCCTGGTGCAAACCGTAAAATGGCTGGCGTACGACGAGAACTACACCTCCTTTGGCGAGGTACCGGGATTAACGCTGGACGTGCCGACGGTGGTGGGTGCTGACGAGGAACCCGCCGCTACAACGGAACCGCAGCCGGAACCTTGGTCGCAGCCGGCCGCCGGATACAAATGGTATGATCCGGCGACCTTTAAACCGGGATCTTACGGCTCGTCGCAAGCGCCAGAAACGGAGCCGGTGTTTGCTTTCGTACATCAAACGCAGCTGCCAAGCCAGCAGGAGTTCCAACTCCGTGTAACGGCGGACGGTTTGACACCGGGGCAGACGGAGTCCGATTTGCGCGTGGGCATTTACTTAGCGGGAGGAGAACAAATTGCCCGGTTCAAGAATGCCGACGGCAGCTGGTCGGATTACAACTACAGTCCGGCGTTTTCTTTGACGGGTAACGCCCAAGGGCATGCATCCAAAGACTTGACCGTACAGCTGAAACCGGGGGTGACGGCCGCAAGCGCCAATTTGCGTTTGAAGCAAGGCAGTGCGAACGAGATCACGAAGCAAATCGAAATTGCTAACGTGGATGCCGAGCCGTTGCCAGGCGATCATCCGCCGGTGCCGGAGCTGAGCACGATTGCTGCAATTCGCGGGGCGGCGGAAGGAACGGTTGTTACGGCGCAGGGGGTGATTACCTCCGAGCCGGGTGTGTTTGGCGGTCAGGGTTTTTATTTACAGGACGAGACGGCTGGGGTTTATGTCTTTCAAACGGCAGCGGGTTACCATGCCGGAGATCTGGTCCGAATCAGCGCAACCCGAACGTTGTACAACGGTGAAGTGGAGCTGGAGAATCCGGTGCTGATCGAAAAGTTAGGCACGGCCCCGCTGCCACAGCCGCTAGTCCAGGAGGCGGTGACGGAAGCCAATCAAGGGCAATTCATCACCTTAACGAACGTGGAGGTACGCGACGTTGTTGCTGCCGCGCCAACCGGTTCCTTTGAATTCAACGCCGTCCGGGAAGACGGGAGTTCGACGCGGGTACGCTTCGACGGGAGAACCGGTGCGGCGATGGATGCTTTTACGGCGTTGTACCCTGCAGGCACGCGTGTGGATATCAGCGGAATCGCTTCGGTGTTCCGGGGAACGTACCAACTGAAGCCGCTCGCCTTGGCCCACGTTGTGCCTAGCGCGGTGGAAGCGGATCTAACCGCTCCGGTGACGGAAAGCAATATTACGGGGATAGAAGGCGCGGATGTATATAACCAAACGGAAGTCACCGTGGCTTTTTATGCGGAGGATGATGGAGGCAGCGGATTGGACCGGACTGAGTTCCGGGTGAATGGCGGGGAGTGGACTTCCTATGCCGATCCGCTGGTACTGACGGCCGACGGCAAGTATACCATCGAATACCGCTCCTTGGATAAGGCGGGGAACCAGGAAGCCTCCAAGTCGCTGTATATCAATGTAGATCGCCTGGCGCCCGAAGTGACGTTCGGGGGAGATAGTCAAGTCCTGCAGGTTGCTTCGAGCGTTCCGTTCACCATTGCCGTCCATGACGCGGTCAGCGGCTCGAAATCTACGGCCTACCGGCTTGACGGTCGCAGCATCTCGGGGATCGCGGAAATCGTTCCGTTCTCTCTGGCGGTCGGCACGCACAAGCTGGCGGTTCAAGCAACGGATGCGGCGGGACATACCGCTACGGTGGAGTTTGCGTTCAAGGTTACGATCGACATTGCCCATCTGGATGAACTGGTGGATTTGGGCAAGGAGCACGGCTATTTCAAAACCAAAGGCACGGCCACTAGCCTGCTAGCTCAAATCACCTCTCTGCAAAAAGCGAAAACTTCGCTGGAGCGCGACATTAAACTGAAAGCGCTGAAGTTGACCATTAACGTCCAAAGCGGCCTGACCATTAAGGAAAGCTTCGCCAAGCTGCTGCTGAAGGATTTGGAGGTTATCGGAGGGGAGGCGGCGTAATCTTCGCTGCCATGGTTTATGAAAAAGTCGCTCAGGAGCACACTCCTGGGCGACTTTTTTTGCCCTGCCATAGGTCCACTCCGGAAGGGAACGGTACGAAAAAACCAGGCTTGCCAAGAATGAAAGCGTTTTGTATAATAAGTTATGCAACCGGTTGCAGGTTAAGGAGAGATCAATCGTGTCTAAGATAACTATTCAGGAAATTGCAATTTTGGCGGGTGTAAATAAGGCGACCGTATCGCGGGTGATTAACGGGAATCGGAACATTTCCGAGAAAACCCGGAAGAAGGTCGAAGACATCATGAAGCAGTATAACTATGTCCCCAATTCCATCGCGCGCGGATTGGCGACGAACAAGACGTTTACGGTCGGCTTTTGTTTTGACTACACCAATAAACAGGCCTATGCCAACCCGTTTTTTTACAAAGTCCTTCAGGGAATTGAAGAGGTCGTATACGATCGAGATCACATGTTCCTAATGATGAGCGATCATGACGGGAAAAGCGACAGATCCACGTTTGAGCGCGTGGTGGTTGAGCACCGGGTTGACGGCGTCATTATTCCCAATACATTGCTCAATGAGCGGAATTATGAACTGCTTGCCAAACATAATATGCCTTTTGTGGTGTCCGGAGAAAACACGCTGCCTCAAGTGGACGTACCTTGGGTGGATATCGACAACGTTCAGGCCGGCCGGGTCTTGACCGAGCATCTGTTGAATTTAGGCTGCCGCAGCATCATGATTTATGCCGGCGGGTCAGCCGCTCTGCGGGACAAATTCCTGTCCGATCGCCTGACCGGTTATCGGGAAGCGATGCGGCAACATCATTTGGAAGCTCAGGTGATTGAGCATGCCGATCTTTTAAAATCGTTTCATGATCCTCAGGAATATGCATCTGAAGGGCAACGACCCGATGCTTTGATCTGCTGCACGCACGAACAGCTTTTTGAGATATTGGACTGGGAGAACGGCAATCCTCTACTAGCGGAGCTTGCTTTGGCTACATTCGATAGCTTCCCGATGTCCAAATACCTGAAATACCCGGTGCATTTCGTGGAAATCGATCTGGAAATGATGGGAAAGCAGGCGGCCCAAATGTTATTTTCGTTGATGAATAAAGAACCGGGAGTTCCGCCATCCATATCGATTCGGACGCAAATCGGAAAATGATTGAACAAACTAAACATAAGAGGTAATAAGTTGATGACCCAATATCTGTATCACGAACCGGTAGTGGATACTACCCTAATTTCTCTTAACGAGCTGGAAGTTCGCCTGAAGCTTCCTGCCGAGGCTGCTCAGGTGACGTTAAACTACTGGAATAAATATAAACCGGAGTACGGCATCCGAAAGCAAACGATGACGCTATGGGCGGAATCGGGAGAATTCAAGTATTATCGTACGATATTGACGGGTATGGAATCTCGCATTCGGTACCTTCAATATAAATTCGAGTTTGTAGAAAAGGGGGAATCCTATTGGCTGGGTGCCGAGGGATTGCAAAAGTCCGAGGGAACCAAAGGTAGCTATTCCTTCGCTTATGCGGGAGATCGCGATGTGGTGAGTTCTCCGGTATGGATCAAGGAACGGGTTTGGTATCAGATCTTCCCTGAACGGTTCTGTAACGGGGATCCCGGAAATGACCCGGACTCTACGGAACCCTGGGGGAGCGTGCCGACCCGGGACAATTACATGGGAGGTGATCTGCGAGGCATCATTCAACAATTGGATTATTTGAGTGGTTTGGGCATTAACGCGCTGTATCTGAATCCTATATTTGCGGCCACGTCGAATCATAAATACGACACGGTGGATTACTTGCAAATCGATCCGCAATTCGGGACGGTGCATGACCTGCAAGAGCTTGTCCGAAAATGCCATGAGCGCGATATCAAGGTGATCCTCGATCTTGTTATCAATCATTGCGGATTCTATCATCCCTATTTTCAGGATGTCGTGCAAAAAGGGGAGGATTCGGTTTACAAAGACTGGTTCTATATTAACCAATACCCGATCCAACGGAGCGAGGACGGTTATGACTCAGTCGGTTATTATCAATGGATGCCTAAGCTGCGGACATCGAATCCCGATGTTCAGCGATACGTATACGATATCGTTTCCTTTTGGCAGAAGGAGACGGGGATCGACGGCTGGAGAATCGATGTCGCAGATGAGGTGGAGATCAGCTTCTTGCGGGAGCTGAAATCCTATGTCAAGAAATTAAATCCTAACGCTATCATTATTGCAGAAATTTGGGACGATGCCAAGCGCCTGATGGCGTCCGGTGGCGTCGACAGCGTGATGAACTATGAGCTGAGAACGGCGTTGTTCGACTATTGCCTGGATCGCTCCCTGACGCTTGCCGAGTTCCACTCCAGACTTGTGAACTTACTGCATCGTTATTCCTTAGCAGAACTAGATCAGATGTTTAACTTGCTGGGAAGCCACGACACGGAGCGAATTTTGACTCGCTGCGGGAACGACGAAAGCAAATTGCGGCAGCTACTGGCATTTCAATTCTTCTTGCCGGGCAATCCTACCGTTTATTACGGGGACGAACTGGGAAATACCGGGGAGAATGATCCGGGATGCCGCGGAAGTATGCCATGGCATCTCGTCCCGGCGGAAACACCGTTGTTTAGGGAGTTCCGCAGCTGGATTCGTCGTAAAACGACGGATCCGGTGTTACAGCACGGGCTCACGGAACTCAGATACCGGGAAGGTTCGGAGTGTTACGTCATTCGGCGTTACGCTGAATCTGGGGAAGCGGTGCTGTTGATCAATTTTTCGCCGGAACCGTTGGAGTTGGACGCCGTGTTGAAGCGGTTTGATTTGAACGTCGAGTATTTCATTCATAATTCGGATGATACCGGGCGCTTGCCGGCGACGATTGGCCCCGGAGAAACGATGGTATTCCAAAAACGGGATTAAGGAGATCGACCTATGATAAATAAATGGAGTAAACTATTGCCAATTTTGCTTGCCGTGATCCTGGTCTTAGCAGGCTGCGGATCCAAGGACAAGCAAGGGGCTGCTAACAGCGCAGGTTCGGGAGATACAAAGCCCGACAAGGAAGTCACTTTAACGTTCTGGCATCATTATAGTACCGCATCTCCGGAAGAGAAGACGCTGAAAGAGGTGCTCATCCCGAAATTTGAGGAGGAAAATCCCGGGATTAAGGTCAAGCCTGTTGCCTTCACGTGGGAGGACCTGCATAAAAAATTGCAGATCAGCGGCAGTGCCGGCGAATTGCCGGACGTAGCCCGGTTGGATATCATCTGGGTTCCGGAGTTCCAGAAGAGCGGATTGCTGCAGCAGCTTGATGCGTTCGAAGATTTTGCCGAGGTTTCCGGCGGCCTGCTGGAAGGCCCTCTTTCGACAGCTAAAGTAGGCGACCATTATTACGGACTTCCCTTAAATACGAATACCAAGGTCTTGTTCTGGAACAAGGAGATGCTGACGCAAAGCGGAGTAGAACAAGCGCCGGAAACCACGGAACAGTTCTTTGAGGCCTTGGGCAAAATTAAAAGCAAGTATGAAAAAAGCTGGGGGTTCGGCGAACCAGCCCTTCAAGGCTGGAACATCCTGCCGTGGATTTGGAGCAACGGGGGCGACGTGCTCTCGCCGGACTTCACGACGGCTGACGGCTACTTGAACAGCCCAGCTACGGTAGACATTATCACGAAACTCAAAACTGCTTTCGCAGCCGGACAAATTTCCGGGTTCAAGCCGGGAGATGTTGCGGTTACGGAAGGACATGCGAGCGGAAGCTACGCCATGATGGCGGAAGGCCCGTGGGCAGTTGCCCAATTCCAGTCGCAGTTCCCTGATTTCGACGTGGAAATGGCTTCCTTTCCAAAAGGGTCAACGGGATCTATTCAGGTACTGGGCGGAGAAGATATCGGGATCTTTAGTAAAGACAAGCAAGAGGAGTCCTGGAAATTCGTGAAGTTCATGGTATCGGAAGCGGCACAGGTCGAAATGGGCAAAATCGGCCAAATTCCAGTCAATCTCGCTTCGATGGAGAATGCTGATGTAAAGGCGATCGATTATTATCCGCCGTTTCTTGAACAGCTGAAGACGGCAAAGGCGCGCCCTCCGGTGAGCGCTTGGCCGCAAATCGACGGTGTCATCAACGATGCAATGAGCAAAATTTTCATGACGGATGCGGATGTGAAGACGGAGCTGGATGCGGCTGCAAGTGCCATCAATGCTTTGTTAAAGGATTAGTCAATTCTCGGGAGGGCGTCTTCCGCAAGGGAGACGCTCCCTTCAACGAAGGAGTCAACACGACATGCGCAAAAAACACGGAGCAGCTGGATACTTGTTCTTCTTGCCCGGATTTCTATTTTTTGCCCTATTTATTCTCTACCCGTTGATCCGGAATTTGATCTACAGTTTTTATGATTTTCGGCTCACGAACATTCATCAACTTGATTTTGTTGGATTGGACAATTACAAGCATGTGTTCGGGGATGAAGTTTTCTGGATTTCGATCCGGAACATTTTTATCTACGGGATCATTTCCGTACCCGGCCAAATGATATTGGGGTTTCTGGTGGCTTACGCGCTTTACCAGAACCGTCCCGGGACCAAAACATTTCGGGTGCTTTACTTTTTGCCGGTCATTACGTCTTGGGTTGTCGCCTCGTTAATTTTTAAGTATGTATTTGCTGATCAGGGCTTTTTGAATTATGCGATTACGGATATGCTCCACCTTACGGACCGTACGATCAGTTGGCTAAGCGAACCGGGAAAAGCCATGATCGTGATCGGGGCACTGGGCATCTGGAAAGGGGTCGGCTGGGCGATGGTCATCTACATGGCCGCACTGCAGGGAGTACCCAAAGATCAATATGAGGCGGCCTCCTTAGACGGCTGCAACGCTTGGAACCAAATCCGTTATATTACGCTGCCGTCGATTCGAAATACGACGTTTTTTATTCAAATGATGTTGATCATCGGCGCGTTTAATGTGTTTACATCCGTTTATCTCATTACCAATGGCGGGCCGCTGCACCAGACCGAAGTGATGTTGACGAGGATGTACCAAAAGGCGTTCTCCGAATACGATTTGGGCTACGCATCGGCGTTATCCTACGTGTTTGCGGTCATCATTGCCGGATTAACGTATGTACAGTTCCGTCTGAAGAAACAGGAATAGGGGGCGAACCATATGCGCTCGCTGAAAACATTTTGCGTCTACGTCTTGCTCGTTGCGGGCGGAGTAATCTCCATTTACCCGTTAGTGTATATGCTTTTGACCGCGCTCAAACCCATGACTCTGCTGTTCGAATTTCCACCCCGGTTTTTGCCTTCGGAAATGACCTGGTCCAACTTCAGGGAGGCTTGGGGAAGCCAAAATTTCGCTCTGTATTTGTTGAACAGCGTTGGGGTGACGTTGGCTAGCTTCGCGCTCATTTTTCTGCTGTCTTCCATGTTGGCCTTTGCCTACTCGCGTTTTGACTTTAAGGGAAAAGGTCTGAGCTTTGCGATCATCATGGGCGGCTTGGTAATCCCGAGTTTGACGCTGCTGATCCCCCAATTCGTCCTGATTCGTCAGCTCGGCTTGTTCGATTCGCGGTGGGGACTCATCGTCGTATACGCTGCCGGCGCGATACCGTTTACCACCTTCCTGCTTAAGGGCTTCTTCGACTCGATTTCCCGCGACATCGATGAATCGGTCGAGATGGAAGGAGGAGGCGCCTGGACGTTGTTCGCTTCGATCATCTTGCCTCTCTCCAAGCCGGCATTTGTTCCGGCCACCATCTTTAACGCACTGACGGTGTGGGAGGAATTCCCTTGGGCGCTGACCATCATCAATGATCCGCTAAAACGGACATTGCCGATCGCGTTGGCAAATTTTCAAGGGCAATATACGACGCAATGGGGCATCGTGTTCGCAGGTTCGCTGATCGCCGTGCTCCCGATTATTTTGCTGTTTCTGCTGCTCCAGCGATACTTTATCGCCGGGATTACGGCCGGGGCGGTGAAGGGGTAGACTATGCCTGCCAAGCTCGATTCACCTGATTGTGCAAACGATTGACCTGACCTTAAAAACGGTGATATAATCCTGCAAATAGAGGAAAGTAAACGTTTACTAGCCTAAGTGTGGGCAACGTTGGTTTGGAGCAGTTGTTCGCTTCGCTGGAAAGCGGAAGGAGAGAGCTTGGCATATGGAGAACGAGTTCATGCAAGGAGCAATCGAGGAAGGCGGTGCCTTCGTCAAGGAGTTGGCAAACGATCGGGCCTACGTCCTGGGACGCAACGCCTGGAGGACAATCGAGGAAGGGAACGAGCGGGAGTGGCTGATCGGTAATGGCATCGGCGGATATGCCAATCATTCTGTGCCGGGCGGCGGTTTCCGGATGTCGCATGGTTATTTGGTGGCTTCGGCGAAAGCGCCGGTGAACCGGATGCTGGTGTTTACGCGTTCGCAAGAGCAGGTGGACATCGGTGACCGCAGCTATGACCTGACTTCCCAACAATACATCAACTGGCAAAAAAACGGACAACGCCATCTGCGCCGCTTCAAGCTGGATACTGTGCCGGAATACGATTACCAGGTCGAAGACGTGCGTATCGTCAAAACGATCGCACTGGAGTACGGCCACAATACGGTCGCGGTTTGTTATGACATCACCGGGGGCAAGGAGCCGGCGCGAATCAAGCTGGTTCCGCTGTTTAATTACCGTTCGCCCGGGGATGTGTCCGAGAAAGGAAGTTTACGCTTCGAGAAGCAGCTGAAAGGTCGGTTGCTGCAGCTCATTCCCGAACGGGATCCGGCGGTGACGATCTCTTTCCTGGCTTCGGAAGGGGAGTTTCTGGATCGTTCCACGCTGCCCGTAACGATGGCGACACCGAATTATGTCATCGAAGAAGGGCATTATTACCCCTTCGAGAACCGGAACGGTTTTCTGGGCATCGACAATCACTATACACCGTATGAAATTCAGGTGACCGTTGAGCCATATGAGCGTAAGAAAGTGTATCTCAAATGCTCCACTGAACCATTGGCCCTGGACGGAAAGGATGGCTTTACGATCGTGCGGGAATACCGCGAACGGATGGAGCAGCTCGTACAGACGGCCGGTTACGGCGATCGGCTGGCCAACCGCCTAGTGGAGGCAGCGGATCATTTTATCGTGGATCGGGAGTCTACCGGGTTGAAGACGGTTCTGGCAGGGTACCCTTGGTTCACCGATTGGGGTCGGGATACGATGATTGCATTTCAAGGGGTAGCGCTGGCGACCAAACGATTCGAGGAAGCCCGCGAGATTTTGGAGTCTTTTGCCCATTACGTGCGGCGCGGGCTCATCCCCAACATGTTCCCCGACGACGGTCAGGAGCCGCTCTACAACACGGTTGACGCCTCCTTATGGTATGTTCACTCCGTCTATGAATATTTGAAACATACCGGTGGGGAAGATGATTACAGGTTCATTCGCGACAAAATCTATCCGAAGCTGAAGGAAATCATCGCTGCTTACCGGGACGGCACGGACTTTTCCATCGGAATGGATGAGGATGGGCTGATTCATGCCGGCGGGGGCCTCGATCAGGTCACCTGGATGGACGTGCGAGTTGGCGAATGGGTGGTTACGCCGCGGCACGGCAAACCGGTGGAGATTAATGCGCTGTGGTACAACGCATTGCGGATCATGGCACATTTAGCGGAACGTTTTGAGGATAAGCTGCCATATGATGAATTAGCACAGAAAGTGCAGGAATCGTTCTGCCACCGGTTCTGGAACGAGGCGGATCAATGCCTTTACGATGTAGTGGACGTGCCGCAAGACGGCGGCGGCTTGGAAGATGACCCCTCGATTCGGCCCAACCAGATATGGGCGGTATCGCTGCCGTTTACGATGCTGCCTCCGGAACAGGAGAAGGCGGTTGTGGGAACGGTGTATCAGCATTTGTACACGCCGTATGGACTTCGGTCATTGTCCAACCGGGACCCACGGTTCCAGCCTCGCTATATCGGCAAGCTGATCGATCGAGACGGCGCCTATCATATGGGAACGACGTGGGCATTTCCGCTTGGCGGGTTCATCACGTCTTATTGCAAAGTGAATGGCTACAGCCGGGAAGCCGTACGGACGGCGAAGGATATGTGCAGCGTGTTTGAGGATCATATGCATGACGGCGGACTTGGCGGTATTGCCGAGATTTTTGACGGGGAGTTTGCCTGCACCGGGCGCGGTTGCTTTACGCAGGCTTGGAGCGTAGGCGAAATCCTTCGCGCTTATACGGAAGACGTGCTGCCGAATTTGACGGGATGGGAGTGATGAACGATGTCGGTACAAAAAGAATACCAAGGCACCATCGATTACGGAGATTTGGCGGTCACCGAGGGAATCTCGGTGTTTGACGCCGAGTTTGATGAGAAGTTTGACTATGATGGGGATGATCTGGGGGCGGTTTATTCGCCGGAGCAAACCCGGTTTCGCTTATGGGCGCCAACGGCGTCAGAGGCGAAGGTTGTTTTATACGACAGGTGGGACGGCAAGCCGGTGAATGAGCTGCCGATGCAGCGGGATGTACAAGGGACATGGACTCTTACGGTAGCGGAAGATTGCCGGGGATTATTATATACGTATCGCGTCAAGGTTGGGAAGCAATGGAATGAGGCGGCGGACCCTTACGCAAGAGCAGTGGGTGTGAACGGGGAGAAAGCGGCGATCCTCCATTTGCGGAGCACCGACCCGCAAGGATGGGAGCAAGATGTGAAGCCGCCGTTCGAATCGCCGGTGGATGCCGTGATTTATGAGCTGCACCTTCGCGATCTGTCGATTCACCCTAGCAGCGGCATCCGCGAGAAGAGCAAGTTCCTGGGCCTGGCTGAGGAAGGAACTCGGGGGCCGGACGGGATTCCGACGGGCCTCGACCACATCGCCGGGCTGGGCGTGACGCATGTGCAACTGCTGCCGATTTTCGATTACTCCCGAGAGAGCGTGGATGAAAGCCGTCTGGATGAGCCCCATTACAACTGGGGGTACGATCCGCAGAACTATAATGTACCGGAAGGCTCCTACGCCACAGACCCTTATCTTCCGGATGTCCGCATCGCCGAGCTGAAACACCTCATCCAGACGCTGCATGCTCGCGGGCTCCGGGTAATCATGGACGTGGTTTACAACCACGTATATGATGGGTACCTGATTCATTTTACTAAGCTGGTGCCGGGGTATTATTTGCGGTACAAGGCGGACCGGACGTTCTCGGACGGGGCGTTTTGCGGGAATGAGTGCGCCTCGGAACGGCCGATGATGACGAAATATATCGTTGATTCGATCCTGCATTGGGTACGCGAATACCATGTTGACGGGTTCCGCTTCGATCTGATGGGACTTATCGATATCGAGACGATGAATGAAATTCGCCGTCAACTGGACGAGATCGATCCTTCGATCCTGACGATCGGCGAAGGTTGGATGATGGAGACGGTGCTTCCCAAAGAGCGCCGGGCCAACCAGGATAACGCCGGGAAGGTACCGGGCATCGGCATGTTTAATGATGGGCTGCGGGATGCGGTGAAGGGGGATATTTTCATCTTTGACCGCAAAGGATTCATCAGCGCCGGCGAAGGCTTCGAGGACGGGGTGAAGCGCGGCGTAGCCGGGGGCATTGACTATGACGGGGCGGAGCTTCGGCAATTTGCCGTTGAGCCGATTCAGTCGGTCAACTACGTGGAATGCCATGATAACCACACGTTATGGGACAAAATCGAGCTGTCCACGCCGGGCGCCTCGGACGACGAACGCCGGGCGATGCACCGGCTTGCCTCGGCGATCGTGTTGACGAGCCAGGGCGTCCCGTTCCTCCACGCCGGTCAGGAATTCCTGCGCTCGAAAGGCGGCGTGGAGAACAGCTACAAATCGCCGATCGAGATCAACTGGCTCGATTGGGAACTCTGCGCTGCGCATCAGGACGACGTCTCCTATATGCGCAGCCTGATCGCTTTGCGCCGGGCGCATCCCGCGTTCCGCCTGCGGACGGCGGACGAGATCCGCGCGCACTTGCGCTTTGAAGCAGCGCCGCCCCATGCGGTGGCGTATACGCTGCGCGACCACGCCGGTGGCGACCCGGACCGCCACCTGTACGTGCTCTACAACGCGAACCCCGGCGCGTTGTCGCTGGAGCTGCCCGCCCTCGGACCGTGGGAGGTCCGGTTCGGCGGCGAGCATGTGCTCGCGCTGCAAGCGGGCGCGAGCGGTAGCCCTGCAGCGGCTGCGGGCGCTGCAGCGGAGCTGCCTCCAGCCGGGGCACGGCTGGAGGTTCGCGGGGTCGGCGTCGTGGTACTCGCCGTCCCGCGGTAACCGCGCAAGGGCCAGGGGCGGGAGCCCCGCGGCCCTTGGGTTAGCGCCGCGGCGCAGCCCGGCGCTGGGGGGCTGGCCTGCGTCCGGCCCAGGTGGCTCGGCCGCTACAGGCATCGCCACGCTGCAGCGGCCGCAACAAATAAGGGTAAAAAATACCCTTATTTCCCCGGAAGGGCCCCTTTTGAACAAAATAGCGGTATTTTATGGCCTTATTTCTCCAGAGGAGCCCCCAAATGGGCGGTTTTGCCCCTGTCGGACAGAAATATGGCCATTTTTTACCGCTATTTTGCTCGGGGCCGTACACGCCTCGCCTCACACAAAAAACAACCCCCACGGCCAAGCCGATGGGGGCTGTTACAATCGTTTAGCTTAGCGCCGAAGGCTCCAGACGCTGCGCTTGCACTTGGCTCTTCGCCGCGACCGTGTAGCTTTGGTCGTAGATGCGGATCGCCGCCGGTGCATCCGACTCGTTCGTAACGATGATGTTGTCTTCGGTTGCATTTACTTGCAACAGGGATCCGCGGAACATCACCTTGAACGAGAACGAGGTCCAGTGGGACGGGATGAACGGACGCAGCACCAGCTCGCCGTCGTTCACGCGCAGGCCGCCGAAGCCTTGCACGATCGCCATCCACGTGCCGGCCATACTGGTCGTATGGCAGCCGTCTTCCGTGTCGTTATTGTAATTGTCGAGGTCCAGGCGCGCGGTGCGCAGGTACATCTCGTACGCCTTCTCCTGATATCCAAGCTCGCAGGCGAGGATCGCATGCACGCAAGGGGAGAGGGAGGACTCGTGGACGGTCATCGGCTCGTAGAAGTCGAAGTTACGTTTCTTCGTGTCCAGGTCATAACGGTCGCCGAGGAAGAACAAGCCCTGCAGCACGTCAGCCTGCTTAATGAAGCACGAACGCAGGATCCGGTCCCAAGACCAGTTCTGGTTGATCGGCAGATGCTTCGGATCCAGATCCTTCACAGCGATCAGCTCTTTGTCGAGGAAGCCGTCCTGTTGCAGGAATACGCCGCGCTCTTCATCGTATGGGTAATACATGTTGTCGATGATGTGCTGCCATTGCTTCGTTTCCGTTTCTTCCAGGCCCAGCTTTTCGACCAGTGCATGATAGTGTGCGGAATCCTGTGCTTTGACCTCGCCCAGTGCTTCCAGCGTGTATTCCATCGTCCAGACCGCGATCCGGTTCGTGTACCAGTTGTTGTTGACGTTGTTCTCGTATTCGTTAGGTCCGGTTACGCCGAGCATCACGTATTTGCCCTTCGCCTGCGAGAAGTTCACGCGTTGCTCCCAGAAGCGGGAGATTTCCACGAGCACCTCGAGGCCATATTCGCCCAGGTAGGATTTATCGCCTGTATAATTTACGTAGTTAAAAATCGCGTAAGCGATCGCCCCGTTCCGATGGATTTCTTCGAACGTGATTTCCCACTCGTTGTGGCATTCCTCGCCGTTCATCGTGACCATCGGGTAAAGCGCACCTTTGGTAAAGCCCAGCTTGCGAGCGTTTTCCTTGGCTTTCTCCAAGTGTTTATAGCGGTAGATCAGCAAATTGCGGGCGATGTCGGACTCGGCCGTGCTGAGGTAGAACGGCAGGCAATACGCTTCCGTATCCCAGTAGGTGCTGCCGCCGTATTTTTCCCCGGTGAAGCCCTTCGGTCCGATGTTCAGACGGTCGTCCTCGCCGCTGTAGGTTTGGTTCAATTGGAAAATATTAAAGCGGATCGCCTGTTGCGCCGATACGTCGCCGTCGATGATGATGTCGCTCATTTCCCATTTCTTTGCCCAGGCTTCGGCTTGCTCGCGTTTCAGCGTATCGAACCCGGCTTGCTTCGCAGAGCGGAGCGCCTCCGTTCCGGCCTTCACCAGATCGCCCAATCCGTGATCGCGAGAGGTCACATTCGCTACATATTTGAACAACGTAACCGTTTCGTTCGCAGAAGCGGTAACGGCAACTTCGGCGGAAACGAATTTCTCCTGTTCGTGGAACGCGGGAGTCAGCTCCAGGCGTTTCCCGCCTTGCTCCACATCAAACGCCATGATCGATGTCACGTGGAAGTCGAGTTTCTTCGTCTTCACGGTCAAGTAGGAGAGGTCGGCACCGGCGGATTTCTCCACCTCCAGCCAGAATTTCTCCTCATAGTTGGAGTCCTTATTCTTCACATCCCCATCGAGATAAGGCGCAAAACGAAGCTCACCACTGAAATTCAACGGCGTCACGGCATAACGGATCGCCCCGATTTCATGGCGTACGATGCTGACGAAACGCACGGATTCCACTGCCAGTTCTTTGCCGTCCTTCATGACGGCGGTAAAACGGCGGGAGAGAGTACCTTCCTTCATGTTGAGCTCGCGGACGAAATCCTTGACCTGACACTCGGCCAAATCCAGCGCCACGCCGTCCACGAACACGCCGATGCCGATCCAGTTGGTGCTATTGAGTACTTTGGCGAAGTATTCGGGATAGCCGTTTTTCCACCAGCCCACTCGCGTTTTGTCCGGATAATACACGCCGGCCATATAGCTGCCTTGCAGGGAAGGACCGCTGTATTGCTCCTCGAAGTTTGCACGCTGGCCCATATATCCGTTGCCAATGCTGAAAATGCTTTCAGAAATTTCATGATTCGCCGGATCAAAGGATTCCTCCAGGATGGACCAAGGATCCACTTTTAAATACTGTTTCACTCTAACCGCTCCTTTAGTCTTTCTAATAGATTATTTATGCAAAAAAAGAACGAGAGCTATTCGCCGTAAGAGACTCGCTTTTTATTGGCCAATGGCGAGTCACGTTGCTCGAAGCTGTACTATGGGCCTCTTATGCTTATTCGGCAGCCAGCTGCTGAAGCAGGGCAACCGAAACGTCGCCTAGCGAAGAGACTACTCGGTTGGCGTCGCCAAGCGTTGCCGGCGATCCGATGCCGATGCAGCGCATGCCGGCACGACGAGCAGCTTCGATTCCGGCTTCCGCATCTTCAAATACGACGCAAGCTTCCGGGGGAACGCCAAGTTCCGAGGCGCCGAGCAGGAATACCTCAGGGTCGGGTTTGGCGCTGGAAGTGCGAGTACCGTCGATAATCGCATCGAAGTACGGCGTCAGCCCGGTGTTTTGCAAAATGATCGGCGCGTTCTTGCTGGCCGACCCCAGTGCGGTCTTCAGCCCGTTTTCACGGCATTGCTGCAGGAACTCGAGCGCCCCCGGCAAAATTTCCGACGCATCCATCCGGGAAATGTATTCGACGTACCAGTTGTTTTTGCGTTCGGCCAGCTCCTGCTTCACGTTGTCTTCCAGCTGAAGGCCGCCAACACCAAGCAAAATGTCCAACGAAGCCATGCGGCTTACGCCCTTGAGCTTCTCATTATCCTGTTCTGTGAATTCAAAGCCTAGTTCCGCAGCTAGCCGTTTCCAGGCCAGAAAATGATACTTCGCGGTATCGACGAGCACGCCGTCGAGGTCAAACAAACAAGCTTGAATGGGATTCATAACCAACCTCCTGTAAGGTCATCGATTAGCGCAAACGTTTGAACAAAAGGTGAAAAATAAAGGAAGCTTCAGCTCCCGTTTATTTTCACCAACAGGTCCATGCGTCCCTTAGGATTTCTTGGGGACCGAATACATGGACGAATCGCGGACGATCAGGCGGTGCGGAATGATCTGCCGCTTCGGATACACCTTGTCGCTGTTGTTTTGAATCGATTGAATCAATACCTGAGAAGCGGTGTAACCTAAGTTGTAAATGCCGATATCCATGCTGCTGAGCGGTGGCGTAGAAAGCTCCGACAGCGGGATATTGTTGAAGCTGACCAGGCACAAATCTTCAGGCACTTTGAATTTCAGTTCATGCAAGCCGCGAAGCACGCCAAAGGCTACAACATCGTCAATCATGACCAGAGCCGTCGGACGGTCTGGAAGATTCATGAAGAACGACATGGCCCGATAGCCGCTGTCCTGTAAAAACTCACCTTCGACAATCCATTCGGGCCGGCACTCCAAGCCTGAATCTTTGAGCGCATCCTGATAGCCCTTCAACCGGTCTTTGGAGACGACGAGCTCCGGCGGTCCGCTGACGAACCCGATCCGTTCATGTCCCAAGGCGATCAAATGTTTTGTGGCGTCGTATGACGCCTGGATATTATCATTATCCACCGTTAAAATATCAGGATATTCCTCGCTGCGTCCGATCAACACGAACGGGTGACCCCCCTCATGGAGGAAATCGATCACCGGATCGTTCTGCCGTGAATACAGCAAAATGACCCCGTCCACCCGGCGTCCGTTCAAAAGTCTGGAGACGCTTTCGAGTTCTTCCTTCTCATTGGCTCCGGAGCTGATGAGTACATCATAGCCTAGGCGGCTGGCCTGGGTTACGATGCCGCGGATCAGTTCCATGAAGAAGAAGTTCGAGAACAATTCCTCGGCGGACTTTGGCAGCATGATGCAAATACTGTTTGTCGTTTTGGAGACCAAACTCTTGGCCATGATGTTTGGATGGTAGCCAAGCTGGTCCATAATGAGCTTCACTTTGCGCGAGGTTTCCGCGCTGATTCTGGGGTGATTGGACAGCACCCGGGACACGGTAGAGGGCGATACTCCGGCCTTTTTGGCAACATCCTTAATGGTGACAGCCATAAAAAACCTCCTCTGTGGAACCGTTTGCTTTACACTGTAATATTAATCTAAAGATTACCGAAAGTAAATAGAGAAAACAGGTTAAAGGGCGTCATGAAGCCCGGAATACCGTCTATTAGCGGGGAAATTGAGCTGGAAAATGAACAAACGTTTGCGCATATAGGGTCGGCATAGAAGAGACGAAAAGAAGCCGCCCCTCGCATGAAGCAGCCGAGGGACGGTGTCTTCAGATTGGCTTAGTTGTTCAAACCGTACTTCCAATCCTTCTTGTCCATTTCGCGAATGAAATTCTCAAGGACGTTCAGAACGGCTTCTTCCAGCAGCTTGCCTTTTTCTTTGGTCGCGACGCTTGGATCTCCGGAGGCACCGGTATCGGTAAGCTCCTCGAAGCGCCACTTGATCTCTACGAATTCCGGCAATTCCGGAACGACGCCCTTGGCATGCTCCATCTCCATCCAATCCTCGAACAAGGCCAGACCCATGGAGGTTTCGCCTTCGCCGGCGTGACCCAGTCCGTTCCATACCTCAAACGTGCCTTCGGGTACCATTTTCCCGGCGGCCACCCACCAGTCGTTAAGACTGGCGATCGTCACATGGGGGTGCTGAACTTTGACTGCCCGGGCAGCCAATTCAATCGGTGCGATATTGCCGTCATGGCCGTTCATGATGATGATCTTAGTGATGCCGTTGCGGACGATTTCGTTCAGGATATCCTTAATGACATTCGTGATCGTTTCCGGGGTCAAGCTGACGGTGAACGGGAATTTGTTGTAGTGCTGACTGAGTCCGTAATTGATCGGCGGCAGCACCATCAAGCCTTCCACGCGCTCGGCCAGCTTCTCGCTTAGAATATTGGAGATTAGGGCATCCGTTCCGAATGGCATATGATAACCATGATTTTCGAAGGCTCCCACTCCGAAAATGACTTTATCGATCTTACTGTTTCTATACTGGTTGCCGGTCATTTTAGTTCCGATCAATGTCATGACTCATGCCCCCCTTTCTTATTTACTTGGCGTAATGTTTTCGCGGAATTCGAATTTGCCTTCCTTCACTTCGATGATCGTCACGCTCTTGTCGGGCACGCGACCGGAGCCGTAGCCGATTTCACCCGTCACGCCTTTGAATCCGGAGGTTTCATTCAGTGCGTCCCGAATCGCTTTAGGATCTTCGCTCCCGGCGCGGGTCATTGCATCTGCAATTAGATACATCGTGTCATAGCCGAGTGCCGCAAAGCCATTTTCCGGTGCGTTCCCGGTTTTTTCGGTATAAGCTTTCACGAAGCTTTGCACTTTTTCATCGCTGTTTTCCAGTGCGACGTGGGTGGCGAAGAAGACGTTATTCGTTTGCGGTGTACCGCCCATTTCGACCAATGCCGGTGTGTCGAAGCCGTCGGCGCTGACAATCGGCGTGTCGATGCCCATTTCGCGGATTTGCTTGACGACGATCCCCGCTTTATCGGGAAGGGCAGATACCATCAGAACGTCAGGCAGCTCGGGAAGACTCTTCAACCGTGTAATTTGTGCGGAGAAGTCGGTGTCCGCTGCGCCGTCGTATTTGTCTTCCAGAACGACTTCGCCACCTTTGGTGGTAAAGCGGTCTTTAAAGAAGGTCGAAACGTTGACGGTAAAGTCGGAGGACGTGTCGGTCAACACCCAAGCCGTCTTGGCGCCCAGCTTGTCCATAGAGTAATCCGAAATCGCATAAGATTGAGCGTCATCACCAAAAGCGGCCATGTACATAAAGTCGCCGACTTGATCCGGAATCAAAGGGGAAGTCGCGCCCGATGTAATGAAAGGAATACCGGCTTCTTGGGCAATTGGCCCTGCGGCTAGAACGTAAGTCGTGTCGCTGAATCCGGCGACGACGGGTACCTTCTGTACGTCGATCAATTCCTGCATGCCGTTGGCTGCCGAGAGGGTTTCTGTTTTGGCATCGATCGAGACAACCTTGACTTGTTTCCCATTTATGCCGCCATTCGCGTTAATTTCCTCCGCGGCCAGTTGGAATCCGGCCAGCGAAGGGCCGTCGAGGGAGGCTTGTCCGCCGGTCACATTATACAAAGCGCCGATCTTGATTTCGCCCCCGCTGCTCGCGGAATTGCTTTCCTCGCCTGCTGCGGGTGCCGCATTGCCTTTGCCTCCATTGGAGGAAGCATTATTCCCCCCGTTGCCGCAAGCGGATAAAAGAAGCATGATAACCGTTAATAGTGCGATCATTTTTTTCATAAGCGATTTCTCTCCCATCTGTGGTTTTTAAGAGGACATAGACGGCTTCCGACGTTTGTTTCTATACGAGTCTTACATGGGATTCACCCCCGCATGAATGGACTGTTTATTTTCCTAAAAGACCTTTCGGTCTGAGGATTATCGTGATAATGAGCGCCGCGGACATGAGCACCTGGCTAACTCCGTACATTTGCGGAAGCTGGAAGCCGAATAGCTCGATGCCTCGCTCCAGCTTGTTCAGCAGGAGTTCAGGGATCAACGTAACCAGGATAGCGCCGAGAACCGCTCCAGGAAGGGTCCCGGAACCGCCGATCACAAGCATGAGCACCAAATTGAAGGTCATGGAGTAGGAGAACATGCTTGGATTGATGCTTGTAATCAGATGACCATACAAGCTGCCGCCGATAGCGGCGAAGAAGGCACCCGCGGCAAAGGCGAGCATTTTATGCCGTACCACCTTGACGCCCATCGCCTCCGCTGCCAGATCGTCTTCCCGGATGGCCAGCATAGCGCGGCCATAGGAGGAGTGAAGCAATCGCCATACGAAGTAAATCGTTATTGCGACGAGGGCGTAGACCCACCAAATATTCGAAATTTTGGGGAGGCCGGAAATGCCGCTTTTCCCCCGGGTAATATCTGTCAAGTTGGAGGCCAGCACGTTGATAATGACCATGAAACCCATGGTGGATACGGCAAGGTAATGGCCGCGCAGCTTCAGAACGGACAATCCGATCACAAACGAGCAGATGACGGCAATCAATCCGCCGATCAACATGGCGACCGGGAATGGCAGCTCGGTTTGCTGCAGCCACTCCGGCATTTGCGGGAACAAAAGCGGCTTGCGTGCCAGCGGGTAGGTCAGCAACGCCGTCGTGTAGGCGCCTACGGCCATAAACCCGGCATGTCCCAGAGAGAAGATGCCTGTGTACCCGTTCGTCAAGTTGAGGCTGACGACTAGAATGATGTTGATGCCCACCAGATTAATCAGCCGTAAATAGTAATCATTTAGCGTAAAATTAGCGATGATGAGCAGAAGGATCAGGAGTCCGACACCCACTGCGAGCACGGGCTTTTTCATGCCGGGCAGTCGGGTATGACGGCTTGTATCAAGTTGGAGCAGTTTATTCATGGTTAGACCCTCCTATCCTCGGCTTTGCCGAATATCCCGGTCGGCTTGATGAACAGCACGACGATCAGGGCTAAGAAGACGAAGGCATCCTTGTAGGCCGACAGCTCCGGTGGCAAAAACCCGACGAACAATATTTCTCCGAAGCCGAGGATAAGCCCCCCGATCGCCGCGCCGGGCAGACTGCCGATGCCGCCGATGACGGCTGCGACGAAGGCTTTGAGTCCGGGGACGAAGCCCATCATGGGCTCAATGCGTCCGTAACGTCCTGCGTTCATGACACCAGCGACCGCCGCGAGCGCGGCTCCGATAATGAAAGCAGTACGGACGATGGAGTTGATGTTGACGCCCATCAGCACCGAAGCGTTCATGTTTTCCGCGGTAGCCCGCATGGCGATGCCGAGCTTCGTCTTTTTGATAAACATGGTGAGGGCGATTAGTAACAGTGCCGATAAACCGATGATGGCGATATTCATGACGGAAAAATCGATGCCGCCCAGTTCTACCATGTTGGAAAGGTAAGCCGGGACCTGGAAAGACCGTGGCTGTGGAGACAGGATCATGGTCGCAAGATTCTGAATCAGGATGGAAACGGCAAAGGAAGTGACCAACGTCGTTTCTTCCGGCTTGCTTCGCAACGGCCTGTACGCCGCTCGCTCCACGACCAGGCCGATCATGACCGTCACCGCAATGGAAAGGAGGATCGCCACCGGGAAGGGGAGAAGTAGGTTCAAAGTGAAGGCCATGGCCGCATACGAGCCGATCATAAGCAAGTCGCCATGTGCAAAATTGATCAGCCGGAGAATCCCGTAGACCAGCGTATAGCCGATAGCGATCAAGGCATAGACGCTGCCTAGTCCAAGGCCGTTCACCAATTGTTGTATAATGTAATCCGCAGAATAGACCATCGGTTTAACCCCCCAGATAAGCCTTTTGGATATCCGAATTGTGCAGCAGTTCTTCGGCAGGCCCTTCAAGCTTGATGCTGCCGGTTTCGAGCACGTAGGCCCGGTCGGCGATCAGCAGCGATTCATAGGCGTTTTGTTCAACGAGCAGTACGGTGATTTCGCTCTTTTTCAATAATTGGATGACTTCGAAAATTTTCTCGACCATGATTGGAGCCAGTCCCAGTGAGGGCTCGTCAAGCAATAGCAGGCTGGGTTTACTCATGAGCGCCCGGCCCATGGCCAACATTTGCTGCTCACCGCCACTAAGAGCTCCCGCGGGCAGCTTCTCCCGCTGTTTGAGGACGGGGAATAGGCTGTAGATCCATTCGATATCCGCTGAGAGGTCATCGGACTTGGGACGTGTATAAGCGCCCATTCGTAAATTCTCCAATACGGTCAATTGGGAGAAAACCTGCCTGCCCTCGGGGGAATGGGCCATTCCCATGGATACGATCTGATGGGCCGGTACGGAAGAGATTTCCTTCCCCCTATACTCGATGCTGCCCGACTTAGGCTTCAGCAACCCTGATAAGGACCGCAGAGTCGTCGTCTTGCCAGCACCATTCGCTCCGAGCAGGGCAACAAGCTCACCTTGCCGCACCTCCAGAGATACATCCTTCAACGCATGGATCTGATCGTAATAAACGTTAATGCCACTCACTTTAAGCATGTTCGGCCGACCTCCCTAAATAAGCTTCGATCACTTCGGGATGGGAGCGAACGGTTTGTGGGTCGCCTTCGGCGATCAGTTTGCCATAACTCAGTACCTGGAGATGATCGCATAGGTTCATGACGAACGGGATATCGTGCTCGATGAGCAAAATACTTAAATCATAGCGGTCGCGAATATCCCGTATTAAGGATGTCAACTCGGCCGATTCGCTGTGGTTCATCCCGGCGGCAGGTTCGTCCAAGAGCAGGAGTGAAGGGCGCAGGGCGAGAGCCCGGGCAATTTCCAGCTTGCGTTGGGATCCGTACGGAAGGCTTCCTGCCTTGACGTCGCGGACGTCTTCGAGTCCGACCGACTCCAGTAAATTTACCGCCTCCGAGCGAATGTTCTTCTCTTCCAAGGCAAAGCTGGGAAAGCGAAGCAGGGTAGACCACAACCCTGATCTCTTATGGATTTGAGCGGCGACCATTACGTTTTCCAAGACGGTCAATCCTTTGAACAGGCGAATGTTTTGAAACGTTCGCGCCAGGCCAAGCGCGGCGATTTCATTCGGTCTTTTGCCGGAGATATCGTTGCCCTGGAAAAAGACCTTTCCTTCGGTTGGCTGGACGAGTGAAGTTAACATGTTGAATACCGTCGTTTTCCCGGCACCGTTCGGGCCAATTAATCCATGTATCTGTCCGGGCTTTATTTGGAGACGATAAGAATCGACGGCGGTTAAGCCTTTGTATTTTTTGGTCAGGCCAGTCGCTTCCAATATCATGTTGCACACCTCCAATATTGAAATAGAAGCTTATGTGTGATGGGACGAGAAGATGCGGTTTCGTGTACCCAGTATGTGTTCGATCATTCGCCTTCTCGCTGCTTGCGGATCTTTGTTCTTGATCATCTCGACGATCTCGCGATGTTCGTCATTCATCGTGTTCGTACTGCCGATTTTCATATCCAAGTAGAGTACGCGCTGCATGTTATCTAGATTGTTGATGATCAGCTTTTTGAGTCGGCCGTTATTGCTCGCTTCGGCTACGGCAGCGTGAAAATCGAAGTTCAGCCGCATATAATCGACCTCGCTGATTCCGGACAGCGGAGGGATTTCAGCCCCGGCAAGTAGCTCCAGCTTGTCAATCGCTTGGCGTGAGGCGTAGGATGCGGCCAGTTCCGCCGCCCCGCCTTCCAGAATCAGCCTTAGCGAGATCAACTCGTCTAGATCCTTTAAATTGACCTGGCTTACGAGGCATCCCTTGTAGGGGATAATTTCGACCAGTCCTTCATGATTCAGGATGTTGATTGCATCGCGGATCGGCGTTTTACTGGTTTGAAATTGCTCGGCTAAATTTCCGGCGTGTAACGGTTCTCCCGCCTGTAGTTCCCCATAGACAATCATGTCTTTTAACCGCCGGTATACCTGATCGGTCAGCGAGGCTTTCTCCACTTTGCTCACGGGCATCTCTCCTTGGGAATTGGGATCAGGTCACATCGGATGCCTCGAACGAATCGGCGCTTGGCAGTTGCACTAAAGGTACTTGCTCGAGAGTACCGTTGCGAATCATGGCGACGGGAAAGCTGAGGCAATTGTGCACCGCTGCTGCCCGCCCAGAGCTGTCGACCACCATGATCCCGCCGAATTCGCCGGTGAGGCGGTGAAGTCGATGGATCGCTTTTGTTGCCGCCTCCTGGGGATGTGAGCCTGATTTGATTTCTTCCTCGACAAATTTTGCAGTCAAGGTAGAAATAAAGGCCTCGCCACGTCCGGTGCATACGACTGCGCAATGACTTGAGGCGAAAATGCCTCCGCCGATGTAAGGAGTGTCTCCGACTCGACCGGGGAGCTTCAGGAAGGAGCCGCCGGTCGAGGAGGCTGCGGCAAGCCCTCCATGATCGTCAAGAAGGACGCAGCCGACCGTATCGGATTCCTTGATCAGCCCGGTAAAGGCGCTGAATTCGACTTCTTTGCCGCTGCGCTTTAGATGGATTGCTGTTTCCCAGGAGGCAAGCTGCACCGCGGTGATGCAATTGTCCGCAGGGAAGCCGTGTTCCCTGGCAAATAAGGTGGCTCCTGTTCCGGCTAACACGACATGCCGGCTTTCCTCCATCACTTTACGGGCTACGGAGACCGCATGCCTAACCTCCTGCATTGCCGCCACAGCAGCGAATTTTCCGGTTACGCCGTCCATGATGGCGCCGTCGAGCTCGACATAACCGTCGCGGTTCAGAACGGAGCCGAGCCCCGCATTGTAAAGCGGGTTGTTCTCCATTTCATTAACGGCTTTCTCCGCAGCGGTTAATCGGTCACGTCCGCGGGCAAGCTCCTGATATGCGGTTAATGCTGCAGTTTCAAGGCCAATCATGTAAGGGGGATCTGTTTTCGTCTCAACACTCCCGTGAACTAAAATAACACTCAATGTTAGTTACCCCCTGTACTCGTGATGTTTTAGCGATATATCGCAAATATTTATTCGAAATATAGCATGTTAATTCAGAATGAACAATAACATCTGTTGAATAATGTAAACTAATATGACATAAATGCAAATTTCGACAAAAACTGATGTTCGCTATTATTACATGGCCTCGAAAAAAAAGAAAAAAGTGCAGGGGTTAACCCTGCACTTTTTGGTATGGAGCGTAAATATGCGATTGTTTCGATTAGTTATTCAGAGTCAACACGGCATAACCGTAAGCCGGAAGCTTAACGGCGAGCTTGCCGTCGTTCGTGCCGTAGGTTTGACCGCTGAAGGCGTCGCGCCAAGCTTGCCCGGCCGCAGGAACCTCGAGGATCTGTCCGGCATCGTAGTTGTTCAGCAGGACAAGCACTTTCTCTCCGTTCAATACGCGTTCATAAGCGAGCTTCGAGCCTTCCTTCTCTGCGAGCAGGAATTTCAGGCTGCCGGTGCGCAGCGGAGCGAGCTGCTTGCGAACGGCGATCAGCTTCTGGTAGAACGCGAACAAGTCGCGATCCTGACGTTTCGGATCCCACTCCATGCACTTGCGGCAATCCGGATCCTGCCCGCCGTCAAGGCCAACTTCGTCCCCGTAATAAATGCAAGGCGTTCCGCTGTAAGTAAACTGGAACAGGGCCGCCAGCTTCATTTGGGCTTTGTTGTCTTTGCATAACGTCAACAGGCGAGGGGTATCGTGGCTATCGAGCAGATTAAATGCCACTTCACTTGCCTGAAGAGGGTATCGGGACAACTGCTTGCCGATCGCATTGGCGAAACCTTCAGCATCGAGCGTGCCGCGCACGACGAAATCAAGCACGGCTTCGGTGAACGGATAGTTCATCACGGCGTCGAATTGGTCCCCTTGCAGCCAGCCGGAGGATTCGTGCCAAATTTCGCCCAAGATGTAGGCGTCTGGGTTAGCAGTTTTTACCGTTTTGCGGAAATCGCGCCAGAAAGCATGATCCACTTCGTTAGCTACGTCCAGCCGCCAGCCGTCGATTCCGACTTCCTTAATCCAAAACTCGGCGACTTTCAACAAGTATTCTTTGACTTCCGGGTTTTCGGTATTCAATTTTGGCATCAGCGGTTCGAACGCAAACGTATCATAGGTTGGTACGCCGTCCTTCACTTGCAGAGGGTATTCGCGCACGTAAAACCAGTCTTTGTAGCGGGATTTTTCGCCCTTTTCCATCACGTCCACGAAGGGAGCAAACGTCTTACCGGAGTGGTTGAACACCGCGTCGAATAACACCTTGATGCCGCGTTCATGACAAGCCTGCACCAGCTTCTTGATCGTGGAGATGTCCCCGAAATGCGGATCGATCTTCATATAATCGGCTGTGTCGTACTTGTGGTTGGTTGTCGCTTCAAAGACCGGGGTGAAATAGATTCCTGTAATGCCCAGTTCACTTAAGTGATCAAGGTGATCGATGACGCCTTGCAGATCTCCGCCAAAGAAGTTATCCCGTTCCGGCTTGCCGCCCCAAGGCAATGCCCCTTTCGGATCGTTGCTCGGGTCGCCGTTTGCAAAGCGTTCCGGGAAGATCTGATAGAAGATGGCATCCTTCACCCATGCAGGCGGCGTGAACACGTCGATCGGATTAATGAACGGGAACTCGAACAGCCGTTCAGGACCAGCCGGTCGTTCCTTCGTAAATTCGCTTTCCGTCATCCAGATTTGCTCTTCGCCGGATTTCAGCAAGAAGCCGTATCTCGTCCGGCGCAGCGGCGGTTGATAAGCGCATTCCCAGTAGTCGAACATCTCGTCGCTGATCATGAGGGTCATCGGAATCAGCTCTTTGCTTTGATCCCACATGTATTTGTCTCCAACAAAAGCATAAACCTCGGTGAGATCGTTCTTCTTGGCCCGCAGGCGCAAATGGAGTGTTCTGTTGTCGTAAGCATAAGTCCAATTGAGTTTGGGACGATGATACACGGCCTCGAGTAACATAATAAATTCCTCCTAAATCGGTTTTTAGATCGCTTCGTCCGCCAGGCTCCGTCCCAGCTGGTTTGTTGCCTAAGCAAAAAAAGGCACATCCAAGCCAGTAACGGGCCGAGGATGTACCTTTCGATAACAGCGCCTTCAACTTATTGAACCGAGCGGCAAAGCTAGTATTGCACTCATTGATCCGGATTATAACACTGTTCAAACCATTGCACAAGACAGAAGGCCAAAGAGAGTTGGATTGAATGAAAGTAGGGAAGTAATCGTAGACAAAAAGGACAAACACCGCTTGATACATAGGGAGAAAACGCGCAAACGTGCCTCGAATGCTAGCGTATGGCAAAGTCGTGAATACATAAAAAATGCGAATATCGGAGAAAATAAAAGAGAGAAGGAGAAAAGAAATGATTTACCCCCAGTTTAGGACTGTGCAAACGTTTTTACAAGTAGCATGCCATGATGTATGATGTGTTACGTGGATAAAGCGCTTTCGGGCGGGAAATGCTAAACTATTGGAGATAGAAGTCGCAACGGCGAAATAGTTTCAAGCACTTTCTGAAAACGTTTGCGCAAAATTCTTGAAAAACGTCTATATAAACATTTAGGAGGGGTTATTGTAATGAAGTTCAAAAAAGCATTGACCTTGGTTGCGGCGCTGTCCTTGGTTATTTCCATCACAGCTTGCGGATCGAATAATAACGGTGGCAACAACGGAAGTGCGAATGCTCCGGCGAACCAAACCGAAAACACTGGAAATGCGGGAACTGACAATGCTTCCGCAGAGTCGATCGTTCCGGAAGACGGCGCGGAACTGGTCGTTTGGGAAAGTAAAGAAGAGAAAGTATTTACAGAAGAAATCGCCAAACAATTTACGGAGAAATACGGCGTAAACGTAAAAATCGAAGAAGTGGCTCCAACCGATCAAATCGGTAAATTGACGCAAGACGGACCATCCGGTCTCGCTGCCGACGTTCTGATCGTTCCTCACGATCACTTGGGCAACGCAGCAACCTCCGGTCTGATTTTGGCGAACGACGTGTTTGCCGAAGAAACGACGAAGAACAATACAGAAGCTTCGATCCAAGGCGCAACTTTCGACGGTACGCTCTATGGTTATCCGCGGGCAGCCGAAACGATGGCTCTGTATTACAA
Organism: Paenibacillus timonensis; assembly: GCF_009725205.1. Classification (GTDB taxonomy): domain Bacteria; phylum Bacillota; class Bacilli; order Paenibacillales; family Paenibacillaceae; genus Fontibacillus; species Fontibacillus rhizolycopersici. Next base: position 74,674 of record NZ_WNZY01000014.1, on the reverse strand, counting down.
TAAATCGATCCTTCCCGAAGCGCCAAAAGACTTCAGTGACGTTATCGAGTTTAGCAAAACGTTCACCGACAAGTCGAAGAATAAATACGGCATCATGTGGGAAGTTGGGAACATGTACTTTAACTATCCGTTTATTGCCAGCACGGGAGGCTACCTGTTCGGCGATAATGGCACAAACCCTGACGATATCGGCTTAACGTCCGATGGAGCCATCGAAAGTATGAAAGTGTTCCAAAGCTTGAAAGAAATTCTCCCGATCAATAGCGGCGACATCAACCCGGACATTAAACGCAGCTTGTTTAACGAAGGCGACGTAGCAATGGACATCAACGGTCCTTGGGAATTGGCCGGCTACAAGGCAGCTCTCGGCGACAACCTGGGTCTGGCTCCTTATCCGTCCATTAACGGCAAAACGGCGATCACTTTCTCCGGGATTAAAATTTGGGTCGTGAACTCCTTTACGAAATACCCGAACGCAGCGAAATTGTTCGCGAACTTTGCTTCCACGAAAGACGCTCAATTGTTGCTGAACGAAAAAGTTGGCGCAGTACCTACGAACCTTGAAGCGCTGGAAACTGATCAAATCAAAAACGATCCTTACGTATCGGCGTTTGCTGAGCAAGCGAAGAACTCGCAGCCAATGCCTTCTATTCCGGAAATGGCTAACGTATGGGCTCCTGTAAATGCGGCACTGCCGGAGATTTGGAATAATAATGCCGATCCGAAAGAAGCTATGGAAAAGGCCGCAACGCAAATTAAGGATTTGAATAACGGAGCGGCTGAATAAGTAAACGACGTACGAGGGAAGCGATCTGCCCGCCGCTGTTAGCGGCGGGTCATTCCTTAATTTCCCGTAGGAGAGGAGAAGGAAGGGAAATGGACCGACACAAGAGAAACGCGACGATCCTGTCGATACTGTGCATGGGGCTCGGTCAGCTGTATAATCGGCAGATCATCAAAGGTTTGTTGATGATGCTGATTGAAGCGTTCGGGATCACTTATTTTATTCGTAATTTGGGCAATGCGGTTTGGGGTATGATTACGCTTGGCGAAGTGCCTAGAATGCTTGTCAAAGGAAAATGGGTGGATGGAGATCACTCTATTTTCATCATGATTCAGAGCTTGATTACCTTACTGTTCTTGGCGGTGTTCATTCTTGTATACGTCATGAACGTCAGAGACGCCCGCAAAATCGGGGAAGAGAGAGATAAAGGCAAGAAGTCAAATAACTTTAAGCAATCGGTTCGCTATGTGCTAGATTATAAATTCGCTGTTGCTTTTTTGAGTATCCCCGCTGTCGGGATTTTATTTTTTACCGTGATGCCGATCATCTTTATGATCTTGCTCGCGTTTACCAACTACTCGGCGCCGAAGCACATTCCGCCAGCCATGCTGGTTGATTGGGTCGGATTCGGAACGTTTAAGAATCTGGTGGCGCTAAAAACCTGGAGCCATACCTTTTACGGCGTCTTAACCTGGACGATTATCTGGGCGATTTTGTCGACGGTAACGACTTATTTCGGCGGGTTGCTTGTGGCCTTGCTTATCAATCAGAAGGGCATTCGCTTTAAGGGGCTATGGAGAACGATTTTAATTCTTCCTTACGCCATTCCGCAGCTGATTTCGCTGCTTGTCATGAGAAATATGTTTAATGGCCAGTTTGGTCCGATTAACCAATACCTCGGATATTTCGGGCTAGGCGGATTACCGTGGTTGACTGACCCGTTCTGGGCGAAGGTTACGGTCATCGTCGTCAATATGTGGGTCGGGATTCCGGTTTCCATGCTGCTGATCCTGGGCGTGTTGACCACGATTCCGAAGGATCTGTACGAAGCGGCCGAAGTGGACGGAGCTACCGGATATCAGAAGTTCAGAATCGTTACGCTTCCGATGATCCTGTTCACGACCGCACCGACGCTCATTACTCAATTTGCCGGTAATATCAACAACTTTAACGCCATCTTCCTGCTAACGGGCGGTGATCCGGTCAAAGGCGATTATCAATACGCCGGGGCTACCGACCTCCTGGTTACGTGGCTCTACAAACTGACCTTGAACCAAAACAAATACAACATGGCCTCTGCTATCGGGATCATTATTTTCATCATTATCGCTTCGTTCTCGATTTACAACTACCGCAGAACCAAGTCGTTTAAAGAGGAGGATATGATCCAATGAGCGGACGGAAAATACGAAACGCGATTCGGCTGGGTGCCAGTTACGTGATGCTGGTTATACTGTGCATTGCCGCCGTTTACCCGGTGCTATGGGTCGTCTTCGGTTCTTTGCGGCCAGGTAAATCGCTATATAGCAAAACGCTGATTCCGGAGAAGTTTACGTTTGATCACTATACCGAACTATTTACATCGAAAACGTATTTGTTTGGCACCTGGTACTTAAATACGCTGAAAATCGCTGTTTTCTCCATGCTCCTGGGCGTGCTGCTGACACTGCTCACCAGCTATGCGTTATCCCGGTTTCGGTTCCGTGGACGCAAAACGGCGCTATCCGGCATGCTTGTTCTGGGGATGTTCCCGGGCTTCATGAGCATGATCGCCATTTACTTGCTGCTCAGGGAGCTGCAGCTTCTCGATACGCATATAGCGCTGATTATCGTGTATGCGGCAGGGGCCCCGCTCGGCGGTACGTTTATCGCGAAGGGCTTTCTCGATACGATTCCGCGATCGCTCGATGAAGCGGCGCGGATTGACGGCGCCAGCAACTTCCTGATCTTCCGGCGCATCATTCTCCCGCTGTCCAAGCCGATGCTGACTTATATGGCGTTAACCCAGTTTGTCGGTCCATGGGTTGACTTTATCTTTGCTCGGCTCGTGCTGCGGACGAAGGAAAACTGGACGCTGGCGGTTGGCATGTGGGATATGGTCAGCAGTAACCAAAACAGTAACTTTACCTTGTTTGCCGCAGGGGCGGTTCTGATCGCACTGCCGATTACCATCCTGTTCATGTTCCTACAGCGGTTGCTTGTTGACGGCTTAACATCAGGCGCTAGCAAAGGATAACGCAGCAAGAGAGAATAGACACCCGGGTATAGCCTCAGTCGAGCTGGGCTATACCCTTTTTTTGTATACATATATTGTAAAAGGGGATGCGGGGTATGAAGAAGCTTCGCGGTCAGTGGCATTGGAATTCCGTGGGTTTGAAGATGTTTGTGATTGTATTTGCTGCAGTTGTATTGTTGTCGGCAGTACTAGGATTCAGTTCTTACCGGGCGTCGCGGGAAATTATCCGTGAGCAGGTGGCATCGGCATCCACTCAGGCGGTGGAGCAGGCCGCGGACAAGCTGGACTTTCTGTTTGACCAATATGAGGCGTCCTCGCGGCAGTTAGCCGTCGATCAAACGTTGCGGAGCGATTTGGAAACGGTTAACCAACCGGGGATCGGAACCGTCGCCAGAACGAAAGCCGAAGATCGAATTCGTAAGAAACTCGATACGTTGAAGGGGGCTGACGATCGACTTCAAGGGGTGCGTCTGGTCACCAAAGGTCTGGAGGATGTGAAATCGTATAAGTCCTCGGGGGTCAGCTCGGTGCGTACGGACGAGGCGGTGGAAGCGCGGGTGAAATCGGTGCTGGAGGCCGAAGGAGAACCCGTATGGTTTCCGGCGTTGCAGAAGGGCTTTTTTAGCGCCTACACCGAGCCGACGATTACGATGGCTAGGTTGCTGAGGAACATGAATCACCCGGAGGCGGAGTACATCCTGCTGTTTGAGATCAAAGCGCAGGCAGTGGGCGACATTTTGGGTAACCTGCAAATTGGAAAGAGCGGTCAGGTTCGGGTGCTTACCGCAGATAACCGTATTGTCTATGCGGCGGATAAGACCCTCTTGGAGACGGATTCTGTGATCCAGATTGACGCGAAGCATGCACAATCGGGAGAGAGCTCATTCCAAGCCGCGGATGAGAAAGGGGTACAGCAGCTGGTCGTCTATAGACAACTAAAGACGGTCGATTGGAGAATTGTGGGGTATGCCCCGGAGAGTGATTTTCTGAGTGCGGCGGACCGGCTGCTGGTCGTGATGTTATTTGTGCTATTGGGTGCCGTAGTGGTTGCCGTGCTGATCGGCTATTTACTGGTGCGCATGGTCGGCCGGCCTTTGGAGAAGCTCTGCCGTTTGATGGAGGAAGGCGAAAGCGGGAATTTGCAGGTTCGCACTCATTTCAAGGGACGTGACGAAATCGGACGTTTGGGCCACAGCTTTAACCGGATGTTAGAGCAAATATCTCGGCTGGTGGAACAAACGAACGTGTCTGCGGCAGAATTGTTGACTACGGCGGAGAATCTGACGAGAGCCTCGCGCGACACGTCGCAAACCGCTGCTGAAATTGCGCAAGCAACCGGGGAAATTGCAGCCGGGGCGGAAAGCCTGGCCGTGGAAGCGGAGAAAGGAACCGAGACGGCGGAGAGAATCGGCAACCAGATGGGCCGGGTGGCTCAGGTCAACGCGGCGATGGACGAATCGGCTGGCCGGGTCATCGACGTGAGCCAACGAGGGGAATCGTATATGGAACAGCTGGTGGAGAAGACCGAATCGGTTTCACGAATGATGGCCCAGCTGGAAGAAAATTCGGACAAGCTGAACCAGAGCACCCGCTCGATTCGATCGATCCTCGCCCCGATGGTTGAAATGACGAAGCAGACGAATATATTGTCCCTCAACGCTTCGATCGAAGCGTCCCGAGCCGGGTCGGCCGGCAGAGGGTTCATGGTCATCGCCGGAGAAATTCGCGAGCTGGCTGCAGCTTCGGGCGAATCGATCCAGACGGTGTCGGCGATCACCGAGGAGATCCAGGAGGCGATCGGACAAACCGTTGAGGTGCTGACAGGCATTTCCCCGTTGTTTACCGCGCAAACGGAAGCCGTGAAAGAGGCGGCCGGCATCTTCCAGAACGTCAAAAGGGAGATGGAGCAATTTGTGACGGAGATCCGGAGTTCATCCACCTCCGTTCAGGAGCTGCTGCATTCGCAATCGATCCTGCATGATTTCGTCGATACGGTCAGTTCCGTTGTGGAGCAAACCAACGCCTCCACTGAGGAGGTTGCCTCGATGTCTCAGGAGCAGCATCGGGTCAGCGCCGGATTGGTCGATCTGTCAGCTCGGCTGGAAGAGCTGGCAGCTCAATTGCAACGTTCGCTTAGCGCGTTTCAGGGAGAACGAGCGGGGAGCCACTAACTAGTTTGCATAATTAAAAACGCTCCGGCGTTGAAGGAAAGCTAGGCTTCCTTCCGCCGGAGCGTTTATTTTTCTGGAAGGCAGCTAACGGACTCAGGAGACGCTATTTGGGTCTCGATTCGCTTCGAATGCTCGATTTGGCCCAAATAACGTCACTGGAGTCCGTTACGTAAAGAAGTCCGCATTATAGGATCGAATAACGTCATTACAGTCCGTTACAGTCCGTTACGGGCCGTTGCGAGGCCCATGTAACTGCGGTATGTGAAGTCGGAACGGAGCGACACCAAGTTGGGGCAGCGGCAACTCGGTTGCGATAAAACAGCGAGCTTTATTCCAAAATGGCCGTCGAATATGCTGGCATTACTAGCGTATTCTCGCTAAGCTCCGCTCCTTCGCTCGTTTCAGCCACCAGCTTGGCGAAGCTCTTACCGTCCGCTTGATTCGGGTCCAATGTGAACGTAAGTTTATCACCGGTCAGATTGTGAACAACCAGTACGGCCTGGTCCTCCGTGATGCGCACAAAGGCCGTTATTCCCGGCTGGTCCGTTTCATATTCCTGAATGGCACCGTCTTTGAGCGCGGGAAACTCGTTCCGGATCTGAATCATCTTGCGGTAATGCGACAGCAACGAAGCCGGGTCACCGGCTTGTTCGCTTATGCTAAGGCCTTTCTTGCCGGCATTGTACTCCGCGGTCTCCCAGGTCGTTTGCCCTTCGCTGTCGTCCTGCGTCCAGCGCATCGGCTCGCGGATCAGCTCATCAGGCTTTGCGCCATACATGCCGATTTCCTCGCCATAATAAATAAACGGGTTGCCGGGAAGTGTCAGCAGCAAGCTTGCCGCCATCTTCGCATGCGGTAAATCCCCCTCCAGCTGGGTCATGACCCGGTTCTGGTCATGGTTGGTCAGGAACGTGGCGTCGACGAATTGGCCGCCGGATTTCTCGCCATACAGCTTATACGAACGCTCCAGAGTGAAGGGGATATTCGCATCTTTTTCCGTCTTGACGCTGCTGAGAATGGTTTCGGCTAAGCTAAAGTTGAACCCGGAATCCAGCGCCTGATCCAAATAGGAAGCGATTAGCGCCGCCGAAGGATCCCATACCTCCCCCACGAGATAGGCGTCAGGCTTAACTTCCTTTAACCCGCTACGGAACTCCTGCCACCAGGCAACGTTCTTGTCCGTGGTCGCTTGGCTCTTATCGGTCTGCAGATCTTCATAGATATGCTTTGCGGCGTCTAGTCGGAACCCGTCCACACCCTGCTTCAGCCAAAACTGACCTGTCGCGGTGATTTCTTTCCGTACTTTCGGGTTATCAAAATTGAGATCGGGCATCCCTTCCCAGAATATACCTAAATAGTGGTCGCCCCGCACACTATGCCAAGGGTTACCGCTTCCAGCGGCGCTGGAGCCGGACGTGGCCGTTCCGCTATCCTCGGCCCATACGTACCAATCCCGATAACTACTGGATTTATCGGCAGCCGCCTCCTTGAACCAAGGGTGCTCCTTACTGGTATGGTTGACGACCAAATCCATGATGACCTTGATCCCGCGTTTATGCGCCTCGTTCAGAAACTCGCGGAAATCGTCCAATGTACCATAGTCCGGGTTAATCTGCCGATAGTCGGTCACATCATAGCCGTGGTAACTTGGCGAAGGGTTAATCGGCATCAGCCAAATCCCGCCGATACCCAGATCGGAGTCGGTATCTGGGTTTCCGTCGTTCAAGTAGTCGAGCTTGCGGGTCAAGCCTTTGAAATCTCCGATGCCGTCGCCGTTCGAATCGGCGAAGGAACGGACGAAGACTTCATAGAATACCGTAGACGGTTGGGGATCTACGGCATCGGCTGTAACAGCTTTCGCACCCCCGTCCGAGTTATGGCTTGAATCTGCCGTTGTTCCCGTGTTGTTGTCCTTTGGTTTCGGGGTTGAGGCGTTGCCGTCCGGCGTTCCGGTGCAACCCGCCAGCAGCAGCAGGATGAGGACAGCGCTTCCAATCCGCCGTAACTTCGTAAGTCGGAGAAGGCCTGTGGTTTGCATGGATCATCTTCCTTTCCGAATAGTCCCTTTATTTCACCATCATACCTGACTTCATGACATTATTAAAACGTTTGCACAAATGAAATCGATGAAAATTCGGTGTTTTTTTAATAATACTCATCATTATCTTCGAATTTCTCAGTGATACTCCCTATTTAGTTCAAATAGTGCTGATTTAAGGGATAGAACATAGAACAATCCTATTCATTTACCTTAAAATAAGCCATAATCGTTAAATCATCACCTAATAATAATGCGCAAACGTTGGAACTCGACTATGATGAACGGATTCACTGTATGGTATGGCCGCTGGTTTACGGTCTTATACGAGAGGATGGAACGTCTTCAATTCCATGACAAGCTCTGTAAAAATTAATCCTATCAAAATACTCGTATATGTGATATCATACGATTTGTAATTCGCATCTGGGCGTTTGCCCAGCGGGTGCGAAGACGAATTTATGTATTATTTTTTCAGGGGGAGATCTGATTATGGATACCTTGCGTATCATCATTAATGTAGCTGTCATGCTGGTGCTGATCGGCGTTCTGATTTGGATGCAGAAGAAGCACGTTTCTTTTACAAAACGGGTATTTACCGGGCTGGGCCTTGGGCTAGTGTTCGGCATTATCTTGCAGTTGTCCTATGGGGCTGGCTCGGAGATTATTGCGAAGTCAACCGACTGGTTTAACTTGGCTGGCCGAGGTTACGTAGGGCTGTTGCAGATGGTCGTGATTCCGCTGATCATGGTATCGATCATCTCAGCGATCATGAACCTGAAAGGCAAGCAGAATTTGGGCAAAATGAGCGGACTAATTATCGCGGTGCTGTTGATTACGACGGCGATCGCGGCGAGCGTCAGTATCGTGACCAGCTTGAGCTTCGATCTCAAGGCGATCGAAATCCAGGCGGGCGAACGGGAACAGGCGCGCGGGACGGCGCTTGAGGAACGGCTCGGTACGGTGGAAGACAAGACGATTCCGCAGCAAGTGCTGGATTTCATTCCGACCAATCCGTTTGCGGATATGACGGGCGCGCGGAGCACCTCGACCTTGGCGGTCGTGATTTTCTCAGCATTTATCGGGGTAGCGGTGCTTGGGTTGGATAAGAAGAAGCCGGAGCAGGCAGATACGTTCCGCAAAGTGGTTGAAGCGGTTTATGCCGTCGTGATGCGGATCGTTACGCTGGTGCTGCGTTTAACGCCTTACGGCATCTTGGCATTGATTACGAACGTCGCGGCCACAACCAATGCGGAAGAGATTTTGAAGCTGATCAAGTTCGTCGGTGCTTCCTACGTGGCATTGATCGTGATGTTTATTATTCACCTGATCCTGTTGGCCGTATTTGGTTACAATCCGATCCAATATGTACGTAAAGTGCTCCCGACGCTGGTGTTTGCGTTCACCTCGCGTTCGAGTGCTGCAACGATTCCGCTGAATGTGGAAACACAGACTAAACGTCTGGGCGTACCGGAAGGGATCGCCAACTTGTCGGCTTCGTTTGGCGCAACGATCGGGCAAAACGGCTGCGCCGGGATTTATCCCGCAATGCTGGCCGTCATGATTGCCCCAACCGTAGGAATTAATCCAATGAGCTGGGACTTCATTCTGACGTTGATCCTGGTTGTTGTCATAAGTTCGTTTGGGGTCGCCGGCGTCGGCGGAGGAGCGACGTTTGCTTCGCTGATCGTGCTGTCGACGATGAACTTGCCGGTCGCTTTGGCAGGCCTCTTGATCTCCGTCGAGCCGTTGATCGATATGGGCCGGACTGCCTTGAACGTCAATGACTCGATCACCGCGGGTGTGATCACCGGAAAGATCCTCGGCGAGAACGACACCGAGGCATTCAAACGCGACGTGGATCTGGACGTCGTGACTGCGTAATCTAAAGCAATGAGAATAAATTCGAACCGCTGGGCGTAAGCCCGGCGGTTTTTTTTGTAGGCAAGTGTAATGATTACCGGGTCTTAAACGTATTAACATGCGGATGGCTTGGAGGCGGCATCCTGCCGCGCGGAGGAAGTGGCCCCAAGAAATCCGTCCCTTGGAGAAAGGAGGGGAAGGAACATGCTGCAGCAGCGCGCGCTGTTTCCATCCGTGAAGGAGCAGGACAAGCGAGACCAAGAAGAGCGGACAGCCGTATCGGCCGATACGGAGTTTGAAGTGATTTTTGAAACCTACTATACCCGAATCTTTAAATATATTCGCTTCCGGGTGGACTGCGATTATACGGCAGAGGATTTAACCAGCCAGGTCTTCGAGAAGGTATTGACCCGCTATGGTACCTTTCGGGCAGATCGCTCCCCGTTTGAGGCATGGCTGATCGCCATAGCCCGCAATACGGTAAACGATTATTACCGTAAGCAGCAGAGACGGAAGTGGTTTTCCCTGGATCTGTTTAAAGAGTCTCCATCTCGAGAGCAAGGGCCGGAGGACCGGACCCTCGTCCGAGAAGCGGAGACGGAAATGAGTCGAGCTTTACAGACGTTAAAGCCCCAGGAACGACATTTGATAGCCCTCAAATTCGGTGCTGGTCTGAAGAATGTTCAAATTGCCGAATTTATAGGCTTAAGCGAAAGCCATATCGGTGTGATGCTGTTTCGCGCTACGAAGAAGTTAAAGTTGGAACTTGAAAGGGAGGATAAGGATGGACAACCAAGAACAATACCGCCGTTTTGAAGCTGAAGTGGACGCACTGCTGGAAGGACGCGAGGATCCCGTGAGTGAGACCGGAGAGTACGCCGAGTTGGTAGCTTTCGGAGGAGCGCTTGCCGCTGCCGAACTGGGTGCGGGAATTCATAAAGAGGCGGTAAAAAAGCGGATCACGAACCCTACTTCTGCTCGCGGCGCCGTCCGTGGTTTTACAGGTCGCAAGCTTGCCGGAGCGGTGGCTGTTGCCGCGGCGCTGATTCTGGTCATCGGGATCGGATTTACGCCTTCGTCGTTTGCCAGCGGCTTGCTCGATCGGATTATTTCCACGGTTACGTTAGGACATATCACCGTCTATCAGGTCGAATCTCCTTCGGAGGAAGCGTTAATCCCGTTGCCGGAAGCTTTGCAGGGCAAAGTGTTCACGAAGGACGGTAAACCCGTCTACGAGATGAACTCGCATACAGGGACGTTGTATACCGCGGATGGCGAGGAGATTGCCGGATTTGACAACGAGGAAATCGTGACCAAGGCCCAAGCGGAAGCTGAGGTGAAGGAAGGGATTCTTACGTTATCCGACCCGGAAGCCTTGAGTCAACACACCGCATTCCAGGTCAAAATGCCAGCGTTCTTGCCGGAAGGTTACGCCTTTAAACGGGCCGAACAATATCTCGACGAACAGGGGACAGCGAGCCCGAAATACATCAGTTTGTATTTTGCCGAAGCGAGTAACGGAAATGAAATTTACATTCAGCAGCGGCTAGCCGACGAAGAAACCGCTTATGCCAGCTCTACGGAGGGAGCGGTAAAGAAGACCAAGATCGGTGGTTCGGATGCTATCATCGTGAATGGGAATTCGATTGCTTGGGAGGCGGATGGCGTGATGTTTGATCTGATCGCCAAAGGGTTAGACGAAAGCGAATTGATCCGGATCGCGGAGTCTTTGAAGTAAATTGCAAAGAACAAACCGGCTCGCGATGGCGGCCGGTTTGTTTGTGCGCTGCGTTAGGCTCATCGGCTCATCGCATGCTATTGGTCACTAGTGGTCACTCTAACGGACCTGAGAGACCTTATTTGCCCCAAATGGGGCCTTTCCAAATTCTAACGGACCTTAGAGCCGTTATTTGACCGAAAATCCCGTGCATGTAGCTCAAAAACGCCAAATAAGGTCTGTGGGGTCCGTTACATTTTTATCGCTGGCTGTTATCCCGAAATAACGGCGTTGGAGTCCGTTAGAATAGCTCAAGCGCTCCCGTGCGCTATTTCACGGCATAAAGTGTTTCCGCGCTGAGACCATTCAGTTGATCACAACGTTCTTCTCTTCAAACTTGATCTCCGACGGTTTGTCGGGGGGCGTAGGGGGAGCGGTGGAGCCGTTGATGATGACTTTGTCGTTACCGTTGATATTTAACGCTCCGTTCGTATAGACGCTGCCCGCTAGGGTCGAAGGGGAGTTCCCGTTATTCAGGTTGACCGAACCCGCAGCGAACAAGGCGAATTGATTGCTGCCATTGAGGTTGCCGTTTGAGGTTCCCGTTAAATAGATGTTTTTCGCCAGTAACGTACCGCTCGTGTTTAACGTGCTTCCGTAGAAATCCCCAGTTATGTTCACCGTAGGATCGCTGTTAAAATTGGTTGTGCCGTTTACTTTTATCCGGCTGCCTTGTAATTTCATGTTGTTCCCGCTGTTCATGAGCAAGTCCCCGCTAATGTAGATGATCCCGCTGGCAACAATCGAGGAATTAGCCTCCATCGTTACCCCGCCGTTCACCCAAAGATCGCCATCCACCGTTAAAGTGACATTGGGCATCAATTTGATCGAATTCAATACGGTTGATTTTGTATACTTGGCGTTGGCTTTGACCTCGAAATCCAGGGGTGTGGCCGGAGTGGAAAAGAGGGCGGATTTCGTCGTCTTCATTTCCTTATCAACCTGATGGACAATGGAGAAAATATCCAGCTTATCCGGTGGAGTTAAACCAGATCCGCCCGGAATGGTAGGGGATACAAGCACTCCATTGATTTTGGACTGATTGTTGGCGACGGCACCTGCCGAATAGACGTTGCCATTGATCGTCGTTCCGTTCAACGCCAGGGCTCCAAAGCTAACAACGGCATACCCTCCCGTTCCGGATCCCGGGGAAGGATCGCCCGGGGTGAAGGATAGTGTAATTGCCACCTTCCGCCGAAAGGTTTGCGTAATTTTGTCGGACACCCCGTCGGCTTTGACAATGGCGACATATCGCTGGTTTTCCTTGTCCAAAGTTACCGTATCTGACTCTACATAAGGAGCGGCGGCAGCTTTGACATCCTCCAGCGTGACCTTGTCCTTCTTCATCAGCGCCATCACGGCAGCCCTGAGTTCGGAAAGCTTGATCAACAGCTTCGTTTCGCCGTCGGCTTGAGCGGAGACGATATCTTCAGAGACGTTCACCATGCCTTGGGAGTTCGTCACAGACTGCATGACTAGAGTGCCCACCACGAGAAGGAGGGCAACCAGAAGCAATACGGAGATCAAGGCATAACCTTGCTCTTGGCGAAAAGCGGCTTGTCCTCGTCCTTTCATCCCTACGCACCTCACGATATAAGTTTAATCGAAACGAATAAATAGATGGGTTCCACCTTGGGCTCATTCTTGAGCGCAACTTTCAGGTTCAGAAGTAAATCGTTGGGTCCCTTGGTGAACGTGGTGCCGGTTAAATCCAGCGTTTCGTCGCTGAACCGGACACCGTCAAGGAGAAGCTGTCCACCGTTCAGTTGGAAGCGGATCGTCTGGGTTGCCTCCGAAAGCGCGTCGGTGACCACCTCAGCCTGAAATTGGGTAAAGCTGCTTCCAGAACTTGAGATCGCCGCGGCGTTTCTCAGTTTGGCCTGGAGCGCGGAACTCAGCGTAATCGCTTCATTTCGCAGCTCGGTTTCATGGTTGACTCGTCCAAAAGCGAACAGCGAGGTGGTCAACACGGTGGACACCAAAATGACCAGGAGACCGGACAAAGCCAAAGCGGCCAGCAGCTCCACGAGTGTGATGCCGTCTTCACGGCGAATCAGCTCCATCCGAAGCTTCATGGTAAACTCCCTCCCGCAGCAGTCGCATAGTTCTTCTTGACGGCGCCAGTAATCGAGACGTTATGCCTATATTTGCCGGCTCCTTGGGATGGATCGGGCTGCCAATAGGCGGTTACGGTGATGTACAGAATGTCGGGATTGGAAGCGTATTTCGAATTGCGGTCACTGATCTCGGTCGTCAGGAGGTAGATGTCCTTCGTCGCATTAGGCAGCGTACCCGGGGGGCGATTGGCCCAGGTTTGCAGCACTGAGAACTCCATGGCCTGAATCTTGTGCAGATGGGCGTTGGCCAAATGGGTCGCAGACAGGCGTTGGTTCGTAAGCTTGCTCTGCGTGGCGCTGTTCGTGAAATAGGATAGAAAATATAAGCTGACGATCGAGAGAATAACTAGCGCAAGGGCCACTTCGAGTAGCGTCAGACCGTCTTCCCGAGCAATCTTATGCCGAAGGGAAGATTTTTTGGGGTTCAAGGCGGATTTCATGACGATCCACTCGCTTTCAAACGGTATAAAAAAATGTTGAGTCTTGTTAGTCGATGGAGAGTCCTGTCGAGCTATGTATTCTAGGTATATTTTACTATAAAAATGATAGCATCGTTTTTGCGAAAGGTATATAATCGTTATGAAATTAAGGTTGCATAAATTTCCCTCGTGTAATCTATCAAATGACCTGAACGTACTGGATTAGGCCTTTGGAACTAACCTCGTAACAGCTTTTTTCAGCACATGCACTCTCAGATTCTCTTAAAAATTCCAACAGTGATGAGGTGAACCATGTACACGATCAAAAAAAGGTTGGGTGAACTTCTACTGGAATCCGGAATCATCACGGAACCGCAGCTGCAAACCGCTTTGGAGGAACAGCAGCGTACAAAGAAAAAACTCGGCGACGTGTTGCTGGCGCAAGGCGTCCTGACGGAACACCAGCTCATCGAGGTGTTGGAGTTTCAACTTGGTATCCCGCATGTCACGTTGTCAAGGTTTCAAATCGATGCCAAATTGAGCCAGGTCATTCCGGAGCAGATGGCCAGACGTTATCAAGTGCTCCCGATCCGCGTGGACGGACGTAAGCTGATGGTCGCGATGGCGGACCCTTTGGATTTGTTTGTCATCGACGACCTTCGTATGAGCACCGGCTTTATGATCGAACCGGCGATTATTTCACGGGGAGAGCTGCAGCGAGGAATTGCCCGGCTCTATGGCCTGCAGGACTCCATGAACGAAATGATTAAGGATCTCGGAGCTGGCGTCGCTCAAATCGATGCCCTAGATTCGGTGATTTTGGGCGAGGATTCGCCTGTCGTCCGGCTGGTGCAACAAATGATTGAGCAGGCGGTGCGCCTTGGGGCCAGCGATATCCATGTTGACCCGATGGATACGCAGCTTGCGATCCGCTACCGGATCGACGGACAGCTTCGCAACGAGCGGACCGTTCCGAAGTCGATGCAAGGCGTGATTATCGCCAGACTGAAGATAATGGGCAACTTGAACATAGCCGAACGGCGGCTGCCCCAGGACGGCCGGATCAAGATGCTGGTGGACGGCAAACCCATTGATATTCGATTGTCTTCGCTGCCTACCGTTCATGGGGAAAAAATCGTCATGCGGCTGCTCGATCTCGCCGACGGCGTCAAGGGATTGGACAAACTGGGCATGACGGAGCATTCGTTAAGCTTGTTCCGGCGAATGATCGAAAAGCAGCACGGTATGGTCCTGCTGACAGGACCAACGGGAAGTGGGAAAACGACGACCCTGTACTCGGCATTACAGCACCTGAACCGAGAGGAAACGAACATCATAACGGTCGAAGATCCAGTGGAATACATGCTTGACGGCGTGAACCAAATGCAGGTTCATCCTGCGGCCGGACTGACGTTCGCCAGGGGGCTGCGTTCGATCTTGCGGCAGGACCCTAATATTATCATGGTGGGAGAAATACGTGACCTGGAAACGGCGGAAATTGCAATTCGAGCTTCGTTAACGGGCCATCTCGTATTCTCGACCTTACATACGAATGATGCGGTAAGTACGGTCGTCCGGTTGCGCGACATGGGCATCGAACCGTACCTGATCGCGTCCTCGCTAATCGGGATCGTAGCTCAGCGGCTGGTGCGCTGCATTTGCCCGGATTGCAAAGCCGCCTATACGCCAGATAAGCAGGAAATGATTTACCTGGAGCGGCTTGGCATACGCACGGACAAGCTGTACCGCGGCGCCGGCTGCGGCACTTGCGGCAAAACCGGCTACCGCGGCCGGATGGCGGTGCATGAAGCCCTGCTCATTAGCGATGATCTTCGTTCGGCTATCGTGGACGGCTGTTCAATCCCTGAACTACGCCAGATGGCGAAGGAGCAAGGAATGACGACACTGTTTGCCGACGGGATTCAGAAAGCGCTGGAGGGACGAACCACCCTGCAGGAAATCATCCGCGAAGTAGATGAGGAAGAGCGATGAACCAGGAACCTATCGTAACGGACGAAACGTTTAACGGACTGTTGAAACACGCTTTTGATGCCGGTGCATCCGATTTGCATGTGACGGTGAATTCACCGCCGGTACTGCGGATCGACGGGATGCTTCAAGCGCTGGGCGAGGAGCTGTTGTCGCCGTCCACGCTGGAGCAGATCGTGCAGGAGTTGATGAGCCCAGCGCAGTACAAGAAATTCACGGAGCAAGGGGAGTTGGATTTTTCTTACGGCGTGCCTGGGATCTCCCGGTTCCGGATCAATGTATTCCGGCAACGGGGCTCGATCAGTATCGCGGCAAGGGTCATATCGCCATCCATCCCGGCCTTCGAAACCTTACATCTCCCGCCCGTGCTGCTGAAGCTGGCCCAGAAGCCGCAAGGCTTGTTTCTCGTTACCGGCCCAACCGGAAGCGGGAAATCGACGACTTTGGCCTCGTTGATAGACCATATCAACCATACGCAGCGTAAGCATATCGTGACGTTGGAGGACCCGATCGAATATCTGCATCGCCATGATAAGTCGATCATCAATCAGCGTGAGGTGGGATTGGATACGGTATCGTTTGACAGCGGCCTCCGGGCAGCGCTTCGCCAGGACCCGGATATTATTCTGGTCGGGGAGATGCGCGATCCGGAAACGATCCGGACGGCGATCACGGCGGCCGAAACCGGGCATCTCGTTTTTGCCACCTTACATACCGCCGATGCGCCACAAACGATCGATCGGATTATCGATGCTTTTCCGCCGGCTCAACAGGGGCAAATTCGGATTCAACTCGCTTCGGTGCTGCTGGCGATCCTGTCTCAGCGGCTGCTGCCATCCCGCAGCGGGAAAGGGCGCATTTGCTCGACGGAATTGCTGCTCAATCCGCCGGCGGTCGGCAACCTGATCCGTTCGGAGAAGGTGCACCAGATCAAAAGCGTGATGCAAACGAACTTCCAGCTTGGGATGCACACGCTGGAGATGAGCCTGCGTGAGCTGTTGCGGCTCGGCGAGGTGGATGAAGCCTCAGCCCGGCCGTACTTGACGGAAAGCACGCTCTAATTTATGAGTGGCGCATAGACAGATGTGAGAAGCGGAAGGACAGATGCCAGATGCCCCAGTACGTATATCAAGGCAAGGATGGGGTGGGGAAACAACGCAAAGGGGCTTTGCAAGCTCCCGATCGACCCGCCGCGCTTGCCGAGCTCAAGAGGCAGCAAATCGTTGTAACCGGTCTGCGCGAAAAGCGGGAGACCGTTTGGAATAAGGAGTTTTACCTAGGGAGTCCGGTCAAAAACGAGCAATTCGTCGTGTTTTGCCGGCAATTCGCCACGATGATCAAGGCGGGTATTTCCATCGTTGAGGCGACCGCGATCCTGGCGGAGCAATCTGAAAGCAAACCGCTGAAGAAGACGCTGGCCGAAGTGACGGCCGAGCTTCGCAAAGGCAATACATTCTCCGGGGCGATCTCGGCGTACCCGCGGATCTTTCCGACGATCTTCGTGCACATGATCCGTGCGGGTGAAGAGGCGGGCAGCATGGAGGAGACGCTGGAGCGGTTGGCCGTGTATTTTGAAAAGGCGCATATTACGCGGGAAAAGGTGAAGTCGGCGATGACTTATCCGCTGATCGTCAGCGTGATGGCCGTGTTTGTCATTATCTTTTTGCTGAAATTTATGATTCCGCGGTTTCAGGCGATGTTCGCCCAACTGGGTGGGGATCTGCCGGCGATCACGAAGTTTACGCTTTCCCTTAGCCGCAGCCTGGAGCAGCATTGGATCCTATGGCTGTTGACCGCTTTGGCGGCGGTCGCCGCCGTCTATCTGCTCCTGCGGTGGGAGCGAGGTGCCTATGCTTGGGATTACCTCAAGCTCAAAGCCCCCGTGTTCGGGATGCTCAACCGAAAAAGCGCGATCGCCCAGCTGACACGGACGTTGTCCTCCTTGTTCGCCAGTGCGGTGCCGGTGCTGCAGGCCCTGGCCATCGTGGAGAAGGCGGTCGGCAACCGGGTGATCGGAGCTACGCTCCGGGAATGCCGGACCTCGCTGCGCCAAGGCCGGCCCCTGTCTGAGCCGCTGCGCCAGTCGTGGGTATTTCCGCCGCTGGTGACTCAGATGATCCGGGTTGGCGAAGAGACGGGCTCGATCGATACGATGCTGGGCAAGGTAGCGGATTTCTACGAACGCGACGTAGAGAATACCGTGGACAAGCTGAAGCAGTTGATCGAGCCGGTGATGATCCTTTTGCTCGCCGGTGTAGTTGGGTTTATTATCGCCTCGGTGATGATCCCGATGCTTAGCTTATATCGGAATATTAGTTAATCTTGGTTCAAATGTTATGAATTATTTAAGGGGGTTAATCAATCATGACAGCACTTATCCAACGTTTGCAACGTTTACGCAAGGAAGAGAAGGGGATTACGCTCGTCGAATTGCTAGCCGTGATCGTGATCATCGGCGTCATCGCCGCCATCGCGGTGCCGTTGATTACGGGGTTGCTGGACGATACGAAAGCAAACGCCAGATCGGCGACGGCGAATCAGCTGTATGAGGCGGCGAGATTGAGATCGATTTCAAAAAATAATGGGGAGATCTCAGGAACGCATACGCTGGCGCAGTTGGTTACAGACAAGTACATCCAAAGCGGGCTTACGGATCCGAAATCGGGTAGCCCATTAGCTGATACGACAACGGTTAACTTGGGAGCGACAGGTACTGCAACGGTTGTAACGCTCGTCGTTACAGGTGGCGATACCATTAACTTTAATGCATCAGATTTGAAGAACGGTAAACCGGGTACAGCGAAGGCGCCATAATGGACGCTAATCTGCTCCTGACGGCGCTGAATTTGGCCGCTGGGCTGGCCTTGGGGCCGGCCCTGGCGCGATACGGGCGCCGGCTGGTCGCTCGGCGCGGGCTGCTCCGCGCCGTCGGCGGCGAAGCCGCAAGCCCGGCGGCGCGCGAAGCAGCCGCCACGGGCGAGCCCGCGGGCGGCGCGGCTGACGCCAGCGCCGCCGCCCCCGCCTCCGGCCGGCTGCGCCGGGCCGGAGACCTCGCCGCCGCCCTCGCGACGGCGGCGCTGTTCGCGCTGATGCACCTGCAGTTCGGTGCATCGGGCGCATGGGCGGTCGGCTTGCTGCTGACCGCCCTGGCCGTGATGTGCGCGGTCACGGACCTGACCGCGCACATCATCCCCAACGGCGCCGTCATGGGCTTTGGCGCCGTGCTGCTCGTCGCCGCCCCGCTGGCGGTCGGCGTCCCGCTGTGGAGCCAAGCGCTGGGCGCGCTTGGCGGCGGCGGTCTGCTGCTGCTGATCGCCCTCCTCACCTCCGGGAAGGGGATGGGGATGGGCGACGTGAAGCTGCTGACCGTCTTCGGCTGGGTCGTCGGCTTTCCCGGCGTGCTCCTGGCCTTATTTCTGGCCAGCGCGGCCGGCGCGGCCGCCGGATTGCTGCAACTGGCGCGAGGCCGCAGGAACCGCGGCCAGACGCTGGCGTTTGGTCCCTTTTTGGCGATCGGCACCCTGGTGGTTTACATGTATGGAAAGGAGATCATCCATTGGTATCTGCAAAACGTCATCCCTCTTTACTGAGCCGACGGCCGGCCCATATCGGAATTACCATCGATGAGGATGGCATCCGTTACGTCAAATACAACCCCAAACGGGGTACCGTGGAACGGGCCGGCTTACTGCCGGTAGATGCCGAACTGAACGAGGACGGAGTTCCCGATGTGACCGGGGTAACTGATATGGTGAAGCGCTGGGTGAACCGCCGGGGACTCACCGGGAAAAAGGTTCGCTTGGCGGCCCCTACCTCCCAGTCGTTTATTCGTTTGCTCCACGTCCCCAAGGTAAGCAAAAGACAGCAGCGCCGCGTAACCGAGCTGGAGATCGAAGGTAGCATTCGCCTGCCTTTTGAGGATCCGGTGATCGATTACCATTGGATGGAGGATCGCGTACAGGAGGAGACTCTGCTCACCTTCGTTGCGGCCGTCCCCCGTCCGGTCGTACAAGGGCTGGTTTCGTCTTTGGAAACCGCCGGATTACGTATGGAAGCGGTCGATTTGGCCGCAATCGCGCTATCGCGAATCCTCCGGCAGCAGCGCTTGCTCGGGGAGACCAGCAATGTGATGGCTATTAATTTTAAGGCCAAGGAAGCTGAGATTTACACGTACCACCACGGTCTGCCCGATTTCGTACGCACGTTTCCGCTGGAGCCGATGTCCGGGGACAAGCTGAATACGTGGCGGTACGGAGAAATCGTCTCCTCGGTAACCCGAATCATGAACTTCTACGAATATACGCTGCACGAAGGACATGAACGGGTACAAAGTATCGTGATCGCGGGCGCGGCGCCGGACAAGCCGGAGATCGCCCGGCAGCTGTCGGCGGCCTTTGATCAGGTGAGCGTGTCCGAAGTGGATGTATCGCCTTATTTTGTCGGGCAAGACATGGCCGACCAAGGCAGTTATGCGATAGCCCTCGGCCTGGCGATGAAGGGAGCGGAACGCCGATGATCGACATCAATTTGCTCCCTCCCAAACCCCGTGCGGCATCAACCGGACTCGTTCTGCCCGTTTTGTTGCTGCTCGCAGGGCTTGCTATCAGCGCCTACCTCGGTTACGAGTATTGGGGGGTGCAGGAAGATACGGCAGCTTTGCGAACCTCGATCGCTGAAACGGAGCAGCAGCAAACAGAGCTGCAAAACGAGCTGCAAAGCATGGGGGCTTCAGGAATCGGAGCCGCGGGTGTCGAGTTGATCGAGAAGCTGCGACAACAGCGGCCCGATGTGAAGACGTTGGTCGGCAGACTGGAAGCTCCGTTGCCCACCGGCAGCACGCTGGAGACGGTTCGCTTTGGCGATGCCGGTCTGGCCTGGACCTGCCTGTTCACCAGCTTGGGCCAAGCCAGCACTTATTCATCTTCGCTCCGTGAACAGCCGGAATTAAGCGGGGAGCTGATTCAATCGGTGAAGGAGTTGCCGGGACGCGGATATATCGGTACGTTTGAACTGAGGTCGGGGACGGTAACGACGGAACAGGCAGGTGACGGAGAATGAAGACGGAACATCAGTCTGGATCTGCCGGAGCCCGCTGGATGCTGATTGCTGCCCTCGTGATGCTGGCGGCAGGATCGTTTTATTTCTTCGGTTACCGACCGGAGGTGGCGAAGTCGGTGAACTTGGAGTCCGACCACGAAGAGAAGCAACTCTTTCTACAAAAGACCCAGGCGATCGCGGATGCCAAACGAGCGGATTTGGCGGCGGAGAACGCTTCTGCCGACACGGCCAAGCAAGAGGCGGCCGTACCTGATGAACCCGATCGGGAAGGGACTTTGCTTGACCTGGAACAGGCAGCCAAGTCTTCCGGTGTGCAGATCAGGGAGGTCGTCTTCGAAGAGTCCGGGATCGGCGAATCGTCCGCTGCCTCGGCTGAGACTACGCCGATGGACGCTCCCGGACCGCTGAATGAAGCCGACATCAACTCGGCGGGGTTCACTGTAATGTCATTTCGGCTTAACTTGAAGGGGACGCTGGCCGAGGTCAAAAGCTTCGCCGCAGCTCTGCAAGATGCTGAACGGCTTTACGTCGTCCAATCCTTCGACTATGGGGACGAAGAAGCAACAGGCACGAAAGCGGCCGTCCTCCAGATATTGGCTTTATATCGTTAATTAGGCAATGCCATAAACCCTTTGAGCTCAAAGAAGCATTCCAGCCGTGGCGCCGGGGTGCTTTTTTTTGCAAATCCCTATCATTCCCTGATACTTTCTGCTATGTTCACCGTATACATAATTATAATGCTGAAAGGTGGTGCAACAGGGGGATGGAAATGTGGGCAATTTGGCTCATCGTCGCCGGAATCTTATTGGTACTTGAGATGATGACGATGACTTTTTACCTGCTATGGCTCTGCATCGGTTCGCTGGTTGCGACAGCCGTGGCTTTGGTGGCCCCCGAAGCTTATTTCTGGCAGGTTGTTGCGGGCTGTCTGGTCGCTTTGGTCCTGACGGTATTTACGAAACCGCTCTCCAGAAAATTTCGCGCAGCAAAAGGGTTTAAGGATATCGGTACCGAACTGGTAGGGAAGCAAGGCATTGTGGTGGAACCGATCGAACCCGGGCAATACGGCATCGTGAAGGTCGGGGGAGATTCTTGGAGCGCTACGGCGACTGTCCCGATCGGCCGGGACGAGAAGGTCCGGGTGCTGGAGCGAGGCAGTACAATTATCGAAGTAGAACGATGGGAGGAAATTTCTTAATGCAATGGGCAATTATTGCGATCATTGTCGTTGTTGTCGTCGTATTTATCTCATTGACGGTCAAAATCGTACCGCAACAACGGGTGGGAGTCGTCGAACGGCTCGGTAAATTCAACCGCTTGCTGACGCCGGGGCTTAATGTACTGATCCCGGTCATCGACCAGGTACGGACGTATCATGATTTGCGGATTCAACAAACCAATGTGCCTCCGCAAACCGTAATCACCAAGGATAACGTTCAGGTTCAGATCGACACGATCATCTTCTATCAAGTGGTGAATCCGGAGCAAGCGACGTACGGCATCTCCGATTTTGTCTACGGGGTGCGGAACATTACGACGGCAACGCTGCGTCAAATCATCGGTAAGATGGAGCTGGACGAAACATTGTCCGGTCGGGAGAAGATTTCGACCGATATCCGAATCGCCTTGGACGAAGCGACGGAGAAATGGGGCGTACGGATCGAGCGGGTGGAAGTGCTCGATATCCGACCGCCGGTAGATATCCAAGAAGCGATGGACAAACAAATGAAGGCCGAACGGAACAAACGGGCCATCGTACTGGAAGCGGAAGCTGCGAAGCAGGATATGATCCTGCGTGCGGAAGGTGACAAGCAAAGTAAAATCCTGAAAGCCGAGGGCGACAAGGAAGCGCGGATTCGCGAAGCCGAAGGCTTCCGCCAAGCCCAAGAGCTCGAAGCGCTTGGTCAAGCGAAAGCGATTGAGTCGGTCGCCGCTGCCGAAAAAGCGCGGATCGAAATGCTGCGCGATGCTGCCCTGAACGAAGCGGTCTTGGCGTACCAATCCTTCGAGGCGTTGAAGGAAGTGGCCAAGGGACCGGCGAACAAGGTGTTCATCCCATCGAATGCGATCGAAACGCTGGGAAGCCTCGGCGCCATCAGCGAAGTCTTCAAGGCCGGCAAAGACGGCAAATAAGTGCATGAAACCTAAAGAGCCTGGCAAGAGATTGTTCTTGCCGGGCTCTTTTTCACGTCTAAACGGTTCTAAGTTCCTTCGCCCGGTATTGTCCCGGAGTAAATCCGGTCCATTTCTTGAAGGCATTGTGGAAGGCGCTGGGCTCAGAATAATGCAGGAGATAGGCGATATCGCTGGAGGAATATTCTTGGTGCTTCAAATAGGCTTTAGCCATCTCCATGCGTATGCTCGCCGATAATTGCTGGTAGGTGGTTCCCTCCTCACTCAGCTTCAGTTGCAGCGATCTTGGACTCATCGCAAACGCCTCTGCCGATTGTTGCAGGGTGGGAAAATAGCCGGGCAAGCAGGTCAACATCCACTCGCGAAGTTGATCGGACCACGACTTTCCGCGCACCAGCTTGGTCTTGATTTCCTCCGCGATCGCTTCAAAGGATTTCAGCAGCCTCGGATCCGAATACATCATCGGGAATTGCAGCACTTCCCGATCCATCCGGAAGTAGGCCTCTTTACCGCCAAACTTGGGTTCAATCCCAAACAACGAAATATACGCACTGAGATCCTCCGGAGCGGAATAAGTGAGCTGCAGTTCGCGAAGCGGAACAGGACGCTGGCTCATCCGGAGCAGCAGATGGTAAACCGAGCTCACCATATCGTCCAAGCAATAGCGGGATATCGGAAGCGAATGCGGTCTACAAATCCGAAGAACCAAGTCGTTCCCTTGTTCTTCCCATTCGAGATTGTAACCGCTGCACAAAATGACATGGTACCTTTGATAAGCCTGGAGCGCATCCAGGATACGTTCCGAATGCATCATGACATAACCAAGAATGCCTAGATCCGCGAGGTCCGTAATTGCCCCTGATGTAAGCCGAAGTTCTCATCCTCCGCATACATGGCCGCCGCAAGGTTTAACCGCTCCAGCTCGGATTCACGGATCCGCGCTTCCACATCGCTGAGCAAATGAATATCAAATTCCGCCAGTTGGCAGAGATATTCGAAACTGAGTCCCTTTCTGGCGATAGCTTTGCGAAGTGGGTATACCATCGATACCGCAAAACCAAGGGGATCCATGAATCGTTTCCCTCCTTTGCGCGAATCCGCAATTTTTTTACGCGATCGATCATTTCGCCGCTCGGATGTTCGCCTTATGCTAAAGATACCATTCTTCACAAGCCGATGACACCGAAAGTTCCAAAACGAAGGAGGACACCAAATGAATGTCTTGGTCATTAATGGGCACCCCAATCCCGAGAGTTATTGCACCGCATTGGCAGGGGCTTATCGGGATGCCGCCGCATCTCAAGCCAGCGCAAAGGTCCGAGAAATCGATCTAAGCCGGAGTGCCTTTGATTTGATTTTAAAATACGGCTATCGTCAAAGAACCGAGCTCGAGGATGAATTGAGGGAGGCGCAGGAGTTGATTCGCTGGGCCGATCATCTGGTTTTTGTTTATCCGACGTGGTGGGGGACGATGCCGGCTGTATTGAAGGGGTTCTTCGACCGCGTCTTCTTGCCCGGGTTCGCCTACAAGCACCAACCGAACTCTTTGCTCTGGGACAAACTCCTCAAGGGGAAAACCGCGCATTTGATCGTGACGATGGACACTCCTTCCTGGTACAATCGCTGGTTCTATAAACGAGCAGGGCACCGAGTGATGAGAAACAATATTTTGGGTTATTGCGGGATCAAGACGGTGCGCATTACGGAGTTCAACAGGGTCTCATCATCTCAGGAATCCACACGTCTCAAATGGCTGGAGAAAGTGAAAAAGCTGGGCTCTGTGCTGGCTTAACCTAAAGAACCGCCCGATGAGATGCGATCGGGCGGTTCTCTATATATCAACGGCTCAGTTATGCCGGTTCGACAATTGCTCCTTCAGGCGTTCAAGTTCTTCGTTAACGGCGGAGGATTGCGTTCCGCCCGCATCCGCGACGCCGGACGCGTTCCCATAGCTAGCCGAGACTTCCTGCTGGGCTTCCCAGTTCAGGATTTTCTCTTCCATCCGCTCGAAACCTCGAGCCGCTGCGCCGCTTTCGATACCGCGGCTGAAGTTCGGCCGTTCTGCTTCGGCTTTGACTTGGGCTTTGCGGGCCCGGGCGGCTAACTCGTTCCGTTTTTCCTTCAAGCGGGCGAATTCCGCTTTGCCTTCTGCAAGGCGAATCTCCAGCTCGGCTACGCGATCGCGGGCTTCCTGAGCTTCCTTGGCGTACTGCTGCGCTTGTTCCTCGTAACGGATTTTCTCCGCGGCAGCGTGGCGTGCCGTAACTTCATCGCCTTGCTCCAGGGCTGTCAATGCGCGGATTTCGCTTTGTTTGGCGAGATGCGCGATGTCCGTGCTTTTCCGGTCCTGGACGGTAGCCGTCATTTGCTGCTCCTTGATCATTTTCTCGGCGGCGGCAATGTCGTCCTCCAGGTTGCGTAAGTATTGGCCGGTCATCAGAACCGGGTCCTCCAGTTTGTTTAATACTTCGTGGATCGAAGCTTTCGCCAGATTGGCAATGCGATCAAATACGCTACTCATTCGAATCTCTCCTTTAAGTTCAATAATGTTTGCGATACGTTACAGATCAAAACGGGGAAAACGGATCATCGTAGCTGTAGCTGCCGATCGGTTCCTTCGGAACGACCAGGCTGGCGATCAGGTACAAGGCGACGACCGAGCCGACGCTGAAGAATACCGCAATGACGGCCACCAGCCGCACGACTGTGGAGTCAACCCCCAGCCACTGGGCCAAGCCGCCGCACAGGCCGCTTACTTGCTTATCCGTTGCCGAACGATACAGTTTTCTCATGATCAACCACTCGCTTTCATTTATTTTTACATGTCACAGGATCATTGGGGTCAAGGTTTCGAATTAACGAATTCCTATCCGTTGTTCATGTCTTCATTTTACCGGGAATGACGGCAAGGCATAACGGGCTGGGGACGGTTTGTGAACTGGACCTTGGTCGGGTTGGCTCCTCGTCTGGAAGTCGGGGCAGGAGCTTCAACACCGAGGAACTCTTGACAGGTACGATGAAAAAAAGCTTGACGTAACGCCTATGTAAGCGCTTATTGCGAGAATTGTCCGATTTGGTTATAGTGTTGTGCATAAGGGAGGGGCGCCGATGTTTTTTTCGTTGCGCAATCGGCTGATTGCCGTATTTGTCGTCTTATTGGTCATATCCTTTTGCGTCATGTTCCTGATCAGCTATAACAAATCCAGCGCCATCCTGCGTTCCGACAGCGAAACGGCGGCACTGGAAAAAATGACGGCCTACACCGCGCTTATCAACTCCACCATCGGCCAAATCTACGATTTTTCCTCGATTATCTATAACAGCGAAATCACGAACGAGTGGAGCGAATACGTCTCCGATCCGAAGCTGTCCGACGGGCAGAAAATGTTGAAGAACATTCAACTTAGCAAGTTTCTGACGCGTACGGTGAATAACTATTCCATCATCGCCACCGCCTCGATTTATCGCAAGGACGGGCTTTACGTCGGTTTAGACAATCGAATCCTGCAGGATCCTTCGTTTTTGGAGGCGGACTGGTATACCGATTTTTATAAGTCTGAACAGCACTGGGCTCCAGCGAGCGTGGATCCCTATGAACCGGTTCGCTTGAAGCAGCATGAGGTGATTAGCTTCTTGATCCCCATCGGGACGTTTAGCATTTCGCAAGCTACTGCCGTCATGAAGGTGAACGTTCGCGCGGAATACTTCAAGGATCCGCTCAGTCAGGTCCATCTCGGGACGCATGGCACGATCTTCTTGCTCAGCGGCGAAGGCGAACCGTTGTTAGGTCAGCCGTTGTCGGATTTCGACGAGCCGGTCTTAAACAAGCTGATGGACATTCGAGGGCATGGCCCCCGGGAGGGCGTTTTCTACGCCAGACCTCAAGGCGAAGACATGATTTATGTGTACAAAAAACTGCAATTCAACGATTGGATGCTGGTTGGCGCCGTCTCGGAAAAGGAGCTGTTGGCCAACCTGATCAATCTGAAATCAGGGATTCTGGTCGCGACTGGGACGTTGCTGGTGTTCGCCGTCCTTGCGGCTGTCTGGATTTCCTATAGCATTACGAAACCGCTGGGCGGCTTGGTAGCGGCAATGCGGCTCGTCCAACGCGGGGAATTCGCCCAAGCCGAGCAGCGCATCCCCGAGCGTCAGCAGGTGAACCATGAGGTCGGGTTCGTAACAGCCACGTTCCGCAATATGATCGTTAGGCTGCGGGCCCATTTGAAGAGCGAGTTCGAATTGAAGCTGCGACGGCAACAGGCGGAATATCGGGCGTTGCTGATGCAGATCAACCCGCATTTTCTGTTCAACACGCTGGAGCTGCTTAGCAGTCTGGTCATCCAGAGGCGAACGGATGATGCCGTCGACGTTATCGAGTCGCTGGGCAAAATGCTGCGTTTTTCGCTGAATGCCAAGAGTGATTTGATCCCGCTGCGCGACGAGGTGACGTATACCGAATCTTTCGCGGCCATTCTGAACCACCGGTTTGCCGAGCAGTTGGATTTGTCGATGGAGAACGCCGTACCCGATCGTCCGGTTTATATCGTGAAGTTTATTTTGCAACCGCTCGTTGAAAATGCGGTCAAATACAGCCAAGTCAAAAGCGACGTCGCCGTGGTACGCATCCGGATCTGGGAAGAGGAACAACGCTTGCTCTTGCAGGTGACCGACAATGGGGTGGGGATGGCGCCGGAACTGGTACGGCAGTTAAACGCGGAGTACCAGCATTCGCAGTTGGAGCAGGTATTAAGCACCGGGGGAAGACAGATCGGTCTCCGGAACATTTTGGCACGCTGCGCACTTTATTACGGGGCCGGCTTTGCGTTTTCGATCCAATCTGCGCCGGGAGCAGGGACCACCATTACGCTGAGTTTGCCGATTGGGGAGGGGAATGCCGATGTATAACGTGTTATTGGTTGATGATGAACGGGAAATCCGCCAAGGCTTAAGGCTGAAGATCGATTGGCAGCAGCTTGGCTTGCAGATTGCCGGGGAGGCAGGGAATGGCCAGGAGGCGCTGGCGTGGCTCCAAACCCAGCCATGCGACATCATTATTACCGATATGCGGATGCCGATTATGGACGGGGTGGAGTTGCTCGAAAGCTGCTCCCGGAAATATCCCTCCATTCGTCTTATCGTGCTGACGGGATACGACGATTTTCAGTACGCGCATGCAGCAATCAAAAATCGGGCCAGTGATTTGCTGCTAAAGCCGGTGACGCGAAGCGAGCTGGCTGAAACGTTGAACCGGGTCGCCTCCGAACTGGACCAAGAACGTTCGGCACAAGAGGAACGCAAGCTGGCCGAGTGGAAGCTGTCCCGTTACCTGGAGGAAATGAAAGAGCAGTTTATCAACAGCGTGATCAAAGCTTACCCGGGCGGCAGTCATTTATGGCAGGAGCGGATTCGGTTGTTCGACTTGAGCGAGTTCGCCGTGCAACCGGTGCGTTTTGTGGCGATCGGTTTGTCGCCGCTAGAGACCCCGGATGAATCCGGTCTTCGTCTTCCGTTTGAACTGCTGTGCCGGGAACTCGCCGGTACGTCCGACACCGGGCACGGAATTCCGGTATTTCGGGAAGCGAAGCATCCCGATATGCTGTTTGCCATCGTGCCGGGCGATCTGGAGGTCGTGCAGCGCTTCTCGATTCAGGTGACCGACATCGTCCGCCGCTACTTAAAACGGGAGGCTCTTGTTACCGCGGGCGAACCCACGCAGGGTCTTGAGGCCTGGCGTGAAGGTTACCTCTCCTCTGTGCTGGCCTGGTATATGGGGCAGCATGCGCAGCAAGCCGAGGGCGAGTCCATGCGTGGCCCGGCGGATCCGGCCCAGCTGGCGATGCAGGATAAGCTGAAGCTGCTGCAACGTCATTTGGCCGACGGCCGTAAAGAAGCGTTCGAGAAGCTGGTTGAAGAAGAACTCGCCAAAGCCCTCGCCCTCTCGCATCCGCAGTTCGTGAAGCTGATTTTTCAATGCTGCTTGTCGATTGAATTGGCTGCGGATACCCTGGGGTTCGCATTGCGTGACAAGGATGAGATTTGGATCGATCCGGAGTGGGTATGGGGGCTCGGAACCGTACCTAAAGCCTGCCGTTTTCTTTACGGCCTGGCCGATCCGCTATTTGCTTTGAAGAAGGGCTGCGGCACCCGAGAAGAACCTTCCATCGTGGAAGCGATGAAGGAAATGATCGAGCTGAACTTCATGAATGATCTCAATTTGTCGCAAATCGCGGAGCAATATCACTATAACCTTTCTTACTTGTCCGATCTCTTTAAAACGAAAACCGGGAAATCCTTTCTCCAATATCTGACGGATGTTCGCATGAACGAAGCGGTGCAGCTGCTCGATGAGACGCCGCTCGCCTTAAGCGATATCGCGGAACTGACGGGCTTCTCCAATGCCAGTTATTTCAGCACGAAGTTCAAGAAGGTGTTTGGAATCAGTCCCTCGGAGCACCGGCAATCAGACAAAAGCTAAAAAAAGTATAAGTGCAATGTCCAAAGAAATTGGATTCTTCTCCTCTTTTGTATGCGCTACCATGTAACCAGCAAGACCATTAAGCATAAGGGGGAAGGTATAGATGAAGAAGACCAAGGCGATGTTGTTGGCTAGTTTGCTTCTCGTAACCGCCATCTTGGTTTCGGCATGCGGGTCCGGTAACAACAATGCGGGCAGCGCAACGACCGGGAATTCAAGCCAGCCGTCAGAGGCGGGGAACGCCTCCAGCGAGGAACAAGTCGAGCTCCGCGTCATGTGGTGGGGGGACCAAACTCGGGCTGACATCACGACGGCCATGCTGAAGAAATTCGAAGAGAAGCACCCGAACATCAAAGTGGTTCCCGAGTTTTCTCCTTTTGATGGATATTTCGACAAGCTGAATACGCAGCTCGCTTCGGGAACAGCGCCGGA
The DNA here is from genome assembly GCF_009725205.1 of Paenibacillus timonensis. Lineage (GTDB taxonomy): Bacteria > Bacillota > Bacilli > Paenibacillales > Paenibacillaceae > Fontibacillus > Fontibacillus rhizolycopersici. Next base: position 45,179 of record NZ_WNZY01000014.1, on the reverse strand, counting down.
CCTGTTTACATTAGGGAGCAACATCTTGGAATATGCAACGCGTAACGTGTTACTTGACATCAATTCCTACGTCGGCAATGAAGTCGATACGAGCAAAATTTCACCGCAGCTCATCAACATGAATACCTTTGACGGCAAGCTGCAGGGGATTTCGATTGGAGCGAACTCCACAGCAATCCTGGCCAACACGGCGCTGTTCGAGAAAGCCGGATTAACCATGCCGACGAAAGATTGGACCTGGGATGATTTTATCAAGATCAATGAACAAATCGCCGCGACAGGCAAAGGGATCTACGGGTCTTACGATTATTCCGGCGAGATGGACCAGTTTGGTGTATATCTGACTCAACGCGACAAGATGATCTACAATGAGCCCGAACAGAAGCTGGGCTTCGAGGCCGCGGACGTAGCCGAGTGGTTTACCCTCTGGGAAGGCATGCGCAAGGCGGGCAGCATCGTAACGCCGGAGCTGCAGATTTCGGCTGATCCGGACGACACGAGTATGTCCCTGGTCACGAAAGGCCAAGTAGCGATGCAGTTTATTCCGACCAACCAATTTGCAGATTTCCAGAAAATGTCCCAGGATAAGCTGACCCTGATTCCGGTTCCGATGGGGCCTAACGGAAGCATGATCTCCGTTCAATCGAGCCAGAACATCGTCGGTTATGCGAATACCAAGCATCCGAAGGAAGTGGCGATGCTGATGGACTTCTGGGTTAACGATCCGGATGCCGCTAAAATCCTCGGTAACAACCGCGGCGTGCCCGTCTCCTCGGAAATGCGGGCGGTCCTGAAGGCGGAAGCCTCCGAAACGGATAAAGTCGTTTATGATTACCTGGATATCGTAGCCGTTGATGACGTGGATTTGTTGTACAACGTTCCGGGATCAAACGAATTCAAGCAGGAGTTGCTGAAAGCCAGCCAAAACGTCGCCTTCGGACGCATGGATATTGCGAAGGCCGCAGAAGAGTTTTACGCACAGGGGCTTAAGATCTTGCAGTTGAACTTGAGCTCAACGACAAAATAACAGGTCTGTCACAAGGAGAGGGGGATCCGTTTGGTTCCCCTTTTTCTGAACCTGAGGATAGATTGATTCGGAGGTGCCTACTTATGAATTCAGTGACAGGCGTGGCGACCCAAGCAAGCGTGAAACGGAAGCAACGTCGATCCTTGAAACGGAACATGACGGGATATTTGTTTTTGCTCCCTTGGTTGATCGGATTTTTTTGCATGGCGATCGGGCCGATTCTGGCTTCGCTGTATTTGTCCTTTACGAACTATAACATGTTGAAATCCCCCGATTGGATCGGGCTTCATAACTTTACGGAGATGTTTACCGGTGATGCCACGTTTACGCATTCGTTGAAATTGACGTTCCAGTATGTGTTCCTCTCGGTCCCTTTGCGGCTGGTGTTTGCATTGGCGGTCGCGATTATCTTGAATAAAGGGTTGCGGCTGCTTGGGTTGTACCGAACCGTCTATTACATCCCTTCCTTGCTCGGGGGGAGCGTGGCGATTGCCGTCGTATGGAAAAAAATCTTCTCGGGTGACGGGTTGTTCAACCGGTTCCTAGAAATTTTTCATATTCATGCCCCCGATTGGGTGGCGAATCCGGGCTACATTATCTACTCCATCGTCGCGCTGTCGGTTTGGCAATTCGGCTCGTCCATGGTTATCTTCCTGGCCGGCCTCAAGCAAATCCCGGGCGAAATCTATGAGGCCGCAGCGGTCGACGGGGTCAGCCGGACACGTCAGTTTATGCGGATCACGCTGCCGTTGCTGTCCCCGGTAATCCTGTTTAACCTGGTCATGAACATGATTGGCTCGTTCCAGGTGTTTACCTCCGGGTACATTATCGGGGATGGGCACGGTGGGCCGATTGATTCGACGATGTTTTACTCGTTGTACTTGTACTTGAAGGGGTTCTCGTACTTTAACATGGGTTATGCTTCGGCTATGGCCTGGGTGATGCTGGTCATTATCGGCATCTTTACGGCGGTCGTATTCGCCTCCTCCAAGTATTGGGTTTATTACGGTGACGGCAAGGACGAAAGGGGCTGAGAGAGATGGTGTTGAGGCTAAGCTTAAGCAAATTGTGGAGACATGTGGTGGTGATCGTGATCGGCATGATCATGATTTACCCGGTGCTTTGGATGATAAGCAGCTCGTTCAAGCCAAACGCGGAAATCTTCTCGGACCTCGGCCTGTGGCCGGACTCCTTCACGTTGTCCAATTACGTGAACGGATGGCGGGGGATTCAAGGGTATTCGTTCGGGCATTTCCTAATGAACTCATTTATCATCGCGGCACTTGCGGTGATCGGCAATGTCATTTCCTGCTCGCTCGCGGCCTTTGCCTTCGCGCGCTTGAATTTTGTCGGTCAGAAATTCTGGTTCAGCATGATGTTGATGACGTTGATGCTGCCGTTTCAGGTCACGCTCATTCCGCAATATATTCTGTTCCATACGTTCGGATGGGTGAATACGTTCCTGCCGCTGGTCGTGCCGAAGTTTTTTGCGCTGGATGCGTTCTTCGTGCTGCTGATGGTGCAGTTTATTCGCGGTTTACCGTTGGAGCTGGACGAAAGCGCCCGGATCGATGGCTGCGGACCTTTGCAAATTTATCTACGAATCATCATGCCGCTTTGCGTACCGGCGGTCATAACGACGTCGATCTTCACGTTCTATTGGACATGGGACGACTTCTTCGGGCAAATGATTTACCTGAACAGTCCGAAGCTCTTTACGGTCATGATCGGATTGCGCTCGTTAATCGACTCCACCAGCACCTCGAACTGGGGTTCGCTGATGGCGATGTCGACCGTGGCGGTCGCACCGGTGATCGTGATTTTCCTGATCTTCCAACGTTATATCGTCGAGGGGATCTCCACGACGGGGCTGAAGTAAGGATAGGAGGGAACTGTTGTGAACTTAATGTTATCGGACATCCATATCCGGGATCCGTTTGTTCTGCCGGAGCCAGCGGAAGGCAAATATTATATGTACGGCACGATTGGTGAGACATGCTGGAAAGGAAAGCCGCGCGGGTTCGACGTTTACATGAGCACGGACCTGGTGGTCTGGGAAGGCCCGTACCCGGCGTTCCGGCCGGCCCCGGACTTCTGGTCGGACTTCAACTACTGGGCACCGGAGGTGCACGAGTGGCAAGGCCGGTACTACATGTTCGCCACCTTCAAGGCGGACGGGCGATGCCGGGGCACGCAAACGCTGGTGGCGGAAGGCCCGCTTGGCCCGTTTCGGCCGCTCGGTGATGGGCCGTTAACGCCGCGCGATTGGGAATGCCTGGACGGAACGTTTTATGTCGATCGGCATGGAGAGCCCTGGATGGTGTTCTGCCATGAATGGGTTCAAGTGCAGGACGGGGAGATTTGCGCCGTCCGCTTGAGCCGTGAGCTAGATCGGGCAGTGTCCGAGCCTGTGCTGCTGTTCCGGGCCTCCGAGGCGCCATGGGCCGAAGGGATTCGCGGCGGGGCCAATTATGTCACGGATGGTCCGTTCCTTTACCGTGCCGGAACCGGCGAGCTGTTGCTGCTCTGGTCCAGCTTCAGCGACGGCGGCTATACGATCGGTTGCGCCCGGCAGGCTGAAGACGATATCGATGGATCTTGGGTGCAGGACGCTGAACCGCTGTACAAGCGAGACGGCGGACACGGCATGGTATTCCGGACATTCGCAGGGGAGCTGCGCCTGGCCATCCATACGCCGAACGATAGCCCGAATGAGCGTCCGATCTTCATTCCGGTGGAGGAGCGGGGCGGACGATTGAGCGCGTTCCCGAAAGAAGGGGGGATGTGAGGTGGGCGAGACGGGTGTACTAGAGCGGCTTCGCAAGCTGGATGTACTGTCGACTGTAAGCGAAGAAGGGCTGCGCAAAAACGCGGATCGCGCCATCCTGGAAGAGTTTGCCGCCTCGGGCGTCAAATTTGCAGCTAACGAAGGGAGTCCGCTGGAGATCGTCTATTATGCCGGCGTGCGAAAACTGCTCGACTGCATCGTGCCGTCGGTGAGCGGCGTGCCGGTGCTGCATGAAGGCGGCGTATATCTCGGTACCTGGCTGGAAAGTACCGGGACGATCAATGCCGAGCTGCTCAGCCGCTTCGTGCCGTCGGTGGCGCAAGCGGGCTTTGCTTTGTTCGCCGACTACCAAAGGTCCGATGGCCTGATGCCGTACAAAGTGACCGGAGCCGGGCCGGCGTATCGGCAAATTCAAATGGTCACGCCGCTGGCCCGTTCCGTATGGAACCATTACCGGCTGAATGGGCGGTCGGACCGGGCATTCCTGGATAAGATGTACCGCGCCATGGAACGGCATGACGCCTGGTTGGCCGCGTTCCGCGATACGCGGGGGACGGGATGCGTCGAGGCGTTTTGCACGTTCGATACGGGTCATGATTTATCCCCGCGCTTCTGGCATGTACCGGATACGCCGCATTTGGGCGACCCGCGTCGGTACGATCCGGATTCGCCGGTGCTGCCGCTCTTGGCGCCGGACCTGACGGCCAATGTATATTGCCAGCGAACTTATTTGGCGGACATCGCCGCAGAGCTCGGGATGGCCTCTGGCATGGATTGGGCGACGAAAGCGGAGGAGAGCTTGTCCAGCCTGATGAAGTTTTGCTTCGATGCGGAGGACGGATTCTTCTACGACGTGGATGCGAGCGGACAGTTTGTTCGTATCCAGTCCGATGTGCTGCTGCGCGTATTGGCCTGCGAGGTAGGAGACGAGGAGTTTTTTGCTTCGTCGTTGCGCCGCTATTTATTGAACTCACGGAAGTTCTTCGCCAAATATCCGTTTACTTCGATCGCGTTGGACGACCCGCGGTTCGATCCGTCGTCGGCTTATAACACTTGGGCGGGAACGACGAACTTCCTTAGCCTGATCCGTGCTCCGCACGCGTTTGAGCACCACGGAAGGTATGTGGAGCTGACCTGGGTGCTGCAGCCGATTCTCTCGGCGATGGTCCGCATGCAGCGGTTCTCGCAATGTCTTAGCCCGTGGACGGGAGAAGAAGGATACACGGAGACCTACTCCCCTGCGATTCTGTGTCTGCTCGACTACGTGGAGAGACTGTGCGGCATCTTGCCAACACCGGAGGAGGAGCTGTGGTTCACCGGACTGCTGCCTTATCCGATGGATCACGGCGAAGTGCCGGCGGAGGAAACCGCTTATGCCCGGACGGTGGACGGAACAGTGTTCGAGCTAGTTAATACGCGTGAAGGCAGCACCGTTTACCGGAATGGGGAGCTCTACTGCCGCTTTCCGTACGGAACTCGGCTCGTCACGGACCGCAGCGGCGAGCCCAAGTCATTGGTTGGCCTGAGCGTTCGAACGGTAGACGGCCTGCTGGAGTTCGGCGGCCGAGCTTATCCGATAAGCCTCGGCGGAAATGAGGTATGGTCAATGGAGCGGAACGACTCCGTATCCGGTCCCGGCGTCATAATGCCCGCCCATTACTAGACAACCCCCTGCACGTTTCGCGAAAAACCGCCATAAACTTTTTTAGATTGGCATAAATGAGTCCGCCCATCGTATAACATAAGTAGGCGTAATTCGGGAAGTTTTCGCTTGAGAATGAAGAAGGGGAGTGCAGGGGAATGCGCATTGCAGTCATTCAAGGAAGTGCAAGGACCGGAGGGAATACGGAGGAGTTGACGCGACTGGCATTAGAGGGGATCCCCTTTACGAATATCGTGTTGCGAGAGAAAGAAATCAAGCCGATTCACGACCAACGTCACGAAGAAGGCGGGTTTGATCCGGTGGATGATGATTACGACGATCTCATCTTGCAGGTGCTGGAGCATGATATTCTGGTCTTCGCCACACCAGTATATTGGTACGGAGCATCGGGTCTAATGAAAAACTTCATCGATCGCTGGTCACAAAGCCTTCGTGACGTTCGCTTCAACTTCAAAGAGCGGATGGAGGCCAAAACGGCATATGCCATCGTGGTTGGCGGCGACAATCCGCGAATCAAAGCGCTGCCGCTCATTCAGCAGATGCAGTATACATTTGATTTCGTCGGCTTAACCTTTGCCGGTTACGTGATTGGAAAAGGTAGCAAGCCGGGTGAGGTGCTGAAGGATATCCGCGCGGTTCGCGACGCCGAGGCGTTAAACGCCGAGCTGCGGAAGGCTGAGCCGGTGACGGTAAATCGTTCCTGACGGGACGAAAGCAGGTGATTGGACGAGTGGGCTGTCCGAGAACGGGACGTGCGGCTGCATTGGCAGTCGCACGTTTTTTTTCGAAGTAGAGAAAAAGTTCGTTTTCGTTAGGCCAAACAGGCTAGGGTGTCTCTCTTGACGATTATCCCGTTGCATCAGGTTGTGGTCTCGATCCCCTATTCCTGAATGAAAGGGATAATCGTGCAAAGAGGCGCAAAGGGTCAAATCTCGTTGGGAGAAGGCCGGAAATCGCGGAGCTTTTTTTATATGGGCCTAACAATGCAGGATTATACTATAGGGATGGATAATATTAATTTTAAATAAAATCCCTAGGAGGATGATCCTTTTGACCGATATCATCAATTTCGCGCATCGCGGGGCGGCGGGGCATTACCCGGAGAACACGATGCTGGCATTTGCCAAAGCCCTGGAGATGGGGGCAACCGGCATCGAGACAGACGTGCAGATGACTCGCGACGGACAGCTGGTTCTGATTCATGACGAAACGCTGCAACGGACGGCAGGAACGTCGGAGTGGGTCAAAGATTTGACGTTGGCCGAAATCAAGCAACGGGAGGTAGGCTCCTGGTTTCATGAAGACTTCGCGGGTGAACGTATCCCGGCGCTGGAGGAGCTGCTGGACCTCGTGCGCGGCACGGACACGATCGTGAACATCGAGCTGAAAACCGGCGTCGTGCTCTATCCCGGCATTGAGCAGAAAGTGGTGGATGCGGTACGGCATTATGGTTTGAGCGAACGGGTCATCATTTCAAGTTTTAATCATTACTCCCTGGTTGAATGTAAAAGACTGGCTCCGGACATTCGCACTGGCATTCTGTACATGGAAGGCTTGTACGAGCCTTGGGATTATGCGAAACGGATCGGCGCGGAAGCGCTCCATGCTTACCAGTACGCGTTGACACCGGAGCTCGTGACCCTGGCTAAAGCCAACGAGGTTGTGTATCACCCGTTTACCGTAAACGATCCGAAGGTGATGTTGGCGTTGATTAACGCTGGCGTAGCCGGCATCATCACCGATTTCCCGGACCGCCTGGCGGAGCTGCTGGCGAAACAAGGGGTGTAGCGGATGAAAAAAACATGGCTGCTGGGACTTGGTTTTTTTAGCATTAGCTTGACCTGGGCGTTGTACAATGCGTTCGTTCCGCTTTTTTTGGACGACTATTTGAAGAGCGCCGCCATGATCGGGTTCATGATGACGATCGATAATTACTTCGCCATTGTATTGCAGCCATGGATCGGACACCGCAGCGATAAGACAAATACCCGGTACGGACGGCGGATGCCTTATTTGTTGATCGGCATGCCACTGGGCGCCGTGTTTGCCACGCTGATTCCGTGGCATACCGGATTCGTGACTCTGGTATTGTTTATGGTATTAATGAATTTGTCGATGAGCTTGTTCCGGGCGCCGACGGTCGCGTTGATGCCGGACATTACGCCGGAACCGCAGCGGACCCAAGCCAACGGCGTGATCAATTTTATGGGCGGCATCGGCTCGGTGCTAGCCTTCGGGATCGGCTCCCAGCTCTATGGCATCGGCTCCTATGTACCGTTTCTATTTGCTGGGGTCGTGATGGTCATCTGCTTGTTTGTGTTAAAGGCGGTCATTCGCGAACCGGCCGCGTTGGGGTTGGGGTTAGCAGGGCACGCCGCGGCGGCCCAGGAACCGAAGCCGCAAATTCGAATTAAGGACCAGCTGGACAAGACGACCGTGTTGATTTTGGCGGCAATTTTCTTCTGGTTTGTGGCTTATCAGGGAGTTGAGGCTTTATTCACGTTGTACGGCACGAAACAGGTCGGCATGAGCGATGCGGAGGCCTCGTTTTCGTTGACGTTCTTCTCGTTAGCCTTCCTGCTGTTTGCCCTGCCGAGCGGCTGGCTGGGAGCGCGCTTCGGGAAGAAGATGATCATCTCGATCGGGGTTGCCGGATTGTTCGTAATTTTCGGTGCGATGATCTTCGTTGATTCCGTCCTATGGCTGCGGGTACTGCTCATTGTCGGAGGAATCTTCTGGGCGTGCATCAACATTAACTCTTACCCTTGGGTTGTTGCCACCGGGCGGGAGGAGAGCATCGGGACGCGCACAGGGATCTATTACTTCGTATCCTCCTTGGCAGCGATTACGTCGCCGCCGCTGCTTGGCTGGCTGATTGACGTTTTCGGCTACCCGGCGTTGTTCATCAGCGCATCGGCCGGGATGCTACTGGCACTGTGCTGCCTGCTTGTTGTTCCCCGGGAACGGCAGAAGATAGGCAGGGAACCCTACGATCAACCCCCAGTCGGCATGAGATAAATCGATATATTGCCATAAAAAAAGCAGCGGACTCTCTGATGCGACGATGTATCCGAGAGAACCGCTGCTTTTTTGAATGACTAGGTTGTCTTGCGTTTGCGTCCGGCGCGCAGTGCAGCCCACAAGGCTGCGAGTGCAACAAGCAGAGCGCATGCCGAGAGCACGAGGGCCACGGTCCCGGCAGAAAAGCTGCTGCCGCTTGAGGAGGCGGCACCGGGAGCTTCGACGGTAGCGGGGCTTGCCTCCACGTTGCTGGTCGTGGCATCCTCCTTGGTGCTGCCGTGATCATGCCCGGCGGCAGAATGTTCGCCCTGTTCGCTGCTCTCCGCGGCGCTTACGACCGTCAGCGAATGCGGCCGATCGTCACCCTCTGCCCCAGTCCATTCCACCACGCTGCCGTCGCTGTAATACTGGAAGGCGTCCCAGGCTAGTTCCGCGTTCTCGCTGGGGTTCTGTGCGACGAACTCAAACTGCTGGAACTCCCCGGCGCTGATCCCGTTGCCTTCGGCCGTCCAGGTGACGGCGGTGACCGTTCCATCTTCCGCCTTCGTTAGATCCACGGACCACTCCGGTACCGGGCGGTATTGTTTAAAGGCAACGCCTTCTGGGATTTTGAGCGCCACTTTGACGGTGGGGATGTCTTTCTCAACAGGTACCTTGAGGCTGTAAGTTTCCCAGGCGCCTGGGGTGGACTGGCTTGGTTTAACGGTAACGTGTGCGCTGGCTGTCCCGGTGAAGATGGTGAATATCAGAATCCAAGCGATAGCGGGGGCGGCGGCATAATGCCAAACACGCTTACCGGAAGAACGAGTGGGATTGAACATGGCTAAATCTCCTTTTTATTGAAAAATGGATAGTTCGGTAATCGGTGATTCCTATGGATTTCCTACCGTCAGCTCCGTATCGTAATCGTAGCGATCCAGCGATTTCGTCAGAATATGGACATGAACGTTCCAACGGCCGCCCATTGTCATGAGCTCACGGGCTTCCGGCGGCGAATCGCCGGGGAAAATGATTTCCGTTTTGCCCATATCCATTTCTTTTGAAGTCAACTCAAGCGTCACTTGCTCTACGTCGTTGCGTAGGTTTCCGTCTGGCCCGTGAACGTATACTTGAAAAAGGTTGGTTCCTACGACATTTGGAGTAACGTATATCGTCACCTTTGTCCCGTCATCCAACCGCTCCGTTAGCTTGGCAGGACCTGGGGTTGTTGCGGCCGTCGGTAAATTTGCCAGGACAGCGGCCAAAATGAGCACCACTAAACCTGTTCCGAATTCGTACCATACGCCGGCGTTTAGCGACTTTTCTGCCCGTCGTCCACGCAGGAAGGATAAACCTCCAAGCAGCAGGCAGATTAGTGTCAGAGCAATCTTCCCCAACAGGATGCGGCCATACGCCGTATGCGTAAGCGAGTATAAGGTCGGCACATGCAACAGACTGCTATAAACGCCGGTCCCCAACAGGATGGCGACCATGAAGAAGGCAAGGATCGAGAAGCGCCGGATCGCACGCCAATACAAATGATTCTCAGGCGATACGGACGGGTGATCACGGCTTGCAGCGGCGTGTTGAGTTGTCACCGGAAGCAAGTACGCTAAGGCGCCAACGCCGCCCAGCCAGATCAGCGCCGAGGCCAAATGCAGGAAGTCCGCCGTAACGGCGATCCCCTGCGCCTCGGCGGTGGCGGCATGTCCGATGAAGGCCTTGGTGAGGAGCAGGCCCAAACTCAATACCATCGCACCGCCCAGCGGAAATAGACGTGGCCGGGTCATTCGGCTGGCACGGAGAAGGAACAAAGTCCACAAGAGCCATCCTCCAAGCAGCAGAAGCTGAATTTTCCAGATCTCCCCGAAGGTCGTATACGCCAGTGTTTGACGCCAAAGAACGGGGTCGAACGCTTCCCGCCATCCTCCCCCGGCATCGCTAGCCGTTTGCTGTGGCAAACTAAGCAGGACACTGGTGGTGGAAGCGATAAAGCCAGTTAGCCATACGGTTCGGCTACGTCTTCTCAAACGTTCGGACCAGGTGTTGTTCCGGCGAGGGAGAAGGCAGGCATGAAATACGACAGCCCCAAGATACCCCGCTGTACCTCCATAGAACAGCCAGCGGACTAGTACGAGACTCCAGTCCGGGAAGGAGTTGCCACCATCAGTAGAGGGGTGAATCGGAAGGTTGCTGTTTGAAGCCTCCTTCCCGATTTGGAACGGAATCGTTCCAGAGATGGCATGGCCGTCGCCGGAAACGACGTTCCATTTGGCCGTATACAATCCCTCTGGTAAGTCCGGCAGCATAGCGACGCTCAGTCGGGAAGGCTTGTTGGGGTCGATCTCGGCTTTCCCGTCGGCTACGTTATCCCCGTTTGGGCCTATGATGGCGATTTCGTGAAACCCTTCCTCGAGAGGTTCGTTAAAATCGATCATAAACTCAGCGGGCGAAGTGTCCAGTATCACATTGGCCGCCGGGTCCGAAGAGACGACGTAGGCATGGGCAAAAGCGGAAACCGGAGCCAGAACAAAGAGGACAGCGCAAGCTACCGCCGCCATGAAACTCCATTTGTACAGCCGAATTTTCAAACGAATCTAGCTCCTATTCGGAATAGTCTATGAATTTCATCACAGCGATTAACATTTTACAATGATTAATAAGGGGTGGGTATGACTAGAATGGGCTATATCGTAAAGAAATCGCACCTCAATTGTGACTGATTTGTGAAGTGTCGAAATTAAGATTTGCATAAAAATACAGTGTCATTTGCACAAAAGCACATATTTTTTAAACAAAAAGACTAACTTTGCATGTTAACTATTTAAAAAGTGATAAGGGTAAATTACAATGGGGGTTAGTCCATAGCATAAGACGAGATTGACTATAATGAAGGAGGATATACAGTGGCAACAATTCGGGTAGGTATCGTAGGTTACGGAAATTTGGGACGGGGCGTGGAGCTGGCGTTGAAGCAAAATCCGGATTTCCAGCTGAAAGCGATTTTCTCACGCAGACAACCGGACGCGGTGGCGTCGGCGAGCGGCGTGGTTCACATCTCCGAGATCGAAAAATATAAGGGCGACATCGACGTGTTGATTTTGTGCGGCGGGTCGGCTACGGACTTGCCAGAGCAAGGGCCGCAATTGGCGGCCATGTTCAATACCGTCGATAGTTTTGATACGCATGCGAAAATTCCGGAGTACTTCGCGAAGGTGAACGAGGTTGCCGAGAAAGCGGGAACGGTTAGCGTCATCTCGACCGGTTGGGATCCGGGTTTGTTCTCGCTGAACCGGCTGCTGGCCGAGTCCGTGCTGCCGGAAGGGAACGACTATACGTTCTGGGGCAAAGGTGTCAGCCAAGGGCATTCCGATGCGATTCGCCGCGTGGCGGGCGTGAAGAACGGCGTTCAGTATACAATTCCGGTGGAAGCGGCAGTTGAGCGCGTGCGCCAAGGTGAAAATCCGGAGCTGTCCACGCGCGAGAAGCATCTGCGTGAATGCTTCGTGGTTGCGGAGGAAGGAGCCGATCTGGCGAAGATTGAGCAAGAGATCAAGTCGATGCCGAACTACTTCTCGGATTACGACACGACCGTACATTTTATTAGTGATGCAGAACTTAAGGCGAACCACTCCGCGATGCCGCACGGCGGCATGGTGCTGCGCAGCGGTCGGACTGGCGAGGACAGCACACAGCTGATTGAGTTTAGCCTGAAGTTGGATAGCAATCCGGAATTTACGGCTAGCGTATTGGTCGCTTACGCTCGTGCGGCGTACAAGCTGTCGCAAGCTGGCCAGTCGGGAGCAAAGACCGTCTTCGATATTCCGTTTGGCTTGCTGTCGCCGAAATCGCCGGAACAGCTTCGTAAAGAGCTGCTGTAGTCGAATATTCAGCCTTATGCTGGGCGGTTCTTGTTCCGTCCGCTTGAGAGAGAATTGAAGCATCAGTTAAGAGGTTGTCCCGAGGGCAGGTGAGTTTGCTGCTTGGGACAGCCTCTTTTCTATTATTACAAATGGAAAATGTCACGAAAATGTCGTAAATTCCCTTAACGTAAGAGGGAAGAGTGTGCAACGCGAAGCAAGCCTCCAGAGTTTATTTTGTGAACAAGATCACAAATAACGGATTTTATATGACAATTCTGCGAACTCTGACGAGGGAGAGGCGCATTGTGAACAATTATCAAAATCGGCAAATTTGACGGATAATGGCCGAAAATCGCCGTCAATCAACTTTCACTGCGATGTATAGGACAAAAATCACACTTTACACTGTTATAAATTTACAGATATAACAATCTCTATGAATTGTTATTCAACCGCCCCTTTCCTAACATGAAAGTAACTGATCGAACGAAGCGATCCTCTAAGCTAGGGGATGGCGTTCATAATGAAGAAAGGGGTATCGGTATCCTATGAAAAGGAAAGGGTTGCTGCTCGCTTTATTCTCGGCCCTTCTTGTCCTCCTGACCGGTTGCAACCAGCTGGCGGTATTGAATCCGAAAGGTCCGGTGGCCAAGACCCAATCGCAAGTCATCATTTTTTCTATTTTAACGATGGCGTTTATTTTGCTGGTCGTTTACACGCTGTACATTTACATGCTAACGAAATATCGCGCCTCTAAAGCGGCTCCGGATTACGAACCGCCGCATGTCGAAGGCAGCAAATGGCTGGAAATCACTTGGATTACGATTCCAATCATTATCGTGGCCGTTCTTTCGGTCGTGACCGTGCGCAGTACCTCTGCGGTGGAAAAGGTGCCTGAAGGTTATGAGGATCAAAAACCGCTTGTGATTTATGCGGCCTCGTCCAACTGGAAATGGCATTTCAGCTATCCGGAGGAAGGCATCGAAACGGTTAACTACGTTAACTTCCCGACGAACCGTCCGATTGAGTTCCGGCTGTATTCGTTCGGGCCGATTACGAGCTTCTGGATTCCGCAGCTGGCTGGCCAAAAGTACGCGATGAGCGACATGGTCAACACGCTGAACATCGTTGCCGAGCATGAAGGCTCGTACATGGGCAAGAACTCCAACTTCTCGGGTGAGGGCTTCGCGCATATGGAATTCGAAGCGTTGGCCATGACGCCATCTAAATATGACGAATGGGTCAAAGAAGTGAAGGACACGGCTTCTGAACTGACCGAACCGGAGTTTGACAAATTGCTGGAGACCGCACATGTCGGCCGCCAAACTTATACCTCCACCCATTTGGCTTTCCGGCCTGCACCGGAAGGGGAGAATGCCGGCCATAATCATGGCGGCGAGAATGGCGCTGTTGAAGAGTCCGGACAGACCGAAATGGATCATTCAACGATGGACCATTCCGAAATGGACATGACGGAATCTAGCGAACACGGAGCTCATAACTAGTCAACGAGAAGGGAGAAGCTTAACATGAAATGGGACGAATTTTTCGTCACGGGTGAGCCGATGATTTACGGCGCGATGGTTAGCATCGTGGTCGTGTCGCTGGCGATTCTCATCGGACTAACCTATTTTAAAAAATGGGGCTGGCTGTGGCGTGAATGGTTAACGACCGTCGACCACAAGCGGATCGGCATCATGTATATTATTGCGGCTTTGATCATGTTATTCCGGGGCGGCGTGGATGCGCTGCTCATGCGGGCCCAGCTGGCGATACCGGAGAACGGACTGCTGGACGCGCAGCATTATAACGAGATTTTTACGACACACGGGGTCATTATGATCCTGTTTATGGCGATGCCATTTGTTGTCGGTTTGATGAACGTAGTCATTCCGCTGCAAATCGGTGCGCGCGACGTTGCGTTTCCACGATTGAACGCCGTCAGCTTCTGGTTGTTCTTCGCCGGAGCGATGTTGTTTAACATCTCCTTCGTCATCGGGGGCTCCCCAGATGCCGGATGGACGGCATACTTCCCGCTGGCTAGCATCGAGTTCAGCCCGACGGTGGGTAACAACTATTACTCGATCGCCATCCAGATTGCGGGGATCGGGACCTTGATGACCGCAGTGAACTTCCTGGTGACGATTCTGAAGATGCGTGCACCTGGGATGAAGCTGATGAAAATGCCGATGTTTACCTGGTCGGTGCTCATCACTAACGTCATCATCTTGTTTGCATTCCCGGTACTGACTGTAGCATTGGCGCTGATGATGTTCGACCGGCTGTTCGGTACGCAGTTCTTTACGATGGCCAATGGCGGGATGGATATGCTTTGGGCCAACCTGTTCTGGGTATGGGGCCATCCGGAGGTTTATATCGTCATTTTGCCGGCCTTCGGGATTTACAGTGAAGTCATTTCGACCTTCTCACGCAAAAATCTGTATGGTTATAAATCCATGGTATGGAGCATGGTCGTCATTTCCCTGCTGTCGTTTGTCGTATGGGCGCACCACTTCTATACGATGGGACACGGCGTAATGGTCAACGGGATCTTCTCGATCACGACGATGGCGATTGCCGTCCCAACCGGGGTCAAAATCTTCAACTGGCTGTTTACGCTGCAAAAGGGGCGCATCGAGTTTACGACGCCGATGCTGTATTCCCTCGCCTTTATTCCGATCTTTACGATCGGCGGGGTGACGGGGGTCATGCTGGCGATGGCGAGCGCCGACTATCAATATCATAATACGATGTTCCTGGTCGCGCATTTCCACTATGTGCTCATTCCGGGGACGGTATTCGCGGTCATCGCCGGGTTCTATTACTGGTTCCCGAAACTGTTCGGCTTCCGACTGAACGACCGCCAGGGCAAGCTGGCCTTCTGGATTATCGCCATTAGCTTTAACGTTACGTTCTTACCGTTGTTCTTCCTCGGCTTGAAGGGGATGACTCGGCGGATGTACACCTATTCGGAAAGTACGGGCTTTGGTCCGCTGAACTTGATCGCTTCGATCGGGGCCGTAGGGCTCGCCATCGGGTTTATCGTTCTGGTTTACAACATCTACTGGAGCTTCCGCTATGCGGAACGGGATACTACCGGAGATCCTTGGAACGCTCGTACGCTGGAATGGAGCACGCATTCTCCGGTTCCGGAATACAACTTCGCGATCGTACCGAAAGTGGATTCGCTGGATGCGTTCTGGGAATCGAAGAAAAGCGGAAAACCGCTGTTCACGGATAAAATCGAAGAGATTCATATGCCAAACAACAGTGGTCAACCGTTTATCCTTGGCATGATTTTCATGTTCTTCGGATTCTTTATGGTCTTTAGCTGGTGGGTACCGGCGATTATCGCCGGCCTGGGAATTGTCGTCATGCTGGCGGTACGTTCTTTCGAACGCGACCATGGGCGTCACATTCCGGTAAGTGAAATCATCAAAACCGAGCGGGCTTTAGCCGATCGGATGGATACGGATGCAGGATTGCGGGGTGAACACGCATGAAAGTAGATCATACTTTGCCTTTGGAATATCAAACGGAAGAGAACAGTAACCGGGTACTCGGGTTCTGGCTGTTCCTGGGTGCGGAAATCGTGCTCTTTGCCACACTGTTCTCGGTCTATCTGACGCTGTGGAATCGGACCGGTAACGGACCGAGCGGCGCGGAGATATTCGAAATTGGACCGGTTCTGGGCGAAACGTTCCTATTGTTGACGAGCAGCTTCACCTGCGGGTTGGCGGTGCACAGCATGCGCTTGGGGCTAAGAAAACCGTTTATGGCTTTCTTCGCCATCACGCTGCTGCTTGGCCTTGGGTTCCTTGGTATCGAGATTACCGAGTTCGTCACCTATGTTCATGAAGGTGCAACGATCCAAACCAGCGCATTTCTATCGAGCTTGTTCGTCCTGCTAGGTACCCACGGTGCCCACGTGACGATGGGTCTGCTGTGGGGCAGCGGGCTCATGCTTCAGGTGAAACGTGAAGGATTTACCCATGATACGGCGAACAAATCGTTTATTTTCTCGCTGTACTGGCACTTCTTGGACGTCGTCTGGATCTTCATCTTCAGCTTCGTATACTTGAAAGGACTGATGTGACATGAAAAAACTGTTCCCGATTCAGCACGTCATGGGATATGTGTTCTCACTGATCCTTTCTGCCGTAGCGCTGTCGGTGGTTTTCTGGGATATGTCGTTTGGCGTCGGCATGTCGATCCTGCTGGTCTGCGCGGCCATCCAGATGTCGGTTCAGCTGTTCCTGTTCATGCACATCGGTGAGAACCGCAGCAAAGGCGCATTGTATGCCAACCTTGTGTACGCCTTGTTCGTCGGACTGGTTACCGTATTCGGGACCTTGTTGACGATGATTTGGGGTTATCAGTAAGAGCATAGGTCGGTTATCTGAAAAGAAACCCGTTGTCACGTATTCGTGGCAGCGGGTTTTTTGACGTTGTCGGGGGAGGCTAGTTATAAAGAATGGCTTTATCCAAGGTGGGCGTAAAACCGTTATAATACGTCCACAAGCATCATTTGTGCGCGAACGGACACCACGGCCGCTATTTTGCGAGACCCGCGTTGGAGAGGTCTCTTTTCTGCTAAATAAGGGCTGCTCGGTCCGTTAGCACGGGAAATGAGGCGGGAAATGACAAATAAGGTCTCTGGTGTCCGTTACGTTTCGGAAAAAAAGTTTCTCGGAGACACTTTACATACCCCGTGGGGGTATATTATAATGAGCTTACCACAGCAAACCACGCTGGTTTGGAAAGGAGAGCCGTATGGCGAAGATTGAGGGGCATGAACATCCGTCGCCCGCGTCCTGTGAGGAGCATTGCGAGGGACAACACGTAATGGAGAATGGCAAGCTGGTACGACACAGCCACCATTCCGAAGCGATGAAGAGCAACCTGACCAGTCGTTTGAACCGGATTGAAGGGCAAATCCGCGGTATCAAAGGGCTGATCGAGAGAGATACTTACTGTGACGATGTGCTGAACCAGATCGCCGCCGTGCAGTCCGCGCTAAACAGCGTGGGTCGGCTGCTGCTGGAGGGACACATGAAGAGCTGTGTGATCGAGCGGATTCAAGCCGGCGAGACTGAAGTGCTCGACGAACTGCTGGTCACGGTCAACAAGCTCATGAAATAACAGCGGAACCCCAGGGGGGTACGCTGCAAGGTTAAGCCATTATTTATACTCTAGGAGGAATTTGCGATGCAAAATATTACGTTAAACGTGGAAGGCATGTCCTGCAATCATTGCGTGAAGTCGGTAGAAGGGGCGGTAGCCGGGCTTGGTGCTACAGGGAAAGTCGATCTGGCCTCTAAGAAAGTAGATGTGACTTTCGATGAAACGAAAGTGACGGTAGAGCAAATTAAAGAAGCAATTGAGGATCAAGGTTACGACGTCGTTTAATCCGCTGCGGCGGGTCGTGGGACTGGGGTGCGGCATTCCCCTTGCGCCTCAGGCCCGGGATGCGGCGGTTCCGGAAGGCGAAAATTTCGCTCGCCTCTTATATACCCCCTAGGGGTACTTATTATCGGTATTGATATGGAGGAATGGTCATGGAAAATGCATTGCCCATCGGCAGCGGGGATCCGAATCAAACGACGCTGCAAATTACCGGAATGACCTGCGCGGCTTGCGCCGCCCGGATCGAGAAAGGACTAAACCGATTACCTGGAGTCGAGCAGGCTAACGTCAATCTGGCTCTGGAAACTGCGCAGGTGCGGTTTGAGCCGACTCAAGTCTCGCTAGACCAGATCATTGAGAAAGTGAGCCAGTTAGGCTACGGTGCGGTATTGAAGCCGTCCGAACAGGAGTCCGAGGATATCCGTACACGGGAAGTCCGCAAACAGCGAAATAAGCTGATCGTCTCGGCGGTACTTGCCTTTCCGCTGCTGTGGGCGATGGCCGGGCATTTCTCCTTCACCTCGTGGATCTGGACGCCGGAGCTGTTCATGAACCCATGGTTTCAACTCGTACTGGCGACGCCGGTGCAGTTCGTCATCGGGCGCGGATTCTACGTCGGAGCTTACAAGGCACTGCGCAACCGAAGTGCGAACATGGACGTTCTGGTCGCGCTGGGAACGTCGGCGGCGTATTTCTATAGTTTGTATTTGAGCTTGGATTCGTTATCGATGCCGCACGGGCATACCCCCCAGCTGTATTATGAAACGAGTTCGATCCTGATTACGCTGATCCTGCTTGGCAAGTGGTTTGAGGCGTTGGCCAAAGGCCGCTCCTCCCAGGCGATCAAAACGCTGATGGGGCTTCAGGCGAAAACAGCGCTCGTCCTTAAGGATGGCGTCGAAACCGAGGTGCTAATCGAAGCGGTTGTACCGGGTGACGTACTGATTGTGAAGCCGGGCGAGAAGATCCCGGTCGACGGTTTGGTGGTCGGCGGCGCTTCGTCGGTGGATGAATCGATGCTGACCGGGGAGAGCATTCCGGTAGAGAAGAAGGAAGGCGACGCGGTCATTGGCGCGACCGTCAACAAACATGGCATGCTGCGCGTTCAGGCTGCCAAGGTTGGCAGTGAAACTGCGCTGGCGCAAATCATCCGCGTCGTTGAAGAGGCGCAAGGCTCAAAGGCGCCGATTCAGCGGGTGGCCGACGTCATCTCCGGGATCTTCGTTCCGATTGTGGTTGGGATTGCTGTGGTCACGTTTTTGGTGTGGTTCTTCTTCGTGGCGCCGGGCAGCTTTGCCGAGGCGCTGGAAAAGGCGATCGCTGTGCTGGTCATCGCGTGCCCTTGCGCGCTGGGGCTGGCGACGCCAACGTCGATTATGGCCGGGTCCGGACGGGCCGCGGAGTACGGCATCTTGTTTAAGGGCGGCGAGCACCTTGAGGCCGCCCAGGGGCTGCAGGCGATCGTGCTGGATAAGACCGGCACGATCACGCGAGGGCAGCCGGAGCTGCGGGAAGTCGTCCCGGCCGGGGGCTGGGACGACGCGGCATTGCTCCGGCTCGTCGGCGCCGCCGAGCGCGGCTCCGAGCATCCGCTGGCGGATGCTCTGGTGGCCGGGGCGCGGGCGCGCGCCCTGGAGCTGCCCGAGGCAACCGCTTTTGAAGCGGTGCCCGGGCACGGGATTGCGGCGGTCGTGGAAGACCGCCGGGTGCTCGCCGGCACGCGCCGCCTGATGGCGCGTGAAGGCGTCGACGTCGCCGCCGCGGAGACTGGCATGGCCGCGCTGGAAGCGGCCGGCCAGACCGTGCTGCTCGTGGCGGTGGACGGCGTCTACGCCGGCATGGTCGCCGTGAGCGACACCGTGAAGGAGACGTCCAAAGCCGCGGTGGCGCGGCTGAAGGAGATGGGACTTCACGTGGTCATGATCACCGGCGACAACGAGCGCACCGCCAAGGCGATCGCCGCCGAGGTCGGGATCGACGAGGTGCTGGCCGAGGTGCTGCCGGAAGGCAAAGCCGACGAAGTGAAAAAGCTGCAGGCCCGCGGCCTGAAGACGGCGATGGTTGGCGACGGCATCAATGACGCCCCGGCGCTGGCCGTAGCCGACGTAGGCATCGCTATCGGCACGGGCACCGACGTGGCCATGGAGGCTGCCGACGTGACGCTGATGCGCGGCGACCTGGAAGGCGTACCGGACGCGATCGCGATGAGCAAGCGCACGATGGGTAACATCAAGCAGAACCTGTTCTGGGCGCTCGCGTACAACACGATCGGCATCCCGGTGGCGGCAGCCGGTTTCCTAGCTCCGTGGCTGGCCGGTGCGGCGATGGCACTCAGCTCGGTCTCGGTGGTGCTGAACGCGCTCCGCTTGCAGCGGGTGAAGCTGTAACAGAACAAAACAAGCCTTCAGGAGCAAGTTTCCGGGTTGATCCCGGCCTTGCGCCGTGAAGGCTTGTTTTTTTGTCTTATTTGCGAGAGTGGGGTTGCGAATCGCCGACGATTCCTTGTTCCTCCAAGGCGAAGATCATTTTCTTCATCAGCTCGACGGAAGCCGCGATGGCAGGCACGTCGGGCTTTTTGAACTTCTCCGTGCAGGTTAACGTGGCGCGTCCGCTCTTGATCCGTAATCGAAAATGCACGTTGGGATGAAGGTCTAGGAGCTCCTCAAGCCCCTCATGCTTCAATGCCGACCGGAGCAGACTGGGATGGGAAGCCTTGGCCTGAAACCGCTTGTTCATGGCGGAATTCGGGAGCGGCGTTTCCCGGAGTCCTCCGGTTAACCAAGCTAAGAGATGACGTTTGGCTGAAAATAAAACAAACTCCAGCTTGCGGCGCGGCCGGTAAATGTATTTCACGGAGATAACGTACTCATTACCGGATGAGTCGTTACTCGGATCGGTGATCGCCACCTCGCAGCTGCCGAAGCTGCGGGGGAGTGGCACGCGCACATGCTGGCTCTTGTATCTCCAGCCACTGAACTTCCCGGCGGTGTAAGCACTCCCGGAGGTTTTGGCATACTCCTTCAGCAGGGCTGTCGACTTGGATTCCCACCACGACTTACGGATTTCTTTCGTCTGTGTCATGCTTCTCCTCCTCCTTGCCCGGCGCCCGGGTGGAAGGCAGTCTTCCCTCGCGGCGCAAAGCTTCTCGCAGCAGGTATTCGATATGACCATTCACGCTTCGGAATTCGTCCGCTGCCCAGCGTTCCAAAGCTTGATAGAGAGTCGGGTCAAGGCGAAGTGGGAAGCTCTTTTTGCTGGCCATCGTGAATGGATGCCCCTAATCAGTACAACGTGCTGGCGTTGATGACCGGCTGGGCGGAACGGTCGGATACGACGGCGACGAGCAGGTTGTTGATCATCGCGGCTTTGCGTTCGTCGTCCAGCTCGACAACCTGGCCGGCTTGCAGCCGTTCGATGGCCATTTGCACCATGGTGACGGCACCGTCGACGATTTTCTCGCGGGCTGCGATGATGGCTTCGGCTTGCTGACGCTGCAGCATTGCGCTGGCGATCTCGGTCGAATAGGCCAGGTGCGTCAGACGCGACTCGATGATTTTAACCCCGGCGATGGCCAGACGGTTTTGCAATTCGCCGGTCAGCTCCAGTGCAATCTCTTCCGTATTGGCACGGAGGGAGAATCCGACGTCATCCAACTGGTCGTACGGATATTTGCTGGCAACATGTCTCAGCGCGGCTTCACTTTGGATTTCGACGAAGGTTTCGTATTCGTCCACTTCAAACAGCGCTTTGGCGGAGTCGACGACCGAGAACACAACGACAGTAGCGATTTCAATCGGGTTCCCGTTGACATCGTTGACTTTCAGCTTGGCGCTGTTGAAGTTCCGAACGCGCAGCGACACTTTCTTGCGGGTCGAAAATGGAATCGCCAGATAGAAACCGTTCTTCCGGATGACGCCAAGATAACGGCCGAAGAAGGTGACCACTGCCGATTGATTCGGTTGCACGGTCGTCAGACCGGTCAAAAGCACGAGAGCGATAACGCAGGAGAGCACTCCGCCCGCAATCGGTAAAACCTCGTTCAGTGTAATAAGGTAAGTCCCCAACGCGGCAAATCCCAAAATGAACAGCAGGGCTACAAAACCGTTCAGGTACGAAATCTCTTTTTCTTTCATCATGAATGACACTCCTTCAGCTGCATATTGAATTGATACTGTTATGATATCACTTTTGTAATATATTGTAAATAGGTGGATGAAGTCAAAGTTACTTGACAAGTTGGAGGGGCATCCAAAGGGGTCCAGAGAGAGAGGGAGAGGTGGAGAGGTGCGTAGGGCGTTTGATGGAATGGATGTGGAGTAGAAGCTGGTTAAGTGTTTGAGGTAGAAGTAGAGAGAGTATACGTGCGTGGATCGTGAGGAAGTGAGCTGGTGTTAGAGAGAGCGAATGGGCGGAGAAGATGCGTAAGTGCGTAAAGTGCTAGGAGAGGATAGGGGGAGCGTATTTCTGACTAACTCGTGGTTTTGGTGGGAGGGGGAATAGAGGCTACCAAGCTGGTTGTGGGGCGGGCAAGTGGAGACGAAATCGAGTCGCTGGAGATAACGGGCTAGAATGCTGTGCTTTTTGCAACATTTCGGCTCAGAGTAGCGACAACACCCAAAAATGTTACATAAAAAGCAACATTTTTGGGTGAGGCCTCGGGGCGGAACGGAAGTGTACATGGTCACTGACAGTCCCGAACGGTAACGGTGGTCCGCAGCAACTTCGCCGCATTCGACTTGCCCGCCGCTCTCTGCGTGCCTGCCTCTGCTCTCGCGTCCGGCCCCGGCCCCCTTCTCAACTAATCCAGGTCATCTCGGATCCGGACAGCTTCCAAGCGCCTTCCTCAAGCTTCAAGGTAATCTTGGCGCCGACGGCGCCGGTGCCGGAGCGGTATTTGGAACCCTCAATTTGGGCGGAGTCCTCGTTAATCTCGACCTTGTCGACGCGCAGCAGCACGCCTTTCAAGGAAGGACTGCTCTGTTCCGGATTTTCTTCCTCCATCAACTGATCCAACGTCCGGTCACGGATTTCGGTGCCGAAGTCTTGCAAATATTCAATGATATAGGTTTTGTCGTCTTCCGTAAGTTGAGTCATCTCGCTCAGGTCGACGGCGATATAGTTCATCTCATGGTTCAACCCTTCGTCCAGTTCCATCATCGCTTCAAACGTGATGGCATAGAGTTGTCCGGCCGATCCATTCATGTTCTCGGCTGACGTCTCAGATTCCTCGTCCCCGGTTGCGGTTTCTTCCTCGTCCTCTGCGTCCGATAGATTACCGCTATCCGTTCCCGTTCCTGATTCTCCGGTTTCGCCAGATGGGGGGCCTTGCTCCGAAACGGGCTGTTCGACCGTCGGCGGAGCCGTTGTTTTGTTTCCTTCGCTGCTAGGAGAGCAGGCGACTGCCATGATCAACACGGTCACTGCGGCCAGGCAGAATAGGCAGCCCCGCAGCCCCTTTCGCAAACGCATGTAGATTCCTCCTTCGTTACATAGTAGACGCTTTCGAACGGTAAATAGTTTCCTGATTGGTTTACTCCAAAGCGCGAACGATCTCACTAAGGTGGGCGACACCGTCTGTTAACTCATCGGCTGTGGCATACGCGTAGGAAAGGCGCAAGCGGCCTTCCGCTTCGCGGTCATACAAGTGTCCCGGGTTGATGAGAAGGCCGGCCTTCAGCGCGGCATCAAACACTTTGCGCGGGGAGGGGGATCCATGAAGGTTCAACCATATGTAAAAGCCTCCCCGCGGAGCTTCCCACTCCGCGATATCGTGAAAATGCCGCCCTAAAGCGTCGAGCGCCGCCTCGCGCCGCAGACGGAGCGCAGATCTTAACCGCTCGAGATGGCGGTCGTACAGGCCGCTCTCCAGCCATTCCGCCGCGACCTGCTGCGAAAGGGCGCTGGAGCCGTAATCGCTTTGCATCTTGATGTCGGCGAGCCGTTCGATCACGGGCTGAGGGCCGGCAATCCAGCCGATACGCAGCCCGGGGCTCAGCGATTTGGACAAGCTGCCAAGATAGAGCACGCTGCCGCTGGCGTCCTTCGCCTTCAAAGGAAGCGGCGGCGGTTCGTCCAGCCATAACTCGCGGTAGACATCATCCTCGACGATGGGCAGACGGGCCGCTTCGCAAACCTCCAGCAGTTGATTCCGTCGGGCTTCGCTCATCACCGTTCCGCTTGGATTGTGGAAAGTCGGAATGGTATATAACAACGCGCATGAATATTGCTTGGCGTACACAGAAACCAAGTCGGCGCGCAGTCCTTGTTCATCCATCGGCACGCCTCGCAGCTTCATCCCGGCGCTCTGAAATACGGGGACCGAATACAGGTAAGACGGCCGTTCGGTTAATACCGTCGAACCCCGGTGAAGCAACCCGACGGCTATGAGTTGCAACGCCTGCAAGGCACCGGAGACGATCAGCAGCGAGGACGGCGATACGGCGATGCCCAGCCGGTTCAACCGAGAGGCTATCGCTTCCCGCAGCCGTAGATCCCCGTTCGGCTCGCCATAGCCGAGGTTTGGGGGACGTAGGGCCATTCGCCCCAACAGCTCGGCCATCTCGGTTTGCGGCAGCAGATCCGGCCCCAGCTCACCGGTACCAAGCCGCAGGATGCCCGGACGGAACTCGGCCTGGTTAATCTCCTGCACCGCCGGCAGATTGGGGTGCTGCACGCCGGCGCGGACGTACTCGTTCCAGTCCGGCGGCGGTGAAGCAGTCAGCACGCCCCAGGTCCGATTGACGACGCGGGTGCCGCCGCCGCGGTCGCCCTGAAGCAAGCCGGCGGCGATCAACTCATCCAGCGCAGCGACCACAGTGCTGCGGTTGACGCCATAACGCGCGGCAAGCTCTCGCTGGGACGGGATACGCGTCCCAACCGGCCATTCGCCGCCGGCGATCAGGTCGCGCAGATGCTCCATGATTTGGCGATGGAGCGGGAAGGGTGAACTTCGGCTGGGACGCCAAGTCGAATGGTTCATGTTGGATAACCCCCTTTTTGCAGATTGCCGCTTTCTCGCGTGAACGACGTTATTTTCCCCTATTATATCGTTTGGTTGGTTCGAATTCCATCCAAATGGATGGAGCCAAATGGGGAACAGCCAGGTACAATTAGTTGCATAGAGATGGAAGGGGGAAAGAGCATGCTGGGTGCAGTGATCCATGGCTTTTTGTTGGCGTTTGGCCTCATTTTGCCGTTAGGCGTGCAGAACGTGTTCGTGTTTAACCAGGGGGCTGCCAGCCGTAAACTGCGTAGGGCTTTGCCGGCCGTGCTGACTGCTGCTGTGGGGGATACGATCCTGATTTTGCTGGCGGTATTGGGGGTAACGGTGCTGGTCTTGTCCTGGACTTGGCTGAAGATCGCGTTGTTTGCGGCGGGGGCCGTCTTTATGATATCCATCGGCTGGACGATCTGGCGGGACGCCTCCGCGCCGGCTTCCGCTGGGCCATCCGGGTTGCCTGCCAAGAAGCAGGCGGTGTTCGCTTTATCGGTGACGTTTTTGAATCCGCATGCGATTCTGGATACGATCGGCGTGATCGGGACAAGCTCGCTGGGATACGCGGGCGGCGCGAAATGGGCGTTCACGCTGGCTACGATTCTGGTGTCGTGGATGTGGTTCTTCGGCTTGGCGATGGCGGGGAAAACCATTGGAAGCCTGGATCGGGGAGGCGCGCTGCTGCGGGGGATCAATCGGGTGTCAGCACTGATCGTATGGGGAATGGCGATTTATATGCTGTACACGGGGGTTGCTGCCGGTAATTCGTAGTGGTGCTTTGGGAGAAGCGGTTGATGAATCAGGGCTAGTGATCGAGTGGTCGCCTTGCTTCCAGTGGAGGAAAGTTCCATAATGGGACTAACATCATGCAGGGAACAGGAGTGTGGAAGATGAACGAGACGATATCCAGATTGATGGAGCATCGTTCGATTCGCAAATACAGCGATCGCCCGGTGGGCAAGGAACT
The DNA here is from genome assembly GCF_009725205.1 of Paenibacillus timonensis. Classification (GTDB taxonomy): domain Bacteria; phylum Bacillota; class Bacilli; order Paenibacillales; family Paenibacillaceae; genus Fontibacillus; species Fontibacillus rhizolycopersici. The sequence continues at coordinate 19,471 of NZ_WNZY01000014.1, read as the reverse complement.
GGTTGAGCAAATCGTGTCCGCGGGGCAAATGGCCTCCAGTTCGAGCAATGTGCAGGCCTATAGCGTAATCGCGGTGACGGACGCGGGTCGAAGAGTCAAGCTGGCAGAGCTTTGCGGGCAACAGTCCTACGTGGCGGAGTGCCCCGTGTTTCTAGTCTGGTGCGCGGATCTGTCCAGGTTAAAAAGGGCAGCAGAGCGGCATATTTCATCGCAAAAAACTTACGAAGACACGACGGAGAACTTCATCGTAGCTACAGTCGATGCGGCGCTGGCGGCGCAAAATGCTGCGGTAGCTGCGGAATCGCTGGGGCTTGGCATCGTGTACATCGGCGGTATCCGCAACCGAAGCGAAGAAGTAGCCGAGCTCCTTGGTTTACCGTATTTGGCGTATCCCGTCTTCGGGATGTGTCTGGGTTACCCGGATCAGGAGCCGGGTTTACGGCCGCGTCTTCCATTGCCGGCCGTGCTGCATTGGAACGGCTATGACACCGCCGGTCAGGATGAACAAGTGGCCGCCTACGACGAGGTGATGTCGAAGTATCTGCGCGAACGGACCGGCGGGGCGAAGGATACGGCTTGGTCTGAACTGATGGCCGAGAAGTTGGCTCAACCGGCGCGCCTTCATATGCGTGAATTTTTGGCCGAACGCGGTTTTGAATTGAAATAACAGCAAAGAAGCTGTCCGTCCAGGTTGTGGTGACCTGGGGGACAGCTTTTGTTTTAAGCGTCGTTTCCTTCACAATCCGTAAAAATGCCGCGTGTTCCGATACAACGTCTTTGCAGCCTCTTCCGGGGGAATGCCCTGGAGATTCGCCCAAGCCATGGCGACGTGACTGGTCATACGCGGATGGGTGATCTGACCCGCAAACGGCCCCTCAAATGGCCAAGGGCCATCGGTTTCGGCCATAACCTGCTCGGGCGGATAGCGTCGGGCCAACTCCTGAATTTCCATTTCATAGACGATATCCGGCGTAAACGAAATAAAATAGCCCCGTTCAGCCATGCGTTGGACCGTCGATTCCGCGCCTTTGAACCAGTGGAAGTGAGCCTTGGTGATACCATGCCGATCCAGCAGGTCGCAGGCAAGGTCGGCATCCTCGTATACCGCATGCAGCACGACCGGTTTACCCGTCTCCTTGGCTAGAACTAGAAATTTCTCCAGTAAATCCACGTAGGGCTCAAGCTCAAACGGGTTTCCTTGTTCCAGCGCCTCTTGCCTAGCATAATAAGGGAGCCCGACTTCGCCTACCGCAATCATCTCCCCGGCATGTCGCTTGATCCAATCCAGTAGCAGATCGATTTCCCGATACGCGGGAATTGGCTGTTCAGGGTGAAATCCAAACGCCGGGCGTACCAGGTTCGGATGGCGCTCCGCCAAAGCGCTGTTCAGCTTGCAAGAGGCCAGATGCATCGAAACGGCAATTACGGATTCAACCCCGCATCCCGGCAGTTCCTGCAGCAGACGTTCCCGGGTGACCTCGTCGTAAAGGTCCAAATGAATATGGGCGTCGATCAACGGAATTTGAGTTTCCAACGGTAAACCATGAAGAACGCAGGACATCTCACCAGACCCTTTCCAGAAACAGGTTACCAGCATGTCTTTATTATACCTGTTTTTTGGGTATGCAGTTCAGCGATTTCTGCGGCTTTTATACCTTTTTTGCAAGGGGAGCGGACCCTCTGTAAATGGTTTTTTATTACAGCCGAGCAGACATGTCGTACAATAACAATTATGCGACAAAAATTACGTCAACAGGAGGTCCACTACAAAATATGGCAATTAACTATTTGTCGGCTGTAGCCCAACAATATCCCTTTCATTTATCATCCTCACAGGAATATCAGGATGAGCAAATCATTCAGATGTTCCTGACCGCGTGCGCCAAAGCGCCAAATACCCGCAGAAACTATTATCGGGCGCTGGAGCAATTTAGGCAATTCCTTTCAGGGGTCCCGTTTCGAGAGGTGTCCTGGAGGGAAATCGAAGCGTATAAAATCTACCTGACGAAAGGATTCTACCGAGATGCCCAAAAACCGCTTGCTCCGGCCAGTGTGGCTGCATTTATCGCGCCGTTGAAGTCGTTTTACAAATGGGGGAGCGACCGCGGTATCGGTCTTTTTGATCATAACCCGGCACAAAATATTCGCATCCCTGCGATTGTCGTTACGAGCCGCAGGCATTATCTCACACGCAATGAAGTCGGCAAGCTGCTGGAAACATTGCGGCGTCAAAGCCTACGAAATTATCTGATCGGTCTTTCGTTGGTGCTGTTAGGGCTTCGTGTATCCGAGTTGTGCGGAATGAAATGGAAGGATTTTAACGCTGATTTGCTAGAAACGTCCGTGTGGTTGACCGTCTCTCACGCAAAGCGCGGAAAAACGCGTGAGGTCAAGATTCCGCATGACCTTTGGAGGATGTATCAGGAGCATGCGCAAAAATTGGCGGGTTCCCCTGAACCGGACCCGGAACTAGTATTGTTTGCGATAACGCCGCGGCAAATCGAACGGATCATCAAACAAGCGGGGACCACAAGCGGGATCCAGAAGCAACCGACACCCCACTGGTTAAGGCATACCAACGCGACTTTGGCCTTACTTCAGGGCGCCTCGCTGCAGCAGGTTCAGGAAACCTTGGGGCACGCTCATATCAACACGACCCAACGTTACTTACACACCGTCGAGCAAATGAAAAAAGCCGCCCCCGACTACGTGCAGGACTGCTTGATGGAATTTATGTAGTTCTCTCAAAAAAATTTAGTGCTTTTTGTCTATTTTTTTGCTGAAAATAATGCAAAAATCGCCCTTTTGTCCTATAATGTAACAAGAGTTAATTACAAACCTTGCCAAATTTTGACCATTTTTTACTTAGATTTGTCGCATAATTGTTATTGTACGACATGATCTGTTTTTCATCCGTTTGCTCTGATTCATCATCGGGTAAAAAGCATAAAAATTTAACTGGATTTTAGCGAAAAGTTCTTTTTTTCTTCAGGGAAGGAAGGAGAGTGCGAATCCAGAACGGGAAAGGCAAATGAAGACACAGGTTTTAGGGGGCAGAACGGTTGACTGTTTTTAATGAGTTCATTGACGAACTGTATATGGACAATAGCCCAGATGCAGTGAAGTGGTTTAACCTGCTCGTGCGCAAACATCCAGAAACCTATCATCATAGTATTCGAGTAGCCATGCTGGCAGAGAAGATCGCCGAACCGCTTGAGATTCGCGGGGCGGAGAAGGACATGCTGGTCCGCGGATGTTTTATGCATGATATCGGCAAAACGATGATTCCTCGTGCGATCATCGAACAGCGGGAGCCGCTTACGAAAGCGCAGTGGAAGATCATTAAGCTGCACCCGGTCATCGGGGCGGAACTCGTCGAAGCGGATCCGGCGTTTGGCCCAGGTATCGCGGATATCGTCCGGTGGCATCATGAGCGTTGGGATGGAGCCGGATATCCGGACAGGCTGCAAGGGGAGGAAATCCCCTATAATGCGAGAATTTGCGGGGTTGTCGACGCTTTTGATTCCATGACATCGGATCGGCATTACCGGGAGCGGAAGCTAACGATGGCTGAAGCCAAGCAGGAGCTGCTCCGTCATCGTGAAACCCAGTTCGACCCGGAGATTGTCGATGCGTTAATGCAGCTGTCCGATGAGATGTTGAACATTTACTCGATCATGTAAATGTCGCGGTTACAAGGGGGGGAGGATGGGCATGGATAATGGGTCCTGGAACCGTCTTGTATCTCCGGCGGAACTGGAGGAAGCCAAACGGGCAGACCGGAAATTGCTGTCCCTTCGCGTGACCTTATTTCCCGATTGTGCGCAGAGGCTGGCACGATTCCGGCTGATCGACGCAAAGCTGAACGCCTATGAGCGGGTGCTTGCCCGAATGCCGGATCTCGTGGATCCGGAGGGAACTCATGAATCCATTGAATCCGTGACCTGGCTGATTGCCTTCGCAGGGGAAGCCGAGCATTTGCAAAGATGGGTAGAATTGATGCTGGAAGTGGATCAAGTTACTGTCGCCGAAATCAATACATAATCGCAGGAGGAGTCTATGATCTAGACTCCTCCTGCTGTCGTTTTGCGTTGTTCCTCTGCCATCATGGATGCGATTTCTCGCTTCAAACGAATAAAGTCGGGATCTTCCGTCATTTCATCACGCCGCGGTCGGGGGAAAGGCACTTGAATGGCATGCAGGATGCTCGCCGGCCGGCTCGAGAATAAATAAATGGTATCGGAGAGCATCAGCGCCTCCTCGATGCTGTGCGTAATCATCAAGACAGAACGCTTATTCTCTTCCCAAATATCCAGCAGCCAGCGCTGCATTTCGCTGCGCGTCAGCGCGTCAAGGGCGCTAAACGGCTCGTCGAGGCACATCACTTCCTGGGGAGCGAGCAGCCCCCGGAGGAAAGAAGCTCGCTGCTGCATACCGCCGGATAACATATGGGGGTAAGCTCGTTCAAAACCGCCTAGCCCGGCCTTTTCAAGCCAATGCTGGATTTCCTTACGATCGCTGCTGTTTCTGGTTCCGGCGATTTCCTGCGCCAAAACGACGTTGTCCTCGATCGTCCGCCAGGGGAACAGCGCGGGTTGCTGCGGCACGTAACTAATATGCCCGCGTTGACCGGTAACCGGGCGTCCCTGAAGTAGGACTTCTCCTTGTTCCGGGGCCGTCAACCCACCGATGATGTGAAACAGCGTGCTTTTGCCGCAGCCGGATGGGCCGATCATCGACACGAATTCGCCGGCAGGCACCCGTAGCGAGATATTGCGCAGTACGGGGACTTCCCGTCGCCGGTCGCGGAATGTCTTATGGATCTGCCGGACCTCGAGCGCCGGTACGGCCAGATCCCTTATCGTTGATTTTTCACTCATAACCGAGCCACCCTTTCTGTAAGCTGCGTTAACTCCGGTCGTTCGACGGTTTATAGCGGATAAGCCATTTTTCCAAAAGAGCAACGCAGGCGAACATCGCCAGGCTGATCGCTACGATGATCGCGATGGCGACGAAGATTTTGTCTGTGCGGAACGACGCCTTTTGCAGCATCATATAATAGCCGATTCCTTTGTCCGCACCGATCCATTCGGCGATGACCGCACCCATGACGCTGTAAGTTGCGGCGATTTTAACCCCGGACATGATCGAGGGGATCGCGTAGGGCACCTCCAGCTTGCGGAAGATATCCGCCTTGGACGCACCGATCATCCGCATATAATCCAGCATCGCGCGATCCGTGCGGCTCAGTCCGTCCATGGTCGCCACCGCAACGGGGAAGAAGCAGACGAGCGTAATGACGATGATCTTCGGCAGGATCCCGAACCCGAACCAGATCATGAGCAGTGGGGCCAGCGCAATGGTCGGCACGTTTTGGCTCAAGATGATCAACGGATACAGCGACGCTTTAAGAAACGGAACATAATGGAGCACAAACGCCATCAACAAGCCCACGAGCGTTCCGATGGAAAAACCAATCAGCATCAGCCGTAGTGTTGCCAGCGTGTGCTCCCCTAAACTGGCCGCACCGGCGGCCGCTTCACGCCCGATATCAACCGGGCTGGGGAGGATCCATTTTTCAATGTGAAACCAGGCGGTGGCGCCCTGCCAAATCAGCAAAAACAGCATGACCGCCACAAGGGGCGGCCAGATGCTGTGCCAAAGGCTGCGGAGATTCATGGCCGATATTTTTCAATCAGCTTATCCATGCTGACGCCTTTGGGGTTATACGAGATTTTGATTTGCGAAATGATGCCTGTACTGCCAAACTCGATGACGGCTTCATTCATTTTCTTCACGATAGCCAACAACTCGTCGAGTTCCCCCTCCATGGTTGTCTCCAGGGGATTGACCTGATATTTCACCCCGGAAGCCTGAATCACTTCAATGGCCCGGTCTACATACGGTATCACGTCTTCACCATTTGGCGTTTTTGGAATGATTTGAATGCTTAAAAGTGCGTTTGGCATCGATGAGTTCATCCTTTCGATAATGGGAATTGGTTGAAAACATAATTTCAGGGAGTTATTCGCTCGGCAAAAACTCATTGGTGAAAGCGGCATCTACCTCAAGCGGTTTCTCCAGCAAGCCACGCTCATGCATCCAATCAGAGTAGTTCTGCCATACTTCTTTCTTCTGTTCGCCCCAGCGCGGAGCGTCGTCCTTGTATTTCGGGCTCAGCCATTTTTGACTGGCAACCACCAGGTCCTTGTCGAGTTCCGGTACAGCCTTGAGCAAAATTAGCGCGGACTCTTCAGGGTGGGCGATTGCATAGTCATAGCCTTTGGACACCGCTCGCATAAACGCCTTCACGAGCTCCGGGTCGTGCTTGATCGTCTTCTCGTCGGTGACAAGCACCGGCGTATAATAGTCAAGCTGTTCGGAGAAGTCCTTAACGTAAAGCATATCCAGCGGTTCACCCCGCAGTTCGGCTTCGATGCCGGTCCATGCGTAGAAGATCCAGGCGAAGTCGATATCCCGCTTCACGGCCGTAAAATAATCGGCATCCCCGATGTTGAGGAACTTTACCTTGCCGACATCGGCGCCCTGCAGGTCCATAATGGATTTAATGACCGCTTCTTCCACAGGAGACCCCCATCCGCCGTAGGCTTTGCCCTCAAAATCCTTAGGTGTCTTGATATTCTTGGCAACAGGTGCAGCAAAGCCGGATGTATTATGCTGAATGATTGCGGCGATGGATACAAGCGGGACGCCTTGGAGCCGGCTTTGGGTGACGTTCTCTTGTACGCTGACGCCAAACGGGACCTCCCCGGAGGCAACCATCGCCTCAGCGCCGCCGGAGCCGGGAAGGAGGATATCCACATTCAGCCCTTCCTCGGCGAAATACCCTTGGTCCTTAGCGACGTAAAGGCCGGTATGATTGGTGTTAGGGCTCCAGTCGAGCACAACCTTGACGCTGCGCAGCTCTTCGCCGGTCGCCTGGTTAGGCGCGGCATTCTCGGCATTTTGCCCGCCTTGGTTTCCTGCAGCAGCCTTGCCCGCGCTATTTCCGTTGGCTCCGCCGCAGGCAGACAGAATTAGCAGCATACAGCCGAGGAACAGCGCCAGCACGGTGCGTAGTTGAACTTTCACGACACATTCTCTCCTTCGATTGTTTAAATTTCCGCAGCTTTGTTCTTGGTATAACCCTGGAAACGCGACCTTAAGCGCAATCCAAATTTCGGATACAAAAAAACGTCCCGGATCCGGGACGCGATAGGCAATGGAAATGAAATGAATAACGAGTTCATATCCATATAGTATAGCTCCCTACGCTGGCATTATCCAGATCAGGTTAAAGGGTCAGTATCTTTGAGGGATACACTCTCAGCCGGCCAATTCCAGCACCCCTGAACAGTATGACTGCAGATTACAACTGTCATTATAGTTTTCGCTTGCCGCATTTGTCCAGTCTTTCCGAACAGGTTTGCAAAAATAGGGGATTTGCTTTTTATCTGGCAAAAGGATATAATGAGTTCATCTCGTGTTTTAGAAAGAAGATCATTCACCCATTGAAAAGAGTGTCACTATTTAAAACCTGGAACTTTTTTCAATGTGTGAATTTTTTTTATACAAGTGGTGCATGTTCATAAGGGTCAGCCCTTTTGAGCGACTTCTGTTAAAAAAATGAATCATGTTAATCTTTAAACAGGAGGTATTCCCCTATGGAAACCGGAACAGTAAAATGGTTTAACGCTGAGAAAGGTTTTGGCTTCATCGAAGTGGAAGGCGGAAATGACGTATTCGTTCATTTCAGCGCGATCACTGGCGAAGGCTTCAAAACCCTCGACGAAGGCCAACGCGTACAATTCAACGTGGTTCAAGGCAACCGCGGCCCTCAAGCCGAAAACGTTGTAAAACTGTAAGCTAGCCAGAAACTGCTCTTAATGCGTTCTCGCATTGAGGGCAGTTTTTCTACTCAAAGATCATTCATGAGGTTAACATTCGGAAACCTCGCTTCTGATGGTATATATAGCACTATGACGAACCACATCTATGCACCCGGTTAGAACGCTCACCTTGAAGGAGGGGAATTATGAACTACCGTAAAAAAACGTTAGAAGAAATTCCTGAGGAAAATACACCGGTATGGACCTGCACGAGCGACGATTGCAATGGATGGATGCGTGACAACTTCACGTTTGATCATAGTCCGGCTTGTCCGCTTTGCTCGTCTGAGATGGTCATGGGAACGCGCATGCTTCCCCAACTGAGTAATCCAAGCTCCGATCAAAGATCGTCGGCCAAGAAGGCATAGACGAGGACGCCGCCGGAATCGGTGGACGCTGACAGCAGCCACAGCCGTATTCGCATCAAAGCGAATACGGCTGTTTTTGTTTTTTTTGGGTATGCAAAAATGAAATATCCATAAAAGGATTGCATCTATATTAAAAATTTAATATGTTTGAACTACTACAATGTTTGACATCCAGAAGGGAGAACCCCCGCATCGATGCACGGTAATTATAAGGTTGCTTCTCAAGTCTTCGATATTCCTTCCAGCAGCAAGCAAAGGAAGCTGGCCATTCTCATCGGTGTTCTGATTATCTCCGTGTCGCTCGTGGCTTTGCCATTTGGGATGACAGCGCTTCCCGCCACAGAAACCTTTCTCTCCGCCGCGATCGGCTGGCTGATTTTTGGGGATATGCTAACGGCCTTCATCATCTACAGCCAATATCGGGCCTCCGGTCTTCCGGCGTTGCTCGTGTTGTCCTGCACCTATTTATATAGTGGATTGATGACGTTTTTGCATATATTAACTTTTCCCGATCTCTTTGGCGGATTCGGGGAGATGATAGGGGCCGGGGGGCAAACCGCGGGCTGGCTATGGGTATTTTGGCATAGCGGATTTTCCTTTGGTATCTTGTTATACGCTTGGGTGAATCGAAAGTGGTCCAAGCCATTAAGCTCAAAAGAGATGATTTTCAATTACGGTACAGCCGGTATCACATTGACGTTGTTGAGCGTATTTGCCGTGTTTGAGCTCACCGCTTTAGGCGATCGCTGGCTGCCTGACATCATTCAAGAGAACGATTACCGCAAACTAAACACCTCAGGGATCGGACCCGTCTTGTGGATTTTGAATTTCTTTGCCCTGATGGCGGTATGGAGAAGAATCAAAGGATGGTCGATGTTGCACTTATGGTTGGCGGTGGCGATGCTTGCTTTACTGATGGACGTGACGCTGACGCTGTTTGCCGGCATGCGCTTTACTCTGGGGTGGTATGTAGCCAAAATCAATTCGGTTATCGCTTCGACAGTCGTGATTTGTGCAGTGGTAAATGAAGTGAATCGACTATTTATCCGGTTATCGGAGCAGCATCGCCAGTTGATGGAATCCGGCTTGCAGCTCGAGCATGCGAACGAACAGCTGATTCGGTTAACCAATCTCGACGGGTTGACGGAGATACCTAATCGCCGGCGGTTTGATGAGATACTGGCTTGGGAAATGGTCTCCCCGGAGGAGCGAAACACGGCGCTGTCGCTGCTGATCATAGATATCGATTGTTTTAAAGCCTATAATGATTATTATGGACATCAAGGCGGGGATCACGTCTTGAAAGAGATCGCTTGGACAATATATGGTGTGGCGAAGCAGGAGCAGGGCTTTGCTGCCAGGTATGGGGGAGAGGAATTCGTGGTCGTCCTGTCCGGACTTGAGACGCAGGAAACCTTGGAAGCTGCGGAGCGGCTGCGTCAAGCGATCGCCAGCCTGGCCGTCGAGCATAAACGCTCCAAGGCGGAGCCATACGTTACGATCAGCATCGGGGGATATCGCCTTGCTCCCTTTGATCCGATGGAGGCGGAGGAGTTGATCCGCCGTGCAGACCGCTGCCTCTATCGGGCAAAGGAAGAGGGGCGCAACCGATCGGTTGTGGAAGGTTAAGAGTTTTGCCTCCTGCGCCTGATTAGGGTCAGGAGGCCTCGATATTCTCGGTCATGACCCGGTATTGCTTGAACATAAACAGACGCCAGCGAATGATCATACCATATGCGAGTAGGAAGAACAGCGCTCCTGTTTGCATGACGGAGACATACTGTTCCACGACTTCATGGAGCAGGAGACGAACGACCAGCAACCCGACCAGGATCAGGATAAAGCTGCGAGAGCGCTCCGCATAAATCTCGTCGTCGATTTTCTCGAACTTGGTTGTTCGAATCAGCGGATAGGAGAACAGGAGCCAGCCGAAAGCGAAAGCGATCACGCCCCACAGGAATGGAATGTGCGTTTCCGGGACGACGAACATGATGAGGCCGGTAGTCATCCCCAGCGGCGGAATGACGATCTTCTTCACGGTGACAGGCCGACGACTCGCTTTCAGACGGATAAACAGAACTGCGACGGCCATGGCCATCGCACCGAAAGTAAAAAAGATTTGCATATAAGAGGGATTCATCAGCTTCATAGAGGTTCCCTTTCTGTAGGTAATTGTGCGCTGTACCCAACAATAATGGCTACTAGGTAATAGAGATTCGCGAGAACATTATATCATACTCACCTGCACTTGTTTCAAATCGGTAAGGGAAAGGGGAAGAAAGATGAACAGCGAATTGACGGTTGCCGTCCATTGCTTGTTGTTTTTGAATTCCAGGGAAGAGCGCATGGCCAACAGCGAACAGATCGCCTGCAGTGTGGCGACACATCCGGCGAGAGTGCGCAAGGTGCTTAGCCTGCTTCGCCGCCACGAGCTCGTGACCACCAAAGAGGGGGCGCACGGCGGATACTTGCTAAAGGCCGAGCTCTCTCAGGTGTCTCTCGGCGATTTGTATCGCATCTTCGCCCAAGGTTCGCTGCGTCCGAGTTGGTGCTCCGGCAGCGAGCATTCCTCCTGTGCCATTTCCTCGAATATCCCTGCCGTCATGAACCAGATTTATGGCGGGGCGGAGCATCAGGTGGAGATGTATTTTGACCGGCTGCCTTTGTCCGAGGTGAAACGGCTGCTGGATGAACCCGATCATAGGAAGGAAGAGGATTTGATGAGTGAAAAAAGCCAAGATGTCTGGCTGTTCTATACGGGTTCCTACGCCGAAAATAAGGATCCGGGAATTTATCTCTGCGAACTGCAGCGAGGCACCGGGGAAATGCGGATTCTTCACAGCATTTCGGGTCTCGTGAATCCATCCTTTTTGACACTCGATGCCAAGGGACTGCGGTTGTATGCGGTAAGTGAACAAGCGGAAGGGCGGGTCGCCGGTTTTGAGGTAGATCCGAAGGACGGGAAGCTGTCGATGAAAGGCGAAAAGGCTACGCTTGGGGCAGATCCTTGCTATCTGGCTTTACAGCCTGGGCCGGAGCGGCACTTACTGGTCGCTAATTATTCCAGCGGTCATGTCAATGCGGTTGCCCTCGATCCGGAGGGTGCGCCGGGGGACATGATCTCCCTCATCCGCCATGAGGGAAGCAGCGTAAACCGGCAACGCCAGGAATCGGCTCATGCGCATAGCGCTGTGCCAAGTCTGGACGGTCGGTTCGCATTCGTCTCCGATTTAGGAACCGATCAAATCGTGATCTACCGTCTGGAGTGCGGGCAACTCGTGAAGCACGGGGTGACGGAGTTGCCGCCGGGAGCGGGGCCGCGGCATTTCATAATCCATCCATCGGAGCGATTTGCTTACGGCATGAACGAGCTGAACAACACGATGACAGCTTACGCTTTTGATCCGATGGAGGGGCGGCTTGAGGTGATTCAGCACGTCAGCTCGCTGCCGACTGAGTTCCATGGGGAGAATTATCCGGCCGATATTCACTTCTCGCCGGACGGTCGATACGTATACGGCTCCAATCGTGGACATGACAGCATTGTCCGCTTCCACCTGGACCCCAAGACCGGACGTCTGGATGACCCGGCATGGACGAGTGTGGAGGGGAGTTGGCCGCGTAATTTTGCGGTCTTGGAAGATTACGTCCTGGTGGCGAATCAGAACAGCGGCAATATCGCCGCTTTACGCCGGGATCCGAAGAGCGGCCATCTTACGCCGACCGCGCATAGCTTGAAGGTCGACAAGCCGTCCTGCGTCGAGCCGCTTCCGGCGAACCTTGTGGCGGGAATGTTGAAGTAATTCCGGAAGAATTTCGAAGCGTCAAGGAACCTGGAAGCCTGAAATGGCATATCTCTACTAGTAGGGAAAACGCCCAGCGGCCGGCAGGTACCAAGTGAAGCAGAAGCTTCAATTCCAAATGAAAGACGAAGGTTCCGACCCAAGAACCCGAAGGCCCGCACTCCGCTGGCTTCCGGGTTCTTTTTTTGTGGAAGGGGGCATATAGCGCTCCAGGCCAGGGCCTGTCCCGGCTATAAGGGGAGCTTATAAATAATTTGATTTTTTTGCATAAAAAGGTTTGACATTTTTAGGCTGCCGCATATAAAATAACACCATAGCATACTAAACAGGTAGGAATAATTAAAAATGTTCTCACCGTACGGACGGAGGAACGCTCTACTTGCCTTGGCAGACACGGGTAGTGGCTCGGTTTGACCGTAGGGGGTGGGGCGTTTCTCCGTTTTCCTTTTTCCAATGGATTCTGATGCGGTAGATGACAGCCCTGCCCTAGTAAAGCGAGAAGAAAGTGAGTATGGGGAGTGATACGATGAACAGAAGGTTGAAGCAAGGGGTTCTAATAGGTTTGACGTTGATATTGGTTGGAGTCCTGGCGGCTTGCTCGGCGAACAATAGCGGGGGCAACGAGGCAGCCAGCGCGGCAGCCGGCAATTCCGGCAGTGGGGAGAAGCCCAAGGCGGTGGAGTTGCTGAACGTATCCTACGACCCGACACGGGAATTATACGAGAACTATAACAAAGCCTTCGCGGCCTATTGGGAGAAGGAAAAAGGACAGAAAGTGACAATCAAGCAGTCGCATGGAGGATCGGGTAAACAAAGCCGGGCGGTCATCGACGGTTTGAAAGCCGACGTGGTCACATTGGCCCTCGGATACGACATTGACGCCATTTCGCAAAGCGGTCTGATCGGTGAAGGCTGGCAGCAAAAATACGAGCACAACAGCTCGCCCTACACCTCGACCATCGTATTTCTAGTTCGCAAAGGCAACCCCAAAGAGATCAAGGATTGGGACGATTTGATCAAAGAGGGCGTCGAGGTCATTACGCCGAACCCGCAAACCTCTGGCGGAGCACGGTGGAACTATCTGGCGGCATGGGGATACGCCCTGCATCATAACAATAACGATGAAACGAAAGCACGGGAGTTCGTGCAGGAACTGTTCAAGCATGTTCCGGTTCTTGACAGTGGAGCACGCGGCGCAACCACGACATTCGTGGAACGCGGGCTGGGTGACGTTCTGCTGGCGTGGGAGAATGAGGCCTGGTTGTCTGTGCAGGAGCTGGGTCCGGACAAATTCGATATCGTCTATCCGTCGGAGAGCATCCTGGCCGAACCGCCAGTCGCGGTGGTAGACAAGAACGTGGATGCCAAGGGCACCCGTGAAGTAGCTGAAGCTTATTTGAAATACCTGTATTCGGAAGAAGGCCAGAGAATAGCCGCGGAGAATTACTACCGCCCGACACTGGATAGCGTGAAGACGCAGTATGCCGACAAATTCCCGGAGATCAAGCTGTTTACGATTGAGGAATTCGGTGGCTGGGCCGAAGCGCAAGCGAAGCATTTCAATGACGGCGGCATCTTCAGTCAGATCTATGTACCACAATAATCCAAACCGACCGTAACGAATCGGAGGCGAAAAAATATGCACAGTGGCACCACAAAGCGCGGCGTTTTGCCCGGCTTCGGGCTGACGATGGGATTCAGCGTGCTGTATCTCAGTTTAATCGTGCTGATCCCGCTTTCCGCCTTGCTGCTGAATTCTACAGGACTAACCTGGGAGAAATTTTGGGATGTCGCGACCGACCCGCGTGTACTGGCTTCCTACAAGGTGAGCTTTGTGACCGCGGCGGTGGCCGGACTCATTGATGCCGTATTGGGGCTGCTGCTAGCCTGGGTGCTGGTCCGGTACGATTTTCCCGGCAAAAACGTGTTTGATGCCATGATCGACCTTCCTTTTGCCTTGCCTACGGCGGTGGCCGGCGTTTCGCTTACCGCGATCTATTCGGCTAACGGCTGGATCGGTTCCTTGTTTGAACCGCTGGGGATCCGCATCGCATTTACGCCGGCAGGCATCACGCTTGCGCTGATGTTTATCGGCATCCCGTTTGTCGTACGCACCGTACAGCCGGTGCTGCAGGATCTGGACGCCGAGGTGGAGGAGGCGGCGGCGACGCTTGGTGCAAGCCGCTTCCGCACCTTCCGCCAGGTGGTATTGCCGGAGCTCCTGCCGCCGCTCCTAACGGGGTTTGCGCTCGCGTTTGCCCGCGGCATCGGCGAATACGGCTCCGTCGTCTTTATCTCTGGCAACATGCCGATGAAGACGGAGATCGCTCCGCTGCTCATTATGTCGAAGCTGGAGCAATTCGACTATGCCGGAGCGACGGCGGTAGCTTTGATGCTGCTGATGATCTCGTTCGTGCTGCTGCTGCTCATCAATACGCTGCAGCGCCGGATCCGCAAGACCGCGCGGTAAGATACGAACTCGATAGGGAGGGAAGATTATGGCCGGTTCTGTGCCATTAGCTGCAAGTAAGCCGACGGCCCCGCGTAGACAGGTGGGGAAGAGGGGCGGCGCCATGAAGTGGGTATTGATCACGGCGGCCGCACTCGTTCTGCTTTGGCTGATCGTCTTGCCGCTTGCCGTCGTGCTGACGGAGGCGCTTAAGAAAGGCTGGGACGTGTACGTTGCGGCGATCCGCGATCCGGATGCGTTGTCCGCATTGCGGTTGACTTTGCTCGTCGCCTTAATAACCGTACCGCTGAATACAATCTTTGGGGTGGCCGCCGCGTGGGCCGTCACCAAATTCAAATTTCGCGGCAAGCAGGTGCTGGTCACGTTGATCGACCTGCCGTTTGCCGTATCTCCGGTCATCGGCGGCCTGATTTATGTGCTGGTATACGGCTCGCACGGCTGGTTTGGACCGTGGCTGGACGAACATCAGATTTCAATCATATTTGCTTTGCCAGGCATTATACTGGCGACGTTGTTCGTGACTTTTCCGTTCGTTGCCCGTGAGCTCATCCCCTTGATGGAGGATCAGGGGCAGCAGGAGGAAGAGGCCGCGGTCACGTTGGGAGCTCGGGGCTTCCGGATTTTCTGGAAGGTCACGCTCCCGAATATCAAATGGGGTCTATTGTACGGAATTGTGCTTTGCAACGCGCGAGCGATGGGGGAGTTCGGTGCCGTCTCCGTCGTCTCGGGCCATATCCGGGGAGAAACAAACACATTGCCACTGCATGTGGAGATTTTGTATAACGAATACCAATTTGCCGCATCGTTTGCCGTAGCCTCTCTTTTGCTGCTACTGGCGCTCGTGACTCTTCTGCTCAAAGGCTGGTTCACGCGCCAAAGCCGCCATTAAGGTGGAAACGCAAGCTCCGCCGCCAAGTTGCTTAATGGGTTAAGTGGTTTGGCGGTTGGGGACGTAATACGGAGGTTTGCTGGGAGCGTGCAGTAGGTGCCGTGCGCGGTAAACTGTGAACCGTGAACCGAGCAGCCAACTTCTAACGGAACGTAGCGCCGTTATTTGCTCATTTCCCGGCTATTTCCCGCTGTAACGGAACTCAGAGGCCTTATTGGGCACATCTCGCGGAGAATGGACTGTATTTGCCCGAAATAAGGTCTCCTGGTTCCGTTAGAAACTAGATCATTCGCGAAACGGACAAATAACGGCTCTGGGTTCCGTTAGAAGGCGAAAAGTTAGTTGGAGGTAGCGGAGTTCATGCGGAGGAAGCAGCGGTAGTAGGGCGTTGCGTAAGTTAGTAGTTAGTAGAGTAACCGGTTGAGTTGACGTTAGGCGCTGGTTAACGACGTGTGTGCGGGCGGAAGGCTCGGCTGAATTCAAGATTCGCTGTCGGATAGGCTTCTTAATGAGAGAGCTTCGTGATCCAAAGATAACTATTGATTTACCGCTTCAAATCAAGAATCAAAAGTTAGGTTGGGAGCACCAAGAAGGTTGGATGAAGCTAGAGACAGAGTAGCGGAGCGTAGCCGGAGGCTACGTGAGCAACGGAAGGCTCGGCTGAATTCAAGATTCGCTGTCGGATAGGCTTCTTAATGAGAGAGCTTCGTGATCCAAAGATAACTTTTGATTTACCTGTATAAGGGGAGGGGTAGGGGGATGGCGAAACCATTGAAAGTCGACGAAATCTGGCTGGAACGGATCGCGGAACTGCTGGGCGGCATGGAATTCGGTTCGCTGAACATCGTCGTTCATGAAGGCCAAATCGTGCAAATGGAGCGCACGGAGCGCAAACGTTACGAGTTGAATCCAGGCAGCGCCTCCAGGGCTTCCGGTGCTTCCCGTCATACGGCCAAACCTTTGCGCGAATCCGGACAGCGGTAACTCGCATAACGGTTTCCATAAGAACAACCCCGATTCCGGGCGGTCAGGCTGCGAGGCCTGCGCCGCCCGGAATCGGGGTTGTTTGTGTTTATTGCGGCATTTCGCCTTCTCCCAGTCGGCCTTCCGCCTGCACGGCTCCGGGAAGGGGCGTTTCACCAGCCCCCGGTGACATCGGCAGCGGGTCGTGGCCGACGTATGGACGCGCCTTCCTTGGCTTGCGGCTGTTTAGGCGGAACCCGCCGAGAAACAGAAGCAGTTGGGCGCCCAAAATATAAGGGGCTAACTGACCTCCAGCTAAATGGCCCACGGCTAACACGGCGATGAAGGAGGCCAGCAGACGAGCGGGGACGGCGTTGTCATGCCGATTCCGCCCGCCCATGATTGCCATGTAAAGCAGCAGCAGCGCAAACCAGCATGAGGCTAATTGCATCCAGCCCGTCGCCACCTCCCATACGTCTTCAGTTACCGTCTCGCTGGAGAGGCTCGTTCCCAGCAAGCGCCATAACCAAAGCAGTGTTAGAAAGAAAGCAGCGGCGAACAACACCGGCAAAAGAGGCCGGACAACGCGCCAGAGCCAACTTCCCCAGCCGGGCCGTTCCATCAGGCGAAGCAACTTGTCCCGCTCGGCGATGAGAGCCTCGCTTTCCCGCTCGATCGTTCTCAGCATCAGAGGAAGGCGGGAAGCATCGCTGTCCTCGACAAAAGCGGCGATTTGGGCCAGAAGATTTTCACTGGTATAAGGCGCGGCTCGGCAAGCGAGCAGCTTGTCTCGTAGGAGGCCTAGGTCCGGGTCCAGGGAAGTTTGCGATGACAGATCCATAGCTGTCATTAAAGACCCGGCAGCCGAAGCATAACGATCCAAAGTGGAGTTGACGTATTCCAGACGTCTGTGTTCATCCCGGTCGATTTTGCGGCGTGTCGCACCGTAAAGCGCGAGAAACGCTGATAACGCCAGGAAAGCGGCTATTGCCGAATGTTCAGACGTCTGCAGCCAGGTAACCCATTCCGACAGTGACATGGTGATCACCCTTTCCATATTCCTCCTTTCACTATTGCACACGTGCCGTTCGGATTCAAGCTTGGTTCAAGAGATTCGGAAATATGGTATACTTGGAAACTGATGAAAACTTGTAAAAATAAACGGTAGACGGAGGGAACAACATGAATGAACGGACACCCGGTGCTGAGGTTAAAATCATACGGGTGGCCCCTGAAGTTAACGATTATCTGAGGCTTCGGGAGCAAGCCGGAATGAGCCCGCGCAGCGCAGAAGGAGCAGCCACGGGCTTAGCTAACTCCATATTTGCTGTCTCGTTGCATGATGCATCGGGGCTGGCGGGGATGGGAAGAATCGTTGGCGACGGCGGGTGCTTTTTGCAGGTCGTCGATATCATCGTACGTCCGGATCTTCAGGGAAAAGGCCTAGGCAAAAGGATCATGGGAGAAATCATGGGTTTTCTGGAAGGGCATGCGCTGCCGCTAACATACGTCAGTCTGATTGCCGACGTCCCGGCGGATCCATTGTACCGGAGCTTCGGCTTCGAATACACCGCTCCCAGCGGTCTCGGGATGTATTGGAGAAAGCAATGACATGATGAACGCGGTGGTAGGGGCACGCCACCATGAAAGTAAAGGGCAAAGGAGATGCCATCGGATTGACTTCTACAGTAATTGAAATTTTCATGATCGCCATTTTGGCGGGGATCGTCGGCTCGGTTCTCGGATTGGGCGGAGGAATCATCGTAACCCCCGCGTTAACCTTGTTGTTTGGCGTTGACATCAACCATGCGATCGGGGCGAGCATCATCTCCGTCATCGCTACATCAAGCGGCTCGGCGGTGGCGTATATCCGCGATCGGATCACCAATCTGCGGGTCGGCATGTTTCTGGAGATCGCCACGACCGTCGGGGCGATTACCGGCGCGTTTATCGGGGTTTTGATTGCCCCGCGGTTTCTGTATATTATTTTCGCGCTGCTGCTGCTCTACTCCGCGTATGCCATGATCAAAAAGGGCAAGCAGGAAGTTCCGGAGAACGTCCCGCTGCATCCGGTAGCTCAAAAGCTCGGATTGCAGGGCGAGTATTACGATAAGGCGCTGGGCCAAACCGTCGCTTATAACGTGGACCGGGTATACGAGGGCTTCGGGGTAATGTACGGCGCGGGCGTCATTTCCGGACTGCTGGGCATCGGCAGCGGCAGCTTCAAGGTCATGGCGATGGACGTGTTTATGAAAATGCCGCTAAAGGTGTCGTCAGCGACCAGCAACTTTATGATGGGCGTAACGGCAGCGGCAAGCGCAGGCATCTATTTGCTCCGCGGCGATATTATACCGATCATTTCGGCGCCGGTAGCGCTGGGTGTGCTGATAGGAGCAACCGTAGGGTCTCGCCTGATGCAGCGGATGAAGAGCAAGACGATCCGCAAGCTTTTTATCCCGGTCATGGTGTACGTCGCATTTCAAATGATCTACCAAGGATGGAGGGGTTGATATGGCTGGCTCTAACGAATCGTCGCAAAGCCGTACCTTCGAAATCGAAACGGCGATTAGCAAAATGCTGCGAATCGGCGTCATGCTTGCCGCAATCGTCATCGTAACCGGACTCGTCCAGTATTTAGTCACCGGCGACAGCGGGTATCCGGGGGATACGTATCCGACCAGCTTCGGCGCCATCGTGTCCGGCTTGGTAGCCTTCAAGGCTGCAGCGGTGATCCAAACCGGCCTCTTGCTGTTGATCCTGACGCCGGTATTCCGTGTTTTCGTTTCCTTGTTCCTGTTTTGGGCGGAGCGGGATTACCGGTATGTGATCATTACCGCGGTGGTGTTCGTGATTTTGATCTTAAGCTTCGCGTTAGGCAAAGCAGGATAACGGGCTGCGATTGTACGCGGGGTACGACGTAAAAGCGAGCGATCCCCGAATTGTTGCAAATTAGGCAACCTATCTATAAAGCCCCCTAATCACTTTGGACACTTTCAGACTAAACAATATACAATAAATATTAGCTGGAGGTAGTCCGTATGAGAGTTCAGCATAGCAAGTTCGACGAGTTAAGAATACAGGTCGTCGAG
>NZ_WNZY01000013.1 GCF_009725205.1 Paenibacillus timonensis | reverse complement strand
TTTCAACTGGGTAACTTACTCTTGTTGCCAACGCAAAAACACCTCCAAAGTTGTCCCTAACATCTTACGATGTTTTTGGATTCTCTTGAAGGTGTTTTGATTTGTCTCACGTTACGGGGTCAGTCCCGCTTCACTCCTTCAGGTCTTTTTTGTTCGCCAATCGGCATTTTGCGTTTAACTGTTTAACCTTCATCGCGGCAGCCGGGAAACATGCCAGTAGTGATGGCGATGCGGTTCCAGCAGTTAATGACATTGATCGCGAAGATGAGATCCATCGTTTCCTTCTCGTTGAAAAAGCTGCGGACCCGGTCATAAACCACCTGCGGCACGCCGCCATCGGCGATTCGGGTTACGGCTTCGGTCAACTCCAGCACCGCTTTCTCTTGATCGGTATAGCAAGGAGCTTCCCACCAAACGCTGACCAGGGCAATCCGCTGTTCGCTCTCACCGAGCTGGCGCATATCCGTCGTGTGCATATCAAGACAATAAGCGCAGCCGTTGATTTGCGACGCGCGTATTTTGATCAGCTCGTACAAAACCCGGTCAAGTCCGCTCTCGGTCACTTGCCGTTCCAACCGACTCATCGCCTGGTAAACGTTCGGGTTGGCTTGATAGTGGTCCATTCTGACTTTCATATCGAATCCCTCCATTGGATGTTGTTAGTTCTTACGTAGGTAAGACAAGGGGAGGGAGCGAGTTGTGACAACTAAACCGACGGAGCTCTGAAGATTTTATCGGGATTGCTGATCAAGTAGAAACGAAGGATACGTCCTTGCGCATCGCCTTCGAACAGAATCACGTGAATAACGTGTCCATCGCGGTAATGGACCAGTCCGATTTCCCCGTTGATCCGCGTAGGAACCAGTTCACCCTGCAGTGAACCTTTGGCCTGAATCCCTTGCCAGAATGCAATAACGCGCTCCTTGGACAGGATGGGATTGATGGCTGCCCGGACTTTGCCGCCTCCGTCTGAAATCAGTACCGCATCTTCCCGAATCAAATGGAGGAGCGGGCCAAACTCTCCGGTCTTTGCCGCTTTCAAAAATTCGCCGGTCCATTTCGCTACGGTTTTTTCATCAGCAGGAGTCGGAGCCGCATCCCGGTCGGTTTTGATCTTGTTCCGAGCTCGGCTCAGCAGCTTCCGGCAGGCTACCGCACTTTTACCCAGAATCTCGGCGATTTCCTCGTACTCCATGGCAAAAGATTCCCTTAGAACAAACACGGTTCTTTCGTCGGGGGTCAGGTGTTCCAGCAACACCATAAACGCGTAAGAAATTTGCTCCTCCCGCAACAAGCGGTCGAGGTGCGTCTCCGGAAGCGGATCAAAGACGGGTTCGGGTAACCAGGGTCCGGTGTAAAGCTCTCGAGACAAACGAGGTGACTTTAATGCGTTTAGACTACGATTCACGACGGAACGCATCAAATAGGATTTTGGTTGACGAATACGGTCGGCTTGTATGTTTTGCTGCAGGTCGGTGAACACTTCCTGCACGATATCCTCTGCTTCCGACCAAGATCCGGTCAGTCGGTATGAGAGGGCGGTCATCGAGTGGCGGTATTCTTGATAATACTGAGCCAATTGGGCAGACGTCGACATGGTTGCCTATCCTCCGTTCTTTGCGATTCACTATCTATTATCTTACCGAAAAAATGAAAAAAACCCAGCCCCCTTTTGAGTGAAGGGCTGGGCTTTGGCAGTGATCGGTTAGAACTTGAAGATATGTATCGTCTTTTGCAGCTGGAACACCGCATTTTTCATCGCTTCGGATTCCTCGGCCATGGCCCGGATCGAAGTGATTTGCTCGTTCATGGATGCCGATACCTGTTCAGTGCCCGCCGCGGATTCTTCGGTAATGGCGGAAATGTTCTGAATGGAAGAGGAGATATTCTGTGCGCTTTCCAGCATCGCTTCGCTTTCTTTGGAGAACGCAGCAATTTCCCCGCTGATGTATTGTACACTTTGGACGATCTCTTGGAAGATTTGCTCGGCTTCGCGGATCATTTCGCTTTGTTGCCGGACGACCTCTTCATTGATTTTGATGTTTTGCCCCGCCTGCTTCACATCCAGCTCGATGCTGCGGACCAGATTGAATACCTCCTTGGTCGATGCGGTCGACTCCTCGGCCAGCTTACGAACCTCGTGGGCAACCACTGCAAATCCGGCTCCGTGCTCGCCTGCCCGTGCGGCCTCAATGGAGGCGTTCAATGACAACAAGTTGGTCTGTTCGGCTATTTCCGAGATGGTAGCGGTAATTTTGGTAATGCCTTGCGCGTTTTTGGCCAAAGCTTCGATGGAATCGGCAACTTTCTCGGTCGCTTCAATGTTCTTGCGCATGCCATTCGCTTGCCGCGAGACGGATTCGCGTCCGCGCTCCACCAGTTGAATCATTTCGTCGGACCGTTGATTCATTTCACGGGTAGAATCGGTGTAATTGCTTACCTTCTGTTCAATCTCGCCGATCGCGTCTTTCATGCCGCTGACGTCTTCGGAGATGGCGTTCGCGCCAAGCGCCAGCTCGCTGGAGGAGTGGGTGACTTGGGTCATGACTTCGATCAGCTCTTGGTTGCGGTCGGAAATGCTCCGGCTGGAGTCCATTACCTTGCGAGTGATATCCGAGGTCTCCTGCAGGATTTTGCGCAGCTTGTCCACCATGCTGTTGAAGGAGCGACTGAGATCGTCCATGCCTCCGGATTCCGAGATTCGGCTGGTAAAATCGCCTTTGGCGATTTTTGCGGAAGCGCTGGTGATATCATCGAACGAACCCGTAAGCGCTTTCTGGAGATAGCGCGAAAGCGGGAAAGTAAGCGCTGCCAATACGGCGATCATTAAGATGCCGATGACGATGTGTCCCAGCAGGATGAAGACGATCAGCGATGGGACGGCAAAGAGCGCAGCCACGAGATAACACGCGGCGGAGATCTTTCCGGATAAGGGAAGTCTGTTGAACCATGTCATGAGATTCATGTCCTCCTTAAGTAATAGGTGAATTCTACCATAATTATATCATCCATGACGTCAGGGGTATAGGACGAAATATTCCGAGAAATGCTAACCCAAAGTTGAAAAAGTTCTTATTTTGCCGAACCTTGGGGCTTGTAATTTTCTTATTGACAATAAACTTGAACCTTTGTTAAATATAGTCATGAAATATTTCGTATACGAAATATTAAATTATAAAACAAAAATTTAAAGGATGAGAGCTGCTTGGATCAAAAGCAACGCATGCATGAGATCGTGGAATCCTTTCGCGAGGTGAAAAGAGCGTTTTACCAACTGTTATCCAAACAGGCCGAGCCCTTCGGCATTACTGGTATCCAATTCATGGTGTTGAAAAGGATTCAGAACAACCCGCAAATCGGCGTTACCGAGCTTGCCGATCAGATGCGGATGGGGAACAGTACGGTCAGCGGAGTGATCGATCGTCTGGTGAAAGCAGGACTGGTGGTGCGCGCACGTTTGGATAGCGACCGAAGATCGGTTGCCTTGCAGATTACGGACAAAGGGATGGAGGTTTATCAGCTGACGGACCTTGAATATACGAAGGCGATCACAACCGTTTTGGAGACATCCGTGAGAGACATCGACCATATGCTGCAAACGCATCACAAAATTATAGAGTCATTAGAGAAAGTGAGAGAAGAAACCCATGAACCATGAAGCGGCTGTACAGGACGTGAATTTCAAGAGATGGCCCATCGTCATGGCGCTCCTGATCGGGGCGTTTGTGTCGATTTTGAACCAAACCTTAATGAACGTTGCCCTACCGCAGATGATGGACGACTTGGGTGTGGGAGCAACTACCATCCAATGGCTGTCGACCGGATTTATGCTGGTGAATGGCGTCTTGATCCCAATCAGCGCCTTTTTGATGGAACGTTTCACGACGCGGATGCTGTTTATCTCCGCGATGATTTTGTTTTCGGCCGGTACATTTATTTGCGGAATCGGTTCCAGTTTCGAGCTAGTGCTCGCCGGACGGTTGGTCCAGGCTGCCGGAGCCGGCGTACTGATGCCGTTGATGACCGTCGTATTCCTGACGATTTTTCCAATTGAGAAACGCGGTCAGGCGATGGGGATGATGGGGATCGCCATGATCTTCGCCCCGGCGGTTGGTCCAACGCTTTCCGGATGGGTGATTGAACATCATCCGTGGAACGTCTTGTTCTGGATCATTTTTCCGTTTGCGATTTTGTCCATTTTTCTAGGCTTTATCTTTATGAAAAATGTAACCCAAGTCGGCCGACCGAAGCTGGATGTTCTGTCGATCATTTTATCGACGATTGGGTTTGGCGGCGTCTTGTATGGCTTTAGCGAAGCCGGCAGCACCAGTTGGGGCGAGACGGAAGTTGTCGTCAGCCTGATTGTCGGCGTCGTCTCCCTAGGGGTATTCCTGTGGCGCCAAATGAGATCGGATAAACCGCTGCTGGAATTTCGCGTGTTTAGATACGATATGTTTTCGTTAACTACGATAATTAACGTTGTGGTTACGATGGCGATGTACGCGGCAATGATTCTGCTGCCGATTTACCTGCAGAAGATTCGCGGCTTCTCGCCGCTCGAATCGGGTCTTTTACTTATGCCTGGGGCGATTCTAATGGGGATCATGTCCCCGATTACCGGGATGATCTTCGACCGAATCGGCGCGCGCTGGCTGGCGGTGGTTGGGCTGGGGATTACGGCGGTGACGACATGGGAATTCAGCAATTTGACCGACAGCACGACCTATACGCATCTCATTCTGATGTATACGGCCCGAATGTTCGGGATGTCCATGCTGATGATGCCGATCCAGACAGCTGGCCTCAACCAGCTGCCGGCGCGGCTTAACGCACATGGTACGGCGATGTCCAATACGCTCCGGACGATTGCAGGAGCGCTGGGCACCGCGCTCCTGGTGACAATCATGTCCTCTCGCGCCAAGGAGAAGGCGACGGAGATGATCCTCACGGCCGGGATCAATCCTAAGGATCCGGCTAATGCGCAGCAAGTGGCTCTGATCACCCGAGACGCGACGATTAACGGAATTGATTTTGCCTTTGTCGTGGCGACGGGAATTACGCTGGTCGCCTTCGTGTTGGCGTTCTTTATTCGCAAAGTCCAGGTAAATATAGAAGGTCAGGACTCGGGGAAGGAGGAAAACGGCATGAAGCCTGCCAAGGCTTAGATTCCTCATTGTAATCAAAAAGGTACAACCGCTCAGGATTTCTGAGCGGTTGTACCTTTTTTGGGTCGGAAAAAGTAGTAAGTTTTTTATCCGAGAACAACTTCAACTTGATGCACGCCGCCATCGCCAACCGGGGCGATAACGTTACCCTGAATCGGCTGGCCGTCAACCGTGATGCGGGCTACGCCTTTTTCCACATGGTTCGGGTTGCTCACGCGGATCACGTACGTGTCGCCACGGAAGACGCGGGTGATTTCGTATCCATCCCAAGCGGATGGAATGCAAGGATCAACCTTCAGGCCGCGGAAGTCGGCTTGAATACCGAGAATCGCCTGCGTGATCGCCACGTAGTTCCAGGCTGCCGTACCAGTGAGCCAGGAGTTCTTCGCTTCGCCGTGACGTACCGCGTCTTTACCGGCGATCATTTGCGAATAGACGTATGGCTCCATCCGATGGACTTCGCTGATCTCTTCGAGGTACGCCGGAGCGATTTTCGAATAGACCTCAAACGCCCGATCGCCATGGCCCAATACGGTTTCAGCGATCATAATCCACGGGTTGTTGTGACAGAAGATCCCGGCGTTTTCTTTGTACCCTGGCGGGTAACTGGAGATTTCGCCCAGGTTCAGATAATACTTCGAATACGGCGGTTGCTGCAGCACGATACCGTATTTCGTATCGAGACGCTCTTCAACGGAAGTGAGCGCTTTAGCTGCCAAACCTTCTTCAACGCCGATGCCAGCCATGACGCACATCCCTTGCGGCTCGATGAAGATTTGACCCTCCGCGTTTTCCTTGCTGCCGATTTTTTCACCATAATGATCGTAAGCGCGCAGGAACCAGTCGCCGTCAAAGCCGTGCTCCAGCGTTGTTTTGCGCATTTTTTCGATCCAGTCGAGCGCATCTGTCGCATCGGCGTCCAGCCCGCGCATACGGCAAATTTCAGCGAAGTCCGGGCCTACGAAGACGAACAAGCCGGCAATAAATACGGATTCGGCGACGCGGCCTTCGATGTTCGCGGTCGTTTGGAACGATTCACCCGGCTCCTTGGAGAAGCAGTTCAGGTTCAAGCAGTCGTTCCAGTCCGCGCGGCCAATCAGCGGTAAACCATGCGGTCCCAGGTTGTGTACGACATGGTAGAAGGAACGTCTCAAATGCTCAAACAGCGTTGCGGTGTTATCCGGGTTGCTGTCGAATGGCACTTGCTCGTCGAGAATGCTGAGATCGCCGGTTTCCTTAATATAAGCGGCGGTTCCGGACACCAGCCACAACGGATCGTCGTTGAAGCCGCTGCCGACCTCGTTGTTGCCTTTTTTGGTCAGCGGTTGATATTGGTGATACGCGCTGCCGTCTTCAAACTGGGTCGCGGCGATGTCGAGAATCCGCTCTCTGGCACGTTCCGGAATTTGATGCACAAAACCGAGCAAATCCTGGTTGGAGTCGCGGAAGCCCATACCGCGGCCGATTCCGGATTCGAAATAGGAAGCGGAACGCGACATGTTGAAGGTTACCATACATTGATACGGATTCCAGATGTTGACCATACGGTTCAGCTTGTCGTCGCCGCTTTGGATTTGGTATTTGGACAGCAGGCCGTCCCAATACGTAGCCAGCTCGGCCAAGGCCCGGTCGACGTCGGCGTCCGTGGCGAATTTGTCGATCATCTCAAGCGCAGGTTTTTTGTTGATCACGCTTGGGGCTTCCCATTTCTCTTCTTCCGGCAATTCAACGTAACCGAGAACAAAGATCAGGCTTTGTTCTTCACCTGGAGCAAGCTTCATCGTCACTTCGTGCGAGCCGATCGGCGACCAGCCGCTGGCCACGGAGTTGGAGGCTCTGCCAGCCACGACGACTTGCGGCTCGTGTAAGCCGTTATATAGTCCGACGAAGGATTCGCGATCCGTGTCGAAGCCGTCGATGTCACGGTTGACGGAATAGAACGCATAATGATTCCGGCGTTCACGGTATTCGGTTTTGTGGTAAATGACCGAATCCAGCACTTCCACTTCGCCGGTACTCAGGTTGCGCTGGAAATTTGTCATGTCGTCCTGGGCGTTCCAAAGGCAGAACTCGGCAAAAGAGAAGAGGGAGACCTTCTTCGTCTCGTTGCTAGTATTTTTTACCGTCAGGCGATGCACTTCGCCGTTATAGCCAAGCGGAATAAACGCCAGCTGCGTTACCGAAATCCCGCCGCGTTCCCCGGTAATCGAGGTATACCCCAAACCGTGACGGCATTCGTAAAAATCCAGCTCGCGCTTCACCGGCATCCAGCCCGGTGTCCAGAAATCGCCGTTGTCATGGTCGCGGAGGTAGTAATAACGTCCGCCGGTATCGAGAGGAATGTTGTTGTAGCGGTACCGGGTCAACCGACGCAGGCGTGCATCCCGGTAGAAAGTGTAGCCGCCGGCGGTATTGGAAATTAATCCGAAAAATTGCTCATTGCCAAGGTAGTTAATCCATGGGTAAGGGGTTTGCGGCGTATTGATCACATACTCTTTGCGTTGATCGTCAAATGCTCCGAATTTCATGAATAGGAACTCTCCCTTCGTTTGTGAACGCGCGTTTATTTCGTTGAAAAAAGATTCCTCCCAACAATCGTTGATCGTATTGTAGGAGGAGGTGCGCCGGCTTATTCCGCCGGGGGCTGGCAGGAATCCCGGATCACCAGGCGGGTTGGAAAGCTGACCGTGCTGAACGTGGGCTGCTCCGTTTCGCAAAGCTCGAGCACCTTTAATACGGCGGCCTTTGCCATCTCGTCGACGGGCAGGCGAACAGTGGTCAGCTTGGGCGTGATCCGAGAGGCTAGCTGGACATCGTCAAAGCCGATGACGGATAACTGCTCAGGCACACGAACCCCGCTTTCCGCAAACGCTTCCATCGCCGCAAAAGCCATGTCGTCGTTGGCGCAAAACAGCGCTGTCGGTAAGGTTCCTTGCTCAATGAGCTTGCGGGTTTCGCGATAAGCGCTCTCCTTCAGGAACTCGCCTTCAAGGACAAAAGCCTCGGGCAACGGCAAATTGTGCTTCTGTAATGTGTGCTCATAGGCTAAGTATCGCTCACGCCCCGAAAACGTATTCATGCTGCCTTTCAAGATGCCGATTTCCCGGTGCCCCAGCTCGATCAAGTATTCGATCGCCTGGACCGTGCCCTCGTAGTCATTGGAGTTAATGACGGCCAAGTGGTTCTTGTTCAGCCGCTCCGCCATGATCTCCGCGATGTCGTAATCAACGAGCACCAGCGGCGCTTCCTGGTCCACCATTTCCCGAACCAGCTCGATGTCCTTTTGGGTGCCGACCAGAATCCCGCCGTCGATCCGCTTCTGTTGGAAGGCTTGCTTTACCTTCTGAAAATCACCCGGCGAATAAACGGTATGAATAAGCACATAGAAGCCGCGGGCGTTGGCCGTATCGACGACCATGTCGACGATTGGGGCAAAGTAGCTGTTCTGATAGATGCGGCTGGTGTCTTCCTTCTCCGTCATGCTGATGGCGAACAGGCCGATCGTATCCGTCCGTTTACCGGCCAGAGCCCGGGCAAAGCTGTTAGGTTCATAGTGGTGCTGCTCGATGACGCGGAGCACTTTGGCCCGTGTTGCTTCCGGAACGTTCGGATAATTGTTGATTACCCGTGAAACGGTGCTGCGGGACACCCCGGCCAGTTTAGCTATGTCTTCACTGCGCATAAGGTTGGTCCCCACTTTCGTAAACGCGCGTTTATAGGGTTATTTTATAGCATCCTCTGAAATTAATCAATTCCGAAAAATGCACGAAAAAAAGACGGCTATTTCGCCGCCTTAGGGATGTTCTCCAAGTACTCCTTCATCATTTGAATCGCTTTGTCTTTGTTCTTCGTGTCGGAACGGAGGGAGATGATCATGTCCGTCATCCCGAGCGGAAGTTCCTTCACCAGGGTGCTGTCGGTGATCTTAATCCCGTACACGTGCTCGGTATTATCTTCGTCGGATACATCCTTGACGAGGTTGTCATCGGCCAGGAGATCTTTAAGCTCGCCGCTCGCCACGTCGTCGAGGCTGAGAAAAGCGCCGCCGTTCGACAGCCAATCGAAGGTCGGGGCATCGGTAATATAAATATCCGGACTGGATGTAGCTATAACAGCCATCGCTTTTTGCTGGTAGGCCATATCCGCCGAACTCGCGCCGGCTTCCCCTTGAGGCGGCAAATACACATTCTCAATCTCCACCCGCTTGAAGCCGGGGATCTGTGCCGTCATGGCTTGCTCTAGGGCGTCAACACCGCCATTTTGGTCGTCGGTCATAAAATTGCCAACCATCATGATCGATAGGTCGATGGGGGGCAGGGCGGCTAGCCGTTTTTGTTCTTCGCGGTGATCAAGATAAGCGTTCGTACCGAAGATAATGGCGACAACAGCGATAAGTCCAATGATCACATAAGCTCGGTAAAGTCGGAAAAAATCGTCGACTTTCTCGGCAGTTCCGGCCAATTTGCCCCACTTCGCATAGCGCTTCTGGTTTAACTCCGCGATTTTTCGCTGTTCCTCCGTCTCCACGATCCGCTTGTAGGCTTGGATTTTTCGTTCGATTTCCTCGGCTTCGCCAGGGCTCGGATGGCGGGAGCGGGATTTACGGAGCAAAATGTCAAATACCTTCTCCAATTCTTCGCGGGAAGCGTTTTCGGGTAACCCCAGCAGTTCATAATCCTGTTTTAAATTGTCCTTGTCCATCGTCTTTCTCCTCTGAATCCATCGGGTTTTGATGTATAAATATTATATGGAAAGTGATGCATACATTTATTATACTTTGTATTTGTAACGAAGGGAAATCGCTTGTCGACAATAAAAAAAGCCGGGTGAACCCATCAGTTCCCCGGCCTATGATTAGGAGGGCCCAAGCCCTTCTGCTAACGAATCCGGCGCATGGAAATGATGACGTCACTCCAATAGCCGCTATCTAGTGGGCTGATTTGAACGCCCGGGGCGCCCCAAGTGTGAATGAACTTGCCGTCGCCGATATAGATGCCGACATGACCCGCGACATTGTCGGATTTAAACCGGCCCGGGACGGTGAAGAAGATCAAGTCTCCGACTTGAAGCTGGTCGCGCGTCACCGATATGCCTTCTTGGGCTTGATCGCGGGCCAACCGCGGCAGGTCTTGGCCGAATTTTTTGAAGACATGGCGGGTAAAGGACGAACAATCGAACGTTTTGGACTGCTCGTAAGGAGAAGCACCAAATTCATAAGGAACGCCCAAATACTGCTTGGCATAGGCGACCATCTCATCGCGATGATCGGCGACTCCGAGAATCCCGTAGCGGCTGGTCCCGGTTTGCGGCGGAATGCGGCCACCCGCCGGGGAAATGCGGTCAAACGTCAAAGCCCCCGTACGCGAATCGATTTGGGCTTTCGTTTGCAGCAAGGCCGATACGGCATCCATCGTCATATACAATTGGCCGTTTTCGCGCACTGGCGCCTGGGGCAGGGAAATCGGCTGTCCAAAGGAAATGGCATGTCTTTGACTGGGCTGAACGGTAAACATCACATCGGAAAAACCGAGGTTGGCCGTGTCGCCCGTTTCTTGCAACCGCAGGCCCAGGCTTTGAGCCACTTGCGTCAGCGGAACCCAGCTCGTGCCGCCCGCGTCCGTAACCGCTTCCGTTCTAACTGGCGATCCATCGGAAGGAGGGACGGAATTCGAGCGGAGCCGGTCCGGCTGGCCGCATGAGGTGACAAGCATGAGCGACAGGGCCATACAAGCAAGGAACAATCCAAACTTCAAGGTATAGCGCATAGGGTGAGAAGCACTCCATTCATTCAGATTAGCGAGACACTTGAAGTATGTAAAAAAAGAGATAGAACTATTCGGGCAGGAGCTAAAGGAGCTACCATCATCATGAAGAGCAGCCTCATGCAAAGAACGCAAGTGCAGCGCAAGCCGTCGCGCCAGCGCCGCAACCTGGCGATCGCGACCTGGGAGGGCGTCCCTTCCACGATCTTTCAAACCTTGCTTGGCGGTCAGTTCCTGACCGGATTTCTGCTATATTTGGGGGCGAACTCCGCCCAAATCGGCTTCGTCCTCGCGATTACGACCTTTGTGAATATTGCCCAAATCGCGGTCGCCTTCCTGATTCAACGATTAACCAGCCGCAAATGGGCGCTGGTGCTGTTCGTTGGGATGCACCGAATTCTGTGGGGAGCGACGGGCTTGGTTCCGTTTGTTTTTCCGCATCGTTATTGGGTTACCGGATTTATCGGACTGTATATCGTCGCGTTTATGTTCAATACGGTTGGCGCGATACTGTGGAACTCGCTGATAAGCGATATTGTACCGGCACGGGTCAGAGGGAGATATTTCGGGATCCGGAATACGTTCCTCAATGCACTTAGCACACTGGTCATGTTTTTGGGCGGGATGGTATTGGATCATTATCCGGCGGCACAAGGGTTCTTCTATTTGTATATCGTGATCTGGATCAGTGCTATAGCCAATATCGTCGTGTTTTCGTTTTATCCGGACATGGCCTTCGAGCGTTCAGCGGAAAGCAAGTTTCTCCCGATGCTGCGTAAACCTCTGCTCGATGGAGCCTTCATGAAGGCGACGTTGTTCCTGGCCGGTTTTCTGCTCCTGCAGAACCTCGTCGTTCCGCTTTATTCGTATGTGATGCTGGAATTGCTGCACATCAATTACCAGACCATCTCGCTCCTGAATGTGACGCAGACGGTATTTATGATGGCGAGCTTTTACGTTTGGGGGAACCTGAACGCGCGTTACAGCAATCGCCGCCTGCTGTTCTGGACGCTGCCGATCATTGCGCTAGCGATTCTCTGCTGGGGCGGCTTGTCCTTCTTGCCGATGCTGCCCGTGCTTTTCCTCGCTCATATGATATTTGGGGTAGGCGTCGGCGGCTTTAACCAATTGGCCTTTAACTTTATGATCGGCGACACCCCCAAATCAGAACGTCCGATGTACATGGCGATATACTCGGCCATTACCGGCGTCGCTTCTTTCTTTGGCCCGCTAGTAGGCGGTCAGGTGCTGGAATGGATCGAAGGTTGGCCGACCTGGACGCAAGTGTTTGGTATGCAGTTGGTCGTGGGGGCGGCGATGATTGTGTTGGCCGCGAGTTTGGGCCGGCGAATTTTGCGCGATGTGTGAGGGCGACGATTCAAGCGGAATGGGGCATCGTTGTGACGGACAGGGGTGACTTTTGGAGGCGCTTTAAGGTATATTACAAGTTGAGCAGCTAAGCAATGAAAGGAGATTATCATACATGGCACAAAGAACGGCTTACGAAGGTACCTATCAAGGTGAAAAAGCAGTATGGCTTAAATCCGGGCGGTATGAGGCGATCATGCTCCCGGAAATCGGCGGCAATTTGATTGCTTTCCGCGATGTCGAAAGCGGTTACCGCTTTTTGCGCGAACCTGGCGAGAGCGAGATGGAAGCTTTCAAGAGCAACCCGGGTGTACACGGCATTCCGGTGCTGTTTCCCCCAAACCGCTATGAGGACGGATTGTTCCCATGGAAAGGCGAGGTTCTGAAGTTTCCGGTAAACGAGGCGGCAACTCACAACCATTTGCATGGATTTTTACATACGACGGCCTGGGAGGTCGAGGATTTCGGCCAAACGCCGTTTGAAAGCTATGTCACGGTTAAGGTAACCGTTAACGAGAGCCATGAGGTGTACCGTTACCTGCCATTCAAATTTACCGCCCGTTTAAAGTACACTTTAAGCGACGATGGCTTAGCCCAGCAGGTGTTCGTTCGCAATGACGGCGACAAGGAGATGCCTTGCTTGTTGGCTTTCCATACGGCGGTGAATGCGCCGTTTGCGCCGGAGAGTACAGCGAAGGATTACCGGGTGAAGCTGACGATCGGACAGCGTTGGCAAATGAGCGAGCGGATGCTCCCAACTGGATCCTATCAACCTCTTACGGCTGAAGAGCTGCAGATGCAGGGGGAGGGTGTGTTTCCGTTCTTCGCTTCTATGGATAATCACTATACGGCCGTGCCGCAAAACGGCAGAAATCGGATGGAGCTGACCGACACGAAACTAGGAAAAACCCTCGTTTATGACGTGGGAACCTCCTACAAGCAATGGATGATTTGGAATAACGGCGCAACGGAAGGCTTCTTCTGCCCAGAGCCGCAAATCAATCTGGTGAATGCGCCAAAGGCGGAATTGCCGGCGGAAGAAATCGGATTGTTCAGCCTGCTTCCAGGCGAGATTTGGGAGGAACGCTCCCGTCTGTACGTGAAATAACTTAGTCCAATGAAAAAAGCAGCCGACCGGCCGTCTGAGACGACGCGAGTCAGCTGCTTTTTCTTTGGCCGTTAGGCCTGATCCCATTGGGCGGAGAGTTAATTGACTCCGTCAGTTACCTTGCCGCGTAGTGACGGGATCAGCCGCTTCATTTGCTCCAGATTGCGTCTGGGCACATGAATCGTTTTGATGCCGTGCCGTTCATCCCGGAACCATACGACATTGTCGCGAATTTCGGAGACCTGGGACAGGTTGACATAGCAGTTCGTGCTGATGCGGTAAAAGCGAGGGTCTGAGATCAGCTTCGAGGTCTGTTCGGCGGATAATCTCTGTTTAATACTGTAATTCCGTCCATGAAAGCAAACCAGTCCGTGAGCTCCGATCTTGAAGAAATACGTCTCGTAAGGATTGAGGTCCTCATAGACACCCCTTTCTTCGAGTCCGACGTTCATCATTCCAAATCCCCCTTTAGAAGATGCTTTCGGAAGCGCTTACAGTATATCATATTTTAACCAATTTGGGTAGGTGACCGATTCATGTTAAAAATTTTATCTTTTTTCGGTTGAGACTGGACTTTTAAGTCCATTTACGAAAAAATATAAAGGATGTTATTCCAAACGAGCTTTCCTGAAGGAGGATATTCAATTGTCAGCTTCACAACCTCGATTGCTGTTATTTGTAGGATCGTACGCTGAAACAAGCGATCCTGGAGTTTATCTATATGAAATGGATTCGGTCAATGGGGAGATTCGTCTTCTGGATCAAGCCACCGGGTTGAAGAACCCTACCTTTCTTGGCGTAGATGCAGAGCACCGCAAGATTTACGCCATTTCCGAAACGACCAAGGAAGGGGAGCGAATCGGCGAGGTCATCGCATTTGATGTCGACGCTGTGGGCAAGCTGCGCGAATTGAATCGTGAGGTTACAATTCGCCCTTCTTCTTCGCATATCCAGCTCGACCAAAGCTGTCGCTTTGCCGTTGTGTCGGGATATCACGGCGGTAATGTCGGCCTTGTGGAGCTTCAAGCAGACGGATCGGTGGGCCGCTTGGTCGACGAGCGTCAGCACGAAGGCCAAGGTGCCGACCCGGTGCGTCAGGATCGTCCGCATCCCCACTCGGTGGCATTCAGCCCGGACAATCGGTTCGCGTTGGTTGCTGATTTGGGATTGGATCGCCTTGTGGTGTATTCGTTTGAACCGGAAACCGGACGGCTGGTTTACCAGAGCGAAGCTTCTACTCCACCGGGGGCGGGTCCGCGCCATCTGGCCTTTCATCCAAACGGGCAATGGTTGTATTCCATCAATGAAGTGAATTCATCGATTTCGTTTTTTCATTACGATGCGGCGACCGGTAAATTGGCACTACAGGACACGGTGCCAACTTTGCCGGCTGAATACACAGGGGAAAATACGACGGCGGAGGTAGCTATTTCAGCGGACGGCCATCATCTCTATGGCTCCAACCGAGGCCATGACAGCTTGGTGCATTTCACGATCGACCCGGTGAACGGACGGCTTACGCTCGTTGAACATGTCTCCAGCGAAGGCGGGCATCCGCGGCATTTTGCGCTTACGCCGGACGGTATGTATCTGATTGCAGCGAACCGGGATGACAATCTGCTGGCGGTTTTTTCGGTAGAGCCGGAGAGCGGACGATTGACGTTTACCGGCCGGACCGTATCCGTATCCAAGCCGGTATGCGTGAAGCCGGTGTGGTTCTAAAAGGATTCATTTGCAATGTACCAGAGGCTCGCATAAGATTAACGCAGGGGATTTTTATTCAGTAAACATGAAGGAGCCGGTTGTGACTCATGACGTTTTTTAGGGAATTGTTTCAAATGGCGGGATTCCGTAGGGTGTTAGCCCTGCTGTTTGTCGTGATCGTCCTGTATTTCGTTCGAAGTATGCTCAATATGCTGCTAATCACATTTATTCTGACGTATTTAATTAATCGGCTGCACAATTTCATCAGCCGGAATGTGGCCAAGGTGATTCGCGTCAACCGAACCGTATCCGTCCTGTTTATCTACGTCGTGTTGATCGCACTGCTTGGCTATGCAATCTACTACTATATGCCGGTGCTGCTCACCGAACTAACCGATTTGGTTAACCAGGTGATATCCTTTTATTCTAATCCTCCGGTGCTGATGGATAACCCGATCCTGAACTACATTGTTGAATATTTGAAAGATATCGATCTATCGGCTTATATCAACAATGGTTTTGACTTCTTGCTAAGTACGCTGACCGATATCGGCGAATGGAGTTTGAATCTGTTTATCGCCATCGTGCTCAGCTTGTTCTTGTTGCTGGAAAAAGAGAAGGTGACCAATTTTACAGTCCTGTTCCGCGAAAGTCGGATCGGCGGACTGTTCAAGGAGCTGGAATACTTTGGACGGAAGTTTGTTCAATCCTTCGGCAAAGTCATTGAGGTTCAATTCTTAATTGCTCTGGTTAATGCTTCTTTATCGACGATCTTCCTATGGATTCTAGGATTTCCGAACCTGATTGCTTTGGCGATCATGATCTTTCTGTTGGGGCTGGTTCCGGTCATGGGCGTCATCATTTCGTTGATCCCGCTTTGCGCGATCGCTTTCAAAATCGGCGGATTGATCAAAATCGTATATGTGCTGATTATGGTCGCCGTTGTTCATGCGGTCGAAACGTATTTCCTGAATCCGAAATTCATGTCCAACAAAACCCATTTGCCGATTTTCTTCACCTTCCTTATCCTGTTGGTCTCCGAGCATTTCCTTGGGATCTGGGGATTAATAGTCGGCGTTCCGATCTTTATCTTTATGCTGGATATCGTCGAGGTTCCTGTTGGGGTCCATCCCCCTGCGGTGGTGAAGATTGCGGCAGAACCAGAACCGCCGGCAGAGAAATAAATAGCGAAGATCAAACGATTTGATAAACGTAAAAGCCGCTGAGCTGACCGTATAGGTAGCCCAGCGGTTTTTTTGCGGATCAACCGTAGTTTATGCTTTGGGTCAATGGGGCAGGTGGCTCCAATTAACCTGATTGTTCTGGTAATCCGCTGTAGGCTGTCCCGGTTCGCGGTCCTTCCAAGAGCGGTTAATGACTTTCTTCAGCTTGTCCGGGAGCTTGGACTTGATTCTGTCCGCCTTCTCCTTGTCGATTTTCCCCTCTGCAAGCGCTTGGTCGATATTGCGGTTCGCCGTTTCGGTCAGCTTCTTCAAGTATTCGGCTTCGCTCCAGCCTTTTTGGGCTTGTACAATTTGAAGCAGCGTTTTGCCCTGCTTCAATTGCCCTACTAGCGCCTTGGGTTCAATACCTAGCATTTCGGCCGTATCTTTCACGATATGACCGCCGCGGAAATGACCGTGCGGGTGACGATGATTCGCTTCCATCTGAGACGGAGTTGGATTCGCCTGCGGTGGTTGATCCGCCGGTACGCCCGTTTCCGCATACACGGAGCCTGCCGTGGCAGTTGATCCGGCAGCAATCAGGAGAGCAAGGGTCAATTTGCCGGCTATTGGTTTCAAGTTCTCCATAAACATGGACATTTTTCACCTCTTCGTTTAGAATAATTTGGTCCTTGCCTTCTTCAGTCTTGACCAAAAAATCGCAGGATATCTGAAACGAACCTTAATATTTCTTAAAAATTCGCTTAAAATAATGGAATGTGTCGTGGAACGTAGGGGGAATGGAAGTGACATTTGGTGCAAGAATGCTGAAAACGGGGGTCGCGGTTACACTGGCTCTTTACGCTGGCGTTCTACTGGGGTTATCTTCGCCGGTCATCGCGGCGATCGCCGCGATTTTTGCCATGCAGCCAACGATTTATCGTTCTTGGCGTTACTTGATCGATCAATTGCAGACGAATACGTTAGGGGCCATCCTGGCTATGCTTGGGGGCATGGTGTTCTCCAACGAACCGATCGCCGTTGGTCTGGTTTGCATTCTGGTTATCATGATCTGTCTGCAGTTGAAGATGGGGGATACGATCGGCATTACGCTGGTTACGGTCGTTTCCGTTTTGGAAGCATCAGGCCAGTGGGAATTTGCTTTGAACCGATTTTTGCTTAGCTTGATTGGTATTTTTTCCGCTTTTATTATCAATATTGTTCTGTTTCCGCCTAAACCGAAGGTGCAATTCGAGCAGCAAGTCCGGCAAACCTTCGATCGGCTGTCACTGTTGTTGCGGACGGCTATTTCCGACGAGATCAAAGAAGCGGTCTTTCGTTCCGATAAGCGAGATCTGGAGGATACGATTGCCCAACTGGCAGAGAAATACAAACTGATGGAGGAAGATCAGAAAAAAATCAAGGCTCCGAAATTTAGCGATCATCGTTTACTGGTCGTGTACAAGCAGATGCTGCGCACGCTTCGCAAAGGGTTTGAAGTGCTGGATGCAGTCGAGCAACATTATTTCCAAGCAGCCCGTACGCCGGAGTTAAACCAGGAATTCGACGAGCATCTGGAGAAACTGACCAAGTTTCACGAGCATGTCATGCTGAAGTTCGATGACAAACTGAAGCCAGGCTACAGCGAATCTATGCAATTTGAAACGGAAAACGACGAGTTCCTGCGGCGGATGCTGGACCGGTATGCGGCAGAGCGGACAGGCGTCCTGCGCTTATCCATCGTGTCGGCCGAGATGTACGAATATGGTCACCAATTGGAGCGTCTTAACCGGCTAGCCGACCATTCCGCGGCAGGGGCAGGCGATTAATCGATACAAAAGAAAAAGTCCTGCCTTTTGGGCAGGACTTTCATGTCACCTATCGTGCAAACATAGATTGATAAGTAATGATCTTCTTGATACAATAAAAAATAGACTGCATTCTACTTGTTCGTAGATACAATCAACCTGATTCAATGTTACCACATTTCTTGTTGATTGTCAATATATCGTATGTGGATGTTATAGATGCCATTCAAGGGAGCGATTCAATTGGATCATACAGATCAGGCTTGGCAGGAAGAACAACGTCGCGTGGAGTACGTGGCCGATCAAATCGATGCCCGGATCCGTAAGCTCGAGCGGGAGGTTGGCAGTGTTCGCGGAGACGTTGTAGAGATGCGGAAAGATTTCTGGGACGAGGTAACGGTGAACTTCAGTGAAGCGGACGATGTCGGCGAAACGTCCACCAGTTTGCGGCAGCAGTCCCAGGTGCTTGCGGAGCGGGAGAAAAGCCATCAGCATGCATCCATCGCATTGGGAAAGATGAAACGGCTGAAGCAATCCCCTTATTTCGGACGGATTGATTTCGCTGAAGATGGCGAACCGGAAGAGGCCATCTATCTTGGGATCGCTTCGTTGCTCGAGGAGGGGGATGAAACGTTCCTCGTTTATGATTGGCGTGCGCCCATCTCAAACCTCTATTATGACAGTGTACCTGGGCCGGCTTCCTATGAAACGCCATCCGGCACGATCACGGGGACGATGTCGCTGAAACGTCAGTTCGTGATTCACGGTCGCAACATCAAGCTGATGTTTGACACCGGCGTCACGATTGGAGACGAGCTGTTGCAGCAAGTATTAAGCCGCAGCTCCGATGCGCAAATGAAGAGCATCGTGGCAACGATTCAACGTGAGCAGAACAAGATCATCCGCAACGATCGCAGCCGGATGTTGATCGTACAAGGGGCGGCCGGGAGCGGCAAGACGTCAGCCGCCCTGCAGCGGGTCGCCTACTTGCTCTACAAGCACCGGGAGGTGCTGCAAGCCGACCAGATGATTTTGTTCTCGCCCAATCCGATGTTCAATAGTTACGTATCGACGGTGCTTCCTGAACTAGGCGAGGAAAACATGCAGCAAACGACGTTCCAGGAATATCTGGAACACCGGCTGGGAAGAGAGTTCCAGCTCGAGGATCCTTTCGTTCAGATTGAATACGTGCTTTCCGCGCCGGAGGATGAAGCTTATCGAGCGCGGGTCAACGGCATCCGATTTAAATCGTCGGTGCAGTTTCTGCATGCGATCACGCGGTATAAGGAGCTGCTGGAGCAGAAAGGTATGATCTTCAAACCGCTGCGCTTCCAGGGAAGGGAAATCGTTGGCGCGGAACAAATTGCCCGGCAATTTTATGCCTTTGATCCGGCGATCCGGCTGGCGAACCGTTGCGAGCTGCTGAAGGAGTCGTTGCTGAAGGAAATCGCTGCCTTCGGGAAATCCGAGCTGGATCAGCCTTGGGTGGAAGAACAAATTCAGTTGCTGGATACGGAGGATTATCAGCGGGCTTACCAACGCATGCGGCGGCAGCAGCAAGGGAAAGGCACCTCGTTTAGTGACTATGAGGATGAGAAGACCATCCTTGCCAAAATGGTGGTCAGCGACCGTCTCAAGCCACTTCGCAAATGGGTCAAATCGTTGCGGTTCGTAGACGTGACGCGGCTGTATACGCAGCTGTTTAGCGACATGTCCATGATTCGCGAGGTCAATCCGGAAGGGCTGCCCGAGCTTTGGGAGGAAATCTGCGAACAAACGCTGCGAAAAATTGCGGCCGGCGAGCTTTTTTATGAAGACATTACGCCATTCCTCTATTTAAAAGAGCTGCTGCTCGGTTTCCGATCCAACACCTCGATGCGTCATGTGATCATCGACGAGGCGCAGGATTATTCGCCGTTCCAGCTGTTCTTCCTGAAGCGATTGTTCCCGAGGGCCAAAATGACGGCGCTTGGCGATTTGAATCAGGCCATATATGCCCATGCCTCCGTGCTGCAGCAATCCTCCGTGCTCAGCGACTTATATGGAGCGGAGGAGAGCGAGCTGATTACGCTGGAGCAAAGCTACCGTTCCACGCGTCAAATCGTCGAGTTCACCCGAGAAATGATTCCCGGCGGGGAAGCGATTCTTCCGTTCAACCGGGAGGGGGCGAAGCCAGAGGTCCGCCTTGTCGGCGATGTTGCCGAGCTTCATGCCTCACTAGAGGAAACCATCGGTCAACTGCGCGCGGACGGGTACGAATCGATTGCTGTCATTTGTAAAACGGCGGAGGAAAGCCTAGACGCTTATGAGCGGTTGAGCGCCAAGCTGCCGGCTAAGCTGATCAAGAAAACGACCTTATCCTTCGAGAAGGGTGTCCATGTGATTCCGGCATATCTGGCCAAAGGCGTAGAATTCGACGCGGTGCTGATTTATGACGGGTCCGACCGTAGATATACGAGGGAAGCCGAAAGAAAGCTGTTTTACACGGCCTGCACGAGAGCGATGCACCTGCTGCGAGTCTATTCGATCGGTGAGCCCAGCCGATTTATCCGGGAAGCGGCAAAATCGACCTATACTTTGCTTCCGTAACGAGCGGTATAATTTCGGCAAAATGAATCACACTAACCGGGTCTGTTTTAAACTTCTTTCGTGAAGGGTGGCCTGATGGTTAGATGGTCGGCAAACGTGGCGATTTGATTGCATTGGCATCCATACCGCTTATTATGACGCTGGGGAACTCCATGCTGATTCCGATTTTACCCCAAATTGCCCGCGAGCTTCACGTTACCTCCTTTCAGGTAAGCATGCTCATCACCGTATATGCCGTTGTAGCCATCTTGCTGATTCCGATAGCCGGCTACCTCTCCGATAAATTCGGCCGTAAAGCAATCATCGTACCCAGCCTGATTATCGCCGGAATCGGAGGCTGCGTATCGGGGACAGCGGATTGGTTCGCGGATGGGCTAGCTGTGTATTGGCTGATTCTGGGGGGGCGTTTCCTTCAGGGCATCGGTGCGGCCGGCGCCTTTCCAATCGTGTTGCCGCTTGTCGGCGACCTGTTTGAAAGCGAAGAAGAAGTCAGCCACAATCTGGGTGTGATTGAAACTTCCAACACATTCGGTAAAGTATTGAGCCCCATTTTAGGCGCCCTGCTTGGCGCTTGGATTTGGTACGCGCCGCTTTTGTCCATTCCGGCACTCTGCCTCATTTCGGTATTGCTTGTGCTCTTTCTGGTGCATGAACCCAAGAAACGGGAGCAAGCCAAACCGTTGCGTGAGTTCGTTTCTGCCGTCAAAGAGGTCTTAAAGCAGAAGGGACGCTGGTTGTACGCCATATTTTCAATTGGCTGTATCTCCATGTTTCTGCTGTTTGGCGTCCTGTTTTATCTCTCCGAGCAATTGGAGACGAAGCACGGTCTGAACGGAGTGATCAAGGGACTGGTGCTGGCGATTCCACTGGCAGCTTTATGTCTAGCCTCCTTTATTACTGGAAAAAAGATCGGCAAAGACAAAAAGCTGATGAAATGGTCCGGCGTTGCCGGGTTGATTTTGTCCACAGGCGCTTTGTTCGGTATCGGTTTTTTCAGTAATATCTATTTTGTAATCGCTTGTCTGATCGTCTGCGGATCCGGCATCGGCATCGTGCTGCCGAGCTCGGATGCCTTGATCACTGAGGGAATCGATAAGGAGATGCGCGGTACGATTACTTCGTTATACAGCAGCATGCGGTTTATCGGCGTATCTGCGGGACCGCCCGTGATGTCGCTGCTGATGAAGGCCGGTCACATGACGATGTTCTTCGTCATCGCTGGCGTATCGTTGGTGGCGGTCATACTGCTCTTGACCCTGGTCAAACCGGAATCAGGGCGCGGTGGGGCAATCAAGCCGAAGGAGCCCCGGAAACGTCCCAAAGTGGCGAGACCCTTGCATCAAGGCTGAGCAGAACCCGACTCTCGCACCTTCGCGGCAGCGGTCCCTTCAGGGGCACGCTGCTGTTCTAATGTCCGGGCTTTTTTGGTATGATAGGAGCTGAGTGTCGCTGGACAGATGAGTAGCTCAGCGGATAAAGGAACGAATCGTCATGATTTTGGAGGGGTAGACATGAATGCCAAACAGGCGGCGGGTTACCGCGCAGCAGAATGGGTCAAGGACGGAATGACAGTAGGCCTCGGTACGGGGTCAACCGCTTATTATGCGATTGAGAAAATCGGCGAGAGGGTAGGGAACGGTTTGCGGATCCGTGCGATTGCAACTTCCAATGCTTCGGAAGAGCTTGCCAAGAAATATCAGATTCCACTGATTCAAGCAGGGGATGTGGACAAGCTGGATCTGGCGATTGACGGGGCCGATGAGGTTGATCCGCAGATGGCCTTGATTAAAGGCGGCGGCGGAGCTTTGCTTCGGGAGAAGCTGGTAGCCATCAATAGCGATCGATTTATCGTTATAGCCGACCAGGGGAAGATGGTATCTAACCTAGGGCGTTTCAAGCTGCCGATCGAGTTGGTCCCTTTTTGCTATGAATGGACGCTGCGGGAGCTGAAGAGTCGCTATGACGTGCCGTTCGAATTGAGGATGCAAGGAGATCAGCTGTACGTCACTGATAACGGGAACTACATCGTGGATGCGGCTTTTGGCCAAATCGCCGACCCCGCCCGCTTGAGCGAGGAGTTGAAAGCGATGACGGGAATAGTCGAGCATGGATTGTTTGTCGGAATCGCACAAACGGTCGTGATCGGGTATGAAGACGGTCGTACGGAAATTAAGGAGGCTCCATGTTTAAACCCATAAACGCGCGGGTCGACGAGCCGGCGATTCGGGAGTTGTTGGAATGCGCGGTCGTGTTCGATCCGGATGCGCTGGAAACGGCGACCCGTTTGTACCGGGAAGGCGATACCTATAAGCTATACGGTTATGAAGAAGAAGGCGGGATTGCCGGCATCATCGGATTTCGCGTAAACGCTTCTGGAACGCTAGAAATCGAGCATCTCGCCGTCCATCCGGAACAGCGGATGAAAGGATTTGGACGTGCCTTAGTTCTGCTTGCCCTTACGGAAGCCGGGCCGGAGCGGATGGAGGCCGTTACCGATGAAGCAGGGGCGGATTTTTTTCGCAGCATCGGATTTCAGATTACCGGCTTTCAAGATGAAGCATCCGGGGAAGAACGATTTCGTTGCTTTTATGAAGTGGACGAAGACGACGAGGAATAGACTCGAAAGGCTGCGGGGTATACCCTGTAGCCTTTCTTTATTGCGGGGACAATTCAATCCAAAAGATATTTGACTTTCGGTGGGCAATCGCCTATAGTTTCATTGTCGAACTATTTTACTATAGAACTAACAGGACGAGTTTCTTGTTCCAAGACAGGGGGGATTCGGGAGGTGAATCTGGAGTCGAAGCAGCTGATCGAGCGTTATATGGCGGCTTATTTCGAGGTTACCAAACGACTAAACGGGCAAATCCGCGATATTATTCAAGAGGATATCACCATGGAGCAATTTCAAATTTTGAAGTATATCGCCCCCCGTGGCAGGTGCACCTCAACGGAACTGGCTGATACGTTTGCCGTTGGAAAAAGTTCCATCACCGCGATGATCACGCGGATGGTCGATAAAGGTTTTTTGCACCGGACTCGGGATGAAGAGGATCGGCGTGTCGTTTACTTGACCATGACGGAGCAGGGAAGACGCAATTACTACGTTGTTCAGGAGCAAATCATGAACACGGTCTCGACGTATCTAGTCCATTTCGATGCGGATGAGGTGGAAGGGTTTATCAGCGCTTTTGAGAAATTAGCCAGACTGATCGGCGAAGGGAGTACAGGGAAATGAGATTCATACTGAAGGCAAGATGGTGGATCTTGCTGCTGTGGATCGCTTTAGCGGCCACATTGATGTTAACGGCACCTCCCATGGGGGATTTGGTGCGGGAGAATGG
Source organism: Paenibacillus timonensis (assembly GCF_009725205.1). Lineage (GTDB taxonomy): Bacteria > Bacillota > Bacilli > Paenibacillales > Paenibacillaceae > Fontibacillus > Fontibacillus rhizolycopersici. The sequence goes on along the minus strand of NZ_WNZY01000013.1, from coordinate 90,564 downwards.
GGAAATTACCGTTCCGGAGGGGTATTCCTCTTCCGAAGCTTCCGCTATTTTGAAGGAAGTGGCCGAGATGAAAGGCGGAGCGAAAGAGACACAAATCGCCCTTGTTTTTCATGACAAACAAGGCATCGACGATGCCGACCAGAAAGAGATTGAACAAGGAATTACTACACTGCATGACCATATGGAGGACATCGGCATCGCTTCGATTACCGATCCGTTTGGCACGCCGGAAGCGAAGGATAAGCTGATTTCGAAGGACGGAAATACAGTGTTGACCTCCTTGTCAGTGCTCGACGAGCAGCGTCCGCTCAAGGAGATCGAACAGGATATTCACCAAAGCCTGGATTCAGTCAAAGTGGAGCATTATCTGACCGGGCAAAAGCAGATCAACGAGGATATGGTGGTCAGCTCGGAGCAGGGCTTGAAGAAATCGGAATATTTTACGGTCATCTTTATTCTCTTGATCCTATTCGTGGTCTTCCGTTCGATGGTAGCGCCGTTCATTCCGCTGCTAACCGTCGGACTGAGTTATCTGGTGTCGCAATCCATCGTCGCGTTTCTGGTGGATTCGGTCAATTTCCCGATTTCGACGTATACGCAGATCTTTATGGTCGCGGTCATGTTCGGGATTGGGACCGACTATTGTATTCTGCTGATCAGCCGCTTTAAGGAAGAGCTGCAGCATACGGACGACAAATGGGAAGCGATTATCCAGACGTACCGCAAGGCGGGGAAAACGGTGTTCTTCTCCGGACTGGCGGTCTTGGTCGGCTTCTCGACGATCGGCTTATCGCAATTTATGCTGTACCGCTCGGCGGTCGCTGTCGCTGTCGGCATTGCGGTCATGCTCTTGGCTTTGGTAACTGTAGTTCCTTTCTTCATGGCAGTGCTGGGGACGAAACTGTTCTGGCCAGTGCGTGGTTCGCTGGAGCATAAGGAAAATCGATTCTGGGGCGCGATTGGAAGTTTCTCCTTGAAACGTCCATGGGCGGCGTTATTGATCGTTGCGGCAGTGACGGTGCCGTTCCTGATTTCCTATAGCGGCAACGTTTCCTTCAACAGCATGGAGGAAATCGGTGATGAATACGAATCGGTCAAGGCCTACAACATTATCTCCGAGAGCTTCGAGCCTGGCGAGTCGTTGCCGTCCACTATCGTCATCAAGAACGACGAACGTATGGATAATGCAGAGTATATGGCGTTATCCGAAAAGATCAGCCGTGAGGTGGAGAAGACGGACGGGGTGGCAAGCATTCGCGGCATGAGCCGTCCGATGGGCGAGGTCCTCAAGGATTTCGCTCTGAGTAATCAGGTGAAGACGGTTGGTGAAGGGCTAGGTGAAGGCGGAGAAGGCTTAGGAAAAATCCAAAACGGATTGTCCGATGCTAGTCAGGCGCTGTCCGAAAACGCACCAAAGCTCAAGGAAGCCGCGGATAGCACCGGCAAGCTGGTAGACGGTACCGCCAAGCTGAAGGACGGGATTTCTCAGCTTTCCGGCGGTTTAACCGCGATCGAGAAAGGGATCCGTGAGGGTTCTGTTGGTGCAGGCGAGCTGAAGCAGGGGCTGCAGCAGGCGCAAAAAAGTGCCGAGGACCTGGCGAACGCCCATGAGCAATTGCTGGGATCGTATCAGCAATTGGCTCAAGGCGTCTCCGGCCTGAGCGGTGGTCTCACACAGATCCGTGAACCTTTGGACGCTGCCTCGCAGGGGTTAACCGCATTGACCGCGCGGTTCGCAAGCCTGGAGGGCAAGTTCCCTGAATTGGCCGCGGATCAAGATTATTTAACGATTCGCGGTACGGTTACTGAAACCGGCAAAGGCTTAGGCCAATTGACTGCCGGATTGCAGCAAGCGGAACAACAGCTCGGGCAAGTGGCTGCTGGACTGAACCAAGCCAACCAAGGATATGCTCAAGCGGTGGCCGGTGGGAAACAGTTAGCCGGCGGTCTGAACCAGATCGTCGCCGGTTTGGCGAAGCTGCAATCGGGCCTCGTACAGGCGGCTGACGGGCAAGGAAAGATCGTGGGTCAATTGCCGGAGGTCGAATCGGGCTTGGCGCAAATTCAAAACGGGCAAGAACAGATTCAAACCGGGTTCAGCCAGTTCTCCGGTCAAATCACGCAATTAACCGATGGTTTGGACCAGAGTGTAGACGGGTTGGAGCAGGTGTCCGGCGGTTTAAACACCGCAAAGGATTACCTGACGGAGGTAGGCAGCACAGATAATGGGTTGGATGGCTGGTACGTTCCGCAGCAAGCGCTTGAGAACGAACAGATCACTCAGGTGTTTGATACGTACCTGTCCGAAGACCGCAAAGTCATGAAACTGGAAGTGGTCTTCACCAGCAATCCTTACGGTCGGGAAGCCATCGACCGGATCGGTGAGGTAGAATCCGCCGTACAGACCGCAGTCAAAGGGACACAGCTGGAAAACGCCAAAGTTGCGATCGGCGGCGTATCCAGTACATTTAATGACCTCAAAACCATTTCGGGCAATGACTATACACGCACGGTGATCCTGATGCTGGCCGGGATCTTCATTATCCTGGTGCTGCTGCTTCGTTCGCTGGTTATGCCGGTATACATTATCCTGTCGTTGGTGTTGACGTTCTACGCTTCGATCGGATTTACGGAATGGGTCTTCGTCGACATCTTCGGTTACTCGGGCGTAAGCTGGGCGACACCGTTCTTCGGGTTCGTCATGCTGGTCGCGTTGGGCGTCGACTACAGTATCTTCCTGATGGACCGCTTTAACGAAAATAAGGAGTGGAATGTCGGCGATGCGATTCTGCATTCGATGCGCAACATGGGAACGGTCATTTTGTCCGCTGCGATTATTCTTGGCGGCACGATGGCTTCGATGTATCCGTCCGGCGTCATGTCGATGCTGCAAATCGCCACGCTTGTGCTTTCCGGCTTGGCGTTGTACTCGGTGATCGTCCTGCCGTTCCTGATCCCGGTCATGGTGAAGATGTTCGGGCAAGGCAACTGGTGGCCGTTCCATCGCCGTATCGGCAAGAACTCCGAACAAGGAAACAGCGTAAATCTGTAAATTGCATATCAAAAAACGCCGGCTTCTTCTCCAACAGGAGAGAAGCCGGCGTTCTTTGTGTTTAACAGATTTTAACCCAACGTTCCTCGCTTGAGGAAGCTGCGTAGCGCCCATCTCCGCTCTTGACGTTTCTTATATTTCGGCAAGGAGCGATAGATCGCGATCGATTCGTCAAAAGCCTGCTTGGCCTCCTCTTTGCTGCCCAACAATTGATAAAGGCTGCCCAGCAAATAATAAGCTTCGCTGGAAGAGGATTGGATCTCGCCGAAACGGGCAGCGTATTGCAGGGCTTTCTGCGGGTCGCGCTCACGGAAGGCGGAAGCTAACCGCAGATAAGGTTGTCCGTACTTGACGCGTTCGTTCAAGCTTAAGGCGTGCAACATATGGGCCTCGCCTTCCTCGATCCGTCCGAGTCCCAGACAGGCCGTCCCTAGATCGTCCCAAAACTCCGCCGACGTCTCGGAAGCCTCCTTAGCCTCTTCCAGTAGCCGATGGGCCTCGGCATACTTCTTGCGCTCCAGCAGCAGCCGAGCAAGCTCGCGTTTGGCGGAAACGTCGAAAGGGCTGGCGGCCAGTTGCTGGCGAAGCCGTGAAATGCTGCGGCCGCGCTTCAATGGCTTGCTCAGGCTCGGGAATAAACCAACATAACGCCGATCAATGAAGTAAACGATGAAAAGCAAGACAATAATGGCGAGAAAAGGATTGCCCAGCAGCCATGATAAGAACAGAAACAGGAATACCTTACTCATTCAAATCCTCCACCCATGACATCATAATTTCCAATTATATCACAATGTAAGGAGGACGAGGGAACAAGAGAACAGCCGCCCTGGAGGCGGCCGTGTAATGATACTTGTTATTGGAAGCTTCGCATTGAACTTGCGGAGCCAAGCGAACCTGTGGCTTGTGAGCTCATCGAGCTCATAGCACCTGTGGAGCCGGAGCCGATAGGGCTATACGATCCCGGGCTTGGCGAGCTTGGAATGTGGGTGTTCATGGCCGATCCAAAGCTTCCGATGCTGCCACCGCTGTAGCTGCTTTGACCAATGCCTTGGGTGCTATAGGAGGTTTGTCCGACGTTAGGCTGAGTATAGCTGGTTCCGATTCCGGACATCGAGTTCACGCTATGTTCCAGTTGCCCGGCAATTTGCGCTACACGTTGGAACTGCTGCATTGCGGTTTGATGCCCGTGCAGGGCGGTTTGAATCGTTTGAACCGCTCTGCGCTCGCGCTGAGCTAGTTCCTCCAGCTGCATCGCGTTTTGCTGCTCCTGCTGCAGCATTTGTTGGTACATCATTGTAGCTTGGCGGGTTTGCTGTTCCAATTGGCGCATCGTTTGTTCAATTTCACGGACTTGTTGACTGACATTGTTGTACATAAGATGAAAAACCTCCTCAAGATAGGTTAGGTTGTGAAACCATGGTTAGGGTACCCTCCGGACTTTCGGCTATGCATCTTTCGGATGAGGAGAAGGTAAAGGTCCAATCCCTCGTCCGAACGGGTTCATAAACTATAGGTGGAGGTGATAAGCGAATGGACAAAAACGAGTTTATCGAGAAAATCGCTCCGCTTGCCGTCGCCAGCGCGGAGGAAAGCGGAATACCGGCCTCGCTGACGATTGCCCAGGCAGCTTTGGAATCGAACTTTGGAGCCAGTCGATTAGCCACCGAAGCTCATAATCTGTTTGGTATTAAGGGCAGCGGTCCGGCAGGGAGCTTGATTCTGCCCACAACCGAATACCGAGGTGGAAGAACGGTAACGGTAAACGCGGCTTTTCGTAAGTACCCGTCCTGGGCGGAATCCATTGCGGACCACGCCCGATTATTATCGGCTAAACGGTATACCGGGGTGCTTCGAAAGATTGGGGCTGAAGCGGCGCGGGCAGTTGCCGCAGCGGGATACGCCTCAGACCCGCAGTATGCGAACAAACTGATCCGTTTCATGGATTCCTATAACTTGACTCAATATGATGAAGCGAAAGGAGATGAACCGATGACGGCGGAGGAGAGGAAGCAATTTGAAGCGCTTCAGGAAACGGTTCTTGCCCAGGCGAAACAGATCGCCGATCTGGAGAAATGGACTCGTCCAGGCATTCCTGCTTGGGCCAAGGAAGCGGTGAATGCGGCCGTGAATTACAGCAAGGAGGAGCCGTTGCTGCAAAACCCGGAGCAGGGCAGCGTTGACTTCTACCGGATCATCACCGTGATGCACCGGCGGGGGTTGTTCGATAAGAAGAGTTAAGGCGTTGGATCTGGAGACGCGGCATACCCCATCCTGTTGTTTTCAAGTGGCTGCGGTGGTACGATGGGTTGGAAGTGGTTGGAAGATGAAGGGATTGCAGCAAGGAGGGATTTCGATTCGCAAGAGTTTATGGATTACTGCGACTGCCGGGCTCACCCTGCTGACGGCGATATATACGTGGTGGTATATCGAGAACGTATCTCCGGTTAAAATGACAAAAACCCTTGAGGGAGTGGCTTGGTTGGAGGAAGACCCGACGTACAGCCCGCCGATTCGAATTTCTCTGGACGGTTACTATGACCAGGGAGACGATCAATTTAGAGGTACGGTGGAGGTTAACGGGCGGGCTTATCCGGATATGATTATGGATCACGGATATTCTTCGACTCAGTTTGTAGGTAAAGAAATCAATCATCACGGGCAAATTTATTTTGATAGGGATTTGGAACGCCTAGCGTGGTCCTTTCCCTAGTCGGATCTTCCTTTCGAGCTTACGAATCCGCTGTTCCCCGAAGCGGAAGTTTGGCTGGTTGCTCCGGCATCCTCCGAAGCAGAGGCGAGAAGCATGCAGCAAGACCTAAAGGATGGCTACTTTGCGAAGCTCGGATTGAAATGAAAAAAGACAATAGCCCTCGAGTAAAAATCAGGGCGCAGGTACTCGAAAATTTAGTTTGTATATTAACATCGCATACAGATAGGTTGATATTATGGACATAACATCAGGAAAAAGAAAATATTTTCTCATTCCAATGCTGATTATTTTATTAATTTTTATTGGAGTGCTATGCATAAAACAACTGGCATTTCTGAAACTGGAGTCCACTGATCTCTCCGGCTTGACCATTAACGGATTTTTGCTAAATCAGAATATTAATAATCTCGATCTAAGCAGTTATCATAAAAATAGCAGCTTTGATGACAGGTCGACTAAAACCAAACACTACAAATATTTTGAGAATTTTATGTTAGTCTACAACAATGAAGGCAAAATTATCAAGCTTCAAACCTTATCCGATGATGGAATTAGAAACTTTTCCGAGGGTGATATAGTTACCCTGCAAGATGCGGTAAATAAGTTTGGTCATCATTATGTAGTCAAAAGTTATGATTCTTCTCAGGGCCTGAGTTCTAGGATTTATTACGACAAGGTCAGCCGTATTAAAGCCACTTTTATCTACCCTAAAAACGGTGGGGAAAATCCTAAAATCGTTTGGGCTAGTCTGGAAGCTTATCATTAATAATTCAACAGTCTACACAGGTTAGTGGAAATAGACTGTTTCATTTTCTTATTGCTTCATCAAATTTAGAAAATGAGTAAAAAAACAACACCTAAATATATCAAGTGATTCCGATGCCTTTAGATATCGAGAGATAGGATTTGAACTTGCGGGCAGCTCACCTGTTATAATAAAAAAAGGACAAAAGCCCTCGTAGAAATAACAGCTACAAGGGCTTTTGTCCGGGCATCCCTTGCGGGACGCCCATCATGGGAGAGGAGAAACCGGACGAAGAGCTTATGGGGAAACGTAAGTCTTCTCCGCGGTTGTCTACGACATTTGGTGATGTCGATAATCTAAGTTTGTCCGGGACGTGGGGTTTTATACCTCAGGTGCGCAAAATTTCGTATGATTTTTTTCGTTTTTCAATCCCAGGCGGATTATGGTACGATATCGACAGGAATTTTCCAGGCATAATAAAGGTGTGTGAACAAACCCAATGAGAGTGATTTCGGGCACTGCCCGGGGCAGAGCGTTAAAGGCCGTTCCCGGCATGGGGACAAGGCCGACGACGGACAAAGTCAAAGAAGCGATATTCAGCATGATTGGGCCCTATTTTGACGGGGGCGCAGCGTTAGATTTGTTTGCGGGTACCGGAGGTCTCGGGATCGAAGCCCTAAGCCGCGGCATGGACAAGGCTGTTTTCATCGATAAAGACTTCAAGAGCTTGGAGACGGTCCGTCAGAACCTGAAGGCAACGGGATTCGAAGCGATAGCCGAAGTGTACAAAAACGATGCCGAGAGGGCGCTTAAAGCCTTGGCGAAACGAGATGCGGCGTTCGATCTGGTGTTCCTGGATCCGCCTTACCGCATGAAGAATGGGGATGCGCTGATGGAGCAAATGGACGAGCTGCAGCTGCTCACACTGCAGGCAACGATCGTGCTCGAATACGAATCGTCGTATGCTTATCCTGAGCGGTTTGGGCATTTTAACCAGATACGCAAAGCGGAATACGGAGAAACGGCCGTTTCCATTTATACCTACGATTCCGAGACGGACGCGGTTCAAACCGACGATCAAGGAGGAGCAACAACATGAACGAACAGCGGCAACCGCGGGTAGCGGTTTATCCAGGCAGCTTTGATCCCGTGACGAAAGGGCATATGGATATTATCCAACGGGCCTCGCGCCAGTTTGATCGGCTGATTGTGGCGGTGTTGAACAATTTGAGCAAGAAGCCGTTATTTACGGTCGAGGAGCGGAAAGAACTGCTCACACAGGTTACCGGCCATTTGCCGAACGTGGAAATCGACAGCTTTCGGGATCTGCTGGTTAATTACATGGATTATAAAAAGGCCCATGTCATCGTCCGGGGCATCCGCTCCGTTACCGATTTTGAATATGAACTGCAGCTGGCGTCTACCAATCATAAGTTGAACAGTGAAGTCGAGACGATCTTTATGATGACGCATCCGAAATATTCCTATTTAAGCTCCAGTGTCGTTAAAGAGATCGCTAGCTTCCATGGGGATGTCAGCGATCTCGTTCCGCCAGAGGTGGAGAGGGCGATGCGTGAGAAGTTCAAGGAGAAGCTAGGGCCAAGTTAGGAGCCTGATCTTAGGTCTCGTCTTGACGCCGCCATAGAAGCGCGATGGACAACAATCCAAACGTGAGCAAAGTCAGCATCCATAGCTGCCATTCCATCACCCCGAACGCTTGCTGCCAGTTAGGCAGGGCGGCCGGGGTGTCGCTTCCTGAGGGAACCCTTTCGCTGCCACCAAAAACCGGGAGCACACCTGGGACCCAGCGCGTGAACGGTTTCCATAGCAGCAAGGTAAGGACATAAGCATAGGCCGCATGCAGAAGGCGATTCAGTAGAAACGTTCGCTCGCCGATGCCAGCCGGTCCAAGGATGGCTCGCACCTGCAGATAAGCGCACAAACCGCTCCATCCAAGCGCTGCTCCTAGCAGGGAAGCGAGAAGGGCCGGGGGAAGAGACGGGGCCAATCCGGAAATCGAATAGGAACCCAAATGGACCTCCAGTACCCCCTTTACGGCGACCGCAAATGCTTGGTCGGGGAGTGCCAACAGAATAACGTGGATGACGACTGCGAAAATAAGCATATATCCTCCGGTGATCATCAGCGTCTGGACGCCGGAGGCTACCGAGTCGCCAAGCAGCTTGCCAAAGCTGCGGCCGTCCTCGCGGCGAGCCTCCTCCATGTGGCGTAGGGCCAAGCGCAGTAAGGGAACGCGCGGCTTGGCTGCAGAGTGTGCTTCCGTAGGCGCAGTGGACGCGGAGCGGTCCGGAAACACCAAATGCAGCGTAAGGCCCGCAGCCAGACCCGCAGCCCAGTGCACTGCCAACAGGAGCAGACCGAATTCGGGCCTGCCTACGAAGCCTGCGCCGATCACCACGACGAGCAGCATCGGGCTGCAAAAATGGGCTGCAGCCGCGAGCCGCTCGGCTTCCCTCGCGGTCACCTTGCCTTGCTTATGCAGCGTGACGGCCGCTTCGGCCGCGGCGGGGAAGCCAGCGGTCATCCCAAGCGGCAGCACCCAGCCGAAAGATCCGGGCAGTCCCAGGACACGGCGGGTGAAAGGGTCGAGCAGCGTGCCCAATCCGTGGGCGAACCCGGCGGCTAGCAGCATTTGCGAGAGAACGACAAACGGTAGCAGGGCCGGAAAGACGATCCGCCACCAGATCGCCAAGCCATCGCCGGAAGCTTTAAACGCTTCTCCGGGGGCATAAACGACGCAAATCACGACTAAAACGGCTAAAAATCCGGTCAACAACGTAGACAACGGGCTGGTGGCCAAACGTCGGAAATTCATATGTATAGATTCACCTTCTTTGTCATTAGATAAAGACCGATAGCAAATCAGCGCATAGTACATGCTATGCATCAACCGCTAAGGACAGACTACCCCGTTTCATGGAGCGAAGCATCGCATAAAGACGAATGCGGACGGAAGACAAGGTTCTTCCGCCGCTGTACAGGAAGGGAGGAGAACCGGATGCGGCAATCCAGAGCCAAAGCGATCAAATCGGGGCTGTACGTCCTAACGATCGCGGTGATCGTATATGTCGTCGTGTACATGTCAACCCCGTACATGATCAATCAACCGGGGACGGCGGAGGAAATCAAACCGATGGTCTCGATTAAGTCGGGGGATTCGGAAGAAAAAGGGACGTTTATGCTGACGACCGTTTCGGTCAGCTACGCCAATGTGTGGATGCTGGCGACTGCGCGCTTCAACAAGCATGCCGAAATCGTCCGCAAGGAACCGGACCGAAATGATGAGGAGTACGAAACTCAGCAGCGCTATTATATGAGCAGCTCACAGTCGAACGCGATCTTGGCCGCTTACAACAAGGCAGGCGTTAAATACGACGTCGTCTCGGAGTACGTATTTATCGTCGGCTTATCCAAGGAAAGCCAGCCGAAAGGGGATTTCCATCCCGGGGACATCATTCGGAAAGTGAACGGTCAGCCGGTGAAGCAATTTGAGGATCTCGGCGCCTTGCTGCAAGACGATCAGCCCGGGGATCAGGTGAAACTCCAGCTGGAGCGTGGAGGCAAATCCCTGGATCAGCAGGTGGAACTCGTGGAGATCAAAGCGGCCGACGGAGGACGTAAAGCCGGATTGGGTGTGACGGTAGGTGAGCTCCGCAAGGTACAGGCGGCCGATCAAGCCAAGGAAGTGCAGTTTGCAGACACGCGGATCGGCGGTCCCTCCGCGGGTCTGATGTTCACGCTTGAGATTTACAATCAGCTGACTCCAGGCGATTTGAGTCATGGCTACCGGGTGGCCGGCACCGGCACGATGGCCGAAGACGGGACGGTTGGGGCCATCGGCGGGGTCCAGTTTAAAATCGTGGCTTCGGACCGGGAGAAGGCGGAAATATTTTTCGTGCCGGAGGCAAACTATAATGACGCGAAAACAAAAGCGGAGGAAATCGGCTCGAAAATGAAGCTGGTGCCGGTGAAAAAGCTGGACGATGCCCTGAACTATTTGGATTCATTGGAGCCGAAAGCTTCCTAATCCAGGGCAATCCGCTTCTATACGTAGAGGTGCCTGGCGATACTCGCGCAGCAGCTCGTCCATCTGGCGCTGCGGCATCGCGTTGGCATAGGCGGCAGCCGCCCGGATGTCGAGGGTCAACTGTGGGTGATCGAGCTCGGCGGCTCTTGTGATGATTGGCAGCCGTGCCGTTTGCTTCATCCGCTTTAGCAACTGCTGTCCGGCTTCGCTGAAGCCAAGCACCCGCAGATAACCCGGGCCTTGAGCGAGCGCTTCGGGTGCCAACAGCTCGCGGGAATGCTGCAAGAGAATATGCAAAAGCATGCGCTGCAGCTTCGTATGGGTATAGCGTTTGGTTTTAAGCTGCGTGAGTAGCTCAGCCACCGTTGGCTGGGATAGGCGGGGCAGCGTTTTTTTGATCCGGTACTCCAGCCCTTCCGTCACCTCGTGAATGGCGGCAAGCTGCTCCGGCGCGGCCAGGAGCAGCTGGTGGAAGAGCGGCGCGGCCAAGCTCTCCCACGTCACGGGCCCGCGGCTCGCCGCGAACTCGCAGGCGAGGATCTCCGCCGTGTACGGCGGGAGATACGGCGCGGCTGCGGCTAGGCCGCCGTCGGCGATCAGCCGCCGCACGGCCGTGGCGCTGGCGATGTTCGCGTCCTTCGGCGCGACATCGCCGTGCCCTGCGGCCCGGCGCCCGACGGTGGCCGGCGTGATGCCGCTGCCCAGCCGCCGCAGCGCGATCAGGTAGTGCAGCCCCAAACTGTTGTTGGGCTGCTCCAATAGCGATCGCGCTGCGGCGGCATCGCCGCCGAGCGTGCGCGCGGCCGCGGCGGCGTAGGCCGCGGGGTAGCTCGCCCCGGTGGCGAGCTCCTCCGCGATGGCCGCCTGCAGCGCCTGCGGCTCGGCGGCCAGCCGCTCGGCCAGCGGCCGCAGCGCCGTAAGCGCGCCGGCTTCGCTGCCGAAGCATAGATGCGTCGTGACCCCCGTCGCATCCAATAAGGCCACTGCGCCGTATGCGAACCACTCCGCCGGCTGGGCCGCATAAGCGACCGGCAGCTCCAGCACGACGTCGACTCCGAGGCGGAGAGCCATCTCCGCCCGTGCCCACTTGTCGACGAGTGCCGGCTCGCCGCGCTGCAGGAAATCGCCGCTCATCACGGCGATCACCGCGTCGGCGCGGGTAAGCCGCTTGGCTTCGGTGAAATGATGGACGTGACCATTATGCAGCGGATTATATTCGACAATGATACCAACGATATTCAAAGGGTTCTACTCCTTATTTTCCAGGGATTTGGGTGGATTCTTCACCTATGAATATACCATGAAAAGATAGCGGAGCTAAAAGGATGGAGCCGTCAGCGGCATTTTCACCGAAAGAACAGCTTTATTGTTGACAAAACTTACTTAAAATCGGTATAATAATTTTTGTTTGTTTGGAGTGATGCTGATGTTTATTAATTTGCGTCAGGTGACCTCGTCCGAAGCTCCGGTGAAGATTCATCAGACTTTGGACGTAAGCCGTGTTGTCAAAGGTCGCAGGGATATTCTCGCGATGAGTCCGCTGCAAGTCGATTTGCAGGCGGAACCCGCTGGCGGAGACGTAGTCGATGTCAAGGGCAGGCTGACGGCGGAGCTCGATATGACTTGTTCTCGGTGCTTAAAGCCGCTGAAGCAGGTCGTACAAGCGGAGTTTGCAGAAAGCTTCAAACAAGGCGAGGCTCCTGAGACGGACATGCAGACGCAGGAAGAAGACGAAGACTTGCAATATGTCGCCGACGACAAAGTCGATTTGGTGCCGTATGTGGAAGAAACGCTGTTGCTTCATCTTCCGTATGCTGCTTTGTGCCAGGAATCCTGCAAAGGGCTTTGCCCGAATTGCGGGACCGATCTGAACGAACAGGAATGCGGCTGCAATACGGACGTGATCGATCCGCGGCTCGCAGCGCTCGGCGATTTTTTCAAAAATAAGCAAGTAAACAAGGAATAAAGCCCCGGTTAGGGTTGACTTGAATAAGGAGGTGGGAACCATGGCAGTACCTCAACGGAGAACGTCCAAAACGCGCCGCGACAAACGCCGCACGCATTTCAAATTGGCTGTGCCGGGCATGGTAAAATGTGAACAATGCGGAGAATTGAAGCTTGCTCACCACGTATGCAAAGTTTGCGGAACATACAAATCGAGAGAAATTATTGGCCAATAAGCTTTAGGCACTCAACTCAAAGTAGTACTTCATTTCGGTGAGGTGCTATTTTTTTTGCCTTCTGTGGTCTCGCTTCACGCAAGGTTTATGGCAATTTCGCTTTTCTTTTGGGTCGGGATGCTTTATACTACATTTTAGTACCAGGTTCTAAAGAACTTCGCCAAATTTTACATATATGAATCGTTGATCTATAGATAACTCATAATGGTTTGGTTAATCATCAGGGGGGAGATACCCATCGAACGTTTGCCAAAGCGGGCGAGGCAGCAGCAACTCGTCCAAATGATAGAAACGAATCCGTTTATTACGGACCAAGAGCTCACCCGTCAGCTGAAGGTCAGCATCCAGACGATCCGGCTTGACCGGATGGAGCTGGGCATCCCCGAACTCCGGGAACGGATGAAGCTGATGGCCGAACGGTCGTACGATCAGGTTCGTTCCTTGCCGCTGCATGAAGTCATCGGGGAAATCGTCGATCTGCAATTGGACAAGAGCGGGATCTCCATCTTTGAAATCCGCGAGGAGCACGTGTTCTCCCGGACGGGAATCGCCCGGGGACATCATGTGTTTGCGCAGGCCAATTCTTTGGCCGTGGCCGTAATTAACGATGAAATCGCTTTGACGTTCTCTGCGGATATCCGGTTTGTTCGATCGGTTCATCTGGGGGAGAAATGTATTGCGAAAGCTTACGTAAGGCCAAGTTCCGGCCACAAAGGCAAAGCTAAGGTCGAGGTGTTTACCTACGTAGGCGAAGAAATGGTATTCCAGGGGAATTTCGTCATCTACCGGTCCACCGGAGACGACAATCCAGAAGGAGGAAGTCAGCATGAGAATCGCCATTGATGCCATGGGCGGGGACCACGCGCCGAAAAGCACGGTCGAAGGCGCGTTGGCCGCAGCCAAGGAATGGGGCGACACTGAAATCATTCTGGTCGGCGACGAGCAGGTGCTTGCGCCGATGCTGCAAGACGCTCCGGCGAATTTGCGGATACAACACGCTTCCGAGGTGATCGATGCGGAGGATGAGCCGGTTAAAGCCGTACGCCGCAAAAAGGACGCGTCCATGGTCGTAGCCGGGCGGCTCGTTCGCGAAGGGGAAGCCGAGGCGATGATCTCCGCCGGGAACACCGGGGCACTGATGACAACGGGCTTGCTGGTGGTCGGACGGATGGAAGGAATCGAACGGCCGGCGTTGGCGCCGATGATTCCGACGGTCGACGAACGCGGAGTGCTGGCGCTTGATCTAGGCGCTAATATGGATGCCAAGCCGGAGCATCTTGCGCAATATGCGTTAATGGGCAGCATTTACCGGGAAAAGGTTCACGGAATCGCCAAGCCGCGAGTGGGGTTGCTTAATGTCGGCACGGAAGCGATGAAGGGAAATGAGCTGACCAAAGCGGCTTATCCGCTCCTTGAGGCATTGCCGATTCATTTCGTCGGAAACGTGGAGGCACGGGATATCTTGACCGGCGCTTGCGATGTACTCGTGTGCGACGGCTTTGCTGGTAACATTTTGCTGAAATCGCTGGAAGGTACGGCGGGCACAATGTTTTCGATTCTAAAAAAGGAATTTTCGAAATCTCTGAAGAACAAGCTGGCCGCGGCTGTACTGATGCCGTCGCTGCGCGGTTTGAAGAAGACGCTGGATTATAAAGAACATGGCGGCGCCCCCCTTCTTGGCCTTAGCGGTCTGGTCGTAAAAGGACACGGGTCCTCGGACGGCGGCGCGATCAAGAATGCCGTTCGCCAAGCGCGGACAGCGTTACAAAGCCAACTGACGGAGAGCATAGCACGGGAAATCAGCGGGAAGTGAGTGACGAGAGTGAATAATTTACGTTCGGTAGGGATTATCGGTACCGGGAAATACGTGCCGGAGAAAGTGTTGACGAATGCCGATTTGGAGAAAATAGTGGATACGAACGACGAGTGGATCGTTTCTCGTACGGGGATCAAAGAACGGCATATTGCCGCGCCGGAGCAAGCAACCTCCGATCTGGCTTATGAAGCGGCTGTTCGTGCCTTGAAGTCCGCTGGCCTTACGGCGGATGAGCTGGATCTGATTATTGTAGCCACCGTAACGCCGGATTCGGCGTTTCCGTCGACGGCTTGCATTTTGCAGGATAAGCTTGGCGCGAAAAAAGCAGCAGCCTTCGATTTGTCCGCCGCCTGCTCGGGGTTCGTGTATGGAATGGCGACGGCGAATGGGTTTATCCAGACGGGGATGTACCGGAACGCGCTGGTGATTGGAGCGGATACGCTATCCCGGATCACGGATTATTCGGACCGAAACACCTGCGTTTTGTTCGGGGATGGAGCTGGGGCCGTCATTATTGGAGAAGTATCAGAGGGCCGTGGATTCTTGTCCTTCGATCTGGGCGCGGAAGGCGCCGGCGGCGAATTGCTGAAACTGGAGGCGGGCGGTTCACGTTTGCCAGCGTCGGAAGCTACCGTAGCCGACCGAAAGCATTATATCTACATGAACGGGCGTGAAGTATTCAAGTTTGCCGTTCGCGTGATGGGCTCGGCAACCGAGGAAGTGCTCCGCAAAGCCGGGAAGAGCAAAGAAGACATCGACCTGTTTGTCCCTCATCAGGCGAACATCCGTATTATCCAATCGGCCATGCAACGCTTGAACCTGCCGGAGGATAAATGCGTCATCAACGTGGATAAATACGCGAATACATCGGCAGCTTCTATTCCGCTGGCACTGGTGGAAGCGGCGGAGGATGGTCGGATGAAGGAAGGCGACACCATCCTGCTGGTTGGCTTCGGGGGTGGATTAACCTGGGGAGCGTCTGTGCTAGTGTGGTAAGACACATCTTCAACGGGTTGCCACTCGCGACCGTTTGTAAGCGATAAACCTGATTTTTTCGATAGGGAGTGCACAGGATGGGCAAAATCGCTTTTGTTTTTCCGGGACAGGGTTCTCAAAGCGTAGGAATGGGCAAGGATATATATGATGCATTGCCAGCTGCTCGGGCTCGTTTCGAAAAGGCTGATGAGCAGCTTGGTTTTTCGCTCAGCGGCTTGATCTTCGAAGGGCCAGACACCGAGCTGAAGCAAACGGCCAATACACAGCCGGCTCTGTTGACGACAAGCGTAGCGTTATACGAGGCGTTTGCGGCTAAAGGCTTCAAGCCGGATTACGTCGCGGGTCACAGCCTGGGCGAGTACAGCGCCCTGACGGCCGCTGGCGTGCTTAGCTTCGAGGATGCTGTCAAGCTCGTACGGGCTCGCGGTGAATACATGGAACAAGCCGTGCCGGGCGGACAAGGTGCAATGGCTGCGGTGCTCGGCGGCGAACGCGAAGCGCTCGCACAGCTGTGTGAAGACATAACCGCTGGCGGCGCTCTGGTAGAGCTGGCTAATGTCAATTGCCCGGGACAGATCGTTGTTTCGGGAAGCCAAGAAGGGGTTAACCTTGTGGTTGAACGAGTGAAGGAGATCGGCGCCAAGCGGGCGATTCCGCTCGAAGTGAGCGGACCGTTCCATTCCTCTCTCATGAAGACGGCAGCCGAGCGGCTGGGCGATCGGTTGTCCGCTGCCTCTTTCCGAGACGCTGAGGTTCCGGTCGTGGCAAATGTAACGGCTCGGCCGGTGCAAAATGGGGCGGAGATCAAGGACTTGCTGGTGCGCCAGGTTTATTCTCCCGTCCTATGGGAGGATAGCGTGGGCTGGCTTCTCTCACAGGGAGTGGATACTTTCGTGGAGATCGGCCCCGGCAGCGTCTTGACGGGATTGATTAAGAAAATCGATAAATCCGTACGGCTCTTTAATGTCAGCAGCTTGGAGAGTTTGGAACAGACGGCTGCAGCCCTGAATTAATATTGGCCGAGAGGGCCTGGATTTACCTTCGCCGCAAAGGTGCCGTTTGGGCTCAAGGAATGGCGATGAGATTTTGTTACCGCAAGACGGAGTTTTGATTTGGATGCGTCTCATAAACAAGGCGAAAGGAGATGAACCTTTTGAGCAAACCTCTTCAAGGCAAAACCGCTTTGGTGACGGGGGCCTCCCGCGGGATCGGCCGCAGTATTGCGCTGGCTTTGGCCGAGGCAGGAGCCGACGTCGTCGTGAACTATGCGGGGAATGAAGAAGCCGCCGCCCGCGTCGTTTCCGAAATCGAGGCGCTCGGTGTGAAATCTTACGCTGCCAAAGCGCATGTAGGCAACAGTGAGCAATTCGAGGGAATGGTGAAGTCCGTACTCGAAGCGTGGGGCCGGATCGATATTCTGGTGAATAACGCAGGAATTACAAGAGATAATTTAATTATGCGTATGAAGGAAGAAGAGTTTGATCAAGTCATCGAGACGAACCTGAAGGGCGTATTTAACGGGATCAAAGCCGTGACCCGTCCGATGATGAAGCAACGCTCGGGACGGATTATCAACATTTCTTCGGTGGTTGGCGTGCTCGGCAACGCGGGTCAGGCGAACTACGTCGCCGCTAAGGCCGGAGTCATTGGTCTGACAAAAGCATCGGCTCGTGAATTGGCTTCGCGCGGAATCACCGTGAACTGCGTCGCTCCCGGATTTATCGAAACCGATATGACGGGGGAGCTTCCGGAGGAATATCGCCAGAAATTGCTGGGGGACATCCCGTTGGCCCGTTTGGGACAGCCGGAGGAAATCGCAAGCGCGGTACTATTCCTCGCCTCGGACAGCGCGGCCTATATGACCGGACAGACGCTGCACGTGGACGGCGGAATGTATATGTAAATCGCGCCTTTCGCTTCTATGGCATTTTAACTTCAAATCTCTTATAATACCAAAGAGGAGGTGAACCGGATGTCCGATGTATTAGATCGCGTAAAACGCATTGTGGTCGATCGCCTCGGCGCTGATGAAGCCGAAGTGACGCTAGAAGCGTCTTTCAAAGACGACTTGGGTGCGGATTCGCTTGACGTAGTTGAATTAGTGATGGAATTGGAAGATGAATTCGATCTGGAAATTTCCGACGAAGATGCAGAGAAGATTACGACTGTAGGTGAAGTTGTAAACTACATACAATCTCATACCTAATTGTCATCCCAAAGTCCCGTACCTCCTACATAGCAGGCGGGACTTCTCCTCATCTTTACCCTCTATAAGCATTCGTGCTTAAGTCCAAGAATGATGTACACATGAAGTCCATACGAGGTGAGTGTGTTTGAAGCATAGAGTAGTAGTTACGGGAATGGGGGTCGTGACGGCGCTTGGCCATGACCTTGATACGCTGTGGAATAACCTGATTCAGGGGAAATCCGGTGTATCGAGAGTCGAAGCGTTCGACGTCAGTGATTACCCTACGCAAATAGCCGCTTCCGTGAAGGATTTTAATCCTGAGGATTATGTTGATCGTAAGGAAGCGCGGAAAATGGACCGCTTCGTCCAATTTGCAGCCGCTGCGGCGGTTAACGCAATGAAGGACAGCGGACTCAATATCGCCGAGCAGGCCGACCCGGAGCGGGTAGGCGTCATGATCGGTTCGGGGATCGGTGGTCTCGGAACTTGGGAAGACCAGCACAATATCTTGCTGGAGAAAGGTCCGAAACGCGTCAGCCCATTTTTTATTCCTATGATGATTGCCAATATGGCCTCAGGCCATGTATCCATCTTGTTCGGGGCAAAGGGCCCGAACACGACGGCGGTGACTGCGTGCGCGACCGGAACTCATTCCATTGGCGATTCGTACAAGCTCATCCAGCGGGGTGATGCCGATGTGATGATTTGCGGCGGCGCGGAAGCAACGATCCGTCCGACCGGCATGGCGGGATTTTGCTCGATGCGGGCGATGTCGACTCGCAACGATGAACCGGAAAAAGCCAGCCGGCCGTTTGATATGGAACGCGACGGCTTCGTCATGGGCGAAGGCGCCGGCGTACTGATCTTGGAATCGCTGGAGCATGCGCTGAAGCGCGGCGCCAAAATTTACGGTGAAATTATTGGCTACGGTTTGAGCGGGGATGCCCATCATATGACGGAGCCAGACCCTAACGGTCCGGAGCGTTGCATGAAGATGGCGATCCGCGATGCCGGCATCGCGCCGGAGGAAGTGGATTATATCAACGCCCACGGTACTTCGACACCGGTGGGGGATCGCTCAGAGACGATTGCGATCAAGCGTGCGCTTGGCGACCATGCCTATAAGGTGGCCATCAGCTCGACGAAATCGATGACCGGCCATTTGCTTGGGGCTGCAGGCGGCGTAGAAGGCGTCATTTGCGGGCTTACGCTGGGGCATGGCGTCATTCCGCCGACGATCAATTTGGAGCATCCGGACCCGGAATGCGATCTGGATTACGTTCCGAACGAAGCCAGACGAGCGGACGTGCGTGTAGCGATGTCCAATTCGTTTGGATTCGGTGGACATAACGCCACGATCATTATGAAGAAATACGAAGCGTAAGGGGTTAAGTCTGGTGAATGGAGATCTGAAGCAGTTACAGCATAAACTTGAACTGGCATTCCAAAATCGGCAGCTTCTGAAACAAGCCTTCACCCATGCGTCATACGTGAACGAGCATCGCTTCAGTCAATATGAGGATAACGAGCGCCTGGAATTTCTGGGTGACGCCGTTCTCGAGTTAACCGTTTCGGAGCATTTATATCGGTTATTTCCGGATCGTCCTGAAGGCGAGTTAACCAAGCTGCGCGCTGCCATCGTCTGCGAGCCGTCGCTCGTCAAATTTGCCGAAAGTTTGGAATTTGGGCAATACGTCCTGCTGGGCAAAGGCGAGGAGCTCACGGGAGGACGGACCCGTCCGGCGCTGCTTGCGGACGTATTTGAATCCTTTATCGGTGCTTTATACCTGGACCAGGGCCTGGAAGCCGTCACTGCGTTTCTTCATCGCCACGTATTTCCTAAATTGACCCTGGACGGCAAGCTGGCAACCAGCGACTTCAAGACGGAGTTGCAGGAGCTGACGCAGCATCACGGCATGGGCGCGTTGGAATACCGGATCGTTGAAGAACGGGGACCGGCGCATGAACGCGAATTCGTCGCGGAGGTTTGCATGGAAGGTCGTTCGCTTGGTCAGGGAACGGGTAGATCTAAGAAGGAAGCCGAGCAACAGGCGGCTGCCGTGGCGTTGGATCTGCTCAAGGACGCTCAGCCTGAGGGTTAATCATGTAGTCATAGCTCAAATAAGAAGGTCGTCCCCAAGGTCTTGCTGACCTTGCGGGACGACCTTTTTTTGAAAGAGGGGATTCCTGCGGGCTCTAACGCTGATCCGCGTTGCTATTGATGCATTAGGGCAATCTAGTTCTCCCACTAAGGCAATCGCTTGCGGATTTCCGTCATATGGGTCAGTGTGTCCATGCCAGAGTGATTGCCAAGCAAGATGATGGTGTACCCGCCGCCAAGTTCCCGGGACATCCCGGTGGTGTAACCGGTGCCGCTGCCATTGTGAAAGACACGCGTAATTCCGTTTTCCTGGCGGATCATCCAGCCATACCCGTAGTTTTTTTCTGAATACGGGGTAAACATTTGCGCGATGGACGCTTGGCGGAGCACCTGCTCCGTTTCGAATGAGGCGATCCAGGTCAGCATGTCGTCGACAGTAGAATACAGCGTGCCGGTGCCGGATTGGGAGAGATAAGGGCCAGCTGGTGCCCATAGCTGATCTCCGGCGCTGACATATCCTTGGATGACCGGCACGGAGGGCTTCGCTTCCCCGGTATCGGACAGGCCCAGCGGCTGCCAAATGTTTTGGTTCAGATAGTCCCCGTAACGCATCCCTGACGCTTTCTCGATGATTCCAGCCAACAATACATAACCGCTGTTGCTGTATATAAACTTGCTGTTCGGTTCAACCCGCAAAGGTTTGGCCCGGATGGCCTCAATCGTTTCCTGCAAGGATAGGCCCGGTTCTCGCGGAAAGTTGGGGTTGATGCCGGATAGGTGCGACAACAAGAGGTGAATGGTAATCCGGTCTCCGGAAGGAAAATCGGGATAGTACGATGCCAACGTGTCGTCCAAGCGGAGTCGTCCTTCTTCCACCAGCTTCATCACAGCCGCCGCCGTAAACGATTTGGTTAGGGAAGCGATTCGCGATTTGCGGTCAGCGCGAACGAGATGGTTCTCGCCGTCATATCCGTAACCTTTGCGCAGCAGGATCCGATCTCCTTTGGCAATCAGAGCGATGCCGGAATACCGCTGAGCGATGAAATAGCGGTCGGCCACCTCCGCCTCGGGAGAGGTGATCGACGCAGGGTCCGGTGTCAAGTTAACGTGCATCGTTCCATCCGTTGTAACGACACCGACGTCTGCCTTTAATACCTCAGCTAAAGCGCGCAGCGGCACGAGGGTAGCGCCACCGCGAGTGATCGATATGCCGCCCGTCCGGAGGGGATCCCCGTTGACGGTGAACAGATTCGTGCCGGAGCGGTGCAAGATCGTGTCTCCGTGAGCTCGCAACTCGGCAGCGTGCTTGGCGGAATTCCACTTCACTTCTGCGCCCAGGCGCTCGGCTGCTTCGCGCAGCGGTACAAAGATTACGCCGCGATGGATCAGCGGCGAAGTCGTCCAGGCCATTTCCTGCCCGTCGAGGGTCACTTTCGCGGAGGCCAGCACTTGCGTCTGCTGGGCGGCAGCCAACGGCAGTGCTGGCGAGAGCAGGGATCCGAGGCCAAGGCATAAGAAGAAGAGCAGTCCGGACAGGCGAGAATGTTTCTTCGTGCTCATCAAGGGCGCTCCTTTTACCGATATAAGAGTTTGGATTTTCTATCACACTAGCAAAAAAGAAATCGAATTTCAAGCGAGCAAAGGATGCGTCATCCCGGGCTTCTGCACGAGACGGATTGCCTGTCCGCCGGAGCTTTGGGTATGTTACAATAGTCGGTAGAGGTGATAGTGAACGTATGTTTTTGAAACGGATAGAGTTAGCGGGCTTCAAATCGTTCGCCGATAAGACGGAGATGGAATTCGTCCGCGGCATTACCGCCGTGGTTGGACCGAACGGTAGCGGTAAGAGCAACATCTCCGACGGCATCCGCTGGGTGCTCGGGGAACAAAGCGCCAAATCTTTGCGCGGCGGAAAAATGGAAGATATCATTTTTGCCGGCAGCGACGCGCGCAAGGCGGTAAATTTCAGCGAGGTGTCGCTAACGCTGGACAACACCGATCAGGCGTTACCGCTCGATTTCAGTGAAGTGACGGTCACCCGGCGGGTCCATCGCAGCGGGGACAGTGAATATTTCATCAACAAACAGTCCTGTCGGCTGAAGGATATTACCGAGCTGTTCATGGATACGGGGATCGGGAAGGAAGCTTACTCTATCATTGGGCAGGGCCGGATCGAAGAGATTCTGAGTACGCGTTCGGAGGATCGCCGCGGTATTTTCGAAGAGGCTTCGGGGATCGTGAAATACAAGAGCCGTAAGCGTGACGCCCGCCGCAAGTTAGATGAAACCGAGCAAAATCTGCTGCGCATCAATGATTTAGTGGTTGAGCTGGAGGATCAGATCGAACCGCTGAGGGAGCAGTCGGAGAAAGCGATCAAATACAAGGAATTGCGCGAGCAATTGAAAAATAAAGAGATTTCGTTATATGTGCATCAGATTGAGCAAATCCACGCTTCGTGGAGCGAGGCCAATGCCAAGCTAGCCAAACTCCAGGAGGAGCAGTTGGCCTTGTCAACCGTCGTCTCCGCGCACGATGCCAAACTGGAGAGCGATCGTCTGGCGCTTCGACAGGTGGAGGACCAAATTGAGCTGTTGCAAGGACAGTTGCTTGAATATAGCGAAAGCTATGAAAAAAGCGAAGGTTATGGCGAGGTTTTGAAGGAACGCGCCAAGAACCTGACTCAAAATCGCGAGCAGCTTCGCCAATCTCTGGAGGTTAGTGAAGAGCGGTTCGCCCAGCGGCAGCAAGAAATGGAGCAGATGGCTGCCAAGTTTGCCGCAGCAGAACAGCAGCTTAGCGAGCTGCGCAATGAACTGGCGGCCGAAGAGGCGAAGCTGATCGGCGTGACCGGCGGCATCAGCCAAGTGCAGGAGGAAGGCTTGAAAGGCCAACTTCTCGACATCATGAATCGGATGGCGCAATCCCGCAACGAGATCCATTATGCCGAACAGCAGAAGGACAGCGTCAAACGCCGGATGGAACGTGCCGAAGAGGAAGGCGTCAAATGGACGGATGAACTGGAAAGACTCAAGGGCAGCAAGGCCGAGTTGGAGAAGGTGCTGGATAAGCTGGGCAAGGAAATTGCCGAAGTGCGGGGACAGTACATCCAGGAAAGCGAGCGCGTGAATTCGCTGCAGAAGCTCGTTGAAGAGAGCCAAAGTAATATCCGCAAATGGGAGCAGAAACGCGAGGGTTTGGTTTCCCGGCGCGACACGATGAAGGAGATGGAGGACGACTACGACGGGTTTGTCCTTGGTGTTAAGGAAGTCCTGAAGGCGTCGAAAAAATCGGCATTATCCGGAGTGCATGGCGCGGTCGCCGAATTGATCCGAGTTCCGGAAAAGCTTGAGCTGGCCGTAGAAACGGCGCTGGGCGCCGCTATGCAGCATATCGTCATGGAGAACGAAGCCGTATCGCGGCAGGCGATCGCTTTCCTGAAGCAGCGGCAACTGGGCCGTGCAACATTTCTGCCACTGGACGTCATCCGTCCGCGCCAAATTTCCGCGGCGGACAAGCGCCAGTTGGAAGAGGCGGATGGATTCGTCGGAATCGGCGCAGAACTGGTCGGTTATGAGCCGCGGTATGCGGATATCGTCGGCAGCCTGCTCGGCAACGTCGTCTTTGCCAGCGATTTGGAGCGAGCGAACAAGATGGCGGCAAGGCTGCAATACCGCTTCCGAATCGTGACGTTGGAAGGCGACGTTGTGAATGCCGGCGGTTCGATGACCGGGGGCTCTCAGCATCGTAAGAACAGCAACCTGCTGGGACGTAAACGTCAGCTCGACCAGCTTGCCAGCGACATTCGCGAGAGCGAGGAGATGCTGGATAAGCTACGCAAAGGGATAACCGACGTTCGCAGCCAACTGGCTAAGGCGGAAAGCGAGCTGACGCGACTGCGCGAAGCCGGCGATGCCAAGCGGGTTGAGGAGCAATCTTGCGCTGGTGACCTGAAGCAGGTTGATCATGAATGGCGTCACGTTTCCGAGCAATTTGAGCTGTATGGTCAAGAGAAGGGCCACTACCTGAAGGAGCTCGAGGAGCTTGAGGCAACGAAGAAAGCTGCGGAAGAACGTCTCGTAGAGCTGGAGAAAGAAGAGCAAACCGTCCAGCAATCGATCCGGGCGGCCGAATTCGCACGTAAAGCAAGCGAGTCGGCCAAGGAGGAACTCCAGGATTTACTGACCGATCTGAAGGTTCGGGAAGGCAAGCTGGATCAGGAGTGCCAGTCGCTGCGCGAGCAGCTGCGCCGCGCGGAGAACGAGTTCAAGGTTCAGGAGCGTGAGTTGGGGCAAAATCGCACGATTTTGCAATCGATCGAAGTGGACTTGCAGCAAAATGAGGAACAGACCGTCAAGCAACGGGAAGAGCTCAACGATTTCAAGCTGAAGAAGGAACGCGCTAGCGAGCAGCTCGAACTGGAACGGGCTTCGCGCGCCGTGCTCGTGAAGAAGCTGGAGGAAGGCGAAAGCGAAACGAAGGAGCAGCGGCTTGGGCTGAAGGCCGTGGAGGAGCAACTGCGCCAGACGGAAATCCAGGCGAACCGTCTCGATGTGGAGCTGGACAATATCCTGCGCAAGTTGTCTGAGGATTATGAGCTTAGCTATGAATTGGCTAAGCAGCGTTATGCCGTACCGGAGGATGTGCCGCAAACCCAAACGGAAGTCAAGGAGCTGAAGCGACAAATTACCTTGCTTGGGGATGTGAATCTCGGTGCGATTGAGGAATACAACCGCGTGTCCGAGCGTTACCAGTTCCTCAGTGAACAGAAAGATGACCTCGTTGAAGCGAAAACCACCTTGTATCAGGTCATCCGCGAGATGGACGAGGAGATGTCCAAACGCTTTAAAACGACGTTTGATGCCATTCGCCGCGAATTTGTGATCGTCTTCTCGAAGCTGTTTGGCGGTGGACGGGCGGACCTGATTCTGGTTGATCCGGACAATCTGCTCGATACGGGGATCGATGTGGTCGCCCAACCGCCGGGCAAGAAGCTGCAGAACTTACAGCTGCTCTCCGGTGGAGAGCGGGCTTTGACGGCAATGGCCCTGCTGTTCGCCATTCTACAGGTGAAACCCGTCCCTTTCTGCGTGCTCGACGAAGTCGAAGCCGCGTTGGACGAGGCCAACGTGGCTCGTTTCGCCCAGTATTTGCGCGAATTCTCCGAACAGACGCAGTTTATCGTGGTTACCCACCGCAAAGGGACGATGGAGGAAGCCGATGTGCTATACGGCGTGACCATGGAGGAAGGCGGCGTGTCCAAGCTCGTCTCCGTGAAGCTGGAGGACGAAGAGACGGTCGAAATTGCTTAAGCAAGGCGTAAGGCAAATTCAAATTACGGTGGCTTGGGAGTCAAGGTAATGGCTTGGCTCTCCTGCCACGTTTTTATTTTTCGCGCCGAGGTTGCAGGAAATTGCTTGGATCTTCGCGGTATGCGATAATGAGTTCGAAGTGATGAAGGAGGAAATAATCCCTATGAGTTTCTTTAAGAAACTGAAAGAAAGCATTGCATCCAAAACGGAATCCGTAACCAAACAATTCCGGGACGGGCTCGAAAAAAGCCGTAAGGGCTTTGTTGAAAAAGTGACGGAGCTCGTCACTCGACGCAAAAAGATCGATGAGGAATTTTTCGAAGAGCTGGAGGAAATTTTAATCGGAGCCGATGTCGGCGTGAACACCGTGCTGAAGCTGATCGACGATCTGCGGGCGGAAGTGAAGCAACGCCGCATCGAGGAAGCTTCGGAGCTGCAGCCGTTGCTGTCGGAGAAGCTGACTGAGCTGCTACGCGGGGATGAAGACAGCGAAATGCATTTGAATTCGGACGGGATCAGCGTCATTTTGTTCGTTGGCGTCAACGGCGTTGGCAAAACGACAACGATCGGCAAGTTGGCCCATTATTATAAGCAACAGGGCAAGAAGGTCATTCTGGCCGCTGGGGACACGTTCCGCGCAGGCGCGATCGAGCAGTTGGAGGTCTGGGGCAAACGGGCCCAGGTTGACGTGATCAAGCAGCAGGCCGGTTCCGATCCGGCGGCGGTCATGTTCGACGCGGTTCAGGCCGCCAAGCAGCGCGGGGCAGACATCCTGCTGTGCGATACGGCAGGACGTTTGCAGAATAAGTCCAACTTGATGGAGGAGCTGAACAAGATTTACCGCGTCATTCAGCGGGAAATTCCAGGCGCTCCGCATGAGGTTTTGATGGTGCTGGACGCGACCACCGGACAAAACGCGCTGAGTCAAGCCAAACTGTTTGGCGAGAAGAGCGGCGTGACCGGTCTGGTGCTCACAAAGCTGGACGGCACCGCTAAAGGCGGGATCGTCATTGCCATCCGCCAGGAGCTGAGCCTTCCGGTAAAATTCGTTGGACTCGGCGAAAAGATGGACGACCTCCAACCCTTCGATTCCCAGCAGTTCGTACATGGCTTGTTTGCCGGCTTGATCGCGGATGAGGAAGAGGCGTAAACCGGTAGTAGTAACATGTGGCGGTGCTCCATCGTATGATGATCCTAGGCAGACGCCCGGCAAGACAGACTATATAGAGATTTTAGGAGGTGACAGGATGGCCAATACGCATACTTACGACCGTCGCGAGGAAATCGCCAATGCGATCACTCACGGGATCGGCGCCTTGCTCAGCTTGGCGGGATTAGTATTGCTGATCGTTTTTTCCAGCATGAAGGGCACGGCTTGGCATGTCGTCAGCTTTACTATATACGGAGCGAGCATGCTGCTGCTGTACCTGTGTTCCACCCTCGTACACAGCTTCAAAGAAGGGAAATTGAAAGACCTGTTCGAGTTTTTTGACCATTCCTCCATTTACATTTACATCGCGGGAACGTACACGCCGTTCATGCTGGTGGCCGTTCGAGGGCCGCTCGGCTGGAGCCTGTTCGGAACCGTTTGGGGGATTGCTTTACTGGGCGTCGTATTCAAAGCGTTCTTCGTCAAAAGATTCCTGTTCATGTCGACGATCTTCTACTTAATCATGGGTTGGTTGATCGTCATCGCCTGGGGGCCGCTGACCGTGGCAATGCCACATCAAGGGATCGTCCTGCTGGTTGCGGGTGGGCTAGCGTATACGCTTGGCACGGTTTTCTACGTATGGCGGGGATTTCCGTACCACCACGCGATCTGGCATTTGTTCGTGCTTGGCGGCAGTGTGACACACTTCTTTGCGATTTTGCTTTATCTGCTGCCCCATCATTAATGGATTGATATTGACGTTCAAGCCGCTTTCCGAGGATTCGGAAAGCGGCTTTTTTGCCAGAGTGATGGAGTAGGTAGGCAATTGTATACATGTTAAGGAAAAATGCTTGACAACCACTACGGCATTCGGTATCATAGGAAAAGTTGATGCGCTGTAAAGTGTTTTTCCTTGACGGAGGGGGTGCCCAGATGAGTCAGGAGAATAGGCTTGAGAAGACGAACCGGATCAACCTTTTGTTTGACTTCTATGAAGTGCTGCTTACGGAGAAACAGCAGACCTTCTTAAAATATTATTTTCTCGATGATTTCTCGTTGGGCGAAATCGCCGCCGAGTTCGAGATTAGCCGCCAGGCGGTATATGAGCATATTAAACGAGCTGAAGGCATGCTGGAAACATATGAGGAGAAGCTGGGTTTATTGAAGAAACACGAAGCGCGGAGCGGCGTGTTGTCCCGGCTGGAGCAACTTATGGAAGACAGCGGCATGTCCCCGTTACATAAAGAAACGGCAAGAAATTTGCTTCGCGAGGCGGAGCAATTGTAAGATGACGATATACAGCTAAATCAAGTTCAAAAAGTCAGCATTCTGAACTACCTTAATGAATGGGGGTGACTGTCATATGGCATTTGAAGGATTGACAAGCCGCTTGCAAAGTGTGTTCAGCAAGCTTCGAGGCAAAGGCAAGGTATCGGAGGACGATGTCAACGAAGCGATGCGCGAGGTTCGGCTTGCTTTGCTGGAAGCGGACGTCAACTTTAAAGTCGTCAAGGAATTCATCGCCAAGGTGAAGGAGAAGGCGGTCGGCAAGGAGGTCATGGACAGCTTTACGCCGGGCATGGTCATCATCGATATCGTCAACAAAGAGCTGACTGAGCTCATGGGCGGTAGCCAAGCCAAGCTAGCCCGCAGTAATCGGCCGCCAACGGTCGTCATGATGGCAGGCCTGCAAGGGGCCGGTAAGACGACGACCTCGGCCAAGCTGGCCAAACTGCTGCTGAAAGAGAATCATCGGCCGCTGCTCGTAGCGGGTGACATTTACCGTCCCGCGGCGATCAAGCAGCTGCAGGTACTCGGCGAGCAGATCAAAGTGCCAGTCTTTACGCTGCCGGAAGGCAACAGCCCGGTTGAAATCGCTCGTCAGGCGCTGCAGCATGCCAAGGACAACGGCAACGATTACCTATTGATCGATACCGCTGGCCGATTGCACATTGACGAAGAGCTGATGGAGGAGCTGCGGCAAATCCATGAGGTAACAAAGCCGGATGAAGTCCTGTTGGTCGTGGACGCCATGACCGGTCAGGATGCGGTGAACGTGGCGGAGAGCTTTAACCAGCAGCTAACGCTGACCGGGGTTGTGCTGACCAAGCTTGATGGGGACACCCGCGGCGGTGCGGCGTTGTCGGTCAAAGCCGTAACCGGCTGTCCGATCAAATTCGCCGCGCTTGGCGAGAAGATTGATGCGCTGGAGCCGTTCCATCCAGAGCGGATGGCTTCCCGGATTCTCGGCATGGGCGACATGCTGTCGCTGATCGAGAAAGCCCAGGCCAACATCGACACGGAAAAAGCGAAGGAAATGGAACGGAAAATGCGCAATGCGGAGTTTACGTTCGATGATTTCCTGGAACAAATGGATCAGGTCAAGAAGCTTGGGCCGCTGGATCAGCTCATGGATATGATTCCGGGTATGGGCAAGATGAAACAGATGCAGAACGTCAAGGTTGACGAGAAGCAAATGGGACGAGTGGAAGCTATCGTGCATTCGATGACCAAAGAGGAGAAGCAGCATCCCGATATGATCAATCATAGCCGGCGCAAGCGGATTGCCGCAGGCAGCGGGACCACGCTCGCCGATGTCAATCGCTTGATCAAGCAGTTTGATGAAATGCGCCGCGTGATGAAGCAGTTCTCCGATATGATGGGGCCGAAAGGCAAAGGCAACAAGATGATGAAGCAGTTAGGTAAAGCCGGCAAAGGGATGCGTTTTCCTTTCCGTTAATTCTAAAATGTTCATTCTTTGAAGGAGGTGAATTTCGTGGCAGTTCGTATTCGTTTGAAACGTATTGGTGCTCATAAAGCTCCTTTCTACCGTATCGTGGTATCGAATTCTCGTTCCCCGCGTGACGGCCGTTTTATCGAGGAGATTGGTTACTATAACCCGGTTGCACAACCGGCAGTAGTCAACATCGATGAAGAAAAAGCATTGAAATGGCTCCAAGATGGTGCGCAAGCATCTGATACCGTTCGCAATCTGCTGAGCAAAGCAGGCGTTATGAAGAAATTCCATGAGCTTAGACAGCAGAAATAATTGCTGATTCGGAGGGTCGTATATGGAACAATTAGTCGGCGTTATCGCGAAGGCTCTTGTTGATCATCCGGACGACGTGCGTGTGGAGGTCGTGGAGAAGGATCACCTGATCGTTTATGAACTTTCCGTACATCCCGACGATGTAGGGAAGGTCATCGGCAAGCAGGGGAGAATCGCCAAGGCGCTCCGCACGGTCGTAGCATCGGCAGCGGTCAAGATGGATAAGCGGGTCACCGTGGATATCATGTCTTGATCGGTAACTTCATAATGGTAGACGAAAGTGGGTTAGGATGTTTGTCCTAGCCCTTTTTCGTACATGCTGAAGCAGAAGGATCCTTCGGACGGATGGTTCAGCTGCAAGAATGACAGGATAAATCTATTGGGAGGTTAATATGTCGGATTCATTATTGTCGGTAGGCAAAATCGTGAATACGCACGGGATTCGCGGGGAGCTTCGAGTGCTGCTGCAGACGGACTTTCCGGAGGTGCGTTTTGCTCCGAAAAATCGGCTTCTGATCATTCATCCGGAAACCGGGGAAAGGCTCGAGGTTACCGTACAAACGGCCCGGCCTTACAAACAGATGTACATCGTGAAATTCGCTGAATTTTCCCATATTAATGAGGTAGAACCGCTTAAGGGTCGTGAGCTGAAAGTACCCAAGACGGAATCCGTAGAGTTACCGGAGAACGAATATTACTTCCATGAAATCATCGGCTGTCAGGTTGTGAGCGATGAGGGTGAAGATCTGGGCCAAATCGTGGAAATCTTACGGCCAGGTGCCAACGACGTTTGGGTGACCAAGCTGCCAAGCGGCAAACAGCTGCTGCTCCCGGTGATCGATGACGTCGTCTTGGACGTCAACGTGAAGGAGAAAACCATCAAGGTGCATATTATGGAAGGGCTGTTGTAGCATGAGGGTGGATGTGTTGACCCTGTTCCCGGAAATGTTCGCCGGCGTATTCGGCAGCAGCATTCTTGGAAAAGCCCGCGAAAAGGGCATCGTTTCGTTAAATGCCATCAACTTTCGGGATTACGCGGGTAATAAGCACGGCAGCGTTGACGACACCCCTTATGGCGGAGGCGGGGGGATGGTGCTCAAGCCGGAACCGATCTTCCGTGCGGTTGAGGATTTGCTTGGACAGCCAGCCAGCGAGGAAGCTTTCGAACCCTCAATACAAGTAGCGCCTAAACGTGCACCACGCATTATTCTGATGTGTCCGCAAGGGGAGACGTTTACCCAGAAGAAAGCGGAGGAATTAGCCCAGGAAGATCATCTCGTCTTTATTTGCGGACATTATGAAGGTTATGACGAACGAATTCGCGAACATTTGGTTACTGATGAGTTGTCCATCGGGGATTACGTGCTGACCGGCGGTGAACTTCCCGCGATGGTCGTAATCGATAGTGTAACGCGTCTCCTCCCCGGCGTGTTGGGCAATGAAACAAGTGCGGTGACGGATTCCTTCAGTACCGGTTTGTTGGAATATCCGCATTACACCCGCCCGGTTGAATTTCGCGGGTGGAAGGTGCCGGAGATCCTGCTCAGCGGACATCATGCCAATGTTGACGAATGGCGGCGGCAAGAGGCGCTTCGCCGGACCTGGCAGCGCCGTCCGGATTTGCTGGAGGGACTTGAATTGACAGAGAAGGACAAGCGCTGGCTGAAGGTGTTGCAGGAGGAAGCTACGGTTAAATCAGAAGAGTAATTCCAGGTAAATCAAAACCCCCGGTATTCAAACCGAGGGTTTTTCTGTATCCCATTATTGGACGATATATCCGGCAGCGATGACGCCCTTTTTGCTTAAAAGAACGGATCCCAGCTCCTTCTTGACACTTATCAAATGGGATCCATTCGTAATCACGGAAGTGAATTCCCCGTCCTTAAGGGTAGAGGTATTCAGACTGAAGGCGATCTCATTCCCTGCTCTGATGACGTATACATTGGGGGTATCATCAGATTGCGATGCCGAAAGTCGCGCGTTCGAAGCGACCAGCTCGGACAGCGTGATCCAGTCATTCTTGGAGCTGAAGGAGATGGACTTGGTGGCTGCATGATAGGTCGTTTCATAATTGAACAAGCTTGCGGCATCCCGGATCGGCACGTAAGTCGCTCCGTTAAAGACCAGCGCATCGGCAGTGAGCTTGGTCTGGCCATTCACCACGAAATTGAAATACTTAATGGTGGCTTTGACCGCCTTCGCCGTAGGCGCCGCTGCCGCCACCGATGCCGAGCCTAATAAGGCGCAGGCGGCAATGACTAACACTATTTTTTTCATAATAATTCCTCCAATCACCTATTGTCTTTAAAAAATATTACCCAGATGTTTATCCAATGACATCGGATTTGTCGGCAATTTGAATTGAATTTAGGCAGGTGTCTGACTCTTGCGAGGGTGCGCGCCTATGGCTTATAATGGAAACACCTTCTATATCGGGGTATGGCGCAGTCAGGTAGCGCGCACCCTTGGGGTTACCCGAATGAACGTTCGCAATAAAAACCGTATATATCAACGTTCGACGGCCGCTGGACCGTGCGCTTTTGTACGCAGGTGTGAGCGGCTATTCTACGGATGGGTCAGCGCCTCGTCTTTGCGAATTATACGTAAAGGAGGTTTTTTTGCGTTGGACAACCGATTTGGAAAACGGTATAAAAACGCACGCAGCGGAGCGACGTCGGACAAGCCGCTTAATGAATTGTACGAAATTTTCCGCGCGGCAAAAATAGCGGAGGGGAGGTCACCGCGAACACTCGAAATGTACGAAGAAAGCTTTCGTTATTTCTGCGCGTATCTGGAAATCGCAAAAGTAGAACGGAGCTTTAACGCAGTCACCCCCGACTTATTGCGCTCGTATATCGCATGGTTACTCCATTCTGCGCGAAAATGGGACGGGCATCCGCATAAAGCAGAACGTAATATGACGTTGGGGCTTTCGCCAGTTACGGTAAATACGAAGTTTAAAACGTTGCGTACCATGTTTCGATTCCTGGCGGACGAGGGATATATTGACCGGGACCCGACCGCGAAGATAAAAAAAGTGAAGGAGCCGGAAAAAGAAATAACGATTATGAGCGTAGATGATTTGAAAAAGCTACTGTCGGCTCCTGACCAAAGAACATTTGCTGGCTTCCGCGATTACGTAGCGATGAACGTTTTAATCGACTCGTTCTGCCGAATCGGCGAAGTTCTCTCACTCCGTAAAAGTGACGTTGATTTGTCGTTCGGTTCCATCTATATTAACGAAACCGTCGCAAAGTCGCGCAGGGGGCGTACGGTACCGATCCAGAAGCGAACCACGCGCCTACTCTCTGAATTGATGCGGGAGTGTGCGGATTTTGACACGGACTATGTGTTTGTTACGAATTACGGCGGCCCGCTCCGTGATGACCGGTTTCGTGATCGATTAAAGCAATATGCCACGGGGGCCGGTATCAATATTCGTGTGCACCCGCATCTTTTCCGTCATACTTCCGCCACCATGTTTCTCGAAAATGGCGGAACGGAACGCTATCTTGCGGAGATTATGGGACATGCGGATCTACGCATGGTAGCGAAATATACACACCTGTCGCACAAATCTGTGAAAGAGAAGCACGATCAATTTACGCCAATGAACAACGTTATTAGCGGATTGCAAAAGGAACGTAAAACAAAGCGATAAACACGCCAAGAACCAGTGATCAATCCCGCCCATTTACCGCGAAATTAGCCGTTCTAATCGCGTCCAATGGTAAACGGAAGGGTAGGCGCATATAAACGCTAATTCCACGTAAAATAAACGGGAGGCTGGCGCAGGCGAGTCCGTAACGCTGCAAGTGACCGGCGTTATTGGCGCGGTGGGTGCGTGCGTCGCGTATATGCTGGCGGAGGGTTATGCTGACGCGGGAAACGCGGATAGCGGCGAAAGCTCTGCCGCGGATAAAAACGAATAAAACGATGCCCCTTGGCGGGTTCTTGCGTATTAAGTTATATGACGCGAGGACAACGTCGAGGGGCTTTTTCTTTTTTCTCTTCTAATTCGTGGTGGAAGTATAGTAAAATATAACCAAATCATTAGGAAGGTGGGTCAAAAGTTGGAGGAGAGCACAGTCGTAGAAACGTGGCAACCTCAACCGCAGCCAGAACCGTCACCCAAGAAGAAGCCTGAACTACTATCGATCATATCGTTGTCTTTGGCGGCGGTTGCAGTATTGGTCGCGGTAGGGATGTGGTTCTTTACGAATAACTCGATGACAAAACGGATGGACGAGTTAACCGCTAAACTTGAGTCGGAAACCGCGGCCGTCAGACAAGAGAATGAACTGCTAAAGACAACAATGCAGGCGCTAAGCGATCAAATAGGCGCAATGGAAACCGTCGTATTCTTTAATGGGATCGCTCGCGAAATTGAAGGAGCAACCGTCACGGACGATTTTACGGTCGACAAAATCTATTTGAACACGAGTGAAACAGGAACGCTCGGCAGTATCGTCATTAATGTGGGGAACCAGCCGGATATGTCGTATCTTTACAAAGGGAAGGGCGCGTATAACTTATCGGATCGCGAATTAAGAGCGAAGTGTGAGGCGATTATCAAAGAAGTATCCGCAAGATATGGAAATGGCGATGTGCTGCCGGCATGGGACGATAATACACTTGTAACCGTAACTGTTATGAACTACGAAATTGGCAACAAGCAGGGAGGAGAATTTAAACTCGTCGGGGAAACGAAATGATCTACTTATTTAGTGTCGCTTAAAAATACGAGACTAGTATTTTTCTCGTGAGGGGTGTGTTTAATTACGATAATCAGGAGGTTTTTTGTTGAGAGACCAAATTTTTATTAGCCATGCCGTCGAAGACAAAGAGATTGTGGGGATTGTTGCCGAAGAACTACGACGAACTTTTGGACAAGATAAGGTTTTCTACGATTCATGGTCTATGCGTCCGGGCGAAAACTTTGTAGATGGCATGAATAAAGGATTAGAAAATTGTGCTTTCTTTTTCTTGTTTATGTCTGAGACGAGCATATTAAAACCAATGGTTAGACTCGAGTGGCACAATGCGCTTCTTGATAGCCTAAACGATAAATCCTACTTCATACCGGTTCGAATGGACAATATTAACCCTCCTGCGATACTTATGACTACACTTTACATAGACATGTATAATCGTGGGCTGAATCAGACAATCGAGGATATTAAATCGTTGGTTACTGGAAACGGAATCTACAATCCACACTCATTAAAACCATTCGAGAATCTATTTGTCGAAATAACCCGCAACGGTAAGAAGGTTGAGTTCGTATTTGGGGCGAAACGTCTGGTTGAGCACGAAAACAATTTTGCGTTTTGGACTAATAATAAAATAGATCCTCAAGTAAATGGAATATCGTACCGCGGCTCAGGCCAGATAAACATTAACGGAGCTACAAAAGAGGTTCTGTGGGTAAAGCAAGATAAGCCGATCACACCACACAGTAAGAGTACTATTTTTATGAACGACGTACCCGAACAAACAGAAGTTGAGGTTTATCAAATTTTAGGTAGTAATATAAAGTTATTGTTTCATGGAAAAATTTAGAGCAGTCAGTTTGGATAAAACACCACTTAATGGGCTCAGCAGCATCCGCGCGCGAGTCCTTTTTTTTCGCAATTTCGCACCTCAACTCCGGAGCCATTCCGTATTACTCCTACGCGCCCAGGGTCGCTAATTCAACGTAAATTCCATGGTAAACGTGCGGAAAATAAAAGACCGCTAACCTCAACGGTCGGCGGCCTGAATTGTAATCACTCCTCGCTAGATTCGAAGTCAATTAGTAGTCGAATATCCGATACTTCTAACGCGTGAGCGATTTTTGCTAACATCTCAAGATTAACCTCTTGCCGATCGGGACTGCAGAGTTTGGAAATTCTGGCCTGGGCAACGCCGGTGCGTTCCGACAACTCCATTTGAGTTATTCCCCGCTCCTTTAACAATCCCTTTAACTTGACCTTAATTTTCAACACAAAAATTCCCCCTTGACATAATATGACCATAAGAGTATATTTTAAAGTATCAATATGACCTCAAGCGTATAATCACAATAGCAATCATATCACCTATTTACAGAAAAATCCACAACTTTCTGCTTATTTGTCATGCAAAGTTTTAGGACAAGGGGGCGACTACCATATTTCGCGGAGGCAAACGCATTAACGGGCGACTCTACGTCCGAACACGCGGCGGAAACTGGATCGATTTGCGGTTATTATTTCAAATCTAAGGAGGACGTAATTATGCGGAAGATTAAAATCGACGGATGTGACGCGTTTGTAATCAGAGAGGATCTCGTAGTTCTCATCGACATTGAATCGGAGTGCGCGGTCATTTATCGAATGAAGGATGATCGGGTGGACCCTAAAGGCCTTTGCCTTGAAAGTCCGATCAGCTTAAAGGCGCTCCACAAAATGTACACGGCAGACAACGAACTCGACGTATTAATCGCGGCATTGGAGGGATGAGCGGATGGACTTCATAAAAGTGACGGAGTTTTGTGACAGCCTCGACGTTTGCGGACAGATTGATGTTATCGTTCGCGACGGAGTTATGCTGCGCAACGACGTAGCGCTGTCCGTTGATCTTAGCGGTACTGACACGTATGTAGTGATAGAGCGCGTGGAAGAGGTAAACGGTGTGCTGTACGCTAGCGACGAACCGGGAAAAGTCCTGTACGATACGGTATTACCCGGCAAGATAACGGTCCAGGAGATCGCCGGAATGTCCGCGCTGAACCTATTGGAGGTGCTTACGCACAAGAGGACCGTAACGGTCCGGATACAGGCGGAGAGACGAGAGCAGTAGTGACGAAGCCGGTTGCGCCAACTATCGGCGGACACTTGACGTAAAGGGACGCGACGGGCGGGCGCTTCTCTAACGCAAATTCCTGCGGTGGGAGGCGGCAACCTCCGAACGGCACACCGCGATTATCGATATATACCATGCGCAAGCGGGCGGCCGGTTAACTCCGGTATAGGGCACCGCTCGTTTGCGTTTTATATAGGATAATACAGATGATGCGAACATACGTTTCATTTTAATGCAATGTTCACAATTTGGACACGAGTTAAGTCCCGAAGCCTGCCCCAATTCGTAAAAATGCCGTCCGTATGATTATAGAAGGGTTGTTGGTGTCCCAACTCTCTCGATTTTTGTCCTTTATATAATAGGGGGGTATTTTTCTTTACCCCGAAGTAGCGAGATGGATGTGCGAGGGGGTGTGCGGATGTTCTATAAAATATTGTACGAACTTAGATCGAGCGGCGTTACTTAAAGTGTGCGAAGTGAGATTTGGCGTCGGATGTATAAAAGTAAGGCGTGCGAACTTAAAATTTCGCGGCAATAATACGTTGATTGTGCGAAGGCGTATCGGTCGTCGTTTTTATGAGTGTAAAGTGTGCGAAAGCGTAGCGGAAGGTGTCGGTATAAGTGATGACCGCGAAAAAGTTGGCCGAAACATGTGAAAAACAGCCGGTAGCGGCAACAAAGTAAGTGAATGGTGGCGCTGATGGTGTGCGAAACGGCGGTCACTGGCAACTAAGTAAGTGAAGGCGGAATTTCCGCTCACTATAAATTAACCAAAGGGAGACGATGAAAAATGAAAATCAAACAACGCGAAAATGGGTATGCAACAATTTATGTTCACGCTGGTCACGAAAGCGAGGTAGTAATTGCGGACATCTTTTCAAAGAGACGATTTGCAGGCGTTTCAATCCGTCCACTCCGCTCGGGCAAGGTAGCGATCGATGTGCGGAACACTCCTGAGGGGATCGCGCTGATTACGGAAGTATTGGGAAAGCAAGAGCAGTACGTTAAGGCGATCGAGGAGGCGATCAGAAGGGAAACGCAGGAACGGGGCGGTCTGTTCGCGGTTTGATTTATGGGGAACGCGCGGTGGTCCCGCCGGCTGCCGCGTAAATTCATGCTAAAAGGAGGCGCGAACATGAGCGATATGAAACGTCTGGCGCAAATTGCGATCCAGCAGAAGGAAACCGTATTAGAACGTGGGAGGGGCGGGTACTCTCCGTCTCTTCACGACTTATTCCGCGTCCAGTTGCCCGAATTGAGCGCAAAATACGATAAGAGGGCGGCACGCGACGCGATTTTCCTCCTCCTGTATCTTCACGCGTATGTGAACGGAACCGAGGCGAACGATTACTATATGTGGGCGTTTCCGACCGTTGAGCAGATTCGTGAGGGTACGGGGATTCACGGCGACCGGATCAATCCACTATGTCGGATTCTAGAGTCGGAGGGGCTGCTCATTACGAAAATGATACCGTGGAGCGGCAATTCCAAGAAGTTATACCTGCCGTTATTTTATCCGCTTGACGGAGCGATTCCCGTAAATGGAGCGGCCTAATTCCCGTTAACAGGAACCGACCGATTCCCGTTCTTAGGAAAGTAATAAGAACGAACTTAACAACAACGAATTAACAAGAATAAATATACCGCATCGGTTAAATTCGCTTACGCTCATTGAACCTCGCGGACCGGATAAGGGATATATTAATACATTTCTATTCGCGAAAAAGAGTGTATTCGAAGAATATAAAACGATAGATAGGGCCGACTCCGTTTACGGGAATCGCTGCCTTGGGTCAGGAGGCCGCCAACGATGACGAGAAAAGAAACGTACGAAGCCGTGCAGAAATTTTTGATCGAAAACAAAGATACGCCGACCGCCTGGCGCGCCGAACTAGTCCGACAATTTACGGACGAGCTATTCGATATGGGGTGCCCGCGACTGGCCTTCTGGACGTGGCGGATGACCCACCCGGCTTTACTCCGGAAAGGCGCGCCCCCTCAAACGATCGGCGATATTCTCGCGGATTATATCATGAATGTACGCGAGATCCCCGAACGGAAAGCGGAGTATCCGGTACACGGTCCGGAGCGTGAATATCGCGGAGCGCTACGTCGACAGGCGCTAGAATCGCAGCTATTGACGGAGCGACCGGACGAGGGCGACCCGGAAGACCGCGGCATATACGAAGATACGTTTATCACGGACCGGCCCGTCGAATCCGCGCTGTTTGACGAACCGGTGACGATGACGGCTGACCACCTAATCGGAATGTTGTCGCAGATTAAGCGTAATCCAGCGGCATTCGTCCGGAAGTATGCGGACGGCGGCGCATGGAACCGAGATAACACCGTAAAGCGGCGGACGCCGGATAACGTGCGGACGGCGATCGAGGCGCTGGACATGCGCCGCGTGCGTACGTGCGTCGTGTGCGGGAACGCGTTCTATTCGCACTCTCCGCAGCCGGGGCGGGTTAAGCTGTGTGAAATCATGGTGCATCCGCAGTTTAAGGCAAAATTCTTCTGCCAGGTCGAACGGGATCGGGCGCTGGCGGTCCTCCGGAAGCATAAGAAGGCTGCCGCGTAATCGAACCAATTTCCAATACTATATAGACGGGTTAATACCGTCTAAACATCAAGTTTTTATTTGGGGTCAAAACGAAGAATACGGAATAAAGGAGAGTGAAGCAGAATGAACGGGTTTGCGATTCGAGCAATTAGGATTAGTAAAGGAATGACACAGCCTGAATTTGCAAAGACGTTGGGTATCAGCCCGACGTGGTTATGCGAAATCGAAAAAGAGAGACGGCCGGTATCCGACAGAGTGCGCATCCGAGTAAGTCAGTTATACGGCGACGATGACGCGCTTGAGATGATCCGCCGCGCAAAAATGTCCGAACAGCTTACGGTTTAAACTGAACGCCGAACGAGGCGGCATACCCTCGGGCAACACGCAGGGAAAATCCACGGCAAAACTGCTAGGCCGCTGAATGGATGGGAGTAAGATGGCTGTTACAATAAGCCAGGATGAGTACGTAATTATCGTCAAATACGCGGAGGATAAGCGGCCGCTCAAGATCGAGCCGTTCGTTATTAACTCCGCACAGGATCGCGAAATTGTCTCGCAAGTTATCGGCTTTATCGAGAGCGAATCGAATGCCCCGCATCACCTCGCTAAGATGGAGGAACCGAAATTGTGGGCGTTGGTCGAGCGTTTGTCCGTCATGGCCTGCCGCCGCTTCTCTCCGGCCGCGAATTGGGGCGTAAGTAAGCAGGAAATCCGCGGTATCGTACTATTTGCGCTGCGGGCCGCCATTGCCGCCGGAGAGTGGCCGGAATCGTACAAGCTAACGGACACGACATTCGTTATAAACGGACGCGGCCGCGATGAATAACCGAATTAAGACACTCGCCCGTAATCATTGCGCAAATTTCTGCGGATCGAACGGTTGCCAACTCGAACCTAACGAACAACCGCGCTGCAACTTTTACCGCGAGGACGAGCAGGCCCGACCGTTTATCGAATCGGGCTCTTTGCGTTGCCTTTATTTTGAGCGTGCCGTATTGCCAGTCGATCCAGCGCTTTCGGACGCCTACTTTTCCGCAGATTCGGAGCCGGGCGATAAGTGTGTCACATGTGGATTACCATTCGCGCGTCGATCAAATAGGCAGCGTTACTGTCCAACATGTGCGGAGGCTCGGCGGAGAGAATTGGATCGGGTGCGGAAAGTACCCAAGACCACCCTATAATTCCGCATTTAGACGTTTAAAAGCCGCGTCAGACGTGGGTTTTCAGGCGCTTATTTCCGGAACAGGATAGTTTATATTCACAACGTTAAAAAGCGGTTCTAAATGCGGAAGGGAGACGGCGCGGAATGACCATAACCGTATATCAGTATGTGTTCGCGGAGGGCACGAAAACGCGCGTACATACGACGTTTGTAAACGAATCCGGCGCGGTACTCGACCGGAATATCGCGAATTACGAGGCGTTTCCGCTCAAGCAAATCGCCGAGGAGCACGCGCAGTATATGCTTCGCGTACTCAAGCGCAGCCTTGCGCCGGATCGCGTGATTTACGATTGCAATATTCGTGGCCGATTCGAATATTCGGCGACGGAAGGCGGATTCAAAGGCGAACTGGTCTGGCATCCGCGATTTGGAAAGGCGGAGAAAAAGGTGCGGCTACAATGGGCGGACCCGGCACCGGAAGAACCGGAAGACGACGAAGAAGCGGAGGAAAAAAGATGTTCATAGAATCTGAAACCTGGCGCGGCATGTCCCGCGAAGAAATGGCGGAGGTTCATGGTCGCGTTGTTCCAACGGGATACCGGTCACCGGTCGAACCGCCGAAAGAAAAGAACAAAAAGACGGATACAGGCCAGCTGCGCGGCTTCGTTAAGCTCTATAACACGGAAAAGCAATTCGGATTCATCGCGGTAAAGGGCGGCCCGGACGTATTCTTCCATCTATCTACCGCAGGAGACGCAGATACAGCGTACTTCATGCAAGGCGACCGCGTAACCTTCGAAATCGGCGAGGATAAGCGCGGCAAGCCAACGGCCAAGAACGTGAGGTTAGTGCAATGATTACCGCGCGGGGCTTAATTGGCGAGGACACCGGTATTACGACGCGCCGGATCACGCCGGAAGCGGCGAAACAACCGCAGCAGACAATAACGGTACGCCGCCGGATTAAGACGAGTCCGGGCGATATGTACGCGACGGTGACGTTTGAGGCGGTCGACCAGGCGGGAGCCGTTGTTCGCGCGGAGTCATTGCGTACGCGGCAACCGGTCATGATCAGCGCGATTATACCGCGGCAGCAGGACTTTGTTGACGGATTGGCGGCGGAAGGGTATGCGGTAAAAATCTAATAAATATCGAGGGGAAGATGCTAAATGGAGCTGACCACACTTTATACACCAACGGATATCGACTTTACTAACGGCAAGACAATTACGGAGAGCGCTATTGCGCAGGCCAACGGCTGGAACGCGTATCTTGATGACGTAAAACAGGCGGAGATTGATCCCTTGCTGCAGCAAATGCACGACGCAAAACACGCCTACTTTACCGCGCTGGCTGATTTGAAGGAGCGGGCACACGAGATTGCGAACGAGTCAACTAAACGCCAGGATCACGTTATTCAACAGTACGCGCCGGGAGCTCATATCGCTAGTCTCGACGTCAGTTACGCTGCTAATCGTGACGCCTATATTAGCGCAAGTGAAGTTGCAGCGCAAAAAGTAATTTACTAATAATTTGAGGGGGACAAATTAATGAGCTATCAGAAAGCAAAAACAAGCATTGAAAGAGCACGGGAAATCGAACAATCATCGACCGGTTTGATGTTGGAGTATAAACGTGCGGTAGGAGCCGCGTTGGGCAAAATTGAAAACGACCGCAGGCTAACGGAGGAAGGACAACGCGAGGCTAAGGCAGAAGCGAAGCAGAAACTTGCGGTCGAATTTTTGCAAAAATCGCACACGATGAAGCAGGAGTATGTTGCGAACATCAAAAAGGCCATTCGCGAGGCGGAAAAAGTAATTTATACACCGCCCCGGAAACCCGACGCGATCAAACACGGCCGGTTTGAGGACGCATTCCGCTCCCTTAAAACTGAACTTCTGTTTGCCACATCTCAAAGAGCCGCGTACGAGAAGTTGAAAGACTTCGTAGAAAATGTCGATGATCCGTACCTTGCCGGGCGGGTACGCGAAGACTTTGCGGAACTCACGACGAAAATCCTTTCAACTCCGGGAGATGGCAATCTCCAAAAAGGCACCGGCGCGGCAGCAGTAACAACTTCCATTCGCAAAGAGATTGGAGACATATATGACGGTTTAATGAAGCCGTTTGAGAGTGACGATTTCCGAGGAGCCCGCGAAGTCCTTGAAACTGCGCAGATGCTCGATGAAGATCCGCGAGTCCACCGGACATACATCGTTAATGATGCGGCCAAGGAAACGTTCGGTGCAGAATATGCGCGGTACATCAACGACACGGACTCGTTCTTCGCGGCACATCCGGAGCACACGCCGGAACCTTTTGTCGACGAAGAGGGCGATCGTGTGCAGCAGACGACGGAGGACATGGCGTGGGTATACAAGGAGGGCGAATGATGAGTCAGGAATTGCTCGATATCGCAAATCAGCGTCTGATCCGCGCATACTTTCTCGTCGAGTCTCGTAACGCTGGCGTGCGTCCGGATGCGCTCGACGCTGCGTATAAACTTGCGGATTTGTCGGCCGTCACAATCGACGACAACGACAAAGTATGGGGCGTAGACGACGCGATCGAATCGCTACGGAACGAGAGCAATTACTTATTCATACCAGTTGAAAAACCGAAGCCTAAGGCGCTCGGCGGACCTACTGGGTATTAATTTTAGGAGCTGTCTTCCTAATAAATTCAGCAAATAGGGGATATGAACATGGCAAAGACAACAACACAATCGAAAAACGGACTCGAAGCACTCCTCGGCGCAACGCTAGATGTACAGGACACGGTCTATATTCCACGGCTTAAAACGCACTTTACGGTTAAGGCGCTGGACCAGGCGGAGATGACTCGGGCACGTGACCAAGCGACAATTCCGACGCGGAAGGGCGAGAAAGACGTTGACGGACAATTGCTTAACGCGGTGCTCATCGCGAAAGGTTGCGTTGATCCTGACTTTTCGGACAAGGCATTGATTGCGCACTATGGCGCGACGGATGCGGCGGACTGCGTGGCGAAGGCGCTACTGCCGGGCGAAATTGCGAAGGTATTTGCCGCAATCATGAAATTGTCCGGCTTTGATGATGAAGATGAATTGATCGAAGACGCAAAAAACTAATTCGGGCGGGCGGTGTCCCGTTTCTTTTGCATGCGATTTTTCAGCGGCACCATATTCCGCCCGACGAAGTTTACGCGAAAGACCGGCGTCATCAGATGTTTATGTTCGCGTCGATGCTTCTCGTTTTTGAGGAAGAAGAAAAGGAGCGGAAAGCGGCGGAGCGCGAGGCACGGGTGCGCCGGATTAATGCGGGAACGAGATAGGGGCCTTTCGAGGCCTCTTTTATTTTTATATGAGGAGGTCATAGATTGAAAATTACAGACATAGAAATCGCGGCAGCCGAGCGCGTCGTTCCAGTAGCCGAGCTCTTTGCGCAAATTGTAACAGAACGCCTGCCGGGCCAGTATCGATTTGCGGAGAATTTCCCGGATGAATGTACGACATGGATCAAAGTCGCCGCGATGTTCCGGCAATCACCGGTTAAAGAGGTGCGCACGATCGGCCGGACAATGGCGGACTTTGCGGAGTCAATCGAAGCCGCAGACAAGGCGCAGACCAAGCGACAAATAAAGCGGGCATTAGTCGCAGTAAACCGAAAAGCCAAAAAGGTACTTTCCGCCTGGGATGCGTTTTGCGAGCGGATGATCGCGGAGGCGGTGGCGGACGATGGCGTTCGAGATTGATTTCGACTTTTCCGAGTTAATCGATGCAATCAAACACGCACCGGAGGCAGTCGCCGAGGGAGCAAAGCGCGGCCTGCATGATGCCCTTGACGAGTGGAAGGCGGATGCTTATGACATAGCACCTTTGCGCAAAGGAGCGCTCCGAGATAGCATTACGCCAGAGGTCACCGGCGACGGTCTTAGTATTACGGGTGAACTTTCGGCCAATGTAGTCGAACTAACGAATACGGGCAGACGGTTCAATTACGCGTACTATCTCCACGAGATCCATCCCAAAAAGCACGGAAACAAATTCGCCAATCCAACCACTCCGGGTACGGTGCCGAAGTTCCTGGATACAGCCGCGGAAGGCAAAGAAGACAGATGGCGACAGATGATCGAGACAGAGATTAATAAGAACCTAAAAGGAGTGGGGTGGTAAGACATG
Source organism: Paenibacillus timonensis (assembly GCF_009725205.1). GTDB lineage: Bacteria > Bacillota > Bacilli > Paenibacillales > Paenibacillaceae > Fontibacillus > Fontibacillus rhizolycopersici. The sequence goes on along the minus strand of NZ_WNZY01000013.1, from coordinate 46,506 downwards.
CCAATGGATCTCGTTGCAAAAATCAAGTTCTTGGACAACGCAACCGCGCCGCTTCGAAAAGTAGAGCGCCAGGTTGAACGCGTCAAAAAGGCAACGGATATGTACACGGACGCAAACGGCCGGCTCCGCAACGCACAGGGGAAGTTCGTCTCAACTAGTAAAAGCGCGGTCGGGCAATTATCCGCGATTGAGCGTATGGCAAAGCGGGCCGGTAGCGCTATGGGCCGGGCCTCGTCGGGAACGGGCGGGTTGGTCCGGAGTTTGGGCGGGGTGGCCGCGGCATACTTGTCGGCCAAATCCGCGGTTGGCCTGTTCAACAAAACGATCGGAGCCGCGGCGCAGTATGAGGTAAAGGACGTGACTGTCCGCGCAATGTTCGGGAAGCAGTACGCTGACAACGCGACGAAATATTTGGATTACATCGAGAAGCGCGCGGCGCAGACACAATTTACGATGGAGGACTACCTCAGCGCCGGAAAATCGTTTATTCCAACGACCAAAGATAACGCGCAACTTGCAAAAGCAATAGGACTTGCAGAGCGGTTGGGTGCGCTTGACGAACAACAGGGTATCGTTGGAGCCGCATTTGCACTCCGTGAGATGTTTTCGGGCGACGGACTCAGCTTGGTGGAGCGCTTCGAATTGCCGCGTAAAGCCATTAACGAGATTAAGAACCTTCCGCTCGATAAGCAACTTAAGGCACTTGATAAATACCTCAATCAGATCGGCGCGACCAACGAACTTATAGAAGCGCAGGCATCTACTGGAATGGGTGAGTGGCGCAAGGCGACTGCGAAGATGACGAAGGCGTTACGCGAAATGGGGACGGAAGGCTTGGGGCGCTTGAAGCCGATACTTCGCGACTTTAACAAGTATCTTGATGGCGCTGATTTTAAGCGGTTCAAGGAAGCCGGGGTTACTGCGTTTGCCGGTATATTTGACGACGCAACGAAGATGGTGCGCAACACCACGGATTACATCAATAAGCATTACCTGAAAAATCCCGACTTCAAAAAGCTTGAAACGTTGGAAAGCAAGGTAAAGTTTGTTCTTAGTGACCTGACGCCGGTATTGAGCGATGGATTGAGGTTTGGCGGTGAGCTCGCGACCAAGATGCTTTCCGGAATGGTCCCGGCGATGACCAAGGGTATTCTCGACAATCCCGTGCTTGCCACTACGCTAGGAGTCGCGGCCTTAATCAAAAATCCCACACCGATCGGGCTTACCGTTGCACTCTCCGTGACTGCGCCGGCATGGTTTAAGCGACTTGTGGAGGGGGTTTCTCCGGTTGTCCAAGGGAGGGAAAAATACCTGTCCCAATGGGAGAACGCGAACAACCTTTATCAGAAGGCACAAGAGCATTCGGCGGCAGGCAACAAAGGACCGCTTTACACCGGTTGGACGATCAGCGCGCCCGAGCCAAAAAGTTGGGGAGAGAAGGCCTGGGAAGGGTTTTCGGACAAAATGACGCAGTTTCGCGATTGGGTCAAACATCCGACCCCGATAAATATTCCGTCAGCTTCGGAGACCGCGCGCAGGCAACTGCACGGACACGCCGCCGGACTCGACCGCGTTCCCTATAATGGCTATCCCGCGCGTCTGCACCGCGACGAGATGGTTCTCACGCGTACCGAGGCGCAAGGCTACCGCGAGAATCAGCGCGACGGCGGCCGTGGTAGTCGCGGAGATGGTCCGTTGATTCACATCGAGCACATGGAGGTCCGGCGTGAAGATGATATAGATAAGATCGCGGATAAACTTGCGAGGGCGGTGGCGAGGTATGCTTACTAATAATTTTGATGGTGTAACGGGTGTCGGCCGCCTACATCACGTCATCCGCGAAATCGGCTACAACAAAGACGTCGATATCGAGTTCGCAACAATCCTTGCGCCGTTGCCGAATATTCGCGCGAGAGTGGACGGTCAACCGTTTGAGTTGGACGCGGACGATCTTATCGTTTGCGAGCATCTAACGGAGCATAAGCGTGAGGCGGAGATTAACGGTAGTGCCGTCGAGATTACGTTTAAGGATGCGCTAAAGGCCGGTGACCGGGTGGTTATCGTGTCTTATCTCGCGGGCCAGGATTACGTAATACTTGACCGGATTTAAACGATAGACAGGCGGAGTCCCGGCGTAATGATTGCGCTGCGGCTCCGCTTATTCTTATAAGGAGGAACGATATGACGAACGATGAAATACGCATCGACATCGCGGAATTAACGGAGCGGTTGCGCCAAATCCGCATTGAACAAGGGCGTCCGGCCGATCCGCCAGAACGCAGAAAATGCGTCGATATTCCGCTGTCGCTTGCGTTGGTTGAGCGCTTGCAGCCATTCCGGGCGATTGCGGTTAGATATGCGTCGATTCTGGCGGCCGGCCAAGTTACGCGGATTGACACGGATAAGCTTGCGGGTTACGCGGAAATGGCGCGCCTCTTGCGTCACTCGGTCGGCTTCTTCTGCGGGTTACATGCGCTCGGGGCTAACGGAGTTCTTGCGGCCATGAAGCGCATAAACACGTTAATTGACGCGGGAAGAACCGACGAGATTAACACGAACGAGGAAATGCGCGGCGTTCACTTCTGCATCGAATGGATGACGAAGAATGAAGGGATCAGCCATGACGCGTATGATCACCGAGATAAACATGACGGGGATGCGCGAACAGAAGCAGAGCGCCTGTTATCCGATCCGGCTGCGTTACAGGCTGCGATTGATCTAGCGCTTGAACAAATTGAGGAGGAAGATAATTATGAGCAGACAACGCAAAGCGCTTGAGGCGCAATTAACCGAACAGCAACGGAGGGCCGCGCAGCTTATCGTAAGTAACGAGTGGGGCGAGTTGCTCGGCGAGGACGGCAAAAAGAAGACAGCGCAAGAACTGGCGGACGAGATCGGCATTGCGAGGTCTACATACTTTGAATGGAAGTCACAAGAACACTTCGCGGCATACGTGAACTACCTGGCCGAGCGTAACCTTGACGCAATGCGATCGGAAGTGTACGTCCAACTCATGCGCGCGATCCGCGGTGGAGCGAACGGTATCCCTTCCGTTAAGGCGCTCGACCTGTTCATGCGTCGTTACGGATTGCTCACCGATCGGACCGTCGTAGAGGATATGCGCGATACGGTCGAGACGCGGCGCAAGACGGACGAAGAGATCCGCGCAGAGATTGACGAAATGAACGCGATGATTGACGGTACAAAGGCGAGTTAAGGCGTAGAGAGTCCGATATAGCTGCGCTTGTGATTACGTGTAACCATGCGTGTTACATGCGCTTTTATTTCGGATTCTTTCGGACTTAGCGTAAATAACCTGCAGCGGGCGCGGGGCGTGTACGCCTCTGCAAACTCGGGGGGTGGGTCGGCGCTCCGCGCTCATTTCACGCTGCATAAACGATGTATAAACGCATTGAATACGTTCAATCACGCGCTGAATAAATTACCAGCGCTTATTTGCGTTAATCCGCGTCATATAAGGGATTGCGCGGGTATCCGCTGGTAAATGTATATGCGATGCATAATGCGTAATTTTTGCGTAATTAAAAAACGTTGATGTGGCGCGGGTTTCCTGGCAAGAAGATATTCACATAACTTAGATTTGACGAATAATTGTTTGCATACGGATGTATATCGGAGGAATTACGATTAAGCGCGACCCCCAAGTACCCCCCTCGACTCCGCCCCAACAGGTCCCCGCACAATCAGCATAGAAAATCAAACTCGATGGTAAATAATGTTATATAACCTCCGTAATAATCCGCAAGGGTGCGCGGTTAATTCTTGCAGGTGTGCGCGCCTATACGGTATAATTTACATATCGTGATCGACGAGCGCCGGACCATCGTAAGGATAAACGTTGATAGAGCGCGGTTTATTGCGTATTACATATCGGGGTATGGCGCAGTCAGGTAGCGCGCACCCTTGGGGTGGGTGAGGCCGTGGGTTCGAATCCCGCTACTCCGATCCAGAGCAAACCGAAGAAACAGGCAAATTCGGGCGTGAAATTTGTCTGTTTCTTTTTTGTGCGCGGCAAGTATAATCAAAGAACCAAAGAACGAATCGAGGGCTTCTGTCTATGACGAATCAAGAGATATTGGATATTGCCATGCAGCAATCCGCCATCGATGCGAACTGCCGCAAAGAAGACTTCTATGTACAGGAAAACAAGGTTGTGTTATCCACGGAGCATCCAAAGGCCAGGAAATATTTGACCTTACCCTTCTACTGCAATTTGATTTCTTACGGAAATAACATTGTGGCTTCCGTTCATCCGGAGATCCGTGAGGTCGTAGAGTCCTATATTAACAAGTACCCCATTGAGCATTGCTTTGAGACTCCAAATTTACATGTGCTCAACGATGAACTACAGCGAAGGAATCGGCGAATTTGCTTTATGGCCGAATACTTCCTTCCGGATATCCAGGTGTTAAAGGCAGGAGAATGTGACTTCGTGACGCGATTGTTGGGACCTGACGATTTTGCCGATTTGTATACGGCGGAATGGAGCAATGCCCTATGCGAAAAGCGAAAACATCTCGATGTCTTGGCGGTCGCGGCTTACGACGGGAACAAGCTGATTGGATTGGCTGGATGCTCGGCGGACGGTGAATCGATGTGGCAAATCGGGGTTGACGTCTTACCTTCCTATCGCCGGAAGGGGATTGCCGCAGCCTTGACAAGCCGCTTGGCCGTTGAGATTCTGGAGCGTGGGAAGGTTCCTTTCTACTGTGCAGCCTGGTCTAATCTGAAATCGGTGCGCAATGCGATAAAAAGCGGATTTCGGCCGGCTTGGGTCGAGATGACCGCGAAAGAAAGCGAGCTGGTTGCCTCATTTAACCGCTAGTCGCCCATACCGTTCGTCCATCGTTCTCATACTATGCAGTAGCTTGCATAGGAAGGGGAACAAGGGGAATGGTAGAGGCCTATTATAATTGCCTGCATTGCATGAACAAGAAGGTTCGCATATTAACCCGTGATGGCGGAGTTTATGAAGGCACGGTCGTGAAGGTTGACCGGGATAACGTTTATTTGAAAAGATCAGCGAAGGGCCGGGCGCAAACCTCGGCGTTTATTCCGCCTTACGGTTACGGCTACGGGCCTTATGGCGCTAACGAGGAGATTCTGACGCTCAGCTTGTTTACGCTGCTGGCGATCGCATTAATTTAAGATTAGAACTTAAGCCTCCAAGGGATTGGAGGCATTTTTTTGGAAAAATCGGGATAGGATAAAAACAGGTGAAGTTGCGCGGTTAACCCTGTTTCTTAGTATATTTTCCTTGCTATGGTTAAGGTATTATGGTACAATTCAATTTGTTGTGAATTCGGTGGTCCGCTGCGGATGATGAAGGAGAACAAGGGGTTCTCCGGAAGAGGCATGAACACCTGAGTGGAAGGAGGGAGTCCTAGATGAATATCGTACAAGCGATTACGCAAGAACAGCTTCGCAAGGATATTCCGAGCTTTCGTCCTGGGGACACTTTGAAAGTGTTCGTTAAGGTTATCGAGGGATCTCGTGAACGTGTCCAATTGTTTGAAGGTGTTGTGATCAAGCGTCGTGGCGGCGGAATCAGCGAAACTTTTACGGTTCGTAAAATTTCCAACGGTGTAGGCGTGGAAAGAACTTTCCCGCTTCATTCCCCAAAACTCGATAAAATCGAAGTGGCTCGCCGTGGTAAAGTGCGTCGTGCGAAGTTGTATTATCTTCGCGAACTTCGCGGTAAAGCAGCGAGAATTAAAGAAGTACGTCGTTAATTTTCCGTTAACGAACAGGGGGCTTGGATCCAATCAAGCCCCTTTACTTTTTTCTTGAGTACATATTTTGAGATAAGGAGAGGTCACGATCCATGGAGAAGCAAGAACAACAGGGCTATCCGGATGTTTCGCCGTCTTCTGGACGAGCGGAACAACTACCTGACGGGCCGGAAACGGTGCAGGCGCCGCCTGCGGGCAAGAAGGAAAAAAGCGAGGCACTGGAATGGCTGAAAGCTATAGCGATCGCCGTTGTGCTGGTTCTCCTGATTCGTTGGCTTTTCTTTGCTCCGTTTATCGTTGACGGCCCGTCGATGCAGCCGAATTTCCATACCGGGGAACGTATCATCGTGAACAAAATCATTTACGATATCCGCGGCCCCAAACATGGCGAAGTCATCGTCTTTCACGTTCCATCCGAGGGACGCGATTTCATTAAACGTGTTATCGGCGTTCCAGGGGATACGGTTCAAGTCGAAGGGGATACGATTACCGTAAACGGTCAGGTTGTGGATGAAACTTACATTAAAGATGCTGTAATTGAGAAGCATAATAATAATGAGCTGTACAATACGGAAGCGAATTTTCCGAATGAGCTAGTTCCGGACGGAACGGTTCCGGAGGGGTATGTCTTCGTACTGGGGGATAACCGTTCGAACAGTACGGACAGCCGGAGGATCGGCTACGTTCCTTACGGAGATATCGTAGGCCGGGCGGACCTGGTGTTCTGGCCGCTCTCGGACCTCCAGTTCATTCGGCACTAGACGAGTTCTGCGCGAATGGGCATACAGTGAGGTCAAGGCGCGTTCTTGGGATAGATGAGGTGAAGGAAAATGACAATTCAATGGTTTCCCGGCCATATGACCAAGGCACGCCGGCAGATTCAAGAGAAGCTCAAGCTGATTGACGTAGTGATTGAACTGCTTGATGCACGCCTGCCCTTGTCCAGCCGCAATCCGATGATCGATGAAATTTTACAGGGGAAACCCCGTTTGATCGTGTTGAATAAATCCGATTTGGCGGATCCTTCGGTCACAAGGCAATGGATCGCTTTTTTTAAGCAGGAAGGTTATTTGGCTGTTGAGGCGGACGCAGCAAGCGGGCAAGGCTTGAAGGAAATTCCCCTGCTGGCGAAGGAATTAATGAAAGAGAAGATTGAGAAGCAAATCGCCAAAGGAATTAATCCTCGAGCGGTACGTGCACTAATCGTTGGCATCCCGAATGTTGGCAAATCGACGTTGATTAATGGCTTGGCAGGACGCAAAATCGCTGCAACCGGAGATCGTCCCGGCGTGACCAAAGGACAGCAATGGATTAAGGTTGGCTCGGAGATGGAACTGCTGGACACCCCGGGCATCTTGTGGCCAAAGTTTGAGGATCAAAACGTCGGCTATCGGCTTGCTGTGACAGGAGCGATTCGCGAAGAGATTCTTAACGTGGAAGACATCGCTTTTTTTGCCGTCAAATATTTGGTCCGGTATTACTGGGAGTCGTTTGCGGAGCGATTCGAGCTGGCTCAGGCGCCGCGAGATTCCGAAGATCCAGACGAAATCGTTGCCGTTATGGAGGCGGTCGGGCGTAAGCGTGGTTGTCTCATGAGCGGCGGACGCGTGGATTTGGAGAAAGCATCAGGCATTCTGCTTCGTGAGTTGAGGGCGGGTAAGCTTGGCCGATACTCGTTGGAAGCGCCTTATTAGTGAATTAAAGCCGTCGGCGGTTGCCGGCGGCTTGTTTTTTTGGCGAAAGGCTGTAGAATCGAGGGAGAGAAGCCGATAATAGAAGGGAGATTCATATTCATAGATGAAGATGATAGAGTGAAGGGTGCACTCCAAGCGTGACTCCCTCATTTCCGGGATGGGGAATGAGATCATCATAGAACAGCTAGCAACGGGGGAAGTTTCACGAAGGATAAGGAGGCTCTATGAACGATTTATTGAAGTATGAGCGGGATTACTGGCAATCGGGCTATTCGCATATCGCGGGGATTGACGAGGTCGGAAGGGGCTGCTTGTTTGGAGACGTGGTAGCGGCCGCGGTGATTTTGCCGCAGGACCTCATCTTAGAGGATGTCGATGATTCGAAGAAACTCAGCGCGAAGAAACGCGATAAGCTATTTGACATCATTATGGAACAGGCGATTGCGGTAGGAATCGGATTTGTGGACGCCGCCACGATCGACCAAATTAATATTAAGCAGGCGACCCGGCGGGCGATGAAGCAGGCGGTTGAGAAGCTTCAGGTACGGCCGGACTTCCTGTTGATCGATGCGGAGAAAGTGGATCTTTCAATTCCCCAGCTCTCGGTGATCAAGGGAGACGCCACCAGCCAATCGATCGCTGCGGCGTCCATTATCGCCAAGGTCACGCGAGACCGTTTATGCCAAGGCGAATGGGATGCGCGTTATCCCGAATACGGAATCGCCGTACATAAAGGTTATGCGACGAAGCTGCATCGCGAACAGATTCAAGCGCTGGGGCCGACGCCGATGCATCGAAAGAGCTTTATGCGCAATTTGTTCGTTGAGGAACAAACATTGTTTTAACCGGCATTTCTTACCCGCTCTCGTTAGAGGCGGGTTTTCCATATCGTAAACGAAGTGAGGGGGGAGCTTATGAATATCGGACCGCTGCTGCGCAGCATGATGGGGGACGTTCGTTCCGGAGAACCCAAGTCGCTGGAACTCAAGACGGGGCAGGTGGTCCGCGGTACGGTATTGTCCGTCTCCGAAGATGGGCAAGAAGCCGTCATCCAAGTGCAAGGCGTCAAACTCCACGCTGCATTGGAAACGCCGTTGCGTCCAGGGGAAACGACGCTCTTGCAAGTACAGCCGGATTCCAAGGACGGACTAGCGGTGTTGAAGCCGGTACAGTCGGCGCCTGGGGCCGTATTGTCGGCCGCTTCCTTGGCTAAAGCGCTCGAATCACTGGGACTCGAGAATACCGCAACGAACCGGGATTTACTGCAGCTCATGCAAAAAAGCGGGATTCCGTTAACGAAAGACAATTTATCGCTCCTGCTGCAAGTGAATGGGCAGAAGCCGGCCGGGGTGCCTTTGTCAGAATGGATTCAAGCGGCAGGGATTGCTCTCGGCCGGGGATTGCCGTTAACGGGTGAGTCGGTAGCCGGGCTGCATCAAGCGGTTTTTGGGCCGCCGCTGCACGTCTTGCTTTCCTCCCTTGAGGAGCAAATGGCTGGATTCTTACGCCAAGCGGGGCAGGAAGCGACGACGGCTTCTTCGGGGCAGACAACGTCGACATTCCCGTTGGCCGGTACGACTTCGCAAGCGTCAGGGGCGAATCCCCCAACGGCCGAAGGGGCTGCGGTTCAAGCCGGGGCAACTCCCCCCGGCGGAGGGGCTCAGCCGAACCAAGCGGCCGGGTTGGTCCAGTTAGCCCGGCAGGGGGCTTTTGCGGACGCCGTGAGCGGGCCGCAGACGGTTCAGCCGGGCCTGCAAGGGCAAGCCGCCGGTGGAACTGGCGGGGCGCTGGTCGCGAAGCTACAGGCCGTGCTGGCGGAGCTGCAGGCGTCCATGCTCCAGGAGGGCATGGACGGCGGGTCGGTACCGGGCCGGGGGTCTAGCGGCCCGGTCGGGGGGGCTCCCGTCGCTGCAAGCGTGACGGGAGGCGCTGGCGCTGCCGCCGGAGGCCCGGCCTCGGCGGCGATACCGCCGCAAGGCGAAGGGCCCGCAGGGCCTTCGCCAGCGGGCACGCACCCCACCCCCGCGGCGGAGCCGTGGGTGGGGCGCGTGCTGAAGCTGCTCGGTGCGGAGCACGAGCAGCAGGCGCTGCGCGCGACCGCGCCGGCGGGCACGCCGGTCGCGGGAGCGGCGCAGGAAGCGCCGCCTGCGGCAGGCGCTTCGGCGCGGGCCGCCGCCGGGGGCGCGGAGGCGCCCGGCGGCCAGGCTGCCGGCAGCGGGCCTGCGGCCGCGCCGGAGGCGGCGCCATCGCCGCTGCGCCAAGCGGCAGCGGCGGGCGGCGCAACCCCGGGCGAGGGGCTGACCCCGCCCGGAAAAGACCCGGCCGCGCCGGCGGAAGCGCGCGCGGGCCAATCCCCAGCGCAGCCGTCAGGCATCGCCGATGAAGCCGTAGCCGCAGCGGCCCGCAACAACGGCGGCAGCGTTGGCACATCGGCAACGGGCACGGCCGCGCACGAGACGCTGAAAGGCCTTCTCCTGCAGGTGATGGCCTCAGACGATCTGCCCGCGCCGCTTCAGGAGGCGGCACGCCAGCTCGTCCAGCAGTTGACCGGACAGCAACTGCTGCTGAATACGGACCGGACCGCGCCGTTTGCACAGGTCACGATGTTCCTGCCCTTTGTCGGACCGGACGGTCGACAAACCGCCGCGGTACACATCGAGTCGCGGCGCGGGCGCAAAGGCGAGCTGGATCCGGACAATTGCCGGCTGTGGTTCGATTTACAGATGAAAGCGCTAGGCCAGATCATGGTGGATGTGCAGGTCGCCGACAAGAAGGTGCTGCTCAAAATTTATAGTGAAAAGGAAGCGACAGGCGCTTTTCTTGAATCTCGTCAAGCGGAGGTAAGCCTGGCGTTGGAGGGGGCGGGGTACCGGCTATTGTCGCTGAAAGCCGAACCTTTGATTCAGCCAACGAGCGCGGAGGGGGTCGAGGCGGATTTCAGTCTGCCTATGTCTTATGCGCCGAGCGTATATAAAGGGGTGGATTACCGCGTATGAAGGAGAACCCGCATGCTTCCGATTTGGCTTTCAAAAAGGCGGTCGCGCTTAAATACGATCCCGGCCAAGGCGAAGCTCCGGTCGTCGTAGCCAAAGGCAAGGGCTTGATCGCCGATCAGATTCTGGACGCGGCTTTAGAGCACGGGATTCCAATCCAGGAGGATGCCGCCTTGGTTGAGGTACTGTCCAAGCTGGATCTAGATCAGCAAATCCCCTCCGAATTATTTGACCTGGTGGCCGAAATTCTAACCTTTATTTATCGATCCGATAAAATGGCGGAAAGAGGGTTGTTCTTTGAGTAACCTCGATGTAAATGGGCGAAGAACAGACGGTCGAAAAGACCGCGGCCGCAAAGCGGAACAGGCCGCCTGTGAGCACCTGCTGTCGCACGGGTTTACCGTGGTAGAGCGAAATTGGCGCTGCCGCACGGGGGAGATTGACATTATCGCCCGCAAAGGGAATACGCTTATCATCGTAGAAGTACGGAGCCGCAGCCAACAGGCTGCGGCTTTCGGCACACCGGCCGAATCGATCACCGCCCGGAAAATCAAGCAGGTTCGTGACACGGCCGTTGTTTATCTTCATCGTACGGGGCAATCGGATGCAAACATTCGCTTTGATGTGGTGGCCGTAACGTTCGACAAGAATAATGACATCACGCTGGAACATATCGAAGCAGCTTTTTAAAGTGGGTTCACGTTTGGCGTTCCCGATTTGTAGTATTGCACGATTATCCCTTTCGTTCAGATGGATAGTAAGGTACCCTTGTACGCTTAATTACATGATCAAACGGGATAATCATGCAAAATGTCGGGATAGGGCAGAGTACTCCTTGTTACTCCTTGTTACTCTTTGTTACCTTACCTGTGATTCCGAAGAAATGAAACCGGCTCACCCCGCAATCTCTTGCCGACGATCCAATTGACGGTATTGGATGGCTTCCGCCACATGTTCGGCCCGGATGTGGGTCTCCCCAGCGAGATCGGCAATGGTTCGTGATAGCTTGATGATTCGATCATAGGCCCGCATGCTAAGGCCCAGCGTATCGAAGGAAACCTGCAGCAGCTTGGCGGCATCGGGGTTCAGCGGAGCGAATCGACGGAGCAGGCTGCCGTACAACTCGCTGTTCCGGGTGATTGGGCTTCCGTGATAACGTTCCTGCTGGATCCGTTCGGCCGCCATCACCTGTTCCCGCATCGCTCCAGAGCCGAGCGGCTGGGAGTCCTCCTGCCAACGCTGAGGACGGGGGACCTCTACCTGCATATCGATCCGGTCCAATAGCGGGCCGGATATTTTTTCGCGGTATTGTGCAATGCGCCAAGGCGTACAGGTGCACTGCGGCAGCGGAGGCTCCGCACCCTGGTATCCACAAGGACACGGATTTAACGAACCGGCCAACAGAAAATGAGCAGGGAACGTGAACGACGCCCGGGAACGACTGATCGTGACGATGCGATCCTCCAGCGGCTGACGCAGCACCTCCAGCACGTTTCTGGAAAACTCCGGCAACTCGTCTAGAAACAATACGCCGTGGTGGGCGAGACTGACTTCGCCCGGCTTAGGAATTCCGCCGCCTCCGATCAAGCCTCCGGCGGAGATGGTATGGTGCGGCGAGCGGAAGGGTCGGCGCAGGATCAGACCTTGACTGGAGTCGCCAAGCTTGCCGGCGGAGCTATATATTTTCGTAACCTCCAGCGATTCTTCCGACGTCAAGGGCGGCAGGATGGAGGGAAGCCTTTGCACTAGCATCGTTTTGCCCGTGCCTGGCGGGCCGATCAGCACGATATTATGGAAACCGGCGGCAGCAATCGTCAGCGCTCGTTTGATTTGCCGTTGCCCCAAGACATCGCTATAGTCTAGCAATGGGGGAAGATCGACCGAGGTAGCGATGGCTTCGGTTTTTTGCTCAAGGTGATTCAACGATTGCAGGACGAGCGGAGCCTGCTCCTCCTGCTTATCCAGCTCCCGGATAGAACGCAAAGGATGCAGAGCGCTGGCTGTCTGAAGCTGGTCTTCGAGTGAGGGGGGAGCCAGCTCCGATAGATGGCTAAGACCGTAGACTCGAATCCCCCCCAGCAGCAACGCTTCCGCGGCATTGTCTTGCGGCAGCAGGACGGCGGTAAAGCCGTCGCGCCGCGCTCGATCGACCATGGACAAGACGCCGGGGACCGGCCGCAGCGTGCCGTCGAGCGACAGCTCGCCGATAATGAGCAGTCGCTCCTCCGGCGGTAGTTTCACCTGATCGCTGGCTGCCAATAAGGCGAGGGCGATGGCCAAATCGAAAGCGGATCCTTCCTTGCGTAGATCGGCTGGCGCCAAATTGATCGTGACGCGTTGAAGCGGAAAGCGATACCCGCAATTTTTGATCGCCGCCCTTACCCGGTCGATCGCTTCACGAACCGCGGAGTCCGGCAAACCAACGATGCTGGTTTGCGGGATTCCGTTGGACAAGTCGACCTCGACCTCGATCATCACCCCATCAATACCGTATAAGCAAGCGCTGTACAATTTTCCGTACATAACAAAAACACCTCTTTCCATGTCGATTCGAATCCTTGCTTGGGCAAGGCCAGATTGGAAAAAGGTGCTTCCTTATTATCCCAGTTAATGAAGTTACACGTATTCTAGGACGAACCGTTACGATTGTCAAGCTTTTCAAAGCCAAAGAGGCGGCGCGATAGAGGTAAGTTCTATCTCTGTTCCCCTCCGGAACGCTCTTATTTATGGACGGCCTTGCTAAATATCATGATGTCTCTGGTTAATAGTAAAAAGGCAAGCGTATACCTCACAAACGCGGTACGTATCGGCATTGCCGAATTTTATCGAAATTCATCTCATGGTGAGATGTGTGCGCGCGCAATACGATTTGTTCGCAGATTGCCTCATTGAAAATTCGCCCTTTCAATCCAGCTCTTTGAAGCTTTGAAAGCGGTTAACGAAAATTCGGCTGTTCTACCTTTCTGCGTCACTTATTCATCTCAAAGTGAGATGAAAACGATATAAAAAAGTTGTGTATAAATCATGAACTTTTTAAGGTAAGCGTTTCAAAATAGTGGTACAATATTCTGGGTTTCAGCTGATGTAATTTGAGAAGGGGGACCACAAGCCGCTGGTTTTTGGACCCTCTAAATACCGCCTGTTGATAGGAGGATTTTTACGCATGAATATCCATGAATATCAAGGAAAAGAAGTCCTGAAGCAGTACGGCGTGGCCGTTCCTGAAGGACGAGTGGCGTTTACGGTCGAGGAAGCTGTGGAAGCGGCGGTAGCGCTGGGGACCCCGGTTGTCGTGGTCAAGGCGCAAATCCATGCCGGAGGCCGCGGGAAAGCCGGCGGCGTAAAAGTGGCGAAGAATTTGGATGAGGTCAGATCTTATGCTCAGGATATCCTCGGCAAGGTACTGGTGACCCATCAGACGGGGCCGGAGGGCAAAGAAGTGAAGCGCCTCTTGATCGAGCAAGGCTGCGATATCAAGAAGGAGTATTACGTCGGCGTTGTCGTGGACCGAGGAACGGGCCAAGTGACGATGATGGCGTCCGAGGAAGGCGGCACGGAAATCGAAGAGGTTGCGGCCGCGACTCCGGAGAAAATTTTCAAAGAGGCGATCGACCCGGCTATCGGCTTGACGCCGTTTCAGGCGCGCCGGTTGGCTTATGCGATTCACATTCCAAACGAATTGGTTGGCAAGGCCTCGCAATTTATGCTGGCTTTATATGAAGCATTTGTGGACAAAGATTGCTCCATTGCGGAGATCAATCCGCTGGTTGTCACGGGTGACGGAAATGTGATGGCACTCGACGCGAAGCTCAATTTCGATTCCAACGCGCTGTTCCGCCATAAGGATATTTTGGCTTTACGCGACCTGGAGGAAGAAGATGAGAAGGAAATCGAAGCCTCGAAATTTGACCTCAGCTATATCGCGCTGGATGGCAATATCGGCTGTATGGTCAATGGGGCGGGTCTCGCGATGGCAACGATGGACATCATCAAATACTACGGCGGTGACCCGGCTAACTTCCTGGACGTTGGGGGCGGCGCTACGGCGGAGAAGGTAACGGAAGCGTTCAAAATCATCCTGTCGGATGCCAAGGTGAAGGGCATTTTTGTCAACATTTTCGGCGGTATTATGAAATGCGACGTCATTGCTTCGGGCATCGTGGAAGCGGCGAAGCAGGTTGGTTTGGACCGCCCGCTCGTCGTGCGCCTGGAGGGGACGAACGTTGATTTGGGCAAGCGGATTTTGGCCGAATCGGGACTTGCGATCGTTTCCGCAGATTCGATGGCGGATGGTGCCCAGAAAATCGTAGCGCTCGTATCCTAACGGACGCATTTAGAACGCAATCACCTATCCATAAGGGGAGGCTCGAAATATGAGTATTTTGGTCGATAAGAATACGAAGGTCATCACCCAGGGGATCACCGGGAAAACCGCGTTGTTCCATGCCAAGGGGGCACTCGACTACGGCACGCAAATGGTCGGGGGAACGTCGCCGGGCAAGGGCGGCACGAAGGTAGACATCGCCTTAGAGAGCGGCGAAACCGTCAGCCTGCCGGTGTTCAACACGGTTCGCGAAGCCAAGGAAGCGACTGGCGCTACCGCCAGCGTCATTTATGTTCCGCCGGCATTTGCCGCGGATTCGATCCTGGAAGCTGTGGAAGCGGAATTGGATCTGGTCATTTGTATTACGGAAGGCATTCCGGTCCTTGATATGGTGAAGGTTAAACGTTATATGGAAGGAAAAAAGACGGTTCTGATCGGTCCGAACTGTCCGGGCGTGATTACGCCGGGCGAATGCAAGATCGGAATCATGCCGGGGTATATCCATTTGCCTGGTCATGTCGGCGTCGTTTCGCGCAGCGGCACGTTGACATATGAAGCGGTGCATCAGCTGACGACGCGCGGCATCGGCCAATCCTCGGCAGTCGGCATCGGCGGGGACCCCGTGAAGGGTTCGGAGTTCATCGATATTCTGCGCCGATTTAATGACGACGATAACACGCACGCCGTGATTATGATTGGGGAGATCGGTGGTACGGCCGAAGAGGAAGCGGCGGAGTGGATCCAGAAGAACATGACGAAACCTGTCGTTGGGTTCATCGGCGGCGTAACGGCGCCTCCGGGCAAACGGATGGGCCATGCCGGCGCGATCATTTCCGGGGGGAAAGGTACGGCGAAGGAAAAAATCGCCAAGCTGGAGTCCTGCGGTATTCAGGTTGCGCCAACTCCTTCCGAAATGGGCGCGACGCTTGTGAGCGTACTGGAGGAGCGCGGCATTCTGAATTTGTGCACGACACATTGATCTTTTTTTGATATAATCATTCGCAAAGGTAAGCAACCTTCTCAGCCCAAAGCGGCTTGGAAGGTTGCTTTTTTTTTTATTTCAGAGGAGGGATTCGGGAGTGGAGAAGAAGTGGGTTTTGGCAGGTTTGCATGAATGCCCCGGGGTGGGATGGAAATCGCTTCAGCGAATTGTTGAATACGATAAGGATTGGGAGCATGCCCTAGAGTTTACTGCAGCCGATTGGATGGAACGGGGGCTGGATCCGGAGCTTGCGCTGCACCTGTCGGAACAGTTCAACGCCGGTTGGATTGATGCTCGAATGGAACAACTTTGCCTCAAAGGCATAAAGGTGATTACAAGGTTGGATTCGGAGTATCCTATTTTAATGAAGGAGACCGCTCGGCCACCATGGGTTTTGTATGTCCTTGGAGATGTACGGCTGCTTAACGGCCTCTCCGTGGCGATGGTGGGCACGCGATTGCCAACTGCCTATGGGCGCAAGGTAGCTGCAGATTTGGCAGGGGAGCTTAGCGCTCGCGGAATTACCGTCGTTAGCGGGATGGCCCGGGGGATCGACGGGGTTTGCCATGAAGCGGCGTTGCAAGCCGGCGGGCCGACCTTAGCCGTATTGGGTACCGCCATCGATGTCGCTTATCCTCCGGACCATGTCTCGCTGTATCGCCGGATTACCGAGCAAGGGCTCATCGTTTCGGAGTATCCCATCGGCACACCGGGGCATCCCGGGATGTTTCCGCAGCGCAACCGGATCATCGCAGGGATCAGCCGGGGTACCGTGGTGGTGGAAGCCGATGCCCGGAGCGGTTCGTTGATCACGGCGGATATGGCGCTGGAGGCCAATCGCGACTTGTTTGCCGTCCCGGGTCCGGTCACCTCGCCGAAAAGCCGGGGGACGTTGTCGCTGCTGAAGCAGGGAGCAGCCAAAATCGTCACCGAAGCCAAGGATATCTGGGAGGAATACGAGGCCTTTTTACCTTCCGCGAAGGAATTCAAAAAGGAAGCGGTAACAGGAAACAAGTTGACAGATGAGGAGCGCCGCATATACCATATGTTGGAGCAGGGCATCACGAGTTTCGATGATTTGCTCGTGCAGACCGGGTGGGATTTTGGACTTTTACATTCAGTTCTGTTATCTTTAATCATGAAAAAAACGGCGGTTCAACTCCCCGGCTCTGTGTACCAGTTAATATAGTCCTTTCCTAACCAAGAATGGCCCCAATATATGACTATATGAGAGGTAGTTCAAAAAATCATTCTTTGATCAGGAAGTAGAATCAAGAAGATTATTCGACATCGAATCTTGAATTCATCCAACTTTCTTGGTGCTGAAAAGCTGACTTTTTGAACTCGATTATTAAATTGAATGAAGTTTCGTATTGTTTGAGAGGAGGACGAACCTGTGGCGGATTCACTCGTCATCGTAGAATCGCCTGCCAAGGCGAAAACGATTGGCAAATACTTAGGCAGCAAATACATCGTGAAAGCCTCAATGGGTCATGTTCGCGATTTGCCCAAGAGTCAAATTGGGGTTGAAGTAGAGAACGACTTCAGTCCGAAGTATATTACGATCCGTGGGAAGGGTTCCGTATTAAAAGAATTAAAGGATGCCAGCAAAAAAGTAAAAAAAATCTATCTGGCAGCTGACCCCGATCGCGAAGGCGAAGCGATTGCCTGGCATCTGGCCCACGTTCTGGACGTGGATCAAACGGAAACATGCCGTGTCGTATTTAATGAAATTACGAAGCAAGCGGTGAAAGATGCGTTCAAGACCCCACGCCAGATCAATATGGATCTTGTGAACGCGCAACAAGCCAGACGGATTCTGGATCGGTTGGTTGGTTACAAGGTCAGCCCGCTGCTGTGGAAGAAGATCAAAAAAGGGATGTCGTTTGGCCGCGTACAATCGGTTGCGTTGAAAATCATCTTGGATCGGGAGAACGAAATCTCCGAATTTGTTCCGGAAGAATACTGGAGCATTACGGCGAAGCTGAAAACCGGAGATTCTGCGTTCGAAGCGAAGTTTCACCAGTTCCAAGGCCAAAAGCTGGAGCTGCAAAGCGAACAGCAGGTTGAGGAAATCCTGAAATCGATTGAGAAAGCTAAGTTTAGCGTGGCTGAAGTGAAGGAGAAAGAACGCCTCCGCCATCCGGCTGCGCCGTTTACGACAAGCTCCCTGCAACAGGAGGCTGCCCGTAAGTTGAATTTCCGCGCTGCGAAAACGATGTCCGTCGCTCAGCAGCTCTATGAAGGGGTTGACCTCGGCAAAGAGGGAACCGTTGGTCTGATCACCTATATGCGTACGGACTCAACTCGAATTGCCGCCTCGGCTCAAGAGGAAGCGAAGGAATATATTCTGGGTAAATTCGGTGAAGCCTTTGCACCCGAAATGCCGCGTCAGTATTCCAAAAAAGCGGCCAGCGCGCAGGATGCTCACGAAGCGATTCGTCCGACATCGGCGATGCGCGATCCGGAATCGGTGAAGGAATTCACTAGCCGCGACCAATACCGGTTGTATAAATTGATTTGGGACCGTTTTATGGCCAGCCAAATGACGTCTGCCGTGCTGGACACGATGTCGGTCGATATTGCTGTAGGTGAAGCGACCTTCCGTGCCGTTGGCTCGAAAATCCGTTTTCCTGGATTCATGAAGGTGTACGTGGAAGGCAACGATGATGGGAACGCCAATGAGGATGATAAATTCTTACCGCCTCTGCAAAAAGGGGAAGTGTTGGTTAAAGAATCGATCGAACCGAAACAGCATTTCACCCAACCGCCACCGCGTTACACCGAGGCACGTTTGGTCAAAACGCTGGAGGAGCTGGGGATCGGACGCCCAAGTACGTATGCCCCAACACTGGAGACGATTCAAAAACGCGGCTACGTCGCCATCGAAGAGAAGAAATTCATGCCTACCGAGCTAGGCGAGCTCCTTATTGAGCAGACAGAACAATTCTTCCCGGAGATCCTAGACGTTGAGTTTACCGCTCATATGGAGGAGGACCTTGACCATGTCGAGGAAGGCTCCGAGGATTGGGTACGGGTGCTCGGCGAATTTTATGAATCGTTCGAGAAGCGACTTCGCGTTGCAGAAGAAGAAATGAAGGAAGTCGAAATCGAAGACGAAGTCTCCGATGAAATTTGTGAAAAATGCGGGAAACCGTTGGTGTATAAATTGGGACGGTTCGGGAAGTTCCTGGCATGCTCCGGATTTCCGGATTGCCGCAATACCAAACCGATCGTTAAGGATATCGGCGTCACCTGCCCGAAATGTAAGGAGGGCCATGTAGTCGAACGCCGAAGCAAAAAAGGACGGGTTTTCTATGGCTGTGACCGTTATCCAGAGTGCGATTTCGTCTCATGGGATAAACCATCCCCTAAACCTTGTCCGAAGTGTGGTTCACTGCTTGTGGAGAAACGGAACAAGCAAGGCGGGAAACTCCAATGCACGGCTTGCGATTACGTAGAAGCGATCGAGGACAACGACGACGGTTCGGATGATTAAGACGAGTCTTGCAAGAACTTGCGGACATTGACAACTTAGAAACTCAGCAAGGATTTTGGGGGGATTAGAGAATGACGAACAAAGTAACGGTCATTGGCGCGGGACTGGCCGGCAGTGAAGCGGCTTGGCAGATCGCGAGCCGAGGGATCCCCGTGGTCTTGTACGAGATGCGTCCGGTGGTCAAAACCCCGGCGCATCATACCGATAAATTCGCCGAGCTGGTCTGCAGCAACTCGCTGCGGGCGAACGGTTTGACGAACGCGGTTGGCGTGCTAAAGGAAGAGATGCGGATGCTGAACTCGCTGGTGCTCGGTGCTGCGGACCGTAACGCGGTGCCGGCCGGCGGAGCGCTGGCGGTTGATCGGGACGGTTTCTCCGGGGAAATCACTCGCACGCTCAGTGAGCACCCGCTGATCGAAGTGGTGAATGTGGAAATCACGGAGATTCCGACAGAAGGGATCGTCGTTATTGCGACGGGGCCACTAACGTCTCCTGCTTTATCGGAGCAGATCCGGAAGTTGACCGGTGAGGATTATTTTTACTTCTACGATGCCGCCGCCCCGATTGTGGAGAAGGAATCGATCGATATGAACAAAGTGTACTTAGCTTCACGGTATGACAAAGGCGAAGCGGCTTACCTCAATTGCCCGATGACCGAAGAGGAATTCGACGCCTTCTACGAAGCATTGATTAACGCAGAAGTGGCGCAGCTGAAGGACTTCGAGAAAGAAGTATACTTTGAAGGCTGCATGCCGATTGAAATCATGATGCGCCGCGGCAAGCAAACCGCGTTGTTCGGGCCGATGAAGCCGGTTGGTCTCGTGAACCCGCATACCGGGAAGTTGCCGCACGCGGTCGTACAGCTGCGTCAGGACAACGCTGCCGGTACATTGTACAACCTGGTTGGCTTCCAGACCCACTTGAAATGGGGCGAGCAAAAACGCGTCTTCTCCATGATCCCGGGTCTCGAAAACGCCGAGTTCGTCCGCTATGGCGTGATGCACCGCAACACGTTCATCAACTCGCCGAAGCTGATGATGCCGACGTATCAATTGAAGACTCGGCCAACCTTGTTCTTCGCCGGACAGATGACCGGCGTTGAAGGCTACGTCGAGTCCGCCGCGTCCGGCTTGATCGCCGGGATCAACGCCGCCCGTGCCGCAGCCGATACGGAAGGGATCGTCTTCCCTGAGGATACGACGCTAGGCAGCATGGCGCGTTATATTACCACCGCGGACTTCGAGCACTTCCAGCCGATGAACGCCAACTTCGGCTTATTTCCGAAGCTGGACACCCGCTATCGCAAGAAAGCGGAGAAAAACGAAGCGCTCGCTCATCGCGCGCTCAATAGCTTGCGAGCCTTTATGGCAGAAGAACGGTTGGGTTAATCCACCGTTTTTTTGCAATCTAGGGGGCAAACGGGTTATGCTGAAAGCAAGGATATTCATACACATAGAATTAGCCCAATAAAGCAGAACGTAAGCGAATCCCGAAGGGAAAGCGTTCCACGCACATAGTTAAGCGCATCCCCGCAGGGGACAGCGTTTCAGGAGCGCCTCAGTCGATCGCACGTTCTTCCGATGTTCCAGGTAACCCAGGAGAACCCAAAGTGAGACGTACCCGAAGGGGGGAAAGCGTTCCACGCACGAAGTAGAGCGCATCCCCGCAGGGGACAGCGTTTCAGGAGCGGCTCAGTCGATCCCACGTTCTCCCGATGTTCCGGGTAACCCAGGAGAACCCAAAGTGAGACGTACCCGAAGGGGGGAAAGCGTTCCGAGCACGAAGTAGAGCGCATCCCCGCAGGGGACAGCGGTCAGGAGCGCCTCAGTCGATCCCACGTTCTTCCGATGTTCCAGGTAACCCAGGAGAACCAAAGTGAGACGTACCCGAAGGGGGGAAAGCGTTCCACGCACGAAGTAGAGCGCATCCCCGCAGGGGACAGCGGCTCAGGAGCGGCTCAGTCGATCCCACGTTCTCCCCCTTGCGGGAGTCCAGAGGGCAGCAGGCCCTCGGGCGCCCTCCCTTACGGTAAGGGAGGGATGGGGAGGGTTGAGATTCAAGAAAGGAAGTGCCAAAACACTCATGGATCTAACTTTTCACGCCACAACAATTTGCGCTGTACGACATAATGGCAAAGGGGCCATCGCCGGTGATGGGCAAGTTACGTTTGGGCAGAACGTCGTGATGAAGCAGACGGCGAAGAAAGTACGCCGGTTATACCGCGGGCAAGTGGTGGCTGGTTTTGCCGGCTCGGTTGCTGATGCCATTACGTTATTCGAAAAATTCGAAGGCAAGCTGGAGGAGCACCAAGGCAACTTGCAGAGAGCTGCTGTCGAGCTAGCCAAGGATTGGCGGCAAGATCGTGTGCTGCGCAAGCTGGAGGCATTGATGATCGTGATGGACAAATCCGGTATGCTGCTGATTTCCGGCGGCGGGGAAATTATCGAGCCGGATGACGATGTGTTGGCAATCGGGTCAGGCGGCAACTTCGCGTTGTCGGCTGCACGGGCGCTCAAACGTCATGGCCAGGGTCTTGAAGCCAAAGATATCGCTCGAGAATCCCTTCAGATTGCTTCGGAAATTTGTGTCTATACCAACAATAACATTATTGTTGAGGAGCTTTGAGGTTCCGTTGAAACTATCGTGTTCAGGGGGGACGAATCATGACCGATAAAAATTTAACGCCCAGACAAATCGTGGCTGAATTGGATAAATACATCGTAGGGCAAAAGCAAGCCAAAAAATCGGTTGCTGTCGCTCTGCGTAACCGGTACCGGCGTAGTCTTCTCCGAGAAGAGGTTCAGGATGAGATCGTGCCGAAGAACATTCTGATGATCGGGCCGACCGGTGTGGGGAAAACGGAAATTGCCCGCCGGCTCGCCAAGCTCGTCGGTGCCCCATTTATTAAAGTGGAAGCGACGAAGTTCACCGAGGTCGGTTATGTTGGCCGGGACGTCGAGTCGATGGTGCGCGATCTGATCGAAACGGCGATCCGTACGGTGAAGCTGGAGCGAACCGAAAAGGTGAAGGACAAGGCCGAAGAGCTTGCGAATGAACGTCTGGTTCACATTCTGGTGCCTTCCGAAAGCAAAGCCAAAGGGGTGCGTAATCCCTTTGAAATGTTATTCGGGGGAGGCAACGGAAACGGCACTCCTGACCAGGAGCAGCCGGAAGAAGATGGTACGCTGACGGAACGTCGCCGTCAAGTACGGTTCAAATTGCTGGCCGGCCAAATGGAGAATGATATCGTGGAAGTCGAAGTAGAGGACAATGCGCCAACGATGATGGATATGTTCGCAGGTCAAGGGAACGACCAGCTCGGCATGAACATGCAGGAAATGTTCGGCAACCTTCTACCTAAACGGACGAAGAAGAGAAAGCTGACGGTCAAAGAAGCCCGCAAGGTACTGACGCAGGAGGAAGCAGCTAAGCTGATCGATCAGGACGATTTGATTCAAGAAGCCGTCACGCGAGCGGAGCAAACCGGGATCATCTTTATTGACGAAATCGATAAGGTTGCCAGTCGAGGTCAAGGTTCGGGGCCGGACGTTTCCCGTGAGGGCGTGCAGCGCGATATTCTGCCCATCGTGGAAGGCTCAACGGTCATGACTAAATACGGACCGATTAAAACCGACTACATTTTGTTTATCGCAGCGGGGGCTTTCCATATTGCTAAGCCATCTGATTTGATCCCCGAGCTGCAAGGGCGTTTTCCGATACGGGTTGAGCTGAGCAGCTTATCGCTGGAGGATTTTGTATCGATCTTGACCGAGCCGGAGAACGCTTTGACCAAACAGTACATCGAACTGCTGCGCACGGAAAATCTAGAAATTGAGTTCTCGGACGCAGCGATCCATGAAATCGCTCGTATTGCGGCTTCGGTTAATACGAATACCGAAAACATTGGAGCCAGACGGCTGCATACGATCCTCGAGAAGCTGCTGGAGGACCTGTCCTTTGAAGCTCCAGAGCTGACGCTCGAGAAAATGGTGATCACTCCGGAATACGTAAAGGAAAAACTAGGAAATATTGCCCAGGATCGAGACCTTAGTCAATTTATTTTGTAAATCCATCTGATTCGAATCAGAAATGGATATTTACAAGCTAGGACCTGATCCGTTTTTCACAATATTGTAAAAACTCAGGCCACTTCGCCATCTTAGGCGGGTGGTCTTTATTTATTCCTAGAAAGGTGATTGATTTTAATAGATATGGATGATGTTGGTTTTTGACGATTATTATGTAAAATTTTCATTTTTGACCAAAAACGATGTCAAAGTCATGAAAGATAGGGCTTTTTTCTTATTGTAATAATGTCGAATCTCCTTGAAACTTAGGATATATGACATTATTAAACAGCATTCATGTCTAGGACGTAAGAAAGACAATTAAAAGACAATAATTAGCAAAAAAAATGTCGAAAAAAGAGGATTTGTCTATTGTTTGTAGAATCATTAATGATTAAGATCGAATGAGACTAAGGGGGGAACTAATGTGCAGTTGTTGAATGGGGTGGGATTTGACAGGCTTGATACCGCGATTCAGGCCGCAAATCTTCGGCAAGGGGTTATCTCCAATAATATTGCGAACGTGGACACCCCTTACTTTAAAAGATCCAGCGTGTCTTTTGAAAGCATGCTGCAAGCAGAGATGAACGACGGTATGCCTGCGCTCCAAGGAAGGAGAACGAACGTGAGGCATTTCGTTATAGGTCCAACGAACGAGGTTCCTGGACCGGTCGTAGGCACGGATCAAAGTACGGCAATGAACAACAACCAGAATAACGTCGATATCGACAGCGAAATGACAAAACTTGCCGAAAATCAACTGAGATATAACGCTTATGTCGAGCAAATGAATTATTTAATTAAAATGAAGCGTACCGCCGTTGAAGGGAGATAATCGGCATTGAATATCAATGACAGTTTTGGGATTAGTTCTTCCGCATTAACCGCACAACGTCTTCGTATGGACGTGATTTCCTCTAATATCGCTAATGCCGATACGACTCGGGCCAAGATTGAGGACGGCAAAGCTGTTCCTTACCGGCGCAAAACGGTTGTTATGGCACCCAAGGAGATGGATTTCGATCGTGCCTTGAATTCGGCTATGGGTAAGGATGCGAGTAGCCAAGGGGTAAAAATCACGAAAATTCAAGAAGATGCCTCGCCATTTAAACCGGTTTACAACCCGACACATCCTGATGCAGACAGTGAAGGGTATGTCTATATGCCGAATGTCGATGTTTTGAAAGAGATGGTAGACATGATTTCGGCAACCCGCTCTTATGAAGCTAACGTTACGGCGCTTAACGCCAGCAAGGCGATGTTTACCAAAGCCTTGCAAATCGGTAAATAGACTAGAAAAGATAACATAATTCGTAGTTAGGAGTGTTGCACGTTGATCGAGAGAATGAGTTTTGACTCCTTAAAGCCGGTGACAGGAACGCAAACGTCCGGCAATGCGCAGAATCTCACGCCTGCGGAATCCATGAAGCAATTCAGTTCTTTTCTTAGTGACGCGCTGGACGGAGTTGCTGCGCAGGAAACCAATGCACAACAGGTGAATAGCCAGTTTCTGTTAGGGAAAGTAAATGCCGATGAGATGATGATCGCCTCGGAGCAAGCCTTGTTAAGTTTGCAGTTGACTACGCAAGTCCGGAATAAAGTGATAGAAGCTTATCAAGAGATTATGCGTACGCAAATTTAAGGACTGAACATGCTCGGATGAGGTGACATTGTGAATGAGAGAATTACACAGTACCGAGATCGAATGCTAGGGTACTGGAACCAATTTGGTAAAAAACAAAAAACATTTATTATCGCAACCGTAACTTTTGCGCTGCTCGCCATCATCCTGCTGACGATCCAATTTTCCAAAACGGAATATGACGTGGCATTTACCGGCCTCGATTCAACCGATGCGGCAGGAATCATCAATTACCTAGAATCCAGCGGGGTTCCGTACAAGCTGGGACCGGACGGTTCCACGATCTCGGTGCCTAGCAAGGAAGCAGCACGGGTTAAGGTCGATGTCGGTTCGCAAGGGATCGTACAGAGTGGGTCGATCGGTTTGGATGCCTTTAATGAGAGTTCTTCCTTAATCGGCATGACCGACAATGAATTTAACGTGAAGTATAAAACCGCCATTAATGGCGAAGTTGAAAAACTGCTGAAGCGCATGCAGGGAATCAATGACGCTAAGGTGCTTCTCAACCTTCCAGCGGAGAATGTATTCGCCAGCCCGGAAGACCAGGAGAAGGCGTCGGCTTCGATCGTCCTCTCGTTCAAGCCAGGGTACCGGCCGAATCAGGAAGCCATCGACGGGTATTTCAATTTGGTAAAGACTTCGGTTCCGAATTTGCCGGTAGAGAATATCTCGCTTTCGTCGAGTGATGACACCGTATTGTTGCCAAGTGGACAAGGTGGAGCAACGGGGTCGTTAACCACGGCGGTTCAGGAGAACATGGCCCTGCAGAAGAAATTCGAAAGCGATGTTCGCCAAAGCGTGAAGCAGTTCCTTTCCAGACTAACCGGTCCGGACAAAATCGAAGTGCTGGTTGCTTCAAAGCTGAATTTTGACCAGGTTAGCCAGAAGGATAATCTTGTAACACCGGTGGATACCGAAAATATGAAAGGTATCGAAATTAGCGCACAAAAAGTGCAGAAGAGCTATACCGGAGCGGCTAGTCCGACTAGCGGAGTTCCAGGTACCGGTCAAGAAGACGTCGTTAATTATCCTTCAGCAGAAACAAGCGGGGGATCGTCTTCGGAAGAGAGCTCGTCGACAATCAACTATGAAGTTAATCGGATTACGAAGGATATTATCGCTAGTCCATACGTTATAAAGGATTTAACCATTAACGTGGCTGTTGAACCACCAGTTGGTCAAGATACTTTGGATGAGAATACGCAGTCCGCGATTGAAAATATCTTAAAAAACATCGTCGGTTCCTACCTGGCAGATTCGGGTACTACCTATACAGACGAAGAATTGCAGAAAAAAGTTTCAGTGTTGTCCCAGCCATTCCATTCGGACGCGACCCAAACCAGCGGTTTGAGTTTGTCGAGCCCGTTGGTCTGGGGTGTGGGGGGCGCGGCTCTGCTGGCACTGGCAGGTCTCGGAATCGTCTTGTTCCGCCGCCGCAAGAAAGCGACGGAAGCGGAAGAAGATCTCGCTTTGCCGCTTACGCCGGAATTCCCGTCCATTAATCTGGATACGGTCACGAATGAAAACCAAGTGCGCAAACAACTGGAAACGTTGGCCAAGAAGAAGCCTGACGAATTCGTTAACTTGCTTCGCACCTGGCTGGCTGATGAATAGAGGTGAACGCATTGTCAAAAACATCGAGCCCGGGTTTAAGCGGGAAGCAGAAGGCAGCCATATTGTTGATTACGTTAGGGCCCGAGGTGTCAGCGCAAATTTTCAAGCACTTGCGGGATGATGAGATCGAGCAGCTCACCCTGGAGATCGCCAACGTTCGTAAAGTCGACGGCACGGAAAAAGAAATGATTATGGCGGAGTTTCACCAGATCTGCCTTGCTCAGGAGTATATCACCCAGGGCGGCATTAATTACGCCAAGGAAATTCTGGAGAAAGCGCTGGGCCAATCGAAGGCGGTGGATATCATCAACCGCCTGACCGCAACTTTGCAGGTCCGGCCTTTCGATTTTGCCCGTAAGGCAGATCCAAATCAAATTCTCAACTTTATTCAGAACGAAAACGCGCAAACAATCGCTTTGGTTTTGTCCTACTTGCAATTCGAACAAGCGGCTGCCATCCTGTCTTCGCTTCCGCAGGAGAAGCAGGCAGAGGTCGCGAGAAGAATCGCGGTTATGGACAGTACTTCACCGGAGGTCATTGCTCAGGTCGAACGCGTGCTGGAACAGAAGCTCTCCGCAACGGTTACGCAGGATTACACCAGCGCTGGCGGTATCGAGTCCATTGTACAGATTCTGAATGGGGTCGACCGGGGAACCGAAAGAACCATCCTCGACTCGCTGGAAATCCAGGATCCCGAGTTGGCCGAAGAAATCAAAAAGCGGATGTTCGTCTTCGAGGATATCGTCAACATCGACAATCGTTCGATCCAACGAATTATCCGCGATATCGAGAACGCCGATTTGCAGCTTGCCCTCAAAGTGGCCAGCGAAGAAGTCCGCGAGGCCGTCTTCCGCAATATGTCGAAACGGATGTCCGAGACATTCAAGGAAGAAATGGAATACATGGGGCCGGTGCGGTTGCGTGATGTGGAAGAGGCACAAACCCGCATCGTAGCTACGATCCGCAGACTGGAAGAAGCCGGTGAGATTATTATCGCCCGCGGCGGAGGAGATGACATCATTGTCTAATTTGATCAAGGTGTCTCAATACGTACCGGTCGAAATCTTAAAACAACTAAATTTAGCTAAGATCCATACCTCTGCTGAGGACACGCCTTCTGCACAAACCGAGAAAACAAGCGTTCACAGCCCTTCTGTTGAAGATCTTGCAGCAGAAGAAACGAGACGACAAATGCTGGCCGATGCCAAGGAGTTTGCCGAACGCCAGGTAAGGGAGGCGGCGGAGCAGGCGGAACTTATGTTAGCCGAAGCCCGCGAGCAAATCGAAGCCTGGTGGCAAGAACGCCGCGAACAGGACGAGCATATGATTGAAGCTTTGAAGGCGGAGGGCTTCAATCAGGGTTATGAAGAAGGAAAAACACAGGCAGAAGAAACAATGCGCTCCCGCATCGACGAGATGATGAACGAAGCCGGTTCGGTCCTGCAACATGCTTATGTTGAGAAAGAACGCATCATTCAGGAAGCGGAGCCGTTCGTGGTTGAATTGAGCTGCGCGATAGCCGAGAAAATCATCGACAAGCAGCTTGAGCTTGAGCCGGATTACGCGATGGACCTGATCAAGAAGAGCCTAGCTCGCAAACGAGAGCAGGGAATTCTAACGTTATGCGTTTCGCCGGGCGACTTCGCTTTCGTACAGGCGGCCCGCGAAGAACTGAGTCTAGCTATCGACTCGCAGGCCGAACTTCAGATCCTACCGGATCCATCGGTGAAGGATCGCGGTTGTGTCATTCGCTCCTCTTTCGGCAGCGTTGACGCCAGAATCGATACCCAGTTGTCGGAGATCAAAAAAGAACTATTGCGGGTTTCTCTACAAACGGAGGAGCGAGGTCAGGCGTATGACGATGTTGAGAGCTGAACGTTATATCGATCACCTTAGGCAACTTGATCCGATCCGAATCAACGGGAAAGTGACACAGGTCATCGGGCTGATGGTCGAATCCGAAGGCCCGGACGCCAGCATAGGCGATTTATGTTATATCTACCCCAGCAAGGCCGCTCAACCACTCCAAGCCGAAGTGGTTGGGTTTCGTGATAACAAGGTGTTGCTTATGCCGCTGGGCGAGCTCCAAGCGATTGGTCCCGGGTGTGATGTCGTCGGGACCGGCAAACCGCTGACCGTTCAGGTTGGATCCGAACTGCTCGGTAAGGTGCTGGATGGCTTGGGTCAACCGCTGGACGGGTCCCTGTTGCCATCGAGGATGGGACATTACTCAACCTACAACAAACCCATGAATCCGCTGAATCGTCCAAGAGTTACCGAGCCAATAGGCATCGGGGTGCGAGCTATCGATGGTCTGTTAACGATCGGCAAAGGCCAGCGGGTTGGGATCTTTGCCGGCTCCGGGGTCGGAAAGAGTACGTTGATGGGGATGATCGCTCGTAACACTTCAGCAGACGTTAACGTGATCGCGCTTGTTGGGGAACGGGGGCGTGAGGTGCTAGATTTTATTGAACGGGATCTTGGCCCCGAAGGGTTGGAACGTTCCGTCGTCGTCGTGGCAACCTCCGATCAACCGGCTTTGATCCGGATGAAGGGGGCTTTGATTGCCACAACGATCGCTGAGTATTTCCGGGATCGCGGCCTTAACGTCATGCTCATGATGGATTCCGTTACTCGCTATGCGATGGCACTTCGCGAGGTAGGACTAGCAGTTGGGGAACCGCCGGCTATGCGCGGATATACCCCTTCCGTGTTTGCTGCATTACCGAAACTAATGGAGCGTGCGGGAACAGGGCCTACCGGGTCGATTACCGCTTTCTACACCGTACTCGTTGACGGCGACGATATGAATGAACCGATAGCCGATGCAGTCCGGGGAATCTTGGACGGCCATATCGTGCTGAACCGCGGGATCGCGAATAAGGGACATTTTCCTGCAATTGATATTCTGGCGAGCATTAGCCGGGTGATGAAGGATATCGTGACGGACGACCAGAATGAGGCGGCCGATAACCTGAAGCGGCTGATGGCCGTTTATAAGGATTCTGAGGATTTGATCAATATCGGTGCGTATCAGCCGGGCTCCAACGCGGATATCGACGAAGCGATCGGCGCGATCCAAGAGATATGGAACTTTACGAAACAGAAGGTCAATGAGAAAGTGAAGCTCACTGAAGTGCAGGAACGGCTAATTTCCGAATTCGCAAGGAGATGAAACGTAAAGTATGAAGTTCCGTTACGTCTATCAAAAAGTAGTCGATTTGAAATCCAACGAAAAGACGCAGGCTGAATGGATGCTGTCCGCTGCCGTTGGCGAACTGCAGTCGGAGCAACGTTCGCTGGAGCAGTTGTTGGAGGAGAAAGCCAGTATCGCTGCGGTGATCGCAGCCGAAGCAGAGAACACAGCCTCCATGATCAAACTGCAGGAACTTCAACGATATATGGGCTTCATCGATCAAGCGATCGAGAGGAAGCAAGGCGATATTCGCGTAGCCGAACAGAAGGTAGAGCACAAGAAGACGGTATTAAAGGGGAAAATGCTGGACGAGAAGGTATGGCTTAAAGCGAAAGAGAAAGCCATGGATAAATTTCAGCACGATATGCTTCTTCGGGAACAAAACGAGCTGGATGAAATGGCCACGGTCCGGTTCGCCATGAGAGCCCGATAAAGAAAGCGGGCGCCCATACGGTTGTTCGAAGGAGGGAAACAAGATGGCAAAAACAGTGCTTGATGAAGAATTAGAAGAAGAGTCGGGAGGCGGATTCTCGCGTTTTCTGTTCTTTATGACCCCTATTCTTTTTACGGTTGTCCTGTTAGGTGTGCTTTTAACCTTATTCAACATTGACTTCCGTAATACGCTGTTCGATTGGGGAAACCGGATTCCCGTTGTGAAGAATTTGGTCCCGGATCCTGAAGTTCCGGAGGGTGAGTTGAAGCAAGCTGCGGAGGAAGAACAGAAGCAGCAGGAGAGTACCGAGGCGACTGTGAAAGAACTCAAAGATCAGCTTGCAAAACAGCAGGCGGAGCTGCAATCGGCGAACCAGCAAGCGTCCCAGCAGCAGGAGAAAGTCAAAGAGTTACAGGATCAGCTTGCTACTGTTCAACAGCAAGAGAATGAACAGCAACAATCGACGGAAGCGGAAGCCTACCAGAAGGAAGTTAAGAAGCTGGCCAATCTCTATGCGGAGATGAGCCCAAGCAAAGCAGCGGCAATCTTCGACAAGCTGTCAACGGAAGAGACGCTGCAAATGCTGAGTGTGATGAGTAATGAGAGTAAAGTGGCCATTTTGGAAAAGATGGATCCACAGAAGGCAGCCGATATTTCGATCAAGCTGAAGGATGTCAATACGTCCGAGGATTTGGCGATCGCCGCACTGCAGTCCAGACTCAAAATGGAATCGGCTGCGGATGCTGCCGCCGCCACAACCGGAACAGGGCTGGATGATACCGAGCTCAGTCAGACTTTCTCATCGATGGCTGCGGCAGATGCCGCCAAACTCATTCTTCAAACGTATAAGCTAAGTCCGGAAAAGGGACTTAAGATCATGAAGTCCGTCAATGGAGCCACCCGATCGAAAATTTTGGCGGAAATGGCCAAAACCGATGAGAAAACGTCGGTGAAGATCTTGAATCAATTGGTTAGCAAGTAAATATGGACTGAAAATTACTCTTGAAAGGAGGTGAGAACAAGATGAATCAAACCGTGACTCAAGTAAATGGAAACAAAGCGGGATCTGTTAATTCGTTATGGTATGGATCGGCAGGTAAGTCAGAAGTTGCGCCCAATACGGCATTGTCTTTTGACCAGAAGCTCCTTTCCATGCTGCTCGGCAATGCTCAGTCACAGGAAGGACAAACCTCTGCCCAACTGCTGACCTTGGCTGGACTTCAGAAAACCACAGAAGCGGCTGCATCCGATGCAACGGACAGTACGCTAGCAGCCATGATCGAAGGACTGCTGCAGCAGCTGCCGAAATTGGATGAAGCGCTTCAAGCGGACCCATCGTTGATGGCGGCTTTGCAAGGCTGGCTGCAAAATGTCCAGACCTTATTGCAGCAAACGAACACAACTCCAACGTCGGGAACAGTGGGGACTGAAGAAGCTAATCTACTGCCAGCACTGGCGCAACAGCCAGAGACGATGCGTTTCGCGGTACAGGATGCGTTGGTGCAATTGTTGGCTGCAACGGAATCGAATACCGATGCCGTGAAGCTGACATCGAGCGCGCAAGGACAAGCCGGAGTCATGCTGGATACGCTGCAAGGGATGCTGGATACACTCCCTGATTCGGTCGAAACGAAGCTGAATGGCGGCAAAGGAACCGAATCGGTTGGAGGAATACACCCGCGAATCCTTACGACAAATCAAGGTGCAGGAGCTAACCCACAAGGCAGCTCGGGCGGCGATATGCTAAATCAAGGGAATGCACAGACCGCTCAGCACAGCACAAAGACAGGCAGCAATACGGCAACAGTTCACGCGATTTACTCCGATACGGCAATTGACGACCTAACGATAGAACCTAAAGAACACGAGGATTCGGTTCCAACAGGACAAATCGTGACCGCGGGACAACTTGCGATCCGGGATAGCGGCATCATTTCCGCTAGGCATGTAGCCAAGCCGGTTCCGGTTGAACAGTTCGCCAAAGAAATGAGCGGTTTCCTGGTTAACAAGCTGGATATCGTGAACCTGAAAGGCGTGTCTGAAGCGAGAATCTCGCTTTATCCGGAGCATTTAGGACAAGTTGACGTACGAATTACGATGCAAAACGGGCAATTAACCGCCCAATTCATGACAGAGCATGCTTTTGCCAAGGAATCTCTGGAGCAGCAAATGGCGCAACTGAGAACGGCGTTACAGTCCCAGGGGCTTCAGGTGAACAAGTTGGAAGTCACGCAAAACTCGGCACTGTCGTCCCATATGTACCATGATGGTCGCCAGTCCGGCAGCGGAGCGGGGCAACAGCAAAGTGAAAAACGCCGTCCACTGATGGAGGACGATACTCTGGCCATTCATGATATGAATGAGGAATGGAACGAGTGGGTCGCCGAGGTCAGAGCCAAGGAGCAAAACTACGGCAGTTCCTTTGTCGCTAGAGCATAAAAAGCAGAAAGGAGGTACCTCCGTGGCAGATGCGTATTCACCTTCAGTGATGTGGCCGAATTATTCGCAGAACAATGTTCAGAAAGCAAGTACGAAAACCAACGAAATGGGCAAAGATGCTTTTCTGAAACTGATGATGGCCCAAATGCAAAATCAAGATCCCTTATCCCCGATGGATAATACACAAATGGTCGCTCAAATGGCTCAGTTTTCCTCGGTAGAGCAACTGACCAATATTTCTGAACAGCTATCCAATCTAGGCCGATCATTAGGTAATGATTCCGGACTGATTGGAAAACAGGTGACTTGGGTCACCTCAACCAAAACAGGTAACTATGATGTTGCGACAGGTCAATCCGAAGTTGTGGTTGAGAAGGAAAGCGGTATCGTTGATTCCATCATTGTTCGTGACGGTGTTCACTACGTCAAGGTGGGAGATAAGGAAGTTAAAATCTCCGATATCGAACAGGTTGGTGATCCTGCTGAGGAAACCGGCGGAGCTGGTCAAGGAGCGGACCTATCATGAACGGGCCGATCCGAGTAGGGCAGCTGTACACAGGAAGAATCGGACCTAGTGCGCTAACCCTCAACAGAAACAATTCGACAGCCACGACGGGAACCAATTTCAAGGATATGCTGGAAGACCGGCTGGTCCATTTCAGCAACCATGCGGTGAAGCGGTTGGAACAACGCGGAATCGAACTGCAACCGGAGCAGTTGAACAAGATCGAATCAGCGATAGATAGTGCTGCTGCAAAGGGAGCCAAGGATTCCTTGATATTGCTGAAAGACATGGCCCTTATCGTCAATGTGAATAATCGTACCGTCGTTACCGCAATGGACGGCAGCAGCATGATGGATAACGTATTCACGCAAATCGACAGCGCCGTCATCATCTCTTAATATGGCTGGACCGGTTACGGGAGCCATCGGCTGCGGATCGACTGAAGCAGCCAAAGCAAGTTATTTTATCACTGGAAGGAATGAGAACGCATGTTAAGATCTATGTATTCTGGCGTTTCCGGGATGCGCGGCTTTCAAACCAAGCTTGACGTTATCGGCAACAATATTGCGAACGTTAATACAGTAGGTTTCAAATCCGGACGCGTGATGTTTAAGGATATCATGAGCCAGACAGTATCCGGGGTAACAGCACCAGTTGATGGAGAAAGCGGAGGGATGAACGCCAAACAAATTGGTCTTGGGACCTCTATCGGTTCCATAGATACTTTACATACTGCCGGTAGTGCTATGACAACAAATAATCCGCTAGATTTACGGATTGATGGAGACGGATTTTTCCTAGTTAAGCTATCCGCCGATCAGGATGTCCCGTTTTTGACTCGGGCTGGTGATTTACATTTGGATGCAGCAGGTCAGTTAGTTACTTCTGATGGATTATTCGTTTGTAACGTCGCAGGTGATCCAATGGAGCCTATTGATTTCGGTAACGTAACTGCCTTTACGATTGCTGCAGATGGAACGATTATGCAGAAGTTGAATACTGGTGAAACGGCAGCTGGGGATCAGATTGGGGTTGCAAAAGTTGTGAATCCTGAAGGTTTGGAGAAAATTGGAGGAAATCTGTATCGGGTAACTTTAAATGCTGTCCCGGATGGCGACATTGAAGCTTACTACTCCAACCCTAATAATGCTGAGACCGGTACAGGGGCTGTTGTTGCAGGACAACTCGAAATGTCTAACGTCGATTTGACGGGAGAATTTACCGAGATGATCGTAGCGCAGCGGGGCTTCCAAGCCAACTCGCGGATCATTACCACCTCTGACGAAGTGCTTCAGGAAGTTGTCAATCTGAAACGTTAAGCGAAGGGGTAGCCGGGGTGGGGGAAGCCTTTCCCCGGCTGTTCCCCCCCCCCGCTTCCTTGATCGCCTAGGAGGGAAATCATGATTTCTGTTACACGCTTGAACGGTTCTCAAATGTGGCTGAACGCCATTATGATTGAAACCGTAGAAGAAACGCCGGATACTTACGTTACCCTGATCACAGGAAAGCGTATTATCGTGCTGGAGAAGGCGGCCGATGTTATTGCGATGATCCAAGCGTATTATCGGGATATCGGCATCCACGCAGCAACTATTAAAGTGCAACAAACGGAGGAATGGTCATGAAAAAAATGTTGCCTTGGCTAATCACGATTTTGCTTGCTATCACATTAATCGTATTGGCCGCCTTCCTGCTGGTGAATCAAATGAATAAACCCGCGCCTGGTACCGAGGTGAATGCTGCTGTCAATAGCGTAGCTGAACCGGAGAAATTGTCGGTGGACGAGATCGTGAAGGTCACTTCAACGCTCGACGACATCAAAACGAATTTGTCCGAACCGGAATACGTTGTGGTCATCGATTTTGCTTTCCAATTGGATAACGAGGTTTCCAAGGAGGCCTTCGACAAAATCAAGGACTACAAAGTTAAACCTATCATCATTAAAACGTTGGCAGATACCAAGCCGGAGGAATTGACAGGTGCATTGGGAAAAGACAATCTGAGCTCCAAGTTGCTCAACCTGATCAACAAGTCGCTGCCGGAAGGGAAATTGATTCAAATCGATATTACCGATTTCATCATGACGACGATCTAATTAATATCGAACGAATACGGATTTTTCTAAGGGGGTGAGATGTTTGGTTGATGTGTTGTCGCAGAACGAGATCGATGCGCTGCTTGCTGCGTTATCGTCGGGCGAAATGGACGCCGAGGAACTGAAAAAGGAAGAGACGCAGAAGAAGATCCGCTCTTATGATTTTAAGAGAGCGGTGAGATTTTCCAAAGATCATATTCGGAGCTTGACCCGGATTCATGAGAACTTTGCCCGTTATCTCACCACCTATTTTTCAGCTCAACTACGTACGTTTGTGCAAATTAATGTTGTTCAGGTAGAGCAGCTTCCTTATGACGAATTTATTCGCTCTATTCCGAAAATGACGATCTTGAACATTTTTGAAGCGGAGCCGCTTGAAGGAAGAATGGTGCTGGAGGTGCATCCCAACGTTGCTTTTGCCATGTTGGACCGGCTATTGGGCGGCCTAGGAGCAGCACCTTCGAAAATTGGATCGCTGACGGAGATCGAAACGATCATTATGGAACGAATTTTCAGCCGCGCCTTTGAGAGCTTGCAGGAAGCCTGGAGGACGATCGTGGATATTAATCCGCGGATGGAGGGGCTGGAAACCAATCCTCAATTTATGCAAATCGTATCACCGAACGAGACGATCGCACTAATTTCGCTAAGTACCAAAATCGGAGATACATCAGGCATGATTAACCTTTGTATACCGCATGTCGTAATCGAACCGATCATGCCTAAACTTTCGGTTCACCATTGGTTTGTCTCTCAGAAGAAGTCACGCGCGCCAGAAGAGGTTGATGCGCTTCGTAACCGGGTGAACAAGGCCAAGTTACCTATTATTGCAGATTTGGGTGAATCTCAGATCACCATCCGCGAGTTCCTGGGATTATCCGCCGGTGACGTAATCTCATTGAACAAACCTGTTCAAGATGGACTGCAAATCCGTGTGGGGGACAGATTGAAGTATATCGGTAGCCCCGGAACGATCAAAGATCGGATTGCGATCCAAATTGATGAAATTGTCAGTGAAGGAGTTGAGGAGATTGACGAGTAAAGATTATTTATCCCAAGAAGAGATCGACGCTTTACTGAAACAGGCGAATCAGGAATCATCATCTGAGCCTACGGTTGATGATGTCTTGACTCCACTGGAACAAGATGCATTAGGGGAGATCGGGAATATAACTTTTGGCAGCGCGGCGACGGCACTGTCAACCTTGTTGAGTAAAAAGGTAGATATCACAACTCCGAAGGTTTCTGTAATCACCCGTTCTCAATTTGAAGCTGAGTTCCCTAAGCCGCATGTCGCCATCCATGTCGAATATGTTGATGGGTTTGAGGGGATGAACTCTTTGGTTATCAAGACACGGGATGCTCAAGTTATCGCCGATCTGATGCTTGGTGGAGAGGGGAATCCTGCGGATGAGGATTTAAATGAAATTCATATCAGTGCTGTTCAAGAAGCGATGAATCAGATGATGGGTTCTTCTGCTACATCGATGTCTACAATATTTAATCGTTTTGTAAATATATCACCACCAGGGATCGACATCCTTAATATGTCTAGTGGGCATGGTCTTGGTAGTTTGCCAGAAGCAGATCCATTAATTAAAATATCCTTCCGATTGACAATCGGTGATTTAATTGATTCAACGATCATGCAGCTTCTGACTGTTAAATTTGCTAAGGAAATGGTATCGAGTCTTATTAGCGGTTCTGCTGTTGATACAACTACGGTGGAAATGGAAAGTGCTGCCGCCGCCGCGCCGCATGCTGAGCCAGCACCGCAGGCACCGGTTTACCAACAGCCGTCCCAACCTATGCAGCAGCCGCCGATGCAACAGCCGCCGATGCAAGATGGATATGGCTATGGGCAACCGGCGCCTTATGGATATCCGCCTCAAGGTCAGCCTTACGGCGAGCCGCATCATTATGGTGCAGCCCCGGGACGTAATTTGAATGTACAGCCTGTACAGTTCGCTAATCTGGGAAATCCATCCTTTGGTCATGTGGACGAAAATAATTTAAACTTACTGATGGACATACCCCTTAAAGTCACCGTAGAATTAGGGAGGACCCAACGGCAAATTAAAGATATCCTGGAGTTGTCCCAAGGCTCCATAATCGAGTTGGACAAGCTCGCCGGTGAGCCCGTGGATATTCTTGTGAACAACAAACTGATCGCTAAGGGCGAGGTTGTCGTCATTGATGAAAACTTCGGCGTACGCGTCACGGATATCGTAAGCCAGTGGGACCGCATTCAAAAATTACAATAGTAGAAGTTTAGGGAGGATTTTATATCAATGGCTAACCGAATTCTTATCGTAGACGACGCAGCATTTATGAGAATGATGATCCGTGATATTTTGACAAAAAACGGGTTTGAAGTCGTAGGTGAAGCACAAGACGGCGCACAAGCCATCGAGAAATTCAAAGAGCTTCACCCGGATCTGATCACGATGGACATTACGATGCCTGAGATGGACGGCATTGCCGCGTTGAAAGAGATTAAGAAGCTGGACCCGAACGCGAAAGTGATCATGTGCTCCGCGATGGGACAACAAGCGATGGTTATCGATGCGATTCAAGCCGGAGCAAAAGACTTTATCGTGAAGCCTTTCCAATCCGACCGAGTAATCGAAGCGATCAACAAAACGCTTGGGGTGTAAGCTAAGCGATGAATAATCCGCAGGAGTCTCTCCCGTATTCTGGGGATGTCAACCTTTGGGGGAACTTGTTTACCGTCATCGTAGTTCTGGGCCTAATCATTGCTTTAATCGTCTTACTGGTCCGCTTTCTTGGCAAAAGGAACCGGTATTTATCCCAGAGTCGTGCGATTCGTACTTTGGGGGCCATTGGCCTCGGACCGAACAAATCCCTGCAAGTGATTGAACTCGGGGGGAGTATCTATCTTGTCGGTGTCGGTGAGGATATTTCCCTGGTGGACAAAATATCCGGGCCGGACGAGGTAGCCTTGCTGGTGAATGCCTTCGCAGAAGAAGGAACGGAATTCGCCGGATTGTCGTCGACCTTATCCGGCTTGATCTCCCGTTTTCGCAAAGAACCGCCTCGAGAGGAAGAAGAGCTAGACGGAGTCGCTTTCCATGAGGTGTTTCAATCGCAATTGCGGAAAATGCCGGACCGGAAACGGCAAATGGAGGAACTATTGCAGGATCCGGAAGAACAATCTACAGATCGGTCGAGGGATTCATGAAGAGAAAATTGTTGATTGTCAGCTTGATGTTGACGATATGGAGCCTACTCGTGGTCTCCATCGCATCGGCTGAACCGGTTGATCCGAT
The DNA here is from genome assembly GCF_009725205.1 of Paenibacillus timonensis. Lineage (GTDB taxonomy): Bacteria > Bacillota > Bacilli > Paenibacillales > Paenibacillaceae > Fontibacillus > Fontibacillus rhizolycopersici. The sequence continues at coordinate 7,980 of NZ_WNZY01000013.1, read as the reverse complement.
TCCGAATATCGGGATTCAAATCGGGAATTCAGGCTCGGGCGGGGCGTCAGGGACGAGTTCATTGTCGATCATCTTAATGATCACGGTACTGAGCATCGCACCTGCGATCTTAGTGCTAATGACAAGCTTTACCCGAATCGTCGTCGTTTTGGGGTTTGTCCGCACCTCCTTGGGAACACAGCAGATGCCTCCGAACCAGGTGCTGATTGGACTTGCTTTGTTCTTGACGTTATTTGTAATGAGCCCAACGCTCTCTACCGTCAACGAGGTCGCGGTTCAGCCTTATATCAAAGGGGAAATTACCCAATCCGAAGCTTTGGACAAAGCAGCGGTTCCTATGAAGAAGTTCATGTACTCGCATACGAGAACCAAGGATCTTCAGCTGTTTATGGGCTATACGAAAATGGAAAAGCCCAAAAGCTACGAGGACATTCCAATTTCGGTTATGGTGCCCGCCTTTGCGATCAGCGAACTGAAAACGGCGTTTCAAATGGGCTTTATGATTTTTATCCCGTTTCTAATCATCGATATTGTTGTATCCAGCGTGCTCATGGCGATGGGGATGATGATGCTGCCTCCGGTTATGATCTCACTGCCGTTCAAGATCTTACTGTTCGTGCTGGTGGATGGATGGTATTTGATCGTCAAATCACTGTTGGTCAGCTTTAATACCTAGGAATAAGGGTATGGGTTCAGGGAAGGAGAACAGCGGTAATGAGTTCGGAATTTATTATCGGTTTGGCCGGACAAGCCGTTTATACCGTGTTGAAGGTCAGCGCGCCGATGCTGTTGATCGGTCTAGTGGTGGGGCTCTTGGTGAGTATTTTTCAGGCAACGACCCAAATCCAGGAGCAAACGCTTGCCTTCGTTCCCAAAATCGTTGCGGTTTTAGTCGCTTTGCTGTTGTTTGGTCCTTGGATTTTGACGACGCTGGTGGACTTCACCTATGGGATTCTAAATAACCTATCTAGTTATATCGGTTAGGTTACCGCAATGATGGATACTTTATTGCACGGAATTTCTACTTTTATGCTTATTTTTTGTCGAATGACAGCTTTTTTTGTAGTTTCACCGATATTTTCTTCTCGAACGGTGCCGAATACATTTAAGGTAGGCTTCTCAGGGATGATTGCGGTTGTCATTCTGTTGACGATTGGCCCGAATCAAGCGTTACCTAACGATTTGGGGTATGTGTTGTTTATTTTGCGTGAGGTGTTGGTCGGTCTGCTGATGGGATATGTCGCGAATCTGATCTTTTCGGTTATTCAAATGGCCGGATCCTTCATCGACATACAAATCGGTTTCGGGATCGCAAACGTGATCGATCCCATGACCGGAGCGGCGGCGCCTGTTCTAGGGAACCTGAAGTACATCATAGCTACGTTGATGTTCCTTAGCATGAACGGACATCATTATTTGCTGGATGCGGTCATTCGAAGTTATAACTGGATTCCGTTGTCTAATGATCTGTTTCAGCAAATCTACAACGGGGATTTGGCCGAATTTCTCGTGCAAACCTTCAGCCAGGCGTTTTTGTTGGCATTCCAAATGTCGGCTCCGCTTGTCGTCGCCTTATTCGTCACCGACGTGGCATTAGGTTTTTTGGCTCGAACGGCTCCGCAATTTAACATTTTTGTCATTGGCATTCCGGTAAAGATCATTGTTGGTTTGCTTGTTCTGTTGGTGCTTGTGCCTGGCTTTATCGTTGCGTTTCAATCTTTGTTCGAGGTGTTGTTCCGTGCGCTGCATGATCTGCTCGGTGCGATCGGACAAAGGCCGAAGTAGGATGGAGGATCGCTATGTCATATCGGTATTCGCTTGATCTGCAGCTGTTCGCCGGTGAAAAGACGGAAAGAGCGACTCCGAAAAAACGTCAGGACGCCCGTAAGAAAGGTCAAGTGGCCAAAAGCCAGGAATTGACCGGGGCCTTGCTATTGATGGCGGGTTTCTTATGTCTGACGGCATTCGGCGGTTATATCAAGGAACGGTTGGTCAGCCTGTTCGTCGACGTGTTCTATAACCGATTGTCGATGGAAGTGACGCAAACCAACGTGATGACCATGATGGGGGATTACACGGTTCAAGTGCTATTGTTGCTGGCTCCAATCTTCTTGGTCGTCGTGGTGGTGGCGATCGTTGCCAACTACGCACAGATCGGTTTCCTGTTTATCGGAGAACCGCTCAAAATGAAGTTTAGCAAACTGGATCCGATCAAAGGATTTAAGAACATTTTTTCCATGCGGTCATTGGTACAATTTCTCAAGACCCTCTTTAAGTTGCTGATTATAGGTTATCTCGTTTACTCGACGATTTGGGGGTATCGAGGAAGTCTTTCTGCGCTGGGGCATTTACCGGTGGATGATACTTTTCATTTCGCGGCCCAGCTAACGATGAATTTGGGGATCAAAATTGCGGCGGCCTTGATTGTGCTCGCGGCCCTGGATTACATGTATCAGCGATATGAGCATGAGAAGAGCTTGAAGATGTCCAAACAAGACATCAAAGATGAATACAAGAAAATGGAAGGCGATCCGATTATCAAGGGGAAAATTCGGGAACGTCAACGGCGAATGGCTCTGCAACGGATGATGCAGGAAGTGCCGAAAGCCGACGTCATTATTACCAACCCTACCCACTTTGCGGTCGCTCTAAAGTATGACGGGTCTGAAATGGATGCCCCGCAAGTCATCGCCAAAGGGCAAGACTACGTTGCCCTCCGCATTAAAGAAATCGCCAAGGAACATGGCGTGATTACGATGGAAAACAAGCCGCTGGCACGGGCGTTGTTTCAACGAACCGAAATCGGGGATACGATCCCCGCGGATTTGTTTCAAGCTGTCGCCGAAGTGTTGGCTTATGTATACCGAATAAAAGGCAGAGCCAAATCATAATGGGATCGGAGGGGAACTAACGTGAAGAAATTTAAGGACCTATTTATTCTTGTTGGCATAATTGGCATCGTCTTGCTGATGATCGTTCCGATCCCGACTTGGCTGCTGGATATTTTGCTGATCATTAATATTTCGTTAGCGCTGATCATTTTGCTTGTTTCGATGAACACCAAGGAAGCACTGCAGTTTTCCATCTTTCCGGCAATGCTGCTCATCACGACTTTATTCCGTTTGGCGCTAAACGTGTCGACTACCAAGTTGATTCTGGGACAGGCCAAAGCCGGCCACGTGGTGGCCACCTTCGGTTCATGGGTTTCCCACGGGGAACCCGTTGTCGGTTTTGTCGTCTTCCTGATTCTCGTGGTCGTTCAGTTTATCGTCATTACCAAAGGCTCGGAACGCGTGGCCGAGGTTGCGGCGCGGTTTACACTGGATGCGATGCCAGGGAAACAAATGAGTATCGATGCCGATTTGAACGCAGGGCTCATTAACGAGCAACAAGCACGTGAGCGCCGCAGCAAGATCGAGCGGGAAGCGGATTTTTACGGCGCCATGGACGGTGCGAGTAAATTCGTTAAAGGGGATGCGATCGCGAGTATCATCATCCTCCTGATCAACCTGATCGGGGGCTTTATCATCGGGATGACGATTCACGGCATGAGCTTTCCCGATGCGCTTTCGACTTACTCGCTCTTGACGATCGGGGATGGCTTGGTCAGCCAGATCCCGGCATTGCTGATTTCCACGGCGGCCGGGTTGATCGTGACGCGCGCTTCCTCTGAAGGGAACTTGGCGGATGATATTACGGGTCAACTGTTTACCTATCCGAAGCTGCTCTATATCGTAGCCGGGACGATCGCCCTGCTAGGGACGTTTACGCCGATCGGGATATGGACGACTTATCCATTCGCCGGATTAATGGTTTTTGCGGCCCTTAAGATGCAGAAAAATATGGACCGCCGGCAAATCGAGCAGGAGCAACAAGAGGAGGAGCAACAAATCGAAGAGGTGCGCAGTCCCGAGAGCGTCATCAATCTGCTGCAGGTTGATCCCATCGAGTTCGAATTCGGATACGGACTTATTCCGCTGGCCGATACCGGGCAGGGCGGGGATTTGCTCGACCGAATCATTATGATTCGGCGCCAATGTGCGCTTGAATTAGGTTTGGTCGTTCCCGTCATCCGAATTCGCGACAATATTCAACTAAAACCGAACGAATATGTCATCAAAATTAAAGGAAATGTCGTAGGCGGCGGTGAATTACTACTTAATCACTATTTGGCCATGAGTCCCGGGATGGATGACGATACGATAACAGGTATCGAGACCCGCGAACCTGCGTTTGGTCTTCCGGCTCTATGGATCGACGAAGCGACCAAGGATCGGGCGGAATTGTCCGGTTACACCGTGGTTGATCCGCCATCCGTGGTGGCCACCCATTTGACGGAATTGATCAAGAAGCATGCGCATGAGCTGCTCGGCCGTCAAGAGACCAAAGCCCTGGTCGACAATCTCAAGGAGAACTATGCCGTGCTTGTCGACGAGTTAATCCCATCGGTACTGTCGATCGGTGACGTGCAGAAGGTACTGGCTAAATTGTTGAAAGAGAAGATTTCGATTCGCGATATGGTGACGATTTTCGAAACGCTGGCGGATTACGGAACATACACCAAGGATCCGGAAGTACTGACCGAATATGTCAGACAGGCACTCTCTCGACAAATTACGCAACAGTTTACCCAGCCGGGCGAAACGATGCGGGTCATTACCGTAGGACCTACCCTGGAGAAGAAGATCGCCGAGAGCGTACAGCAGACGGAACAAGGCAGTTATTTGGCTCTGGATCCGGCATCAACGCAAACGGTATTCCAGAAGCTGACAGAGCAAATCAACCGTTTAGTGCAAACGGGCCATCAGCCGATCCTGCTCACCTCGCCGACAATCCGGATGTATTTGCGGCAAGTTATCGAGCGGAGTATGCAGGACATTCCGGTATTATCCTACAGTGAGTTGGAACCGAATGTTGAAATTCAAAGTGTCGGGGTGGTGAATTTATGAGAGTCAAACGATATATCGTTGACACAATGCCTGACGCCATGTTGAAAATCCGCAGCGAACTAGGAGCGGATGCCGTCATCTTGAGTACGAAAGAGATGAAGATTGGCGGTTTCCTCGGCATGTTCCAGAAGAAGAAGATCGAGGTGATCGCCGCTACCGAGGGGAATGCAGCACCTGCGCAGAGAGGAAAACCGGCCATGCCGGTGACTCCGGCAAAGCCGCCGGGACCTGCTCCGGTCGCTCGCCAAACCGTACCGGAGGCTTATCGCAAAACGTCGCAATTGGTACAGTCGACTGCTTCCCCGCAAGTTGCGGCAGCTTCCTCCGCATTGACGGCGATCGGTTTGCAAGAAAGGGAGGAGCCAATCATCACCCCGATTCCTCCTATCGTAAAGCCGCAATCGGTTAGACCGGAAATACGCCAGGCATCGGTAGACTTAGCGCCGAGCTCAGCATCGACTCGGTTGGAGGCTGCGCTTCAAAGTGCAGCCGATCATGAATCTGCTTCAGCGTTACCTTTCCAAGATTCCGCCAAGGAAGAGCGCTTGCTCGAAGAGATTCGGCAAATGAAGATGTGGATCGGTCAGCTGGCTAAGAAGCAAGGCGATGGCCGAGAAATGCCGCCGAGCTTGCATTCCTTTCAACAACAGCTCATGAACCAGGAAGTGAGTTCGGAGCTTACAGAGAAATGGATCGAAGAGATCTACGAGGACTGGCTAAGCTCCGGCAAAACATTAAGCGGCGAAGAGATGAGAACCAAACTGCGAGCCATTGTCAGCAGCTTCCTGAATGACCGTATTGGGATGGGGATTGGCGATAACACGAGGATCGTTTACATTGCAGGACCTACCGGAGTAGGAAAAACGACAACCATCGCCAAGCTGGCAGCCGATCAAATCTTTCGATTGCACAAGAAGGTTGGGTTCATCACTGCAGATACTTATCGAATTTCGGCAATCGAACAGTTGCGAACCTATGCCTCCATCCTGAACGTTCCACTTGAGATTGTCCAATCTCCCGGGGATGTGCAGCGCGCGATGCAACGGTTAGAACACTGCGACCTCATCCTGATGGACACCGCAGGGAGGAATTATCTGAATGAGCTGTTCGTGGCAGAGCTGCATAGTTTGCTTGCTCCGTCGGATGCCAGCGAGACGTATCTCGTTCTCAGCTTGACCTCCAAAACACAGGATATGAAGCGAATCACCGAGCATTTTAGCAAATACAACTTGGATAAGGTGATTTTTACGAAGCTAGATGAAACGGAAACGGTAGGCTCGATTTATAATCTGTTAAATGAGTACCCTCTGAAGTTGTCCTTCCTGACCAACGGTCAAAATGTACCGGATGATCTGCTTCAGGCAGATGGGAAACAGTTGGTTGATATTTTGCTGGGAGAATGGAAGCTATGAGCGACCAGGCCCAAGCACTCAGACAACTGGTATCGTCACATGTAGGCCCAGCGGAGTCAAAGTTCCGCAAAGGATCAGCCCGAATTTTGACCGTGAGCAGCGGCAAGGGCGGTGTAGGCAAATCCAACTTCACGTTGAATTTTGCCTTGGCCTTAAAGTCTTTAGGACGTAAGGTGCTGCTTTTCGACGCGGATATCGGAATGGCGAATATCGACGTTTTGATGGGCGTCAGACCGAGGTATAACCTGTACCACCTACTGAAGGGGGAAAAGGACATCACCGAGATCGTGGAACTGGGCTCGCATGCTTTACCTTTTATTGCGGGGGGCTCGGGACTTGCCGATTTATTCTCCCTCTCCGAAGGGGATCTCAATTATTTCACTTCGCAGATCGAGATGATTTCTGAGGAGATGGATTTCATCCTCTTTGATACCGGAGCAGGATTATCTAAGGAAACGCTAAAGTTCATTACTGCAGCCGATGAATGTCTGGTCGTTACGACACCGGAGCCGACCTCCATCACCGACGCCTATGCATTGATCAAGGTCGTACACGGAATGGAGGCGGATGTACCGTTTCGGTTGGTCATTAATCGGGTCTCGGGGGAGCATGAAGCCAAACAGGTCGCCGATAAGATTTCACTGGTCGCGGGGCGTTTCCTCGACATGGATATCCCCACGCTTGGCTATCTCAGCGATGATACCCATGTGATGCAGGCGGTCAAAAAACAGGTTCCTTTCTCCATCGCTTTCCCCGGTTGCTCAGCAGCGCGAGACATTCAACGCTTGGCTTTGGATTATCTGAATGTTCCGCAAACCAAGTCGAGGGATACTTTATCGGGAATCAAGGGATTTATGCATAAATGGTTAAAACTAGCGAAATGATTCTTCGTGAAGGAACAGGGGTGGAACGTTGATGACTTATCGAGTGATGGTGGTAGACGATTCGGCGTTTATGCGTAAGATCATCTCGGATCTCATCGAACAAGAAGAGGCCTTTCAGGTCCAGGCGACGGCTAAAAACGGACGCGAAGCGATTGAACAGATCGCGCGGATCCAGCCGGATTTGGTGACCATGGATGTGGAAATGCCGGAAATGAACGGCCTGGATGCGCTTAAGGTTATTATGAAGGAGCATCCGCTGCCGGTGATCATGTTGTCCGGCATTAACGAGCAGGGCATGCGAGAGACGATCATGGCGTTGGAACTAGGCGCTTTCGACTTCATTCGCAAGCCATCGGCAACCACAAGTTCGCATGACATCGAGCAGGTGGGACGCGAGCTACGCGAGCAGATCCACGCTGCGATGCAGGCGAAAGCGCGACGCGACGCCTGGACAGCGGCGCAGACGAGCGCGCCGGTGCCGCCTTCGGCAGGCAAGCTGCCGCAAGTGGGCCTTGGCGAGCCGAGACCGCCGGCTCATGGCGCGGAGGCTTCCGGCCCTGGCAGCGCGGCGGCCGCTTCTCCGGCGCCGCCCGCTGGGCGAGCGCTTGCCAACGGCGGCTCCGCCGCAGCGCGCCAGCCGCTCGCGGGGCAGCCTCGTCCAGAGCCGAGGCTGCCCGCAGCGAACCCGGCCGCGCCAAGCGTCGGCCGGGAAGCCCCAAGCCGGCGCCCTGCGAA
>NZ_WNZY01000012.1 GCF_009725205.1 Paenibacillus timonensis | reverse complement strand
CTACTCTCCCGCTGAATTTGCAGTGAAACTGGAGAGAAACGAAGTAAACGCGTTTAGAATCGCCGTATAGTTGAGCCGAACTAAGGTTTGATCCTAAAGTGTCCAATATTCGGGGGCCTGGCCGATTTCAGGTTCTATCCCCGCGTCCGTGTCCCATATGTTGTACAAATTACAACATGCTGTCCCGGATTTGGAACGTGGCGCCAATGGAAACCCGGAGAAGCCGCTTCCTGAGTCGCAGGACGGTTTCACGGGGGTGCAAAATCTGGTATGATAATGAATATTTCGCGGGGAGGAATCATGTCATGAATATTTTACAACGGTTGAAAGACGGTGCGGGCAAGGTTACCGATCGCGCGCAAAATGTCGTGGAGATCGGTAAACTGAACACCCAAATTTCAAATATCGAACGTGAACTCGGTTTATATTTTCAAAAAATGGGCGAAGTGTTTTATGAGGCTTACCGGAAAAAGGACATGGCCACAGCGGAAAAAGAGATGCTCGAGTTGGCCAAGACCTGTGATCTGCTGACGGAAGAGCGCGATGAGATTCGGCTAAAAATCGCCGAGCTCAAAAATGAACGCTTGTGCGGCGCCTGCGGTCGGAACGTAGCGGAGGACGCCCTGTTCTGCCAATATTGCGGGCATAAGCTGGTCAAGGCTAAGCCATCCGTCCCGGCGGAGCTGCTGAAGGCCGCTCCGGAACCGGTACAACCACCGGTAGTGAGCGAGGCAGCGGTCAGCTCCGAGCCGCCCGTCATGGAGTCGATGGCGGTGGGCGAGATGGATACGCTGGTGCTTGCCGCTTCCCTGGTTCGCGAGAAGACGGAGCCGCGGGAACCGGAGCAGGTGTCTGAACCGGTGGAGCCGGTTGGCCCCGAGGATGAGGAGCGTCGGCAGCGCGAGCTGGAGCGGGAGCGCAAACGCCAGGAAGAGTTAGATCGGCGCATTCGCAGCTGGTCGCAGAATGCCGCTGCGCCACAAACCGAGAATTCGGAAGTGGAAGTGGTGATCGGTGGCGTGACCACGGTCAAATGCCAAATTTGTTCTTCTACGTTAGTGAAAGGCACGAAGTGGTGTCCGCATTGCGGCTCTGAACAAATTTAAGGCGGAACGAAAGTTCATCAGGTTGTCATAAAGTAAACAGGCGCGTGAGTGCACTCCTTCGTAGTAATAAGTAAGCATGCGGTATTCGCCGGTACGGCGGCCCAGGGGCAATGCGATCGAAGCGCTCCGCAGCTGTCATGCCGGTTTTATTTTTGCGGCGCCCCGGTCCAGGGGAATGCACTGCTTCGGCGGATGCTTCCACCCCTTGCAGGGGATGCTATACCGCATAATTCTGTGTTCAGGAGCGTGAAGCATATGGAATGCATCGTACATTTTGACGTCGTACATAAGGATGAAGTAAAGAGCTTGCGGGGGTTGCTTTTTCTCGATCCTGGGAAGGATCCGGCCGAAAGCGACTTTCTGCAAATGTTTGAAGAGATGGGATATAAACTGCGTCTCGCGGATCGTCAAAACCTCGTGTTCAAGCCGACGGAAGCCGGCGCGGATTACAGCGAGATCCGGGTCCGCCGCCTCGACACGGGTGAGAAGAGCTATAAGGAAGACGGCGAGTTGAAATCGCTGCTCACCAACCTTTTACCGCGGGAGCCTAAACCGCTTTAACCTGGTCTTTAACGCCGCTTACCCGCGATCATCTTGCAAAGCTTTGCAAAGTTTTCACGAATCCCTCGAAATTCCTCTTCCTCTTCCCGGGCGGGATGCGTTATACTTCTAACATTGTGTGTTCATCTTTGAATTTTCCGTATAAGTGCAGGAATCGGCCTGCATGTCTCTACCTGATCACCGGAATGATCGGACTACGGAAAGTAACGCCGCGCATAAACCCGGGAACCGGAGGCTTCAGGTAGGTTAACGCCTGATTAACCGGTTTCGCTTGGTTCTTCGGGTCCGCATCGGGTGCTTTCTGTCTACATGTCCATTTCCGTCAGGGGATGGGCTTTTTTGCGTTTAGCCGATATTTAGAAATCATCGATTTGGAGAGGGGACAACAGGAATGAAGTTGCTGAAGGACAAGGTGATGGCAGAGGGGATCGTGCTGGGGAACCAGGTATTGAAGGTGGATTCGTTTCTTAATCATCAAATGGATCCGGTGCTGATGAAGGAAATGGGGGCCGAGTTCGCCCGGCGTTTTGCCGACGAAGGCATTACGAAGGTGTTGACAATCGAATCCTCGGGGATCGCCCCGGCGATCATGACGGCGTTGGAGCTTGGCGTCCCGATGATCTTTGCGCGCAAGCATCAGTCGTTGACGTTGAAGGACAATATTTATGTGGAAAAAGTCTACTCGTTCACCAAACGAGAAACGAACGAGATCACGGTGTCCAAAAAGTTTCTGCGTGCGGACGACCGGGTGTTGATCGTGGACGATTTCTTGGCAAACGGCGAGGCAGCCTTCGGATTGGCCCGTATCGTAGAGAAAGCCGGGGCAACAGTCGCCGGCATTGGGATTGTCATTGAGAAGTCGTTCCAGCCAGGGGCTCGGCTGCTCACGGAAGCGGGATACCAAGTCGAATCGCTCGTTCGAATTGCCTCGCTGGAAGACGGTGTGGTTGCCTTTTTGGAGGATGCACCCATTCATTCATGAGATTAATTATCACCTAGGGGAGGAACTTGAACCATATGGAACGTGAACGCATATTTCAGAAACATCGTCATCCGATGAAGACCTTATCGCTCGGCTTGCAACACGTGCTAGCGATGTATGCCGGGGCGGTTATCGTACCGCTGATTGTAGGGGGTGCGTTACACTTCACGCCTCAGCAGCTGACCTATCTGATTGCTATCGATCTGCTGGCTTGCGGCGTCGCCACATTGCTTCAGGTGTTGGGGAACCGCTGGTTTGGGATCGGCCTCCCGGTCATGCTGGGTTGTGCTTTTCAGGCCGTATCGCCGATGATCGCCATCGGACTGACGGACGGTGCGGGGGTCTCCGCCATTTACGGTGCGATCATCGCCTCTGGGTTATTCGTCTTCTTGTTCGCCGGATTGTTCGGTAAGCTGATAGCTTTGTTCCCACCGGTTGTCACCGGCTCTGTAGTCACGATTATCGGGGTCACGTTGATTCCTGTGGCGATCTCCGATCTTGGCGGAGGCAGTCCAGGCGAGAATCCCGACTTCGGGAGCCCGCTCAACCTTGCGCTTGGCTTCGGGGTGTTGTTGTTCGTCATCTTGATGAACCGCTTTGCTAAGGGTTTTCCACGTTCGATCTCGGTCCTGCTGGGACTGATCGCCGGGACCCTTGTGGCGGCGCTCGCCGGCAAGGTGGATCTGACGCCGCTTAGGGAAGCCAGTTGGTTTCATGCCGTGCAGCCGTTTTATTTTGGCAAACCAACATTTCATGCCTCGGCGATCCTAACTATGATTCTTGTGGCAATTGTCAGCGTCGCGGAATCAACCGGCGTGTTTATGGCTCTGGGCAAGATCGTGGATAAGGAGATTACGGATAAGGATTTAACACGGGGATATCGTGCGGAAGGCCTTGCGATCATGCTCGGGGGAATATTTAACTCCTTCCCGTATACGACGTATTCGCAAAATGTAGGGCTTGTCCAAATGAGCCGGGTGAAAACTCGCGACGTGATCGTGGTGGCCGGCGGTTTGCTGATTCTAATCGGCTTCGTGCCAAAGATAGCCGCTTTGACACAGTTGGTACCGACGTTGGTGCTCGGCGGAGCGATGATCGCGTTGTTCGGGCTCGTCTTGTCTTCCGGCATCCGGATGCTGGGCGACCAAGTGGATTTGAACCGGCACGAGAACCTGTTGATCATCGCTTGTTCCGTCGGCATGGGACTAGGAGTAACCGTGATGCCCGAGCTGTTTGATCGACTGCCCGCCGCGCTTCGGATCCTCGTAGACAATGGAATCGTCGCGGGCAGCTTTACGGCGATTGTGATGAATTTGCTGTTTAACGGTCTAGGGGGTAAACGTAAAGCATCCATGACTGAAGTTAAGACCGATTCAAGCGAAACAGCCCAAGCTACGGTTTAATTATCGGCAGTTGACGGATTGAGGGAGTAGCTACATCCTTTGTAACTGTCTCTCAGCCAGTTCGCCGATCCAGGGCAGCTTCAACCATCTGCCTTGGAGCGTGGCCAGCATCAGCACGATCCAAAGCGTCACGCCAAGCAAGCTCAGTAACAGATTGACGACAATGCCGATGACCGGCAGGAATCCGGACAAGGCGTGGGCCAGCATTAAGCCGCCAAACAACATGACCGATTGCAGGGCGTGAAACAGCACAAATCGGCTGCGCCGCTCCAGGGCAAGAAAAGCGACGCCGCCGACAAACGCGAACAGGTAACACAGGAAGCCGGCGACGTTTTCGTAGAGGCCGGTGGATGATTTAAAAGGGGACATAAGGACATGACCTTCTTTCGGGAGAGGATTGTCTTACCTTAAATGTATGACGAGCCCTCTCACGTAAGAACCAGCTCGGCCCGCTCGGGCGCGAACCATTGCTGTAATATATCATCTGCTATCACCTCCGCGGCCTGTGGCCGGCGGAGGTTTTCGATTTTCTGGCGTAGCTCGGTCAGTCGGGATTCATCCCCGAAGAGCGCGTCGATTTCCTGAGCCAACTCTGCGGCGGTACGGGTGATGCAAGCTACGCCCTTTTGCGCTAGGTATCGCGCGTTATTGAGCTCTTGCCCGGGAACGGGGCGATAGATGAATATCGGCAATTGGCAGGCCAACGCTTCGGACAAAGTAATCCCGCCCGGCTTGGTCACGATGCAGTCGCTGCTCCGCATCAGCTCGGCCACCTGTTTGACGTATCCGATGAGGTGAACGTCCGGATGGGGGCGGAGTTGCCCCTGAAGCCCCCGGTAAAGCTCGCGATTCCGCCCGCATACCGTGACGACTCGATAACGATCCAGGGCAGTTAACCGTTCGATGACTTCGCGTACTCCTTGCATGGACCCGTAGGCTCCGGCCATCAACAGAACGGTGGGTTTGCGGACGGGACGCTCCGAGAGAAGTCTTTGGAGTGGCTCTGGGAAGGACTTCTCGCTGGTCTTAGATTGGCGGCCAAATTCCGGTTTGACGGGAATGCCGCTCACCCGAATACGGTCTTCGGGAATGCCGCGGTTCATCATTTCTGCCTTCATGTCGTCGGTCGCCACGTAGTAACGGTCGACCCCCGGGTGAATCCATCGCCCGTGCAAGTCAAAGTCGGTCACGATGTTGGCGAGCGGCAATGACTGTCCGGTCCGTTTTAACAGCCGGGGCATTGCTAATTGGGGAAAGGTATGAATAATCAAATCGGGCCTAAGTTCCCTCAGCGTTTGTTGCAGCTTCCCGGCCCCAAGCGAATTTATCACTTCAAGCAAAGGCGCTTCCTGAGGCATTTCTTTCGTGGCGTTATAAACCCAACCGTAGAGGCGGGGAATTGTTTTGAAGCTTTGCAAATACACGAACCTCGTGATGCCGTTGATCAACGGATGGGCCTCAGCCATCAAATCGAGTAGCGTAACGTCGGTCACGCCTCTGCTCCGCAAGCTGGCTTCGACCGCTTTAGAAGCTTGGTAATGCCCATCCCCGTAACTGGCATATAAAATAATGATTTTCGGAGTTTGGGAAGTCATGAAATATCACTCCTCTTCAAGTCCAATCCATGTCCTTAAGTTGCTTGTAGTTTGCCCCTTCCTCCCATTTATAAATAGGTTTAGATCGAACGGATAAAAAATGTACGATTGGAAGAAAGCTGAAACCTGATCCTGAATATGTTACAATAAGGGAATAGGAGGTCATTCCATACAACTGAATAGCCGGCACGACTTCATGATTGTGAACCTACACTTTTCGGCATCGCAAAATCGGAGCATTTACCTTAAGCGTTCTGGGAGGGAATCACTATGGCAACGAAAGGTCATGACGAAGTGAAAGAAAGTTTACGGGAAATGACCCGAATCTTCAAACCGAAGGATCCGAAGAAGTTCGTGAAAGAATATGTCCGCAAGTATCGTATTATGGGCGGCTATGAAGAGGAATTGACCCACCTGGTTGAGCATGAGCTCGGGAAATTGGATTCGTCCGTTTCCTGAACCATTTGAATGTTAGCATATCGCCGTTCCGTCGCCTTGGGCGTTCGGGGCGGTTTTTTTCGTCCGTTCCCACATATATTAATGAAACAGGCGGAAACTCACGAAATCAATCGTCGAACGGCAGCGGGAGGAGAACCGGAGCATGAAGGTACGTTTAAAATCAAAAGAGGACATCGAGCGGATCCGCGAGGCGGGACGGATATTGGCCGAGTGCCACCGCGAAATCGCCAAAATGATTGGACCGGGAATCACAACATTGGAGATCGACGCCTTTGTGGAGTCGTTTTTGGAGAAGCGGGGAGCCACGGCAGAGCAGAAAGGCTACCACGGGTTTCCGTTTGCCACCTGCGCGTCGATTAATGACGTGGTATGCCACGGGTTTCCGGGTAATCACAAGCTTGCGGTGGGGGATATCGTGACGATCGACATCGTCGTGGGCAAAAATGGGTGGATGGCCGACTCCGGCTGGTCTTATCGGATCGGGCAGGTGAGCGATGAGGCGGAGAAGCTGCTCACGACCACCGAGCAAGCCTTGTTGGCCGGAATCGCTGAGGCCGTACCCGGCAAGAAGATCGGCGACATCGGTTATGCGGTGCAGCGCGTGGCGCAGGCGGCAAACATCGGTATCGTGAAGCCGCTGATCGGCCACGGTATCGGCCGGGCGATGCACGAGGCACCGGACGTACCGAACTTTGGCCGTCCGCGCAGCGGGGTAACGCTGCAGCCGGGCATGGTCATCACGATCGAGCCGATCTTTACCGGCGGGGACACCGGCGCCGTGTTGTGGGAGGACGATGGGTGGACGATTCGCACCGCGGACGGCAGCCTAGGAGCTCATTACGAACACACGCTGGCGATCACGGAGGACGGGCCGCTGGTGCTTACGAATGGACAATAGGGTGATGAAGAGAGAGCGCATAGCTCTCTTTTTTCTTTTTAAGATAAGATTTTATGGGGAGGGGCTGGGCGACTCCAACTTTGCACTGCTATGTTTCGCGTATGTTCAGTACTACGTTCCGTCTACGTACCATCGCCACATTTCTATATTCTAACGGAACTAAGAGCTGTTATTTATCGGATTTGGCAATGTCCCGATTTCTAACGGAACCGGGAGACCTTATTTAGTACAATCAAGGCTAAATCCCGGCGATATAAGCCGTATAAGGTCTCTGGGTTCCGTTACTGTGGGAAATGGCCGGGAAATGAGGAAATAAGGTCATTACGTTCCGTTAGAGTTGCCTCTAGAAAGTTAGTTACCAAGCAAATGCGTCCACTTGATTCCGAGTATCCCCCCTCCCAACACCACTCCAGTTACTTCACCGCACCTAGAGCAAACAATCCCGCGCTATCTCCGCCGTTACCCAGCGCAAGGCCCTCTCCACCAACCCGTCAGCCACCGTCCAACGCCAACTCAACATTGTAGTATCTCGAGCAACTCGCACCCTCTACTGATCAACGGATGCACCGTTCATCGGCTGAATGTCCCTCTAGAAGTCCGTATCTCCAAGCAGAAAAAAGGTTTTTACTTCAGTTATAATGAAATAAAGTTTGAAGAAATGTCAAAAATGAAGCAGAGCGATGATTCGTCACAATTCGCCGGGAAATGTTCAAAATTGGCAGCCTTTTCAAGGGGTGTCGAACGAGGGAAAACGTTAACAAAACCTTTTGTGGTGCGGCTTTTCGGATATTTGAACAATTTGTGAACTGCCCCTGAATCATTGACAAAAGAGGGGTTCGATCATATATTTAATAGGTGATTGTTGTAATTGACAGGAATGTAGTTTCCGTGATAGACAGGTAGATTTTCGAGCTGTTTAGGCTAAGAATCTCTGTGATGCTGCGGAAGAAAACGTAAGAAGTGGGGTAGATCAATGATGAAACCGTGGAAGGCTGTTAAGCGGCTAGTACCTATGTTTGCCATGCTAGCGCTCCTCTTGTCCGCATGCGGCCGCGAAGACCTGTCCGTGCTTAGACCGCAGGGTCCGGTAGCCGAGGGTCAGCTTGGACTAATTAAGCTGTCGATTACGATCATGGTAGTCGTCATGTTGATCGTTTTCGGAATTGCCGCTTACGTGTGGGTCAAGTACCGCCGCAAGCCGGGTCAAACGGATATTCCGAAGCAAGTTGAAGGCAACCATAAGCTGGAGATCATCTGGACGGCCATTCCGCTGGTCCTGGTGTTGATTCTGGCGGTTGCGACGGTGCAGAAAGTATTTGCTTTTGGCGAGGACTACTCGAAGGATGCGAATGCGGTGAAAGTCAAAGTGACTTCGCATTTGTTCTGGTGGGAGTTCTCCTATCCGGAATACGGAATTACGACAGCCCAGGATATGATCATTCCTACGGGCAAGAAAATTGCGCTTGAGCTGAAGACGGCCGACGTGCTGCACTCCTTCTGGGTGCCTTCGCTCGGCGGCAAAACGGATACGAATACGGACGGAACGGTCAACAAAGCTTGGCTGGAAGCCACGAATGAAGGGGTTTACCTCGGGAAATGCGCCGAGCTGTGCGGGAAATCCCACGCCTTCATGGAATTCAAAGTCAAGGCGGTTAGCCAGGAGTCCTTCGACCGTTGGGTTGAAGCGATGAAGGCGCCGGTCCAAACGATTCAAGATCCGGCCGTGGCTGAAGTGTTTAAGACGCAATGCTTGAGCTGCCACGCCGTTGGCGACCAAGGTGGACCGATCGGGCCAAACCTGACGGGCATCGGCAGCAGAGAGACGGTAGCGAGCATTTTACATAATGCAGAAGCGTCCGGCAAACCGATCGACGGCAAACCGGTCAAGGATAATTTGGTGGAATGGCTGACAGATCCGCAGAAGGTGAAACCGGGCAACAAAATGCCGAGTCCGAAGCAAGACCTCGGATTGACGGATGCGGATATTGAAGCGATCGCCGACTACTTGGCAAACAGCAAATTATCTTATTAATCTTGCGTGCCTCTATGGACGGCATGGATAGATAGGAATTAAAAGAGGGGGTACAAACCTTGGCTCATGCTCACACTGTCAAGCGGCACAAGGGAATAATGGACTGGTTGACGACGGTCGATCACAAGAAAATCGCCATTTTGTATTTAGTGGCGGGCGGTTTCTTCTTTGGGATCGGCGGCATCGAAGCATTGCTGATCCGCGTGCAGCTGGCAAAACCGATGAATAGTTTTGTAACGGCGCAGCAATTTAACGAATTAATCACGATGCACGGTACAACGATGATTTTCCTTGGCGTTATGCCGGTCATCTTCGCTCTGATGAACGCGGTGATTCCGCTGCAGATCGGGGCTCGGGACGTGGCGTTTCCTTTTCTGAACGCCCTTGGGTTCTGGACGTTCCTGTTCGGCGGCTTGCTGCTGAACCTCAGTTGGATCATGGGCGGCGCTCCGGATGCCGGATGGACTTCGTACACGCCGCTGTCTTCAACGACCTATAGCTTGACGCACGGGGTTGATTTCTACACGATCGGCCTGCAGATTGCCGGTCTTGGGACACTGATCGGCGGCATTAACTTCCTGGCGACGATCATCACGATGCGTGCGCCGGGGATGTCCTTTATGCGGATGCCGATGTTCACCTGGACGTCGTTCGTCACGTCGGCAATGATCCTGTTCGCTTTTCCGGCGATCACGGTTGGATTGGTGCTACTCACGTTCGACCGGATTCTCGGCGCTAACTTCTTTAATGTAGAAAGCGGCGGCAATCCGGTGCTATGGCAACATATCTTCTGGATCTTCGGTCACCCCGAGGTCTACATTTTGATATTGCCGGCGTTTGGAGTCATCTCCGAGGTTGTAAGTACGTTCTCGCGTAAGCGGCTGTTCGGTTATAGCTCGATGGTATTCGCCACGATCTTGATCGCCTTTCTCGGCTTCATGGTTTGGGCGCACCATATGTTTACGACAGGGATGGGACCGGTGGCTAATGCCCTGTTCTCTATCGCCACGATGCTGATCGCCGTTCCGACGGGGATCAAGATCTTCAACTGGTTGTTCACGATGTGGGGCGGACAAATCCGCTTTACGACGGCAAACCTGTTCGCTTCCGGGTTTATCCCAACCTTCGTTATGGGCGGGGTAACCGGGGTCATGCTGGCTTCGGCGCCGGCGGACTACCAATATCATGATACTTATTTCGTCGTAGCGCACTTCCACTATGTTATTGTAGGTGGTCTTGTACTCGGCTTGTTTGCCGGACTGCATTATTGGTGGCCGAAGATGTTTGGCCGCATGCTGGATGAAAGACTCGGTAAATGGGAGTTCTGGTTCTTTATCATCGGTTTCCACATGACGTTCTTCGTGCAGCATTTCCTTGGCTTGATCGGGATGCAGCGCCGCGTCTTCACGTATTTGCCGAATCAAGGCTTTGATTTGATGAACTTGATCAGTACGATCGGTGCATTCCTGATGGGGGTTGGCGTGATCTTGTTCTTGGTGAATATCGCCATCACGGCAAGCAAACCGAAAGGCGTACCTGGCGATGCTTGGGAAGACGGACGCACGCTCGAGTGGTCGATTGCCTCGCCGCCGGAAGAGTATAACTTTAAACAAATTCCGCTGGTACGCGGCATCGACGCGTTCTGGAAAGAGAAGATGGCCGGGAATAAGGAAATGACGCCGGCGGAGCCGGTTGGACCGATCCATATGCCATCGCCGACGATTCTTCCTTTCATTATGTCGGTCGGCTTGTTCATCGCGGGTTTGGGCTTTATGTTCACGAACGATGATTTCGGCAACGGTTTGATGAACTTCCTGTTCAACAACTATATTGTCGTCGGGATCGGCTTGGCGATCACGTTCCTGTGTATGCTGCTCCGTTCGTTGTATGACGATCACGGCTGGCACATTGAACTGGACGAACTGAATGGGAAGGGGGTCAAAGCATGAGTACGCCAAACACATCGCATGTAACCGGCACGCTGCCGCATGAACCGGAGAAGGCAACGCTGGAAGGCCGTAATAAAATTTTGGGCTTCTGGTTGTTCCTCGGAGGCGAGGCGGTTCTGTTTGGTACTTTGTTTGCGACCTTCCTGACGTTGCGGAACCAAATCGCCGATGGCCCGTCTGCAAGCGAACTGTTTAACTTACCGATGACGGCAGCCGCAACCTTTATCCTCTTGGTCAGCAGTTTAACGAGTGTTTTCGCCATCCAGGCGATGCATCGCGGCGATAAAGGGAAACTGGCAGGTTGGTTAGGCGTAACCGTGCTGCTCGGCCTCGCATTCCTTGTACTGGAAATTTACGAGTTTGCCGAGTATGTGCTGCATGAAGAGTACGGGATGACGACAAGTGCGTTCAGTTCAGCGTTCTACACGCTAGTTGGCTTCCACGGAGCGCACGTATTGTTCGGGATTTTGTGGATTTCTCTGCTCATCGGGCAACTCTTTAAGAAGGGCCTGAATGTCGTCACGGCACCGAAGGTTTATGTGTCGGCCATTTACTGGCATTTCATCGACGTGGTCTGGGTGTTCATCTTCACGGTTGTCTACCTGCTCGGAAAGGTGGTCTAACGGATGGTTAATCAGGAATCGAACGGTTCGCCGGCGGTAAAGCATCGCCAGCGGCATGAAGGTCCGGAGAAGCATATCATCGCGTTTATTTTCTCCATCGTCCTAACCCTAATCGCTTTCGCAGCGGTTGCGGCAGGCGGGGTGAACACCGCTTTTACCGTTATTTTGCTGCTCGTGATGGCGGTGTTACAGGTGCTGATTCAACTGGGTTATTGGATGCATATGAAGGATAAGGGGCATTTGATCCCGATTATCTTCATGGCTGGCGGATTTTTCGTTGCATTTACCGCGATTATTGCCGCGTTATATTGGATGTGGTGGTAAACGAAGAACTGGATATCTATAGGAACAAAGCAGAAACGGTACCGCCCCTTTGGGGCGCTGTCACCGTTTTTGTCGTATTTGCAGGCTTGTTCACAATTTGGACAGAACTGACGGCGCTACGGAAGGAGGGTTTGCCGTGCTGGGATTAGAATATTTTACATTTACGGCGGTTTGGAGTCCGGTATTCTTGGCCTTGATGCTATTGATTACAGGCGGGTATTTCGTGTTGATCGGGCCGGGCAGTGAACGATGGGCGAAGGGGAATTCTCACGTTTCGGTAGGACGGAAACTGTTGTTCGTTACCGGGATGGTGTTGCTCTACCTGGCTCAAGGAGGTCCGGTGGAACTGCTGGGCCACATGATGTTCAGCTTTCACATGCTCAGCATGGCGTTGTCCTATCTGCTGGCGCCGCCGTTATTAATGCTGGGCCTGCCGCCGTGGGTTTGGCGGCGAGTGACCTCTTACCTGGCCGGGAGCCCTTTGAGTAAGTTGAAGGTGTTTGCTCGTCCGGTAGTAGCGGCTGTGGTGTTTAACGGGTTATTTTCGTTTTACCATCTGCCGGTCGTGCATGATTATGTCATGCTTCATTTCGGGATACATCGCTTGTATTACATTGTCTTATTTGTCGCCGCGGTGCTCATGTGGTGGACGTTGGTCAACCCGCTGCCGGAGCGGGCCGGTGTTCAGGGGCTAAAGAAGATGGGTTTTATCTTCCTCAATATGGTTCTGTTGACGCCGGCCTGCGGACTGATCATCTTTGCCGATGAACCGCTGTATGCGACGTACAGCGATCCTGCGGTTTGGGCGCGGGCAATGGGCTACTGCGTGGCTGGCGATCCGGCGATGCTGCTCCGCCAATTTGGCGGTCCCGAGTTCTTTGGTTACCTGCAGCCGGACATTGATCAGCAGGTGGGAGGGATCCTGATGAAATTTATTCAGGAATTCATCTTTGCGTCGATGCTGGCTTATGTATTCTTCCAGTGGTACAAGCAAGAGAACCGGGAGAACGCCGAGGAAGATGAAATGTTGGGGATGGCGCGACCGAATGATCCCTTAAATCCGCCGCTGCCCCCGCAAGCTGGGCCGTGACATAACAGGGCCCGTGTACACGCTCACAAAATGAGGTCTATGTTTAGGAGGATGCAAATTGGATCTGTTCACGTTATTTCCGACGCTAAGCACATCGTTTATCGTCATTAGTGCGGTGCTGGTTGCGATCGGTTGGGGGCTAATCATCAAAGGGAAACGAGAAGCCCACAAAAAGACGATGATCGCTGCCGCCGCGGCTGCCTTGCTGTTCTTCGTGATCTACATGTCGCGGACCGTATTTATCGGCAATACGTCATGGGGCGGACCGGACAGCCTGAAGGGCTATTATCAAACGTTCCTTGTTTTCCATATCGTGTTGGCAACCGTCGCGGCTGTATTCGGAATCACTACGTTGGTACTAGGCTTTAAGGCAAAATACGCTAAACACCGCAAATGGGGCCGGGTGACCTCGGTCATTTGGTTCTGTACGGCAATTACCGGTGTAGCTGTATATGTGCTGTTGTACCTGATGTATCCGGGCGGCCATACGAAGCCGGTGTGGGAAGTGATTTTGGGAGCTTAGGGTAGGCTAGTCTAACGGAAAACTTCATTTGATCGTAAGGCTAATCGCCAATGGCGGATTCTTGAGGAATCGCGCTGTTGGCGTTTTTTTATGTAACCAAAGGAAAATGTTGACATGGGTAAGCACAGTGATTATACTGTGTATAAAGATATAAACAGTAAGCACAGTGATTATAAAATTCATTGGCGAATGAGAGAAACAAGCTGAAGGCGAATGGGATGAAAAGAGGTTGATGACTTGGACAGTTGGAAAGACGCGTGGTTCATCTTCAAAAAAGATTTGCGAAACGATCGGCTTTATTTGATCTGGAACGTCATCTTTATGCTCTACGTCGCGCTGATGCTCGGCTCCTTGGTGGGGGCTCGGGAGGAGACCGATTACGTAATGAATCCGATGGTTGACTTCTTGATGCTGGCGATGGTTCCGTTCACGGGTTTCTTCTTTACTCGGCGATCATTTAATTACATTAAAGGAGACACCTATACTCAGATGCTGCGTTATTACCGTGTGTTACCGATTCCCTTAAAGACAGTGATTCGGGAACGGTTGATCCAATTGGGGGCAGCGATGCTGCTGAATAGCGTTTTGTTCTACGGCGGTATTTATCTGGTAACGAAACTGATGAATAACAGTGGATTGGGGCTTGGTACAATTATTGTGTTTGCTTTAACTTGGAACGGTTATGGATTATTGATCAACGGGGTGTTCATCTACTTCGAGCTTCTGAAGAAGGGCAAAGTTTATTTATGGTTAACCTTCCTGCTAATGCTTGGTTTGGGGCTAATCGCATTTGCTGCGAATTGGTTTGGCGGCAACCTCATGTCGTTCACCCTAGAGTTCTCCCGGCAACATCTCGTACGGTCTCCATTGATGTGGGGCACACTGGCAGTAGGGATTGTTGGATTGGCCTCACTGTCCTCGGTGACGCTGTGGAAACTAAACCAACGAGATTTGGGCTAATGAAGTACGGAAAAAAGGGGAGTAAGGCGGAGGTGAGCAAGAAGGGTGTGGATTCCCATTCAAATTAACGAAAATAGCGCCGCGCCGCTGTATCATCAGATCGAGTCGCAGCTCCGGTCGTTGATCGTCAGCGGACAAATCGAAGAAGGGACGTTGCTGCCTTCAATCCGGGAATTCGCTGGCGCCTTAAATTGCAGCGTGATCACGGTACGCCGGGTTTACCAAGACTTAGAGAACGAGGGACTCCTTCGTACCAAGCAGGGAACGGGGACCTTCGTCGCCAAGGTCACTGCAGGTGAGCGAGATGAATACCGAACCGCAGTGGTGAAGGAAGCGATCGAAAAGGCTGTTGATGCCGGACAATCACTGCAATATGGGGCGGAAGAGCTGAAGCAGCTGTTTTTGCAAATCGTGAAGCAGAAATACGATGCGTCTCCAAGCAAGGAGGAAACGAACTAATGGAACAACCTATGGCAATTGAGCTGGTCGGAGCTCTTAAACAGGGGCGTCGCAAGACGATTGGACCGCTACACTTGCAAGTGCCGAAGGGGTATATTGTGGCTCTGGTCGGACCTAACGGATCGGGAAAAAGCACAATCATGAAAATGATCCAGCAGATGCTCCGGCCTGATGCGGGGGAGATCCGTTGGTTCGGGCAAACATTCTCCGGCGTGATACCGATTGATCTGCGCCAACAAATCGGGTATGTCCCCGAAGCGCCTGAGCCGGAAGAGAATTATATGACGGCGGAGCGGGCAGCTCAGTTCCGGTCGCATTGGTATCCATCCTGGGATGAGAAGCTCTTTGAAGCTTTGATGGATCGATTTGATGTCCCGAGACAGGAACGACTCAATCGAATGTCCAAAGGGGAGCGGCGGAAATTCGAAATCGCGGCGGCGCTGGCGGCTCGGCCGAAGCTGTTGTTGCTCGACGAGCCTTCTTCGGGACTGGATCCGTTCGCCTGGAAGAGCATGATTGAGGAGCTCCGGGAGTTCATGGCCGATGAGGATATGACGATACTCCTCGCAACACATGTCGCTGAGGAAGTGAAACGGCTGGCCGATTACATCGCATTGGTGCATCACGGACAGGTGCTGGGGATGGCCGAGAAGGATCAATTATTCAGCAGTTGGAAAGAGATCTGGATCCGCAGCGGCGGGTGCTCGCCGGACGATTTACCGCAAGGAACGATCCTCTGCGTGGATGGCCCGTCGGTGACCAAGCTGGTTGTACAGGAGCAGCATGAAGGGCAACTCCAGCAAAGCCTTGCGGCCAAAGGGCTACAGGTCATGCAGACCCGCAGCCTAGAGCTGGATGAGATTTTGCAGCTGTGGATCCAAGGGCATCCACCGGTCAAACCGGCACCGGAAGCGACAATGGCTTAATGGGATGAATTGATTTCATATAGAAGAAGGAGAGGGAATATGGCAAATCCATTGGTTCTGGAAAACGTAATGAAGCAATTTGGCGAGAAGACCGCCGTCGACAACATCTCACTGCAGGTGGAGGAAGGCGAGATTTACGGATTGCTCGGGGCAAACGGCGCCGGCAAAACAACGACAATGCGGATGGTACTGGGTTTAATCTATCCGGACGGCGGGAAGATTTCGTATGACGGGAAGCCCTATGGCCGCGAGTTGCAAGCGAAGATGGGCTACTTACCGGAAGAGCGCGGCTTGTATCCGAAGGTGAAGGTCAGCGACCAGATCATTTACCTGGCGCGGCTGCGCGGCATGTCTGCGGCGGAAGCCGACAAGAGCTTGAAATATTGGCTTGATCGGTTCGAAGTGCCGGAATATTACGACAAGAAGATCGAGGAGTTATCTAAGGGGAACCAGCAAAAGATGGGCTTCATAGCCGCGGTTGTCCATAAACCGAAACTCGTGATCATGGACGAAGCGTTCAGCGGGTTGGATCCGGTTAATGTCGAGCTGCTGAAAGCGACGGTGAAGGAGCTGCGCGATCAAGGCACCAGTATCCTATTCTCCACCCACCGGATGGAACATGTGGAGGAGCTGTGCCGCAACATCACGATTCTGCATCGCGGAAACACCGTGCTGCAAGGCAATCTGCGGGAGATTAAAAAGCGGTATCCTCGTGAAGAAGTGTTGCTGCACACGATCGGTGAAGTGACCGGGCTGGAGCAGATTGCAGGCGTCGAGAAGGTAGAGCGGAAGGAACGCGGTTACCTCGTGCGCATCTCGCAGGTAGCGGCTGCACAAGAAATCCTGCGTAAAGCGATGGAAGTCAGTGAAGTGGAGCATTTCGAGATCAAGGAGCCCACCCTGAATCAGATCTTTATTAAAGAGGTAGGTGAGTCGAATGAATAAAATGGGGACGGTTGTTGGCTTTACTTTTATGAATAAAGTCAGAACGAAATCATTTCTTATTACTACGCTCGTGTTGGCTCTGCTCGTGACCATCGGGATGCATGTACCTTATTTTATCGACAAGTTTACCGGTGGGGACGACAATCCGGCCAAGATCGGTCTTATCTACGAAGGACAGACGGAACTGGCGAAATCGCTTGAGGCTTATACGGCGAAACAGCCGGCAGCAGGCTACACGCTTATTCCTTACGAACAGGCAGATAAAGCGGCACTGCAGGCAGCGATCGATGCTGGAGACATTGACGGTTATCTGCAATTTGCTGAAGGGGACGGCGGTGTCTTCCCGACCGTGACCTACACTTCCAAGAAAGACAGCTTGGGGATGGGGCTGCAAACCGCGCTGCAAGCGGCACTGCAGAACGTCAAGGCGGAGTATTTGACGAAGGGCATGCTGACCGATGAGCAGATTGCCGCGCTGAGCGCGCCGGTGCAAATTGATACGGTGAAGGCTTCGCCGGAAACGGGTGGAAGCGAAACCGGGAATAAGGCGGAAGAGACCGGTGCGATTAACTACGTGATTGTGTACGTATTGATCATCTTGTTCTTCATGACGATCATGATGACAGGGAATATGATCTCGGCCGAGGTTACCGCGGAGAAAAGTTCGCGGATCATGGAAATTCTCATCACGAGCGTATCGCCGTTGGCGCAAATGTTCGGCAAGATCCTCGGGATGTTCTTCATTGGCTTGTTACAGATCGCCATCTTTGCCGGCGTTATTGCGATCAACATTTCATTGCCGTATAATCAGCCGGTGTTGGCGGATTTCAACCTTCAATTGTCCGATATCCGCGTGGAAGTCTTAGTGCTTGGCCTTGTCTTTTACATCTTGGGATACTTCTTATATGCGACACTGTTTGCCGCGATCGGTTCGCTGGTCAGCCGCACTGAAGAGCTGGGGCAGGCAGTCATGCCGATCACGATGTTGTCGTTGGCATCGTTCTATATCGGGATCTTCAGCTTGAGCACGCCAAACTCGCTGCTCATGAAGGTGAGTTCTTTCATCCCGTTCGTGTCACCGGTATCGATGATCGTACGGGTTGGCATCGGCGAACCGCCAGTTTGGGAAATTGCGCTTTCGCTGGTTGTCCTAGCCATTGCGATCTTCCTGTTCGGCTGGCTGTCCGCGAAAATTTACCGCACCGGCGTCCTGCTGTACGGCAAACGTCCTACCTTCAAAGAACTGCGCAAAGCCATGAAGGCGTATAAGATTTAAGGAGGGTTTTCCATGACGAAAGAGAAGATGCAAGGCCTGTTGTTGACCATGATCGGTATGTTGTTCATTGTTCTGGCGATGTACCTCGGTAGAAGCGACATCCAGATGACGGATTTTGGGCTGGGATTGATGAACGGAGCAGGAATCGGCTTCCTGTTGCTTGCGCTACTTCGTTATGGCACTAAATCGAAGAGAACGAAAAGCACATGGTGAGTAACGGTTAACTGAGACAATTTACAATGCAGGTTTGTGAAACGATAAGACCCTTGATTTGTCAAAAACGGTGATAAATCAAGGGTTTTCTTATTCGCTTATCGTGACCGCTCAGAAGGAGGGGCTTATGAGACAAATTCAATCATTCTTTCATTTATTCATGAGAGAACCCTTGTGGTTTCGAATGGGAGTCGGGATTTCTTTATTGTCGTCTATTGTGTTTAGCAGTTCCGCTTTTTCGCTGAGCGGCTATTCGGATAGCGTGTCGAAGCTCGCAGCCATGATCTTCTTTGGAGCTTTCGGGTTTAATATGCGTAGAAATCGTCGGATTTCCTTCCTGTTCTTTGCCGTTTCCGCAGCCTGTCTGTATTTATCTCTGGATGCGTTACCTTGAACATAACTGAGGTATAGATGTGGGCTTTGAGAAACGGCAATGGACCCGAACAGAAAAGTGCATCTGAATTTGAAGGTAGGGCTTTCCGCGCGGAAAGTCCTTTTTGATGTTCACCCTAAGTTCACACGGCGGACACATCGCTTCGTTATACTTGGTTTTGCAAGGAGGAATGGAGGTGCCGCCCGAATTCATAGAAGTGTAGTGGGAAGGCCAGAATACGAGCATAGGTGATGCCCGAATGAAACGAAGCATATTGCTGGTGGAAGACGACGTGCTGATGCGCGAGTTTATTACCGATTATTTTAAAAAAGAACAGTGGGAAGTTCATGAAGCGGAAAACGGTCGGATCGCGCTCGAGATGTTCGAGCAAACCCCCGTCGACCTGGTCGTGCTGGACATCATGATGCCCGAGATGGACGGCTGGTCGGTATGCCGGCGAATTCGCGGCAAATCGGATGTGCCGATCATTATCATGACGGCCCGGGCCGAAGACGACGACCAACTGCTTGGATTCGAGCTGGGCGCCGACGAGTACGTGACGAAGCCGCTGAGTCCAAGAGTGCTCGTTGCACGTGCTACCGCCTTGATGAAGAGGAAGGAAGGCACGGTCGGCCGGGACAGCGAAACGCAAGTATTCGGCGACATATCGATCAATCGAGAATCCCATGTCGTAACCGTCAGGGGCGAGCCGGTTAATCTGACGCCAAAGGAATATGAGCTGTTGATCTTTTTGGTTAAGCATACCGGTAAGGTGCTGAGCCGAGAAGCTATTTTGGATGCGGTTTGGGGTTACGATTATTTGGGGGATTCACGGACGGTGGATACCCATATCAAAAAATTAAGAGCCAAACTGGGAGACGAAGGCCGGTACATCGCGACCGTGATCCGATCGGGCTATAAATTCGATACGAACCCATGAAAAGGCATAGCGTTGTTTTCAAGTTGTTCGTCGTAACATCGGCTTTGGTCCTGCTGGCCTTCTTGGTGGTGATGGCGGCGGAGGGAGTATTCTTCGAGCGGTTTTACCGAGGAACTAAAATTAGCCGTCTGGCGGGGAGCATGGAGAGCTTCGCCGCGCAGTATAGGAAGCATCCCGACGATGAGCAGCAGGTTTCCCGGCAGCTGGGCGAATTTATGAACCGACACGATGCCAGCATCGCGATTCTGAATCGGGAGTTTACGCAGCTTCACTATGAACCCTATTACATCGATATACGAACTTCGGACGGGAAAACGGTGAAGGTGGTGATTCCGACCGAAGGAACGACAAGCGAGGCGATTCCGCAGGCTACCATCGGCGATCGGCTAACGGTCGATGGGATGTTCATGGATCAGTTGGATACGATCATGAATCCCGTGAACATCCGCTTGTCGGTAGAGGCGACCCAAGAACCCGACATCGGATTGGTGCGCTCGGAAGGTGAAGTGACGGATCTGCTGCTGCCGGAGCTGAACTCCCGCTCCTATAATCCCTTTTATCAGGATACGCTGATCGATGATGCGCTCCAAACCTGGAGGGCCCAAACCTCTGAGACCCGTCTGCGTGAAGGTTATCCGGTACGCTTCGAATGGCGTGACACATGGAGCGGCGTCGAATACGTAGTGCTGCTGCAGCCGCTCGCAAATGAAGGCAAGACCGGCCCCCGCTACATGGTTGCGTTAAGCTCATTGCAGCCGGTTGGCGAGGCCGTGGATATCCTTCAACGTTATGTCATTGTGTTAGCGCCGCTAATCGTCGTGCTAGTGCTGCTGCTGTCGCTGATTTTCTCTCGGATGGTTTCCCGTCCGCTGCTCGCCCTGAATCGTACGGCGGCTCGGCTGGCGGAGCTGGATTTCTCCGCAGTGCCGGAGGCCCGGTCCAAGGATGAGTTTGGCGAGTTGTCCCGTCATCTTGCGCGGTTGTCGCGTAATTTGGATCAGGCGCTGAAGGAGTTAACCCGCGCAAACCATCAGCTGCAGCTCGACGTGGAGGAGAAGCGGATCGCAGAAGAGCTGCGTAAGGAACTGGTCGCCAATATTTCGCACGAGTTAAAAACACCGCTTGGCATCGTCAAAGGGTTTGCCGAAGGGCTGCAGGACGGCGTGGCGGACGACAAGAAGGAGCGGTATCTGGCCCTGATCGTCAGCGAAACCGACCGCATGAACGCCTTGATTATGGATATGCTGGAATTGTCCAAATTTGAGGTGAAGAAGGTGCAGCTCCATCCCCGGAGCTTCTCTCTGACCAGCCTGATCAAACGGGTGGCGGAGTCCTTTGACCAGCAGTTGGAGGCGAAGGAACTTCGGATCGAACTGAACCGGAGCCAAGAAGAGGGGAAGTTGCCCCCAGAACGGAATGAAGTCACGGTTTGGGCGGATCCGAGACGCATCGAGCAAGTGATTCTGAACTTGTTAAGCAATGCCGTCCGTCATGCCCGAGAGCATAGCACGATTCACATCGGACTGCACCGAGACGAGGATGGGACAATCACGACTAAGATCGAAAATGCCGGCCCTTCCATCGCTGAGGCGGATCTCACTCGGATCTGGGACCATTTCTACCGGGCGGAGCGTTCTCGTGACCGCAAGTCAGGCGGAACCGGTCTGGGACTGGCGATTGTAAAGCATATCCTGGAGCTGCATGGAAGTGAATATGGCGCTTTGAATACGGAGCAAGGTGTAGCTTTCTATTTTACCTTACTAGATAAAGAAACCCAAAACGGAGGAGAAACTCATGATGAAACGTAAAACCCTAATATTCTTGTTGATGGCCCTGGCCACGGTACTGATGCTGAGCGCATGCGGCAGCAAAACCCTTACCGGAGCGCCGCAGAGCCAGAATGCGCCTTCGAATACGGCAGGGGTCAGCGATCCGTCGTCGGCCAATACCAACTCGGGGGATAACACGGCCAACTCAGGCAACGAGGCAGCGACGAACGGCAATCAAGGCGATGCAAACGGTAACCAAGCTGATGCAAACGGCACTGCTAACGGGGATATCCTGATTGTCATTGATCAGACACCCAAACCGCTTGCAGAAGGGGGCAGCTTTGACTTCACCGTCAAGAAAGCGCCGGAAGGTTATATGCTCAAGGAAATCAAGTGGAAGTCGGAGAAAAACGAGATCGTGAATACGCTGGAGGAAGCTATTCAGCATGGGCAAAACGGCGGAAACGGCTTCTACATCAGCGGAAACGGACAGTTTATGGGATTCCTCTATCCCGATGAGATGAAAGGCGAAGAGGGAAAGGTCACCTTCGTATTCGGCAATGAGCAAGGCCAGGAATTGACCTGGGAGAAAGATATCACGTTGAAATAAAAAATGACCCAAGCCATCCGTGTCTTCACGAAGGCTTGGGTCGTTTTGTGTTTGCATTCAGGCTTTGATTGCCCCTTGGGTAATCCCGTTAATGATCCATTTCTGAAGGAACAGATAGACGATCACCATCGGCAGCAACGCCAGCAAGTAGGAGGCGAAGGCCAGATTATAATCCGTGCTGAATTGGCCCTGGAACACGTACTGCACGAGAGGCAGGGTATATTGGGTCGGTTCAGCTAACAGGATGAGGGGGAGAAGGAAATCGTTCCACGCCGATAAGCTGGACAAGATGGCAACCGTAGCGCTGATCGGTGCAAGCAGCGGAAAAATGATCCGCCAGAAGGTCCCCCAGGTGGAGGTGCCGTCCACTCTAGCTGCTTCTTCCAGTTCGATCGGTACGGAGCGGATGTACCCGACATAGACGAAGACGTTAAACGGCAGGCCATATACAATGTACAGAATGATCAAGCCGGGAATATTGTTCATGCTAAGCTCGGTGGTGACTTTCACGACCGGCAGCATAATGATTTGAAACGGAATGAACATCGCGCTGATAAAGTAAAGATACAGACCTTTGAAGAACTTGCGGTTCATGTTGCGTGCAATGGCATAAGAGACCAGGGAATTGGTCAGTAGGATAAAGACAACCGATACGACCGTTACCACGATGCTATTCCCAAGAGCCTGAAAGAAGTCGGTGGCTTCAATGGCTCGCGTGAAATTGCTGAAATGTAGGCCGGTTGGCAAGGAGAAGATAGAGTTCGCCATTTCCTCCGGGTTTTTCAAGGCGATACTGACTGTCATGTAAAGCGGGAACAAAATGAAAAGGGAGCCAAGCGCAATGAGTATTGTCGCGAGCCAATTGATTTTCTTTTTCATAGTTGATCCAACTCCCGTCTTTGCAGAACTTTAATTTGGAACAAGGATATCGCGACGATCACGATGAAGTAGATGACCGCATTGGCCGATTGATAAGCAAACTCGCCGCCGGTGAATCCGCCTTGATATATCAGCAGCGCAATGGAGCGCGTAGCCGTCCCGGGCCCCCCTCCGGTTAACGCGACGATCTGGTCGAATACCATCAGGCCGCCTTTCATGGCCAGCACCATATTGATGGTAAAGAACGAAGCGAGCATCGGGAAGGTGATCTTCCAGAACTCCTGCCATTTGGAGGCACCGTCAAGGCTCGAAGCTTCATACAAGTCGGTCGGAATCGTTTGGAGCCCTGCCAGGTAAAGAATCGTATTGTAAGCAATGGCTTGCCATACTCCAACAAAAACGATGCCAATCCATGCCCAGTCCGGATTTCCTAAAAGGTTGGTCGATAATAAGTCGCTCCCAAGCTTCTCGCCCCATACAGGGAAGACGTTGGAGAACAGGTAGTTGAAAATGTATCCGATGATCAGAACGCCAAGGACGTTAGGAAGAAAATAAAATGCACGGAAGAAGTTCTTCGCCTTGATTTTTGCATTTAGCCCCAATGCGATCAGCAGGCTGAGGACGTTGATAAGAATGGTCGCCGTAATGGCATACTTGAATGTAAAGATGTAGGCGTCCAGCACATTGGAATCTTTGAACACATTCACGAAGTTTTTTAGGCCAATGAACTCGTACCCGCCGCTAAAGCCGTCCCAGTTCGTGAACGCATAAAATATGCCTTGAAGGGCCGGATAAGTGTGGAAAGCAAAGAATAGCAGGAGAGCGGGTAAGGTCATCCAATAAAAGGCCGCACGGCGTTTGGTCATGGGAGTTCCTCCTCAAAGTGAAAAATGGTTCTTCGACGAACAGGTAGTAAACGTTTACGTTACGTGCAAAGAAAAACGTGAGCGGCATATGGATATCAAGCTTTATCGTATCCGCTTACGTTATTTGCATGAAGGACATTCGGTTAGAGGGTTAAGAACCAAACGGCCTCACCGTTTGCCTTTCAATAATGGAGTGGTCCATGATCATGCTGCTTTCAGGTTCCTCCGTTTGGATCATGCGAATCAGCTTTTGGCAGGAAAGATTGCCCATCTCATACAATGGCTGACGGACGGTCGTTAAAGGAGGAACCGACATCCGGGCCAGCTTCAAATCATCATACCCGATAATGGATAACTCATCGGGAACCTTAATTCCATGCTTGGCAGCTACGGAAATAGCAGCGATAGCCATTTCGTCGCTGGCGGCAAATATCGCGGTGAGATCCGGAGCATGGGTCAAGAGCTCTTCCATCGCTTTGCAGCCTGTTTCAAATAGGAAATCGCCATAGGCGATATACGATTCGTTAACCGGGATGGCATGTTGCTCGAGGGCTTTCTTGTACCCTTCGATTCGGGGGATCCCGGCGATCGTATCGTGTTTTGTCCCGCTGAGCAGCGCGATTTTTCGATGACCGTAACGTATTAGATACTCCACGGCATCATAGGCCGCCTGAAAATCATCGACCTTGACATACGGAACGTTGTCGTATTGGCATTCGGTCGATACCAGCACATAAGGGATTTGCATTTGCTGTAGGGTCTGATAGTATTCATCCTTCAGCACTTCGCTGGAGAATATCAAGCCGTCGACCTGCTTCTCGCGCAACACCTGCAAATACTTCAGCGTTCGCTTACCATCCGAATCGGTATTGCAAACCACGACGCTGTAACCATTGTCTTGAGCAAAGTCCTCGACGCCACGGAGAATCTCGGAAGAGAAGAGGCTCGATACCGTTGGAAACATGACGCCGATCGTTTGGGTTCTCTTGTTGATTAAGCCGCGGGCTATGGCATTGGGTTGATAACCGATCTCTTCAATCGCCCGATATACCTTGGCCTTCGTACGATCCGAATACCCTGGCAAATTATTGAGCACCCGGGACACGGTTGCGATAGAGACATTCGCTTTTTTTGCGACATCCTTTATGGTTGGATTCATCATTACTCAGCCTCATCCGCTTTAAATTTGGAACCGATTAAGGAAGCCTAAGGAGAATACGTAAACGCTTACTCGAATTTTAGATCGTGTCCTTTTATTTGTCAACTTTGTTTTTTGATTGGGGGAAGGGATAGGCTCTAAGAAGTTATTGGCAATTCGAAAAGAGGATTGACAAACAAATTTCCCGGAGATATATTCTAGGTAAGCGTTTACGTAAAATCAGAAGCCGGGTCGAGTTCGACGATTGCCCTCAATATTGGGTACGTGAGACGGGCTCATGCAACGGCAACAGCACATTTTTTACGCCTAAAACGTAAACGTTTACGTTGGATTTCTGTGAAGTCCTTAGTCCCAAAAACTTATATGATCAGGGGGATTCAAAACGATGAAAAAAATCGTAGCACCCGTATTAGCAGGTCTGTTGGCTCTATCCATGCTTAGCGCTTGCGGCAATGGGAATAATGGCGAAGCAAGCAACTCCGGAACGGCATCCGGAAATGGAGTAGCCTCTTCGGGCAAGAAGGTAGAAATCGAATTTTTCCAAAACAAAACCGAAGCGAAAGAGACGTTCGACAAGCTGGTTGCGAAGTTTAACGAAGCCAACCCGAATATCAAAGTAACTCAGGTTAACCCGCCTGACGCGGAAACCGTACTTAAAACCCGAGCGGCCAAAAATGATATTCCCGATGTTGTAGGGATGGGCGCAACGGATGCTTACAAATCGCTGGCGGCCGGTGGCATGTTTAAGGACTTCACGGGGGATCAGCTGCTCTCCTCGATTCAACCCGCATATATTCAGATGATGAACGATCTGACAGGAACTGATGTAGTTAATGGCATTCCATTCTCCGCAAATGCCAGCGGTGTCATTTATAATAAAGCGATTTTTGCAGAGGCGGGTGTAGAAGTACCAAAAACGTGGGATGAGTTTATTGCCGTAGCTGAGAAGTTCAAAGCGGACGGGAAAAATGCCTTCTACCTGACCTATAAAGACTCTTGGACTGTGCTAGTCCCGTTTAATGCATTGGAACCAAGTATCGTAGGAACTGATATTTTCAAGCAACGCCAGGAAGGTACGGTGAAGTTCGCCGATGCCTTTAAAGAAGTCGCAGAGAAGCAGTTAAAGCTCCTGGATTACGGGCAAAAGGATATCTTCGGCAAAGGCTACAACGATGGGAATACGGCATTTGCCAAGGGTGAGTCTGCGATGTATCTGCAAGGGGTATGGGCGATTCCGGAAATCCAAAAGGCCAATCCTTCGATTGAACTGGGCGTGTTCCCATTGCCTGCAACCAATGATTCCGCAAGCAACAAGGTCATTTCTGGCGTAGATACGTTGCTTACGATTGCTAAGAACACCAAACATCCGGAAGAAGCCGCGAAGTTCGTCCAATTCTTATTAGAAGCGGAAAATGTACAGCAATATATCGATGAACAGAAAGCATTCCCGGCCATTACCGGTGTATCGCAAAGCGATCCAATCATGGACGGCTTTAAGGAAGCCTTCGCAGCGGGACAAATATCCGATTTTGCGGACCACTACATTCCAGGGGCCATGAAGCTGGATGCGTTAATCCAAGGTTTCCTCCAGAAGAAGGATATCGATGCCTATTTGAAACAACTGGATACGGAATGGGATAAAGTGTCTAATCGTAAATAAATCACATATCGTAAAGTGCGTGAGGGCGGAGAGCGAGATTCCGTCCTCTTTTTATTTGTGGATAGCTGGGTTGACTTTGGGGGAATTATTCACTACAATAAATACCCGTAGGGGTATTGAGTAGTAAGAGTCAGGCACGTTTGTTTACGGAAAGGAGTGCGGGACATGAATGAGGAACATCTATATGCGGAAGAAGTCAAACGCAGATTGAAACGTATAGAAGGCCAAGTGCGCGGCGTACTTCGGATGATGGAGGAAGGGAAGCCCTGCAAGGAAGTTGTAAGTCAACTTTCTGCGGTACGCAGCGCCGCGGACAGAGCGATGGCGCAAATCGTTGCGGACAACCTGCAGCAGTGCATTTTGGAGGAGCAGATCCAAGGGGGCAACACCAGCCATTTGGTGAAGGAAGCCGTCGAGTTATTGGTCAAGAGCAGATAACCTGAAGGGAGAAGATGAACATGGCATTTCAGCCAGAGAAGGAAATTACCCCGGCCGAGCTGGCCGCGCGGATGAAACGGGGCGAACCGGTATATATTCTGGACGTTCGGGAACCGCTCGAATGGGCCGAAGGCCATATTCAGGGAGCTAAACATATTCCGCTGGGACAGTTGCCGGAACGGCACGTCGAGCTTGATTCGAAGGAAGAGGTCATTGTTATCTGCCGCAGCGGTGGACGCAGCAGTCTGGCTTGTGAGCTGCTGGGTGAGAGAGGTTATAACGTGGTTAACATGACCGGCGGGATGATGGCCTGGCAGGACGAAGTGGAGTGACGTAGAATGCTGGTCATAGCTGGAGGAATTTTGTCTGCCGCCGCCGTTTGTGGGTATTTGTTGCGGTTGGTATGGCCTGTCTCGGGTCTGACGTTTGTGGAGGCCGGGGCCCTATGCGGGTTCGGAGTTCCACCTCAGACGAAGAAGCTGGATGTCCGGGACGCCTTCGATTATGAGGAGTGCCACCTGGACGGAACGATCAACATTTCATTGGGACGATTGCCATTTGTTTGGAGTAAGGAGCTATCGCCTGGTGACCCAGTTCTTATTTTGACAGACAACCGTTATGCTGCCATGAAAGCCGCCCGCATCTTAAGAAGACGGGGATTTCAGCAATTGTATGCCTTGCGCGGGGAAGTTTGCCGGGTAAGAGCAGCGATGAATCTGTGTATGGGGAAGAAACCCGCCTGCTGATGCAGGTGGGTTTTAAGTATGTTACGATAGGAAATGCAGCGTTATTTAAAGTCGTTTCGGGTCTCGTTGTAGACGACGGTGACGCCCAGGGAAAGATAGGTTTCTTCCTTATAGTGGCATTGCGGACAGGTCTTCAAAGAACGATCGGCGTCCCGTTCGGAAATGAGCGGCTGGCTGCAATTGGGGCAGCGGCTTTCGAACAGTTTCTTCAAAGTGGCGCGCAAGAATCATCACCTTTTTCTGATAAGTTTACTTGGTATTTATTATAACGGTTACTAGCCCGGAAGTACAGAGGAACGAAAAGGAATTTGCACGAGGGACCTTAGACAGGAGTCGAGTGGGAAATGGATGTTTTGCTGTTTGCGGTAATGGTGGTATTGGGGCTTGTGGGCTCCTTTTTCTCCGGATTATTAGGCATTGGCGGTGCGATTATTAATTATCCGCTGCTACTGTTTGTTCCTGCGGCTCTTGGGGCGGCCCATTTCACTGGGCAGGAGGTATCTTCGATCAGCATGTTTCAGGTGTTGTTCGCCTCCCTTTCCGGCGTACTGGCCTTCCGCAGGCGGACAACACCGGCAGGCGGCATCCACAAGGGGCTCGTCTTGTATATGGGAGGCAGCACTTTGGTTGGCAGCCTGCTCGGAGGGCTGGTCTCGGGTTATCTGGCGAGTGGCGTCATCAACCTCGTTTATGGTATTCTGGCAGCCGTTGCAGTCGTGCTGATGCTTATTCCAAATCGCGCAGTGCCGGAAACGGGGGCAGAGGCAATCTCCTTCAACCGCGTGATCGCGATGGCTTCCGCGTTTTTGATCGGGATCGTTTCTGGCATTGTTGGTGCCGGGGGAGCGTTTATGCTCATTCCCGTCATGTTGACGATCCTGAAAATCCCACCCCGTACCACGATTGCCTCGTCGCTGGCCATTGTGTTGTTCTCTGCTATAGGCGGGGTGGTTGGTAAAATTGCGACGATGCCCATCCCGCTGGAACCGGTGCTGTACACCGTTCTCGGCAGTCTCGCCGGGGCCCCGCTGGGGGCTTGGTTCGGGGCGAAAATCAACGTGAAATATCTGCGCTACGGATTGGTGGTCATCATCGCCTTCACGGCAGTGAAGATTTGGTGGTCGCTTCTTTGAGGAATGGGCCCGTGATCGTTGGTTGCGATCGCGGGCCATCTTTATAAGAGTGAAACTTTCGGACTAGAATGAACGTTTAATGTACAGCAAGCTATATTAGAGAGCAAGGGGAGAGACAACCATCATGCCAACGCCTACATTACCTAGCCGTGCGTCGGTGAAGCGGGGAACGGGTGCCAAGAAACGCACGTCCGTCAAGAAACGGCGAAAGCGTGGATTTTTCTTTCTGTTGTCCCGATTGATTATAACCATGATGCTTCTCGGGACGGCGGCGATGATCTGGCTGTTCTTCACCCCGTCCGGCAATAATATGCGATTTTTGATGGCGGATACGTTGATTACGACGCAGCATCGCCATTGGGCAAAATATATCATCGGGCAAGCCGAGCTGGACAAGCGGGTAGCCGCTTACCAGGCTCGGTTCGAACAGATGGGGACGGAGAAGGACACCCATACGATTGACTTATCGAACACAGGTAAAGAGGATACACGGGCGGAGAAGCCACTCGTCGAAATTGAGGAAGTCTCTGGAAACAGCTACCACGGCTATGTGATGACCGTCAACGATCCGACCAAAATTCGTTTAGGCGTGCCGGTCAAACGAGGCAAAGGGGAGAAGGTCTCCAGCATGGTAGAGCGGACCGGAGCTATCGCCGGCGTCAACGGCGGCGGGTTTGCCGATCCGAACTGGAAGGGCAACGGCTTCAAGCCGATTGGCGTGGTCATCTCGCAAGGTAAGCTGTATTACAACGGCATCAGTTCAGGCGCGGCGACGCAAATCGTAGGACTGGATAAGCAGGGGAAAATGATTGCCGGTAAATATACGCTGGAGGAGCTAGATAAGCTGGGGATCCAGGAGGCGGTGACGTTTCAGCCGAGAATCATCGTGAATGGAAAAGGGCAAATCCGCAGCCAAAAGGAAGGCTGGGGGATCGCCCCGCGGACGGCCATGGGGCAACGCGAAGACGGGGCCATCCTGTTCGTCGTCATCGATGGGCGTCAGCCGGGGTACAGTATCGGTGCCAGCTTATACGACGTCCAGCAGATCATGCTCGATCATGGCGCAGTGATCGCCGCCAACCTAGATGGTGGTTCGTCTACCGTATTGGTGAAAGAAGGCGGCAAAATCGCCAACAAGCCTTCGTCCGAATACGGTGAGCGCTATTTGCCGACGGCTTTTCTCGTGTTTAATGATCCATCCAAGGTGAATATCCCGAACATTTGGGAAGGGCTTCGCCCGCAGGATATCGATCCGGGGAAGAAGTGATATAGGTCATATTCTCTTGACTAAGGGATCGGGAAATCGGAAAATATTGAGTACCGCATGATGAAGGAAAGGCCGAGCAGAGGGATACCTATCCCTTCGCCCGGCCTTTTTGATATGAGATACTCCTCCACGGGTTGTATATCTGCTGGCTGTCCAAATTTAGCTTATATGGCGGAATTCGGTTGCCGAAGGTACATGATGGCGACCGTTCGTGGGCCGCAGTGGCAGGAGATGGCACATCCGCCTTCAATAATAGATACTTCCTTGACATCCGTCTTTTCAAGGAGGGTATTCCTGATGAAGCCGGCGGCTTTTTCGGCTAGCGTCTGTGCGACGATGATGAGCTCCCGATCAACCTTGTGGACGTTGTCGATGAAGTTATGAAGCATTCGTTCGATTGCTTTCTCGGTTTTGCCGCGGTATTTATCGGCGGAGATGACCAGCCCTTCCTTCACTTTCAACACGGGCCGGATTTTAAGCAAGCTTCCGATCATATACTGAACGCTGGAAGCGCGCCCCCCCTTATGCAAGTAGTCAAGACTGTCCACTAACACCTCAATTTCGACCCGTTCCCGCATTTCCTCCAGCATGCTGACCAATTCGGAAGGGCCGGTCCCCTGCTTGGCGGCGATGGCAGCCTTCAGAACCAACAATGCAATACCGCCGGAAACGTTCAGGGAATCCACGACGTGTATGCGTCCTTCGGGAAATTCAGCTGCGGCGATCAATGCGTTTTGGTAAGAGGAAGAGAGCTTGGATGACATGCTGATATACACGATCGTATGCCCTTGCTCAATCCAAGGTGAGAAAGCGGCGATGAAATCGGCCGGAGCCGGCGCTGCCGTTCTGGGCAAGACTCCATCCTCATCGACCCGTCGATAGATGTCGGCGGTGGTAATCTCTAGTTTATCTTTGTAGGCGGTCTCGCCGAAAACGACATAAAGCGGAACAATGCCGATATCATATGCACGGGCCCAGGCCTCCGGCAGATCCGAGATGCTGTCGGCAAATATTTTCACAAGTGTCAATCCATTTCCCCCATTTGGCTTAAGTAAAAAAGCGGTTTCTTTGAATTATAGAGGAGTCCTGAGCGATAATCAAAAAACCAATCCCCGGGATCACGGAAACAGGTAGCCTATTCATTGTTCCAAGTGAATCGCTGGCGATATTTCCGCGGGGACATCCCTTCGGTCTTACTGAAGCAGGCAGTGAAATATGCGGCTTGGTTAAAGCCGACTTGTTCGGCAATTCGCTCGATCGTCAGATCCGTTTGAAGGAGCAACAACTTGGCTTGCTCGATGCGAAGGCGTTGCAGATAAACGGCAGGCGAACAGCCGAACACCTTCTGCATGCAACGGGCGATGTACACCGGGTGGAAATTGATGCTCTCTCCAAGCTTTTGCGCGGAAAAGGGCTCACAGTAATGCTCGCGTAGATAGGAGGCCGCCTTCTCGGCGCAGGCCGACTGCGGAGGAAGTCCGGCAGGGGCGGACGAGGCGGATAACTCCACGATCACGTCTTGAAAAAGGGCCTGCTGGCGCAGTCGGACGCTGTCCAAATGAAGGTTTCGGTTCAATTCGACCAGTTCGTTCAGCAGGGTGATGATCTTTTGCGGCTGGGCCAGCTTCGTATATTGGGGCAGGGGGACGATATACGACGTAGCGGTAAACGGAGGCAGGGAGATCGAACCGGGGACGTCTTTATCCGTCATGCTGCATCCGCAATGCCGATAGGCTTCGTCCTCAACAACCCTCCAATCGCCCATTAATTGAAAATGCAGCCAATGGTGCAGGGTATCCTCCCGGCAGCCTTCCAGCGCATAGTGATAGCAGTCGGGACGGAGAATCAAGGCGTGTCCGGCCGTCACCTCGTAATCGCGTCCTTCCTCCCCGATGAATAAACGCCCGTGTTCGACGACTAATAGGTCGAAGGCGCCGATATTTTGCCGGCTCGGATGCTTGCCGCCCACCGGAATAACCGCCGAACCGCTGACGATATAGTGAGGGAGTGGGGGCGCGGTAAATTCAATAATAGGAGGCAAAAGGTACCAGCTCCTCTTAAGTTGGAATATTGAAAGATTGAGTTGATTCAATGATACATCAAGATGAAGTTAACATCTATAATGTGTTTCATGTTAACACGATGACAGGGAGTCCATTGGATTCTCCGATATCCAGGAGGTTGTAATAATGAAGAAAATCAAGGGCGGCGAGAAGGATAAATTTTCCCTCTGGCTGCTCGCTTGGCCTATATTTATCGAATTGTTCCTGCAAATCCTGCTGGGCACCGTCGACACGTTGATGGTCAGCCGCATATCCGATAATGCGGTGGCGGTCGTCGGGTTTTCCAACCAGCTGTTTAATGCGCTGACTACGCTGTTTGCTACGGTAGCGAGCGGCGCGGGGATCGTCATCGCCCAGAAGATCGGCTCGGGCCGCGAAGAGGATGCCCGGACCGTTGCCATTATTGCCTTTAAAGTAACGGCTGCGATCGGGATCTTCCTCAGTATCCTGCTGATCGCCGTACCGGGGCCGATCGCCACGATGCTGCAGCTTCCGGACGAACTGCTGACGCTGGCCAAAGTCTACATTTCCATCGTTGGCGGCGGGATGATATTGACCGCGATGATCTCCATGCTAGGGACGGCGATCCGCAACACCGGGAATACGAAGGGCCCGATGTTTACGGCGATCGGCATGAACGTCATCCATATCTTCATGAACTATTGCTTTATATTCGGAGCCTTCGGATTTCCGCAATGGGGGTTAACCGGGGTAGCCATCTCAACGGTGATTAGCCGGTTGATCGCTACGGTTGTGTTGCTGTTTATTTTCCTGGGTACGTTCCAGCGGCGGATCGGGATAAAGGATATTCCGGTGTTTGACCGCAAGCTATTCAAGGAAGTGCTCGTGATCGGCTGGCCGCTTGGGGTCAACTCGGCGAGTTGGGTGTTCTCGCAGCTGGCGATCTTCTCGTTCCTCGCGGTGCTTGGCTCCACCGAACTGGCCGCCAGGACGTATATGAATACGCTGGAGTCGTTTTGCTTCATGTTAGGTTTCTCGTTGGCAATGGCGGCGCAAATTCAGATCGCCCATCTTTACGGAGCAGGCAAAACGAAGGAAGCGTATCGTGCGGTATACCGGGTGTTGGCCTTCGGACTGCCGCTGGTTATCGTCAACGCGTTTATTCTCGTGTTGTTAGGTCCCAAGCTACTGGGGCTGTTTACGCAAGATACCGATATCTTGGCCTTATGCGCTGCGTTGCTATGGCTGAATCTGCTGCTGCAGCCTGGTAAAATGATTAACATGGCACTTGGCAACTCCTTGAATGCAGTAGGGGACACCCGTT
This sequence comes from Paenibacillus timonensis, assembly GCF_009725205.1. Lineage (GTDB taxonomy): Bacteria > Bacillota > Bacilli > Paenibacillales > Paenibacillaceae > Fontibacillus > Fontibacillus rhizolycopersici. Next base: position 86,597 of record NZ_WNZY01000012.1, on the reverse strand, counting down.
ACACAATGGTGATCTCCTTGATTTTCATGTCGGTGGTGGCAACCGGTTGTTCGTATTTATTTGGGGTATCGCTGGGTTGGGGAATCATTGCGATTTATGCCAGCATGATCAGCGACGAATATATCCGCGGCGTGTTTTCATTCTTCCGCTGGAGAGGGCGTAAGCATCTACGCATGAAAGAGCAGGAGTTGCTTCATGAACGCGGATTAAGCCAGGAATGCCAAAGGCAAGCGCTAGAGAAAACAGCAATGGAGGGAGTTGCCACTCCGGCGTTGTAAGGGTGAAGAAAAGAGAGCCGCAGGACATCCCGATTCGGGATGCCTGCGGCTCTGATTTTTTTGCAAATCCTCGTGTCATTCTTTGTTTTCTTTCACCCGGTCGGGCAGCTGTTGCACGTAACTGTCGCTGAGGCGGAGCAGTTCAAGCGCACGATTATATTCGCTTTCCGTCGTCAATGCTTGCTTCACGCCATCTTTCGCCAGCGGGTACTTCGTACCATCGTTGTACCAAACCCCTGGGATAAATAACGCCTGATCGTTCAGGAACGAGCCGGACGGAAGATAATAACGCTGCGGTAATAAGTTGTAAGACGTCTGGTTCAAAATATCCTCACCGAAGTGGATGTGGTTATCGAGATTCACGCCGAGCAGGTTAGCCACCGTTGGCAGGATATCAACCTGGCCGCCGACATTGTTCATAACCGCAGGCGTGTCGACGCCAGGGGCATGAATGAGCATCGGAATGTTAATCATATCAATATAGCTGTAATCTCGGCCGTAGATCTCTTTCATCAGCTCAAGTCCATGTTTGTCCAGCGAATACATCGGCAAGCCAAGATGATCTCCATAGATCATAACGACGCTGTTGTCCCAAATGCCTCTTTGCTTCAAGTCCTGAATAAATTGGCCCAACGCGTAGTCTGCATAGCTTTGCGCCCGCAGATAATCGCCAACCATATTGTCCTGATAACGCTCCGGCAGCTGGATTTTATCCTTCTCATGCGGCGTCGTGAACGGATGATGCGCCGTCATCGAGATGACTTGGGTATAGAAAGGCTGTCCGGTTTGCTGCATGCGGTCCAGCTCTTCGGCTGTTTTCTTGTACAGCACTTCATCTGAAGGTCCAAAGAATACGGTGTCCTCTGTACCAAACCATTTCTGGTCATAATAACGGTTAAAGCCAATCGCTTTGTACAGTTCGCCGCGATTCCAGAAATCAACGACGTTGGTATGGAACGTCGCGGTATCATAACCTTGATCCCGCATGAGTTTCGGCAAGCTCGGCAATTCCTTGTCCGGGTAGTTTTGCGTCGCCGCCTCATTATATGGAATATAGAATGAGGTATTGACGACAAATTCAGCATCGGAGGTGTTACCTTGACCAACCATTTGATAGAAATGGTTGAAGTACGTGTTTTCCTTGACCAGCTTGTTCATGTTCGGCGTCACTTCCTGGCCGTCGATCTTCAGGTCGATTAGGAAGTTCTGGAACGATTCCATCTGAATGATGATCAGGTTCTTGCCTTTGGCAGCACCGAAATACTTCGGATCGGACGGGGCGGTAATGCCCTTCAACTTATCGATTTTCGCTTGCGAGATCTGGTTTTTATCGACCAGCTCTTCCTTCTTGGTGCTGGAGAAAATCGTGTACGTCTCATAGTTCAGGATGCCCATTTGCTCGGCTTGCTTAATTTCGTTCATGCTGGCCCGGTTCGGCCAAATGTTGAAGATGCACAGCAGCAGGGAGAAGCCGAAGATGCCGGCGATTACGCCAGTGCTGGCTTTTTTTAGATTAAAGAAAGCTTTAAGCTTCTCGGCACGCTTCTTCCGGAACAGCCAGAAGCCGATTACAACGATGTCCAGAAAGATCAGCAAATAATAAGGCGCCAGCAGGGAGAACACGCTGTTCTTCACGGCGGTGACCTGATTGACCTGCTGCAGGGCAGTATAATTTACGATTACCCCATAATATTTATGATACATAACGGCTGCGAAGAATATCGCGGTAACGATCAAGTTTACAGTTAGATAAAGGCCAATCTTACGTTTGGAGGAGAACCATTCAATCAGGCAGAACAAAACCCAGATAAACGGGATTTCCTTCAGCAATGGCCCCCAAGCAGGAACTCCATCAAAAATGGCCGTCCAGACGAGATAAATCTTCAAGATCATAATGACGGAGAAAAAGACAAACGGCTTGATGTTGGCGAGCCGGATGCGATTGAATTGTGACACTTCGTTTCCTTCCTTTCCGCAAAAGCTCCTTTAGTTGAATTTAATGCCGAGTTAACAATTTTAACGCCCCATATATAATACATGAAATGATCGTAAGAATAAAATTAATCAATTCACTCAATTAGCAAGATATTCCACTCAAAAAGGGATGAAGTGCGCATAAACTCGGATTCTTGACGAATAGCGCCTCTTTTTGGTAAATTAAAGGTATTCCTTCTTTTTGAATTACTTCGTGATCGAAAGATGACTTTTTGAATTACCTCATTTCAATGAAGTTCAAAAAGTCAGATTTGGAGCACCAAGAAGGTTGGATGAAGCTAGGGACTGAGTAGAGGAGCGTAGCCGGAGGCTACGAGAGCAACGGGAGGCCCGGGTGAATTCAAGATTCGAAGTCGAAATTACTTCTTGGCCCACTTCGTGATCGAAAGATGACTTTTTGAATTACCTATTTAATGAAAATCAAAAAGTCAGGTTTGGAGCACCGAGAAGGTTGAATGAAGCTAGGGACTGAGTAGCGGAGCGTAGCCGGAGGCTACGAGAGCAACGGAAGGCCCGGGTGAATTCAAGATTCGATGTCGAAATTACTTCTTGGCCCACTTCGTGATCGAAAGATGACTTTTTGAATTACCTCTAAAGAGGAGAGATATTGATGTCGGTGAAAGTTCTTAACTAGTTAACTTCATAGAGACGGTTACACAGGGTACAGGAACGTGCCGCTTGAAGTCGGAGCGCGCCCGTATTTTTCCGTACGCTTGTTTCGGTCTATGAATGAGTTAAGAACACACGCGGGACATCTTGCAGCTTCTCCCTAGCTGCCGTCATCATGATCATGATGAAGCCGTGCTGTTTTCAGCACGGCTTTTTTGATTTTCTGATCGGCATCAGCGGGAGAGGTCTAGGCAAAGGATGGCATACGTGCCGTCCTTTGCCTTTTTTGATATCAAAAAGAAGGAATGACAACCCATTGAAGGAGGTTCTACCTTGAATACATTTTCGAGTAGTACGTTGGAATATGAGAGCATTAAGCAGGAGTTGCTGGGATACGCGGTATCTTATGCTGGTCGGCATCGAATCGAGCAACTTACGCCGATGGTGGAAAAACGGGTGATCGAACGAGCGATCGCGGAAACCGCGGAAGCGCTCGCTTTATACGGGAAAGGGGCCAGTGTACCGCTGCCCTCTCTGGAAGGGATTGAGTGGGTCGTCTCTTTGCTAGGCACGGGTTATTTGTTCACCGAACAAGATCTGATGGCGGTGCAGACGTTCCTGCACAGCTGCGGGCAATTGAAGAAATATATGGCCTCTAAAGGCGAAATGGCCTGGCGAATTGGCATTTATGCGACCGACCTACAAGATTTACCCTCGCTGCAGCAGGAGATCCTTCGTTGTATCCGGTTCGGGGTGATCACAGATGAAGCGAGCCGGGAGCTGGAGAAGACGCGCAAGAAAATCGCGGTCGTCAAGGAGCGGATTCAGAAGCGCATTCAGTCCGTCATGGCTCGCCATGCTTCCATTTTGCAAGAGAACATTGTGAGCGTCCGCGGTGGCAGATATGTGATTCCGGTCAAAAAGGATTATTACAAGCAAGTCAACGGGCGTATGCTGGACCAGTCGACCAGCGGGCAGACGGTGTTCATCGAACCGCAGGAGGTTGCGGCGCTGCAGGGAGAGCTGGAGCTGCTTCAAGGAGAGGAAGCCCGGGAGGAGGCCAAAATCTTAGGTTACCTCGCCGGATTGGTCGAACGAGAAGCCGCTGTCCTTGTTCGGAACATCGAGATCACGGGGACGTACGACTTCATATTTGCAAAAGCGAAATATGCGGCAGCGATTAGCGGTGCCCCGGTACAGCTGAGCGAGAGCGGTGACACGGTGATTCGAGGGGCAAAGCATCCGAAGTTGCTGCAAACGATGGTTCCTCTGGATGTAGCGATTGGCGCCGATTACCGGACGCTGATCATCACCGGCCCTAACACCGGCGGGAAGACGGTTGTCCTAAAGACGGTGGGTCTGCTGTCCTTGATGGTGCAATCGGGCCTGCTGGTGCCGGTCTCGTCGGACAGCCGGTTTGCGGTATTCCAAGGCATCCGCGCGGTCATCGGGGACGGACAGAACCTGGAGCAGTCGCTCAGCACTTTCTCTGCTCAGATCGGTGCCCTGGTGGAAATCTTACAGGAGGCAAGGCCGTCTACCTTGGTGCTGATCGACGAGTTGGCCGCAGGTACCGACCCGGGGGAAGGGATCGCGTTATCGATCGCGGTACTGGAGGAGTTCGCACGCAAAGGTTCTACAGTGATGGTTACGACGCATTTTAACGAACTTAAGACGTTTGCCTCTCGAGCGGAGGGCTTCGAGAACGCCCGTATGGAATTTGACGCCGAGACGCTGCGCCCGTTGTATCGCTTGACCATCGGGCAATCCGGCCGCAGCTATGCGATCGAAATTGCCCGTAAGCTAGGGATGTCCGGCGGAATCATCGAACGCTCGCAGCATATCGTCAGCCGACAGCAATTCACTGATGGCTCTGGAAGCGGGGGCATGCGGTGGGACGAAATCGTGCCGCCGAAGCGATCCTCAGCGCCAGCCGTGTCAATACCCCGGGGTCGCCGAGAGACAGGCGGTGATGGGAAGGAGGCGGAAGGAGCCCCCGAAGAAGCTGCCGAAGCGGCGATCCAACCCTCCCGCAAGTTTGAGGTTGGCGACGCTGTCCTGGTGACGTCCATTGGAAAAATCGGCATCGTCGTTGAACCCCCGGATTCTCGAGGAATGGCATGGGTTCAGGTTCAGAAACAGAAAATCAAAATCAACCATAAACGGTTGAAGCCATATCTCAAGAGCGAGTCGCTATATCCGGAGGACTACGATCTTGATATCGTCTTTGATTCGAAGGAGAACCGGAAAAAGCGCAAGCTGATGAGCAAACGGCATGTGGAGGGTATGGTTATCGTCACAAAGCCGGGAGAAGATTAATCTCTGGCGGTATTAAGCCGCGGCGCTGGGGATGGCAGGATAAAATAGCGCGAGCATAAAGGGCAGTCTAGCCCCTTATGCTCGCGCTTCTTTTTTATCGAACGTGGGTAAACCTGGTATAAGGAATGTATATGAAAAATCGCGTATAAATGGGGAGAGCTTGCTATCGAACGGAGGATTTGTATGAAAAATCGTATAAAACGGAGAGAGTAAGGCCCTGAAACCGGAATTTTGTATGAAAAATCGAACAGAATAGGAGCAAACGAGGCGAAGGCAGCGGGATATGAATGAAATATCGCATAAAATTGATAGAATGGGAACCCAAAGCGGGAGAGCGACGGCGGGCACTAAGGTAACAGTCAAAAAAAGACCCCTGCGCGGAAAACGCGCAAAGGCCTATAGAGCTCGTGGAACGAGCAAATCCCGCAACATACTCCCCACGTTATGTGGGTCTGTCAACTACAACTGCTTGGCGAGCGTCGCCACAAATTGCTCCAGGAATGCCTGATCTTCGGCATCAAACCGCCCCTTCAGCGGACTGTCGATATCCAGTACCCCAATGAGTTGGTCTCCCACGACGATCGGTACGACAATCTCGCTATTGGACGCCGCGTCGCAGGCGATGTGTCCCGGAAAGGCGTAGACATCTTCGATCCGCAGCGTTTCTCGGCGTTCCGCACTGGTCCCGCACACGCCTTTGCCGAGCGGGATCCGAATACAGGCCGGTAGGCCTTGGAACGGCCCAAGTACTAACTCCTGGCCGTCGAACAAATAGAAGCCGACCCAGTTGATATCATCTAAGAAAAAGTTCAGCAGCGCGGCGGCGTTGGCTAAATTGGCTACTTGGCTGCTTTCCTCGTAAATGAGCGCTTGAAGCTGCGACAAGACGGCATTCTGCCGCTCTTCGCGGGAGCCGCTGTATTCGCTGGCATGAAACATACGTTATTCCCTCCTTGAAACTGCAGGCTGACCTAGGCCGTCGGCAGTAATAAAATCTATTATAAATAAGTTTTTTGTCGAGGGATAGCATTCCTGCGGAGGGGGGACTATTTTTTCTTACAAAGTCCGACACCGAGTGCTAATTTTTATCAAATTTGCAAAATATGTTTTTTGGCATCATGAGGTAAAATAGGGACAAGATTAATGAAAAGGTGATTTTATGGTACCTCAAACTCTCCGAGGCGTAAGCCGTACCAATAACAAAATCAGCAATGATCTGAAGGCGACCATTGAGCACCTGCGTCTGGAATTAATGAATGCCGCTACCCAAGACAACTTCAGCAGCGGCACGATTCTGGAATTAAGCCAACGCCTGGATCAGTATATCGTCATGGCTCAAAGTCAGATGCTTGGTAAATAAGCGGAGGATTGTTCATCCGCGCCTAGTGCCTTCTCGATGAAGGTCTGAACCTGATCGGTATACCGCTTCGGATTGATGCCGTAGGCATTGGCGTGGACCGCGCCCTCCACGAGCAGCAGTTCTTTGGGTTCGGGTTTTTGACTGTACATCTCTCGGCTCATATAGGTCGGTACGTAGTTGTCTTCCATGCCATGGATGAACAACACCGGTAACTTGCTGTTTTCGACGGCCTTAATTGGACTAACCTGATGCAGTCGGAAGCCGGCTTTGCGCTGCAGCAGCTTGTCAACCAGCGGCAAGAGCGGCTTGGCCGGCAGCCTGTTCAGCTTGGAAATTTGATGGCGCATGAGCTCCGTCAGGTCCGAGTATGGGCAGTCGGCGATGACGAATTTCACATTGGGATGGGCAATGGAGAGATACTCCAGAACCGTTCCGCCCCCTAAGGATTGGCCATGAAGGCCGATCACACTACTTTCCCCGTAATTCTCAAGGATCCAATGTACCCACGTTTGGACATCGTACTTCTCTTGATAACCATAGGTTGTGTAGCTTCCTTCACTGCCGCCATGCCGGCGTTGATCCACGAGCAGAATGTTAAAGCCCGCCTTTTGAAACATTTCGATATATTGCGTTGAGGCGAGCAACGAGACCGTATAACCGTGAACGATGATCATCCAGCGGTGGCTCTCGGGGAACAACTCCAGCACGTACCCGTTTAACTTCAATCCGTCGCGGGACATTACCTGTACTGCTTGTTTGGGTAACCGCTCGAATTGTTCGCGGGTATATACACCCGTTCGTTCTAAATATTCGTAAATACTCTCATTCGTTTGCAGCCGCATCTGGGTGATCTGGCGAACCGCAAAGCGCGGCACCCCGCTCACAAATGCCAATACGGCAAGCAGCAAAACCAAGATAACGATCGTAAATACCATCTGCGTGGGTTCCTCCTTGCGAGCCTATCCGTAAAGCTCTCTATGTCTATAATAGTATCACCGAAAAGTTGGAAGGAAAATCGCCCCTCTGTAAAATTTGCCCTTCCCCTTTGACGAGTTTATTCCGATATGATTATCTATAAAAGGGTGTTGTAATGGAGAAAGAACAAATCCCTGAACATCACTCAAACATGCAGAAGCGGAAACGGCGAGGGGGAACTGGAAATCGTGTTTAGATGCGGCGGGGACATTCCCGTGCTAGAAAGCGAAAGGCTGCGGCTGCGGCGGATGGAGCGGAACGATGCAGGGGTTTTGTTTCATTATTGGAGTGATTCTGAGGTAATAAAGTACATGAATCTTCCGCCGTTCACCTCGGTAGAGGACACTTGGGAGATGATTAACCTACTTAACGGTTTATCCGAGAGCGAGGACACGCTTCGCTTCGGCATAGAGCTCAAGGAGGAGAAGAAGCTGATCGGCAGCTGCGGATTTAATGTCTGGGAGCTGGCCGGAGCCTATCGCGGCGAGATCGGCTACGACTTGGGCAGGGAGTACTGGGGGCATGGATATATGTCGGAAGCGCTGCGGATGCTGCTCGCCTATGGGTATGAAACGATGGGATTAAACCGTATCGAGGCGCTGGTCGACCCGAGGAACAACGCTTCTCGCAGGCTGCTGAAGGCGTTCGGATTCCTGGAGGAAGGACTGCTTCGGCAGTATCAATGGACGGAGAGCGGCTTTGTTGATCTGCTGATGTATTCCTTGTTAAAGAAAGAGTATTACGCAGGAGGGGCGAGTTAACGATGGAGTATAGCAAAGAGTACGGTGGTCGATTCCTTCACCGTCTTGATCCGCTCAGCAAACTGGTCGCGTTAGCTTGCCTTGCTGCGCTCGCCATGCATTGGGACGACCCGCGACGGCAGATCGTCTTATTGCTAACGTTGATCGTAGCGGCTAAGCTGGGGGCCGGGATGAGTTGGCACCGGTTATTGCGGCGGTTTGCATGGATCCTCGGCTTTGGCCTGCCGTTATTTGTTGTAACTGCACTAGCCGTACAGCTTCGAGAGGGCAGTACCGAGGGACCTCTGCTGGTTTCGGGGGTTGCACTAAGCGACGCCGCAGCGGTGACCCTGCGGATGGTTAGCTTGTTTTTGTCCTCGCTGGCTTATATCGAGTCCACTGATCCTAAGGATTTCGTCGTGATCATGACAACCCGTTTGAAGTTGCCGTACCGGTTTGTGTTTGGAATTTCGATGGCGCTGACGTTTCTGCCATTGTTGGCGGAGGAAGGCAGGCAGGCTGCGGCCGCCCGCAAACTCCGGATGGGCCGGCAACCGCGAGGGATCCAGGAGCGACTGGAACAGCGTCGGGGTCAGTTAGTGACCGTATTCACCGGGGCGATAAGGCGCGTGGAACAAACCGCCGGGGCGATGGATGCCAAGGGGTTTGGCGCGTATCGGGAGCGGACGTTTTTACGGGAGGTGCCGTTTAAAGCCATTGGCATAGGGACGATCATGATAAGTTTGATTTTGACGGCGGGTCTGTGGGTGCTGTGAGATAATTTAACCCTTGCAGGCCCGAAGGATCTCGCTTTCTCGCGCTTTAGCGACACAGGGAGATTAACGCAGAGGGGCAACGGTTCAAAAAAAGGACTTGACGCCGATTGATTGTTAACCTAAATTATGTTTTATGGTTAACAATCGAAAGCGATGAGAGGATGGTTCATGTGAAGGGAGCAAGTTCGGGCAAGGCGTTTCAGCGCTTTACCACACTAGATATCGTGTTGATGGCCATGCTGGCAGCGGCGAATGCCGTGATGACAGTTTTTCTGTCGCCGCTGAATCAAGCGTTGAACGGGTTGGGGGGACCGATCCTCACCTCGACGATCACCGGTTTGTATATGATCTACGGATTGCTGGCGTATTATATTATCCGCAAACCGGGGACGGCCTTGATTACCTACGGTATCGGGGCGGTTGTCCAAGCTTTTATGGGAACGGCGTACGGCATTTTGTCCTGCTTCGTGGCCGCTGCCTGTTATTTGGTGATCGTGGAGGGAGCCTTTGCCCTTGTGCGATATAAAAAATGGAGTTGGCCGATGCTGATGGTGACGGGAGGCGCGATGGTGCCGGTGTGGTTCTTCTTCGCCGCCCAAATGTTCGGTTATACGAAATGGGGAATGGATATCCTGCTGATCGCATTGGTCGTCCGGGTACTGAGCGGGATGGTCTTGTGCGGCTTGCTGGTCAAGCTGCTTGGTGACGCCTTGGCGGGCAGCGGACTTCTTCGCCGCTTCGCGGCAGGCCGCCGGATGGAAGCGTAAGATGTCGCGCCCCGCACTGGAACTGCACAATGTCAGCTACGCGTTCGAGCCGGACGGGGTTCCGGCGGTGCAAGGCGTGACGCTCACCGTGGAACGCGGGGAGTGGGTGGCGCTCGTCGGCGCGAGCGGCAGCGGCAAATCGGCCCTGGCGCAGCTGATCAGCGGTTATCTCCCCCGAACCGGGGGAGGGAACCGCAAGGGCCGAGTGCTCGTGGACGGCGTCGATCCCGCGGAAGCGGAGATCGGCGAGGTGGCCCGGCGTATTGGGGTCGTGTTCCAGGACCCCGACGCGCAGCTCGTGCAGGGCCGGGTCGAAGACGAAGTCGCCTTCGGCCCGGAGAACCTGCGCGTCCCCGCCGCCGAGTTGGAACGGCGGGTAACGGATGCGCTGGCGGCGGTGGCGATGACGCCCCGTCGCCTTACGCCCGTGCATGCGCTGTCCGGCGGCGGGCGGCAGCGCACGGCAATAGCGGCGGTGCTGGCGCTGGAGCCGCCGTTGCTCGTGCTCGACGAGGCGGCGGCCAGCCTCGACGCCGCCTCGCGCCGGCGGCTGCTGGCGTTGCTGCGCCGCCTGCACGGCGAAGGCCGGACCATCGTGACGATGTCCGGCCGGATGGACGAGCTCGCGCTGGCTGCGCCGCGGCTCGTCGTGCTGGACGCCGGAACCGTCACGTTGGACGGTCCGGCGGAGCCCCTCCGCCGCGGCGCGAGCGCGCGGCTGGAAGAGCTGGGCCTGCTGCCGGCCGAACCATCGGCGGCGGCAGCAGGCCCTGGCTCCAGCGGCGGCGGCCCTGCGGGGCCCGCCGCCCTCGCCCCCGCCGCCGGGCCGGCATCGGCGGCGACTCACGCGCCCCTGCTCGAGGCGCGAGGGCTCAGCTACGCTTTCGCCCGCGGGGCCGAGCCGGTGCTGCGGGATGTCCGCCTGACGCTGTACCCTGGCGACTGGCGGCTGCTGTGCGGGGACAACGGTTCCGGCAAAACCACGTTGTCCCGCTTGCTGATGGGCCTTCTGCCCCCACCTAAAGGTACGGTGTTTTGGCAGGGCCGGGACACTGCCCGCCGGACGCTTTACGATAGGGCGTCCGAGATCGGCTACGTGTTTCAGCAGCCGGAGCAGCAATTCGTCGCCTCAACCGTGTGGGACGAGCTGCTCTATAGCCCGCGCGCCGAACTGCGGCTGAGACCGCAGGATCCTGTGCCAAAGGAGCTGCGACAGCGGGCCGAACGCATGTTGGAAGCGATTGGTTTAGCCGGTAAAACCGGCGAATCCCCGTATTGGTTAAGCGGCGGGGAGAAGCGCCTGCTGAGTGCGGCCTCGGTTATGATCTGTCCGAAGCGGCTGTACATTCTTGATGAGCCAACGGCGGGCATCGATTATGGCGGCGTCCGCTTGCTCACGAATTTATGCCGCGAGGCGCTGGGGGAGGGGGCCGCGCTGATCATGATCACCCATGAACCGGAGTTGTTTGAAGGCGAACCCGTCAAACGCTGGCGAATGGCGGAAGGGCAGCTTAGAGACGAGGAGCTGAGCTGGAGCAAACGAAGCTGAGCTAGCCACACGATAACGATACGGACGACAATCCAGGAACAGGACCCGGGTTTGCCGTCCGTCTTTCTTTTTTTCGGGCATTCTACTATAATGAGTGGTTATGAAATCATTGTACGGATGGTAGAGAAAGGAAGTATCGTTCAACATGAAAGCACCCAAACTGAAACGTAACTATATCTTGACCGGTTTGCTATTATCCACGTTTTTAGCTGCGATTGAAGGCACCGTCATTGGCCCGGCGGGCCCCCGTATCGTCGGCGACCTCGGCGGAGCCCGGCTGCTCGGTTGGGTATTTACCGCCTATCTGCTGACGATGTCCGTCACAACGCCGATTTTCGGCAAAATCAGTGACCTGTACGGCCGTAAGCCGGTGTTTGTCATCAGCTCGCTGCTGTTCTTGGCCGGCTCCATATTATCCGGTACGGCCCAAAGCATGGGGCAACTGATCGGGTTCCGCGCCCTACAAGGGATCGGGGCCGGCGGTCTGGTTCCGGTCACGTTTACGATCATCGGCGACATTTACTCCATCGAGGAACGCTCCAAAATCCAGGGCTGGATCAGCTCCGTTTGGGGCATTTCCTCCTTGATTGGTCCGCTTCTGGGGGGATATGTCGTGGATTCGCTGAATTGGCGCTGGGCCTTCTACTTTAATGTGCCGTTTGGCTTGCTGTCGCTTTACTTCATCATCGTTTATCTGCATGAGCGGATCGAGAAACGCAAGGTTAAGGTGGACTATCTGGGGGCGGCAACCTTTACGATAGGTGTATCCGCCTTACTGATCGGACTGGCGACGGGTGGGCAGCAGTTGGCCTGGACTTCGCCGTGGCTGATCGGGATCTTTGCTGTGGCGGCTTGTTTCCTGGTGTTGTTCTTCGTTGCGGAACAACGGGCGGAGGAACCGCTCGTGCCGTTGAAGTTGTTCCGGATTGGCGACATCGCTTTCTCGAATTTGACCAGCCTTTTAGCCAGCGCACTGCTGATCGGCTTAACGTCATACCTCCCCCTTTGGATTCAAGGGGTGCATGGCCAAAACGCGACGATTTCCGGGCTGGCGCTGGCCCCGATGTCCATCGGCTGGATGCTGGGCTCCGTCTTGGGCAGCCGTTGGCTGATTTCCCGGGGCTCTCGCTACACTTCGCTGATCGGCATGATTATCATTGCCTTGGGTGCGGCGGGATTGGCCATGATCACCGAAGGAATGCCGATTTGGCCGTTATTAATCTTTAACGCATTGTACGGAATCGGGTTTGGTTTCTCGTTCACCGTATTTACCATCATCGCCCAGTCCTCTGTTGGATACAGCCTCCGCGGCGCCTCCACGGCGCTGAATTCGTTCGTCAAATCGATCGGGCAGACGATTGGTGTCGCCGCCTTCGGCACCTTAATTAATCTGCGGATCGCGGCCCAGACGAAAAATGGTACAGCAGCGGGCGTCCCGATTTCACAGGACGATATCGACCAACTGCTGTCTCCCGAAAAAGTCCATTTACTAGCCCCCGAACTTTGGGGAGAGCTGAAGCAGGTTCTAGCGCAAAGCTTGCATACGTTGTTTATCGTGATGGCAGTCATCGCGATTGTCGGCATCCTGTGCGCTTTCGGGCTGCGTAACCGGGCCCCGGGGCAAGAGGACGACGAGGCCACGGCAAGCAAGCCCGCCGTGGATAGAGCTTAGCTTAGCGCTTGTCCCATTCGCCTGAACTTCCCGGCGCAGCCTTCGCCTTCCCCAAGCTGCCGATTCCTGTTGAAACAGGGCGGCAGCTTGTTTTTCGTATCCCGGTATAAAAAAGCCCGCCTCTTCGCACCTTAACGGGAAAGGGGAGGTGTAACTATGAACAAAGAAATGAATATGGACCAGCACACGCTGGTGGATGCCTGGCAGAAGCAGTTGCCGGAATATCTGAATCCGGGAGACTCTGCGCAGGTGCAGGCTGATGGGGCCAACCCCCAGGGGCTGCGAATTCATATCAATGCGGCGGGACATCAGTTTTTTTCCTTTGATTTTCAATGCTCTTATATGGACCCGCGCGAGATTCGCGTTGAGCTGGTCGATGTGGAGCGGGACGGGCAGACCATAGCGGAGGACAGCGTGCAGATCCAGGAATTGACCGGGGATTACGTCCGTCATATCCATGAATGCGCGCAAGCATTGTCGCCAATGACGAACCCTTAAGGAGAGAAAGCGAGGACAAACGCGATGGCACGAAGCAAATCGGGTATCGACAAAAATTTGACTAACGTGGTTGAGGATTTGGACCGGACCCCGGTGAATGCGCATCAGGCCCAGCAGATGCAGCAAAAGGTGAATGACCGTCGGCACCGGGACATCAACAATCGCGATCACAACAAGGATATGGATCCAAGCCATTAGTTTAGGGAGTTAGGCTTCCGTCCTTAACGTGATTTTTTAACCTTATTGAGGCGGGGGTGGCGATTCAAGCTTCAAATAAAGTGATGGTTTCACCTTATTTGGGCATAGGTCGGCGAATCACACTCTTTTTTACCTGGATAACGTGAAAAAATCACCTTATTTTGCCTGGATCTAGCGAGATCGGCGAAATAAGGTGATTACATCACTCTATTCTATTGAAATTGCTCCCGGATCTTCACAAAAGGGCTGTTGCCAAGTTCATCGTTACGATGACCTCGGCTACAGCTTTTTTGTCTTATTTGCGCAACAGGGGAGCGAGCTTCTCGGCTTCGCGGCCCATTTTCTTCAGCAGTTCGATCATAATTTGCTTCTCTTCGTCGTTCAACCCGCTAAGCGCATGGTCGATGCGATCGGAAAATTCCGGATACAGCTGATCCATCAACTCTTTGCCTTTCGGCGTCAACTCGGCATAAATCACGCGCCGGTCACGCGGACAGGGCGTCCGGTGAAGCAAGCCTGCTGCCTCAAGCTTGTCGATCACGTAAGTCACGTTGCCGCTTTGGAGTAGCAGCTTGGCCCCAATTTGCTGAATCGGCTGTGAGCCTTTGTAATAAAGAACCTCCAGGACGGCGAAAGCCGTCGGGTTAAACCCCTGGATTTTGCTCCCCGTGACCGCGTGTTCGTTGACGCTCTTAAATGATTTGGCAAAAACCCGGTACAAATGCAGCGACAAGTCCGTTCCGCGTTCTTCGGTTGTCATCATGTGCATCCCGCCCTTACTTTATATTTGTGAATCTTTTTACATGGTCGAATTATTGTAATCTTAAAACACTTCAGAATTAAAAAAAATATAATTTATCACAATTTGCGCTTTTTTTAATGGAAATAAATGTTTATCGTTGCGCCTTGCGACCTCTGCAAATTTCAGCCTGCGGCACAGGGGACGAATCCGTCCCCAGACGGATGGATTGCCCCTTCGGATTCATTAAGATAACTTCATAATCGTTTGGAGTAGGGGATGAGGGAAGAATGATGGGATTTGGGAATAAGACGGCAAGCCGGGAAAAGTCCGGACTGTTGCAAAATCGCGCCTATTTAGCGCTGATGTCGGCGCAACTGGTATCCAATATCGGCGATTGGCTGTATTTACTCGCGTTGCTGACGATGGTTGGCCTGAAGTGGCAAGCCACGCCTTGGGAAATTACGATGGTTTCCCTTTTTATGGTGTTGCCCGTTCTCGTGGGAGGGCCGTTGGCCGGGATGCTTGCGGACCGAATCGAACGCAAGAAGCTGATGGTCTTCTCGGATCTCGTGCGGTTTGTGGTCCTGCTGGGATTCGTATTCGTGACGGCAATCTGGCAGGTGTACGTCCTGTTGATTGCCAAAGGGATTCTGGACGTTATCTTCTCCCCGGCGAAGAACGGCAAAATCAAGGAAATCGTGCCGCATGAGCAGCTGGATCAGGCCGTTTCCTACAGTGCAATCATCGAACAGGGCACCAAGATAATTGGTCCAGCCCTAGGCGGCATGCTGACCGCGGCCTTTAGCGTCACGGTGTGCTTTGTTGTCGATGCGGGAACCTTTCTCGTTTCGGCGCTGTTGTTAAGCAAGGTTCCGGGTAAACTGCGGGAGGCTGCGGAGCAGTTGAAGTCGATGGAGGGAGAAGCGGGGGAACCGGTTTCCGCCAAAAACAAGCAAAGCTTTTGGACGGAAATGGCGGCCGGCGCCAAAATTATCGGAGGGATTCCATTGCTCGCCTTCGGAACCCTGATCCTGTGTGCCACCTTGCTCGTCCTGCAAATCGCCGACTCGCAAGCGGTTGTCCTGTTTCGGGAGATTCCGGGGGTGTCCGATGACCTGCTTGGCTGGTGCATTACGTTTAGCGGGGTAGGAACCCTGACGGCAGCCTGGTTTACGCAGCGGCTTCGCATCGCCCCTTTGTTCAAAATGGGTTTCGGCGGGGCTATGCTAGGGTTGGTATTTGCGGCAGCAGGTTTCATCGTAAGCCACTTGTCCCATACCGACGGGGTGACCGCACTGATGTTGACGTTGTTTGCATTTGCCGGACTGGGTGCCGGCATGACCTTTATTCCGTTTCAGGTCATGCTGCAACAGCGGACCCCCGAGGCTGTGACTGGCCGGGTGTTTGGAACGGTATCCAGCTTAACTTCCACCGCAACGTTGATCGGACCGCTGTTTGGAGGTTCGCTGGTTACCGCCTTTGGGCCGGAGCCGGCCTTCATTTTGTCGGGATGCCTGATGGCCGCCATTGGTTTCCTGTTGCTGACTATTGCCCCGGCGATCATGAAGCGGGACCGCGTGGCAGTCGAGCCGGCCGTCGGGGCGTAACGTCGGCAGGTTTGCCCGGTCGCGCCGCGGACATGTACAAGAGCGCATGATGAACTATAATGGAAGAAATGACTCATAGATTCGAGGAGATTCTTTTGGAACAAGCTCAAGCATGGTTGGAAGTGAACATTGATCAAGCGGGTTATGAGACGGGGAAAGCCGCCATCAAAAATATCTCGCTCGCTGTCAAGCCCGGTGTGCTCACCGGGCTCATTGGGCCAAACGGGGCGGGGAAGAGTACGACGCTGAAGGCAATCCTTGGCTTGCTTCCGTTTGCAGACGCCGCGGTGGAATTTCACGGCAAGGCGAATCATTATGCCTATATTCCGGAGCAACCGGTTTTTTATGATACGCTGACGTTATGGGAGCATTTGGGGCTGGCCGCCGCCGTATACGGAATGGACGAGCCCGAATTCGTGCGGGAGGCTGGGGCGCTTCTGGAGAAGTTCCGCATGACCGAATCGCGGGACCTGCTGCCGGGTGGTTTCTCGAAGGGGATGCGGCAGAAAATGATGCTGATGATCGGGTTCCTCGGCCGTCCGGATGTATATATCGTCGATGAGCCGTTCATCGGACTAGACCCGCGGGCGACCAAGGATTTTCTCGGCTTATTAGAGGAGGAGCGTCGTCGCGGCGCCGGTGTGCTGATGTCCACGCACGTGTTGGACACGGCAGAACGAATTTGCGACGAGTTGATCCTCATTTCGGAGGGCCGGGTCAGGGCGAGTGGTTCACTGGACGACATTCGGACGGCGGCGAACATGCCGAGCGCTTCCTTATTCGATTGTTTCGACGCCTTAACTTGAGGTCGATGTCGGTATACGGCAGAGAGCGGAGAGAGGGGCTGGAGTATTGAAGAGCATGACACGGATGACGGCTCGGCGTTTATTCGCCCGGCGCTGGCGCGACCGGTTCCGGGAGAAGTTGGGCGTTCTAAAGTTTACGTTTGATTGGATCATTCTTTTATATCTCGGCATTCCCGGCTTGCTGCTGGGCGGCCGGGCGTATTATGGGTTGTGGCGGGAAGGCCTGCCGGCTTGGCTGGCTCACTTGCCCTATCCGTTTATCCCGATCTTGCTGCTGCTGTTTCTGTATAGCAGCGGAGGGATTTCCTTCTATATCGAAGCGGCCGACGTGCTGTTCCTACGGCAGCGCCCGCGGTGGATCACGGGATTAATGCTGCGCGGGTTGGCTGCCTCCGCCGCCGTTCAGGCCATCATGCTGGCAACCGTCATCGCCGTGCTTAGCCCGCTGTTGGTGCGCGTTTACGGAATGGGTTGGGCGGACATTGCCGGGTTATATGCGGTAGCGTATGCCGCAAAAATCGTGCAGATGCTGATTCAGCAACTGCTTGGCGTATTAACCACAGGCTGGCGCCATCTCCTGCTGCGTTCGCTGGCGTATTCGGCGCTGGCGGCGGGGTTCGGGGCCTGGGCCGCTTGGGCTGCTGTGGCGGGCGCCGGGCGGCCGGCCGGATTGGCGGCCGGAGTTGCCCTGCCGGTGCTTGCGTTGCTTGCCGGCGCGCTCGGATGGCTCCGCTTCCGCCTGCGGGGCCGCTTTGACGCCGAAGTGCGCGAGGAGGAGCGGCAGCGCACAAGGCTGACCGCGCTGCTCCTTGCTTCGGCCGTCGAGCGGCCGAAAGCGCCCCGGCCCGGCGGCTCCAAACCTTGGCTGTTCCGCCGCCTGCGCCGCTTGACGCGCTCGCGGAAGCCGGAGGCCCGCATCGCCGAGGCGCTTGTCAAAGCTTTCTTTCGCGGGAGCGAATGGAAGCTGTACGCCCAGATGACGCTGGCCGGGCTGGCTGCCGTCGTGCTGCCGCCGTATCCCGCCGTGAATCTAATCGTATATGCCGCAATGCTTCTACTGCTGATGTATTGGCTGGGCGGCCACCGGAGGGCCTTCTTTGATCGTGAGCTCATGTCGATCCTCCCGTTGGAGGAATCGCTTGCCTATCGCAGCGCGGCCCCGGCAATGACGCTGCTGCTGCTTCCGGCAGTCGTCGTACTGACAGCGGCGCTTGGCGCCAAGCTGTTTCCGCCGCTTTGGGGCCTACCGACAGGCGCGGTCTGTGGCGTGCTGATGGCTCGGTGGTTAGGCGGCTTGTCCCGCGGATTTGGGCAGACTTTCGGACGCCGTCCGCGGTCCGGTTAAACGGGAAGAGAGTGTTAGCCGTCGAGGAAGAGGACGGTAGAGGCCTGCACAAGGTAAAGCCGGACAAGGGCTAGTCTGCGGTTTAAACCGGATTTCTAGCGGAACGTAGAGCCCTTATTCGCTCATTTCCCGGCTATTTCCCGCTGTAACGGAACCCAGAGACCTTATCGGCCTCTTATGGCGGTGATTCAGCAGCAATTACCCGACATAAGTTCTCCTGGTTCCGTGAGAAATTGAGTCATCTGCAATACAGGACAAATAGCGGCTCCAGGTTCCGTTAGAATTCGGTTATTAACGGCTCTCCTGTCCGTTAGGCGAGGGATTGCTTCCTTCGTTAGCGGGCCATGCGCGAAACTCCATCACTTGTCTCAAGCTTCCCGTGCCTCCAGTCCGGCGTGGTGTCCAGCAGTATAGCCGGTGGCGAAGGCTGCGGTGATGTTGTAGCCTCCGGTGTAGCCGTGGATGTCCAGGACCTCGCCGCAGAAGTAGAGGCCGCCCATCAGCTTTGAACCCATCGTGCGCGGGTCGACCTCCTTCAGATGGACGCCGCCACCGGTCACGAACGCCTCCTCGAAGGAGCGTGTGCCGGTCACCTGAAGCGTGAAGTACTTCAACACGGATACAAATGCCTGCCACGGCTCTTTGGGCAGGTGCTCGTAAGTCGTGTCCGCCGAAAGCTCGGCACGGGTGAATAGCAAGGGCAGCAAGCGCTCGGGAATCGAGCCTTTCAGCACGTTTTTGAGCGTTTTTTTCGGTTCTTTCGCAATCAATTGACGTAATCGTTGCTCCAGCTCGGCCGCCGATTCATCCGGGAACAGGTCAATTGCCATGGTGACGTCGCCGCCGCCGTTCTTCTGTTTGACGCCGCGGATAAAGCCGCTGCAACGCAAAGCGATGGGGCCGGACAAGCCGAAGTGGGTGAATAGCATGTCGCCGCGATGGCTGACGACCGGCTTGCCCTTCGGGCCTATTACGGCCAGCTTCACGTCGCGAAGCGATAAGCCTTGAAGATCCCGGCTTTGAATGAAAGGCTCCCGGGACACAATCGGCACCTCCGTCGGATACAGCTCGGTAATGGTGTGGCCGGCGGTCTGCGCCCACGGATAGCCGTCGCCGGTCGAACCGGTATGGGGCACCGAGCGTCCGCCTGTCGCCACAACCACCGCCCGAGCAGCCATAAGCTCCCCTGAAGCTAGCATGACGCCGACTACGCGACCTTCTTCGTAGCGAATTTCCCGGACAGGATGGTGAACGAGCAACCTGACGCCAAGCGAACGGGCTTTGCCGATCAACGCGTCGACCACCGTCTTGGCCTTGTCGGACACCGGAAACATCCGCCCGTTGTCCTCCTCTTTGAGCGCGATGCCCAAATTTTCGAAGAACGCAATGATATCCCGGTTGCTGAACAAGGAAAACGCGCTGTACAAAAATCGCCCTCCGCCTGGAATATAGGTAACCAACTCATCGATATCCTTATTGTTGGTCACATTACAGCGTCCGCCACCGGAAATGCCCAGCTTTCTCCCCAGCTTGTCCCCTTTATCGAGCAGCGCCACGTCAGCGCCTTGTTCCGCCGCCGCAATGGCAGCCATCAGCCCGGAGGGGCCGCCGCCGATGACGATTACGTCTACATTTTTCATGTTCGTATCCTCTCTATTTGTACTTTCTTACTATTTTCTAAACTATGCATTATTGTAAAACTTTGTCGGCTATGATTTAATCGAAACTAGAGTTGTATTCTTGTATTCTTCCGCCTGAGGAGGGAGAACGTGGATGCTGTAAAAGAGATCCTGCTTCAAGTGTTGATTGCCAGCTTGCCGGCCTTTCTGTTTCCATTGACGTTTGAGAAACGGAATTGCTACTGGCAGCACAACAACCGTACTGCCAAGGGGCAACCCTTCGCCATAGGCTTAACGTATACCTGCTTGTGCAGCACGCTGCTCTGCGATATCTTCGCCTCGCGGATAGAGGACGTTATTCCGCTGAATTTTGGAATTTTACCCCTGTTTGCCCTGATGCTGTATGGCAGGTTTCGGGACGGGGTCGCATTGGCTCTGATGCAGATCATACTCTATCCATTGTTTGCAGTAAATTACACCCTTGTTGGGTTTATCATGGAGACGGGATTGCTCTTGTATCCCTTTGTTCTACTCACTTCCCGCTATTTCAAAAGGACCGGCCGACAGGGTAAAGTGGCTATTCTTTCCCTCTTCTTTATGGGCGGGGAGACGATGATCGCGTTGTCTCCATTTTTGGCCGGAAACATGTCGTTTAATTCCGATCTTGGCGCGTTATCCAATTGGCTCGTCAATGTGCTGGTGACGATGCTGGTCGGCAGCTTGTTCGTTTACATGATTGAAAGCACGATGGAGAAGGAAAAGCTCCGCGGCCAAGTGATGCAGCTGTCGCGCGAATACTTCCGGGAAGCGGAGAAGCTGCAGCAGATGATGGACGCCGCACCGCTGGGCATCGTGTTGCTGGATCAACAAGGCAATATTATATCGATAAACGACACGTTTCTCCAGTTATACCGGACGTACCGCGAGGAGTCGGAGGAGCTGCGACGCGAGGATTTGCTGCTGCGCAAGCTGAATGACGTGCTCAGCGGCGTCCCGATCGAGTCGATCGCCTCCAGGGTCGAGCAGTCGCTTGAAGGCCAAATCAAGATGACCGATTTGATCAAAGCGAACGATCATATTTATTTTACCAGTACTTCGCCGATTCAAAAAAGCCATTCCAAAGAAGTCATCGGCGCGGTGGCCATCGTTCAGGATATCACCGAATTGGAAACGCTTCGAATGGAGCTGAACCATGTGGAACGACTTAGCCTGGTCGGTCAAATGGCCGCCGGCATAACTCACGAAATCCGCAATCCAATGGCGGTGGTCCGGGGATTCCTGCAGCTAATGCGGGAGAAGAGCCCTCCGACGTTGGACCATTACTACCGGATTGTGATGGAGGAACTGGACCGGGCGAACGGCATCATCAATGACTTTCTTTCCCTTGCGCAGAATCGTCCGGTCGAAAGCGAGAAATGCCATCTCCACGACATCATCAAGGAATTGACGCCGCTGCTCTGGGCGGACGCAAACCTTCGCGGGCAAACGATCGAAGTCAAATTGGATGATTCCCTGCCGCCCTTGCTGCTGAACGCAAAGGAGATCAAACAACTGATCTTGAACCTATCGCGCAACGCGATGGAAGCGATGGAGGAGAAGGGGCAACTGACGCTCGAGACCAGGGTGGCCGATCAAGGCGCGCTGTTGCTTGTCAGCGATACGGGACCGGGGATTCCTCCCGGGCAGCGGGAGAAGCTGTTCGAGCCCTTTTTCACCACGAAAGCGAAGGGCACAGGACTCGGGCTGGCTTTATGTCTCAGTATCATTGAACGCCACGGTGGCAAAATCAGCGTTGATTCGGCGGAAGGGCAAGGCACGACGTTTACGGTATTCTTCCCGCTCTTGTAAGCCCGAATGGGTTGTGGGGAGCGATAGGGGAGAGTTGCTTTCCTTCCTTATGAATGTATAATAAAATTAATCTGGCTAGGAGCGACGCATGGCGCGGCGCTTGGGTAACAAGCCATTTCATTATTGCATAAGGAGTGATAGGTAATGTCGATGTCATTTGACCAATATATGCGAGACATGGTGCAACCGATGAGAGACGAATTGACCGTGCTGGGCGTTCAAGAGCTGCGCTTGCCGGACGAAGTCGAGGAGAAGTTGCCAAACGCGAAGGGAACGACACTGGTCGTTGTTAATTCCGTTTGCGGTTGCGCGGCGGGGCAATGCCGTCCTGGCGTTGCGAAGGCGCTGCAGCACGATCTGACGCCGGATCACTTGTTCACCGTATTCGCCGGACAAGACAAGGAAGCAACGGCAAAAGCACGCGAATATTTCGCGCCGTATCCGCCTTCTTCGCCTTCGATCGCTTTGATGAAGGACGGAGAGCTTGTCCATTTCATCGAGCGCCACCAAATTGAAGATCGTTCGGCTGAGGAAATCGCCGCCGATCTGACCAGCGCGTTCGACCGGTTCTGCCGGTAAGCAGATCCTGGCGGCGGCCGAACCGCCAGCCGCTTTCGCCCCGCCATCCGGATTGTCCGGATGGGCCCGGGGCGTTTTTAGATTTGGGGAATGCGACTTACATAGGGTGTAATATTAAGGATGTGGAGGGATTTAAGAATGAGCTTGCAACAGGAAATCATTAAACGGTTGGGCGTAAAGCCTGTCATCGACGTGGAGGAGGAAATTCGCCGTCGCGTTGACTTCTTGAAGGAGCATGTCAAAGCTGCGCGCACGACCGGCCTCTTAATTGCCATTAGCGGCGGGATCGACAGCGCCGTGGCGACCGGCTTATGCAAAAGGGCGACAGACGAGCTGACGCAGGAAACCGGCCAACCGTATATGACGCTGGGCGTATTCCAGCCCTACGGGGAGCAGGAGGATATCGATCACAGCTACGAGGTGGCCAAGGCGTTTGGACTTGAACATACGGCGGAGACGAACATTGAGGAAGCCGTAGACGAAATGGCCCTCGAAGTCGAGCACAGTTTTAAAAAAATCGGCAAATCCCGTCACCTGAGCCCGCAAGGCAAAGGCAACATCAAGGCGCGGACGCGGATGGTCATGCAGTATGCGCTGGCTTTCGAACTTAATCTGCTTGTCGTTGGCACCGACCATGCTTCCGAGGCGATTACCGGCTTTTACACCAAATGGGGCGACGGGGCCGTTGACATCACGCCGCTTAGCTCGCTGAACAAACGTCAGGTTCGCCAGCTTGCCGCCCGCCTCGGCGTGCCGCAAAGCGTCATTGATAAGGCGCCAACCGCCGGCCTTTGGGAAGGGCAAACGGACGAGAAAGAGCTCGGAATCAGCTACGATGACAACAGCGATTATCTCGAAGGCAAGCCGGTGGATCCGGCGGTCCAAGAGCGGCTGGAGTCGTTCTATCGGAAGACGGAGCACAAGCGCAGCCCGATCCCGGGTATCTGAATACAAGAGGCGCCGGCAGAAGAAGGTCGGAGGCCAAACATCGGTATCACCACTACGCGAGCCTGGGCGCTATGCCCGGAGGCTCGCGTTTTTTTGTCTTGTGGACTTGGACTTAAGTCCAGGACAAATCCCGGACCGCGGCCTGTGGCGTTGTTAGGAGAAAACGCTATAATGCAGGGAGACATTACGAAGCGGCATGCGTGGACTCGCGGATGGAACGGCCTATGAATCTCTTTACGACTTTGTCCGTATATATAACATGATCCATGTTATAGTCTTTATTTGGAAGTGGTATAGGATGGAGTTAAGTTGGGAGATTTGAGGAGGGGTTTCATTGAAAAACGTATTCACGATTTTTACGGCACCGGAAGAAACGTTTAAACGGGTGCGGGAGAGTAAGACGGCTTGGTTGTTCGCGCTTGCGGTGCTGCTGGTTGTCTCCGTTGTGGTGATCTACATGCAGATGCCGACGCTGGAGAAGGAGTTTCAACGGCAGTTCCAGAACCAACAAATCGACGCAGGCATGCAACAAACGTTTATGGCCACGGCGAAAACGACCGCTTACATCATGGGCGCGATCATGCCGGTGATCATGTTGTTCGTGACAGGTCTGCTGCTGATGCTGCTGAATCTGGTAGTTCGCGGGGAAGGCAAATACATGCAGTTTGTATCCATCGCTGCATTTGCAGCCCTGCCGGGCATCGTGGGCAGCTTGATTACGGGGATAATGGTCATGACGATGGACGTTCAATCGGCTACGGACGTTTCGCTTAGCTTAGGGGCCTTTGTCGCCGATAAGTCCAGCCAGATGTATCGCTTACTGTCCTTGATCAATCCGTTCTCCATTTGGAGCCTTGTGTTGTACATTATCGGCTCCTCGGTAATTATGAACCGGCCGCGCAAAACGGTGGCCACCTGGATTATTGCAGCTTGGGTTGTCATTTCGCTGGGCTCTCTGCTGCTGAGTTAAGTCCGCAATTATACATAAATAGGATAGGTGATGGACTTGTTCAAGAAGAAATGGTTTTGGGGTGCCGTCGTAGGATTGGCCGTCGTCGCGTTGGTGATCACCAATATGGTGGGGCTCAATCGGGCGGCCGAGGTGAAGACCGCAGAAGTAACGATGGGGAAGATCGTCGAGCAGATCTTTACGAATGGCAAGCTGGAGCCGGGACAGACGACGGCAGTATATGCGCCGGCTAGCGGCGTAGTGGGAGCTTTGAAGGTCAAGCAGGGCGATGCGGTCAAGAAGGGACAGATTCTATTAACGCTTAGTATGGAGCAGGTCAAGGACCAGCTAGAGAAGGAGCAAATTAATCTGCAATTGACCGAAGCAGAGCGGCTGGCGGCTAAGAAGCAGCATTTTGAAAGCTTCAAGCAGGCGTTTACCGAAAACCCCGACCAGGAGCCGAAGGAGCTGGACCTCACTGCCTATGATTTACGTATCCGATCCAGTCAGTTAACGATCGAATCCCTGGAGAAGCAGCTCGCAAACCAGCAGGTGCTGGCTCCTGCGGACGGCGTGGTTACCTCTCTAACAGCGAACGCAGGACAAATGCTTGCCGAAGGCGGAGAAATCGCGAAGATTGCTGATGTGAGCAGTCTGAAGGTAACGGCATACCTGAACGAGTTGGATGCAGGGAAAGCGGCACAAGGGATGAAGACCGTCGTTACCGGCGAGGCCTTCACGGACAGTTATGACGGCACGATCTCTTACCTGGCTCCAACGGCAGGGCTGTCCGATCCGACATCCAAGGATACATCCGTGGAAATGAAGGTCAGCCTGGATCAGGTATCGCCGGAGCTTCGTCCAGGTTATAACGTGACGGTCGAAATGGAGATTCCCGACAAGGAACGGTTGCTCGCGCCGATCGACGCGGTTCAGTACGACGGTGAGCAGGCGTACGTCTTTAAGGTCCAGGACGGGGTTGCCGTTAAGGCACTTGTCACAACGGGCAAGGAAGGCGAAGAACAAATCGAGCTGCTCACAGGGGTGACCGCGGGTGACCTCGTGGTTGTCGAAGGCGGCGACAAACTGCAGGACGGCGCTAAGGTGAAGGTTCGATGATTACGCTGGAAGGAATCACCAAGGTATATAAAAACGGTCCTCTCGAGGTGCAGGCCTTGATGCCGCTCGACTTGAATATCGAAAAAGGCGAGTTCGTAGCGATCATGGGCTCGTCGGGCTCCGGCAAGTCGACGCTGATGAACATTATCGGCTGCCTCGATATCCCGACCGCCGGTAGCTATGAGCTGGATGGAGATCCGGTGCAGTCCCTGAGCGAGGAGGAACTGTCCCGGGTGCGAAACCGTAAAATCGGTTTTGTCTTCCAAAGCTTTAATCTGCTGGGCCGACAAACCGTCTTGCAGAACGTCACGCTACCGATGATGTATGCCGGCATTTCCCGGGAGAAGCGCAACGAACGGGCGCTTGAGCTGCTGGGCAGGGTTGGACTAGCCGAACGGGTCAAGCATCGTCCGAATGAGCTCTCCGGGGGGCAGAAGCAGCGGGTCGCGATCGCCCGGGCACTAACGATGAACGCGCCAATCCTGTTAGCCGACGAGCCAACAGGAAACTTGGATACGAAATCGTCCTCTGAAATCATGGAGTTGTTCAAAGAAATTCATGCCGATGGCACGACGATCGTGCTCGTTACCCACGAGCCGGATATCGCCGAGCATGCCGACCGAATCATTACGTTTGGGGACGGCCGGATCTTAAGCGACAAGCGTAAAGGAAGTGTTAGCCTATGAGCATTTGGGAGAGTATCCTCGTTGCCCTGGACAATCTCCGAATGAACAAGCTGCGTTCCTTCCTGACGATGATCGGCATCGTCTTTGGCGTCGCCGCGGTGGTTACGGTCGTGTCCATCGGGCAAGCCGGCCAAAGCTCGATTATGTCCGAAATGTCGAATTACGAAGATGGATATTTCCTGATTTATCCGAACTATAACAACGGAGAACCCGATGACAATACCTATTTCCGGCAGCGGGAATTAGCTGAAATCCGTAAGCTTCCGGGGGTGCGTTACGTTTCTGCGTCGTCGTCCTACGGCATGACGAGCAAATTTAAGAAGGACGATTTGCAATTCAGCGTGACCGGGACGACTTCGGAATCGCCCAAGCTGCAAAAAATCGATATGGTGGCAGGGCGCTTTTTCAATTCTCAGGAGGAACGGGCGCGTCAAAAAACCATTGTGGTCGAGGCCAAATATGCAGATAAAGTATTTGGGTCTGCGCAAGGGGCAATCGGCCGGAAGATCCAGTTATCCGGGGGACTGTTCCGGATCGTTGGGGTGTATAAGGTGCAGGAGAGCCTCATGAGCGGGATGGGCGGAGAGCGTTATTCCGCTTACGCACCCATTACCGCCATGCCTACGGACGGGGAAGGGCCAAGTGACCGGCTAGGCATGATCGAAGTCCTGCCCACTTCGCCGGAGAGAATGGACGAAACGGTGGAGTCGATCAAATCCTGGTTGGCGGATCGGAAGAACGTGAGCAAGGACGCATATGTCTCAGAATCGGCAAAAGATGCCGAGCAAATGATCAAAAGCACGTTCTCCATCCTGCAGACGATTATCGGCTCCATCGCCGGCATTTCCCTGTTGGTCGGGGGGATCGGGGTCATGAACATCATGCTGGTCTCCGTGACGGAGCGGACTCGGGAAATCGGGATCCGTAAAGCGATCGGCGCAACGCCAGGGACCATCATGCTTCAGTTCATGATTGAAGCGGTGATTCTCTCGTTCTTTGGCGGGACGCTCGGTGCGTTGCTCGGTTTATTGGCGGCCTGGGTGTTTGCATTGATTTCGGGTTGGCCGTTTGTCGTCTCGGTTTGGGCGATTTTGCTGGCTTTCGGATTTTCGGCCGCGGTGGGTATTTTCTTCGGGTTGTATCCGGCGAACAAAGCGTCGAAGCTGCATCCGATCGAATCGCTGCGGTACGAGTAGCCCTATTAATAAAGTGAAACAACCCGTTCCTCCGTACGGAGGAATCGGGTTGTTTTGTTTGTGGGGCTGCTGGGCCTGACAGATAAGCCAGGATTAGGCTTTCGCGCCAGCCGGTTGAACTGGAATGTAAATGTCGATCTGTTTGTCTTCCTTCGGCCAGCAGCGTTCGTCGTACCATTCGAAATCGGGTGCAGCCACTTGCTCATAGCCGGACGACGGGAACCAGTTGGTGAAGATCTCGTCCCAAGTTTGCTGGATGGATGAGGTGAAGTCAGCTTCGCCGGCTGGCGGAGTGGTGAAGATGGCATAGGTGGCCGGCGGGATTCGAAACTCGGTTAGGCCTTCTTGAACCTCAGCCGTTTCGTCGACCTCAAAGCCGATGATATAACGGAATGTGCCGTCTTCGTCCACGGTGGTGCAGACGCCCAACTCGACGTTGGGGTGAAGCTTGCCGGGCACGCGAGAGGCCCATTGTTCGCGCATGTATTTTTGCCAGAAAGCCGGGATGTCTTTGTGATTTTCCCCTTCTACAGTAGACGTTTGCAGCGAAAATCCCAGGATACGCATGGACGGAACTTGCTCGATACGGTATTGCATGTCATAATCTCCCCAATCGTAAGAAATTTGGGCAACGAAGTCTCGAAGCGGGTTGGCCCTAGGCACCAGGTAAGGCGGGCAGCCGCGGCGGCGGCATTCCGTCGGCAAGATCCCGTACATTTTCCGGAAGGCTCGGGTGAAAGCTTCGTGGGAGCTGAAGCCGCAATGCAGCGCAATATCGAGTACCTTCATGTCGGAATGGGCCAGGAGCTCGGCCGCTTGGGAAAGTCTTCGCTTTCGGACGTAAGAGGTCATCGTATCCCCAACGAAGTAGAGGAACGTGCGATGGAAATGGTATTCGGAGTAAAACATCGCCTTGGCCACTTCGGCTAACGTAAGCTCCTCGCCCAGCCGCGCTTCGATATATTCGATGCTTTGTTGAATGATGCGGATTTGGTTCATAACTTCCTCCAGACCGGTCTATGCCTATAGTATAGCTGATAGATGGATGCTCTTCTTGATCAATCTTGCGGTTGGTGTGAAAGGGATCAATTCCGTTCTCACCAAGACTCGCACCGCTGCGGGTTCCCTGATACAATGGGGGAAGCGGCCGTCTACGGGCTAGTCCCGGACGAGACGCCAGGATAGAAGGAAGAAGATAGAAGGAAGAAGGGCTGCCTTTTGATTTTCGGAATCGGACATGACATCGTCGAAATTCATCGCATGGAGCGCTTGTTGAACAAGGCGATCGGCGAACGGTTTCGGCGGCGGATCTTGACCGCAGCGGAGCTGGAGTTGCCGGGTCAATCGGCTCGTCCAGCGGAGTTTTTGGCGGGGCGGTTCGCGGCCAAGGAAGCGGTCAGCAAGGCGTTTGGCTGCGGGATCGGCCAGGTGCTGAGCTTTACCGACATGGAGATCTTGCCCGATGCGAACGGGAAGCCGTCGGTTTCATTGACTCCGGAGGCATGGGAACGGCTGGGGTTAACTGGAGCGAATCGTCCGGAGGACGACGGATACGCCATACATCTTAGCATTACGCATGAGCGGCAGCTGGCTTCGGCTTTTGCTGTGGTGGAACGCGTGAAATAGAAGGAGAGCAACATGCGGGGAAACAGGGAAACACGGATATTTTTCAGTACGGAGCTGCTCGGCTGGTACGAGCAATCCAAGCGGGACCTGCCTTGGCGCAGGCACCGCGATCCTTATTATATTTGGGTGTCGGAGATTATGCTGCAGCAGACGCGCGTGGATACGGTTATTCCGTATTTTCAGCGGTTTATTGAGCGCTTCCCGACGATTGCTGATTTGGCGGAGGCGCCGGAGGAAGACGTGCTGAAGTGCTGGGAAGGGCTTGGTTATTATTCTCGGGCCCGCAATCTGCAAGCGGCGGCCAAACAGGTCATGGAGCGGCACGGCGGGATCGTGCCGAATACCAAGGCGGAGGTGTCCGCCTTGAAGGGAGTTGGCCCGTATACAACCGGGGCCATCCTGAGCATCGCATTTAACCGCCCGGAGCCAGCGGTGGACGGGAACGTCATGCGGGTGCTGTCACGCTACTTCCTGATTGAGGAAGACGTGGCGAAGGTCGGGACACGCACCCTCATGGAGGAACTGGCCGCGGAGCTGATCCCGGAAGGGCGGGCCTCCGACTTCAATCAGGCCTTGATGGAGCTGGGCGCGCTCGTCTGCACGCCCAAGTCGCCGCAATGCCTGGTTTGCCCGGTGATGGCCCGCTGCGCCGGCCGGCTTGAGGGCGCAGAGGAGCGCCTGCCGGTCAAGAGCAAGGCGAAGCCGCCGCGGCCGGAGTACCGGCTCGCCGCCCTCGTCGAAGGCGGCGGGGCATTGTCCGGCCGCGTGCTCGTGCGCCGGCGGCCGGACACGGGGCTGCTCGCACGGATGTGGGAGCTGCCCCATATCCCCGCCGACGCCGTGCCGGGCGAAGGCGCCGGCTTGCCCGACGGCCCGGCGATGGACCGGCTGGCGGCGGTTCTGGCCGCCGCCGGGGTGCCCGCCCGGCCGGGCGGGGCGCTGCTGAACGCGGAGCACACGTTCAGCCACATCCATTGGAATCTCCGCGTCTTTCGCTTTGACGCGGAGATTCCAATGCAGGCGCCGGCCGGCGGGGGCGTCAGCCCCGCGGCCGTGGCCGAGACCGCCGCGGCGTATGACGCGGCGGGCGGCGAAGACACAACCTCCGAGTACCGGTGGATCACTCGGGAGGACATGGACAACCTGGCGTTCCCGAACGTTTTCCTGCGCATTCTGAACGGATATTTTGCCTCGTAGTGGAGTGAAGTCGGCAGGAAGCGTGACTGTATATGAGATGTGGTCGGACAGGAAGCTGAGGAGTGTAGTGTAAGGCAATTCAACGGCGACTGGCTGGTGCTAGGCACGATGGTGGATCGGTGCGAGGTACAGTCGTAAAACGTTGAACGTTGAACGTTGGATGGATCGATAAAGGATCTGGGACAGCAACTTGTAACAAGGGCGAGTGACTCATTAGAGGTTGTGTAGCAGGTGCAGCAGCAATATAGCGTTATAAAGTGTTCTTATGTTCAGCATCGGAGCATTTGGGACATAAATCAGCCAGATAGCGGTAAAATTTACCGCTATTTCACTGAAAGCACCTGTTTAGTGCAAAATAGCGGTAAGTTGTACCCTTATTTCGGGCATCAGCGCCATCTGGAGCTGTAATCCGGCCCAATAAGGCCATAATTTACCGCTATTTGCGTGCGAAGCGCATCCCCGGGTAACGATAGCGGTACTTTTTACCGCTATTCAGCCGTGACAGCATAGAGTCGGCTTCTTGTCTCGTAGAGTGGTGGAATGATGGTGGGGAGCGATAAAAGGATCTAGGACAGCAGCTAGTAAGGGGCGAGTGACTAATTAGAGGTTGTGTAGCTCGTGTGGTAGCAATATAACGTTATAATATCACCTTATTTGGCCCACCCCACCAATTTTGGGTGCAAATAGCGTTAAAAAGTGTTCTTATATTCAGCATCAGAGCTCATTTGGGACATATTTTGGCTGAATAGCGCTAAAGTTTACCGCTATTTCACCGGAACCATTTGTATAGAGCCCAATAGCGGTAAATCGTACCCTTATTTCGGGCACCAGCGCCATTTGGAGCCGTAATCCGGCCGAATAAGGCCATAATTTACCGCTATCCGGCCGCAACAGCAAAAAGGGAAGGCGTCTACACGCCTTCCCTTTTTGCTGTTCTCGGAGCCCTTGCGCAGTTGCTCATTACATCATGCGGTTCTCCACGGATTTCATATGGTTTTGCGTATCCGGTTCGCGGTGCTCCTCGCCCTCGACTTTACCGAGGTCGGGGGTTGCCCCGCTGCCGGTCACGTTGTGGGCGAAGTTCGTGAATTGCTGCTTATGCGCGTCCTCGGCGTGTTTGGTGGCGAGGAGCTCCTCCGGGTCATTTGTCAATTTACGCTTTTGCTTTGCCATAGATGTTCCCTCCTTCGTAAGTAATCAACGCGGCTTTATTTCTTCGCAGCTTCGTAAAGCCGGTTCACTTCGTCCCAGTTAATAATGTTCCAGAACGCCGCGATGTAATCCGGCCGTTTGTTTTGGTACTTCAAGTAATATGCGTGTTCCCAAACGTCGAGGCCAAGAATCGGCGTCAAGCCTTCAGAGAGCGGGTTGTCTTGGTTTGGCGTGCTGGTGACGGAGAGCTTGCCGTCTTTGCCAACGACAAGCCAGGCCCAGCCGCTGCCGAAACGGGTCGTCGCGGCTTTGGTGAAATCTTCTTTGAACTTATCGTAACCGCCGAGATCGCTGTCGATCGCGGAGGCAACAGCACCGGTTGGCGCACCTCCGCCGCCGGGGCCGATGACCTTCCAGAACAAGCTGTGATTGGCATGTCCGCCTCCGTTATTGCGCACGGCCGTACGGATATTTTCCGGAACGGCGTCCAGGTTGGAGATAAGCTCCTCCACGCTTTTGCCCTGCAGGTCAGGCGCACTTTCCAGAGCTGCGTTCAGGTTGGTTACATAGGTATTATGGTGCCGGTCATGGTGGATATTCATCGTTTGTTCATCAATATGAGGTTCCAATGCGTTTGCCGGATAGGGCAACGCAGGCAATTCATGTGCCATGTTCGATCTTACCTCCCGTTTGAATTGGATCAAGTCTCATCATCCTTGTGTAAAAAGTTAGCAGGAAAGCCCCTTCCGTATTACACCTGCATAACAATCCTATTATTGGTAATGCATAAAAATATATGCATAACTGTGAGTCGGTTAAGGACATTTTGCGAAAGTTCATAATTGTAAACGCTTAATATAAAGCGCTTTCAGAAGAAAAATGATGTATTTGGGGGATATCTATGGTTTAATGGACAAGGAAAGAGTTTTTTCCTCGTTTTTTGTCTGGAATCAAATATTCGGTTGATGTAAAACAGGGGGGTTCTTTTTTTACATCGGCCTATCTTGCGTGAAGAAAAGGGAGATCATAGCATGCGTATTCGTTCCTTTCAGTTGAGTGATGTAAATCAAGTGATGGAGCTATTGCAGGTGGCCTTATCGGAAGATTGCTACGAAGATACCAAGTGCGCGTTTGCCAGACAACTTTCCTGGGATTCCGAACTGATTATGGTTGCGGAAGTCGAGGAAGAGATCAAAGGGGTATTGATCGGGACGATCGATCAGAATACGGGATGCATTTATCGCATGGCCGTGCACCCTGAGTACCGTCGGCGCGGCGTCGGCCGCAGCCTCGTTTCCGCGATGGAACAACGATTCCAGCAGCGAAATGTCCGTCGGATTATGGTCGCCGGAGACGAACACAATAAAGCGATCATGCCGTTGTATGAAGCGATGGGCTATGGAGCCAGTAAGTTTTTGGAAGCATTCCAGAAGCTTGGCATCGCGGCAGCTCGGACATTGACGGGATCCAATTGATGAAAAACGTCCCGAAGCAAATTCGGGAAATGTTGAAGCATATCTTCCATCCATTGCAAATGGGTGAAGGATATGCTTTTCTATTATATAGATTGTTTAAATTTGATGAGGTGTAGGATGGAACCGGTCATGGATTCGGAAAGCAAGGCACAAGCGGACCTCGAGGGATCCGCCGGCAAGCCGCAGAGTCGCTGGGCTGCGGAAATATGGGAAATGTTGAAGACGATCGTCATCGCCTTCGTGATCATGATGCTGTTAAACGTATTCGTGTTTAATTTGTCGATGGTGAAGGGGCAGTCGATGCAACCTACCTTGGAGGAGCAGGAGCGGCTGTTCGTGGACAAGATGGTGTACCGGTTTGGCCATCCGAAACGCGGCGAAGTCGTTGTGCTGAAGGATCCCAGCGTCGATGCCGATCGGAAACCGTTTCTGGTTAAGCGAGTCGTGGCGGTACCGGGTGATTCGGTCGAGGTACGGGACGGCCAATTGATTATCAATGGGGAGTCCCAGAACGAACCGTACACCGACTCGGCGATCGAAGACGGTGACATGTCGGAGGTTCAACTCGGCGCGGGGGATTATTTTGTGATGGGCGATAACCGCCATGCCGGACGGAGCAAAGACAGCCGTTACTTTGGCACCGTGAAAGAGAAATGGATCGTTGGCCGTGCTGAATTCGTTTTTTGGCCGATTGCCAAGATCCGTGATTTATAAGCCGTTTGTTTGGGAGGATGAATCGTGAAGGAAGTTATGATATATACGGACGGGGCCTGCTCCGGGAATCCGGGTCCAGGGGGATGGGGCGCAGTGCTGCTGTTTAACGGGCATCGCAAAGACCTGTCCGGCGGCGAGAAAATGACGACGAACAACCGTATGGAGATTCAAGCGGTCATTTCAGCGCTCAGCCATTTGAAGGAGCCTTGCCAGGTGAAGGTCTACAGCGACTCCGCCTACGTGGTCAACTGTTTTCAACAGAATTGGATCCGCGGGTGGCTTAAGAACGGATGGAAGAACAGCAAAAACCAGCCTGTCGAGAATCGCGACCTTTGGGAAGAACTTTGGCGGCTTATGGGCATCCACAAGGTGGAATACGTGAAAGTGAAGGGGCATAGCGACAACGAGCTGAACAATCATTGCGACCTGTTGGCTCGGGAAGCGATTAAGCGGTTGTCCTCTTGAAAAATAATGCTTTGTTACCATAACAGCAACATGAACAGCAAGGAGGGGGAAGAGATGCCGATGACGGAAACTGGCTTTGCCCGTTTACCGGCTGGGGATAGCCGCTGGGCCGAGCTGAAGCGGGAGATCCAGGAAGCGGCGGCGGAGCTCGGCATCGACGATATCGGATTTGCCAGCGCTGATCCGTTTGTGTCGCTGAAAGCGATTCTGGAGGACCGGCGCGACAAAGGTTACGAATCCGGCTTTGAAGAGCCGGATCTAAATAAACGGGTGTATCCGGAATTGTCGCTTACGCAGCCGGCTTCGCTGATTTCGATCGCGGTAGCGTATCCGTCGAAGATGGAGAATCCTCCGAAGTCGGCGCCTGGCGAGCGGCGGGGCATCCTGGCTCGTTCCGCCTGGGGACAGGACTATCATCAGGTGCTCCGCGAAGCGATGGAGAAGCTTGAGGGCTTTATCCACGAACGCGTACCCGAAGCGCGAATCGAAAGCATGGTTGACACCGGGGCATTGGTAGATCGAGCGGTGGCGGAGCGGGCAGGGATTGGCTTCAAGGGCAAAAACTGCGCGATCATTTCCCCGAAGTGGGGCTCGTGGATTTACCTCGGCGAGTTGATCACGAACGTGCCGTTTCCTCCGGACTCGCCGGTAACGGAGGACTGTGGCGACTGCACCAAGTGCATCGACGCGTGCCCGACGGGAGCGTTAGTTGGCCCCGGCGAACTGAACGCACAGCGTTGCATTTCTTTTTTGACGCAGACCAAAGGGTTTGTAGATGAAGAATTTATGGTTAAAATCGGCAATCGTCTGTACGGCTGCGATACGTGCCAAGTCGTCTGCCCGAAGAACAAAGGCAAGTCATGGAACCATCGGCCGGAGCTGGCGCCGGACCCGGAGAAGGTCAAACCGCTGCTGCTGCCGCTGCTAGACTTAAGCAATCGCGAATTTAAGGAACGTTTCGGTGACAGCGCCGCAGCCTGGAGAGGCAAGAAACCGATCCAACGCAATGCAGTTATTGCGCTAGGTAACTTCAAAGATCCGACTTCCGTGCCGAAATTAATAGATATACTGCTTCATGATCCACGTCCAGAGCTAAGGGGAACCGCAGCTTGGGCATTAAGCCAAATCGGGGGCATGGAGGCCGGAGAAGCGATCGGCCGGGCGCTTGACGCCGAGCAGGAGGAAGAAGTGCGGGTTCGGCTTCGGACCGCCGAGCAGAAGCTGCAGGCTTCCATCGGGGATTGATATCCGGCAAGGGGGATAACATAGATGCGTTTCATCAATATCGAGGATATCGAACCGGGGCAACATCTGGGGAAAACCGTGTATTCGGCTAACGGGACCGTGTTATTGTCGTCAGGGGTTCAGCTTACGGTGTTCATGATCAACACGCTGAAGCGGATCGGCGTAACGATGTTATATATTAAGGATCCGGATTACGAGGATATCGAAATCGAAGACGTGCTCAGCGAATCGACCAAACAGGCGGTGTTCCGGGAGATGTCCGAAACGCTGCAGGCGATCCGCTCCGGGAAGGACTGGAGCACGCGCAAAATCAGCAACAGCGTCGACTCTCTGCTGACCGACGTGTTGAATAGCAAGGAAGTATTGTTGCAGCTTACCGATATTCGGACGGCGGATAATGCCGCCTATCTTCACGCGGTTAACGTCAGCCTGATTTCGTCCATGATTGGACTTAACTTAGGGTTGGGATATTCCCAACTCAAGGATTTGGCCATCGGCGCGATGCTGCACGATATCGGCAAATCGTTGGAACTGCCAGAGGGAGCCGATCCGGAGGACCCCAAAAACCACCATACGTGGCGGGGATACGAGTTGCTGCGTCATAAACGCGAATTTAATCTGCTAATCGCCCATACGGCGCTGCAACATCATGAGCGTCCGGACGGTAACGGCATACCGCGGAAGCTCGCGGGAGAGGAAATCCATCTGTTCCCGAGGATCGTCGCGGTCGCCAATATGTACGACAACCTGATCAGCGGTGGAAGTAAGGATGGGCGGGTTTTGTTACCGCATGAGGCCTGCGAGCATATGATGGCCTGCTCCGAACAAGAGCTGGACCACGAGGTGCTTGTAGAATTTACGCGCATCATCTCCGTTTATCCGAACGGAACCTCGGTCCGGCTCGGAACGAAGGAGACCGGCGTGGTTGTAAGGCAGCACCGGGGATTGCCGGGCCGGCCGGTCATTCGGATCGTGCGGGGAACCGGCGACGAGTTGGACGTGAACGAAGTTGACCTGGCGACGGAAACCACGTTGTTTATCGAGGCGGTTTTGGCCTGAATCCTTGAATCGCGGCAGGCTGGATGCTATGATATTTGGAGTGCGCCGGCCTTTATAGCAGGGGCTGCACGATTATAATCCAGGGGTGGCTGAAGCATGGATATCGTTATTCCAATCATTACTTTAATCGTCGGGCTGGTCGGCGGCTTCGCGATCGGGGTATTTTACCTCCGCAGACAGCTTACGAAGATGCAGAGCGATCCGGAGATGCTGCAAAAGATGGCGAAGCAAATGGGGTATAACCTGAACAGCAAACAGATGCAACGCGCGCAGCAGATGATGAAAAATCAAGGCGGACAAGCGCCGGTACCGGGCCGTCCGACAAAGAAGAAAAAATAATGAAACGTTTCACATATTTCATGTGAAGGGAGGAGGCGCTGAAGATGGCTGGATTGAAAGATTATGTAAACAAGCAGGTAGGCGACAATCGGGAGCAAATTGAACATCATGTTCGGGAAATCCTGAAATTGATCGGGGAAGACGTGGAACGTGAAGGACTACTCGAAACCCCGGCCCGGGTGACCCGGATGTATGAGGAGATTTTTGCCGGATATGAAGTGGATCCCCGTGACGTACTGGGCGTGACCTTCGAGGAAAATCACGAGGAACTCGTCATTGTCAAAGATATCGTCTACTACAGTCAATGCGAGCATCATATGGCGCCTTTCTTCGGTAAAGCCCATATCGGCTATATTCCGAGCGGCCGGATCGCCGGGCTCAGCAAACTGGCCCGTCTGGTTGAAGCGGTGACTCGCCGCTTGCAGGTGCAGGAGCGGATTACTTCGCAGATTGCTGACATCATGGACGAAGTACTGCAGCCGAAAGGCGTGATGGTTGTCGTCGAAGGCGAGCATCTATGCATGTGCGCCCGCGGCGTCAAGAAGCCGGGCAGCAAGACCGTAACCTCAGCCGTACGCGGAAGTTTCCGCAAGGATGCAGCTGCTCGGGCGGAGTTTTTGTCGCTCATCAAAAATTAGTTTTTTATAAAAGACCTTTGGTTTCGAGGATTATGCCTCGTTAACTGAAGGTTTTTTAGTTTTGAGATGGGTTTGCGTATCATTATCCTATTTAGAAATCTGGTTAAGTATGGAAGGGAGATATTGAAAAAAACAATATATTGATATAGAATACATAAATGGTATATAATAACAATAAGTGATCTGGCCGGAACCTATTATATTATAGGAGGCTTCGTCAATGAAACTAAAAGCTATAGTATCATTTTCCTTAGCACTATTTTTTGTTACCTCAAGTTCAAGTGCCTACGCTGGTTCAAATATTACGAATATCAAGGAAAAGATAATCGTTATCACAGACCAGATACATGAAGTAGAAAAAAGAGTACAATATAAAGTTTCGGAAGATAATGCAATGAATAACTTTAGAAATAACTATGAAATAAGCTACAATGAAGAGATTCCGCAAGATAATTTTGACGCTATAGTTATTTCATGGGAAAAAGCAGAAAGCAATATGAATATTCTACAAAATATCATAAGTAATGGTCGGGAAGTCTTTGTTTTTGGTGAGAATCTGGATTCTAATAAAATCTCAAAATTTACTCCAAGTAGAATAACAGATCAAGCAAGAGAGAAAGAATCAAAAGAAGAGATGAATGAAGTAATTAATGATAAGGAAGAGTCTTGGAATTTAATCGGATATGTAGATGGTGAACCTAAATTTTTTAGTAATATTCAGTCGTACACATATGAGGGGAAGAAAAAGGCGCTTTATGAGGATGTCGTACTTCAAGAGATTTCACAATATGGAAAGGATAATGCTGAAGATATCGCATCTATACTTAGCTATGGCACAGATACAATTATTACTAGTGGTTATAATCTCAATAGTTCGTTATATAGAGATGATGCAAATGGAAACTCGATACTACGGGCTACATTAAATGCTGACTACATTTTGAAAAGAAACACAACCGAAGATCAGGATCCCAAGTATGATTATCTTTATCTGAGAAATAATGTAGAATTAACTTCTTATAGTACGGTTACGTCTCTTGAAACAATAGACATAGATCATAGCTTAAAATACCCCTCTTCGGATAATATTTTGGATTGGGGGCCTGACTCAACCAATAATGCGAATGGAAATTCAATTACTGTAGGATTGCCTTGGGCAGTCTCCTGGTCATTCACTCCATCAAATGTATCGACGGATATTTCTGTGTCTGGGGGGCAAACTTCAGATTCATTGCATTGGAGTGTTTACAATGAGGCATTTACAGGATTGAGGTATTCCTTAGGTAATCCGACAAGAATTCAACCTGGCACTGCATGGGCGTCTACTGGATCTTTAGCTTCCATCAACATGGATAACTCTGCTAAAGTTAAGTATGGGACTACGGATTACTACTTGAGTATCTATAAACAAATAGAATATGATTATTAATAAATACATGTATATGTTGAGGATAAGATCATGAATAAGAATATTACCCCGAATAAATTAATACTTATTTTGACGATTCTAATCATAGCAGTCTTATATTTTGTAGTAACGATGAGCTACGCTGAAAATGGGTACGGACTCCTTATCCAACAATTAAATAACACTATTATTATTTTGTTATTAACTCTTATCCTCTTCAAATTGAGTAAATGAAAGTGAATAGTGTGAACAAAATGGCAGCCGTTAAAACGGCTGCCATTTTAATTTTCTTGCCGCCTCGAACCGCTTGGCGACGGCCGGCCAATAGACGACGTTCCACCAGGCTTTGATGTAGTCGGCACGCACGTTCTGATGCTTCAGATAATAGGCGTGTTCCCATACGTCGAGCGGAAGCAACGGAACGACGTCCCATTGCGACAGGTTCTGGTGTTTCTCCGCCGTGAGGATCTCCAGCCGGTGGGCACGCGGGCTCCACACGAGAATGGCCCAACCGCCGCCTTCCACCTTCGCGGCCGCTTCGGAGAACTGTTTATGGAAAGCGTCGTAGCTGCCGAAGTTGCGTTTGATCTGCTCTAGCAGTTCACCTTCCGGTTTGCCTCCGCCTTTTGGACTCATGACATCCCAGAAAATCGTATGAAGATAATGCCCCGCGCCGTTAAAGGCCAGTTCTCGCTCCCAATGCTTCACTAAATCGAAGTTGCCGGATTTGCGGGCTTCCTGGAGCTTCAGCTCCGCTTTGTTCAAATCGTCGACGTACGTCTTATGGTGCTTATCGTGGTGGATGCGCATCGTCTGCTCGTCGATGTGCGGCTCCAGTGCGTTATAAGGGTAAGGCAAAGGAGGAAGCGTATGCCCGCCGATTGGGACGGGACGCTCCGGTACACGCGCTGCGGCTTCTTCAGCGTTGTCGTTCGCAGCCGGTTCTTGGCGAAGAGGTGCATCTTCCTGCACGGCTTCCGCCTCGAAGTTCTCCTCAGAAGTATCGTAGGTGTCCTCTCTGTTTAACGATGCGGGGAGGGGGGCAGCAGGCGGATAAGGATAGGGTGTCGCTCCGGCCATGTTGCCGGCAATTCCCCCTGGCCGGTTCAACCGCTCGAGAACCTCGAGGAAATACGCCGATTCGCGAATGATATGCTGAAGTACGACCGGAGCGAGCGGTACCATCTTGACGGCATGGCTATGATTCAGCATGATTTCTAGCTGGCGGATGAATTCCCGCGATTGCTGGAACGAGGCTTGCAGAAGCCGTTCCGTCTGCCGGACGACCTCAGGGCTGGAGGCGGCGGAAGGGGTCGCCAAAGCGTATTGCAACAGCCTGTCGGCCGCGGTCTGTGTCCCTTCAAATACGGGCTTCCATTCCTCCAGAAGCTGGACGTAATTGGCTTCCAGGCCGGGAACGATGGCTTGGATCACCTCCGTATGCTCCGCTTCCTGCTGCTTCCAAAAGCGAATTTCCTCCAAAATACGCACAGGCAAAAAAGGCCCGTAAACGAACAACATTCGGCCTACCTCCTCAAGATTAAGAAGTACATTACTACTAACTTATGAGCGAGGAGGGTTGGCTTATGCTATTCAGATACAGACCCGATTTGCACATTGGTATTTTGGGATGCTAGCTTGATTTTTCCGAGGAACAACGACACTTTGCGTAAATACTCCTTGGGATGCTCACGGAAAATCAATTCATGATGAGCTCCGTCCACGATCCACACGCCGGAATCGGGGTTGGTCTGGTTGGCTGCGAGTTTCTCCGCGATGGGGTAAGGAGCCTTTTCATCTTCAGTGCCGTGAATGAACAGAGTCGGAAAAGGATAGTCCTCCGATTTAACCTGAGCGTACGGAATTTGCCTCAGGCTGGTCCCGTTTAGCACCGGCAACAGCATGCCGATGATCTCCAGCGAAGGATGGCGGGGCAGCCCGATATGCTGACGGATGTTGTGGTACATCGTATCCGGTTCAAGCAGGAACGTACTGTCAAGGATCATACCGTCAATGTCCGGGCTTTTTAAAGCAGTTTGCAATGCGGTCCCGGCTCCCATAGAGAAGCCCCAGACGATGATTTCCTGGCCGCCTCGCTGCTTGGCAACCTGAATCGCTCCGAGCAGCTGTTGGGCTTCCTTTTTGCCGCCGGTGGCGACTTCCTTGCTGTTTTGCGCGGCAAAGCCGTAATCAAACATCAGGACATTGAAGTTCAACCGATGGGCGAAATTGGCCAGATCATACATCGGAATCCAGGTTTCTTCACGGTTGGCTCCATACCCATGGCTAAAGACGATGGTTTTGACGGAATCCTCCGCAGGAATATACCACCCTTGCATTATTCGGCTCCCGTCGGCTGCGGGAAAAGCGATGTTCTCGTATTCGAGGTTGATGGACAGCTTTGGATTAGAATAAAGCGGTGCCACCTTTGGATTGGACAATACCCAGGCGATATACCCGTGCAGCGAGACAAAACAAAAAATCAGGAAGAACAGCACGGACAACAGGAGAGCTACGAGGATATTTTTAATGCTGACGCGCCGGGTAGTCGCCGCGGGAACATCGTCGGTAACATAAGCCGAAGAAGGCAAGGGAAGGTCATTTCGGCCAGTGTGGCTCATGCGCTTCCCTCCCAATACTGGATTATATGATTGCAAAAGCGGACAGTTTACCGTTAAGAAAACGCTTTTATAGCAGGTGAACCGGAGAAAATGTCGAAATAACGCGATTCTCCTGAATTTAATCGTAAGTCGATCCCTGATTAATGTCAATGGAAGGTGTTTCATTGACGGAAATTCGCTTCTTTCATATAATTTATGTAACCGAGTTTCATATAGTGAAACCTAAGGAGAGTAGATGCCGGATGGAAGACCGGAAGCTGACAGTGCGCGCGGTCGAGCGGGCTTTGGATATATTGGGTTGCTTCACGAAAGCAAGCGATTTGGGGTTGACGGAGATTGCCGCCGAAATCGGCCTGCATAAAAGCACGGTCCACCGCTTGTTGACCACGCTGGAGGAACGAGGTTTTGTCGTTCGTGATCCGGCTACGGAGAAGTACCGCCTGGGCCTTAAGGTGTGGGAGCTGTCGACGCACATGTCCCACAGCGACGACCCAGCCGTGCTGCTGCTGCCGCAGATGGAGCGGCTGCGTGATCGGCTCGGGGAGACGGTCAGCCTGTATTTGCGCGACGGCATCGAGCGGCTGCGGATCCAGGCGGTGCAGAGCAACCAGGCGATCCGCCGGGTCGCGCCGGTCGGTGCGCGACTGCCGCTGTACGTGGGCGCGTCCAGCAAGGTGCTCGTCGCCTACTCGGGCGACGAAGTGCTCCAGGCGGTGCTGGACAGCCCGGATTGGCCGCCGACGGTTGACCGGGCGGCCTATGTGGCGCAGCTGGAGGAGATCCGTGAACACGGATATGCCACCAGCTACGAGGAGCGGGAGCCGGGGGCATCCGCCGTCTCCGCGCCGATCTTCGACCGGACGGGGAAGCTCGCCGCCGCCCTGTCCGTGTCGGGGCCGGTCAGCCGCTTGACGTTGCAGCGGCTGGAGGAGTACGGGCCGATCCTGGTGGAAGCGGCCCGGGAGATGGGCCTGATGATGGAGCCAATAAGGTAAGGTGATTGGATCACCTTATTATTTGTGACTCCGTGTGTCGCGGCATCCTGTGTCTTGAGCACGCAAAAGCCCGCCCCTTATGGGGCGGGCTTTGTTGGCATCGAGGGGGCAGTAAGCACAGCGCGGCTTACTTGGTCCCGCGAACCCAAGCCGCGATATCGTCGACGATCTCTTTGGACACGTTGGACGGCTGGGTGTATTCGGCGCCGATGGATAGGCCGTCCACTTCGGCCAGAAGATGATTGACCTGTGGATACGACTTGAACGTGACGTCTTTGCGGTTCTGCATCGCCGTTTTCCAACCTTCGAACTGTTTCATCGTCACCTGCCAATCGTTCTCGCCTTGCAGGATCAACATCGGGCCGGACTGCTGCTTGGCGAGCTCGGCCGGCACATAATTTTTCTGCTCGAACCACCAGTAAGCAGGCTGGGACGGGAATTGCTCCGGCATATGGTCAATCGTATACTGCGGGTCGTTGACCATCGCGGCGATCGACGTGTACACAGCCGCTTGCTGCTCGTAAGGCGCCGGGTCCTGGCCAAGCTGCTTCACACGGTTGACGAGTTCGGCTTGCTGCTCGGCTAGCACGTCAGCGAATTTACCGCTAGGCCCGGACAACAAAATCGTCCCGGCGATGTCGCCGTTAGCATCACCTGCGGTAATGAGCGGCATAGCGTAGCCGCCTTGGCTGTGACCGGCGACGAAGATGCGAGAAGCATCGATCTCCGGCGTTTGTTTCAATAATGCGACCGCCTTCAGAGCATCGTCGACGGTCTCTTTCTTTAGTGTGAACTTCGGATCCGCTGCAACCTTGAACGTATGCTCGTACGACACCTTGTCGTAGCGCAGCACGGCGATGCCTTGCGCAGCCAAACCAACCGCGAGGTCACGGAAGGGCTTGGAGCTGCCAATCGCCTCGTTCCGGTCGTTCGTGCCGGAGCCGTGCACGAGCACTACTGCCGGGTAAGGACCTTTGCCCGCGGCTGGCAGCGTCAATGTGCCCGGGAGGGCCATGGCGCCTTCGCCAACGGTTACTTCTCGCTCGGTGTAAGCGGCAGCGTCGTCGTAGGCGGGTTTTTGGTATGCCGAGCTGGTCGCAGCGGCGATATACATATCATCGATCTCCCCGGCGGTGTTAAGCCGAAGCGTCAGGTTCACCGGAAACGCCGCCGTTTGGAACGCATACGTTACGTTGCGATGTATCGAGTTGGTCGTTTCGCTTTTGGACGGAGCGCCCGCCGCTTTGCCAAAAATCGTTTCATAGTTGGCCCACAGCTGGTTCAGCA
Organism: Paenibacillus timonensis; assembly: GCF_009725205.1. Classification (GTDB taxonomy): domain Bacteria; phylum Bacillota; class Bacilli; order Paenibacillales; family Paenibacillaceae; genus Fontibacillus; species Fontibacillus rhizolycopersici. Next base: position 43,196 of record NZ_WNZY01000012.1, on the reverse strand, counting down.
TGGCGGCCGGGAGGGCATAGGACGAAGAAGGGCTGACATATTTCACTGCTTCGGCACCGTTTCCGTCAAGCAGCGCGTTCAAGAACAAGTCGGCGTGATCTTTCGCCCCGACTTCAGGCTGATTCGTGCTCTTTACTTCAAACGCCTTAGCAAGAAAATCAGCGTCAACTAGAGCGCGGCCGTCAGCAATACGTACCGGCTCGTCTAAAACAACGCGATTTCCGTCAAGCAGAGCCTCCGCCGAACCGATCGTTAGCACCAGCTTATGGCCATCCTTCGTTACAAGGATCGTAGCGCTACCGGACTCCCAGTGGACTTGTGCGCCAAAACCTTCGGCAGCTTCCCGTACCGGGGCTAGCGCTGTGGCGCTTTGCTTCGCCGCGAAGGCGGAAGCGGACGGAAGGGTCAGACTGAGCGCCAGCGTAGCGGCGGCAGCGTTTTTGAACAATCGGGATCGTTTGGTCATCGTAATCTCCTCCTTAATAACTTCTATTTTGCGAGCCAGGAAGACCAACCGATGACGGCCAGAATGCCAAGCAGGGTAATCCAGGATAGCGGATTAGCAAAATTCATCGTCCAGCCGATGCCGCTTCGCTTCTCGACAAATAACGATGGGTCTTGCGGATTGAAGTAAATGGAACCTAGCTTCCAGTAGCGGTCATCCGGAACCGGTGCTGTGCTTGTGCCGGTAGCTGCTGCGGTACCGCGGCCGATTCGGCTTCCGCCTTGTCCCGTGGTGAAGGATAACACCAACGCGAACAGCACGATGAAGACGGGGACGGCCATGCTAACTAGCGTGATGATGTTCTTGTCCATTGGGCGAATCAGGTTCACTTGCATGAAAGAGAACATCAAGATCAACGCCAGCGAGGACGCGAGTGTAAAAACGGACCATCTGCGACGGAACGCGACGTTTTGGCGGAGTGAACGTTCCGGGTCGGCGGCTTGAAGCTGCTGCTTGCTGTGTTGAATCGACCAGTTGACAAACCCGAACAATATAGTCATAATCACCTGCATCACGTTGGGAAACAACACGACGCGGTAAGATTTGGCGGCGCTGCGGACGACTTCCCCGGAGAAGTCAAACTTCATCGCGACGGGATCTGGTATGGCGGCGTATTGGCTTAACACCAAGGCTACACTGGCGGCAATAATCCCTGCGTGGATCAAGAACCACTTGCCGGAAAGCGCCAGCTTTTGCCGGCGAAAGCCGGTGTCCACCGCCAGTAGAGTGGGAGCGGAGGAAGCGACTGGCAAGGCCGGACGGATCTTTTTCATACGGAAATAAAATACAAGGTAGAGGGCCGTAGAGAAGATAATCGTCAATCCGATATAAACGCTAAACCAGACTCCTTGGGCGTTCCCGTCCTTGTTCCATACACTAAGCAGGCACGCAATCAGCAACAGGGAATAAATTCCCCCGCTCACAGCGGCATATTGCCGACGTAACCGACGGATCGGTTCGCTCCAATACTGCTCCGGGCTGACCGATACGCCGAAGCTTACCGTTTCCCGGGTCAAATAAGGCATGAAGGCCAGAGATGCTACCAGGGGTACAAACATAAGCAGCAATAACAAGGTAGATAGAAACATCATAGGGCACTACTCCTCTCGAGTAATTTCTTGGTGGATTTGTTCCACTAGGGAGAGCAACTCGTCCTTCTCGATCCCTCGGCAGATGGCCTCCGCTACGATCGGACGCAGTTCTCGCCGTTGTTTCTCGCGGAATTCGGGAGTCACCGGGGGCATACCCTCCGGATCAATGACGACGCCTTTTTGGCGATGGACCTGAATATATCCTTCCTGCTTCAGCAGCGTGTAGGCTTTGTTCACGGTATGCAGGTTAACGCCGATGTCAGAAGCCAGACTTCGTACCGATGGCAGGGGCTCCCCCAATTGAAGCTGCCCGCTGGCAATTCCCTCAATAATTTGATGGACCAGCTGCGTATAAATCGGGACATCCGATTGTAAATCCAGCTGTATAATCACAATGTGGCATCTCCTTCTCTTGTTCTAACTGTTATACTTATAATATAACAGATGGTTGTTGTAGTGTAAAGTAGTCGTTTGGTTTTATTAACATGTTCTTTTACAAATAGAAGGGGGCTGAATCGGTGCCATCCTATATCATCGTAAAGCTATCGGAAGTTATGCCGGAATCGCTGGAACCGATTCACTGGCTGGAGCAAGTTTGCCGTCAAGCGGACGGGTCAAAATTGAACATCGGTCTGGATAACTTGAGCAAAGAAAGCGGCGATCACGCCTATCTCTACCAGGTGGAAGGGAGTCTGCGCGGATATTTAGGTTGGTATACCGCGGATGGGGTGGAGGCGAACTTAATCGCCATGGTTCACCCGGAATCGCGCCGCCAAGGGGTATTCCGACGGTTGCTGGAGGCTGCGATCACGGAGATGGACGAGCAGGGGATCCAAACCTACCGGTTTAAGGTTCCCGCCGATTCCGAACCCGGCTTACGCTGTGTGGAGCATCTGGGCACGCGGTTTGTCGGCTCGCAGTTCGCCATGGAACTCACCTCCTGGCAAGAAGATTCAGCCGGTCACGCGGACCTGACGCTTCGTCCGGAGGAGCTTGAGGATTTTGGCTTTATGGTACGTTGCTTGTCGCAGGCGTTTGGCGATACCGAGGAGTGGACTATTCAGTATTTGGGCCATACTCGGGAGCCCAGCCGCCACAACTATATCGGCTGCTGCGGGGAAGAGCGGATCGGCTTGATTCGCGTCAATCTTCTGGGGAACGAAACGGTGGTGATCCACGATTTTTGCGTGCTTCCGTCCCAACAGGGGCGTGGGTATGGAGGAGAGATGCTAGCCCAAACCGTGCGGTTGCTTCTGGCGCAGGGCCGTACGAGGATCCGCTTGAGCGTGGCCGCAGATAACCGCAGCGCATTGGAGTTGTACCGCAAGACTGGTTTTGCAATTGTATCGGAATCGCGATACTACGTCTGCAAAAGAAAAGAGTTCCCTTCATAAGGTTGAAGGGAACTCTTTTATATAGAAAAGGTTGGATGATCAGTTTGAAGCAATCATTTGACGCAATACCGTTTGCAGGATGCCGCCGTTGTGGTAGTAATCGACGTCAACCATGCTGTCGAGACGGGCGATAGCCGGGAATTGGAACGTAGTCCCGTCCGCGCGAGTTGCCGTTACGGTCAATTCTTGACCCGGCTTCACGTCATTGCTGAGTCCGTCGATATCAAACGTTTCGGTACCGTCGATGGCCAGCGTTTTCCAGCTCACGCCTTCCTGGAACTGCAGCGGCAGAACGCCCATGCCAACCAGGTTGCTGCGGTGGATCCGTTCGAAGCTCTCGGCAATGACCGCTTTGACACCCAGCAGATACGTGCCTTTAGCTGCCCAGTCGCGGGAGCTGCCGGTGCCGTATTCTTTGCCGGCGATGACGACGAGGTTCTGGCCGCCTGCTTGATATTTCATCGAAGCGTCGTAGATGGACATCACTTCATCCGTTGGCAGATACTTGGTTACGCCGCCTTCTGTGCCCGGCGCCACTTGGTTGCGGATACGGATGTTCGCGAATGTGCCGCGCATCATGACCTCGTGGTTACCGCGGCGGGAACCGTAGGAGTTGAAGTCCTTCCGTTCGACGCCATGATCGGTCAAATATTGGCCCCCAGGGCTGTTTGGTGAAATGTTACCCGCCGGGGAGATATGGTCGGTCGTGACCGAATCGCCAAGCAGGGCCAGTACGCGAGCGCCGCGGATGTCGGCGATGTCGGACAGCCCCTCGCCAATCTTCTCGAAGAATGGCGGGTTCTGGATGTAAGTCGATTTCTCATCCCACTCGTACAGCTCGCCTTGCGGAACCGGAATCGAGTTCCACCGTTCGTTTTGCGTGAAGACGTGCTCGTATTTGCTGCGGAACATCTCCGGACTCACCGATTGGCCGATCGCTTCCTTGATTTCCGCGGAAGAAGGCCAGATGTCCTTCAGGTAGACCGGCTGATTGTCGCGATCGTAGCCGATCGGATCGTTTTGCAGGTCGATGTTGACTGTGCCGGCCAACGCGTAAGCGACGACAAGCGGCGGGGAAGCCAGATAGTTGGCTTTCACCTGGGCATGGACGCGACCTTCGAAGTTCCGGTTGCCCGAGAGGACCGCCGCAACGGTCAGATCGTTATCGGCGATTGCCGTGCTGACTTCGTCCGGCAATGGCCCGGAGTTCCCGATACAGGTTGCGCAGCCGTAACCGGCAACGTGGAAGCCGAGAGCTTCCAGCGGCTCGATCAGGCCGGCTTTTTGCAGGTACTCGGTGACCACGAGCGAACCTGGCGTCAAGCTGCTCTTCACGTAACCCGGTTTGGTTAGACCGCGTTCTACGGCTTTCTTCGCCAGCAGGCCGGCGCCGACCATGACGCTTGGGTTGGAGGTGTTCGTGCAGCTCGTGATCGCCGCGATGACAACCGCCCCGGCTTTCAGTTCGCTGGTCGAGCCGTTCGGATGCTTCACCGGCACGGACTGTTCGATTTTTTCTTCGCTGAGGCCGTAGCCGCCTTTCTCAACCGGCGTGCGGATGATGGTGTTGAAGCTTTCCTTCATCGCAGTGAGCTCGATGCGGTCCTGCGGACGTTTAGGGCCAGCTAAGCTTGGTACAACGGAGCCAAGATCCAGCTCGATCAGATCGGAGAATTCCGGATCTGGCGTATCGTTCGTGCGGAACATGCCTTGCGCTTTGTAATACGCTTCAACAAGAGCGATTTGCTCTTCGGAGCGGCCGGTGCCGCGCAAGTAAGCGAGCGTTTCCGTATCTACCGGGAAATAACCGATCGTTGCGCCGTATTCCGGGGCCATATTTGCCACGGTCGCGCGATCGGCGAGGCCGATGTTCGCCAGGCCCGGGCCGTAGAATTCTACGAATTTGCCAACGACGCCTTTCTTGCGCAGCATTTGGGTTACGGTCAGCGCCAGGTCGGTCGCGGTTGCGCCTTCGGCTAGACTGCCGGTCAGCTTAAACCCGATGACTTCCGGGGCAACAAAATAAAGCGGTTGTCCCAGCATGCCAGCTTCGGCTTCGATCCCCCCAACACCCCAACCAACAACGCCAAGGCCGTTGATCATCGTCGTATGGGAGTCGGTACCGACGAGGGAATCCGGGTAGACAACCGTTTCCCCGTTCACCGTCTTGGTAGCGGCCACGGAAGCCAGATACTCCAGGTTCACCTGGTGAACGATCCCGGTAGCCGGAGGTACGGCACGGAAGTTGTTGAAGGCGGTTTGCGCCCAGCGCAGGAAGCGGTAACGTTCCTCGTTGCGCTCAAACTCGACCTTCATGTTGTACTCGAGCGCATCCGGGGAACCAAACGCGTCGACCATAACGGAGTGGTCGATAACGAGATCAACAGGCACGAGCGGGTTGATCTGCTTCGGATCGCCGCCGGCTTTCTTTACGGTATCGCGCATGGCGGCGAGGTCAACGACAACCGGCACGCCGGTGAAATCCTGCAAAACAATACGAGCGGGGATAAACGGAATCTCCTTATTCTCATCGCGGCCTTCGCTCCAACCTGCGATTTGCTTCACATGCTCCTGAGTAATGGCTCTGCCGTCGTATTGACGTACAGCGGCCTCAAGCAGCACTTTAATCGAGAACGGCAACTTGGAAATGCTGCCAAGCCCTTGTTGCTCGAGAGCCTGCAGGTCGAAGTAACGGTAGCTCTTGCCGCCGACTTCCAGCGTACGGGCAGAGGAGAAAAAATCGTTCGCTGACATGAATGAACCTCCTTAGTAAGTTTCACCTAATGAAACATAATTTCAAATTTTCTTTGATTTAAGTATACCTTCCCTCACGTGGTGAGTAAAGTACTTTTTGTACCCAAATCTCACCTTGTTTAGGCTGCTCCGGTGCGGATGAATGGGTTTTCAGACCCCTCCGGGACAGGTGCAAAACATACTCCCTCCGAGGCTTTCATATAATGACTAACAGTGGAAAAAGGAGGCGTGGACGCATGGCGGATGAATGGAAAAAGACGTTATCGGTTTACGTAAACGAACAAAACCAGGATGAAGTGGACTATCGCACGCCTAGCGGGGGCACGGTCGTAACCGATGTGGATTATTTGCTGCAACGGGGCGAACGGAAGCGCAGGCTGGAGAGTTGGTATCGTGTTCGAGGGGCTGCGCCGTTGCGCTGCGAGACCCGGGCCAAGCTGGTACGCGAAATCGAAAACCGCGAGGGCGAGATCGAGGTCGATCTGCAACTGTCGCGAAAAATATACTATGAAAAAGGAGGAGCTCGCCACCAAGAGGAGCGAATCGACAAGCAGCGCCTGACTTTGGCGCGGGACGGTGCGGGCTGGACCGTCATCAAGGTAGAGCAGCCGGTTCATGAACGACATCCGGCGTTGGTGCTCCCTGCTAATGATGAGGGCGAAGCGATAGGCCATAAAGGGGCTGTGCCGAGGCCGTTTTTAAACCGCGATGTCCTTGGGGGCGGCAGTGCCCGCAGCATCGCCTACCGGCGCGCGGAAGCTGTTATATATGCCGATCGGTGGTGGGACAGTTTTAATCCGGAGTTCGCCGCCTTCGAGGTCGACTGCACGAACTATATCTCCCAATGTCTCTTTGCAGGCGGAGCCCCAATAAACTATACTGGAAAAAGAGAATCGGGCTGGTGGTACAAAGGCCATGTCGGCGGGCGGGAGCTGTGGAGCTACAGCTGGTCTGTCGCCAATGCGCTGGAACGCCATCTCGGCCAAAGCCGAAATGGGCTTCGCGCCGAGTTGCTCGAACGTCCGGAACAACTCCAGCTCGGAGACGTTATCGCCTACGACTGGGACGGAAACGGCACGTTTCAGCATAGTACCATCGTAACTGCGTTTGACGCCGGCGGAATGCCGCTGGTCAACGCCCATACGACGCCAAGCAAACACCGCTATTGGGACTACCGGGATTCCTATGCCTGGACCGACAATACGGTGTATCGTTTTTTTCATATCGCGGACCGGTTCTAAAGTCGGCTGAGAACTACCTATTTAAGGAAAGAGGTTTATTATGGGACAGGATAGAATTACCGTAGGACTTATCTACGGAGGCAAATCGGGAGAACATGAAGTTTCGCTGCAGACAGCTTTTGCCGTATCTAAGGCATTTAATTACGACAAATACGAACTGCTTCCTTTTTATATCGACAAGCAGGGGAAATGGAAGGTCGGCGGTAAGTTAAACGCGCCGTTTGCCGCCCTGGAGGATTTGAAGCTTGGGGAGAGCGCAGGGGATACGTCAGCCGCAATGGGGCTCTTGTTCAGCAAGCTTTCGTCTGGTCGATCCAACATTGACGTGGTATTTCCACTTCTGCATGGAACGAACGGCGAAGATGGAACCATCCAGGGGCTCTTCGAAATGGCCGATTTGCCTTACGTCGGAGCGGGGGTGCTCGCTTCCGCAGCCGGAATGGATAAGGTCATCATGAAAAAACTGTTCGCCGAAGCAGGTCTCGAACAATGCGCTTACTGCTACTTCACCGCTACGGAGTGGGAGCGATCCAGTCATACGCTGGTACAAGGAATTGAAGAGAAGCTCGGTTACCCCTGCTTCGTCAAACCGGCGAACTTAGGCTCTAGCGTCGGGATCTCCAAAGCGAGAACACGTGAGGAATTGCTGGCATCCGTGGCGCTAGCTTTCCGCTACGATGTGAAGGTAATCGTTGAGGAATTCGTTGACGCCCGCGAAGTGGAAGTTGGGGTGCTCGGCAACGACGAACCGCTTGCCTCCGTGCCGGGAGAAATTGTCTCTTCCGGAGAATACTATGATTACCAGGCCAAATACCTGGACGGTAAATCACAGATGCTGATTCCTGCGTCCCTCGATACCGAACTGGCTGATCGAATTCGCGAGTTGGCGGTCAGAGCGTTTAAAGCCATTGCCGGCAGCGGGTTGTGCCGGGCCGATTTCTTTGTGCGGAAATCGGATCACAAGATTTGGATTAACGAAGTGAATACGATGCCGGGCTTCACTCCCTTCAGCATGTATCCGCTTCTGTGGCGCGAAACTGGAGTAGCCTATGAGTCGTTGTTGGATCGGCTGATCGAACTGGCACTGGAGCGTTACTTTGCCCGGCAAGAACTGGAATTCGAAAGCGGCGTATAGACGGCGGCGGTCATCGCTGCCCGTACGAACGGCTAAGGAAAGGAAGGGATGACGATGGGGTTTCAAACCGAATTCAATTCGGTCTGTAAATTCAAGAAAGAGCAGGAGCTTTACGAACTGCTGGAATATGGCCGCGGCAAAATGCTCAAAGAAGGGCTGCGCGTCTTTCCGACAGGTCAAAAGGTGATTGCTTATTCGCCCGAAAATAAGGCGGTAGCCATTGTGAAAATCACCGCCTGTGTTGCCGAAATTAACTTCAATGGAGAGGAAGTTACCTCGGTTGAGCTGGAGTTGGTCCGTCCGCTGACGGAAGAGGAGACCGCAGTGCAGACCGCTCTGGCGTATGAAATGTTCTTCGGAGATCCGGACCGAAAATGATCGTGCGCTTTGGTTATGTAGCGATGTCCACTGTGATCGATAACGCTTCGCCGTCTAAGACGATGACGCTGAAGACGTTTAACGGAATTGCCGACCGTGAGGCGGCGATCCGGAAACTAGAGACGATTGCCGGGGATAATCTACATAACACACTTCGCCTGCTTCGACATAACGTCGGCAATGATATTCAGGTCTATCGCTTCTCCTCGAAGCTGATTCCGCTTGCGACCCACGAGTCGCTTTCAGACTGGAATCCCTTCGACGCGTTGCGGGAGCCTTTTGCTGCCGTGGGGGAATATGTCAAGGAGCACGGCCTTCGGGTGTCGTTTCACCCGGACCATTTTACGGTACTAAGCACGCCGCGGCCTGAGGTACTGAAGTCTTCAATCCGCGACCTGAATCATCATGTCGCTATGTTTGACGCCATGGGCCTGAACGCCCGGGCGAAGAACAATATTCATGTCGGCGGCGCTTACGGGGACAAGCCTTCTGCAGGAGCCCGTTTCCGAGAGAATGTGGCGGCTCTTCCGGAGCGCATCAAGCAGCGACTTACGTTTGAGAATGACGACAAGACATTCAACGCGACCGAGACCTTGGAGCTATGTGAAGCGCTGGGCATTCCGATGGTGCTCGACATTCATCATCAGTGGGTGAACAATGAAGGCGAGAGTCCGGCCGAGCTGTGGCCGCGGATCCTGGCGACATGGCAAACGCCGTACGCACAAGCCGATTCGCCGGTAGACGATCCGCTTCCGCCGAAAATCCACGCGTCCAGCCCCAAAAGCGCCAGCGATCCGCGTGGACATGCCGATCATGTCATTGTCCTTCCGCTGCTGGAATTTCTGCGCAGCATCGCTCCGATCACTGATCGGGTCGACGTCATGCTGGAGGCGAAGCTGAAAGACGGGGCATTATTTGCGTTGATGGAGGACTTGGCACGCTACCAGGGGGATGGCGTTGAGATTTTAGACGGAGCCAGCGTGCGCATCAATCCGTAATTGTTGGACAAGCTGCGCTTGTCTCCCGTCTCTCTTGAAAAATGCAGGGAAATAAGGTAAGTTGTACAAAATGAAAGCGCAATTTAGAGGAGGATATTCATGGGTGATTTATTAGCGGGGAAAAATGTGATCGTGATGGGTGTTGCCAATGAACGCAGTATCGCTTGGGCGATCGCGCAAAGTTTGGCAGAGCAAGGCGCCCGTTTGGCTTTTACATATGAGAGCGAACGTGTGGAAGGCCGGGTACGTAAGCTGGCCGAAACGATTCCGGGTTCGCTGATCTTGCCGTGCAACGTGACGGTGGATGAGGAGATCGACAAGCTGGCCGACACGCTGCGCGGCGAATTTGGCGTGCTGCATGGTCTCGTGCACAGCATCGCGTTCGCTAAAGGCGAAGACTTGGCGGGTGAATTTGCCGATACGTCTCGCGAGGGTTTTGCATTGGCCAACGACATTAGCGTTTATTCGTTGGTGGCTGTGTCGAAGCGCCTGGCTCCGCTTATGACGGAAGGCGGCAGCATTATGACGATGACGTACATGGGATCGGAGCGCGTAATGCGCAACTACAACGTGATGGGCGTAGCCAAAGCCGGGCTGGAAGCTTCGGTTCGTTATTTGGCGAACGATCTGGGACCGAAGAATATCCGCGTCAACGCGGTATCTGCCGGGCCGATCCGTACATTGGCAGCCAAGGGCATCAGCGATTTCAACTCGATCCTCAAGCAGGTCGAGGAGAAAGCACCGCTTCGCAGAACGACCGAAACGGCAGAAGTCGGCGACACGGCGATGTTCCTGATCAGTCATCTGTCCCGCGGCATTACCGGCGAGGTTATTTTCGTGGACGGCGGGTACAATATCGTAGGCGCATAATGTAAAGACCGCATGCGGTCAGTCAGCTGAAAGTTCGTTTCCAGCGGGGCGAAACCCCCGCTTTTGGACACGGACTTTTTGCATATAGTGCAAGGCGTTCGCTTTATTCTGCGCCAGGACAGGCGAAAGGACGCAACTTTGCAATTTCAAAGACGTATAGTTTTTAAGGAGTAGATTATCAGTTTACGATGAAAGTAGAGTGAATCGATTGGAATCGAATCCGAAAGTTCCATATGTGGTAGGTAGTAAAAGTCCGATGGCCGTAGCGATCAATTGCGCCGCAAAAGCGGGAGAATGGATCAAGAGCCGGCTTGGGGGCTACCAAGATTTGAATACGAAACAGTCGCCCCAAGACTTGGTGACGGACGTGGATAAAGGCGCGGAGGCGATGATCCGCAAGCTGATTCTGACGCATTTTCCCGATCATGCGATCCTCGGCGAAGAAGGGGTGGCGCCGGGAGCGGCGGCATCTGCTGCGGCACTGAAGCAGGCTAGCAAATCGGAGTATTTATGGATCGTTGATCCGGTGGACGGAACGACCAATTTTGTGCACGGATTTCCGTTCTTTTGCGTATCGATTGCGCTGGCATATAAAGGTGAAATCATTATCGGCGTCATTTATGACCCGATGCGCGACGAGATGTTTGTGGCGGAGAAAGGCAAAGGCGCGTATATCCATGGGCAACCGTCAAAAGTGTCCACCGATGCGTCTTTGTCCGGCAGTATCGTTGCCGTTGGCTTTAACCCGGACCGGGAGTTTGCGCTGCCGGTGAACATGCGTGGCCTGAATGCGTTGTCCGGTGAAGTGCGCAGTCTGCGCGCCGCTGGATCGGCAGCCCTGCATCTGGCTTATGTGGCCGCCGGTCGGCTGAGCGGTTATTACGAGGTGGGGCTAAACGCCTGGGACGTTGCCGCGGGTGCGCTGATCGTGAAGGAATCGGGAGGAATAGTGACCGATACCACAGGCAACCCTTATCACATCGGCGTACGTCATTTGATTGCCAGCAATGGCAAAATCCATGAAGAACTGCTTGGTGTGGTCCGGGCCGCGGATGCGACAGGGCTGTAAAAGCCAGCTTTCACAGCAGGTACGCTTGATCTCAGAATACCGGAAGGAGTGTCCAGGATGAGCGATAGCAAGGATTTGGAACGCGAGCTCAGCGAGATGCTGACCGAAGGGGAATACGGCAGCGAGGAAGAACGCCGCGAGGAAGAGCGCAGAAAATTGTCACCGAAGTACGAGATCCGCATTCAGACGACGTTGGATCCGATCGTGGAAGAGACGTTGAATTACCGAAAAATGGCCAAGGAAATCGATGGCCGTTATGATGATTATTTGAAAAGAACCGAACGCGTAGAGAAGAAGCCGGATTAACGGCTTCTATCTACTATTTAAAGGAGTTGAAAAGCTTGTTGAAGAACATTCGCTTAAACTTGGCTTCCGTCCTGGCGGGAGCGCTTGCTCTGATTCTTTTCCTATTCAACGTCACCGCCGCCGCGCCGGTTAAAGCCGCTGAGGCGGTCCAAACCGACGACTACCTTATCGTAGCGCTTGGCGATTCCATTACCGTCGGGTACGAGCCGGGGATGACTGAAACGAGCGTTCCGTACGGCTTCGTCGATCGTTTGAAAGAACAAGGAATGTTCCATGGCAGAACTTCGGCGGTTAATTACGGCATCCTCGGTTTGACCAGCGAAGGCTTGAAGAACTACATAACGGCGATTCAGGCAGGCTCACCGGTTACCGCTGCCGACATTCAGGCGAATGTGCCGGATCCACGGATTGCTTCATTTGCTTCCGGTATCGCGCAAGCGAAGGCCGAGCTGCAGAAGGCCGATTTGATCACGATCACGATCGGTGGGAACGACTTGCTTAAGCTGCTCCCGGATGTGAAAAACATCTCGCTCGAGCAGCTCCGTGCCCAAAGTGAAGTGGTGTTGAAGGCTTATGGCGACAACCTCCGCGAGGTTATCCGCGTCCTGACGGAACTCAATCCGTCGGCGCAAGTCGTGGTTGCCGATCAATATCAGCCGGTGCCAAAGCTTGCCGACGCCTCCATTTACGAGGAGCTGCAGCAGTTGGCTGGCAAGTTTACTGCGATCGTGGATGGCATTGTTGCCGATCATGCGAACGAAGCAAAGCCGGTGAAGGCTGCTCATGTGGCAGCAGCTTTTACGGGACGCGAAATATCGCTGACGCATATTTTTTCCGATACGGATATCCATCCGAATCAAGCTGGATATGAAGTGATCGCCAAGACTTTCGCCGAGACGGTTTGGGGCAGCTTCCGTACAACAACGGCGAAGTCAGGCGGTGCGCCGATATCCGTTGTGGTCAAAGGAAATGAACTAAACACGCCATATCCGCCGATCCTGAAAAACGGTCAAACGTTTGTGGCGATCAAGGACATCACCGACGCGGTTGGAGCGTTAAGCAAATGGGATACCCGTAGTTCCACTGCCACGATCACTTACGGCAGCCGGACGGTTATCATTCCGGTGGGCTCCAAGCAAATCCAGGTGGACGGCACGCCAGCCGCCACAGCGACTCCGGCCTTCCTTCAAAAGGTTGGTAAGGAGAACAAAACCTATGTACCACTGGCCTTGCTCGTGCAGGGACTAGGTCTCGATGTACAATATAGCGGAAAAATGAAGACGGTATTTATCAACGAAATCTAATATTGTCGTTAGGGTGGGCGGTAGAGCAGCATATGCTTTACCGCTCTTTTGCATGATTATCCCGTTTGATCAGGTTATAGATAATCGAGATGTACAGAAGCACAGGGAATGAAATGCTCAAAGAGATGAAGGCAGGCAAACTTAGGAAAGATAAGATAAGCGGATAGAAGTAGTAGCGCTAGGTTGGGCTGAGGCATTAGTGAAGTAGATAGGAAATCAGCCCAAAGAGCAGCATAAAGGGATCAAGGAAGCAGACCAAGAAAGTAGGAGTGTCCCGATCAGGCAGTTGCCGCAAGCAAGGGGGAGATCTGATGGCGATGGCGCATAGTTAGCTGCCGATAAGAAATCGTTGGAATGGCTGCACACATATGCAGCAACCCTTGGCGCATCGTTCTTTCTTCCCCGGACTGCCGCAATCGGCGTCGTCCCGTGTACTCGTTCAGGTATGCTTGGAGATGCTTGCGACCCAAAGCTACATACGTACACTTCAGCGATTGCCAAGCCTCGCGGACCACTTTCCGCAAGGGTGCGTATAGTCGAAAGGCCAAAGGAAACAATTGCACTTCAGATGCATGAATATCTACATTTCCGGTGATGAACTTGGCGAGATCGTGACGACTCGCCCTTTCTCCGTATGTTCTGTTCTGTGGGGGGACTAGATGAATTTTGACTCGTTCGGGTTCGCCAGACTCCGTTACTGCGCATCCTGCCACGACCACCGAGGCATGAGGGTGCGAAAGCTGACAACGCGACGGATCATATCCGTACAGATCGTTGTTGACCTTCACTACTCCGCTTAGCAATTCCCGGGCATCGAATTCCCCCATGGCATGACGTATTTTGTGCAACATTAACCAAGCGGTCTTGTAGGTAACCCGGATCACCTGGCTCAGACGCATCGCCGAAATGCCGTCGGGGAGCAGGAACAACTCCAAGGCTTGAAACCACTTCAACAATGGCAAATGGGTTCCCTCAAAAATCGTACCGACTAAAGGTGACGTTTGATGCCTGCAATTCCCGCACTCGAACAAAGGGATGCGTCGGGTGGTGAGACGGCTGCAGTGGGTATGAGCACAACGCGGGCAGATAAAGCCGCCCGGCCATTTCATCGCAATAATCGCCGCCGCACACTCTTCCTCATTCTTGTAAAGGATGCTAAAGTCTTGAGAATCAATTCCCGTATGTATCCCCATGTCCGCCCACCTCCAAGTCATCAAAATGCGTACGTATGTTCTCTTTTTTTATTATACCAAACATATGATCCTGTATCAAGAAAAAAATCCCAATCTTCCTTAAATTCGCCTCCTGAACTAAAGGGATAATCACGCAAAGAGGGGCCCAAAAGGGATCCCGGACTTCAACATGGTTGATCCAACTCCGTAATATCGCACATAAGCTCCTTAGTCCTGGACATTTGGAGGCGGCGGACGTTTCGCTAAGCTGAATGATGAGCGGACTTATCGCGTGAGTAAATATAAAAGGAGAGGGCGGAGCATGCCGAAAATCGCGGATAAATATTTGCAGGTCGACCCCTGGAAGGTCGTGGAGGAAGGATTTGATCCGGGACGCAACCGGGTCAGCGAGTCGATTTTTTCGCTGGGGAATGAATATATGGGGGTCAGGGGTTACGCTGAAGAGGGGTATAGCGGGGATACACTTCTGGGTAGTTATTTCAATGGGCTCTACGAAGAGAGTCCGGTCACGGCTCATTATAAAGGCATCATTAAATCGCTGCGGTTCATGGTAAACGCGGTTGATTGGCTGCATACGCGGATCACGCTTGACGGCGAGACGCTGGATTTGGCCGAGAGCAAGTTCAGCGGATTTCGTCGGGAACTGGACTTCCGAACTGGAATTTACACCCGGGAGTTGGTGTGGCATACGGCCGGCGGGAAGGACGTGTTGCTTACGTTCGAACGCCTAGTCAGCATGAAAGTGTCGCATCTCGGGGCACAGCGGATCACCTTAACGCCGCTGAACTTCTCCGGTATGGTTCAGGTGCGTACCGGATTAAACCTCGCGGTGATCCATGAGGATCAGCAACGCTATTATTGGAAACAGCTGAAGCAGGGAGAAGCATCCGTATCCAGTGGAGCCGGGATCTCAGGGATCCTGGGGGAGACGGTGAACACGGGGAACCGATTGTTTTCCGGTTTTCGCGTAGATACATCGGACGCCGTGAGCAACCAACTGGTACAGGAGGAAAACTACATCGGTCGTGAACTGATCCTGAGCCTGCAACAGGGAAAGCGCAGCGTGCTGGACAAACTGGTCATCAACGTGGCGGAGAAAGACCCTGCGACCCGTAGCGACGACCTCTGGCAAAGAGGGATCGAACTCGCGACTCGGCATGCGCAGTCGGGATACGATGCGGTAGCGGCCGAACAGCGTGCTTACTGGTCCCAAGTGTGGGCCGAATCGGACATCGCTATCGAAGGCGATCCAGAGAATCAGCAGGGAATCCGCTTTTGTATTTTTCAGCTGTACCAGACTTACCACGGGGATAATCCCGGTTTCAATATCGGGGCGAAGGGGTTGACTGGTGAGGCTTACCGGGGGCTGGCTTTCTGGGACACGGAATCGTATTGCTTGCCGTTTTATATTTTCAACAATCCGAAAGCGGCGCGCAGTCTGCTCGAGTTCCGTTACCAATCGCTACCTGAAGCATTAAAGCGAGCCAAGGAATTGGATTGCGAAGGGGCGTTTTATCCCATTGCCACGATCGACGGGACGGAAAGCTGCGACCTGTGGCAACACTCCAATCTCCAGCTGCATGTCGGTACGGCAGTAGCCTACGGGTTGCGTCATTATGTGAACATTACGGGCGACAGAGCGTTCCTGTTTGAAAAAGGTGCGGAAATGCTAGTCCAGATCAGCCGTTTCTACGCAACTCGGGGGCAATGGGGGCAGCAGTCAGGGAAATACGGTTATTTTGGTGTCATGGGGCCCGACGAATTTCAACTGATGGTTAACAACAACTGTTACCTCAACCTGATGGCCAAAAAGCTGTTTGAGTACACACTTGAGGTGCTGGGAACGATGCGGGACGAAGCGTCTGCCGCATATGACGAGCTGGCAGCGCGACTCGGCTTGACGGGGGAAGAGCAGGAGGATTGGCGGAACAAGGCGCAGCACATGAAAATCCCTAAGGATGAGCGGACGGGGATTTTCGAAGAGCATGACGGGTTCTTCGACTTGCCGCATTTGGACATTCATGCGATTCCCGTGACGGAATTCCCGCTCTATTCGCATTGGTCGTATGACCGGCTATACCGGTATGACATGATTAAGCAGCCGGATGTGTTGATGTTCATGTTCCTGTACAACAGTGAATATTCGCTGGAGGAGAAACGCGCGAACTACGATTACTATGAATCGCGCTGCATTCACGAATCCTCGTTGTCGCCGTCGATCCACTCCATTTTGGCGGCGGAAATCGGGCGTTCGGAGGAGGCATATAAGTTCTTCGAGTTTGCGACCCGTCTGGATCTCGACAACTATAACCGGAATACGCGGGAAGGCTTGCATACAACGTCGATCGCTGCGGCCTGGATGAACATCGTGTACGGATTCGGCGGGATGCGTTCGGATGGAGATCGGCTCGCACTAAATCCGAGTATCCCGGAACGTTGGAAGAGCTATCGGTTCATGATCACCTACCAAGGTGCGAAGCTGCTGATGGAAGTGGATCAGAACCAAGCCTCCATCCGCGGGATGTCCGGCGGTATGGTGGAAATCTCGGTGTATGGGAATCTGGTTAACGTCGGTGAAGCAGGCATTCGGGTGCCGCTGCGAAAGGCGGTCGTTCAATGAGCTGGATCGTTAGGGGAAGCGGGTTCGACCCGGAACGAATCGCACATCACGGCAACAAATTCATGATCGGTAATGGGGTCTTGGGTTATCGGGGAACGTTGGAGGAGTTCGGCAAAAGCGAGCTGACCGCCACCATCGTCGCCGGTCTGTACGACAAGGTTGGGGATAAATGGCGTGAGCCGGTGAATGCCCCGAACGGGCTAGCGACGACAGTCGATTGGGAAGGGAAGCCGCTGAGCGTGCTGAAAGCCGGACCCTGCGTAGAGGCGGATAGAAACGGCGGCGGTCCGGAATTGGTCGCTCACGAGCAGTCGCTGGACCTGCGCCGCGCCTTACACCAACGGCGATCGGTGTTCCTCATGGCGGACGGCACGGAGGTAACGATCACGTCGGAGCGGTTTTGCAGCGCGGTGCGCTCGGAGCTGATCGTATGCCGTATCGCGGTGGAGAGCAGCCGGGACGGCGCGCTGACGATCGTCACCGGGATTGACGGTGACGTCTGGGATATCAACGGCCCGCATCTGGAACGGATGGAGAGCGAGTCGGATGCGACCGGAGAAGTCGTGTCGCTGACCGCGTGGACGCAGGAGCTTGGCGTGCCGGTAACGGTGGCGGAAGCGGCGGACATCGTTGGTGAGGGGAGAGGGGAGCTTCTGCTCGAGGAAACCTCAATCCGTCGCAGAATCCACATCAATTCCCGGGCCGGCGAATCGGTCGAGCTTGTTAAATACGTCGCCATATTCACGGGGCAGGACGGGGCTCCTGAAGAAGATGTTCGGGCGTCAGCGGTGCAGTCCGTCTCGGAAGCACGGCAACTCGGTTACGACCGGCTGCTACTCGAGCACGCCGAGCGCTGGGAGCGTAAGTGGGAAGCCTCCGACATGAAGGTCGAAGGCGATGACGAGGCACAGCTGGCGTTACGCTACAGCATGTACCAACTGCACATCATCGCACCCGATCGTTCGGAGCGCGTGTCCATCCCGGCCCGCGGATTGTCCGGGCAGGTGTACAAAGGTGCGGTGTTCTGGGATACGGAGATGTTTATGCTGCCTTTTTTTCTGCATACGGAGCCGGAGGTAGCCCGCAATTTGATGATGTACCGGGTGCATACATTGGACGGCGCGAAACGCAAAGCCGCGGAATATGGCTATGATGGGGCATTCTATGCCTGGGAAAGCCAGGAGACAGGGGACGATGCCTGTACGCTGTTTAACGTCAACGACGTGTTCACGGGGCGTCCGATGCGTACTTATTTTCGCGACAAGCAAGTGCATATCAGCGCGGATGTGGCTTACGGGATCTGGCAGTATTACGCGTTTACCGGTGATGTAAGTCTGCTTCTGGACGGCGGGGCCGAGGTGGCTTGGGAGTGCGCCAAGTTCTTTTACTCGTACGGGTACTTCAATCCGTGGAAGCAGCGGTACGAAATCCTAGACGTTACCGGACCTGACGAATATCACGAGCGAGTGAACAACAACGCGTTTACCAACCGGTTGGTCAAGGAGTGCCTACGCATCGCTTTGGATGTCATGGAGATTCTACGAACGCACAACCCACGTCGGTACGAGGCGCTTGCGGCGGGGAGCTCCGTTAGCTCGGAACAGATCCGCGACATGCATGACCGGCTGTACGTTCCGCAGCCGGACGCCGAGTCCGGCTTGATTGAGCAGTTCGATCGCTATTACGCGCTTGAGGACGTCTCGCTGCCGGATTTGAAGGCTCGGATGCTTCATCCGCACGAATATCTCGGTGGAGGAAACGGCCCTGCGACAACGACGCGAATTTTGAAGCAAGCGGACGTGGTGCTGATGCTGCACCTGTTTAAAGGCGATTACGACCGGTCTGTCAAACAGATGAACTGGGCTTACTACGAGCCGCGCACCGAGCATGGGTCTAGCCTCAGCGCCTGTATCTATGCCATGGTGGCGGCAGATACGGGATCTCCGGATTGGGGTTACCCTTACTTTATGCGAACGGCAACGATCGACCTCACCGGGGAATCGAAACAATATGTCGGTGACCTCTATATCGGCGGTACGCATCCTGCGGCGAATGGCGGGGCTTGGATGGCGGCAATACTGGGATTTGCCGGCTTGCGATACGATGGCCTTAAAGCAGCGCTTCGGCCCGCTTTGCCTTCCGCTTGGCAAGCGATGGAATTCCCGGTCCGCCTTCGCGGCGGATCCTACCGGATTCGCATCAGCCGGGAAGAGGTGAGTATTGCGGCACATAGCGATAATCCGACCGCTATGCGGTTTATCGTGGGGGGCCGGGAGCTGGCGGTGGCACCGGGGCAGGACGTTTGCGTCCCATATGAAGTTGACTGAAAGTTTGGATAGATATATACGAAAAATCGAATAGAATTTGCTGATTCCGGCGACTTTGGCTTAATGTATATGAAATTTCATGCTTAATTGGTTCATAGGGTGATGGAAGCCGAGAATCTGTATGAAATATCGAATAGAATTCGCCAATATTGTCGTTAGTAGCGAATTGTATTCGAAAAATCGAATACATTCATCGAAGGAGAATTCAAACATGCTGGAAACTATGAAAGGCGCGATCTTCGATCTTGACGGCGTGATCGTCGATACGGCCAAATACCACTATCTCGCCTGGCGGGCGCTGGCACGCCGTCTCGGTTTCGAATTTACCGAAGCCGACAATGAGCGGCTGAAAGGCGTTAGCCGCATGGAGTCGCTTCGCATCTTACTTGAGGTGGGCGGTGTGGAAGCGACGGAGGCGGAGCGCGAGCAAATGGCCGCGGACAAAAATGATGAATACGTCGATTCGATTTCCAAGCTGGAGCCTTCGGAAATTTTGCCGGGGGCGAAGGAATACTTGCTGCAGCTGCGCGAGCGCGGCGTGAAGATTGCCCTCGGATCGGCGAGCAAGAACGCCGCGTTCATCTTGGCCCGGCTTGGCATCGCGGAGCTGTTCGACGCGGTGATCGACGGCACCAAGGTGTCCAAGGCGAAGCCGGACCCCGAGGTGTTCCTCGCCGCCAGCGCGGCGTTGGCGTTGCCGCCGTCCGACTGCGTTGTGTTCGAGGACGCGGAGGCGGGCGTCCAGGCGGGCATAGCCGCCGGTTGCCGCGTCGTGGGCATCGGCAGTCCGCACATTTTGGCAGCGGCTGACCTTGTTGTCAGCGGGCTGCATGAGCTGGTGCAATCGGCAAGATGACGACTCGCGCCAAATGGAATAAGGTCCCCCGGACGTTGACCGGGGGACCTTTTATTTTTTGCTGGCAAGATTCCCAAAATCCCCTACACTAAGAGGTAAGGCACAGGGGCCCAGACCTACGCGAGCGAGAATCGGAGAAATCGCCACGATCTTCGTAGGATCGCGCATCCTTGCCGATTTTGATTATTGCTATATTTGAATTGCCGGAGGTGCATTTCGTTGAAACCAGGCAACCGAACTAGAAACCCGTTCGCCAACATGAACGTCAAACAGCAAATGATTCTTCTGTTCGTCGTGATGGTGATTCCCTTATTTATCCTGAATGCCTACGGCAACTACAAAGCCGATCAGATCTTGAAGCGGAACGTCACCAATGCTTATATCGAGCTCAACAAACAGAACTTTCGGCTGATCACCCGGGACATTGAAGCGATCAACAAAGTAACGTCTACCGTGTTCCAGCATCCGTTGCTTCAGCAGCTGAATCCCAGTGGTGAAGGGACGGAAACCGTCCTGGAGCGGGTCAAAAATTACGAAAAGCTGGAGACGTTGCTGTTCAATTATTCCCAGGAAACCGACCAACGCGAGCCGCTGTATTATTCCCTTTACGTGTATGATCCGTCCAACGCGTATTTTTTTGCCCCCTATTATCCGGAGGCGCGGAAGGCGGGCGTCTATTTCTTTCTCGAACAGGAGAAGCCGGAGTGGTTTGAGGAAGCCGTCGCAAAAAAAGGAAACGGTTACCTACGCCTGATCGATCATTTGTCCCCGCCTACGCAAGGGCAGCAAAACCAAAAAACGCTTGCGTATGTCCGGGCGATCAACAGCATTTACAAAAACGGCACGATCGGCGTGCTCGTCGTCTCCAACGTCGACGGCCGCATCGGCGAATCGTTGCAAACGGTCTCGATCCCGGAAGGGGAGCTGTATTTTACCGATTGGGGCAACCGCATCCTGACTTCGACGCCAGCGGAGACGCCGGCCGGGGCAATCCTGAATCTGCCGCCGGAGGCCGATCTGGGGGATTCCCTGATTGGAGTGAAGGACGTCATCACCGATGATTTTATTTATGTCATTAATTATAATTACGTCCTACAGCAGAAGCTTGTTTATAAAGTGCCTGTCAAGGCGCTGTTACAGCAACAAAACGAAATCAAACGAATCATCCAGCTCATCTCTATCGCTTATTTTGCGGTGGGTCTGGTGCTGATTTTGTATTTCTGGCGGTCGCTCATGACCCCGATCCAGAAGCTGGTTTATTTCGTCCGCCGCTACGAGCCGGGCAACGTAGTGCCGGAGACGCCGCACCGCGATCGCAATGACGAGGTCAGCGTGTTGATCTCCACGATTTACGAGATGGCGCGCCGGCTCAACGGGCTGATTCATTATAAATACCAAATGGACATTAAGCAGAAGGAAGCCCAACTGCAAATCCTGTACCAACAAATCAACCCGCATCTGCTGTACAACACGTTGGAAAGCATCTATTGGAAAAGCGCCATGGAGGGAAACAACGCCTCCGCAGAAATGATCAAGGAGCTGTCTAAGCTGATGAAGATCAGCCTCAGCCGCGGCCGGGAGCTGATCACGCTGGAGGAGGAGCTGGAGCACGCCTCCGCTTATATCAAGCTGCAGGAGCATCGGTACGAGTACGGATTCCGCGTGACCTGGGACGTGCCGGCCGAGTTGAATGCCACTGTCATTCCCAAAATCACGCTCCAGCCGCTCATTGAGAATGCCATCATTCATGGTGTTAAGCATATGGGGGAAGACGGCGAAATCGCCATCCGCGCCGAAGCGGACGATGCGCAGGGCCTAGTTCGCATAACAATAACCGACAATGGATATAAACCGGTTGATTTCGAGGCGATCGACAGGCTGCTTAATGACGAGACGCCAAGCCCGTCCTTCGGTTATGGGATCCGCAACATCCATCAACGGCTCCGGCTGCACTTTGGGGCGGAGTACGGCTTGAAGTACGCGGGGAGAGCTGAAGGCGGCACCGCAGTTACGATTACCTTGCCCCTCGCGGCCGACCGAAACGAATGACGAACAGGGGGAACAAGCACATGTATAACATTTTGGTCGTCGACGACGAACCGTTGATTTGTAAAGGATTATCCGGGCTATTGACCGCCTCGGGTCTTGATATCGGCCAGATCTACACTGCATATAACGGGCATGAAGCGCTGGATTACGTAAGGATGGAGGATATCGATTTGCTGGTCACCGACATCCAGATGGGGGAAATGAACGGGATCGAGCTGATGCAGCAGGCGAAGCTGATCAAGCCATGGGTACAGACGATCATTATCTCGGCGCACGAAACGTTTCAATACGCGCAAATGGCAATCCGGCTAGGGGCCAAGGATTATTTGATCAAGCCGCTGAACAGCGAGCAGTTCCTCGATTCCGTGCGCAACGCGCTGCTGAAGATGGATAAGCCGATGCCGCAGGCCGAGGAGTGGTTGTCCGGGGGAGCAGAACACTTCCGCATGGTGGAGCCGCTCCCGGAATCTGGCGATCGGCTGAGCCGCCTTTTGCGCGAACCCTCTGAAGGAGATCAAGAGCAGCGGACCGCCGAAGCCGAGCGGTTGGGGCTTACCGGTCCGTATTTTTCCGTGATCAAGATCAAGCTGGTCATCCCCGCCGAGAAGGAGCCGTCGGCTGACCAGGACGAGGATACCCGCCTATTCCGCTACGCTGCGCTGAATATTGTCAACGAGCTGCTGCATCAGGAGTGGCGGGCGGCGTCTTTTTACACTCGGAGCCTGGAGATGGCCCTCATCCTGCAGTGGAACGAAGCAGAGTATGCCGAGCCGAACCTCAACAAAATCAACCAGCTCGAAATGCTGGGCCGCAGCCTGCACCATCACATTCACAAGTATCTTGGCTTGCTATGCACGGTTGGGATCAGTCAAATTCTAAAGGGCGCGGGGTTCTTGGATGCACTGAGCCGGCAGGCGGACAAAGCGATGTTGTGGGGTGGGGGACACGGGGATTACCATGTGTTTTATTACGGCGACTTCAACTGGCATAACTATACCCAGGACCCTTCCACCGAGGAGTTGACGACACAGAGCAACCGGATCGTGGAGAGTGCCAAGAAGTATATCGAGGAGAACTACCGGCAGAAAGGGTTAACTATTCATGAGGTGGCCCGCAGCAACCATGTCAGCCCCAATTATCTAAGTTACCTGTTCAAGAAAAATACCGGCTATAACCTTTGGGAATATGTCATCAAGCTGCGGATGGAGGAGAGCAAAGCGCTGATTCTGAACACGGACCTGCGTCGATACGAGATTGCCGAACGCGTGGGCTACGAGTCGCCCGAGCACTTTAGCAAGATATTCAAGAAATATTTCGGCGTTAGTCCCACGGAGCTGAAGAAATAACGATGAAGTAAGAACGACTATAGTTCACATAGTTTTAGACATGTTCGCCGGAGGGCTCCCTTTTTACAATGGATAGAGACACTACGTAGAAAAGAGGGAGAAAGATGGGGGAACCCGTGATTTCACCGGGGAACATGCAGCAGGACACGGTTAGGGCGGACGTTATGCGGTCGCCGCGGCGGGGATCAAACTGGAAGAAGTACATGTGGGGTTATCTATTTCTGGTTCCGGCGATTGCCATATTTATCGTGTTCTTATGGGTCCCGATCATCAAAGGGATGGTTTACAGCTTTTATAATATCGATTTCGTCAAAGGCAACACGTTTGTCGGAATGGACAATTATGTGAAGGTGTTCAACAACCCCGACGTACTTCTGTCGGTTCGCAACACCTTGTATTATATGCTCCTTTGCTTGGTGATCGGCTTTTGGGTACCGATCGCCGCATCAATCGCGATTTCCGAACTTCGCTGGTTCCAGGGCTTCGCGCGCATTGCGGCGTACCTCCCGTTTGTCGTGCCGGGCGTCGTCCTATACGGGATGTGGCGCTGGATGTACGACCCGGTTGGGCCGATCAACGCATTGCTTGGATGGTTTGGGGCCGATCCGGTATCCTTCGTCTCCGACGGCAGGTGGTCGATGGTCTCGATCGTCTTTATGGAGACGTGGCAGCAGTTCGGTTCGGCGATGCTGATTTATTTGGCCGGGGTGCTGAGCATTCCGCGGGACTGGTACGAAGCGGCGGAAATCGATGGAGCCGGCGTCTGGGCCCGGATCAAATATATTACGCTGCCCTCGATGCGGAACTTGATCGTGCTGATGTTGATTCTACAGCTGATCGGCACTTCTCAGGCTTACCAATCGCAGCTGGCTTTGCTGGACGGCGGTCCAAACAAAGCAACGTTGACCTACGCGCTCTTGACGGTCAAATATGCCTTTACCCAGCTCGACTATGGGGCAGGGACTGCGCTGGGCGTCCTGATGTTCCTCGTGCTAAGCGTGCTTGGCGTGCTGCAATACAAGCTGAACAAGGAGGAGTACTGATTATGAAAGAAAGAGGCATCCTGTCGCCCTCCGATTTGCAGAAGCCGCTTAATAAAATCGTTTACGGATTTATGGTGTTGTGCATCGCGGTCATGGCTTTTACGATGTTATATCCAATCGCGATGACGATGTTCAACGGGCTCAAAAGCAATCAGGAGGTCAACTCGTTCCCGCCGCGGTTTTTGCCGCAGGAGTGGCATTGGGACAATTTTCCGAAAGCTTGGGGTTATATCGATCTGCCGATGTTTTTGAAAAATACCCTGCTGATCTTCGGCGGTAACCTGCTGATGACCATCCTGGTACTGGGCCTCGCTTCGTTCAGCATTTCGCGTATCCGCGTTCCGTACAGCCGGGCGATATACTTCTTCATTCTGCTCACGTTGTTTATTCCGGCCTCGAGCTACATGATCCCGAACTTCGTGAACCTGAAGGAGTTGGGGCTGTTGAACTCTTACTGGGCCTTCTGGTTGCCTGCCGGGGCAAATGCGTATTATTTCCTGCTGATGAAAAACTTCTTCGACGGCATCCATCCAGAAATCTTCGAGGCAGCCCGGATTGACGGGGCTTCGGAGTGGACCAGTTACTTGCGGATCGCGGTGCCACTGTCGGTGCCGATCTTTGCGACGCTGGCAATCTTTATTTTCTCCACGGCCTGGAATGACTGGTTCTGGCCCTCCCTGGTCATGCATACGGAAGACAAGTACACGCTGGCGACGGCGATTTACAAGTATGTGATTAACGCGCGGAATATGGACAGTAGCCTCAAGTTCAGCATTTTGTTCATGGTCATGATTCCGCCGATCTTCGTGTTCCTCGGGTTCCAGAAGTTTATCATGCGCAGCGTCAACTTGTCCGCGGTCAAAGGATAGGTAGTTCAAAAAGTAATCTTTCCATGACGAAGCAGAAAACCTGACTTTTTGAACCTTCATTGTAACGATCGTAGGCCTGCACATGAAAGTCATAAGATCACACATCGATTGCGAAATCGTTCTCTTTTATGATGAACATGCAAGATAACCTAACTTTTAGAAAAGGGGAGTTTCAATGCGCAAGTTTTCAGCGGTGTTGATGTGCCTGATGCTGTTCGGCTCGTTGCTAGCGGCCTGCGGTGGAGGAAACAACAAGGAAGCCCAAAATAACGGCGGGAATGGCGGCGGGAATGTGGCGGCCACGGGCAACAACGGGGGAGGCAATGCCGAACCGGCTGCGGGAGAAGCCGATGACATCACGCAGCGCAAAGTTACGATCAAAATCCACTATCCGCTGCCGGACGAAACGACGCTCCGCCAGCAGGAGGACGATAAAATCGCTCGCTTTCAGGCCAAGTACCCAAACGTGACGATCGTGAAGGACGACTGGCAGTATAGCGTCAACGAAATCGGCGTGAAGATGGCGTCCAACGAAGCGCCAACCTTCTACAATACTTGGGCAACGGAAGCCCAGTTCCTGGTCGAACGCGGCTGGGTTGCCGACATCACGGAGCTGTGGAACAACTGGGAGTACAAGGACGAAATTAACCCGGTGCTGCAAAACCAATTTATCGTTGACGGCAAGGTGTACGGGATCACCCAAAACGGTTACGTCACTTCGACCGTAGTCAACAAGAAGCTGCTGGACGATAAAGGGATCGCTGCTCCAGCGTTCGACTGGACTTGGGATGACATGTACAACGTAGCCAAAGGCGTCGCCGATCCGAAGAAGGGCATTTCGGGGATCGCTCCGATGGGCAAAGGCAATGAAGCGGGCTGGAACTGGACCAACTTCCTGTTTGAAGCCGGCGGCGACATCGAAACGAATGAGAACGGCAAAGTGACCGCCGTCTTTAACTCCGAGGCCGGGGTGAAGGCGCTGGATTTCTACAAGAAGCTGAGATGGGAAGCCAACGCGATCCCGCAAGACTGGGCGCTGGGCTGGGGCGATGCCGTCAGCTCCTTCCAACAAGGCCGGACCGCGATGGTGATCGCCGGGGCGTTTGACGTCATTCAAGCGGCGCTGAACGAAGGCGGCATGAAGCCGGAGGACGTCATTGCTTACCCGATGCCTGCTGCAGAGAAGGGCGGCAAACATTATGGCGTTCTGGGCGGCAATTACCTCGTCATCAATCCAAATGCCACGAAGGACGAACAGGAAATGGCGTTCCGCTATATCACGTTTGACTACTTCACCGATGACGCTTTGAAATCGGTCGAAGACACGATCAATGCCCGTAAGGCTGAAGGCAAATACTACGTGCCGACGCCGCTGGAATATTTCAGCGAAGATTCCGACTACGCCGGCAAAGTGAAAGCCATTTACGACAAGTACGACAACGTGTACAAATACGATCCACAGTTGTTCAGCCTGCTGGAAGGTAAGCCGGAAGCGCAGTTCGGCACGCAGGACTACTACGCGACGATGTCGAACGTCGTGCAGGAATCGTTCTCGAAGAAGGGCACCGATTCCAAGAAACAGCTGGATGTCGCAGCGAAATACGTACAGGAGAATTTCTTCGATAAAATTCAACCGCAATAAGCGGCAGGTTGCTAAGGAGCCTCCCCTTGTGGTCCGTTTGGACTGTGGGGAGCTCTTTTTTGCGTCGAATGAGTCTGAAGGAGAGCGGTAAAGGTTGGGGTGCGGGAGAATGGAGAGTTGAGTTGCTCATTTGGCGCTGGAATAACACCAAAAGATGCGGCGGCAGGCGGGGAGTGGGAGCTAGAGTTGTGGACGGTGAAATCAACGCTAACGGAACGGAGAGACGTTATTTGGGAGTAATCCGTCCTTACTGGAATCTAACGGAACGGAGAGACGTTATTTCTCATTTGAGGCGTGGTTCAATGCTTGTTTGGGCCAAATAGCGTCATCTGGTTCCGTTAGGCTGGGAAATGGTCGGGAAATGAACGAATAAGGTCATTTGGTTCCGTTAGAGGGGGAGAGGGGCGGAGTTAGCAGAGGCGGAAAGAGTGTGGCCGCTGAGGCGAATGAACGCATGCTGCCGAGGTTTCGATGGTTCACGCGATCACGCCGCCACCGCCGTTTTATCCTTTTGCTGGCGCGCGCGGGCTTGTCGGCCCAGCGCCAGGCCAACGAGCGAGGCCATCATCTGCTGGAACACCATGCCCAGCACGACCGGGACGGCCACCGGAGCAGGGAAGTAGGTGACAGCCAGCACTGCGCCGGCGCTGATGTTGCGCATGCCACCGTTGAAGACGAGCGCTACCTTGTCGGACTCGTTTAGGCCAATCAACCGGGACAAGCCGAAGCCAAGCACGTAACCGATCGCCGCGAGCGTAACGATGATGGCGGCGAGGCCCAGCAGCCGCGGGCTAAAGTCGGTTAGATAAGGAGCGACAACTGCACCGTTGATCGCCACGACGGCAGCCATAGCTAGTTTCGAGAATGGGTTCAGCCAAGGCCCCCAGGAAGCGATGACCTTGCCTTTGCTCCACTGGTTTAACAGCATGCCAACCAGCGACGGGACGACGATCATCCAAAACAGGCTGGTCATCATCGCAGCGGCGTCGAGCTGCACACTCGCGCCGACTAGCAGCGACAGGATTCCGGGCACGACAAACGGCGCCAGCAGTGTATCAATTAGGATGATCGACAAGGTCAAAGCGATGTTGCCTTTGTAGATGCTGACCCACACAAAGCTGCTGACACCAGTTGGAATTGCTGCAGCGAGAATGAAACCGGTAATCGTATAGAAATCCCCGGGAAACGCCACATGCCCCATCCCCATGGCGATCAGCGGCATGGCGAGGTGGAGGATGAACAGGCAGAGCACCAGGGGAAGCGGTTTTTTGAGCACGTTCAAGAAATCCTTGAAGCTTAGGCTGATGCTCCCGGCAAAGGTCATGAAAGCAAACAGCCACGGAGACCAGGAGGTGTATGCGGCAAGTTGGCTCCCGCTAAGAACGCCGATCAAGATGCTGGCAGGCGTGATTAGTGGCATCAGTTTGTTTAGTTGTCGATTCAACGTTTGCAGCAAATTCATCGTCAGGTCATCCTTTGGATTATGCTTCTTGTAGTATAGAACGTTCGCGGAGAATCGTAAATGGGACGGAGCCGGGATAGCACTTGAACGAAAAAAAAGTCTGCCTGATCGTAACCGAACCAGGCAGACTTAGTAGGTTTAGCGGGCAATTTCCTTAAACGAAGCCTCGGCGGCTTCCAGCGTGAAGTCGATGTCGGCATCCGTGTGCGCCGTCGTCAGGAACCAGGCTTCGTATTTCGACGGAGCGAGGTTGACGCCGCGACGGAGCATGGCGCGGAAGAAGGCGGCGAACGCTTCGCCGTCCGTGTCTTGCGCCTCGTCGTAATTCGTGACCGGGTGGTCGCAGAAGTGCGTGGAGAACGAGCCGCGAATCCGGTTGATCGTCAGCGGCACTCCAAGACGGCGGGCCGACTCGGACAGGCCGTCGGTCAATTTTACGGCGAGACGGTCCATCTCGTCGTAAACCCCGGCGCCCTGCAGCACCTCGAGGCAGGCGATGCCGGCAGAGATGGAAGCCGGGTTGCCCGCCATCGTCCCGGCCTGATAGGCCGGACCGAGCGGCGCCACCTGTTCCATGATCTCCTTGCTGCCGCCGTACGCGCCGATCGGCAGCCCGCCGCCGATGATTTTGCCGAGGGCGGTCAGATCGGGCCGGATCGCTTCGTGATTCGAAAGGCCGGCGTACGTTTGCGCCGAGCCGTAGTGGAAGCGGAAGGCCGTAATGACCTCGTCGTAGATGACGAGGGCGCCGTACTGCCGCGCGAGCCGGCAGAGCTCTTCCAAAAACCCGGGCTTCGGCATCACCATGCCGAAGTTCCCAACGATGGGCTCGACCATGACCGCGGCGACGTCGTCGCCCCACTTGTCGAGCGCCTCCTTCAACGCCGATGCATCGTTAAACGGCACGGTGATTACCTCGTGTGCGATGCTGGTCGGAATGCCGGCGCTGTCGGGGATACCCAACGTGGACGGGCCGGAGCCGGCGGCCACGAGCACGAGATCGGAATGGCCGTGGTAGCACCCGGCAAATTTGATGATCTTGTTGCGTTTCGTATACGCGCGCGCAACGCGGATCGTGGTCATGACCGCTTCCGTGCCGGAGTTGACGAAGCGCACCTTGTCCATCGAAGGGATCGCTTCCTTCAGCATGACGGCCAAGCGGATCTCTAGCTCCGTTGGCGTGCCGTATAACGTACCGTTCGCCGCCGCCTCTTGGATGGCCTTCGTGATATGCGGATGGGCATGTCCGGTAATGATCGGCCCGTAAGCCGCCAAATAATCGACGTATTTATTTCCGTCTACGTCCCAGAAATACGCGCCCTCGGCTTTTTTCATAAAAACAGGCGCCCCGCCGCCAACCGCCTTGAAAGAGCGGGAGGGGCTGTTGACGCCACCTACGATATGCTGCAATGCTTCTTCGTACAATCGTTCCGATTGCGATCGGTTCATATTTCTATACTTCCTTTCTGATTGAAGAACTGGAGAGAACTAGTTTGACAGATGCACCGGTGATCCAACTGCAAAAGTACATTTGATTTACCTGAAAACCGGCGTTTTCGTGCGATCAGCTGCAATAGTGCATTTCAATTAGCGGGATAGGTCCCCAAAAGTGACTTTTAAGAGGAAATGAACTGCACTTTTACATCCGGCGAGCCCATAAGAGCGGTTTTCACCAAAATGAACTGCACTTTTACATCTCGTTTCAATTGGTGGTGCGATTAGCGCGCCTTTAGAGGTGCCCAGCCTCAAGGGCTGGCCGCCTCCAGATTCGCGTCGCTGCCGGCGTTCGCTCCCGTCCGGCTAGAGCCGCTTCCACCATCACCGGCATCGCCGCTGCTGTCGTTGCTCCCCGTTCCGCCGGGGTCGCTGCCGCTTTCGGCCCCGTCGCCGGTACCCGTTTCTTCGCTCTTATTAAATACGTCCTGCACGTATTGCTTCAATTCATCTTCGCTTCGGACGCCCAGCACGGACGAACCGCCAACGCTTTTCTCGACCAGCAGGTCCATCGGCGGAATTTGCTCGCTGGCGGACATCTGCGCGTCATACCCGACGGTGGCCAACTTCCACATATCTTGAACCGACAGATTCGTGTCGATGTAAGGATTGATTTTCTCTAAAATCGAAGGTAATTTCATGATCGAGGTCGTCGATTTCAGCTTATCCGCTACGGCCTTCAGGAAATTGCGCTGCCGCTCGGTCCGGGTGTAATCGGAGAGAGCGTCGTGCCGGAAGCGGACGTATTGCAGCGCGGTTTTGCCGTCGAGGTGCTGCTGTCCTTTTTTCAAATCGATGTCGTATTCATGGTTATCCGCTTTGCTGGTGTAGTGCATATCTTTTTCTACGTAAAAATCCACCCCGCCGACCGCATCCACCAGCTCGATGAATCCTTGGAAGTCGGTATACACATAATATTGAATCGGGATGCCCAGCAGGTCGGAGACCGCCTGCATGGCCGTATTCGGACCATGGGTGATCGCCGTATTGATCCGATCCGAGCCGTGCTCCGGAATTTCCGTATACGTGTCGCGCAGAATCGAGAAGAGGTAACCCTTCTTACTCACCGGGTCTAGGGATGCGACCAGCATCGTATCGGAGCGGGGGATTTCCCCTTTCTTCAAACCGCGCGCATCCACGCCCATCAACAGGATGTTCACGCGTTCCGTGCTTTCCCATTTCGGCGGTTCCGGCACTTTCGTCTCGGTTGGCTGCACGTTATAGAAAGGAGACTGCTCTCCTTCTTTTTGAAAATTGTCCACTTGGTTGTAGATGGCGGTAAAATAGTAAGCCGCAAAGGCGGCCAGGACGACGACCACTCCGATCACCGACCAGAGAATCGCCCGTTTTGTGCGTTTCGTCATTGGGTTCGTTCCTTTCAGATCGTACGATAAATTCGGTTTCTATTATAGATATACTACATATCTTTACATTATAATTTTTTTTGTAAATACAATCAATTTCAGGGTTGGAGAGGCCCGAGGAGGAGTTCACATGTCGGAACAACCGCAGGAAGTGCAAATCGGCAAGCCCGTTCCGGACTTTCGGTTACCCGCAGACAGCGGGGAGGACATTTCGCTATCGCAATTTCGCGGCCGCAAGGTCGTTCTTTATTTTTATCCCAAAGATTCAACCCCGGCTTGCACCCAGGAGGCTTGCGATTTTCGCGACCTCGCCCAGGCGTACGGGGAGTATGGAGCCGTGGTGCTTGGAATCAGCGGGGATACGGTAAAATCCCACGGGAGGTTCATCCAGAAGCAGGGGCTAAATTTTCCGCTTCTATCGGACGAGTCCCATGAAGTGTGTCGGTTATTTGGCGTGTGGCAGCTGAAAAAAATGTACGGTCGCGAATTCGAGGGCATCGTTCGTTCCACGTTCCTCATCGACGAGGAGGGCAAGCTTCTCCGCGAATGGCGCGGTGTCAGAGTGAAAGGGCACGCCGAGCAAGTATTAGAGGCGCTTCGGGGGACGAATAAGATGTAAGTCGGGGGCTAGGGTTATGCGCCAGGTCACCCCTTTTGTCTAAGCGACAAGGGGTGATTTTTTTATGCCTTTGGCAGCGAATCCGGAAGTCTATTTGCGTTTCTACCTTCATACAATCTACCAGATAGGCCA
Organism: Paenibacillus timonensis; assembly: GCF_009725205.1. GTDB lineage: Bacteria > Bacillota > Bacilli > Paenibacillales > Paenibacillaceae > Fontibacillus > Fontibacillus rhizolycopersici. The sequence goes on along the minus strand of NZ_WNZY01000012.1, from coordinate 11,135 downwards.
TGGATTCATAGAAAAGAATTTGATCCTAGCTGCGGAGGTAGAAGGTCGATGAAACAAAGAAGAATTTCCGGACTTATGCTGGTTCGTATGATGCTGCTTACACTGGTGCTGATCGCTGCGATTGGCGCCCCGCTGGGCTTTCAGCCGCAAGGCTTGCCCGAGGTGAAAGCCCATGCCATGAAGGAACAAGCCGCGGTGGGATCCGCGACCCATAAAGTGAATCTCGCTACACCCCAGAAGGTGCAAACTGTAAATCATTCAGCCGTTGGCACGGCCGCGATACCGGCGGCTTTGGCGTCGGCTAAACCGAAGAAGAAAGTCGAGACGTCTCAGGAAGCAAAGAAGAAAACGCAAGGCAAGACGGTGTACCTAACCTTTGATGATGGGCCAAGCCCGCATACGGATCAGGTGCTTGAGATTTTGCGGCAGGAGGAGGTCACCGCCACCTTCTTCGTGCTTGGTCAGCAGGCCAAACGCTACCCTGAGGTGATCCGGCGTATCGTCGACGCCGGTCACGCGCTGGGAAATCACACGTATAATCACGACTATGATGCGCTGTACGACAGCTTTGGCCATTTCTGGAAGCAGGTCAAGGCAACGGAAGAGGTGCTGCGGGAGATCACGGGAACCCGTACGCCGCTGGTACGTGCGCCGGGCGGGACGTACGGGCATTTTGACAAAACGTACTTTAGCTTGTTGGAACAAGGCGGGTATAAGGTTTTCGACTGGAATGTGGACAGCGGTGATTCTAAACGCAAAGGCGTTCCGGCGGACGAAATCGTAAGCAACGTTAAGAATGAGAAGCCCCAGGACCAGCTGATCGTATTGATGCATGATGGAGGGGGACATGAAGAAACCGTCAAGGCATTGCCGGAAATTATCCATTACTATAAAAAACTAGGTTATGAGTTTTCAACTTTGTCCGCGGAGCAGAAGCCCGTTCAATTCACGCTGGATCGGGGGATTGGCAAGAAAAACCGCCCTGCACCTTCAGCCGAATGGGTAGCGTCCAATGTGGCTCCCAATGCGGCTTTGTTTGAACCGGAGCTGCCGTTGACGGTGGAAGCGGGCAGTGTGCAAATGCGTCTGGATGCCGGGGAATATGAAATGCTAGACGGCCAGTATCTGGCACCTGTTCGCACGGTGATGGAGCGCCTCGGCGCCGAAGTCTATTGGAGCGAGGCGACGCAAAGTGCCTTTATCGAATGGGGGGAGGCCTCCGTCATCGCCGATACGCGTCGCGGGGTGCTGACCGCCGAACGCAAGGATGGATCGGTCGTCGAATGGGAAGTGAGGTTTGACCGCAAAGCGCAGGCGCTATGGATTCCGTTGCGTCCGCTGCTGGAAGCATTGAACCATCCGATCGTCGAGGCGGTTTCGACCGCAACCGAACGGCGGGTTTCGGCACTCTAGCAAGAGCTGTCGCGAGCTGGACGTATCCTTTCTCTCTTCCATGTCTATTTTCGCTAGTTTCTGGGGAAACTGGTTGATAGATTGCGGCCATGGTTTAGAAATGGAGGGGGAAGTCACGATGAATCACGATCAAGCGCAGGCGCTGCTGGAGCAGCTTGTTCACAAAGTGGATCGGGTGATTGTAGGGAAAAAGAAGGAGATCGAGCTCGCGGTGGTGGCGATGCTGAGCGGCGGTCATATTCTGCTAGAGGATGTACCCGGAGTGGGCAAAACGATGTTGGTTCGCACGTTGGCGGCCTGCATCGGCGGTTCGTTTGGCCGCATCCAATTTACGTCGGACCTGTTGCCTTCCGATGTGACCGGCGTAACGGTATACCATGCGCAAAGCGGTCAGTTCGAGTTTCGACCCGGACCGGTGTTTGCGAACGTCGTGCTGGCCGATGAGATCAACCGGGCGGCGCCGCGAACGCAATCCGCGTTATTGGAAGCGATGGAAGAACGGAAAGTGACGATTGACGGAGTTACGCGGGCATTGCCGAAGCCGTTTCTGTTGCTGGCTACGCAAAATCCGCTCGAATACGAGGGGACCTATCGCCTGCCGGAGGCACAGTTGGACCGTTTCCTCATGCGGCTTACGCTGGGGTATCCCCAGCCGGAACAGGAGGTAGAGATGCTCAGCCGGATGCAGGATCCGCCAAATCCCGCTGAGTTGAAGCCGGTATTGCTTCCAGAGGAAATGGCCGTGATGCAGCGTCTGGTGCGGGGCGTCCTGGTAGACGATGTCATCAAGCGCTATATGGTTGGAGCCGCGGACGTTTCACGGCGTCATCCGCAAATTGCGCTGGGCTTAAGTCCGCGCGCGACGCTCGCCTGGATGGGCGCTGCACAGGCGATGGCGTACTTCAAGGGGCGGACGTTCGTCACGCCGGACGATGTGAAGGCCGTTGCACCCGCCGTGCTAACGCACCGGATCGTGCTCCGGACCGAAGCCAAACTCGCCGGCATCGATGGAGAGCAGGCGCTGGCGAGTGTGCTGTCTAAGGTCAATGTGCCGATTTTCGCGCGGGCATCGGGGAGTTCGTCATGAAGAACGCGGGATGGGTATGGCCGGTAGCGATCGTGTTCTTGGGAACTTTAGGGGGCTGGTATGCATGGCGAGGCGGGGCATCAGCCTTGTTCTTATTGGTGCTGGCTGGCTTTGTCATGTTGCAAGGCGCGCTGGTGCAAGCGCTAGGCCCAAAGCGCTTTAAGGTCGAGCGTGCCTGGCAGCCGGAGTTCCCGGTTGCCGGTGAACCGGTCACTATCACGTTGAAGGTTCGCTGCGAAGGAGGGCTACCGCCCATCTGGTTGCAGGTTGAGGATGAGCTGGCTGGGGCCGCTGCTGGACAAGGAACGAACCGCCCGGGGGTCCGGGGCGGTAGTTTGTTCTTCGCCGGATTCCGTCGGGATTATCGGGCTATGTATACGATTCAAGGCTTGCCTCGGGGGGTCTACAAGGATATGCCCATACGGTTGAGTTGGGGCGATTCCTTCGGTTGGTTTAAACGCAGCCGTGGCACCGCTGCAGCCGAGGTGATGGTTATTCATCCCGCGCCCCTGGCGGCGGATCCGCCGGAAGCAGAGGAGCGGGGCGAGCAAGAGGGCGGCGGGGCTTGGCAGCCCCAACTGGTCATGTCTTCCCCGGCGCCTGGCCGTTTGAGGCCTTATGCACCGGGAGATCCGCTGCGCCGAATTCATTGGAAATACTCCGCGAAAAAGGGAGAGTTGCTCTCCCGCATCCCTGAGGAACAAGGCGTGATGCCGAGGTATTTGCTGTTGAGCGCGCAGCAAGGGGAATACGCGAACCCCGCGGGCTTTGAGCTGGCGATCTCAGCTGCCGCAACTTGGCTGCGTCGTGAGGCCGGCGATTCGGGCGCTGGTGAGCTCAGGTTCAGCCACGGAGCGATGGCCGGCCCCTGCCGGGTCACCGGTCGCGAGGGCATGATGAGCGGCCTGGAACAGCTCGCCGGTCTTCGACGGGGGGACGGCCTATCTGCAGGAGAACTGCTCCGCCGGGATTGGTCCGAGGTGCTATCCCAAGGGCAAAGCCTCACGGTCATCACGGGTAGGCTTACGACTGAATTGGCCGGAGACTTGCTGCATTTGGCTGAGCTTGGGGTGACCGCGGAGGTTTGGTGTGCCGGCGGTCTCGGCGGATCGGGTCAACCGATCCCACTGGCGGGTCGGCTACGGGAGCGGGGCGTCATGGTAGTGGATCTCACGCTGTATCGAACGAAGTCCCGGCAGAAGGAGGCGAGCGAGCATGTCAGCGCCTAAACATGTAGTGCTCACGGCCGGAGGGACCTTAGCGGCGGCGATTCCTTCTCGGCGAGGGAGCCATCCTGCGCCTTCGACCATCCTGCGGATCCTGATCACGCTGCTGCATTTCGGATTGTTCGGGGAATGGTTGTATCCCTTGCACGCGATGATGCCGGATAGGCAAACGGAGCTCATTCCGCTGTTCTTTATTCTCACCGGGGCATTGCTGCTGTTCGGTTGCCTGCGTCTTCCGTCCGGACTATTTGCACCGTTACCGCCGCTGCTGATCGCCGGAGCCATGCTGTATCTCTTCGGACGGGAAGAAGGGGTATCCTGGTTTAGCGGTTACGCGCAAACGATCGCTGCCGATCTGGACGAGTTTTTGAGCACGGGAAGACTTTACGCCATCAGTATGGAGACGCGGGCGCTGCTGTTATTGATCGGCTGGACACTGCTGGTCGTATCCGTACAAATGCTGGCGCTCTCGCGCCAAAGCATTTTGTTATTCTTGTCAGCTACTGTGATTTATTTGTTGATACTCGAGGCAACCGTGGGCCTGGAATTGTATTTAGGTGTCATCCGTACGGCGGCGCTGGGTCTGGCGCTGCAAGCGGCGGCGTTCCATCGCGGCGAGTCCGGGGCGAGCCGGGGAATCGGGAGCGTTGCCGGCGGGGGCGTCGTGCTCGTTTGCGTTGCCGGCGCGGCGCTGCTCAGCTCGTTGCTGCCGCTGCAGCCGGTGCGGGCGATCTCTTGGGAGCAGGTCGCCCGCAGCTTGTCGGACTGGAGCGGTGCCGAGCTGACCGGACAGCCGGGCGGTGCCGCGGCGGTCAGCGTATCCGGCTACGGCCGAGACGACTCCAAGCTGGGCGCGCCGCTGCGCCTGCGCCATGACCCGTATTTTACGGCGTTGTCGCCGTACAATACGTACTGGCGCGGCGAAAGCAAAAGCGTGTACACCGGCCGGGGATGGATTCAACCGGCCGGAGAAGGCTCGCCCACGATCGCCGGGACGGAGCGCTCCGGTGACCTCGCGGGCGATATGGCCTTGGGCGCTGCCGCCGCTGCCGTCGCCAGCGGCGACACCGGCCGGGAGCTGATCCGCCAAACGGTGACGTTTGAAGCGCCGTTGACAGGGCGGGTGGCCCTGCTGTCGGGCGGGCTTCCGGTCCAGGCGGAACGGATCATCGCCGGAGACCAGAGTCAATCGGTGCAGTTGGAGCCCCGGTTTGACGCCTGGGCGGATGCCTTCATCGTCGATTATGCCGCCTCGTCGGAGCAGATTTACGGCTATGAGCTGACCTCTTCGGTGCCGACAGCGTCCACAGACGAGCTGCGCCAAGAGGAGGGGCCGGATCCGCTGGAGGTCCGGGACCGCTTTCTGCAATTGCCGGAGGCTCTGCCGGAGCGGGTGCGGAAGCTTGGCGAACAGCTTGTCGCCGGAGAAAGCAATCGCTATGATGCGGCAGCCGCCGTCGAGAGTTACTTGAAGCATCGTTACGCTTATAGCTTGGATTCCCATCAGCCGCCGGAAGGGGCCGATTTCGTTGACCGCTTTTTGTTCGTCGACCGCATCGGCTATTGCGATCACTTCTCGACGGCGATGGTCATCCTGCTTCGCAGCGGCGGAGTCCCAGCCCGTTGGGTCAAGGGCTTCGCTCCGGGCGAACCTGGGTCATCTGCCGCTACGACAACTGCCGAAGCGGACAGCAGAGTGGCGCCTGCATCCACCGTCGGCACCGATTCCGTTGAACTGCATCGGTATACCGTGACGTATGCTGATGCACATTCATGGGTGGAGGTGTATTTTCCCGAGACCGGTTGGGTTGCCTTCGATCCGACGCCGGGGTTCGGCGCATCCATGGCTTTAAGCGTCAACACTTTATCGGATCATGGGCTAAGTGGCGCAGATACCGAAGCGACTTTTCCGCTGTTAGCCAAAGCAACCGAGGTGGCCAAGCTCCTGCAGCCGAAACTTACCGATCTAGCCGCAAAACAGTTCGCCGCGATGAATCCGAAGCTGCGCTTGTTCGATTGGACCGTCCTGGCGCTGGGTGCCGGTTTCGTATGGCTGGTGGCGAGGGAAGTGAAGCAACGCAGACACTTGCTCCCGCTTGCCTTTGGACGCCTGCGTCTGCGAAATGCCTTTCCTGGACGCCGTGAACTGTTGGCTTCGGCGGATCGGGTGTGGCGTGAGCTGGCTATCGTCTACGGACCTAAACCTACGTCTATGACAGCCCGGGAATACCTCCAATCCGCGCTTCTCGCGGATAAATCTCAAGCCGAGTCGACTGAGCAGTTCGTGCGGACCTGGGAGATGATCTACTACGGGGGATTGCGGCCAGAGCGAAAGGAAAGCATGAAATTCCTGGAACAATGCCGGAATTTGGCCTTTCGTCGCCGCTGAAATTGGCGCCGGGCTTCCTTGACGACCTCTTTTGTCGTTTCGTATAATAGGTGTCATAATTTGAGGGAGGCTCGGTCATGAATAAGCCAAATGAAATGATTGTGGTCCTTGATTTCGGAGGACAATACAATCAGTTAATTGCAAGAAGGATCCGCGACTTAGGCGTGTATAGCGAACTAATGCCGTTTAATACGCCGGTGGAACGCCTGCGGGAAATCGCGCCGAAAGGAATCGTGTTTTCGGGCGGACCATCCAGCGTTTACGCGGAGGATGCCCCGCACATCGACCCGGCCGTGTACGATATCGGCGTGCCGATTTTTGGCATCTGTTACGGCATGCAGTTAATGGCGCACCAGCTTGGAGGCAAGGTGGAACGCGCAGCGAAACGCGAGTACGGCAAGGCAGACGTCGATTTTGTGGAACATTCGGCATTAACCCGCGGGCTCGATGCGAAACAGACGGTTTGGATGAGCCATGGGGATCACGTGACCCAGCTTCCGGACGGCTTCGTGGTTGATGCTTCAACGGAGCATGCACCGATCGCCGGGTTCGCCAACCCGAACCGCAACATGTACGGCGTGCAATTCCATCCGGAGGTTCGTCATTCCGTGCACGGTAACGAGATGATCCGTAACTTCCTTTACGAGATCTGCGGCTGTGAAGGCAACTGGAGCATGGAGACGTTTATCGAGGATGCCATGCGCGATATCCGCGACAAGGTTGGAGACGGCAAGGTACTGTGCGCGTTGAGCGGCGGCGTTGACTCCTCGGTTGTAGCGATGCTGATTCATAAAGCCATCGGCGACCAACTGACCTGCATGTTCATCGACCATGGTCTGCTGCGTAAGGGGGAAGCGGAGAGCGTAATGGAGACCTTCGTTGGCAAGTTCGACATGAAGGTCGTCAAGATCGATGCGCGCGAACGTTTCCTTACGAAGCTGGCCGGCGTTGACGATCCGGAACGGAAGCGGAAAATCATCGGCAACGAATTCATTTACGTCTTTGACGAAGAGTCGGCTAAATTCGATGACTTCAAATTTCTGGCTCAAGGGACGTTGTATACGGACATTGTCGAGAGCGGAACCGCGACGGCCCAAACGATCAAATCGCACCACAATGTGGGCGGGCTGCCGGAGGACATGAAATTCAAGCTGATCGAGCCGTTGAATACGCTGTTCAAAGACGAAGTGCGCAAGGTCGGCGAAGAGTTGGGATTGCCTCGGGAAATCGTATGGAGACAACCGTTCCCGGGACCGGGACTCGCCATTCGCGTTTTGGGCGAAGTGACCGAAGAGAAATTGAAGATCGTTCGGGATTCCGATTACATCCTGCGCGATGAGATCGCCAAAGCCGGACTGGATCGTGAGATCTGGCAGTACTTTACGGCGCTGCCGAACATGCGCAGCGTAGGAGTTATGGGCGATGCCCGTACCTACTCTTACACGGTAGGCATCCGTGCCGTAACGTCCATCGACGGCATGACCGCCGACTGGGCTCGTATCCCTTGGGACGTGCTGGAGAAGATCTCCGTGCGTATCGTTAACGAGGTTGAGAACGTGAACCGCGTTGTTTACGACATTACGTCGAAACCGCCGGCGACGATCGAATGGGAATAGGTTGAAAAATAACGAATGCTCTCTTTTATTTGCCTGAACCGGCATCTAAAAGAGAGCATTTTTTTGTCGGGTTATTTTTGAACAGAGGTCTCGATATTCAGGGTCGTTTTTTTGCTGTCCCAGCTCATTTTGGCCCCCAGCAGCACGGGAAGATCACGTGCCCAGATGTAGGTCGTCCCCGAAAAGGTATAGAAATGCGGCACAGCCTTCCCTTTTAGGGTTGGTGTTTTTTTATCATTGTCGTACTTGACTTCAATCCCCAGCAAGTTGCTGACCGATCGCAGCGGAACGTAAGTGGCACCGTCAAAAATCCGTCCCGGTTCGGCGGTTTTTCCGTTTACTTTGATTTGGACGACTGCCGCCTTCGCAAACAATCGCTCATCTGGGATACGGGTGACGTAGACGACTTCCTTTACAATTAACTCAGGTGCCCCCTTCGGGTATACCTGGACCTCGTGCTTGCCTGTCACATTTCCGAGAGTAGCGGTAACCTCCGCTTTTCCTAACGCGACCGCTTGGATATTTCCGTATATGGGTGACGTAATAACCTGCTGATCGGTCGTGTCCCATGAAGTAAATTCCGTGATATAGGACGTGTCTCCATTATTGAAAATAGCCAGCGCGTTTAGCTCCGTGCCGCTGTTCAAGCTTACGTTGAAAGGATCAGAAGTGGGCGGGAGAGTGCCACGAACAATCTCAATTTGTTTAGGAATACCGACATAAACGTTCGCGGACGTTGACCCAAACGCTTTAATGGAATTTCCTGCGGCATCCTTTAACACCGTTTCTTGAGCAAGAACATGGATCGAAGTATTCTGAGTCGGAGCTTCCTTGTTCACCGTAAGGTAAAATGAAATAAAGGCTTCATCCTTCTCGGAGTCGATGTACTTGTTATTTAGGGCGGAGATCGACAAAATCACTTCTTGTCTGCCATCCGCAGGATCTAGATCGACTGGATAGGGAGCTTCAATGAGATAATCTTTAGTCTCGTACGTTTTGGATGGGATAACATAAGTATCGGCTCTCCATATGTATTTTCCGAGAGTCTCATCAAAGCGTATTTTACCCTCGGTATTAAACGCTTTTTCGTCATAGCTTAAGGCAAGCACCGCTGACCTTAGCTTTTGGTTTTCATGCGTGAGATTGGAAAGCTTGACGTTGACCATCACGCTGCTGCCGGGAATCAGGGAGGTCTCTCTCGTTGCAACCTCAATGGACACCTGATTCGAGCCGGCTGCAGAAGCTATGCCGGTTATGCCGACAAGCGACAAAAGCAGGGCGTAAGCCAGCAGAGTTCGCGTCGTCTTTCTTAATAGATTCATAAAACAACCCCCATACCAGAATATAACAGGTATATCGGTTATTTTTGATTACGATGTAAATTTTCACGATTTCTTCAAATGGCGAACAATACAAGCTCGATCTTTATCGAATATTCGTTTTTTCTGTTGACAATTTGGAGGCCTCGGCCTAGAATAAGTGATGTGATAAGCCTTCGTCATGAGGCTTGTCAGGAGATCGACAAAACAACATAGTCCTTTTCGTATAATTCCGGGGATGGGCCCGGAAGTCTCTACGAGGTCACCGTAAATGATCTGGCTACGAAAAGAAGAAGCGTATTCTTGGTGCAGGTTAGGCGAGTCTTCGGGATCACCCGAACTAGATTGCCAGCTTGCTTTCTTCTCTGAAGCCCGTTGGCTTTCAGAATGATTGCGTTTCTTCTGGACGTACGGTAACCCGAGGGATGTCACCTCGGGCTTTTTGTCGTTTTCCGAAGGGAATTCAATAAAGTAGTGCGGAAACGCCGGCTTTTTGAACCTTGATTGTCATATACTAAGGGGGAGTAATTTTATCATGGATCGGTTTTTTAAACTGAAACAGAACGGTTCGACAGTGCGTACGGAGATTATGGCGGGCCTGACTACGTTTATGGCGATGGCCTACATCCTTACGGTCAACCCTAACACGCTGACGGCTTTTGGTCAGATCGACATGGGGTGGTATTCTGTTTTCTTGGCGACGGCGCTTTCCGCCGGGATTTTCACGATCGCCATGGGCCTGTTCATTAACTTTCCTGTAGCGCTTGCGCCGGGCATGGGTCTTAATGCATATTTTGCTTCCGTTATTCTTTCGTCGGCAACAACGGATCACCCGTTTACTTGGGAAATGGGCTTGACCGCCGTATTCATTTCGGGTTTGATCTTTATCCTGTTAACCTTAACTAAAGTTCGTCAAATGCTGCTTGACGCCGTTCCGGATTCGCTGAAGCACGCGATTACGGTCGGGATCGGGTTGTTCATTACGATCATTGGTCTGAAAAACAGCGGACTGATGACGATCGGCGTCGAAGCCGGCAGTGATATTGCGGCGCACACGTTTACGGATGTTCTTTCCTTTGAAACAGTCATCCACTTGGGTAGCCTGGAAAATACCGACGTACAGCTCGCTTTGATCGGTTTATTGCTCATCGGTATTCTGATGGTCCTCCAGGTTCGAGGCGCGATTCTGCTCGGGATTCTGGGAACCACGATTGTCGCTTTGCTGATGGGTGTTGTGGATTTCGGTACTCTGTCTGATCCGCAAACGCCTTGGGTTCCGGACTTCACGCAAATTAATTTCGCGCGGTTTGACTGGGAGGGTATTCTGCATACGGGGATTATTTCCGCCATTGCGACGTTTACTTTCGTGGAATTGTTTGATACTTTCGGCACTTTGGTAGGCACGGCTTCCCGTGCAGGTATCATGAAAAATCCGGAAGAAGGCAAAAAACGTGTCGGCAAAGCCATGCTAGTTGACGCAGCGGCTGTTACCGGCGGTGCTTTGCTGGGGACTTCGACAACGACCGCATACGTCGAAAGCGCGGCGGGCGTAGCTGAAGGCGGACGTACCGGCCTTACCGCCGTTACGACGGGTGTTTGCTTCTTGGCGGCACTGTTCTTGGCTCCAATCGCGGCTTTGATTCCAGGTTCCGCTACGGCGGCGGCCTTGATCATCGTCGGCGTACTGATGGTTCAATCGATCAAGGAGATTGATTTTACCGATATGGTCGTGGCAATTCCGGCATTCTTGACTGTAACGATGATGCCTTTCACCTATAATATTGCGAACGGGATTTCGTTCGGGATCGTGTTTTATGTGGTGCTGGCTTGCGCAGCCAATCTGCTCGGCAAGAAAAAATACAGCATTCACTGGTTGATGTGGGTATTGTTCGTCCTCATTATTCTTCGTTACATTTTCCTTGGCAGCCAAGGATAAGTACGAAACAAAGGCCTCTCAAGGGGCTGTCCCAAAAGTCATCGTAGATGACTGAGGGACGCCCTTGTTTTTTTGATTTTGTTAAACAAAAAGAAACCAATCCTTGGTAAAATGGAAGTGACTAGCAACCATTCAAAAAGGAGAGGTTT
>NZ_WNZY01000011.1 GCF_009725205.1 Paenibacillus timonensis | reverse complement strand
TCCGCCCCCTCGTTCCTGTTTTCGTGCCTTACGGCGTCCCCTGGGATCTCCGCCCTAGTGTTCGTCGGCAGCGTCGGATGTGTATAAGAGCCAGGCCGCCCCGCGTGCGCCGCCTTTGCCACCGGCAGCGGCGGCGCCTGCCCCGCGACCGCGCGCCAAGCCGCGGCGCAGCTGGGCCAGGCTTTGCTCGCTCAGCGGTGCCACCTCGTCGGCCAGCAGCTTGAAGCCTTCGTCCTGCTGCTGGACGACGCCGCGCAGCGCGAGCAAAGCCCCTTTACTGACGTGGGCGGCCGAGCGCCGCCACACTTCTGGGAACAACACGACCTCGCAGCGTTCGATCTGGTCTTCCAGCTCCATGAACGCCATCGCTTTGCCCTGCTTGGTCGTGATCGTCTTCACGGACACGACCATCCCCGCCACGACCGCGCGGGACTCATCAGGCGCTTCGGCCAAGTCCATTAGCCGTTCTACGCCGTCTCCCTCCAGAAGAGCATCGAAATCATCCAGCGGATGGCCGGACAAATACAGCCCCAGCAGCTCACGCTCCAGGTCCAACTGCTGCCCGACCGTAAACTTCGGCACGTCCGGATATTCGATATCCCAATTTGGCGACTCTACAAAATCAAACAGTTGAATCTGCAAATCATCCCGTTCTTTCCGCCATTTCAGCGCCGCTTCGACTGTCTCGTCCAGCATTGCCAGCAATTGCGCGCGATGACCCGGCAAGGCATCAAACGCCCCGCCTTGAATCAGCGACTCGATCACCCGCTTATTGCAGGTCCGCAAATCCACCCGCCGGCAAAAATCGAGCAAGCTGTCGAACGGACGCTCTTTCCGTTCTTTCAAAATACTTTCGATCGCCTGGGTCCCGACGTTTTTGATCGCGGCCAGGCCAAAGCGGATCACGCCGAGGCTCGGAGCCTCCGGTTTGGCGGCACCGTCCTGCGAACCGCCGCCGACCTCTACGACCTCAGCGGATCCAACGCTCGCCCCCGCCTGCGGCGTAAACAGCACATTGCTCTCGTTCACGTCCGGCGGAAGTACGACGATGCCCATCCGACGGCATTCCACAATGTATTCCGCTACCTTCCGATGGCTGCCGGTCACGGCGGTCAGCATCGACGCCATAAACTGCACCGGGTAGTGCGACTTGAGGTACGCTGTTTGGAAGGCCAGCACGCCATAAGCAGCCGCGTGGGCGCGGGGAAAGCCGTAGTCGGCAAAGCGGACGATCATGTCGTATACCACGTTCGCCTCGGCTTCACTATAGCCCTGCGCCTCGCTGCCGACGACGAAATGGCTACGCTGCTCGTCGAGCACCTCGCGTTTTTTCTTGGACACCGCCCGACGCAGCAAATCGGCTTCACCCAGCGAAAAGCCCGCCATTTTGGAAGCGATCTGCATGATTTGCTCCTGGTACACGATGATACCGTACGTATCTTTCAGGATCGGCTCAAGATCCCGGTGCGGATATTCCACACCGATCTGCCCATGCTTGCTGGCGATGAATTTGGGGATGAACTCCATGGGACCCGGACGGTACAGCGCATTGACGGAAATGATGTCCTCGAATGCCGACGGCTTGAGCTCCTTCAGCACCCGCCGCATGCCCGTGGACTCCAGCTGGAACACGCCGGTCGTCTCTCCGCGGCCCAGCATCTCGTACGTTGCCGGATCGTCGTCCGGAACAAGCCGGAAATCGGGTGCGCTGCCCTCCTGCTCCTGGACCCAGTTCATGCAACGCTTGATAATGGACAAGGTGCGCAGCCCCAGAAAATCCATTTTAAGCAGGCCGATCGCTTCCAGGTTCTCCATGGAGTATTGCGTTAGTGCGGTACGCTCGCTGCCCGCCTGCAGCGGGACGGCATCGGTCAACGGGTCTCGCGAAATCACAACACCGGCGGCGTGAGTCGAGGCGTGCCGCGGCATGCCTTCCACTTTTTTCGCCATATCCAGCAGCCCCTTGACCCGCTCGGACCCGTCATACATCGCTTTCAGGTCCGGGCTTTCCTTCAGTGCACGTTCAATGGTCATCCCTAGGTGTCCCGGAATCAGCTTCGCCACTTTATCCACTTCACCAAAAGGCACATTCAGCGCCCGCCCCACGTCGCGGACCGCTGCGCGAGCCGCCATCGTCCCGAAGGTAATAATCTGGGCGACATGCTCTGCCCCGTATTTTTCGACCACATATGCAATGACCTCATCCCGCCGCTCATCGCTGAAGTCGATATCGATATCCGGCATCGTCACCCGCTCCGGGTTCAAAAACCGTTCGAAAAACAGTTTGTATTTGATCGGATCCACATCGGTGATTCGCAGCACGTAAGCGACCAAGCTGCCCGCGGAGGATCCCCGGCCCGGTCCGGTCGCGATCCCATTACGGTGAGCAAACGCGATAAAATCCCATACGATCAAGAAATAATCGGAGAAGCCCATATTGGCAATCGTCTCCAGCTCGTAACGCAGCCGCTGTTCCAGCTTCTCCCGCTCTGCCGGATCTTGCCAAATGTCCAGTTGACCATAACGTTCAACCAATCCTTGCTCACACAACTCCGCCAGGTAACTCCCCGCGGTTTGTCCCTCCGGAATCGGACGGTATGCCGGTAAAATATGCCGGTCAAACTCCAGCTCCAACTCGCAGGAATCGGCAATTTTCGCCGTATTGGCATACGCCTCCGGCAAATGGGGAAACAGCAAGGCCATTTCCGCGGCTGTTTTCAGATAAAGCTGATTGGTATGCATTTTAAGCCGGTCTTCGTCATCCACCGTTTTACCCGTACCCACGCAAATGAGCACGTCTTGCACCTCTGCGTCCTGTTGGCTCAAGTAATGTGCGTCATTGGTGACCACAAGCTGCGCCCCGATTTCCCCGGCCAATTGGACGAGTTGCGGATTCACTTTCTTCTGCTCGGGGATGCCATGGTCCTGAAGCTCCAGGTAAAAATCCTCGCCAAACGCCGCCTGATACCGGAGTGCGGCTTTTTTCGCTTCCTCATAATGGCCTCTCAGCAGATGGAAAGGGACCTCTCCGCCTAAGCAGGCACTAAGGCAGACCAGGCCTTCGCGATGCCGTTCGAGCGCGTCCCAGTCGATTCGCGGCTTGTAATGGAAGCCCTCAAGGTGACCAATGGAGCTGAGCCTCATCAAGTTGCGGTACCCGGTCTCATTTTTGGCCAGCAAAATCAAGTGATGAATCGGCTGGTCCTGCCGGCTTCCCCGTTCCTTGCGCGAGCCTGCCGTAAAATACACCTCGCAGCCGATGATCGGCTTGATGCCGTGCTTTTTACACAATTTATAAAAAGGAACCGCGCCGTACATGACCCCGTGATCCGTCAGCGCCAGCGCCTTCATGCCGGAGGCTGCGGCCTTGGCAACGAGGTCCTCGAGCCGGGCGGCCCCGTCCAGCAAGCTGTATTCACTATGTACGTGCAAATGAACAAAGCTGTCCATGCGATCCCTTCCTTTCGGATTTATTTCACAAAGCTAAGCCAAATCAGGTTCAACCGTCGACTTTTCAGCGCCGAGAAGGTTGGATGAAACTAGGGAGTGAGTAGCGGAGCGTAGGCAAACCTACGTGAGCAACAGAGCGACCGGTTGAATTCAAGATTCGATGTCGCATTCGCTCCCTGAATTGCTTCGCGATCAAAAGTCGACTTTTGAACTACCTTTATTGAATATTTTATCATACATGGCTAGGCCTCGCCCATAGACTGGTAGAAAGACCGGACAAACCTCGGAAAGGGGCAAACGCGCATGAGTACGTTTTTGACCAAAGCGGTGATGGATTTCTTTATCGCCTTCGGGATCGTGGTGGGGGGCGCCATGGTGGGCGGCATCGGTGCCGTCGTTTCACTCCAGCCGCCAACGCACACGATGCTGGACATCGCCGACCGCATTAAAATATGGGCGCTCGCCGCTGCCGTAGGCGGCACGATCGACCCGATGCGGGTCATCGAGAGCAATTTTTTTGACGGGAACCTGTCTCCGGCCATCAAACAAATCTTGTACCTGCTGTTTGCCTTTCTCGGTGCGCATATGGGTTCGGAGCTGGTGCGTTGGATGTGCGGGGGAGGCCGGGGATGACCGAAGAGGCGAAACAGCCGAAGCTTACGGGCTTTCGCAGGTTTATGCAGTTTACCGCTGTGTTTATCCTCGGCATGGTCATGGGGAGCATCGTCTACAACGTGATCTATCAGACAAGCTACAATTTGCTTTGGATCCAGAACAAGGATCTCACGATCCAGCTGCATCAGGCAGAAGAGGATATCCGGACATTAAAAAAATACAACAACCGCTCGACCGTCATCAAAGAGATTAAGGTTCGCGTGGAGGAACGAGACCCCCCGCTCGATTCGCTCGCGGTTAAAGAGGTGGCCGAGCAGCTTCATAACGAGTTGGAGGTGCTGCGGGGCCGGAATATTTTCGATATCGACTCCGATGCCAAAATGGCCCGAACGCTGCTGAACCGCAAAATCTATGTTGTGCGCGATAAGGAGTATAGTATTCAGATCAAAACGATGTTGGTGAGCGATGGGGTGCTGCAGGTTTGGGTGGATATGAGGCCCTATATTCGTCTCTAGCAAATCATGCTAAAATAGAGGTAATTAAAAAAAAGAATTTTGATCACGAAGCGGATGCATGGAGCGAGTTCGGCGTCGAATCTTGAATTCACCCGGGCTTTCCGCTGCTCACGTAGGCTTCTCCTACGCTCCGCTGCTCAATCCCTAGCTTCATCCAACCTTCTCGGTGCTGAAAATCCTTTTTTTAAATTTGATTGAACCGGTAATTAAAAAAGGATTTTGATCACGAAGCGGATTCACCATTTTATATGATTTTTCATATAGAAATGGGCCAAAATTGTTAAAAAGACCAATTCTATATGAAATTTCATATAGATTATCGATATTTTGGCTTTTGAGCGCGAATATATATGATTTTTCGAACACAATCCTGCGGGGAGGCTATCCCCCTAACATTATGTTTATAAAGGAGCTAGTTGAATCAATGATCCAAACCATCCAATACGTTCTTTACGCTATCCTGATCATCTGCTGCGTGGGCTCGGTCTTCTTCAGCTTCAAGTCGCGGCGTTCGCTCGATCCGCAAACGCGGGGGATGGCGGCCGCCAAAATGAACATCTTTATGGGCGTGATGCTGATCATTCTGGCCCTCATTCAAATGTTCATGTTTAGCGGTTCGACGCTGCGGGTTGTCATCGGCGCCGTGTTTATGGTGCTGGGGGCATTCAACATTTTTGCCGGCATCCGCAACCACGGCTTGTATGCAAGGCAGAAACAGGGATAACCTCGGCCGCTCCGCCGTTAGCTATCCCCGTCCCCTGTCGCTTACCTATCCCAACCTCACGCGTGGTCGATCGACTGCAACGTCATGACCGCCTTGGAGATGAGGGAGTCCTGATACGTCAACATGATCTCCAGCTTACAAGCCCGGCGGCTCATCTCCAGCAGCACAGGAGTGATGACGATCGGGTTTTCAATTTGCACCGGACGCACGAAATAGGTGGTGATATTGTCGACGACAAAGTCGCCGCCGCTGGTGTCCTTGGCCGCGCGAAGCCCCGCCTGGGTCATTAGCGAAGTCAGAACCCCGTGCGAAATCGTCCCCAAATCGGTGGACATCTGCGGCGTAATCATTCCGCGGAAAAATAACTTCCCCTCTTCGTCCCGCTCCTCGGCAAACCCATTCCACATCAAATGCTCAAACGTTTCGCCTAGCTGCGGTTGATTGCGCACGTCCCGCATAGCCTGCAGTACCTCACGACGCGTCACCGACGAGACCAGCTTCCGATTGCGGTCGACAACGGGCAAGAAATCGATTCCTTCCCATACCATGATTTGCGCGGCGGAAGCCAGCGATGTCTGCAGGCCGACGGTAATCGGATGGCGAGTCATACATTTCTCGATGGACTGGTCGCCGCTAAGCTCCTCGACATTCTTTCGGCTGACGATCCCGATGACCCGATTCCATTCATCCACGACCGGAAAATGCTGATTTCCCGTCTCCAATGACAACTGGTCGAAATCGGAAATGTTGCTCGTCGCCTTCAGCATATTCACCCGCGGCTTGCGGCTGACGATGTCTTCCACGAGCATGATTTTCTTCTTGATCAAGCGGTCAAACAACGCGCGGTTAATCATGGAAGCGACGGTAAACGTATCATGACGCGATGAAATGATCGGCAAAGACAGCTTGTCCGCCAATGCCTTGACCTCGCGGCTCGTCCCGAAGCCCCCGGTGATCAGCACGCCGGCGCCTTGCTCCAGGGCCAGCGAATGGGCATTGTCGCGGTTCCCGATAATCAACAGGCTGCCGGCGTCGATGTATCTGGCCATGGCATCGATTTTCATCGCACCGATGACGTATTTGTTCAGCGTTTTGTCCAAGCCTTCCCCACCGCCGAGTACATGGCCCTCCACGATGTCCACCACGTCGCCAAAGGTTAACTGGTCGGAGATGTTCCGCGGCTTCTTCTCTACGCGAACGGTGCCGATCCGCTCCTTCGTAATGACGATCCCCAGGTTCTCCGCTTCCTTTACCGCCCGGTAAGCGGTGCCTTCGCTGACGCTCAGCGTTTTGGCCAGCTTGCGTACGGATATTTTCGTCCCGATCTTCAGTCCTTCGATATGCTGGAGCAGCTGTTCGTGTTTTGTGACGCTTTCCTCCGGTCCCTCCAACTGTTATACCCCCCTGCCCGAATCTGTACTATTCTGTATTCATTATACACCTTCAAGCGTAGGTCATCCAGACGGCGGCAAGAACGATAACAGAATAGACAATTTCCAGCATACCGGACGGTTTCGCGGTGATTCCTGTCCGCGGGAACCAGACCGCCCGTGCCAGCAATACCACTGCAGCCAGCCCCAATGCCGGAGACAGAAGCCAGAGCGCCAGAAGCGCCAGGACCAGATGGTAGGCTACGGAATAGGCATAGAATCGCTTGTTGTTCCGTTCGCGGATAATCGTTTTTACATAAAAGGCGGTTCCGATGAAGTACGCCGTGCTGATCAGGAACAATTCCATAGCCAGCCGGAAATCGGTC
The DNA here is from genome assembly GCF_009725205.1 of Paenibacillus timonensis. GTDB lineage: Bacteria > Bacillota > Bacilli > Paenibacillales > Paenibacillaceae > Fontibacillus > Fontibacillus rhizolycopersici. The sequence continues at coordinate 154,388 of NZ_WNZY01000011.1, read as the reverse complement.
CCTCCCCCAAGTTTGTAGGAGATAAATACCATCAGGCTGAATTGCACGATAGCGGCAATATCGTTTAGCAAAGCGCGTTCTCGCTTTCGCTTGGCATAGAGGGCATTAATCGCAAACAGCGGAACGAAGAGGAACGCCATTAGCAGAACGATGGGACGGAACAGAACCAAAGCGGCCGCAGCAGGGACTAACAGCGCACCATAGAACAGCACCGGTTTGCGGAAGCGGGCCGCTTTTCCCGTCCGAATCCACTGCAACAGGGGAAACATCAGCAAATAGATCAGAAGCCAGCAAACAAACAACAGTCCGTGAATCGCCCCGGGGGTAGAGGCGAGCATCCCGAACAGAAACGGAACGACCAGCATCGCCCAGGCTCCGTGCTGATTGGGAATATAATCTCGGATTCGCACGTCATTGGTTCCTCCTTCATCTTCGTGTAAAGCCTAAATTACGGACATTATAATCAGTTGGCCTAAGCATCCCAGTGACAGGAATCACTGGAACCATGGCGTCTTCCGGACAAATCCAAACAGAAATTTTCACCGGCAATTGACTTGTGACTGATATCACAATCATTCTGCTTCCCGTTGATATAATGAGGTCGAATCGTTAATTTTTTAACTTTAGGAGGACTTCACATGAGTCAATTCAAAGCTACTGTCAACGCTACCGAATATCCGCCGCAGCTCAAGCATAAGACGATTTTTGCCGCTTACAATTCCTTGGAGCCGGGGGAAGCCATGCTGCTGATCAACGACCATGACCCGGTGCCGCTCCGTTTTCAGTTCGAAGCGATGCATCCCGGCGGTTTTACTTGGGAGTACATTGAGCAAGGGCCCGAGATGTTCCAGGTGAAAATCGGCAAAAATTAAAGCAGGGGGAATGCCCTATGGCTACGATTACGGTTATCGATGACAAGACGATCCAAATCGCCGTGGAACTGGAGGATGCCTTGCGCATGATTCAGGAGGCGGAGAGCAACCTCGAGCGGTACGCGGGTGAGATCCTCACGATCGCCGAGAAAATGCCGGAATTTCAATACACGTATTTCTGTTTCTACGCCTATGACACCGCCACCTTGTTTGAAAAAATGTTAGGGATCGATCCGAAGCAGTATTTGTCCTTCTCGCTGGATGCGCCGGACTCGTTCTTCTATACCCTTTACGGCGGCATGAAGGGACTTAGCGGTGCGGCACGGCTGTGCCAAGCGTTTGCAACCGAACGGACCGACGTGGAGGTGAATGTGTAAATGGCAGACCGCATTGTTGAACTCGACGTTCGCCCGTTTCTTCGCCGAGGCGAGGAACCGTTCAGTGTGATCATGGACACGGTCGGGAAGCTGGAAAAGGGCGAGACTTTCGTTCTGCACGCCACCATGAATCCCGTCCCGCTTCTAAAGGTGCTTGAAGGTAAGGGCTACAGCCATGCTTCCGAGCAATTGGCTGAGGATCATTGGAAAGTGACATTTGAACCTCTTCCATCCTAATGCCCATCCGTTGGATTTACAAGAATGAAAAGGAGGCCGATCGGCCTCCTTTTTTGCATTGCGTGATTTTGCTCACGGTTGATCGTGACTGTTGTAGCCCCGAGGAATGTAGGAGCAGTACGGATCGCTTTCCAAATAATCGCCGGTAACCGCATAGGCCCTTGCCCTGGAGCCGCCGCATAGCTCCTTGAATTCGCAGGCTCCGCACTTGCCCTTAAGCAAGGATTTATCTCTTAACTGCTGCAAAATCGGCGAATTTCGATAGATTTCCACCAACGAAGTGTCTCGGACATTTCCGCAATTCACCGGCAGAAAACCACTCGGATACACCTCGCCAATATGGCTGATAAATACGAATCCGTCTCCGTCGTTTACGCCTTTAGGCGATCGGCCGAGTACATCCTTTCGTTTGGGCGTTGCCGAGCCCCCCTCTACGGAAGCGGCGATTCGCCTCTGCTGCTGCATGAATACCCGGCGGTAATGGGGCGCTTCCGTCGCTTTAATGCCGTAAGGCATCTCCCGTTGCAGGTTCGCCAGCCAAATCATCACCTGCTCATGCTCTTCCGGTGTAATCATGTCTTTCGTCATTCCCCGCCCCGTTGGTACAAGGAAGAACACGCTCCAGAGCACCGCCCCCATCCCTTTGACCGTTTCCGCGATTCGCGGCAGATCGTTCAGGTTATAACGGGACACCGTCGTGTTGATCTGAATCGGAATCTCCAGCTGTTGTAAATAACCGATCCCTCTGGTCGTCATCTCGAATGAACCCGGTGTGCCCCGGAAATGGTCATGGATCTCCGCCGTCGAGCCGTCTAGGCTAAACGCCCAGCGAGAAAGACCAACCTCCTTGGCTTTGCTTACGGCGGAGAAGGTAACCCTCGGCGTGGCACTGGGGGTCATGGAAACGGGCAATCCCTTCTCATGGATCGCATACCGCGCCAGGTCAAACAAATCCGGTCGCATGAGCGGGTCTCCCCCCGTAAATACAAAAAGCGGATCGTCCATTTCCGCGATTTCGTCGATAAGCTTCTTGCCTTCTTCGAAGGTCAGCTGTCTGGGATCGGGGTGATATTGAGCTTCCGCCCGGCAGTGCAGACATTTCAGCGCACAGGCTCTCGTCACTTCCCAAATGACGATAAAGGGATTCACGTTATAATCTTTATGCTGAATCAGTTGCATTTCGATTCATCTCCCAACCAAGTTAACGCCGCTTCCGCCGCTTCCTTCCCTTGACGAATGCAATCGGGGATCCCCACTCCGCCATACCCCGCTCCGCACACCATAACGCCGGGCATCACCTGCTCCAATTCGGCACGAAGCTCCTTCAGATGCTCCACATGACCAACCGGGTACTGCGGCATCGACTCCGGCAAAGCCGACATTTCGCAAAAGAGCGGTTCGGCTTCGATCCCCATCAGATCCTTAAGTTCAGCAGCCACGCGTCGACGGATCTCCGTCTCCGACAGCTTCGTCCAGGACTGGTCTCCCAAGCGGCCGATATACGCACGGAGCAGCACGCGTCCTTCCGGTGCCGTGTGCAGCCACTTGGAGGACGTCCACGTAATTGCCGTAACCATCCGCCCCTCCCCGCGCGGAATCAACACGCCGGAACCGTCCAAATCATGCTGGATCTCTTGTCGCCGGTAGGCAAAAGCCAGATTCGCGACCGAGACGTAACGGATCTTTTCCAAATAGGCCGCTGTTCGAACCTGATCCTGAAGTAGCCGGGCCGAGGCATAGGCCGGGGTTGCCAGGATGACGGCGTCCGCCTCCAAACGTTCGCCCCCAGATAGCTCCAATTCGTAGCGTCCCGCTTTCTTACTCATCCCGTCTACCGCTTGTCCCGTTATGACCTGCTCGCCTTGAAGCGCAGCGGCTAAACCGTAAGTAAGCACGTTCAATCCGCCCTCCAGCGTCAAAAACATGCTGTTATGCCCCCCCTTTGGCATTTCCTCTCTCGGCTTGGGGGAAGGTTGTTTTTTGCTCGCCAAGAGACCGAGAATCAAACTACGATGTTTACGCTCCATCTCCATAAACTGGGGGAACGTTGCTTCCAGGCTAAGCTCCGCCGTATCCCCGGCATAGATGCCAGCTAGCAGCGGCTCGGTCAGGTTCTCCAGCACTTCACGCCCCAACCGTCGGTGAATGAAGCCGCCAAGCGATTCATCCCCGCCGCCGCGTCTGGCTGGTAGCACGAGGTCTAACGCGGCGCGCAGCTTGCCGGCCGGCGACAGCAGGCCGGTCTTCACCAATGGCCACATTTGCGTAGGAATACCGAGCATCAGCCCTGGTGGCATCGGGTGAAAGCGGCCATGATGCACAATGTAGTTCTTTTTGGCTAGCGGATTCGTTCCCACCAGCAAATGCTCTAAACCCAATTCCTTCGTCAACTCCAAAACAACGGTTTTCCGCGCGATGAATGAATCGGGGCCTTGCTCTATCGTAAAACCGTCCCGACGCAAGGTGCGAATGTTCCCGCCTAACCGGTCCGTTTGCTCTATAATCGTTATTCCGGCGTCGATCCCCCGTTCGCGAAGCCACTTCCGGGCGTAATAAGCCGCGCTCAACCCGGAAATCCCCCCGCCGACCACCGCAATGTTTCTGCTCATGATTAGGTTTGCCCTCCTTTGAGCGGCGTGACTCTCCTGCGAGTCCAACCGTCTCATCATTGAATTCCTAGTAATCGTAACCCCTTGATCCGCGCCGTTTTATGACTGGAATCACTCCAAATGCAAACCCCTCGCGATAAAATGGTCAAAATTCCACCGGGAGGTAAGTTTAAATGAAGAACATCCATGAAACCAAGTTACCCACCGCCAAAAACGGAGCGGAGCTGCTGATCGAGTGCTTGCGTGCGGAACAGGTCGACACGATCTTCGGATATCCCGGCGGTGCGGTCATTCCGATCTACGATGCGCTGTACGATTGCCTAGAAATCCATCATATTCTAACCCGGCACGAGCAAGCCGCCGTGCATGCGGCGGACGGATATGCCCGAGTCACGGGACAGGCCGGGGTCGCGCTCGTCACCTCCGGGCCAGGGGCGACAAATGCGGTCACGGGTATCGCTAACGCCTATATGGACTCGGTCCCGATGGTTGTGCTGACGGGTCAGGTTTCCACCGACCTGATCGGTCGGGACAGCTTCCAGGAGGTCAATATTTACGGAATGACGATGGACGTGACCAAACATAATTATTCCGTGATGGACATCCGCGATTTGCCTCGAATCGTCAAAGAGGCTTTCCATCTCGCGGTCACCGGGAGACCTGGGCCTGTGCTTATCGATCTGCCCAAAAACATCATGACCGCCCGTACAGACCAAAGGCCCGCCATCGAAGTTCATATTCGCGGATACGAACCCCAATCCGAGATCAGCGAAGAGGCCGTGCGGCTCATTGCCGGCAAGATCGAGTCCTCCCGCCGCCCGGTCCTCGTGGTAGGCGGCGGCGCAGCGGCATCCGGCGCCGCCGAGCAGCTGCGCCAGCTAGCGGAAACTGCGCAAATCCCGGTTGCGACTACGCTGATGGGCATCGGCGCCTTCCCGTCCCGCCATCCGCTCTATCTCGGGATGCTGGGAATGCACGGCACCTATGCCGCGAACCGAGCGGTCCATCATGCGGATTTGCTGATTTGCCTCGGCACGCGGTTAAACGATCGGTTATCCGGCAATGCGAAATCGTTCGCCCCTAACGCCTGGAAGATTCATGTGGACATCGATGATGCCGAGCTGGACAAGAACATTCCCGTGGAGCTTAAGCTCTGCGGGGATATCGGAAAGTTGCTGCGGAGGTTGAACGCTTACGTGAAAGGGCCCGAGAAGACCGATTGGCCGGAGGAAACGGCCGGATGGCAGAGGAAGGTGCCGCATTATAGCGATGAGGCTGCAGGATCGTTGAATCCACAGGAGGTCATTCGGCTGATCGATAAGCATACCCAAGGTAACGCGGTGGTGGCAACCGATGTCGGGCAGCATCAAATCTGGACCGCCCATCACTACCGGTTCTCCCGCCCCCGATCCTTCCTCACTTCGGGAGGTTTAGGTACGATGGGCTTCGGCTTCCCGGCTGCGATTGGCGCGGCCATTGCCCTGGGCGGACCCGCCGCCCCGCCGGTCGTCTGCATCACTGGGGACGGCAGCTTCCAAATGAATCTGCAGGAGATGATGACGGCCGTCGATTACGGCTTGCCGGTCAAAATCGCCATCCTAAACAATGGCTATTTGGGGATGGTCCGGCAATGGCAGCAGTTGTTCTATGAACGACGATATTCCTCCGTGCACATCACATCCCCCGATTTTGTCGCTTTTGCCGGTGCATACGGGGTTCCAGGGCTCCGGGCGCAAACGCCGGAAGAAGCCGATGCGATCATCCAACAGGCGCTGGCCCTCCCCGGCCCCGTTCTGATGGAATTTAATGTTCGGGAAGAGCAAAACGTGTATCCGATGGTTCCGCCGGGAGCAGGCAACGATCAAATGCTGACCGGCGACGGCGAGAATTAGTGCCCCCGGCAAGTACAAACGTAAAAAGGGACTGTCCTGGAAGAATGGTGATCTTCCAAGACAGTCCCTGTCCATTTTCAGGCCAGCCGTCAGTTCCGTTGCCTGCCGCTTATGCATTTTCGCCGCGTTTGCCGTCCTCCTGCCATTGGAGTTCCCATTCGCGGTATTTCGCCCTCCGGATTCGATCCAGCTCACGTTGCTTCTCCTCCCCTACGCCTAAGAGGAAATGCAGGTGCGCCCCGATCACGAGGAAAGCAAATCCTGCCCACACCGCGCCGAACAGCGACACCCAGCCCGCTCCAGGTTCAAAAGAAATCATAGGCAGCGCATATACGAGCATCGCCAATGCCAGAATCAGATAAACGACATGCTTCCATTTGCTTGGTTTTTTAACGGTTTTCATCTTCCGCAGCTCCTTTATTTCATAGATTACGAGATATGAGATTCGGTTCGTTGTACCTTGTCTCTTCTATCTCTATGAACGGAGCTGAAGGAATATGATAGAAACTTGCAAATGGAGGATACGAACGGAAACGGGGATTTAGATCCCCGAGCCGTACAAGTGAGCTAGACTATCCGTAATAATTTTGTTGACGTCCTGAATGATCACACTTAGGCGACGTTCGGCGTCAAACAAACGACGGATATTAAGGTTCAAACTCAGCACCTCGAACTGTTTCTCCATCCGTTCCATTTCTTCCTGCGACGGCATTTCTCCAGTCATCATTCGTTGCTGCACTTCATTTTGGCGAACCCGGAATTCATCCAGCATCCGTTTGCTCTCGGGATCAGCATCCACCAGCTTCATCGCGGCTGTAATTTCGTTAACCTCTGGGCTATCCTTCAAGGCAGCCGCCAGTTCATGCGCTTTGTCGTAAATGTTCATTGATAAGCCTCCAAATTTTATTTTAGGGTATAAGCAGCCTTAGGGCGGGCCTGCTCCGTACTCTATTGAGCGAACGATGTAACACCCTGGGCTAATGTCGCAACAACAACAATAACAACAACAACAACAACTTGCGCTAACGCTGATCAGGATGCTTATTTGCCCAATAATCAAGGGTTTCCACATGTAACGCGGATCAGACACCTTATTGGGTTGGAACGACCCCCGTTTTATGCAAAAATCGGGAAATAAGCCTTACAGCAAGCGTTAGAATTTTCTTTTCCTCTTTTCGGCTCAAATAGCGTTCCTCATAAGCGTTAGACAAAAGATTCGTTGTTGTTACATTGTCACTACTACTACGTATGCGCCATGGCAAGCCCGATCTTGCAGCCCGGGCGGTTCAACAGGCAGTTTTCCGCCCTATCCCCCTATCCCATCCACAGCATCAGCAGCGACTGGAATAAACCGATAATTCCGCCAAGCAATACACCAAGCCAGGTAATGGCGCGAAATTCCTTGCCCGAGACGCTGAGGATAACCTCCTCCAGGCGTTCCACCGGAAATTTCTGCACCTGCTCCTCGACGAGGCCCGGCAAATCAACCGCCTGCATCGCCGCGGGAATTCCCTTGGCGATGAGGCGCAGCAGCCGCTCCGTCAGCACCGGAACCATCGCGATGACCTGCGTTTTCCACGGTTCGATCAACGAGCGGAGCGGCAGATTCTCCGCCTGCTCCAGCCACCGTTCCAGCGGCAGCTGCTCCAGCTTGCCGCCTAACCATTGAAGCGCCTCCTCGCCGGTCAATGCGGCTAACAGTTCCGCCACCGGCTTCTCGCCGTACAGCTCCAGACGGGTTTCGATCGCCCGGGCCGTTTTGCTCACGGCCTCTTCGCCGCGCAGCGCTTGAACGAGCGCCGGGGTCATTTTTTGAACCAATTTATCCTCATCCATAAAGATCGCGGCCATCGTACCGAGGAATCCGCCCGCTTTGTCCATCATCCCCGCCGCCATTCTCGACAGCATTCGCTGTCCGCTGGCAGACAACAGTTCCTCCTCAACAACGCCCAATAATGCTCCGGCCAGAGCGGCGCTCCAGGCCTTACGGTTCTCTTCGGACCATCCGGGAACAAGCCGCTTTAGCGGCAGCTCCCCCAGTTCCGAATGTTCCCACAGTCGAGTCAAACCCCGCATGGCCGTTTCTCTAACCCCGGTCGCCAAGCGAGTTTTCAGCGCTTCATATTCCGCCTCGCTCCATACGCGCATCGCGGCTTGCCGCAGCGTCGACTCGCTGGAGCCTAGGCGTTCAACGATGCCGCGCAAGGCGTTATCCGCCTTGCTCCGGAACTCTGGGCGCTGCACCGTTTCCTGCAGCCCTTCGGCTGTCACGAGATACTCCGCCACGACCTGGCCAAGTGACTCGGCGATATCATCGCGGCGTTTCGGAATGAGTCCCGGCGTAAAGGGGACGTGAAACTTACCAATATGTATGGGGTTGCGCGGATGGAACAGCATTTTAATCGCAAAGTGATTGGTGACACCGCCAACAAAAGCTGCCACTGTAACGCTTACCAACACGTAAAGCCAATCGGGCATCCTTCCTCCACCTTCTTTCTCTTAGGCTGCCGCCCTAACTATCTCCCGCGAAATCCGCCCTCGGACCGCGCCCGGCAAGGAAAAGGACGGTTTATCCCTTCGCCTTAGGGCCGCCGAAAACGGGCATAGGTTAATCACCAAGGATTCTATGTCCTCATATGATGCATTACACGCATTTAACGCAGATGATCTTTACTTGCATCCAAGACTCTAGCTTAGCTTGGAAGGAGATCCGCATTCATGCCCTCCAAAAAAATTACGGTACAAATCATGAGTCCGGGCATTCTTGAAGACGACATTCTCGTGCTTGGAGACATGCTGATCAAACAATGGAAAATCCCGACGCATCTTCCGCTTCTGCTCACCTTCGGATCATTCCGGCACCGCGTCAAAGTTATTCCTTTATCCAGATCCGACGGAGTTCGCATGAGTTCCAGTCTAGCAAGCAAAATGGGGATCCCGCCGCGATCGTCGCTGCGTCTCATCTACCGGCCGCATTCCTCCACCCTTCAATTGGGTCCGCTGCTAGGCATACTGCTCAGCCAGGACTTCCCCGGCAATCCGGAAAGGCCGTTTGGCCAGATGACCTTGTTCTGTAAGGAGCTCGTTAACGCCTGCTCGCGCCAAGGGGTTTTCGTTTACTTCTTCACGCCCAAACACATCGGCACAAGCACAGGCCAGGTCTCGGGCTGGGTCTATGGCAACGGGTGGAAGCAAACCCAACTGCCTGCCGCAGACGTCTTCTATAACCGGCTGAATTCGCGGAAATTGGAGAATAAACCTAGCGTACAGCATTTTATGAAAGAAGTAAAATCCCGCTACGGGAGCCATTTTTTCAACGAAAAATATCTCGACAAAACCGAAGTATTCGACGCCCTGGGTCGAGACACTTCCGTGCAGCGCTACTTGCCGGAATCCCATCTGTTCCGTAATTACGCCATGCTGAAAGCGATGTGCGCCAAATATCCGGTCGTCTTCCTGAAACCGATTAAAGGAAGCCTAGGCAAGGGGATCATCCGCATTTCGCGGCTCGAAGGCGGAGCCTTTCAGACGTTAACCGCCCAGGTTGGCGGCACGCGGCGGCAGGTTTACCCGAATCTCAACAAAGTATTTACATCGCTCTCCGGCAAAATGAAGGCGACCCGCTACCAGATCCAGCAGGGGCTTCATTTGATCGAGGTGGATCATCGGCCGGTGGATTTTCGTGCGCTGGTTCAGAAGAACATCTCCGGCAAATGGAACACGACCTCCATTGTGGCACGGATTGCCGGAAGTCAGCATTTCGTCTCCAACCTGGCCCGCGGCGGTACCCTCAGCACGGTGAAAGACGCGATCGCCCGCAGTTCGCTGCCGCAAGGGGTTAAAGGTAAAGTCGCCGCGAAGCTGAAGAAAGCGGCCCTGGATATCGCCCAGAGTGTCGATGCGCAAATTCCGGCCCACTTTGGGGAGTTCGGTATCGATTTGGCCGTAGAAACAAGCGGCCGGGTGTGGCTGCTGGAGGTCAACTCCAAGCCATCCAAAAATGACAACACCCCAATGGGCGAAGGCAAAATTCGACCTTCGGTTAAGCAAGTGATTGAATACACCCGTTATTTGTCCGGCTTTTAAACGTAACCCTTAGGGCCTCTTGGAAGGAGGGATTCCGCATGAACAAGACACCACAAGGGACCATTGGGATCCTAGTCGCCGAAAGCGACGGGCCATATCCATTCGCGGAAGCCGCGTTCTGTCGCAGATTATGCCATATCGGTGAAAAGCAGGGCCTCTCTGTAATGGTCTTCTGCTTAGGCTGGATCGCATCAGGGAATGCCGTTGGCATTCCGTCCTACACCTTTGAACATGGGACCTGGATTCGCAAATGGTCCCCCAGGCCGGACATTATTTACGACCGTTGCCTAACCCATGACCGCAAACAACAGCTACGCAAGCATCGCCTGCTCGAGCGGTTGGCCACCGAGCATCCCTTCGTCTACCTGGCCCGAGGGCTCGCGGGCAAATGGGTGGTCTACCAAGCCCTGCTCGAATGTCCGGAGGTCGCCGAGCATTTGCCAGAGACGGTGCTTTATCAAGGGCAGGTCCAGCTGGACAAATGGCTGCAAACCCATGACGGTGAAGCGTTCTTGAAGCCTCGTAACGGAACGCATGGAAAACGGACGATGCATGTCAAATGGCTTCCGCCCCGCGATGAAGTCAAAGTGATGGGCCGGAGCGGACGAAATACGATGTTTCGGCGCCGTTTTCTCACCAAACAAGCCGGGCTCGATTGGGTTGACCGATTTACCGGAAGACGCCCCTTCCTGATTCAGCCGTATTTGCAGCTGAACAGCTCAGAAGGCGAACCATTTGACGTGCGTGTCCTCATGCAGAAGAATGCCAAAGGCGAATGGAGCTTGACGGGGATGGCGGCACGCGTCGGTCGTAAAGATTCGCTTACCTCCAATCTGCATGGAGGGGGTACTGCCCACCGGGCGCTGCCTTTTCTCATCCGAGAACTCGGAGACCAGGGCGGCAAAGCCGCTGAAGCAGCGATCCGCAAATTGTCACTCTTGATTCCGGCCTATCTGGAGACCCGTTTCGGCAGGCTGGCGGAACTGGGCCTTGACTTCGGCGTAGACCGCCAAGGCTGCGTTTGGGTGCTGGAGGTCAACTCCAAACCGGGGCGCTCCTCGTTCTTTCGGATCGGCGATCCGGAAACCGCCAGAAGGTCGCTGGAGAATCCGATTGGCTATGCCCGCTATTTACTGCTGAGCAAACCCTGATCACTTTTAGGAGGATAAAATCCATGAGTTTGACTTTTTGCAACGTCCATTTCACGCAAGCCCCCGAACGGGTGGTTTACGTGTCAGGGGCTCTAATGAAGAATCTGAAGCTGTCCGGAAAAAAGTCGCTGCATCTAAGACTCGGCGGAGAACGCGTTCCCGCCACCATCAAACGAATTAATAAAGCGGGAAAACATCTCTATCTGGCTAGCGGCGTACGCAGAGGCATCAAGATCCCCAAGCCCGGCGGCGTCTACCTCCGAAGCCTTCAAGAGGGGGAAGTGCAGATCGGCCCGCTCATCGGCGTCTTGTCCGATGGCCCGGTGTCCTCGCAGACCAATCCGTTCGGTTCACGTACCGGTTTCATTAAACAACTGCTCAGGCAGGGAAGCAAGATCTCTTATATTTTTGCGTTCACCCCGCGGGACATCCATTGGGAGGACGATACCGTGACCGGGTACTTTCTAAACGAGGCCGGCCGATTCACACGGAAACGGGTGCCGCTGCCCGACGTTGTATACAATCGTCTTCCCAGCCGCCGTGCCGAAACAACAAGCTCGATCAATCAGCTGCGGGAACGGTTCGTTCGCCGGAAGATCCCTTTTTTCAACTGGAGCTTCTTCAATAAATCCGATATCTACCGCTTGCTGGAGAAAGACACCAGCGTCGTCCGCTACGTTCCCGAGTCGATCATGAGCCCGACGCCCGAGCAAATTAAGGAGATGCTGGATAGGCACTCCCTCGTTTATTACAAGCCAAACAGCGGCAGCCTTGGCAATGGGATCTACCGTCTTTCCTATATCCCGAGAAGCGGTTACTACGCCAGGTATCGGAAAAACGGACGCAACGCCTTGCTGCGCTTCTCTTCCTTCGCCAGCTTGATGCGTACGCTGCAAGCCAGACACGGCCGGGCGCTCCGCGGTTACGTGGCCCAGCAGGGCATTCGCCTGATCGAAATCGACAGCTGTCCAATCGATTTCCGGTTCCACATGCATAAGAATGGGAGAAACCAATGGGTCGTCGTTGGGATCGGGGCGAAAAAAGCCGGCAAAGGCAGCGTCACGACTCACTTGAAGAACGGGGGCTCCCTGCTTACACCGGATCAAGCGCTCAGCAGAGCGTTTGGGGCGCGCGCCGATGAAGTGCTGCGGAACGCCAAGTCCGTTGCGATCACGCTAGCCGAAGCGATCGAATCCCATCAACAGCATCTGATCGGCGAGATTGGTTTTGATATCGGGATCGACCGGGAGGAGAAGATATGGATGTTCGAAGCCAACGCCAAGCCGGGGCGTTCGATCTTCAAGCACCCTTCGCTCCGGGCGGAAGGGAAGGCGTCGGTGGACCATATCTTGGATCATTGTCTCTACTTGAGCAAATTCCGGAGGAGGGATGGCTCATGAGCAATCCGCTCTTGAGCGAGAAGAAGCCGGTCGTCGCCGTGTTAACGGTGGATGATAACGACAAGCTGTTCCGCGGAAACCGCAGCAACTTCAGGGATCTCCTCAAAACCGGGCAGGAGCTGGAATATCCCGTTTATGTCGTAACGGCCAAAGACTTGAAGCTTGGCTCCAAACGTGTTCAAGGCTATTTTTTCCATCCGGAGGACAAAGCGTGGAAGAAACAATGGTTCCCCTTGCCCGATGTCATCTACAACCGCATTCCGCTGCGGGAGGATGAGAAGAAACCGGAGGTGCGCCGTAAAATCGACGAGGTGATCCAGCACGAGTCCATCCATCTCTTTAATCCCTTCTTTTTCAATAAGCGGCGCTTATTTGAATGGCTGAAGAAAGGTCGATCTACCAAGACGCTTGTGCCGGATACGAAGAAAATGATAGGTCCCAAAACCCTGGCCGCGATGCTGGAGAAATTCGGTAGCCTATACCTTAAGCCGGAAAGCGGCAAAGCCGGCAAGGGCATTATGCTGTTGCGGCTGGATGCCAACGATATCAAGCCATACCGTCTCACGATTCAAGGAAAACGACGCCGAAACGTCGTATATAAGACCGCCAAGCTCCCCCTGTTATGGAGAAGAATCAAGAAGGAGGCCGGCGATACACCGTACATCATGCAGGAAAGCATTGAACTGACGTCCTTTCGGGGCCGCCACTTCGACATGCGCGTGCTCGTGCAAAAAAACGGCAAAGGCATCTGGATGGTGACCGGGATTGGCGCTCGTCTGGCCGGGCCGAAACGGATTACGACTCATGTCCCTCAAGGCGGCAGCATCGAGGATCCGGAAAAGATGCTTCTGCCGGCTTTCGGGCCCGAGATGACGGCACTCCTCCTAAGTCGGATCAAATCCAGTGCCCTCTTGATCGCCAAGCAGATCGAGAAGGAATCCAGCTACCTGCTCGGAGAAATGTCCATGGATTTAGGGGTCGACACAGACGGCCGTCTTTGGTTCTTTGAAGCGAACGCCAAGCCGATGAAGTTTGATGAGCCGCATATTCGCAAAAAATCGCTGGAGCGGATTTTCCAATATAGCCAATATTTGTCCCGCCAGCCGAAATCCAAAGCGTAAACGTGAAAAAATTCTACCTTATAGGAGGTCGGTAGTGGTGGAGATTAGAGCCGTGACGCGGGAAGCCGGAGTCCCTTGGGAGCTGCAGCACGGCGAAATACTGGCTTTCGTTCGCAAATACGGCTCCGGCCGCATCTCGCCCTCCGTCCTCCGGCGGCTTCTCCGGCTGACGCCCAGCGATCTTGACCGACCCGGTTGCTCCCTGTTCGTCGCTCGGATCCGGGCGGAGGACGGGGAGCGGTTAGCCGGCATTTCTTGCACTGCGGATTACGGCCGCAAGCTATGCGTGGTTGTCGTGCACCCGTTGTACCGGGGCCGGGGGATCGGCGCGAAGCTGCTTCAGGCCCAGTTGACCCGTCTGAAGCAACTAAGCTGCAGGGTTTCGCTAAGCCAGGTCCCGGAGCTGCGCTTGTGCTTTCGTGCTGGGTTGTACGCTTCCGATCTGATTCGGGACCCGAGCGGCAAAACGCTGCTCCTCCTGGAGTCGCGGCCCATTTCCCCAGAGCATAGAGAACCGTCCGCCCATTTCAGCAAGGAAGGTGATATCGTTGTCACACCCCGTCCTGGGCATCCTGACCTTGTACCTCAATGATAAGAATCAGTTGGAGGAACGGCATATCTACCAGCGCATGATCACGGAGGGACAAAAAATCGGCCTGGACATTTTCGTGTTCACCCCGATGGACGTTTTCGATCAGAAAAAACAGATTTTTGCTCTCGAGTATAACCCGAAAGCCAAGAAATGGTTCCGTAAATGGCGCAGCTTCCCGGATTTGATCTTCGATCGTTGCCGGATTCAACGCAGCAAACGGTTCGAACAGCTGCTGCGGTTCCGGGCCCGTTACAGTCATCTAACCTTTCTCAACCGGCCGTTACGGAATAAATGGACGATATATCAAACCTTGTCCCGCAAAAGCCGATTCCGATCCAACCAGCCGGAGACCGTGTTATTTCAAAGCAGCAGCGACGTGATGGGCCTGCTGAAGAAGTATTCCGCCGTTTATGTCAAGCCGATTAACGGTACGGGCGGCCGTGGTATTCTGCGGGTTGAGCGACTGGACGGCGATCAGTTCCTGATCCAGGGACGTCGTCAGAACCGGAGCATCATCGCTCCCCAGAAAATTCACAAATCCCGTCTGAGCGCCTTCCTGCTGGGTTGGAAGGGGAGCGGCCGCTTCATCGCCCAGCAAGGTATTCAGATCAAGCTGCCGAACGGCCGCGTCCACGATTACCGGATGCTCGTGCAGAAGAACGGCCATGGCAATTGGGAGATGACCGGTTGTGCCGGCCGCGTAGGACCTCCCCGCAGCGTGACTTCCAATCTCCATGGCGGGGGCCATGCAGTGGCCATGAATACCCTGCTGAAGCAATGGATCCCAAGCGAGGAACGGCGTCAAGAGGTTCGCCGATCGGCCGAGAAGCTCAGTCTCGAGGTCGCAGCCTACCTGGAGGATACCTTTGGCGCCTTGTGCGAGCTTGCGCTTGACTTGGCGATCAACCGCCATGGCCAAATTTACTTGCTTGAGGTGAACCCCAAGCCCGCCCGCGAGGTGTTCAATCAATCGGGTGATTCGCAAGCGTACCGCGCAGCGATCGTGAAACCGCTGGAATACGCGCTGTGGCTGCATAAGCAAAAAGTCGCTTCCCCCTCCAATTAGGAGGGAAAGCGGCTTTTTTTACGTATCTCAAAAACTTTTAATAATATATTTTTGCAGTTTGTTGACTAAACAACACTTTTCTCCGCCTGATCGTAAAGCGGAATTAGCTCGCCGAAGGAGCTGATCAACACGTCCGAGCCGACTAGTTCGCTGCCATCGCCGAATCCGGCGTAGGCGCAGCCGATGACGCCAAGTCCATTTCCCTTGCCTGCCTCAACGTCTGAGGAACGGTCTCCAACCATCCAGGCATGGGATACGCCATGCCGATCCATAAGCAGCTTGACCAAATCGACCTTCGTTGCCGTTTGGTATTCTCCTGCACTGTAGATCCCTTCGAACAACGTCAAAATCCGATGCGCTTCGGCAACACCTTTGACGTAGTGCTCCAGCCCGTTGCTCGCGACGAACAGCCGCACACCACGCCGCTTCAACTCCCCCAGCGTTTCCAGCACTTGTGGATACAACTCCGTGTCTAGTTGTCGCAACCCTTCCAATTCAAATTCCAACAGTAGGGCATCGGCCCGGCGATGCACGGCTTCGCTTTGGTTCGGGAGGACTCGGCGCCATATATCCGGCAGCAGCATTCCTAAACAGCTTAAGATTAGCTCTTCTGGCGGCGTCTCACCTGAGTAAAGCCCTTCTTCCCGCAGCCGGTCAAACACCTTATGAAACACCGGGATCAGCAACGTTTCTGTTTTGAACAGCGTCCCGTCCATGTCAAAGATCATCGCTTCCGGCCTTAGAAGTTCGACTGCCATTCTCTCCATCTCCACATTCCTTCCGTATGTATGATATAGCCCCATGATATGTCAAAGCGGCATCGCTTGTAAACCGAAGGCGTTAAACGGACTTCGCCCGGCGGGCCCGGCGTACCTTGATCTCGGCAACCAGCAGGAGCAGCAAAGGAACGACGACCTGAAACGGAAAAGCGTAGTATGGGTATATTTCCAAAGCGAAATGCTCCATCTCCATAATGTTGTCAAACAATGCGTAGGCTAAATACGTGATCAGAAGCCCAATTTGAACAACCACGCTTCGATAACTGTTCAGGCTGAACAGCTTGGCGAATCCTTGGCTCGCAGCCAACAAACAGACGCTGAACTTTACGAACACGCAAATAACGAAGACGATGGCGACCGTACCTTCGATGCGCTGAATGAAATCCCCAACATTAATCCGGCCCACGGCCGCATAGGAGGGGAAATACACGTTGCTCATCGTATAGGTCCCCAAGACGAAAATGTTACGTAAGGAAATGAACAGGACCAAGCCGCCGCCGATCAATAACCCGAAAAGGAAAATGCGAACGAACGACTTACGGTCCCTCACGCCTCCAAAAATGGCGGTTAACAAAAAGGCTTCGGCAAACGGGAACGAAAAGGCGGAGAAGGCCCCTTCCCAAACCGGCCCCCATCCAAGATCCAATAGGGGAAGGATATTATCGAACTCCATTCTTCCGATGGTGAGGAACAACACGATCAAAATCGTCACCATGCAAATGTTAAAGAGCAGCCGCACACTTCGTCCTAACGTTTCAATGCCGTGCAGCACGACAAACACGCTGAGCCCGCTCACGAACAGCATCGGTACGAGCATCGGCGTTTCCGGCATCGCTTCGGACGTCATGAATTCCCCATAATTTCTGAGCACCAACGAAGCCAAATGAACGGCATACCAAACATACAGCAGGATGAACAATTTCCCCAGAACTTTGCCGAACACATTCTGGCAAATGTCGAACAGGTTTTGCCCGGGATATAGCGTGAGCAGTCTAGCAGAAATCAGAGCGACCGGGATGGCCAGCCCGATGGCGATCAGAATGGCGATCCAAGAGTCTCTTTTGGCCTGCCCCGCTGCACCCAGGATCATCGTACTTCCCATGATGAACAGGATCAAGATCGTTCTGGCTTCGCCGCCGGTAACCATTTCCTTGTTCATTGCGAATTCACCCCCGCGTTATGGACCGAATAGCATCCCCACCAAATGTTCGATCGCCTGCGTCGGACTCGGCAGCTTAGCGCCGATGGCCAGTGCCAGAGCTGCAGCGAAAGACGGCAGACCCATGACGCTGCTGATGACAAGATCCTTTTTATGTCCGTTTTTGTAGGTTTGGACTTGATCCAACAGCACGATGAAGCCATAAGAGAGGATCGTAAGAAGGATCACTACTCTCCTCCCCCTGTCTTGATCGGCTTTTTAATCGATGCCGTACCTTTAATATCAACCTTGGCTTGTACGGATACCTTCAACCTGGAAAATTTATCGTCCCAATTGGGTTCAAGCGACTTCCATACCTTTGGCATCTTCTTATGAATCCGGTCACCAAAACCGAAGATATCCTGTTTATATCGCTTTTGCGCGATTTCGATCACGTTCTCCATTTCTTTGACCAACATGCCCTCCGCCATTTTCTCGATATCCGCTCGCCCCTTTGCCGTATAGTAGTCGACATTTTCTTGCACCTCGTCAACCGCCGTAACCGTATGGGTTTTGATCCGGATTTCGACCTGACCGTCCACCAGCACCGGTTCCACCTTGGTTTTGTTCTTGAAAATCTCCAAAGAAATCCCCGGCGGCCGGTTGTACCCGCCCAGCGTCAGAATTCCCCCTTTGACTTCGTCCCGAAGAAACAATACGAACTTGGTATCGTGGGCATTCATCCTACCCAGCATCCTGTCGATATCAAAAACGGCCGATCCGCGGATGGAAGCCGTCTTGGCTCCCTTATTCTCCGATGAGTAAACCATCGGTAAGATACTGCTGATGCCGGGGGTGTTGATCGTATCCGCGAAATCATAGATCTCTGTCGTGGGGGAGTTCGATACGCTCGTTTCGTTTTTCAAGATATCGTCGATCTTGTAAGATAACGGTTCGCCCGATTTACCATCGCTGGTAAGCACTTCCTCGGCCGTCTTCTCTCCGGACACCAGAATATGGATATCCGCCCGCGTTTCCGTATCCCTGACGTACCAGTCGATAATTTTCGCTGCCCCGTCCCGTGCGATCTCCTCACTTAAAATGATCGACTTGGCATGCGCCCAATATAATCGATTGCCGGACTCCGTAATCATTCTGCGTACGATGTCAAACATCGTCTTGCCGGATAAACTGATCCGAGCCGAACCGACGCTCATCGCGTCCTGCCCCCCCATGCCGTCGACTACCTCGACGGTCAACTTGATTTGGCCCTCTTCTTCTCCTTTATCGATGGCAATCCCGGCGACGGTCGAGATTTTATCGACTTCCCGGTAATTCCAGCAGCCGGATAACGTGAAGATCGCGAGGCTACATAGCATGACGGCCAACCGCCTTACGCGTGCTCTCTTCATCATCTAGCGTTACCTCATGACTTTCCGGATCCGCTGCTTAGCTTGAGCTAGAGGAGCCCCAACCTTTACGCCCCACCAAGGCATCCGGATCACGGTATCCCTAATGTCGGACTCCTTGAAGGAACCGACCGTAAGCATGTAAGGCACTCCGAAGCTTTGCAGGCTCATCAAATGAATGACCAATCCGATCATTCCAAACAAGTATCCGTAAAGCCCCATATATGAGGACAATCCCAGCAGGATGAAACGGGATGAGATCGAAGCCGCCTTCATCTTGACGTTAAGCAGCGTAGTAATCCCTGTTATGCCAACAACGATTACCATAGGAGCGCTCACGACCCTCGCATCGACCGCGGCTTGCCCCAATACCAATGCGCCAACGATACTTACCGCCTGGCCGATCGAATTCGGAATTCGGGTTCCCGCCTCCCGCAGGATTTCGAAGACAATTAGCATGACAAAACATTCTGCCACCGTCGGCAATGGCACGGATTGCCTAGCTGCGGAAATGCTCAGCAGCAGCGGGGTAGGCATCATTTCCTGGTTGTAGGTGACCAAAGAGACATAGATCGCCGGGACGCTGATGGCGAGATATTCGCCGAGAAATCGCATCATCCGGTTGAACGAACCAAAAAAGTAATTGCTGTAATAGTCCTCACTCACTTGAAAATACTCCACGAATAAAAAAGGAACCGTCAACACAAACGGGCTTCCATCCACCAGCACTGCAATGCGTCCTTCCAAAATCTTGCCAGCCAGGGCGTCGGGACGTTCCGTATTGCCCACCGTTTCAAACGGCGACAAGGTTTGGTCGCGAATCATTTCCTGCAGTTGTCCAGAATCCAATAAGGCATCGATCTCCAGACTCTTCAAACGATGGATGAGATCCTCCAAGATTTTACGGGAGACGGCACCTTCCACATAACAAAGACAAATCGTCGTGTTTGTCGTTTTCCCGATGTCCATGAATTCGAATTGTAGATCCGGGCTCTTCACTCTTCGACGGATGAGCGACAAATTGACGATCAACGATTCCGTGAAACCCTCCCTTGGACCAAGCACGGACTTTTCCGTTCCCGGTTCCGAAACGGCCCGGCTTTGCCAACCTTGTGTCACAACGATCAGGGCCCGTGCGTCCCCCTCAAGCAGCAAAACAGTATTCCCGTATAGAAGCTCGTTCAAAATCCCATCCAAATCGTCCAATAAACGGAGTTCGCTGACCTCGATGATTCCCTCCATCAACAGCTGCATATAAGGAGTCTCTTGGCTTTCCTGGGTTTCTTGGGTTTCCTCGGTCATCTGGAACCTTAAGATGGGTCTGAGAATGTAATTGCTTAACGTCTCGGTGCTGACCATGCCTTCAATATGAATCAGGCAGCCCGAAAAAGACTTTACTGAAGGATGCTGGAACTTGCGGAACTTGATGGTGGAATCCCCGGGAAATATTCGTTTAATCAACGCGATGTTTTCATCGATCGATGGGTACAGGCTTTCCTGGATCGGCAAACCATTCCCTCCTCGCTTTATAGCATGTGGATATGTTATTCCCAAAATGGGTAAATTTTATCAGCTGATCCGTTTGAATTTTGGAAAAAAAAACAGCAGGGTCGCTAAACGCTCCCTGCCGCCTTCATTTGATTTTCGGGCGTCTGGCTATTGATTGATCAGCCAAAAAGCCTCCCAGGCGCTCCCGACCTTGTCGCAGTTAGCCACCAATCCCGCCCCGTTGTCTACCTCTAACACAAACTATTAATGTAAAGCGCTGTCAATAAAAAGTTAGTTTCATAAATTCTTCAAATTGAAATGATCTCTTCCAGCATATGTGCAATCTGAGTCGAGTCGTTGGTCTCTATCCATGTCTGCGGAATCGACCTATGCCTGCAATCGCTGCTATGCAAATAACGGTAGATAATTCGGTCTTCGTCGATTTCATCGCGACTTGACTTACCGGCCAAACGGAGTCCCGCTTTGCCGAAGCAGGCAAGCGCCTTATCGGCAAGTTCCTTGGACAAAGCCGTATGTGTGGCATCGGACAGATCAAATTTCTGGCTATAGAGAATTTGATTCCGCCGCAACAAGAAGCATTTGGCTTCCTGCTCATTCAAATGCTCCAGCACCACAAGGTTCCGGTTCTGCTCAGCGAAATCGGCGATCTCCTCCTGTTTGGCAAACAGATCGATGGCGTTCAACGCATCTCTAACTTTAGCCGCTGCTTCAAAATCAAACCGGTCGGAAGCCTCCTGCATCCGCAGTTCCAACTCCACCCGCAGGCCGGAATCAGTTCCGTCCAGCAGCGCAGTAATTCGAGTAAGGCTACGATTGTTGATCTCGATCGCTTCCCCACCCAAGCAGGCTCCGAGACATAAACCAAGCGAATGGTTCAAGCAGGGGGTCCCGATGCTGGAGGAACTGCTGCGGCTGCATGCGATATGCAACGCTTCACGGAGGCTACGGACCGCCTGCTCCACGGTATGCCGACTAGCCGTGTAAGGCCCGTAGACATGGCGAAGCCCCGGATCCTCTGGCTCATCCGCGACTTCCAAGCCCCAAATTCCCTCATTGTCCCGGATGGCTATATACGTATAACCCTGCGGGCTTTTCATTTTCTTGTTATACATCGGTTTCAACTCGCGAATCAGCCTGCACTCCAACATCAAAGCTTCGAATTCAGTGTCGGTGAGTCGGATCTCCAAGTCTTTGATGTTATGCACCAGTCTCTCCACCTTCTTGGAGCGGTTACGAGAGATGTGGAAATAAGAGCGAACCCGTTGCTGCAGGTTTTTGGACTTACCGACATAAATCACGTTTCCCGCCGCATCCTTCATCAAATAAACCCCCGGTGAAGCTGGGAGCGTCCGCAGCTGATGTTCTATTCGTTCGTTTATCATGGAGCGAATGCAATCCGTTTTACGGTCTCACCGGCGAAATCCTTAACAAGAAACGTTCCCGCCTCCAAAATGCCATAAGAATTCGGGAAATTCTCTTTCGGCAAAGCGATGGATCCCGGGTTCAACACATAAACGCCATCCTTGCGGTCGGCCACCGGGATATGGGTATGCCCCTGAATAAATACGTCGCCGGGCGCCAGCGGCGGAAGCTGCTCCATGTTAAATCCATGCCCGTGGGTGACGTAAATTCGGCGCCCTTCGAAGAAGAGCATGGCGTAATCTGCCATCATCGGAAATTCTAACAGCATTTGGTCTACTTCAGCATCGCAGTTCCCGCGCACGGCGATGATGTGATGCTTATGCCCGTTAAGCGTTGCCGCGACCCGTTTCGGATCGTAACCCTCCGGCAGTGGATTCCTTGGCCCGTGGTACAAAAAATCCCCTAACATGATGATTTGATCAGGCCGCTCTTCTTCCACTTTTGCCATCGCCCGGTCCAGCCAAGCGCTCGACCCGTGGATATCCGAAATCAACATCAGTTTCATAGGAACCAACTCCTTATCCAATTCGTTCTAGTATAATAGAAAGACGCTCAATCGCTTGAACGTCTCTAGCGTGTTATTCTTCGACTAGCGTATATTGCCCGTCCGTCACTTTAAAAGTATCCTTGAGTCCCGATGTGACGTAAATTTTATTGTCTTTCGTGATGAACATCGCTTCCGTCTCATCGTTCAAGTCCTCGATATACTTCAAGCCTTCCGTAAGGCCCATCACATAAACGAAAGTCGACAGCGCGTCGGCATCCGTTGCATTATCCGCCAGAATCGTCACGCTCTTCAGATTGTTTTGCGACGGTACCCCAGTTCTCGGATCAAGAATGTGATGATACATCACACCGTCCTCGATGAAATATCGTTCATAAATCCCGGAGGTATCGATCACCTGATCGCTTAAGCGAATCGTGCCCAAGGTTGTGCCGCGCGAGCTGTCAGGATCCTGAAGGCCCACGTTCCAGCTGTCTCCATTGGGCTTGTTCCCGATAACGATGATGCTGCTACCGCCAAGGTCGACAAGCGCGCTCTTCACGCCTTCCGCCCGTAAATAAGCGGCGACCTCGTCCGCCGCGTAACCTTTCCCGATGCCGCCGAGATCCAGAACCATCCCCGGCCGTTTCAGAAACACGGTGCTTTTGGCCTCGTCCACGACGACATCCTTATAACCGACCAGGCTGAGTTCCCGCTGCAAATCCTCCGGCGCCGGGACATGGGCCCCTTCATGCCCGATATCCCATAGATCAACCAAACCGCCGACGGTGGGATCGAATAGCCCGTCCGTCTCTTTGGCGTAGTCGAGTGAACGTTCCAGAACCTTCATCGTATCCTCTGATACCTCAACCGCCTGTTTGCCGGCTTCCTGATTCACTTTGTAGAGTTGGCTCGTTTCTAACGTACGACTTAGCTCGATATCCAAGGTTTTCAGCATGTTGTCGATATGGTCCAGATGCTCCTCCGCCTTGGGGTCATCAAACAATTTGATGTTAACCACCGTATCAAAAATATAATATTGTTTCGAAACCGGCTCCCCGGCCGTAGGATTCTCCTTCGTTCCCGTGTTCCCCCCGCAGCCGGAAAGAATTGTCATCAGCATCGCCGTCAAGCTTAGGATCACGGCTCTTGTACGCCATTTCTGTGCTCGTTGCATCGTTTCACCTCATTTGAAATTCCACGCATCTAGTGGTTAACATATCGTATTGTATAATTTACACAACCGATTAGTCCAGTAAGTACATCACTCATAAGGATAGAGGTGCATGGTAAAGCGACTGTAGACGAAAAAGAAGCGGGAGTCATCCCGCTTCCATATTTCTCACGACCGAGAATCTTCGCAACTCGTTACCTTAGAAAATCATCCTCATGGGTTCTGTTGTCGTAAGAGCGATTATACCTCCGGAAATCGTCTAGGTGTTGGCGTTCTTGGTTCTTCACGTGGTAAATGCTGCCCCAACCAATGAATACCAAAGCCAAAACCAACAAAATTCGGTAAGCAAACGTGAAATGATCGGTGGCAAATCCGATAACAATTCCTAGGATGGCTATAGCCAATAGACCCCAAAGCACAGGTTTGATGATCTTCTTCACCATTTTACAATTACCACCTCCGTTATCATTAATTGTATTATAGCGCTTTCCCTATAGTTTGTGAGGGTTCAAGACAAGTTTTCAATTTTGTGGAAATTTTTGTGACTGCAATCACTTTATCGTGAACGATCCAGGGATATGCTTCTGGCATCAACGGAGGTGCAACACCCACGTACCTCATCATGTGAAATATTGCACAACATTACGATCTTAAGCACCTCCCTTATCCCATTCAGATCAAGGAGGTTCCCCCATGAATCAAAGTCATGCCACGACCGACCTACTTCAAGAGACATCCATGTTCTGTTACCAATGCCAAGAGGCAGCCGGCGGAACAGGTTGTACAAATGCCGGTGTTTGCGGAAAGCCGGAGGACGTAGCCAACTTGCAGGACCTGCTCATCTATGTGCTTAAAGGGATGGCATTCCTCGCGCTGGGTAGCGATCTGCCGGAGCACATCGAGCGTCAGCTGTCTGTTTTTACGATGAACTCCTTGTTTGCAACGATTACGAATGCTAATTTCGATCACGACAGCTTCGTCAGCCAAATACGAACCGCCCTTACGATGCGCGACGTCGTACAACACTACTGGTACGAGCGGCATGCAGGCGATGAAGCTTCCTTACCCGATGCCGTACTCTGGAAAGCGGAAGACGAAATCCAATTTGCGATCAAAGCAAAGCAGGTGGGGATCCTCAGCACCGCCAACGAAGACATCCGTTCCTTGCGCGAGTTGCTGACTTACGGACTCAAAGGAATGACCGCTTATACGTACCATGCTCATCAGTTGGGCTATCCTCATGCGGCAGTTGACCTCTTTCTGCGCCGAGCCCTGGCCGCGACATTGGACGATACCTTAACGGCTGACGATCTCGTCGCCTTGGTTTTAGAGGCCGGCAAGTATGGCGTGGAAGCCATGGGCTTGCTGGATCAGGCCAACACAAGTACCTACGGTCATCCGGAAGTGACTCAAGTCAATATCGGCGTGCGCAATCGCCCCGGCATTTTGATCAGTGGTCATGATTTGAAGGATTTAGAACAATTGCTGGTACAAACTGAAGGAACCGGCGTCGACGTCTACACCCACAGCGAGATGCTGCCCGCCCATTATTATCCGGCTTTCAAGAAATACAGCCACTTTGTTGGCAATTACGGCAACGCCTGGTGGGAGCAAACGAAGGAATTCGCCGCTTTCAACGGCCCGATTCTGATGACAACCAACTGTATCGTTCCGCCAAAAGCCAGTTATATGGATCGAATCTACACGACGGGGAATACCGGTTACCCTGGGGTTCGGCATCTTCCAGACGGTGCCGACGATACGCCGAAGGACTTCTCAGAACTGATCAAGCACGCCAAAAGCTGTCCCCCACCTACAGAGCTCGAAAGCGGACAGATCGTCGGCGGCTTCGCCCACCACACGGTCACGCAGCTGGCCGACAAGATCGTTCAGGCGGTGGAGACCGGCGCGATTAAACGGTTTATCGTCATGGCCGGATGCGACGGTCGGATGAAATCACGTGATTACTACACGGAATTTGCCAAACAATTACCGCACGATACCGTGATCTTAACGGCTGGTTGCGCCAAGTACAAATATAACAAGCTGGAGCTTGGCGATATCGGCGGTATCCCACGTGTTCTGGATGCCGGTCAATGCAACGATTCCTATTCGCTGGCGGTCATCGCGCTCAAGTTGAAGGAAATGTTCGGCCTAGAGGATATTAACCAGTTACCGATTTCGTACAATATCGCCTGGTATGAACAAAAGGCCGTCATCGTCCTGCTGGCTCTCCTCCATCTCGGCGTCAAGAACATTCATCTCGGGCCCACATTGCCGGCTTTCCTCTCGCCAAACGTAGCCCAGGTCCTGATCGACAAATTTGGCATCGGCGGCATCACGAGTGTAGAGGAAGATATGGCCCTGTTTCTCGGAGCCTAGACGTTACGCCATATAATAAATGGAAAGGACCTCCTACTCCATGAGGAATAGAGGTCCTTTCTTGATCACCGACTTAGATATCCGCGTCCTGGCTACGATATACCTGGATTTCGGTCATGGTAGGCGTCCAGTATTCGCTGTCCTTTTGTTTCGTAATGAGCAGCCGTAGCTTGCTGCTGGTCACGCTGCCGAAATCGTCCAATTTCAGATCATGTCCCATCCCATCCGATTTGGATTGGAACGTTACCCACTCCTGCGTCTGTGGATCCAGCTTCTGCAACTCAAATTCCTGGACCCTTAGGTTCGTTCCTCCATCGGTATGCTCATCCAGGTAAATCTCATCGAAGGTTGTCGGTTGGCCAAAATCGATCGTAATGACGATCGGATATCCGTCCGTCATCTCGTCCGGATCCGCACTCGCCCAACGGGTCGCGGTATTTCCATCCACCAGCTTATCCGCCTCAAGCCCCGGATTCGGATGGGTATAATTCGCTTCGATCGGTTTGTGGAGCGCCAGGTTAACTCGGTCTGACTTGCCTTCGTCTTCGATCGGATTCGTGTCGATCGGATCCTTCACCTTCTTGCCGATCGGCGATTCATGCAAGCCGATATCGATTCCTTTTCCATAGTATAAGTGCGTACCAAAGAAATCCTCATCGCCAACGTTTCGGTTATAGCGACCGGCATCGATGAGCGGAGAGTTCTTCTTCAGCTTGAAATTCGCCGCCGAGTTCACGATCCGGTCGACCCCGTTATTCTTTTTATATTCCTTCGGATTCATCACGAACATCGGGTCTGCAAATACGGCATGGGGATCCTTAGGTTGCTGCTCCGAGTAGACGCCTCCTGCTTCGTAGAAGGCGTTATTGGAGAACACGGCTTTGTTCAAGGCGCCCTCTTTCCTGTACCATTTCGTTGGCGTCGTCTCCGACATGTTATAGAAGACGTTGTTCAGGAAATACACCGTATCCTTAAACACCTCGTCGTGGAACCAGTCCATTTGTTCCGCATTATAGACAAAGACATTATTCAGAAAATACGTCGGCGAGTAGTTGGTTGAGAGCATATTTTTTACAATGACGCCATTGTCGTTGACGCTTAAATTATAACGCGCCACGGAATTGGAGCTATTCCCCATGTAGGCCATCCAGCCTGCGGCGTTGTCGTGGGAGTAGTTGTATTGATAGGTCACGTTGAAGTTGGTGTATTCCAAATCCCAAGGGGTGCCGTCGAATTCGCCGTATGGGCCGCCGTACACCTCGTTGAACTGCATGACGGAGTCGGCCCCGGCCCACAGATATAGCCCGCAGGAGACGGCGTCATATCTTTGCAAATAACCGTTGATTTCGTTGAATTCCACCGTCATGTTTTTGGTGTTCGCCAACTGAATGGCACCTTGCCCGATGTTCTCGGCATAGTTGTGCCCGATGTAGACGTCACGGCTGTATAGGTCACGAGTTCTCACCCACAGCTGCTCCCAACCTTCATGGTACTTGCCGGTTTCATCGTATTCGCCGGAGCTGGCGTCGCGATCGTAAAACCAGTTAAAAGCGAATTGGATCGCATGGAGCTCGGTTTTGTAGAAATGGTTATTTTCAATGCGGACATCCTGGAAGTAATAAGCCCCTTCATCATAGTCTTTATAGCTCTTTTCGCCAAAAACTTGGAATACGATGCCGCCGTAGTGAATTTTCTGCCAATCCGTAGGCCCGTCGATATCGTGGATATATAAATTACTGATGCGGAAATAATTCATGATCTTGTCATCGCCCGGTCCCAGAAGATCGGCGTTAATCGTAATGGACACGCCGTCTCGAACGACGGAATGCTCTTTCGCAGACACGTCGATATCGGTAGCGAAGTCGTCGTCGTTTGAGATCTCCAGGTTATGAATTTCCCAATACTGTTGATTCTGCAGCACGACGGCACCAGTCAGGCCGACTTTGGTTTTGTCCTTTTTGAAGTCCCCGTTTTCATATCGGACAGGATTCTCCACGTTGCCGCCCACAGCGATATAAGGTTTCCCATCCTTCGGATTGCCGTACATGTCGATCACGATCGGCTTCCCATTCGCCCCGGATCCCTTTGGCCAAAGCTGTTGGTCATTCCAGGTCTCGCCGGCCTTCAGCAAAATCCGGTCGCCTGGTTGAAACACCGTTTCGTTGACTTTCTGGAACGTCTTCCACGGCGTCTTCTTTGAGGTCCCGTTGTTGGCGTCGTTCCCCAGCGTCGCATCAATGTAATAGTCGGTCCCTCTATGTGGATTCGCCCGGTTCCCCGCAACTTGGGCGGCGTCCTCCGCTTGAACAGCCTTGGATGCGGGCTCCATCTCGGAAGCGATTGCCGCCGGAGGCAGCAACGTAATCACCATGGCAAACAGCGATAGATAGAATAGAACAATGCGACTTTTGGTTACGTACATAATTTCCCTCCCATACATTCAGAATGGATGTGGTACATCAGGTTGGCTGTGGGTCAAATCCCCGGAATCGTGACTTTGGCCAGCAATTCCCGGTTAACTTGAACCGGCAGTTCTCCCCTGTATTGCTCGACATACGCTTCAAATCGTTCCTCCAACAGCTGCTGTTTGATCTGATATTCATACCTTTGCAATGCTTTCTGTTCATCGACCTTCACTTCATCCAGACGATACACGGTGAATCCTTCGCCGATTTCCACTGGCGCGGTAAGTTCCCCCGGCTTCATGTCCCTCAGTTGCAACACCACCTGATGAGCAGGCGAGTTGGCATAGGATCCACTCTCTTCCGTCAACGTTTCTGTCCGAATGGAGGCTTCTTCAAACCGGCTGGCAATTCCCTCCAATCCGGCTTGTTCCGCGATGAGTTCCGCCAAGGCGCTGGCTGCGCCCTTCTTCCCTTCTTGCGGGACAGGCACGATCAATTGGGTGACCTCGTAATTGGTCGCATTAGCGGCCCATTCCGAGGCATGCTCCTCGTGATAGCTCTCGACATCCCCCCTTTCCAGATATAGCGGGTCTTCCGGATGTTGACTAAGCATCTGCTTTAATTCGGTTTCCAGGGATGCCAGCCTATGCGCATAGTAAGGCTCCAAGGTGAATCGGGTGAGGCCATATACCACTTCTCCACGTCGGATCGCGGCCTCTCTCTCCCGATTTTCCGTCTCCATCGAGGCAGTTAGCGAATCGAAATCAGGCGAGTCCAGCAAGCCCTGCGCTTGGGCTAGGATGAAAACCGACTTGTCCCGCATCGCTTGTTCCAGCGCACGCTCCTGTAGTACATGAAGCGGAATGAGGTCACCAACCGGTTGGGTCCAGTCGCCTTTCCCCAGCGTCACTTGGAATTTGACTTGAAACTCGTTCTGCACCGCTGACTTCAGCCGGTCCATTTGAAAGGCGATTTCCTGATCCGTGATGGCGTTTCCGCCTACCTTTGCAACTTCTTCGTGAGAGTCCCTCGCCAACATGTAACCGGCGAGCAGTATACCGGACACGACGATCAAACCGCTAAGCAGCCATACCCGCCGCCAACCCTTGATTCTCTTGCTCGTTTCCGTTCGTTTGGACATTGCCTCACCTCCGCTTCAACCTACACAATCCATAGAGAAAACGTAGACCCTTGAGCCGGTGGGGGAAATAACTGCAGGCGTGCAGCTAATTTCACCGATGGTTGGTTTTTTCCGGAAACAACTGCAAGAATGCTGTTACTTCCAAGCCAAATGGCCGATTTTCTCAAAATGATAGAAATTAACTGTACTTCTGCGGCTATTTAGCCGTAGAGACCAGGCTGTGAGGAAATAACTGCATTTGCGCGGTTATTTCGGTGATCTCGTGCAAGTCAGATTCAGTTCATGCTTGACGATACCGCCTATGGTTACTCGCTCCATAAAGCGAGCCGAAATGCCGCCAATGTCGGATACCCCCTGTACCGCTTAAATACGATCCTCACCCTCCGGGCTGTCGTTAACGGAAGCGGAAGGATTTTCTTGTGGCCGACAATCGTACCTTCCCCAATCCGTCGCCACTCGTCTGAGTTCTTGGTTTCCTCGTCCCGCTCGTTTCCATTCTCTACCGAGACCCACAGCTCGAACGCCTCCACCCGCTGTCCTTGGACAATGTGCTCCTGCAAAATCACCGCGTTAAATGCCCTCGTCTCCGGCAAAACCATTTGTACCCAGGGCTCGGTGTCCGTCCCAGATGGTCTCCAGCCTCGATCCGGAGCGCCGCCGCCAAGGACTTCGGCCGTTTCCTTCTCCGAAGCGGCACTCGATGCGGTCCACTTCGCTCCATGTATCAACCGCAGGTCATTCAACTCGGCGATCCGCGCGCCTAACTCGGCCAATGCTTCACGGTCGGGTGTTGCAATTCTCCCGTCCCGGTCGGGCGGAACGTTGAGCAAGAACATCGCGTTGCCGCCAACCGCCTTTAGGTAGATGTCGAACAGCTCGCGGGCACTCCGAACTTGTCCGTCCTCTTCGGCATGGTAGAACCAGCCCGGCCGGATGGACGTATTCACTTCTGCGGGATACCAGACCCATTCACCGCCGTAGCGGACGATGGCTTCCCTACTGCCCAGATCCTCTTCCATCGAATGGACGGAGCGGGCGAAAGAGGGGTCATCGGTTTGCTGCGATTTCTCTGCCGTTTTCTCGGCATCCTGCAGCGCCTGGGGCACGACACTCCATTCCTCTCGCCGCGTATGGCCTGCCTCGTTGCCCACCCAGCGGATATCCGGGCCGCATACGCTAATCACACATTGCGGCTGAAGACGCCGGACCGTCTCATAATACCGGTCCCAATCGTAGTTCTGCCGTTTACCTGAAGGTCCCTCGCCGTTAGCCCCGTCCAACCAAACGCAGCCGATCTCGCCGTATTGGGTTAGCAACTCCGTTAGTTGGTTCACGTAAAAATCGTCATACGCTTGACCTTCTCCATAACTCCTTTCGGTCCGATCCCAAGGCGACAAATACACCCCGAACTTTACTCCGAACTTTTGGCAAGCCTCCGAGACTTCACGGACCAAATCCCCCTGCCCGTCTCTCCAGGGACTAGAAGCAACCGAGTGCTTCGTATATTTGCTAGGCCACAAGCAGAAGCCGTCATGATGCTTGCAAGTCAGAATCACGGCTTTCATTCCGGCCTGCTTCAGGATCGTAACCCATTCCGCCGCATCGAGGTGTTGCGGATCGAACAGGGCCGGATCTTCATGTCCCTCTCCCCACTCCCTGCCGGTCATCGCGTTCATCCCAAAGTGAATAAATCCGTAAAATTCCAGCCGTTGCCAATCAAGCTGCCGAGTTGAAGGTCTGATGTCAAAAATCTCGTTCATGTTCATCCAAGATGTATTCCTTTCTCGTCTCCGCGTCATTCGCGGGCTATTGATATTTGCGGTTGTATTCGTAGAGCAGGCCAAGTAAACCCGCCAAACCTATGATCATCAAACCTAAATTCATGTAACTTGTTCCTTGACTATGTCCGTAGACGCCTAGGCAGACGCAGACGAACAATCCAAGCAACCGTAGTAGTATGACTTTCATGGTGTAGCGCTCCCATCCGTTTTCTTCCATACGATCCCGCTTGGGCCAAGCTTCACCACGGACGTTTTCCCATCCCCATCGTAAACAACCGTAGTTTGGGGATCGTTACTATTGTTGACGACTGCATATACCCCCTGCTCTGGGTAGGCGTGCACCTCGCATTCCACATTGTCCGCGTACCAACGCTTCAGTTCCGCTTCCTTACCCGCTGCGAAATACAGGCTTCGAAGGAGCAGGCGCGAATTTCCCGGGGAATACGGGAGCCCGGCCAGATACACCGCGCGACCCGCCCCCGGCCGATTCGCGGCAAGATGAACCTCCCCGTTCGAATACTCCAGAATCTCAACGCGTTCATGCAAGGCATAGACGTCATTCGTCGTTTCCCCGAAATCGAATGCCGTACCCTCCGTCGTAATGAAATGCTCCTCCGCCGACTGGTTGAAATATTTGTCTGTAGACACGCTGAATCCCCGTTCTTTATCGACTCCAAAACAATCAGCTAATTGGAAAAATCGCCCCTGATGCTGCACCGCCGACGGTTCGCCGACGCCGATCAGCCCCCCGCCGCCGTATACCCACCGGCGAAGCCGCTCGACGAACCTCGAATTCTTCCATACCTCGCCTCCAGAGAAAGCGGTGTACGCATCGCCGGCATTGATCACTACGTCGATGGACGGATCGATGCCCTGCTTCAGCACCTCATCGAAGCTGATGAATACGACGTCCACGCCCATGCCGCTCAAGGCTTCCAGGATCCCATAGTAGGAATAAGCCTGTTTGCTGTAAAGGCTATGGGCAACGGTAAACGCCTGCCACGTCCGCAGCGCTCCCCAGCAGTTTAAGACCGCCACTTTTAGTCCCGTGTACGGCTTACCGCCCCTAATATGGTCATGAAGCTCGCGGAATTCATCGGTAATTTGCTCGACGTAATCAACGAATTTCGGGAACTTGCTAGCCAAGCTGGGGTAACCGCCGTACCCCATGCGATCGATCGGTTTGCGCAGGATCGCGCGCCGCGCCGCAAGCCAGTTTCGGTTCGCTTCGACCACGGGATCGTTGCCTTCATAAAAGACGTCCGGAAAAAAGTACGGCAGAAACCGCCCTTCCGTGTATTTCACGTGCGGGATATCCGAGATCATCCGAAGCGTCGTGCCGTCCCCCACGCTCCCCACGACGGCGTCAAACCCGATCGACCCGAAGTACGGCCCATAAGGCTCCGTGCCGATCCATTGATCGCCGAGGAACATCATCGCTTCCTTCCCGCTCTCATGCACCAGGTCCACCAGTTTCTTCGTCTCCGCGGCGACGAAGCGGGAGACGAAGTCGACATAATCCAGATAAGCCGGTGACGGCACCCGGAAGGAGGAGTTGTAATATCCTTGATCGACGAAATCTTCGGCGGTCAGTTCGTATCCTTTTTCCCGGGCGAAATCCTCGAGCATGGCTACCGATACGCTGGCGCCATATCCGAACCAGTCCACGAATTTCTCTTTGGCCAGCTCGTTAAACACCAGCGTAAATTGATAAAACAACGTGGTGAACCGCACGACATCCACTTCCGGATTGTCCCGGAGCCATTGTTTCATCGTTTCATAGATAAAAGCATTGGAATGGGGCTGCTTCACATCAAATGGAATTTCATGCGGCTTATCGCCCCAGTCGTTGGTGATGTGGTTGTACATCTGCACCGGGTCCCACTGAATGTAGGCGAGGAACGAAACCGTATATTCGTGCCACGGCACCGCATTGTCGATAATCACCGTATCGTCCTGCTGACGTATCCGCCAGTCGGACGGGGGCAGCACCTCACCGGTCGTTCGATCGATCACTTGCCAATAACGATAAGGATCGTGTAAATAATCAACGTCGAGCTGCTCCCGGTAGTAGGTGCGCAGCAGCTCGATCTCCAGCGTAATCGACTGGGCCAGCATGAATTCGGTCATCAAATAGATCTGCGGGCATTCTTCCCTATGCTTTTCGATAAATTCGTTATGTCCTCTGGAGGGAAAATAAGCCGTATAAATCTTCGCAGGAAGCGCTTTGACGGCTGCATCCAGCTTCGTCCCGTCGCTGTCCCGGATCGCGTCCGCGCCCCACCTCTCCATCAGTTCCTTCGTTTCCCGCACGAACCCTTCCTCGCTCGGGAGCGTTACTCTACCTCTCCGTCTGGCCATACCTATCCTCTCCCTCTTCTAATCTCTCGTTCCTCCGGCCGTCATCCCCTCCACTAATCGCCGCTGCACCAGAATGTAAAGAATCAGGGCGGGGACCATCACAATCACCAGGCCGGCGTACAATCGGCCATAATTGGCTGCCGCCTTCTGCGCGGTCATTAGATTCAACAGCCCGACGGGAAGCGTCTTATTCGGCCCCGGCAGCAGCGTCAATGCGATGATATAGTCGTTCCAAAAAGCCAGAAAGTTGAACAAGATCACCGTTACAATGCTGGGACGAGCCATCGGCGCCATAATGGATAACATCGTCCGAACATGCGAGCAGCCATCGATGGCCGCCGCCTCCTCGAACACCTCGGGAATCGTCTGGAAATACCCGGACAACAAATAAATCGTAAGCGGGATCGCCGTCGCGGCATAAACCACGGACAACACCGCCAAATTGTCGATGAGCAACCCGTCCGGAAACCAACCGCCGAGCAGCCGATCCCCGTCCAGCAGCATCAGGAAGATGGGGACGACAATGTAGTTGACGTTAATGAACAATCCGCCCATAAACAGCAGATTCAGGATCTTGCGCCCACGAAACCGGTACCTTGCCAGCACATAAGCCGCGGGCACGGCGACGACCAACAGGATCGCCAAACCAAGCACGGTCGTAAACAGCGAATTGAGCAAATAAGAACCCATATGGGCGTCGGTAAACGCATCGAGATAGTTTTGCAGGTAAACGCCCGCCGGAAGCCCCCATGGATCTTCATAGAATTCGGACTTCTGTTTCAACGAAGCCAGCAGCACCCAAATCATCGGAACCACGATCGACAAGGCGAGCAGGCTAAGGATGACGTAGATGAACGATTTGTACCCTTTGTCGGCTTTCATCGGCTCTCCGCCAGCTCCTCCCTAATGAGGTTAAACATGCACTAATATTGTAGGGGTTCCCGTTTCGTCGCCCGGCTGACCAACAGCGACAACCCAAAGGAGAACAGGAAGACGACCGAACCGATGGCCATCCCATATCCATAAGAGGAATTGGTATAAGCCTGTTTATACATATAGTTCAGGAACACCTCGGTCGCCCCGTCCGGCCCGCCGTTCGTCATTGCTTTGATTAAGGTAAAACTTAAGTTGATCGAGCTAATGATAAAGAAGGTTAGCGTATTCCTTAGGTTCTGCCAAATCAGGGGTAACGTGATGGAAAAGAACTGCCGCACCTTCCCGCTCCCTTCCAGCGCCGAGGCTTCGTAGAAGCTCTCCGGAATGCTGGACATGCTGGCCATATACATCACCATGTAGTACCCGACCGATTGCCAGATCATCGCCCCGGCGATGCTGTAGATCACAATGCTTTGATCCCCAAGCCACATCCGCTGGAGAAAGTCTAACCGGAGGATGCCCAGCAGTCCGTTCAGCAGTCCTTGCTCCGCATCGTAGATCGCGGAGAAGATGGCCGCGATCACCACGACCGACAAGATGTTAGGAATATAAAAGATAACCCGATAGATGTCCTTCCCCTTGACGTTCTCCCGCGTCATCACCGCCGCGAACAACAGCGCCATCGACATCGTCAGGATCGTCACGATCACCAGGAGCAGCACGGTATTCTGGAACGACTTCACAAATACCGCATCGTCCAGCAAGATTTTGAAGTTGCTGAAGCCTACAAACTGTTTTTCCGCCGAAAAACCACTCCACTTGTACACCGACATCCGGAAGACGTTAAACGTAGGGATGAGCATAAAGAGAACAAACAGCACGAACGTCGGTGTGATGCATAGCCAAATGAAGCGGATTCGTCCTCGGTTACGTTTCACCGTCTCACCTTGCTTCCTGCAGGGAATAAATCGCTACTATTTATTTTGCCGCTCTTAACTTCTCGCTGGCCTCGTTCAGGTCGGCTTGCCAATCGCCGACGGTTTTCTCCCCCGAGATGATGCTGTTAGCCGTATCGAACAAGGTGGTTTTAATATTGACGCCTTCAACCGGGCTGGTGCTGACGAACCCGCCGACCAGTGCCTTCACTTGAGGCTGATCGTAGACGCTGTAGAACGATTGGTTCTCCCCCGTCAATTGGTCCGAAATTCCCTTGATCGGTTGGATCGCGTTGGACTGGGCAAAAATGTCGGCGGCCTTATCGGAGTAAAGGAAAGTGATAAACTGCTTGGCCAGGTCTTTATTTTTCGCTTGGGACGGTACCCAAACTGCCTCCATCGAGGTCACGATGTAACGGTCTCCGCCCTCCTTCACCGTCGGGATCGGAGTGAGTCCCCATGCGAATCCTTCTGTTCTAGGAGCGTCGGCCATTTCCCCGGCAATCCAGGTGCCGTTTGGCATAAACAGAACCTTATTGTCCAGGATCGCTTGCTGATTCTTGGTGAAGTCCTGCTCATTGGCATACGCGACCGTCGTATCCGAGGCATAACTCAGCAGCTTGGCCGCAATGTCCAGCGCCTGTTTAGCTTCGTTGGTATTCCAAATGTCCTGCTCGTAATTCATCACCTTGTCGTAGAATCCGATGCCGCCAACATCCGCCAGTAAGGCGAAGAAAAAGGAATCCATATACCCGGCGGTCGGATAAGTGAACAAGGCGATCCCTTCACTCTTGGCTTGGTCGCCGAGCGCAAACATTTCATCCCAGGTCTTCGGCACCTCCCAGCCTTTCTGTTCAAACAGTCCTTTGTTGTACACCAACCCTGTCGGAGAATAATACATCGGCATCAAATAGGTGCTGTCATCGCCGTAAGGATTCGTGCCGAGCGTCCCGATCAGCCCGTCGACCAACTTATCCTTCAGCTTCTGCTCTTCCCCGGGCACCTGCATCGACAAGACGTCCGTGAGATCCTCCAGCCCTTTGTCTTTGATCAGCGTCTCGGTGAGTCCCGCGCTGCGCCCTTGGCCAAGCACCACAACATCGGGGTATTTCCCGGCTTTCATGCCGGGTGAAATTTCATCTTCGATGCTCTTACTGATCGTCAACTCCACGTCAACGTCAAATTGCTCCTCGAATGCTGCGATGACCTGACTGTACATCTCTTTGCCGTAGCCGCCTTCGAGGGCGGCCATTTTCAACACCGGCTTTCCATCTTCCCCGGAGGAAGCTCCGTTTGAACCGGCCCCGCAGGCCGTTAAGGTCAACATCGCTGCCATCGCAATCGCAGCGCCTATCTTTTGGATCCGCATTTGAACGCCTCCCTTTTTATTTATTTTCATTATAGTGAGAGGAAAGCGTTTTTAAATATGTCATTATTGCTATGTTTTTTAGAGATGTTGCTCTATTCGTTAATAAAGATAACATTTTGTGCTATCATTGAACTGTCAGCGGTCAGGCTAAGGCTTGGGAGTTGCTTAAGCGCTTAGCCACCAAGGTGTCATTTTTACTTTGAAAGGAACGGATGTATGACGAAACACCCCACTTCATCGGCGGATCTGCTCGCCAGCCTGAACACCGAGCTGATCTATATCAACAAGTCGGATTCCGATAGCCAAAACTGGATTGGCCTGAAGCATTCTCACCATTTTGCCGAGTTGTTTTACGTGACGGGAGGGACAGGGGAATTTCTCGTCCGGGACGAACGACTCCCCATCAAGAAACACGATGTGATCATCGTAAACCCCAACATCGAGCATACGGAAATCTCCGATTTCAGCGATCCGCTAGAGTATTTTGTCATCGGTTTAAACGGCATTTCCTTTATCTCCGACGAAGACACGGTGCCTTACGTTCGCTTCCGGGATCCGGACAAGAGCATTCTTCTCTATCTGTATAAAGCGTTCGAAGAATATAACGCCAAGCAGGAAGCCTACCTGGAACTCTGCAAGCACCTGGTCCAGGTGATGTTGATTTTGATCTTGCGCAAAAAACACGTATCGATTAACCTCTCTACTACCGAAAAAGTTCCCAAAGAGGTGGCTTTGGTCAAAAATTACATAGACGTCCACTTTAAAAGCAACATCACGCTGGAATCCATGGCAGAGGAAGCGCATATCAACAAGTACTACTTGTCGCATCTTTTCAAAAAGACGTATGGCGTGTCCCCCGTCAAATACTTAAACCAGGTGCGAATGGACACGGCCAAATTCCTGCTGGAGTCCACCAATTACTCCGTGTTGGAAATCTCCGAGATCATCGGCTTCAAATCGCAGTCGTATTTCTCGCAAACGTTTAAACGGGAGATTGGCGTCGCGCCGCTCGACTATCGGAAGGAGAACCGGCAGAAGACGCGGGGACCGCTGTAGTTAGCGGTATCCCTAAAATAAAGCGCAAAAAAAAAGGGATGTCGCGTAGACATCCCTCATTCATAATCCATCCTTCCTGATACGGCCAACCTCGCGAAATACTGGATGGTAAAATCGCGGAACTGGACCGCGATCTGCTTCAGGTACCGATCCTTTGGCCAGGACAGGGAAATCGATCGTTTGCACCAGCTTTCTTCGAGTCGTAGCAGCCTGACGTCCGGCCCGGTAGATCCGCTCCAAGTGATCGCCGGCAGGAACGCAACGCCCTGTCCCGCACGAATCAATCCTCGTACAGTAGCCGGATCATCGCTCTCGAACCGAATCCGAGGTGTAAACCCGGCCAACCGGCAGAAGGCATCCGTCGTTTCGCGCAAAGACTTGCCGGAAGGTAGCATAATGAAGCGATCCTCCCTTAACTCACTTAAGCGAACTCGTTCCCGGTGTGCGAGAGGATGATCGGCGGGAACCGCAACGAGAATATCCTCTTCGAGCAAGGAGACGGCCTCCGTCCCAGGGGGCGGCACCGCCCCGTCCGAGAGGCATAGATCGAAGTTCGTTCGAGGGTCCAGCGGTGATGCATGCTGCAGCAAGTTGAATTGGGCATTTGGACATTCCGTACGAAAAGCGGCCAGTATGCCCGGAAGCAAATGCGAGGATACCCGAACATCCAGCGTGACCATAGGAGAAGCGGATCCGTTGGTATCCCGTAGTCGCTGCTCGCCATCCTCCAGCGCTTCCAACGCGAGATCCACATGCTGGAGGAACATCCTGCCTTTCTCGTTCAGGCGGATCGTCTTGCGCTCCCGCAGAAACAGCTCGGTCCCTAGCTCGGCTTCCAGCGCCGCAATCATCTTGCTGAGCGCCGGTTGCGAAATATGCAAGCTGTGGGCGGCTTTCGTCATATGCTCCATGCGGGCCACCGTCTGAAAATACTTCAGTTGCAACAACTCCACGCGGAATGTCCCCCCTTATTTCATAACCTATAGGTTATGATCTTTATATTCAAATATATATTATGGTTCATGAAATCAAGCAAGATATAATAATCACAACATCGATAGAACAGGAGACGATCATCTTGAT
Source organism: Paenibacillus timonensis (assembly GCF_009725205.1). GTDB lineage: Bacteria > Bacillota > Bacilli > Paenibacillales > Paenibacillaceae > Fontibacillus > Fontibacillus rhizolycopersici. The sequence continues at coordinate 115,681 of NZ_WNZY01000011.1, read as the reverse complement.
TGTGCAGACGTTGTCAGGCAAAGTCGAGGGCTTGAAAATGGAGGGAGCTTACGTATTCCGAGGCATTCCCTATGCCTCAAGTGCGGGGGGATCGCGAAGATTTAAACCGCCGACCCCTCCGCTTCCGTGGGAAGGCGTTAAACGATGCGACCGATTCGGCGCTACCGCACCTCAGAATCCGGCTCAGGAGGGGATCCTGTCGGAACTGGCGCAGTCCGAGGATTGCCTAAACTTGAACGTATGGACGCCGGAAGACTTGAGCAATGGGCCTAAGCCCGTCATGGTCTATGTCCACGGCGGGGGATTCGTTGGGGGAACCGGGGCAGAATGCGACGGTCTCAGATTCGCATCCGAAGAGGGCATCGTCTATGTGTCGATCAACTATCGGCTGGGTGCGTTAGGTTTCTTGAATTTAAGAGAGTTACTAGGTGAGGAATACGCGACTTCGGGCAATAATGGAATGCTCGATATTGTCGCTGCTTTGCAGTGGGTTCAGCACAATATCGCCGCCTTTGGCGGCGACCCTTCACGCGTCACCGTCATCGGAAATTCAGCAGGGGCTAAATGCGTGGCGTCCCTTTATCTCATGCCGAAAGCACATGGCCTGTTTCACCGTGCGATTGCGCAGAGCGGAGCAACGCAAGCGGTTCGGGATCCGCAGACCGCGGACGTGACAACTCGGAGGTTGCTGGAGAAGCTGGGACTGTCCCCGGCAAACTCGCGCCGATTGCTCGAGCTTCCCGCAGAGAAGCTGATTGAAGCGCAATCGGCTGTAGGCTTTGATACCTCGCATGGCTTGCATATGTTCGGTCCCGTGGCCGACGGCCTTGTCATCCCTCTGGATCCGCTGGCGACCCTTAAGCACAGTCAAGGGCTGCCGCCGCTCTTGATCGGGTTCAACGAGGAGGAGGCAGCGATCTTTATTCAGAATGATCCGCGGCTTCAGTCCCCGCATCTGGAGGTACTTGAAGGATTCTTCGAAAAAAATACCGACGCCGTGTGGAACGCTTATCAGCATTACAGCAAATCCATGTCCCCTGAGGCTGCTTGGACCCGAACCTTAACGGAGCACTTGTATGGCATCGGGGCGATACAGTTCGCGGAGGCCGTATCCTTCTCCGGTGCACCGGTTTGGATGTATCGGCTTCGATGCGGCGGCAGGCTGGGGGCGATCCACGGATATGAAGGCAGCTTGATTCAAGCGGCACTGGCCGCAGGCGACTCCGGCTTCATGCCTACGCCGTCTATCGATGACCCCTATGCTGTGACGCCTGAAATGAAAGAACTTGCGCGAGGGATGAGGGCAGCCTGGAGCGCATTTATCCGGAGCGGAAATCCGAACACCGAGCTTTTACCGGCTTGGCCTGTCTACGGAGAAGAGCACGCTACCATGGTGCTGGACCTGGCTAGTTCCGTGCGTAGGGACTTACCGGTCCCGGTCGGGGCTCTTGTCCCCCACCAGGTTTGGAGGATGGATTGATCCCGCTCGTTGAAGTTGCCCTGGTCATGGTGGCGCTCGGCTTCCTCCTCGGCTTCGTAGGGGCAGGCGGATCGGGATTTATCATCTCGATTCTTACCGTCGTTTTCGGTTACCCGATTCATACGGCGCTAGGTACTGCGCTGGCCGCCATGTTCTTCTCGTCCTTCTCCGGTTCGATCAGTCATTACCGCGAAGGAAATATGGCGTTGCGTTCCGGGGTGATCGTCGGCTTGACCGGTGCGGCAGGGGCATGGATTAGCTCGGGTTGGTCATCTCTGATCCCCGGAGATCGTCTGGGGTATCTGACCTCCGGCATGCTGTTTGCTTCCGGATTGGCCTTGTGGTTTCGAATGGTATACGTTTCCCGGCGCCCGAAAGCGCCCGACGATACGACACTCGTCACAGTCAAAGGCGTTCGGTTCTGGTTGCTAGCGCCGCTCATCGGCTTGATTACCGGCTCCTTATCGGGATTGTTCGGCATCGGGTCGACGCCTTTTATCCAACTGGGACTTATGCTTCTCCTGGGAATGTCGATGCGTTACGCCGCCGGTACAACCATGCTGGTGATCATGCCGATTGCCCTCGCCGGAGGGGCCGGCTACTTCACCATCGGTTACCTGGATGTTCATTTACTCCTCGCGGTTGTGATCGGAACGATGTCCGGCGCTTATGTCGGAGCCAAGTTCACGAAACGTGTGCCTGTTGTCTGGCTAAAAACCTTCATGGTACTCACCCCTATGATGGGCGGCGCGATCCTCTTATTGTAGCTGCCGGTCTTTGCCGACCCCAAAAACGGACCCTCTGATGAGGGTCCGTCGTTTTTGAGGTGGTTCAGATTAGCTGAGTTGCAACGTCGTGATACAGGTTTGATCCCCATCAAACGTGGAGATTTCCGACTCGGCCGTCTTCCCGTCATAGCTAACCTGAACAAGATAAGTTTGCTCGCGCGGCAACCACAAGTCGATAAATCCGTTAGCCTGGGACGTCATTTTTTGGTCCAATACGGTATTTCCGTTCGCATCGGTGACATTCACTTGGAACTCCTGCTCGCTCATTTCGCCGCGGCATCCGGTCAAGCTGTGGATCTCGCAAGGATGCGTTTGGTTCACGTAAGGCGCAATCGAGACGAAAAATTCGTCCTTCGGCAGATCATATGTCTTCGAATCCGCCGTATCGCCGTCCACGATCAGTTGGCTCGAAGTAATCGATGCGGACTTGGCGCTTAATTTTCCAACGCTGTAGTCCTGGACCATCTGCTTGATGCTCTGAGCGTCTATAGCATTCGATTCTTTTTGCTTATCGGCTTGTCCTGTGATCAGAAAATAACTTCCCAGCGCGGCAACCGCAATGACTCCGATTGCCGTCAAGATGGTTTTCCGTTTCATGCCTGGCACCCTTTCGCACTAGCTTGGTTTCTTCGATACAATCGAACAACCCGATTATAGCATAGGTTCCGGGTGCCTTCATTCATTTAAAGATATTGGAAAGGTTCCTTGGCGTCCACGAAAGAGACCGGGGTACCGCCCACCAGCGGTTGCAGCCAATCTGCCATATGCTTCATGCCCCATTCCTCACTGCGTTCATGCCCGACGACCAGCATTGCCTTGTTCATCCCGAGCATCACGGCATCGTTCACATATGCGCATAACGTCCATTCCAGAATCTCGCCGCAGATCATGACGTCCAGATTTTGGTCCCGCATCAGTTCCATCGGCATTTGCTCTCTTCCGAGTCCCAAGCTCCCACCGCCGACCAACACGCCAATGCGAGAGCAGACCATATCCGGCCGGCCTACCATTTGAAGCACATTCATCGACAGCTTCTCCTTTAGAACCTCCGCCAGCTCCCCAACGGTTGTCGGCTCGATGACATACACCCACGGCTTGTTCTCCTCCGCCAGGCGATCGCTCCAACCAAGCTGACGGATCAACCCGTCATAGATGCGATCCGTTCCCGCCATATGCATATGATCATGGTATCGCCAAATCGCGATGCCATGGTCGTCAATCAGCTTCTTTTTAGCCAGATAAATCGGATCTTGCTGCAGCCACTCCAGCTCATCATTTCCTGTGAAGTAAGTTGGTTCATGGGTAATAATCAGATTCGCCCCAACCGCGATTGCCTCTTTCACCACATCAACGGTAGCCATAAAACTCGTGACGATCCCCGTCACTTCCTGGTTCGGATCGCCCGATGCCAATCGATCGCACGTATTTTCGACTCGTGTCTCGCCGCAGGAATCCTCCAGAATCAGATCGATGACTTCTTGCACTTTCATACAGATCACTCCTTTCTGCTTCACCCTTTAACGGCGCCGATGACGACTCCCTTAGTCAAATACTTCTGCAGGAACGGCAGCACGATGACGATCGGCAGGATGCCGATGACCGCCATGGCCATGCGGATGGCCGTGCTTGGAAGCTCGACTGTCCCCGCGCCAATCACGCTGCCCGCCTGCCCCGATTTTAGAAACTGAATGTTGTTCATCAAGCGAATCAACATGTTCTGAATGCCGTAGTATTGCGGTTTCGTGATAAAATACAACGCATTAATCCAGTCGTTCCAATAAGCCAGCCCCATGAACAGTCCGACGGTGGCCATCACCGGAACGGACAACGGTAACATAATCCGGAAGAACGTCCGCAGCTCCGACGCCCCGTCGATTTGAGCGGCTTCGATCAGCTCGGCGGGAATATTGTTTTTATAGTAATTTCGGATCAGCAGCACGTAAAACCCGTTGGTCAACAGATTGGGTACGATCAAGGCGGCCAGCGTATCTTTGATATGCAAGTATTTGGTCCACATGATATAGGACGGAACGATCCCGCCGCTAAACAGCATCGTAAAGAACACGATAAACGCCAGCGCGTTATGATATTTGAAATCTTTCCTGGACATCGGATAAGCCAGCATACTCGAAATTAGAAGTCCGGCAGCCGTCCCTAGAATCGTCACCAAGAAGGACACGCCATACGAACGAAGGAAGGTCGAAGCCGAAGAAACCATATAGGCGTAAGCATCCAAACTCAATTTTGCCGGAAAGAAGCTGTATCCGTCCCGGATCAACATCGATTCATCCGTAAACGAGGCAACCAGAATCAGGATGAACGGGACAAAGGCAAATAACGTTAGCAGCACCATCGCGACTGCGGAGAACAAGACGAAAATTCGTTCGCCTTTCGTTTGAATCATGGTCTTTCCTCCTAAAACAACGCGTTATCCGCGTCGAGCTTTTTGACGATCGCATTCGCCAGCATCACCAGCCCGAACCCGACAAGCGACTGGTACAAGCCGGCTGCCGCCGACATCCCGATATCATTCACCTGCATAAGTGCCCGGTACACATACGTATCGATCGTTTGCGTCGTGCTGTATAAAGCGCCTGCGTTCATCGGGACCTGATAGAAAAGGCCGAAATCCGAATTAAAGATCCGACCAACTGACATCAAGGTCAGAATCACGACGGTAGGCTTCAGAAGAGGCAGCGTTATCGTCCAAATCTGCTTCAATTTGCCCGCACCATCGATTTTTGCAGCCTCATAGATACTCTTGTCAATTCCGGCGATGAACGCAATATACACGATGGAACCATATCCGGCCGTCTTCCACATCTGAATAATGACGAGCAGATACGGCCAGTACTTCGGTTCGGAGTACCAATTGATTTCCTGCAGGCCCAACGGTCGAAGGATCGAATGGTTAATAAATCCGCTGTCCGCGTTCAAGAACGCAAAGACCAGATAAGACAATACAACCATCGAAATCAAATTCGGCAGCACCAGCCCGGATTGAAACAGCTTGGAGTAAGCCTTGCCGATCAGCTCCGACATAAAGATCGCGATGAGGATCGAAAAAATGGTTCCAAACACGATAAAAGCAACGTTGTACAACAGCGTATTTCTCGTCATGATCCAGGCGTCGGACGTTTGAAACAGGAATCGGAAATTATCGAACCCGATCCAATCGCTCCGAAAGATGCCTTTGGCATAATCGATGTTCTTAAAGGCAATAAACACGCCGGCCATCGGAATATAACTGTTTAGGATAAAATACAGCAGGCCTGGCACGGCTAACAGCAGCAGCGGGAGATTTTTCTTTAGCCCTCTTGATCTCATCGTCTTGTTTGTCATAGCGGTTCTCTCCTACATTCCCGTTCTACTTCCCGCTATTTTGCGCGGCAATCCATTGATCCAGCTGCTCTTGCTTACTGCGGATAATATCCTCGGCACCCGCGTTGTTCAAAGCATCAACAAACTTCGGAATCGTCGTTTCCGGATCCAGCACACCGCACATGAGTCCTGGCAAGTATTGATTCACGACATTCGTGACGGCGCTCATCTGGGTTTTCACTCCGCTGGGATCAAAGATAAAGCCGAAATACGGAGATTTCTGAGTTTCTTTGTTCTCTTGCAGCTTAAGCTCAACGTCAGACCAGTTGACGCCTTCCAATTGATATTGCAGCGATTCGGAGCCAACGATGCCGGTGCTGAGCATGGCGGTGTAACCAACCGTGTTGGCATCCCTGCCATCCGGATATTTCACGTGGTGCTCATCCACTTTCACGTAATCTTCGCCTTCAATCCCGTAAAGAATCGTATTGATCAGCGCTTCATCGGTGTACAGCAGGTTCAGGAACTTCACCGCTGCTTCCGGAGCCTTTGTCGTGCTCGACAACATCCAGCTAACCATATTCACGGCCCCGGTTTCAAAATAATAAGGAGCGATCCGTTTCATCTCCAGATTTTTTCCCGTTTGAGCACTTAAAGCTTTGGCTGCTTCCAAACCGCTGTATCCTCCCATAAAGGAGAAGCCTCGTCCGGATGTGATTAGATCGGAAGCGGTGATTGATGTTGTAGCCGCATCCTTCTCCAGATACCCTTTATTGAACCAGTCCCTCATCATCATGGCGCCTTCTTTGAACAATTCGGTCTCATAGAAGTTGACCACTTTGCCCTCATCGCCAACGACAACCCCGATACCGGTGGTGTCCGACAAGAAGTCTACTTGATGCGAGCCTTTTAACAACAGGAGAAGCGAGGTATCACTTGGGTTCACGTTAATCGGACCAAACGGAACGGCATCCGGATTTTTTTGCTTGACCGCTTCGAAGATCGCCGGCAAATCTTGAACCGAGCGGATATCGTCAGCCGTGAATCCGGCTTCGTTCAGCATGTCCGCATTGTAAACGAAGTTCGTTGGGATCGACATGCCCTTATTCACCGGGATGCCGTAGATATGTCCATTTAGGGTTGTCGCTTTCAACATGTCAGGGCCGAAGTCCTTATCCAGAATGGCGGTGAGTTCTTTGCCATACTCGGGGAGCAATTCCTCCAACGGATAGACCTGGTTTTTGGACACGTAGCTGGTGAATTGCCCCAGCGTCGTAAACAAATCCATCTGCTCTCCGCTCTGCAGCGCCAAATTGACTTTTTGTGCATAATCGACCGGACCGTATACTTTGTAGTCCACCTCAACGCCGATCTTCGGTATCGTGATTTCATTGATCGCATCCGTGATCCGTCCCAGATTATCGGAGATTCGGTTAAAAGAAGGCATGGCGAACACAATCTTCTCCACTTTGGCATCGTTACCGTCGCCTGGAGTCGTCTTCGTCTCATTCGAATCCTTGCCGCACGCTGCCAGGATCGAGCTGCACAGCATGGCGGACAACAACAACAGGACCATTCTCTGTTTTCTCTTCATCACTTCTTACTTCCCCCATTCATGTGGTTTCGTTATCAGTTTATCGTTTTGAACGGGGCTTCTCTTTCAATAAACCGACATCTTCTTTTAAAAAAAAGCTCAGTTCCCTGAGCTTCTTAATCCTCCGGCTTATGTTTGGCCCGATAGGCGTTTGGAGACTCGCCCGTCAGTTTCTTGAACACCGTAGAGAAGTACGAAAGGTTGTCGAATCCGGTATCCGCCGCAATCGTTCCAATGCTGACCAGCCGCTCCGACAGCATTCGCTTGGCCTTTTCAATTCGGTGGGCGTTCAAATATTCGATAATCGACATGCCTGTTTCGGTTTTGAAGGTTTTGGACAAATAATCTGGTGTCAAAAAAACGCTGGCTGCCACATCATCCCGGCTGATATCCCAATGGTAGTTCTCATGAATAAACCGTTTTGCCCGCTCGACAACCCCCTCGGATTGTAACGTTTCCTTCAGCGTATCAATCGCCTTTTCCGTCATCAGATGCGCCCATTTCATGAAATCGAACACACTGTGATCGGACCGTTGAAGCAGGCGTTTGGCGATGTCATCCGAGAATAACTGGTGGGCTTGAATATTATTTTGTGCCAAGAACGCATAAACCACTTGAAGGAAATCCTCACGCATCGAGTGGAGTGTCGCAGCGTCCAATATGTTCTGCGCGGCAAGTCGTTCCAACGTAAGCTTCAAACGCTTGACGATTTGCATTTTATCTTTCTGGGCGAAGAGTAGCGTATACATGTGGGTATCTAGGGCGAACGGCTCCGTCGTATTATATTGGAAGCGGTCGTTTTGAAAGTGGACGATCCCTCTAAAGATTAAATTGGATGCATCCATTTGTTCCAGCTTCCCTTTGCACGGGGCCAATTGGGAAATCTCCATCTCCTCGCTGATGTAACACGTGGCCGTGCATTTGAAATATTGTTTGCATAAGCGGACGAGCCGCTCACCGCTTGCTTTCATTTGGAGCGGTTCTGTCCCGCCATCCAGAATGAACGCATGGTAGATCTGATTGTCCTGTTTATAGGGGATCACGCGGTCAGGGTTTGGACGATTGAAAAGGATCTCGGATCCGAGATTGGACAGCGCGTAGTGAAACACACTAGCGTTCCAATGTTCATCGATCTCGGATGCCGCAACGCTGACCAGAACCAGGTTAAACTTTTGATCCACGGTGAAGGACAAGTCCCTCCTTTGGATTTCCCCTTGGATCAAATCCTTCCTCGTAGAAAGCGTGGAGGACAAGACATCGCTCCAGAAGCTCTTCTCCACCAAATCCTTGTTACGCAACCAGGCTAACCCGTGCCTGCTGTATTCACCTAACGTTCTTCGCCGCTTCAGCGATTCAAGTGAACGGTGCAGCGCTTCATCCAGCTTGTACTCATCGAGCGGTTTTATCAGATAAGAGTCTGCATTATAGGTCAAGGCAGTCGAAGCGAAATCGAAGCTCTCGTGGCAGGTAAAGAAGATAAATGCGCAATCGCAACCCTGCTCACGCACCCACTGAATCATTTCGAGCCCCGTCCCCCGTGGCATTTCAATATCGCAAATGATCAGGTCCGGCGAGCCGGCTTCGAAACAGGACTTGGCCTCCATAAGGTTATGCGCTTCGATCACCTGGGAGAAGCCATACTCATCCCAGCGAACAATATCCCGGAGCACCTCAACCGTAGGTACGTCGTCATCAATAAGTAAGCAGCGCATCGCTACACCTCTTTTATGAAGTCATTTTCACCGTCGCCTTCCATCGGGATGAGGATCTCAACCCTAGCTCCCAGCGGTTCGGCGTTGGATAGTTTCAGCAGGTCTTCGCGTTTATACAGCAATTGAAGCGTTCGCCGAATATTGGAGATCCCGACTTGCCCGCTCGCTTCGACCGGCTCCAGGCTTGAATCCTTCGCGGCCTGTAGCACGCTGGATGGAAATCCCCCGCCGTTATCCTCGATCGAGATGTGTAGATAGGGCTTGTCCTCGATCTCGATCAGACTGGTCCGGATGAAGATCGATAACATTTCACCGTAGGTCAGGGCGTGCTTGAAGATGTTCTCAACAAAGGTTTGCACTAAGAATTGAGGGATAAGGACTCGCGCCGTGGCCGCATCAATATCCGTCATACAGAAGATCTGGTCGGGATTCCGAATCTCTTGCATGTGCACGTAATTGTCCACGTGCCTCATCTCTTCCTCCAGCGGCACCAGAACAAGTCCGCCCTTAAACATATATCGTAAGTGCTGAGACAGCAGCTGAATCAGCATTCGGATTTCTTCATTTTTATTTTGGTACGTCAAGCTGTTGATCGTGGAGATGGCATTCAGGAAAAAATGAGGTCTGATCTGCATTTGCAGATACTTGAGTTCCGTACGGCTCCGCTCGATTTTTTCCTCATACGTATGGATTTTCAGATCGGTAATCTCCCGAACCATGGAATCGAAAGAATGAAACAATTTCATGAACTCGATGGAAAAATGCCCGGACGGTTCCGGGAAGCTCGTTCTCCCTTTTTCGACGTCCTTGGCCGCCTTCACCAACTCCAGCACCGGCTGCAAAATGTCCCTGGCCAGAAGCTTCAACACCAGGGGAATCGCCACCACCGAAATCGCGGCTAAGGAGATAATGAGCCATTGAATCAGCTTGAGTCCTGAGAAAATACTTTGTTTGGCCATCATATGGGTGATTTCGCCAAATTCGGCGATCGGTTCTGAAATAAACAGGTAGCTCTTCTTATCCTGCGCTCTCAAATCCGATAGGGTCGATGCTGTTTCCATTAGACTCTCATCGGTTGAAGCCAGAATGCCACCTTCCCGAGCACTAAGAAGGGTTGGGCCGAGCTCTTGTCCTTCCCCGCTGGCGACGGCAAGCAAGGAATCCGCCTTGACGAACGTGCCAAAGCTGACCTTCTCATAGGTGATGTATCGAAACAAATAATGCGCACCTTGAACATCGAAATCCGTCCATTCGTCGAGGGTCCGGTCAGGATCGGGGAGAAAATCATGCTCCCTCAGGAAGTCGACCAGATCCAGCTTGTCCTCGGATCGGGTGCGATTCCCGAACTGCACGAGCGTCGCCCCATCATCCGGTAGTTTGATAAATACCCCGTCGCTGGAGTCATTGTTCGACGCTTTGGCCTTCAGGGCGTCCAACAGGGCGATTTCTCTGAAGTAGCGGTCGCTCCCTTTAAGGCGATCATACTCGGTCGCCGCATCAATCTGGTTCTCGAACACCTCAGTCAAGTCTTTGGCGTACAAGTTCAACTTACTATGAATGTTCTCCACGTAGATTCCCAAGGTATTGCGTGAATTGCTAATCGATTGGGTACGAACCACTTCCAGCGAATAGATGTTGCTGAGCAATAATACCGTAAACAAAATGGCCAGGATGAGCGTGAATGGAACGAAAAACCTGAATACAATGCTCTTTCTAGTAAACAATCCTCCGGCCTTCATCAAGCATCCTCTTCCTTTATCTGGGCGATGGTTCGAATAAGGGATGCCCCCGAAGAGGAAGCAAACCGGCCGACAGGCCGCAGCTCTCTTCAGGGGCATATGAAGCAGAAGACGATTTTAGGTGACCGAATCTGGATCGGTGACAGCCCACTCTATGGCCGGGCCGATATACTCATTCCAGAAATTCCAGTCATGCGTCCCAGCGCTTTCCTTATAGCGATGAGGAATTTCCTCTTGAGTTAAATAATCATGGAACCGCCGGTTTACGTCAAGCAAAAAGTCCTCGTTCCCGCATGCCATGTAAATCTCCGGAATATGCGCGCCTTGTTCCTTCAATTGCTTAGCTAGCGCTTCCGGATCCTTGTCGCTTCCGAGAAGCTGATTCAGGTCCCCGAAAACGCGCTTGTAGTAATTATAGTCAGCGATGGCATCCTGATAGCCCGGGGACAACCCGGCGATGGTGTACGGAATGAGCGCGGAGGAAAGCGCGATGATCCGGCCAAACTGGTCGGCATATTTCAGACCGTTCCGAATCGCTCCGTACCCGCCCATGGAAAGTCCTCCGATAAACGTATCCTTCCGGTCTGCGGATAACGGGAACATTAGGCGTGTGAATTGAATCAGTTCCCTCCCAAGGAATTCCCCGTATAGCTGACTCTTGTCCTCATCGTCAAGGTAGAAATGGTTTTCCCCCGAAGGCATAAATACGGCGATTTTGTACTTATCGGACAGTTCCCGGATTCGGGAGAAATGGATCCAATCCGTATGATTTCCGGAATACCCGTGCAACAGATACAACGCCTTTAAGGGCTTGGCCTCCTCCACGGGTTGACCCGGAATCGGCGGCGTGTCCAAGGGAACCAGTGCGCTGAGTGCGACTTCCCTTCTCAACGATCGCGAGAAAAATTGGATCTGTAACATGGCCATGTTGTTATTCCTCCTTGTTTTTTTTGAAGAAATCAAATCCGATATTCGGTCAATAGACCGTGCTCGTCGATGTATTCGATCACCGATTGGTTCGTATTCAAATCTACGATAAGCAAACAGCTCTTGTTTTCCTGGCTCCAGCACATGCGAATTTCATTGTCCGTTGATCCCGGCACCTGGAACTCTCCGTCAAACGCCGGATAGATGTTGCGGAAACGAATCAACTGCAGCAGCCGCTGTACAGCTTCTTCCCCCAACGCCAGGTCCATCTCCTCTACGGTATAATTATGACGGTTAATCTCCCTACCTTCCCCCGTCTCACTCACGCGGTCCATGTCGTTCGCACCCGCAAACAATCCCGTATAATAGACCTGAGGAATTCCGGGAGTGAAAAATTGAATCGCTCTCGCGGCAAGATAGGCATCATCGTCTTCCCCTAGCGCGCTATAGTAAGTACAACGGATCTGGTGAACGTCAAAACCATCCTCCGCCTTATGCTCGTCGGACAGGATCAGACTGAGATTCGCGCCTCTTTGCACACAGATCTCCACGAGGTTTCGCGCTGATTTGGTGTCGATCAGTTCATCCAGGTCCGGCTTGACCGGGATCCCGTCATGGCAATCCAGCATGGTAAATTGCTTATGCGGCCGAATGTTCAAATAATGGGTAAGCTCTGCGGCATTCTTCGTAAGAAGCGCTTCAAGAATACGATAAGGCAAGATGAAATCGTAAATCCAGAAGCCGCGCTCCGCCAGTTTGAATTGCGTCGAGTAATGCGCATGAACTTCCGGCAACAGCTCGATGTCGAGCGAATCCGCCAACGCTTTGATCTCGTCGAGAAACTCGTAGATGTCCGGCTCTACGAAGAAACAGCTGGTTCCCAGCTTTTTAATGACATATCCAACCGCGTCCAGTCTAACGATCTTGACGTTCTGCTGCTTGAAATTCTCAAAGAAGGCGCGTAGGAGCTGACGTGTCTGCGGTGAACGAATGTCCAAATCGATTTGCTCCGACGGGTCCGTCTTGCCAAATGTGGTCCACACTCGTTCCTGTTTGCCGCCGGCTTCAAAGGTCGAGTAAGGCAAAGGGCGGCGGAGAAACATTTTGTCGATATCCTCCTGAAGCGGCTCCCCATTCTCCCACACTTTATCCAGCGTAAGAAATAAATCGGCATACTCGGACGACCGGCCCTTCACCAGAAAGTCCTGAAAATAGGGCGATTGCTTGGAAATATGATTCACCATCAAATCGACCAAGACATCGAACTTCTCCCCGATTGCTCGAATGTCCTCCCACGTTCCGAAGCCGGGTTCAATCTCCAGATACGTCAGCGGCGCAAAACCGCGATCTCCGGAGGAGGGGAAAGGGGGCAGGATATGAACGCCGCCCGCAAAGATATCGGAGAAATGCTTCGTCAGCATTTCGCTTAACGTCCGGAGGTTCCCACCCATGGAATCGGGATAGGTGATCAATTGAACTTTATTTTTCAGCGACATGCTTTAAGTCCTCCTATAATCCAAACTGAGCTTTAATGACTTCAAGCTTCGGCAAGTCGACCACAGCACCTAAGTGTTTCAATTTGTAAGCACTCACGGCAAAACCTAAATTCAACGATTCCCTGACGGTGAAATTCTGAAGCAAGGCGGCATAAAATCCGGACCAGAACGCATCCCCGGCTCCCGTTGTATCTACAACCTCAGTAGCGAGTGTCGAGAAGCTGACCGTCTCATTGCCATTCGATACGATCGCCCCTTGTTTCCCGAGCGTCATAATAACCAGCTTAGCACCCAACTCTAAGAATCGGTCGATCTGCTTAAACGGATCCGCCATACCGAACAACCGCTCCGCGTCATCCTCTGAAGGCTTCACGATATCTACTTTAGGGATGATCGATTTCACGTATTCCACACCGTCTTCGCCAGGCTGCCATATCATCCGGTGATAGTTGGGGTCGAAACCGATCAACAACCCCCGCTTCCGGGCCTCCTCCATCACTCGCTCGATGACGCGCCGAGAGGGCTCCCGTGAGATCGGCCAACACGAGAAATGAACCGCTTTGGATTGTTCCAGGGCTTGCCCCAACTTTGCATCATAAGTTAGGCGATAATCAGCATCCCGATAGAAGATCGGGATCGGCGAAGCTTGACTCTTCGTCAGCACGACCAGGCTGGTCGCCGCATCCACTCGCTGAATTCCATCCGTATTCATGCCGGCGGCTTCCAAGCGCTGGGTCAAATACGTACCCAGGCCATCTTTTCCAACGGCGGAGACAACCCGGGAGCGAATTCCCAGCTTGCTGGCATTCATCGCGATGTTCGAGGGAGAACCGCCGGGAAACCGTGTATATCCGTCTCCCCGGGCTTCCTCTCCGTATTCATTGGCTATCATGTCCACAAGCAGTTCGCCGATGGTCAAGAGATCATTGGGCGCAGCTTCAAACGTGAATCTATCTTCAAGATGTATCATGCTAGTTCCTCCCTGAGTTCCGTGTTAGCGCCGGAAAGCCCTTGCCAGAGCATTTAGGTAACCGTCCTTGGCGCGCTTGCTTACTTCCGCTTCGGGCACCGAATGCTCAAAAGCGTGGTAACCTCCCGGATACAGCTGGAATTCCACGTCAACGCCGTCCTGGGCCAGATGTTTCACATAATCCAGCGTCTCGTCCCGGAACGGGTCCAACTGGCCGACACAGGTATAAGTCGGAGGGAGACCCGCCAGGCTCTGAGCCCGGCTTGGCGCGGCATAAGGAGAGATCTCCCCGTTTGCATGCTCGCCTAGATACATCTTCCAAGCGGCCTGATTATTCGCTCGATTCCACACGGCCGGATAGGTGATCTCATAGCTGGACGGGGTGACGTTACGGTCATCGATCATCGGGTAAAGCGGCATTTGAAAACAGATCGCAGGACCGCTGCGATCGCGTGCCAAGAGTGCTAACGCTGCCGTCAACCCTCCTCCGGCGCTTGGCCCGCCGATGGCGATTCGCTGAACGTCAATGCCAAGCTCGGCCGCATTCCCGGCGATCCAGACTAGCGCAGCATATCCGTCTTCAATTCCCGCCGGAAACGGATGCTCCGGAGCCAGGCGGTAATCCGGTGAGAAGACGATGCAGCCCGCGGCTTCCACGAAACTTTGGCAGATTCCATCATCCACGCCAGGATCGCCAAGCACATAACCCCCGCCGTGCAGCCACAGCAAGGCGGGGAGGGCTTCCTCGCCTTGCTCCGCCGGCTCGTATACCCGCAATAACATGGATTGCCCATCCGCACCTGGAATTTGACGATCTAGGATCCGTACGTGTTGGGATCGAGGCGCATCGTTCGGAGGAATCATCCGAGCCTTCGCCAGGTCTTCCGGCAATCGAAAGGGCGGATTCAACGTTAACCCCTGCTTCAACTCTGGAGCTACTCTATCTATAAAGTTCATCTTCATCTCTCATTTCTCCTCAACGCCGCTAAATTCGTGTTTCAAAGGGATAAAGCTTAAATGCTCATGCTGCAGGCTTACGCCGTTCCCTTGGAATTGAAAAGCTAGCCGGTCGTAATGCGGGGAATCGGGAGGGTAGACATAAATTTCAAATCGGCTGCGATCCAACCACACGCCTCGAACCGCTGCTTTATCGCCTCCCCGGTGATTAACATGCCATTCCCCGATGCCGGCGATCAACTGATGCTCCCCTCGATGATCCCTCCATTGGAAGACGCAGCGATTCTCCGTAAACGTCAATCCGATCCGCTGCACACCTTGTTCATTGCTTTGGATCGAATAACGCTTCTGGGGGGGATCCCAAGGCAAACTCTCCAAGCCGCCTTGTTCTCCAAGCTCCAGCGAGTTCAGTTTGCTAGCGAGACGGTCATTTGCGATCGAATCTGATGCCAGGCAAGGTTCATTCATAGAAGGCAGTAAATGCCGCCAGATGGCGTCCATCACCCCCTGCATATTCGGTAAGCCGCCATTTATCGCGATGACGGCGTCCTGATCGGGCAGGACGATGCAATACTGGCCAAATGCCCCATCTCCCCGATAGGCGTTATGGCGGCATCTCCAGAACTGGTATCCATAGCCCTGGATCCAGTCGACATTGATCGGCTGCCCTTCCGGGTTCGCAATCGGCCTGTTATCGGCCTGGCGCGAGCCGGCTTGTTCGATCCATTCGGAAGCGATCAGCCTCTGCCCGTTCCATTCGCCCTTGTTCAGAAGAAGTTGGCCGAACTTGGCGATGTCCTCGGTGCATAGCTTGAGACCCCATCCCCCTGTATTTTCGCCGTGAGGCGCTTCCTCCCATGACAGCCGGTCGATCCCTAAAGGCACAAACAGGCGAGGTTGTAAATAGTCAACCAGACGGCTTCCCGTAACCCGCTCCACGATCGCTCCCAACACATGGCTTGCTCCGCTGTTGTATAGGAAATGAGTACCGGGAGCCTTGGTAACGGGATGCTCCATGAACCCTCTTACATAGTCGCGGTCGCTTCGGTCGCCCACTCGTGCCTCCGTGATATGCTGCAGGAAGTCCGGGGTAGCTCCAAATCGAGCCGTGTCGGTCTCATGCCCCGTTGTCATCGTCAATAAATGCCGAATGCTCATATCTCTAATATTTTCGCGAATCGCGCCGTGATCCATCTCCGGAAAATACGCAAGAACCCGTTGATCTAAAGAGAGTCTGCCCTCTTGGACGGCAAACCCCGCCGCGAGCGAAGTAAAGCTCTTGGTCAGCGAGTAGACGGCATGGGGAATCTCCGGATGATACGGTTTCCACCATCCTTCGGCCAGAACATGGCCGTGCCGCAATAACATGAATCCGTGAAGTTCCAGCTTTCGCTGCTCGATCTCCTCTAGGAAAGACAAGATCGCTGAGGAAGATACGCCGTAGCGTTCCGGAATACTTCGCGGTAATGAATTCGTGACTGTCATAGGAGTTTCCTTTCCTGTGCAGATAATATGATAACCGGTTGACACATCGGATGAAATAAAAGCCGCTATCGCAATGGGCGGCTTCATCTTGAATGTTAACTTCTTGCAGAAGATCATGCCCCGCCTAATCAAGTCGTCTCCCGTTCAATCAAATGGACCGAGAACGAATTTACTTTGGGCACTTCCTCCCCTTCCAATTGCTTGACGATCAACTCGATGGTACGTTCGCCCATCTCACGGATCGGTTGCCGGATGGTGGTTAGCTGCGGCGAAACCAACGTAGCCACTTTAACATCATCGTAGCCGATGATTTTCATGTCATTAGGAATGTTCTTATTTAATTGACGGCAAGCTTGAATCGCCTCGGCCGCGATGACGTCGCTGCTGGCAAAAATCCCGTCAACTTGCGGATGTTCGCTCAAGAAACGAACCACCTCGCTCGGATTACTAGGCTGATCGTCGTCCGTAATTTCCAGTTGCAGATGAATCGGATTTAGGCCGGCGGCGGCTAATTCCTCATCATACCCTTGCGCTCTCGCATTGGCTAATAAGGCCCCATGATGCGGTCCGCCGATGCCGCGATAAATGTAGACGGGATGGTGGCAGCCCTTGTCGATGAACAACTTGGCGGCGAGCTTCCCTCCGAGGAAATTATCGGAAGTGACGAACGGAATATCTTCAGCCACCGTGCGGTCAAAAGAAACGATAGGCAAATTCAAATTCAAATAATGCTTAATATCCAACACCGAGCTGCCCATGATAATGGCGTCTACCTGATTTTTCTTTAGCATTTCGATATATTTTCGCTCTTTGGCAATATTTCGATTCGAGTTGCAGAGCAGCAGCTTATACCCTTTCTGATCGGCATAATACTCTAGGTAATAAGCCAATTCGCTGAAAAAAGGATGGGAAACCGCCGGAATAATCAACCCGATCATATTCGATTTCCTGCGAAACAAAGCGCGAGCCATCTCATTGGGCTGATAGTTTAACTCTTTCATCACCTGATGTACTTTATCTCGCGTCTTCTCGCTGATATATCCCCGATTATTTAGTACACGGGAGACCGTGGTTACGGAAACCCCCGCTCTTTCCGCAACATCCTCTATTCTGGGCATGAAATCCCACCTTGCCGTTTTTATTAACAATTATACCCGGTTTATTCCGTTTTTTCAGCCAGGGATTGCCAATCCCCTATTTCAAGGCCCCTTCTGTAATCCCCTTAATGATCTGCTTCTGAAGGAACAGGTAAAGCACCAATACCGGGATGACGGTCATGATCAATCCGGCCATCAGCGGCGCAAAGTCCACGGAATAAGAAGAGAAGAAGTTGAACGTGGAGAGCGGCAATGTCCGGTGCGCCGGAGATAGCAGGACCAAGCTGGGAAGCAGGTAGTCGTTCCAGATCCACAGGATGTCCAGGACGATCAACGTGACGAATACGGGCTTCAGCAAAGGCAATACGATTTGGAAGAACGTCCGCAGCCGGGAGCTCCCTTCAATAAATGCGGATTCCTCTAATTCAAAGGGAACGCCTTTGATGAAACCGTGGAACGTGAACACGCCAAACGGTACGCCAAATCCCAAATACATAAACAATAAGGTCACTTTCGAATCTAACAGGTCCATATTTCCGTACAGCATGACCAGCGGAATCATAAGCACCTGAAATGGAAGCGTGAGTGAAGCTAACATCACAAAGAAAATGAATGCGTTCACCTTCCATTTGAATCGGACAAACAAATATCCTGTCATCGACGAGAAGATCAGAATGATAAAGACCGCCACGACCGTGATGATCAGGGAATTCAAAAAGCCGTGTAAGAAATCCATTTTACCAATCGCGCTCGAATAATTCCCAAAGTGGAATTGGGTCGGCAGGGATAACGGATTTTCGACGAACTTCTGGGTGGTCTTGAACGAATTCATGACAATTAACAGAAATGGCGTCAGAAAGATAAGCAGGAAAATGTAAAGAAGCGCCGTTTTAACCCCTGTGGCTATTGATCGTGCCTTCATTACGATTCCACCTCCAGTTTCTTGAGCAGGTAAGATTGGGTCAACGCAATGATGGCGACCACCGCAAACAACACCACCGCTTCCGCTTGGCCTATCCCGTACTGGTTGGACAGAAAGGCCTTTTGCACAATATGATAAGTCGCCAACTCGGTGGAGTTAAACGGCCCCCCCTTGGTTAAGGCCAAGTTGATATCGTAGGTTAAGAAGGAACGCGAGATGGAGATAAAGATACAGATGATGGTGGCCGGGATAGATAGTGGAAGAATGATCTTTCGAATGACTGCCGACCGACCGGCACCGTCAATATTTGCAGCCTCCAGCACATCTCCCGGTACGCCGGAAAAACCGGCAATGTAAATAATCATCAGATAACCGATCAATTGCCAGGCCGTCGCGATCACCAGCGCCCAAAAGGCGGTATTCGTGTCTGTCAGCCAGGAAGTCGAGAATAAGGACCAGCCATATTTATTGCCTAGATAAGGGAGCACCTGGGAGAATAACGTTTGCCACAAGTAACCTAGGACAATCCCGCCGATCAGATTTGGCGTAAAGAAGCCAGTTCGCAGCCATTGCTCCCCCTTGGCACCGGAAGTCAATGCCAGCGCAATGAAGAACGCCGCCCCGTTGGCAATCAAGACCGTAAAGAACACATACTTCAGCGTAAACCAGAGCTGGCCCAGAAACACTTTGTCACTAAACACTTCGTAGTAATTTGCAAATCCAATGAGCTCACTATTGGCCGTTCGAACATCCCAATTCGTAAACGTCAGATACAAGCCGACGAGAAAAGGAATCACGACGACGGCGGCGAAAGCAAAAATGGAGGGCCCGCCGAACAGCAGGAACGTTCCGGCATTGGATAATACGTTTTTCTTCTTCATGTTGCCGCCCCTTTAAATAAACCGTTTATTTTTGACCGATAAATGAGGCGGGCCGAGGCTAGGCCTCTTCCCGCCCGTTCTTCTGTCCAATCCAACGATTTGTTATTTTCTTCCTTGATATTCCCAATATTCCTGAACCTCGTCCGCAAGGCCTTTGCGATCGACTTTATCGACGAGGTACTTTTGCATCGCCGCTCCAGTCTTGGCCCAGTAATCCTGCGGCAGGTAATTGATCACGCCGATATTCATCACTTTACCTTGATCGACATATTGAGATACCGCATCGGAGATGATGTTGCTGCCCTTCACTTTGACATCCTTATATGGCATGGACAATCCCATCTGCGAAATGATCGCTTCTTGTCCCTGATCGCTTGTGACCATCCATTCGATAAACGCCTTAGCCGCTTCTTGTTGCTCCGGCGTCGATCCCGCGTTATCGATGGCAAACAATTTTGGTTCACTGTATGCGATTTGACTGTTGCCGTAGTCGTCCGGATTGTTGCTGATCGGAACCGGAATCACGCCGAATTCCTGATCGCGTCCTTCAAGCGGTCCAACTACCGCCCAGGTCCAATCCCCCATGAAGTAGAAGGCGGCATCGCCTTTAGCGAAATCTGCACTGTCTTTGTTGTAGTCCGCCACGAGCGGGTCACTCTTCCGGGCGTTATATTTTTTCAACAAGTCAAAGGTATCCATCAGGCCATTAAATTGCGGGTTATCCATCAATTTAACTTCGCCACTCTGTAGGGACTCCATGAATTTCCGGTTGTCCTCGACATTAGCGGACTGCAAGGAGTAGGCCAGCCCCAAATAATGCGACCCAAGCGACCAATCTGCTCCATGGATCATAACCGGTGCTTTGCCTGCCGCTTCAATCTTTTGGAACAACGCTTCTAGATCATCGCGGGTTTTGATGGAAGCCGGGTCAAAGGCGCCCCCGATCGCTTCCTCAACCGCCCGTTTGTTGTAAAGCAATCCGTAGCCTTGCGCCGTCCATGGAATGCCAAGGAATTTTCCATCCAGCAGCGCCCCATCTACAGCACCGGGTTTGGTCAGCCCTTCATATTTGGCCTTCTCCGATTCCAAGTCCAAGAAGGAATCTTTATACTGCAAAATAGTTCCTGCATCGAGATTGGCGATGGTTGCCGGATTGCCGGAAGCTAATAGAGATTGGAACTTCTCGATTTGCGCCCCGCCGATCGGCGTAGGAATGAGTTCAACGGTAACGTTCGGGTGAAGCTCATGATACGTTTGGAACAGCTTCTCGAATACTTCATTCACTTCAGCCGATGTGTTAAAGAAGGTTAGCTTGACTTCCTTCTCCGTTTGTTCCGTTGGTTCTCCGCCCTGATTGTTTGTCGCGGCTGGAGTATTGCTGCTTGCGTCGTTGCCCCTCGAACATGCCGCTAATAGAGAAAGCAACAAAACCAGGCATAACGTCATTTTAAACCCTTTCAATTTGTTCAAGACCCTTCCCCCTAGTCATCGTTTTGTATGCGCATTCAGGTTCTGCGCATCTTTATGATAACCGGTTGACATAAAATATGTCAACCGGTTATCATAAATTGTTTTTTGGTCCCCCTTCATTACAACCCTCCTCACTCCCGCCCTAATAAAGAACCGGCCTAAGCGATATTACCATCGCATAGGCCGGTATCATTAAGCTTCGTTCCTTACAACGTTTCCCACTGTGACCTTAGAAACAGCTTGTAGAGCCGCTTCCAGGCGATTTTGATCAGCATGTAGACCGGGATGACGACCAGCATGCCAATAATGCCGAACCAATTCCCGCTTCCCAACACAAGCAGGATCGTCGTCACCGGATGGATGTCCAACTTCTTGCCAAACACGTAGGGAGAGATGACATTATCCTGAATCTGCTGCGCCACCAAAATAATGACCAAAGCCCATATGCCGGTAGATGGGGATTCAATGAGGCCGATAATGACAATTGGAATAGCGGAAATGATCGCCCCGAACAATGGGATGAAATTCAGAATCACCGCAATCGTTGTCAACAACAACGCATACGGCAGCCCAATGATTAAAAAGCCGATAAACATCAGCACGCCTAACGCTGCGTTCACGATCACTCGGCCGATAATATAATCGTTTAGCGCTTTGTCCATGTCACTGGCAGCACGATACACTTCCCGACGATAGCGGATCGGCGAGAGTTTAACTACGCTGCGTTTGAAGTGATGTCCTTCCTTCAGCATATAATAGAGCAGGATCGGGAACGTAAATAACACGATCGCAAATTGGGATAGGAAAGAGAAGAAACCACTTAGGTAATTCGTCAGGAATGAGATCCCCTTGCTTAAATATTCCGTGAAATTCGTGGCTAATCCGGAATCCGATGGTATAATCGACGCGAGGAAAGGCGTTTCTCCCCACTCCTTCAGTTGCGCATCCAGCAGATTCACAAATTGGGGAATATTTTGTACTAAATTGACCAATTGGGTTTGCAACAACGGCCATACCCCGGCAATAAATCCAATGGCCAAAATCGCCATAATGACAAATACAATCAGGATGGCGAATCCCCGCTTGATCTTATGCTGTTCCATGTACTGGACCACGGGGCGGAGCAAATAGTAAAAAAATCCGGCCAACATTAGCGGAATCATAATAGCTCCGATTACGGCCTGCATGGGAAGGAAAAAAGGCCTCACCAACGAAAACACATAAACGATGGCCAGTAGAATCAATACAAACTTCGCTCCACGGGTCCATCTTTCCAGCAAGTTCATTCTCATCATCACCTATCTTTAGATAATTCGTGCGAATAGAAAAGATCTCTATTCTATATTATTGGTTTTCGGATCAAAAAGAAAATCCAGAGTTGGGGCGAGTTATACGCTCTTGTTTAGCGGTAAAAAATGGCCTTATTTCTCGCGTACGCTTGCAATTGGAGGAAATAAGGGACTTTTGTGGCGCTATTATGGGAAAAGGAAATTAATTGTGGGAATTGCGAGCCTTCACCAGAGAATAACGCCCTTCTGGGTCGTTATTTTCTGATAACTAACCCATTTAGGCCGCATAACGGTAAAAAGTTCCGCTAACAAAAAAAGGAGAAGATCGGCCCTTGCCGTTCTTCTCCTACCTCTCAGCCCATTAACTCCTCACTTCAACCCGCCTGCTGACCCGCCGCATCAATTCTTGCCTGTGAGGCACTATCGCATTTCTTGCAAACTTTTAGTTGTTGTCCCGTACTCGTGTTTTTGGTATACAGCAGCTTGATGCGTGTGCTTCCGCACACCGGACACGTTCCGCGGCTGCGCGACGGCAGGTGCCAGAGCGATTTTCCACGTTTATTTTTGGCCATAACCTATCACCTTCAACGATAGAATGAGTTCATTTCAACAATTAGAAGAATTTCTTATGCTCCCGATCCTCTTTCAGGATCTCCACCGCTTCGCGGAATCGCAAGCTGTGCACGATCTCGCGCTCGCGAAGGAACTTCAGACTGTCCTGGATATCGACGTCGTCGGTCATGTCGATGAGCCACTGGTATGTAGCCCGCGCCTTCTCCTCGGCCGCGATGTCCTCGTACAGGTCGGCGATCGGATCTCCTTTAGCCTGGATGTACGTCGCCGTAAACGGTACTCCGCCCGCGTTCTCGTAAAAGAGCGCCTTATCGTGGTTCACGTAATACGGATCCATACCCGCTGCCTTCAACATCTCCGGCGTAGCATCTTTGGTCAGCTTATAGACCATGGTCGCGATCATCTCGAGATGGGCGAATTCTTCCGTCCCAATATCGTTCAAAAGCCCGATCACCTTGTCGGGGATCGTATACCTTTGATTCAAATAACGCAGCGCCGCCGCCAACTCGCCGTCCGCGCCGCCGTACTGCTCAATCAGCAGTTTGGCCATCCGCGGATCGCATTTGCTGACGCGAACCGGGTATTGCAGCTTTTTCTCATACACCCACATATCGCCTATTTAACCTCCTTTAGCTTCCCATCACGGATTGAAGGCAGGTTGCTACACCTGCCAAGGCCAAGGGCTCTGCGACCATTCCCACGGGAATTTTGAATAGGCTCGCCCGAAATTTTGTAGCGGTCCGTACAGCTGCTGAAAATGGTTCGCATGTTGCGTCCGTTCCTGGGTCAGCTGATTAAACTGCTGAATTGCCGCCAGATCGTCCGGATGCGTATCGAGATACAAATTCAGCTCCACCAGCGCAAAATCAAGTGCCTGCAGCTTCTCAAGCTTCTCGTAATACTCTTGATCGAACGGTTGGTTGTTGGGATTTGTCGTCATGGGATCACCGTCCTTTTCCCCATTTGGATTCATAAGGACTGAACAAAGCCGGCCATAATGTGCCGTGTCTTAAGGCGTCCATCGGGCTAAACTGCGGCAGATTCGGGGGCTGGAAGTGGATAAACAGCTGCGGAGGGGTGCTGTAGGTTTTGTGCGTAATCGGCGGACATGGGTCGAATGGGCCTATAAAAGGGGTCCACACACGTTCCTGAGGATGGCTCAAAGAAACTTCCTCCTTCTTCAAACATGGTCATGCAGGCGGATTCGCCAATTTTTCCCTGCATCCTACCACTAACATATGACAATCGCCCAAATAATGAACCAGAGGAGGCGCAATTTCACAAAAAAATAACGCCGTCCCCCTAACCGGGAGTTGCGGCGTTATGGATCAACGGAACTTGTCCGCCTTATTCTTCTTCGATTTCTTCATCCGGCTCCTCGACAACGAGGCGGATCACTTTGACGCGCGTGATGCGCAAACGGCTGGCTTCCTCGACTTCGAATAAGAAGCGGTCGAGCTGCTTTCTTTTCCCTTTCGCCGGGGTTCCTTCCAATTCCTTAAACAACCAGCCTCCGATCGAATCCACTTCCTCGTCTTCGATTTCGCTACCGACGAGGTCGTTCACCTCTTCGATCCGCAAGCGTCCGTCTACTGAATAGACTTCATCTGATAACTTCTCGATCTCCGAACGTTCGTCCTCGAACTCATCATGGAGATCGCCGACGATTTCCTCGAGAATCTCCTCGGCCGTTAACAAGCCGGCTGTTCCGCCATATTCGTCGACGACCAGCGTCACCTGAGAGTGCTTTTTCTGCATCAAGCGAAGCACCTGACTGATTTCCATGGACTCCGGTACATTCAGGATCGGACGGACCATTTCCTCCAAACGAAGCGGTTTCTCCGGATCAGGCAGCAGCAGGTCGGTAATATGGACGAACCCGATGATCTGATCTTTATCCTCGACCGCAACCGGGTAGCGAGAATGCTTCGTGTTCGCCACAATCTTCATGTTATCTTCCCAGCCGAGATTCGTGTACAAGCAGTCCATATCCGTCCGCGGCAGCATCACCTCACGAGCCAGCATATCGGAAAAATCGAAAATATTGTCTACGAGCTTCATCTCGTCTTTGTCGATAACGCCGCTCTTGGCACTTTGATCCATTAGAATGCGAATTTCTTCCTCGGAATGGGCCGCTTCGCCTTCGCCGGCCGGTTCGATGCCAATCAGCCGTAACATGCTGTTCGCCGCCGTATTCAGCAGCCAGATTACCGGAAGGAATATCC
Organism: Paenibacillus timonensis; assembly: GCF_009725205.1. GTDB lineage: Bacteria > Bacillota > Bacilli > Paenibacillales > Paenibacillaceae > Fontibacillus > Fontibacillus rhizolycopersici. The sequence continues at coordinate 90,755 of NZ_WNZY01000011.1, read as the reverse complement.
GGTAGAACATCAGCAGCGGCCACGAGAGCCATAGCGACGCCGCTTCCGACTTTTGAATCGCCAATGATTTCGGCGCCAGTTCGCCCATCACGATATGTAAAAAGGTAATAATCGCGAAGCCAACCGCAACCGAGATCGTCGAGATCAGCGTGGGGTCCGTCGCGCCCATCTTATGCATCAGCGGTTCGATTAACAACTCGGACACCGCCGGTTCTCCAACCCATCCTAATCCCAACGAAGCTAGGGTGATGCCCAGCTGCGTCGCCGACAGGTAAGTATCCAACCGCTTATTGACCTTCAGCGCATAATTCGCCCGTCGGTTACCTTCCCGAGCCAACTGGGTAAGTCGAGATTGGCGAACCTTAACGAGCGAAAACTCGGCAGCCACGAAAAACCCGTTCAAGAAGACGAGAATAAGGACGAGCAGCAGATTCCAGACCAGCTTGCCTATTTCAATTTCGGTATGACCATCGGGTGACACAGGCATGCAATACGCCTCTTTCCTATATTAGTTCTACCTTTATAAAGTAGCGGCTTTGCGCGTTTTAAAATTCGTATCCGGATAATACATGTCCGCAACCAGTAGGTTCGGCCCGCAGCAACCGGCTGCGTCACAGTGACAATTCACCTTCTGGTTCAGAGGATGTTCCGTCACCCAGCGGCCGAAAATATCATCCAGCCGTCCTTCCCTCACATTACCGAAAGCCGGGATGGCGGCAAAATCCGTGACGTATACCTCCCCGGTGAACATATTCACATTCACGCGATTGCGTCCGTCCGGGTCATTGCGAACCGTCACATTCGGCTCTCTCCGCAAACGACGCAGCAGTTGCAAGTCCTCCTCATTCCCGTTGCAAGCGAAGAACGGCAGTGTACCGAACAGCATCCAGAGCGCTGGATCTCGTTCGTCCAACAGCGAGTGGATCGCCGCCCGCATATCGCCAAGTGCCAATACCGGCAGCCCTTCGGCAAAATCGGCCGCATACATCGGATGAACCTCATGCCTTTGGCAGCCCATCTCGACGATCATCCGGTGAATGTCCGGCAGCTTCTTGTGCGTGCGGTAATTAATCATCGACTCGGCGGAGATGAACATGCCCGCTTCGCTGAGCCTACGTGTATTCTCCATCATCGTATCGAACATTTGATAGGCGACTTCCGGCTTGACCGGGTGCCCGCTACGAGCGAATCCGATCTCATGGAAATCGTGCCCGCTTGTATAGTTGAACGAGATATGTATGACATCCAAATAAGGAAGCAGCTTCTCGTAACGTTCGTAGTCCAACGTGAGATTGGAATTGATTTGCGTGCGGATTCCCCGTGCCTTGGCATATTTCAGCAACGGGATGATTTTCTCCTCCACGGTTTGGCGACGGAACGTCGGCTCGCCGCCGGTGATGCTGATCGTCTGTAAATACTCGACTTCATCAAGGGACTTTAATATGAGCGGCAGAGGCAGCTGCTCGGGCTCCTTCAGCACAAGGCTGTCACCTACCGCACAGTGCTCGCACCGCATATTACACAGATTCGTCACCGTCAACTCCACGCTGGTTAATACGTGGCGTCCGTAATCACGAAGCGATCGGATCGGATCCCACGGATCATAGCTTGGGCTGATCGGACTTCCGGTCCTATCCATCGTTTTTGTCTGTTTATTCATCATTCACCTACCACCATTTCCATTCCGTCCACTTCCGCAATCACGATGGAGAGCTGGGCGGACAAATCTACTTCGTAAGGCGATCGGATATCCTCGCCTCGCGGGTCCGTCAGAACCCGAACAACCGGCCGCTGCGGCATATGACCGGGTATCTTCGATACCACGCCCGTCTCGCCCGTACTTAATCTAACGGTCATCCCAATCGGATAGATCGCGACCCGGTCGCGAAACAGCTCCAGCTTCGGCTTCTCGTACCAATGCCCGCAACCGGTATACAGCACCTCCAGCGCTTGATGCGGCAGCATCGCATTGCGATAAACCCGGTGCGTCGTCATCGCGTCGTAAGCATCCGTAATCGCGATCCAGCGAGCGTATTCGTGAATATCGTTGCCGCGAATACCTCTAGGATACCCGCTGCCGTCCATTTTCTCATGGTGCTGGTACGCGCAATGCGCCGACAACAAAGGGATCCCTGGCTCATCTTTCAACATTTTAAATCCAAGGTCCGGATGCCGCTTGATCAATGCAAACTCCTCGTCTGTTAGCCGCGACGGTTTAGTCAGCAGCTCAAGGGGGAGCTTGGTTTTTCCGATATCGTGCAATAGGGCACCCAGGCCCAGTACGGTCAATTCGTCTTTCGTATACCCGTGGAGTTGCCCAAGCAGCAGCGTATACACGCAAACGTTCAGGGAATGACGGTACAAATAATGATCCATGCTGTTCATGTTCATCATCATGATCATGGTATCGTCACGGGCGCTAAGATCGTCTAGAATCGATTCGATCAAACCGGAGAACGTTTTGCCTAAATAAGGGTACGATACGTTCTTCACATTCGGTGCGGCCCATTTACGGAAGTTCGTCCGGATTTCGCCGAGCGCGCGGCGTCGCGTTTCTTCTTCTATCATTTCAGGGATCACCAGATCGTCCGTGCGGGGGTCGGCCACGTAGACAAAATCCAAACCGTGGGACTGCAGCCTGCGGATGATCGCATCGGACAATACCGCATTTTCGGACAACAGAATGATCCCGTCCTCATTATAAATCTTTTTCCCTAATTTCATTCCAGCCTGCAGCGAGGCGACTGGGATTAACCGCATGACTTCCACTTCCGTCTCTGTAAGGTTTCTTTAAGTATCTGGAATCAGCGGTCGCTACCGAACACCACTTACTTTTGAAGCGGGTTAACGCATGATGAAGATCCAGAACAACGCAGCTAAAATAAAACGATAGTACGCAAAATGGCGAAGCTGCACCTTTTGGATGAGTTTCAAAAACGCCAGTACGACCACATAAGCTACCACGAAAGCAACCACAAATCCAATAAGAAAATAGCCGATCGTATCGGACGTTAAATACCGGTAGGAATCCAACATTTCATAACCCGAAACCGCACACATGATCGGAATCGCGATCAGGAACGAGAAGTCGGCAGCCGCTTTATAGCTGGCGCCGCTGAGCATCCCCCCAGCGATCGTCGAACCGGACCGGGAGAAGCCGGGCCACAACACGGAAATACACTGATACACACCGATCAGCAAGGCTTGCTTATAGGTTAACTGGTCCATTTCCTGGGCGGTGATCGTCGCTTTATTCTTATTGAACCACTCGGCGAAGATCATGAAGATACCACCAACTACGAGCGCCCACAACACCGTCTGAGAACTGAACAGGCTTTTGATGTAATCGCGGAAGAAAAAACCGACGCCGAGCGCCGGCACGATCCCGAGTAGAATATGAATCAAATTGAGGCGGCCTCTCGGAGCATTCCGGTCGACCACCGTTACTTTTTTGCTCAATCCGAGAAGATTCAAAATCCGCTCCCGGTAGACCCAGGCCATCGCCAGAATGGCACCTAACTGGATGACGATTTCAAAGGTTTTCATTTCCGGCGACTGATCGTCGTATCCCATCAGCTTGGCCGTTAAAATCATGTGCCCTGTGGACGAAACAGGGATAAACTCGGTTAACCCTTCTACTATGGCTAAAATAATCGAGACAATAAGACTCATTTGTTCCTCCTGATCGAGTGTGACTTTGCGCTATAGCTTATTCTACTTTTTTCCACCGGGATTGAAAACAGGATTCCACTGCGCCGGCGGTTTGCAATTCGATGCGAAGCAGGTCGCGCAAAAATTCAGGAAGCAAGTAGCGCTTCTCCGTTCCCCGCTTCAACCGTTCGTAACCAACGCCAAACGTAAACATATCCAGCGTGCCGACGAGATAGGTTTGCTCTTCCCGCAATGGCTCGCCTGCCACACTAGCCTGGATGATCCGTTTGTATGGCGGAGCAGAAGGATCGTATTCAATCTCCAAGCCGTCGACGCATATGCCGCCTAGTACCTTCCCCCGAAAGCCAAATCCCATAATGGATTTGCCCATCTTCTCCTCGAGCAGCGACTCCTCCAGGCTAGCCAAAATATCTTCGCCGGACACCCGCATCGTACAGGGATTGATCGGCGAAGGGCAACGCTCGTGCAGCATTCCCTCGCTGATATCGCCGGCCGGCAGGCTCGCAAGCAACTGCCCGCTGTTAACCAGAGAGAACTCGCTGCCCGTATGGCGGCGAACCGCCTGAGCTAGCAGATTGCCAAACGGGGATTCGGCTTCATACGATACCGGCAACTCCCGATCCGTCACGACAACGGTACGATTCAGCCGAACCATAGCAGCTTCCCGCTGTGAGGCGATGGCTGACTCGACCTGCTCCTTCTTGGGTCCCTCCACTACCGGAAGACAAATTCCGTCCATTCTAAAACAGCCGGTAATGGAATCCCGACGAACGACAACCTTCCCCAGGTAATTGCCGAATTTACCCGCTGCCGTTACCATCGTTGATCCGATTTGCAGCGGCTCCTCCAGCAAGTGATGCGTATGGCCGCCGATGATCAAGTCGATGCCCGGTATCTTCTCCGCCAGTTGCCGATCCATCGGAAGCCCTAAATGAGACATGACGATGACGAGATCAACCTCGCTCCGCAGCATTCCTACATCTCTTGCAATCGTGTCCAGCGGGTTGAGTGATTCCAGGCCAAGCAGCTCATAGAACTCGGCAAATGCGGCCGTCGCCGCCACTAGTCCGATCTTGAAGCCCTCTTTATGCACTACCAGCCGGCTTCGCATCCATGCCGGCGGTTGTCCGGACTGTAACTCTACAATATTGCCGCAGACTACGGAGCTATGCAAGCCGGCATAGGCCTGGCTTAGCAATTCCGGCGTAAAGGTCAGCCCTTCATTATTGCCGATCGTGATGGCATCGTACCCCGTCAGGTTCAGCACGTCCACATTAACCTGTCCCAAGGTCCCTTCGGTTTCGATCGCCGCCCGGTCCATATGGTCGCCGATATCGAGAAGGAGTGTGGTGGCCGGTGATTCGGCCCGCAATTCATCCATCATCGCCGCAATGCGCCCCATCGTTTCGAAATGGCTATGGATATCGTTGGTGTATAGTATCGTTAACGTTTCCTGGTTCGTTTCCGGCATCAAGAACTGCCTCCTTGCTCTCTCAATCTATTCGGCCTATTCTAAATTTTAGAGTTCATTGTGTATTATATACCTTAAAATTGATCGTTGTCTTGTTATAATGTATATTACATACAAACCATTCCGAGGAGACTCCTATGAATATTCAAATCGCCCTTTTTGCTGGATTGGCAGACCGAATCGGCACGTCCAGTCTTAACTTTGCCTACTCGCATCCTGAACGGCCTCTCACCGCCGCTTCATTAAAGGAAGCACTGGCGGAAACCTATCCTTCGGCGGCCAATCTCATCTCTGCTTCTTTCGTCGCCGTGAATCAGGAGTATGCCGCCGGCGATACGCCGATCACCGAGGCAGACGAAGTCGCGTTGATCCCGCCGGTTTCCGGCGGGGAACCAACGTCCGAGCTTGCATCGGACGGGGCTGACGCGGACCCGTTTATCATCACCGATGAGCCTCTGTCCGTGGAGGAGATCACGGCCAAGGTCATCGCCCCCGATCACGGAGCAGCGTTGACGTTCACCGGGACGACCCGGGAATGGACGCAAGGACAGCGCACCGTCCATCTCGAATACGAAGCCTACGTCCCGATGGCCCTAACCAAACTGCGCCAGATCGGTGCTGAGATCGCCGAACGCTGGCCGGGCACGCGCTGCGCCATCAGCCACCGGATCGGTCATGTGGACATCGCCGAGATCAGTGTGGTCATCGCCATATCGGCACCTCACCGGGCCGGATGTTACGAGGCCAGCCGTTATGCGATTGAGCGTCTGAAGCAAATCGTACCGATCTGGAAGAAGGAGATTTGGGAAGACGGCTCCGAGTGGAAGGGCCATGGACTTGGGCCTTGGGACCCTCGCGTTCCAGGAGAACACCTCCTTTCGGATGATTGACATCTAACAAAATTCATTGTCAGTCCAATTATTTCCTGATATGATTAAGGAAAATTGGAAGATTATGAGGTGTCATCGTCCTTGAAAGTACATATTATGGAACTCAGTCCAGGCGACCGTCTCCAACATGACGTATTTAATCATTTCGGCGTTTTCGTTTTGCAGCAAGGCTGCGAGTTGACCAGTGATGCTATCGTCAAATTGATGCAGCACGGAATCGACTATGTTGATATCGAGCCGCAAACCCTTCACGCCGAGTTCCCTACAGATCCTGCCTTCCGTGCCAAGCCTTATTTAAACGAAGCCGTAGACGGATTTGAGGAATTGTTCTTGGAAGCGCTAACTAGCGGGAGTATCGATGAAGCGAAGGTCGATCGGCTCTTAGAGCCCATGATTTCCGAACTCGATACCCAGAAGGACGTTGTCTCCTTGCTGCTGATGATCGGCGACGATGACAATTATACCTACCATCATTCCATGCAAGTCGGCATGCTCTGCTATTATATCGCTTCCTGGATGGGGTATACCAAAGAAGAAGCCTATAAAGCCGGGAAGGCCGGCTATTTGATCGATATCGGCAAAAGCAAGGTACCGCAAAACATCCTGACTAAACCCGGCAAGCTGACGCCGGAGGAGTTTGAGGAAGTAAAGCGCCATACCGAATACGGCCATGAGATCATTCTCAGCTCGACCGGGGACGAGCTCTCCGCGCTGGTGGCGCTGCAGCATCACGAACGGGAAGATGGCAGCGGTTATCCGCATGGCCTGCGCGATAAACAAATTCACCCGTTGGCCAAAATCGCCGCCGTGGCAGACGTGTACTCCGCGATGACCTCTAACCGCGTGTACCGCTCGAAGCAAGAGCTTCTGTCGGTCTTGCGCGAGCTCAACAGCCTTAGCTTCGGCAGGCTGAGCCCGGAACCTACGCAAGCGCTAATTCGCCACCTGCTGCCCAACTTCATTGGCAAGAAAGTCATGCTGAATTCCGGCGAGTTAGGTTCCATCGTCATGACCAACCAAACGGACTTCTTCCGGCCGCTCGTCAAAACCGATTCCCGGTTCGTCGACCTGTCCAAAGAGCGCGAAACTTCGATCGAAGAAGTTTATTTATAATCCTGGCAGTATTCCCGGGTCCGAAAGGACCCGTTTTTTTTATTTCGTTCGCCGGTCCGTGACAGCAACCACACCACTCCCACACAGTTCGACTCCCTCCGCCTTCGCCCAGCCAACCCCTGCATATGGGTCATACACTAGCAATAAAACGGAAGGCTGGTGCAGATCATGCCGAATTACCGCATTATCGTTGATTTATCGGATCGAATGCTCTATTTGCTGGACAATAACATCGTCGTCCGCGGATTTCCGGTCGGAATCGGAAAAATGCTCACGCAAACCCCTGAAGGATCGTATACGATCGTCAACAAAGCCCCGAACCCCGGTGGGCCATTTGGAGCCTATTGGATGGGCTTGTCCAGGCCTCATTACGGGATCCACGGAACCAACGACCCTTCCTCCATCGGCAAGGAAGTATCACACGGCTGTATCCGCATGTACAACCCGGATGTCATCGAATTGGCCCGGATCGTACCGATCGGGACGAGCGTGACGATTCGACAATAGGCCGGATGCAGTCCGAGGGTAAGCGATTCTCTCACTCCTCTTTACTTCCCAATTTGGGAAAAGTGCTGGAGACGTAAAAAGCTCGCCAACCCTTAAAGGTTGGCGAGCTTTCCCCTTGCGTTCATCTTACCCGATACTGCCTTCCATTTCGAACTTGATCAAGCGGTTCATTTCCACCGCATATTCCATCGGCAGCTCTTTCGTGAACGGCTCGATAAAGCCCATGACGATCATTTGCGTTGCTTCTTCCTCGGTCAGGCCGCGGCTCATCAGATAGAAGAGTTGCTCCTCCGATACTTTCGATACGGTCGCTTCATGCTCCAGCGTGATGTTGTCGTTCATGATCTCATTGTAAGGGATCGTATCCGAAGTCGACTCGTTATCGAGAATCAGCGTATCGCATTTGATGTTCGATTTCGCGCCTTCCGCCTGACGACCAAAGGATGCGAGACCACGGTAAGTGACCTTACCGCCATGTTTGGAGATCGACTTCGACACGATCGTCGACGTCGTATCCGGCGCCAGGTGAATCATCTTCGCACCGGCATCCTGAAGCTGGCCTTTGCCGGCAACAGCGATGGACAGCACGCTACCTTTCGCGCCGCGGCCTTTCAGGATAACGGCTGGATATTTCATCGTCAACTTGGAACCGATGTTCCCATCGACCCATTCCATGTTTGCGTTCTCTTCGGCTACCGCACGTTTTGTAACCAGGTTATAGATGTTTGGTGCCCAGTTTTGGATCGTCGTGTAACGGACACGCGCGTCCTTCTTCACGATGATTTCAACGACCGCGCTATGCAGCGAGTTCGTGCTGTAGATCGGCGCCGTACAACCTTCGGTATAATGTACGAAGCTGCCCTCATCGGCGATGATCAGCGTCCGTTCGAACTGCCCCATGTTCTCCGAGTTGATCCGGAAATAAGCTTGCAGAGGCACTTCACACTTCACGCCTTTCGGTACGTAAATAAAGCTGCCGCCGGACCACACCGCGCTGTTCAGAGCCGCGAACTTGTTGTCCGCCGCAGGAACCACCGTTCCGAAATACTCCTTGAATAGTTCCGGATATTCACGCAAGGCGGAATCCGTATCCATGAAGATGACGCCCTGATCTTCCAGATCCTTCTGAATGCTGTGGTATACGACCTCTGATTCGTATTGGGCGGAGACGCCAGCCAGGAACTTCTGTTCAGCCTCTGGAATCCCCAGCTTATCAAAGGTTTCCTTGATTTCCGTCGGAACCTCTTCCCACGTTTTGCCTTGTTTCTCAGAAGGTCTAACATAATATTGAATATCGTTAAAATCTAGCTCGCTCAAGTCACCGCCCCAGTTAGGCATTGGCATCTTCTCAAACTGCTCGAGCGATTTCAGGCGGAAATTAAGCATCCAATCAGGCTCGCCTTTGATCCGGGAGATCTCCGTCACGATTTCGCGGGTTAAGCCTTTCCCCGATTGAAAGATCGACTTGTGTTCATCCCGGAAGCCGTATTTGTACTCTTCCAATTCCGGTGCTTTCTTGGCCATGTTCGGCTACCTCCTTAGGGGATTAGTTATCCGCTTGGATTCCTTTTTTCAGCGCGTTCCAAGCTAACGTAGCGCATTTGATGCGGGCAGGAAATTTATTAACGCCAGATAAGGCCTCAAGATCTTCATAATCGTCAAAGTCCACCGACTCGCCTATCATCAATCGGGAAAACCGTCCAGCCAGGTCCATCGCTTCATCGAAAGTCCGGCCCTTGACGGCTTCCGTCATCATCGAAGCCGACGACATACTGATGGAGCAGCCTTCCCCGGTAAAACGGGCGTCCTTGACGACGTTATCTTCCACAATGAGCTGCAAGGAAATACGGTCGCCGCAAGTCGGATTGTTCAAATCTACCGTCAGCGCGCCTTCCTCAAACTTCCCGCGGTTGCGCGGGTTCTTATAATGATCCATTATGACTCGGCGGTACAGATCGTCCAGTTGCATCACCCAAAATACTCCTTTGTTTGGATTAAAGCTTCCGCCAGTCGGTCGATATCCTGTTCCGTATTGTACAAATACAGGCTGGCTCTGGCCGTTGCGCTCGCTTCAAGCCAGCGCATAAGCGGCTGGCAGCAGTGATGGCCCGCCCGGATGGCGATGCCGGAAGCATCAAGCACGGTTGCAACGTCATGCGGATGAATATCCTGCAGATTAAAGGTAATCAAGCCCACTTCGCGCTCACGCGGTCCGTATAGAGTCAGCCCTTCAATTTCAGACAGGCGGTTCATCGCATAACCGGCGAGTTTAGCCTCATGTCGGTGAATTTCCTCAAGCCCGATACCTTCCAGGAAATCAATGGCCGCCGCCAGCCCAACTGCGCCAGCGATGATAGGCGTCCCACCTTCGAATTTCCACGGAAGCTCCTTCCAGTTTGATTCATACAGCCCAACATCGTCGATCATTTCCCCGCCGTATTCAATCGGCTCCATGGATTCCAGCAGTTGCTTCTTCCCATATAGTACCCCAATTCCAGTAGGCGCGCACATCTTGTGGCCGGAAAAGGCATAAAAATCCGCGTCCAGATCCTGTACGTTGACCTTCATGTGCGGGGTGCTTTGGGCGCCGTCGACGACCATAACTGCCCCATAGCGATGAGCGATGGCCGCGAGCTCCTTGATCGGATTCACGACGCCAAGAACGTTGGAAACGTAGGCCGTTGCCACAATCTTCGTCTTCGCGGTGATCGTCTTCTCCGCATCCGCCAGATCGATATGACCGTCCGGTTGAAGCGGAATGTATTTCAATACTGCTTTCTTCTTTAATGCTAGCTGTTGCCATGGAATGAGATTACTATGATGCTCCATCGGAGTAATGACGATTTCGTCCCCTTCACCGACAGCTGCCGCCCCGTAAGAGGAAGCGACCAGATTCAACGCCGTAGTGGTACCGCGGGTAAAGATGATCTCTTCCCGGCGCGCTGCACCGATGAATCGAGCTACCTTCTCGCGTGCGTTCTCGTAAGCATCGGTCGCCCGGCTGCCCAGCGTGTGAACGCCGCGATGCACATTCGCATTATCCCATTCGTAATAATGCTTGATTGCTTCAATTACGACAGCCGGCTTCTGTGAAGAAGCCGCACTGTCGAGATATACGAGCGGATGCCCGTTGACTTCCTGCTGCAAAATCGGGAATTGTTTCTTGAGCTCTTCGGCGTGAATGCTCATTGTCCCAACTTCCTTTCCACCAGGCCTTGCAGTTGCTTCTGCAACTGTTCCAACGGAATATCCGATACGACAGGAGCGAGGAAGCCATAGATGACTAGACGCTCCGCATCTGCACGGGAAATCCCACGGGACATCAAATAATAGATTTGCTCCGGATTGACTTGCCCTACGGAAGCCGCATGTCCTGCCGTGACGTCATCCTCGTCAATCAGCAGAATCGGGTTCGCGTCTCCACGCGCTTTCGGGCTTAGCATCAGCACTTTCTCGGTTTGCTGACCATCCGCTTTAGTGGCGCCTTTCTCAATCTTCGTAATGCCGTTGATGATAGCGGTCGCCTCTTCCCGCATGACTGCACGGGTAATCATTTGGCTGGTCGAGCTCTTGCCGTAATGGACTGCCTTCGTCGTGTAGTTCAACCGTTGTTTCCCCGAACCGACGGCGATCACCTTCGCATCAGAGGTCGAACCGTTCCCTTTCAAGATGGACAGCGTTTCGCTCGCTGAATCGCCGCTGTTCATTTCTCCGATAATCCATTCGATGCTTCCGTCGTTTTCAACTACGGCGCGGCGGTACGTCATATCTGTCGCTTGCTCGCCCAAATGGTGAACCGTGGCAAATTGAACCTTGGCACCCGGTTTTACCACCACTTCGGCCGCACCGTTATGCACAATGTTTCCATTCAAGTCCACAGAAATATAGTTATCCACGTAGGTCACTCGGCTGTTCGTATCCGCTACGATCAATATGTGCGGCGCAAACGCAGCTCCCGCATTGTCCAACAGGAAAATGCTCTGCAGCGGCGTATCAATCACCACGTTCTTCGGAATATATAGGAATACGCCGCCGTTCCACAATGCTGCATGCAAAGCGGACAAACGGTTTTCGTCCGGTATTACGACACTGTGAAGGTGCGCCTTTACGAGGTCGCCATGCTCACGGACTGCCGTTTCCAAATCCGTGAAGATGACCCCTTGGCTAGCCAATTCCGGTGCCAGACGAGTAAATACCGTATCTGCATTACGCTGAACAAGCAAATTGCTCTGCTCCGTCAAATCGACTAGCGATTGAATGCTGTCGGGAAGCTGCTGCGGATTTGTGTCGTGGGTCTGATCAAGCTTTCCAAAATTCGTTAAATCCCAGCGGTCAATCCGCGTCTTCTCCAATTTAGGCAGTTCCAGTTCCGTCGCCAGCTGCAGCGCCTTCGACCGGCTGTCCGTCAGCCAAGCCGGTTCGCCGCGCTTCGCGGAAAGTTGTTTCAATTGCTCCGCTTCTACCGGAAGTACGGTTTGTGTCGTCATTCTCTACTCCTCCTTCCGATTAGGCTTCTTGACCAACCGTTTCGTCCACAATGCCCAGCTCTTCCTTGACCCAATCATAACCTTCGGCCTCCAGGCGTTCGGCTAGCTCAGGACCGCCGGATTTCACGATGCGACCTTGCATCATGACGTGAACGAAGTCCGGTTTGATATAGTTTAACAAGCGTTGGTAGTGGGTAATAATCAGGAAACCACGGTCTTCGCTGCGCATGGAGTTCACCCCATTGGCTACGATCCGCAAGGCGTCGATGTCGAGACCAGAGTCGATTTCATCCAAAACAACGATCTTCGGATCCAGCAGTAGCATTTGCAAAATCTCATTCCGTTTCTTCTCGCCGCCGGAGAAACCTTCATTCAAATAACGGTGCGCGAACTCTGGATTCATCTCCAGCACTTTCATTTGGCCTTCCATTTGGCGAATGAATTTAATCAGGGAAATCTCGTTCCCTTCGCCGCGGCGGGCATTAATTGCACTCCGCAAGAAGTCCGAGTTCGTCACGCCTGCGATTTCACTAGGATATTGCATCGCCAGGAACAGACCTGCGCGCGCGCGCTCGTCAACGGCCATCTCCAACACGTCTTCACCGTTCAGCGTCACTTTACCGTCCGTCACTTCAAACTTCGGATGGCCCATTAGCGCAGATGCCAGCGTACTTTTCCCGGTCCCGTTAGGTCCCATGATAGCGTGGATTTCCCCGCCTTTTATCTCAAGATTGATCCCTTTCAGGATCTCCTTCTCCTCGATTGTCGCCTTAAGTCCCTCAACTACAAAATGCGTTGCCATGTAACTGCTCCTTCCATCCACAAATATTAACGTTATTTGCTCAGGGACGCCGCCCTTGTTGTTGCCATTATATCATAACAATTATCACATTAGAATGATTCTAAGTGATTCTCATTGATTCTCATTTCCATTCTAACCTACTTTATTGGCATAAGCAACGTATGCCAGCGGATATAAACCCGTATGCTATACTCTTTGTCACAGACAAGTCGAAATTCCCATTGTTACCCAAAGTAAAAGGACCCGGCCCTTGCTTACGGCCAAGCCCTTGTGGAAATGCCTCACTTGTATGAACTTGTAACAAAGCTGGGTTAACCCAAATAGGCCCGGAGCATCCACATCTGCTTCTCAAGACTGCCAACGTAGCAGGTCAACAGATCGCTGGTGGCATGATCCTCGGCCTTGTCAGCCAGCGCAATCCCTTCGTTGTAAGCCTCGGTCAAGGTTGCTAAATCCTCAAGCACGTGCTGCACCATTGCCTGCGGCTCCTCCTTACCGCCCGCCTCCTGGATGGTGGCAAGTTCCAAGTACTCCTTCAGCGTTGCTGCCGGGTTCCATTTTAGCGTCAGCATCCGTTCAGCGACGGCATCCATTTGCTCAGAAACTTCATTATATAATTCTTCAAATTTGGCATGCAGTCGAAAAAAATCGCTCCCTTTCACATACCAATGATAGCTGTGCAATTTCACATAAAGCACATTCAAGTTGGCGACCTGTTCGTTCAACAGTTGCTCCAGGCTCGATTTCTTCGTTTTTCCTGTAGATTTCGTTTCCGAATTGGCCATCCTCATCCCCTGCTTTCTATATAGAATAAGATGTCATTATCTTACCCGAATTCAAGTTAAGCGAAACAGAAAGATGGGGGACATCCAGTTTACGTTCCGCCTGTTTGCTGCGGCAAACGCTTTCTTTCGGTTTCCAGCAATGCTCAGTGTTTTTTTCATGAATTTGGACTATGATTGTTGTATTAGTGGTGCTATGATTATTTGGGTATTTTCAACATAAAAGGATAACACGCAATATTTGGGGGAATTATGGACAATCACACTGGTCAACATCATGAGGAAGAATTGGGTTACTTGTTCAACGTCGAAATTCTGATCAAGGGCACGACGAACCCGTTGGCATTACAAGCGCTGCTGAAGCTGCTAAACGGCAGCTCAGACATCATAGATTTCCGCATTAATTCCGGAATAGAGTTGGGACAAATCATTGAATCGACCTTAGCTTCCCGCAAGCAGTCCCGTATTGATAAAGCCAGAGTCGCCTCAACCAAGAATAGCGCCAAACAGACGCCACAGCCTCCGGCTGCGGCCGAGAAGAAGAAAAACGAACCGGCTGCCCCGGCTTCAGGTAACTTCAAAGATATTGCGGCCAGCGAGGAATTCCAGGCTTGGATTCAAGGCTACATCACCGGGAACAAGTTGGTCCGGCTGTATGTCAACCGAAACGGGAAGCGGACGAGCATTCCCTGCCGAATTCTGAATTTCCTTCCGGAAACCTACGCTCTAAACGTATACCACGTCGACGAGAAGCAGGTCTATACGTTAAAACTGAGCGAGGTCATCGACTTTCTGGATACTTAATCGGTTCACCTGATCATGTCAAAGGGCTGACGTTTCCTGCCAAGCAGGATTCGCCAGCCCTTTTGATTCGATACTCAGATCAGGCGGGTTCTTTAAGCCCCCGCCCGAGAAGTACCCTTCCAGGCCTCAAGTACGAGCAGCAACCAACCTCCCAGAAAAGCTACGCCGCCAAGCGGCGTCACCGGACCAAGCCATCGGAAGTCCAATGTGGATAGTCCGTATAAACTGCCCGAAAATAGAATCACACCGATCAGAAACAATCTTCCGCTCCACAACAGGCGCCGGGATTCTCCCCATTTTCCGGAAAACAAAGCGGCCACAAGCATCGCAATGCCATGGATCATCTGGTAATGAACCCCGGTCTCGAAAGTCCCAATGGCCGACTCGCCGATCCGTTCCTTCAGGATATGAGCGCCGAACGCTCCAAACGCCACGGCTAGAAGCATGACAATGGCACCGATTCCCGCATATTTTCGCTGCACGATCGCATTTCGCCCCTCTCTGAGTATGTCCACCGTTTTCATGTCCATCATACCGCAGAGCTTCGTCTATTTTCCACTGCTATCCCTCCTCCCCAAAAATGTCCTTGCAATTTTCGGAAGGATATTTAAAGATGTTCTTGAATAGGTTTACATTACCGTATTAAAGGAGTTTTCAAATGGATTATCGCCAATCAGAGCAAGAACCCGTATCCTCTTACAATGCGCCTTTTGAGCCCGCCTATCGGATGAAGTTCTCCGGACCAGGCATCGCTTCATTCGTACTCAGCTTACTTGCCGTAATCGGCTATATCGTATCGCTAGCGCTGATTACGTCCACGGTACTAGAGATCATGGACCAGCCAGCAAACGTGATCGCTGAAGACCTGCTGCAGCGAACCGGCGCTTTGCTCGGCATTTTACTGTTTCTCGTATCCGGTTTGCTGGACCTGATCGCACTGATTTTGGGCATTATCGGCCTAGCGGTCAAAAACCGACGTAAAGTGTTTGCGATTTTAGGCACGATTTTCTCAGCGTTATCTTTGTTGATGCTCATCATGTTGTTCGTTTTGGGCAGCCTTACCGCCCCGTAACAATGGCGGCTTGATGCCGCCGTTTCAAGCCCCAAGCCTCGCGGGTACGGTGACGCGGACTTGGGGCTTTTCCTAGTCTCGTTCTTTTTGTTAGAATAGTGAGAAGTTGCTTTTTTCATCTACTAAGAATTCGTATCAACTAACCAAGGAGACTGCTTATGTCTAATGTGAAAATTTTCGCGGATAGTACCTCGGACCTTCCAGCCGGTTGGGCCGAACGGCATGAGATCGGACTGGTCCCGCTTTGCGTCGTATTCGGTGATGAGACGTTCCGGGACGGCATCGACATTACCCCGCCCGATATCTATCGCCGGGTGGAGGCCGAGGGAAATCTGCCTAAGACAACGGCTCCGTCCCCGAAAGACTTTATGGATGCCTTTGGCCCTTATATCGATCAAGGACGGGACATCGTGTATATCAGCTTGTCCTCCAAGCTCTCGTCTACTTACCAGAACGCGCAAATCGCTGCCGCGGAATTTCCCGAGGGCCGGATCCATGTCGTTGATTCCCTTACCCTATGCAGCGGTATTGGATTGCTCGTTATGAAGGCCGCGCAGCTTGCCGAGAAGGGCTTTGAAGCCGCGGAAATCGCCGGACAAGTCGCCGCGATGCGCCCTCAGGTGGAGACCCAATTCGTTATCGATACGCTGGAATATTTGTATAAAGGCGGACGCTGCTCCGGGATGCAAAATTTCATCGGCAGTCTGCTGCAAATCCGGCCGGTGCTGAAGCTGGTGGACGGAAACATCATCCCGGCTTACAAGGTCCGGGGCCGCAAGGAGAAAGCCGTGCAGCAAATGCTCGACAACGCCCTGGCCGATAAGGATAAAATGGATCAGGATTTAATCCTGGTCGCTCATACCCTTGCCGAGGAAGAAGCACAGCGGCTGGCCGTCATCCTGCGGGAACAGACCGGTGCGCGCAAAGTCGCCATTGCGGAAGCTGGTTGCGTCATATCGAGCCACTGCGGACCGCACACGGTCGCAATCATGTATACAAGAAAACAACCGGCTTCCTAAGTCCCATAGATAACCAATGAACTTTTAGGAGGATTCATATGGGTTCCATCAAAATTTTTGCGGACAGTACCTGCGATCTCCCTGCGGATTGGATTACGCAGTACGACATCGGCATCGTGCCGCTGTACGTCACGTTCTCGGAACAGACTTATAAGGATGGCGTCGATTTGACGGTGCCTGAGCTGTACCGGAAAGTCGACGAAACGGGCAAGCTACCGAAGACGGCAGCACCTTCCCCTGCGGACTTTATACAGGCGTTTACGCCTTTTGCCCAGGAAGGCCAGAGAATCCTATATATCAGCTTGTCTTCGGAACTATCCTCGACTTACCAGAACGCGCTGATCGCCGCAGAGGAGTTTACCGAAGGTACGGTTACCGTGTTTGATTCCCTGAACTTATCGACCGGCATCGGTCTTCAGGTCATGAAAGCCGTCGGGGCCGCGTCGGAGGGAAAGAGCGTGGAAGAAATCGTTCGCTTGCTGACCGCCGTACGTTCGCAGGTCGAGACCGAATTTGTTATCGATTCGCTGGACTATCTCTATAAAGGCGGACGCTGCTCCGGGATGCAAAACATCGTCGGCAGCCTGCTGAGAATACGCCCCGTCATTAAGGTTGAGGACGGAAAAATGACCCCAGCTTACAAGATCCGCGGAAGCCGCGAAAAAGCGTTAGATCAGCTTCTAAACAACGCGCTTAGCCGCCTGCCCGAGATGGATAACGACCTTATCTTCGTCACCCATTCCTTGGCGGACGAAGACGCAATCATGCTGAAGGAAGCGTTGGAGGCCAAAACAAACGCCCGACTCGTCGCGGTATCTAATGCCGGTTGCGTCATTTCCAGCCACTGCGGCGCCAAAACGATCGGCATCTTATATACGAAGAAGCTCGCCTAACGAACGCACTAGGAGAAAAGGGAAGGCAAGGGACATTCGCCCCTCGCCTTCCCTTTCTTGCGCTTACGGCTAACAACACCCTTATCGCCGCTTATAGCTCACCCGCGAACGGTACTGCTGCGGGGCGCGTGCCGGATAGCGTACCGGCAGAGAGAACATATGCACCAGCTTCGTGAACGGGATCGAGGCGAACAGCAGAAAGGCCGTCAACACATGCAACTGAAACAACAGCGGCACCGTATCCATCAGATGATAATCGGGATGGAACGCAAGCAGGCTGCGGAACCAAGGGCCGATCGTCGTACGATATTCATAAGCCACCACGGTCGTATTGTAAACGATTGTCATATACGTCCCGTTGGCAGCGACGATCAGCAGCAGGACGACGGCGAAGTAATCGGCAAAGCCGGCATGGGCCCGAACGCGGCGGTTCAGGATTTTGCGAATCAATAGCAGGACGAGCCCTAATACCACCATAAGGCCTGCCAGCCCGCCGCCGACGATCGCGAAGAAATGATACGTTTCATCGTGAACGCCTAGGGCGTGATACACGCTTCGCGGGATCAACACACCCATCACATGGCCAACGAAAGCGAAGACGATGCCGTAATGAAACACCGTCGACCCGACTCGCAGCCATTTTTTCTCGAAAATTTCCGTCGAGGGAGCCGCCCAGCTCGCCTGCCGGAAGGCAAACCGGTACAGCAAGCCGAGAATCAACACCGTCAATGCGATGTAGGGATAGACTACCCACCAGAATAATCCGGTCATTGCGGTTTTCCTCCATTCATTCAGTTGCACATTTTGAATTGCGTCGGATCCGTCCCCGTGCGGGCTGTCCCATCCATTCCGTAAAGGATCGGGTAAGGAAGTTCGTCCAGGTCGGCTTGCTCCCGCTTTGCTTCCAATCGGCGGATGTCCTCTTCCGAGGGCTCGCCGAATACCTCTTCCATCAGGTAGGCGAACACCTCACGGTAAGGGCTGTCCTCTGGGAGATGATCGGCAACGCGCTTCGTCGCCACGGCCAGCCGCAGATCCAGCGCCCGTACGTGGACATGATCCGGACGCATCGCCAGCAGCTCGTACAACAGCGGCATATAATCGGCCAGTTCGCCAGCCGCCGCCACAAATCCGGCATCGCCGATAATGTGCTGCAACAGAATCAATGCAACCCCCCGTTCGCGGCTGTCTCCAAGCTCGTGCGCGGTGAGATAAAGCCCGGTTTTTTCCTTCCAATCAAAAGTCCAGACGTACTGCTCTCGCAGCTCCCGGAGGGGGAGGGACTGCAAAGGCCGAATTACCGTTTCCAATCGGCTCCTCAACGTAAGATCCTCCACTTCCGATACCGCCTCAGCCGTCTCCCTCAGGATCTCCGGATAAACGTCGTCAGGGTATCCAAGCAATTTGGCGGCGACGACCAATCCGATGCGTTTTGCTTCCATGGCTTCCACCATATCGATCTATTCCCCCTTGGCAAAATACTGCGACATAAAGCCATCCTCCGGTGTAATTCCCTCCAGGCTGCAAGCGCCTTGGCGATAATGTAATCCGGCTTCCCCGATCATTTCCCGCCGCGCGGTCGGAATGACAAACCGTTCGTTATGCTTGGCGACGGCAAACAGACGGGCCATCTCCTCGATTTCCTCCACGGTTGTTCCCGCTTCCTCCAGCAATCGGCTGCGTCTCAGCTCGTCCAACCCTCCGACGGCGCGATCGCGCATCATTACGCGCATGGCCGTCATTTTCAACAAAACCTTCCGAACTACTTTCGTATCCCCCGCCGTCAGTAAGGAAGCCAAATATTCCACCGGAATCCGCATTTGATCCACCGCCGGGATATACATGTCCGTCTGCAGCTCATCTTCCTCGATGTGGTTCATGATCGGGCTGAGCGGCGGCACGTACCAAACCATCGGCAGCGTCCGGTATTCGGGATGAAGCGGGAGCGCGACCTTCCATTTCATCGCCATTTTATAAATAGGTGAACGCTGAGCGGCATCGATCCACGCATCCGTGATTCCCGTTCTTCTCGCTTCCTTAATGACTTCGGGATCGTTAGGATCGAGGAATACGCCCAACTGCGCTTCATACAGCTCCTGCGGATCCTCCACGGCTGCGGCGGCTTTGACCCGGTCCGCATCATACATCACAACGCCGATGTAACGGATCCGTCCGACACATGTCTCGGAGCAGATCGTCGAGAGTCCGGCCTCCGTGCGTGGATAGCAGAAATTGCACTTCTCCGCCTTATGCGTGTTCCAGTTGTAATACACCTTGTGGTAAGGGCAACCGTTCATGCAAAACCGCCAGCCGCGGCAGGCTTCCTGGTCGACGAGCACGATACCGTCCTCGTCCCTCTTGTAAAGAGCACCGGACGGACAAGAGGCAACGCAGGACGGATTGAGACAATGCTCGCAAATCCGTGGGAGGTACATCATAAACGTCTTCTCGTATTCTAACGCGATGTGCTCTTGCAGCTTCTTCACGTTAGGGTCCATCGGGACGATTTCGCTGCCCCCGGCCAGATCATCGTCCCAGTTGGGGCCCCATGTCGGCTTGTCCATGTATTCGCCCGTAATCATGGATACCGGCCGTCCGACCGGCAGGTTCTTGCGTTTCGGGCTATGGAGCAGGCTGTCGTAATCGTACGTCCAAGGCTCGTAGAAGTTGTCCAGATTGGCCATATCCGGATTGTAAAAAATATTCGCCAGCTTCGCGATCGGCCCGCCGGCCCGCAGCGACAGCTTGCCGCCGCGCAGTACCCAGCCGCCCTTGTATTTGTGCGAATCTTCCCATTCCTTCGGATATCCCGGTCCCGGCCGGGTCTCCACGTTGTTGTACCACATATACTCCGTGCCGGGGCGGTTGGTCCAGGTGTTCTTACAGGTGACCGAGCAGGTATGGCAGCCGATGCACTTGTCGAGGTTCATCACCATCGCGACCTGTGTTTTAATCCTCAAGCCAATTTACCTCCTTCAGCGGACGGATGATCGTCATCGTATCCCGTTGATTTCCTGTCGGCCCGTAATAATTGAAGCCGTAACTAAGCTGCGCGTAGCCGCCGATCATATGCGTCGGCTTGAGCGTAATACGGGTCACGCTGTTGTGCGTGCCGCCCCGCTGCTTGGTGATTGAGGTGCCGGGCACGCCAAGCGTACGGTCTTGGGCGTGGTACATATAAGCGATTCCCTCGGGAATCCGGTACGTCAGCACCGCCCGCGCCGCCACGACCCCGTTCCGGTTATATACCTCGATCCAGTCGTTGTCCTTTATGCCGATCGAGGCTCCATCCTTCTCGTTTAGCCATACGACCTGCCAGCCGCGGAACAACGTTGACATCTGGTTCGTATCAGTAAACATCGTATGGATGCCCCACTTCTGGTGGGGGGTCAAATAACGGATCGTCAACGATTTCCCGTTCCCCGGCACCTCCCGTTCCCCTTTCAGGAAAGGAACATGCTCCAGCGGCGGCAAATACAACGGCAGTGCCTCCCCGAAATCAAGAATCATTTCATGATCGAGATAGAAGCTTTGCCGACCGGTTAACGTCCGCCACGGAATATTGTATTCAGTGTTCAACGTAAACGGGGAGTACCGGCGGTTGTCCTTCTCCAGCCCGCTCCAAACGGGTGCAGAAATGGCTTGGCGCGGCTGGGCCGTGATATCGAACAAGGTAAAAGCTTCCTCTTCCCTTGGTTTGGCGATGTCCGCAAGCTGCTTCCCCGTCTTCTTCTCCATGTCGCGCCAACCTTCGACCGCACGTTCTCCGTTCGTCGCCCCCGACATCAACAGGATGGCTTCGATCGCTTGGCGATCATCGTACAAATCCGGCTGGCCTTTGCCAATGCCCTCCCGTTTGGAGATCCCGAGCCGTTCCTTCAGCTGCTTATACACCCGTTCACCCGGGATCTTGACCGCTTTGGAACTATACCCCTTCTCGATGTTCGGACCCAACGTGATCATCTTCCCATAGACATTCGGGTAGTCGCGCTTGACGATGAGGAAATGCGGCATGCTCTTGCCGGGAATCGCTTCAATTTCTCCTTTCCGCCAATCCTTGATCTTCCCGTGCACCTGAGCTACTTCATCCGGGCTGTCATGCCCGAGCGGCGTCATCATGACGTCCTCACAAGCGGGAAGATGCTTCTCGGCCAACTCCGAGAACGTCTTGGCGATTTCACGGAAAGCATCCCAATCGCTTTTACTCTGCCATGGAGGAGAGATCGCCGGGTTAAACGGGTGGATAAACGGATGCATGTCCGTGCTGCTCAGATCATGCTTCTCGTACCAGGTCGCCGCAGGCAACACGATGTCCGAGAACAGTCCGGAGCTCGTCATACGGAAGTCCAAGCTGACGAAGAGATCAGTCTTGCCCTCCGGCGGCATATCGTCAGTGTGCACGTCCTTCGGTCGCCAGGACTGGGATGGGTCGGTTAAGACCTGGTTGTCGGCGCCGATCAGATGCTTGGCGAAATACTCATGTCCCTTGCCGCTGTCACCCAGCAGATTGGAACGCCAGTTAAAGAACACGTGCGGGAAGTTACGCGGATCGTTCGGATGCTCGATCGCAAAGTCCAGCTCGCCGTCCTTGACCATTCGAGCAACCTCCTGGACGGCTTCCCGGTCATCCGTCAGGCCCTTCTCGCGCAACTGCTTCGCCACTTCCAGCGAGTTCTGGCTGAACTGCGGGAACGACGGCAGCCAGCCGAGCCTTGCGGCCATCGCATTGACGTCGGCCGGGTGCTGTTTGCTATAGCGGCCTCCCCATGGGGTAACCTGCTCTTCGTTTACCGGAGCTTCGTACCGGAACTGCTCTGTGGCGAAATAAAAAAACGACGTGCCGTTTTGCAGCCGAGGCGGACGAATCCAGTCGCCGGCAAAGGCAATTTGCTGCCAGCCTTCCAGCGGCCGCACCTTTTCCTGGCCGACATAGTGAGCCCAGCCGCCGCCGTTTACCCCCTGCGCGCCGGTTAATAACACCAGGTTCAAGATGGCACGGTAGATTTGGTCGCTATGGTACCAATGGTTGGTCCCCCCGCCCATCGCGATCATCGAACGGCCACCCGTCTTCGCGGCATTGTCGGCGAACTCACGCGCGACCTGAATACAATGCGATTTCTTCACCCCGGTAATCGCTTCTTGCCAGGCCGGCGTATACGGCTTCTTATCATCGTAGTCGGTTGGATAATCGCCGGGCAGCCCCCGAGGAACGCCGACATGAGCCATCATTAGGTCGTATACGGTCGCCACCTTCAGGGTCTCGCCTGACGGGGTTTGCAGGTGCTTGACCGGCACGCCTCGCTGCACGGTTTGCCCTTCTTGTTCCGCGAAATAAGGAAAATCGACCAGAGCAACCTCATCCGCGCCCTCAAGAAAACTCAGCTGCGGATCGATGCGTGTGCCGTCCGGCTTGTCCAGATCCAGATTCCATCGGCTGTCTTGATCCCAGCGGAAGCCTTGGCTGCCATTTGGCACTTCCGGTTTCCCTGTAGCGGCGTCCCAGAGCACCGTCTTCCAATCGGCCAGCTCCTGGTCGTCGCCAAGATCCGCCGCGCGCAGGAACCGATCCGAGCGGAAGCTTCCGTTCCCCTCTTTCAAGAGGACGAGGAAGGGAAGGTCGGTAAATTTTTTCACATACTCCTTGAAATAAGGGGTCTCTTGATCGACGTAAAATTCCTTCAGAATGACATGCGTCATGGCCATGGCCAGCGCGGCGTCCGTGCCTACTCTAGCCGGCAGCCAGATATCGGCAAATTTCTCGTATTCCGAATAATCCGGACTCACGCCGACGACCTTGGTCCCGTTGTAGCGGGCCTCCACCATAAAATGAGCGTCAGGGGAACGGGTCTGCGGGATGTTAGTGCCCCAAATAATAAAGTATTTCGTATTGTACCAATCTCCGCTCTCCGGCACATCCGTCTGATCCCCCCACACCTGCGGGGAAGCCGGCGGGAGATCGGCGTACCAGTCATAGAAGCTCAGTATCGTTCCGCCGATCAGCGAGAGGAACCGAGTTCCTGCCGCATAGCTGACCATCGACATTGCCGGAATCGGGCTGAAGCCAACCACGCGGTCAGGCCCGTACTGGCGGATCGTATGAATGGTTGCAGCCGCGATCATTTGGCAGGCGACATCCCAATCCGCGCGGACGAAACCACCCTTGCCCCGCGCCTTAACATAGCGGGCGCGTTTCTTCGGATCGTCCACGATATTCTTCCAGGCGATCACCGGATCCTTAACGGCCGCCATCTCCTCGCGCCACATCTCGTATAGATCCCCGCGGATGTACGGGTACTTCACCCGCAGCGGGCTGTAAGTGTACCAGGAGAAGCTGGCCCCCCGCGGGCAACCCCGCGGTTCGTATTCCGGAAAGTCCGCGCCCGTCGTTGGGTAATCGGTCTTCTGCGTCTCCCACGTAATGATGCCATCCTTCACGAACACGTTCCAGCTGCAGGAGCCCGTGCAGTTGACACCATGTGTGGAGCGAACGACCTTGTCATGCTGCCACCGGCCGCGATACAAGCTCTCCCAATCCCGGCCGCGGGGGCTTTCCTCGGTCCAGCCGTCATTGATGCGCTCCCCGCGCCGCAAATATTTCAAAGACTCGAACAGCTTGTTCTGCTTATCGCCCACTTAACTATCTCCCTTCTGATCAAATGCCGTTTGCGAAACCGGATTAAACCGCTCACCTGTCAGCTTGAACGCGCCCTCTCCGGCACGCAGCTCTTCTGCGAACACGCTCCAGACGGGGGCATTGCAGGCGGCCAGGATCAAGCGCTGCAGCTCGTCCGGCTGATGGATGGAAGCGATCTTCGCCTCGACATCGGCCTCCGGCACTCCGAATCGCATCTGCAGCACCGCAAGCAGATCTTCCCGGTCCTGTCTAACGATTAACTCAAGCTCGCGTGCTTCCTCCAACTTCCGTCAACTCCTCTTATAGTAATCCGCGATCAATGCCTGTTTGACTCGTTCGGCGGCTTCCCGCAGGAATCCCCTGATTCGTTCGTCATCGTGCTCAATCCAATCCCAAGGAATCACGCCGCTTTCCAGACGTTCAAACCGCTCGCCGTAGCGCACGCGAACGGCAACGCCCCGTTCATGGAGCTGCGCTCCCGCCTTGACGTCATAAGGGTGCAAACCCAAGCGCGCGAGCTCGTCCGTCAAACGGGAGTAAAGCCGCGGCTCAGCCGCGCGGAGCGGTTTATCCGGCAGCAAATCCGTCAATTTCGGGGCCGGAAGATGCGTCATGACGTACCGCCTCCATTTCTTTTTCCACCATGCCTTCTTCATACCGGTTATGCAGCTGGTCAACCAGGATTAGCGCTTGAAAGCGGTAGACCACTTGATCCCCGACCTCTCCCCGCTCCAAGCAATCTCTAATTTCGGCCACCAGTTCCCGCAGCAGTTGATGATCCCGGGTTAAAGCGGTGATGACATCCTTCAGCTGCGGCTTCAGTTCGAGCGCCTCGACGTACAGCCCTTCTTCCTCGCTCTGTGCGTGTTGAAGCGTGCGCGATTCCCAATGCTCCACGGCGATCCAGGCGATATCCAGCGCCTTCTCCGTTTCACCTCGGCTCAAACAGCGCGCGAGCAGCTCCGTGAGTTCCTTGGCCTCTTCCAACACCGCTTCATGAATCAATGCATGGCTGTCCACATTTCTTAAGGAGGGTCCCGATCTCATGTTTTCACACCCCTTTTATGGCTAATTTTTACTAGGGTTCGCTTTAAAATTCCGATTTATACCACTTTTTGGGCAGAAAAAAGCCCGAAGCCTCGCTTTAACGCAAGGCTCCCGGCAATATCATGCATGCATATTCAAAGTAACGTTCCTCCCATGAATCCGTTCGGTCAGCGGCCGAAGCACATATCCCGGCTTCTTAAACCCTTCTAACTTCGATTCGGCTTAACGGGAGCCTCCGCTTTTTTCCAACTTTAATGTTTCCAAACCGGCGTAAGCTCCCTCACATATCGCCCCTCCCCGTGAATATACTTTATTTACATCCACAAATATAGCGTTCCGGGAAATCCCGATATGGAGGTGTTCATCTATGCCAACGCCTGATCGATATAACTTTGTCGTCTCCAAAGAGGATTGGTCGCTGCATCGCAAAGGGTATCAGGATCAACAGCGTCACCAGGAGAAAGTGCGGGAGGTCATCAAGCAGAATCTGCCTGACCTCGTCACCGAAGAAAATATCATTATGTCGGACGGCAAGCAGATCATTAAGGTTCCCCTCCGCAATTTGGAAGAGTACCGCTTTATCCATAACTACCAAAAACATAAGCATGTCGGCCAAGGTGACGGAAGCAGCGAAGTAGGGGATGTGCTTGGCCAGGACAGTCCCAAGGACAACGGAAAAGGCGGGAAAGGCGGCAAGGCCGGCGATCAACCTGGCTATGATTACGTGGAGGCCGAGATCAGCATCGAAGAGTTGGAGGATATGCTGTTCGATGAGATGGAACTGCCCTACATCCAGGAGAAAGACAAAGAAGAAATGGAAACCGAATCGATTCGTTTTAACGATATCCGCAAAAAAGGCCTGATGTCCAACATCGATAAGAAACGTACCATTCTGGAGAACTTGCGCCGGAACGCAACTGCCGGCACCCCTGGCATCCACGGCATTTCGCCGGATGATCTCCGCTACAAAACGTGGGAGGAGATCATTGTTCCCCGCTCCAACGCGGTCATTCTGGCGATGATGGATACGTCGGGTTCGATGGGCGCATTCGAGAAATACTGCGCACGCAGCTTCTTCTTCTGGATGACCCGGTTTTTGCGGCGTCAGTACGAGAAGGTGGAGATCGTCTTTCTGGCGCATCATACCGAAGCGAAGGAGGTCAGCGAAGAGGAGTTTTTCACCCGGGGGGAAAGCGGCGGCACCATCTGCTCTTCGGTTTATCAAAAAGCGCTGGAGATCATCGATTCCCGTTATTCGCCGTCCAGCTACAATATCTATCCGTTCCACTTCTCCGACGGCGATAACCTGACCTCCGACAACGAGCGCTGCGTCAAGCTGATCGGTGAGCTGATGAAGCGCAGCAACCTGTTTGGGTACGGGGAGGTCAACCAATACAACCGCGGCAGCACCTTGATGTCCGCTTACCGGACGATCAAGCAGGAGAAATTCATGTATTACGTCATTAAGGAAAAAGGCGAGGTTTATAACGCGTTAAAGCGGTTTTTCCACAAGCGCGAAGGGGGTGCGGCCAGTTGAGCAGCGAAATGGAACAGCTCGAATACGCCATCGCGGAAATCATGGAAATCGCCGACTCCTTCGGGCTTGATTATTATCCGATGCGGTACGAAATTTGCCCCGCCGATATCATCTATACGTTTGGCGCCTACGGCATGCCAACCCGCTTCTCGCACTGGAGCTTCGGCAAAACATTTAACAAGATGAAGATGCAATACGATTTTGGATTAAGCAAAATCTACGAGCTCGTCATCAACTCGAACCCGTGTTACGCCTTTTTGTTGGAAGGCAATTCGCTGATCCAGAACAAACTGATCGTTGCCCACGTGCTGGCACATTGCGATTTCTTCAAAAACAACATGCGATTCTCCGCGACCAACCGGGATATGGTGGAGAGCATGTCTGCGACCGCCGAGCGAATCAGCCGATATGAATTGGCTTATGGCGCGAGTACCGTGGAAAGCTTTATCGACGCCGTGCTCGCGGTCCAGGAGCATGTAGACCCGCAGTTGATCAAGCCAATGCGGTACGACAAACGCCGACAAATGGAGGAGAAGCTTCGCCGGGCCAAGGACGGACGGTATGGGCAGGTGAAGGAGGGCGCCTACGACGATCTGTGGTCGCTGGACGAGAATCCGAGCGGACGCTCGGCGGAAGCCAAAGAAAAAGCCGTCCAATTTCCGCCCGAGCCGGAGAAAGATCTCGTTTGGTTTATACAGGAATACTCGGAAGCGCTGGAGGATTGGCAGCGGGATATCATGAGCATGCTGCGCGAAGAAATGTTGTATTTCTGGCCGCAGATGGAAACGAAGATCATGAACGAGGGCTGGGCTTCCTACTGGCATCAGCGCATTATCCGCGAACTCGACCTCACCAGCGACGAAACGGTCGAATTCGCCAAGCTGAACTCCTCGGTCGTCCAGCCGTCGCGGCAAAGCCTGAACCCGTATTACCTCGGGCTCAAGATCTTCGAGGACATCGAACGCCGCTGGGATCACCCGACCGAAGAGGAACGCCGCCGCTTTGGCCGCGAGCCCGGGCAAGGCCGGGAGAAAATCTTCGAAGTGCGCGAGCTCGACTCCGACACTTCGTTCCTCCGCAGCTATTTGACCAAAGAACTCGTCCGCGACCTGGATTTGTACATTTTCGAGAAGCAAGGCCCGGAGTGGAAAATCACCGACAAAACCTGGGAGCATATCCGCGACCAGCTGGTCGCCTCCCGCGTGAACGGAGGCTCCCCGTACATCGTCGTCCAGGACGGCGACTACCTGCGCTCCGGCGAGCTGCTGCTGAAGCATCAGTATGAGGGGCTTGAGCTGGACCTGAAATACCTGGAACACACGCTCCCCCACGTTTACAAGCTGTGGGGCCGCCCCGTACACCTGGAGACGGTGGTGGAAGAGAAGCGCGCGATGTTCTCCTATGACGGGCAGAAGCATGTGAGGAAGATGATTTGAGTTAGATCACCTTCAGGCTGAAATAGAAATCACTTTGACCTTGATCCAGGAACCATTCGCAATGGATGCGGTACAGGTAGGTTCCTGTCACTTGCGGAACCTTATAAGGGTCATTGAGGGCTCCGCCTTCCGGGTCCGTCCCCGTTAGCGTGAATTCCTTGATGCCCTCTGGAGCCTCGGTATCGATCGGAGCGCCTCCCGGAACAACGGCTGCCTTTAGTTCGGGGAGGCTGGCATCCACGCTGACGCAGCTGCCTTCGCTGCTAAGGACTGGCGAGCACCAAGAGTAACTGGCCCGGGCAACCTCGATGGCGGTTCCTTGTACGGTAACGGTGGGCGAGGGTGGGGTGCCTGCGATGACCCATTTGGAATGAATGGCTTGCTGGATGTCAGATGGATCCACAGGCTCGTTCTGCCGTAAGCCAACCGAATAACCCACCCAGAAGGTACACGCTACTATCGCAAGTGCAACTACGGTTAACATGAGTTTGTTACCCTTTTCCATGGAATCCTCCCGCATTTGTTTCTTATAATAACGTTGCCGTTGAGTTGGATGTTTCAATACAAAAGTAGAGCCGCCTCGATCCTATCGATCAGGCGGCTCTTGTTCTGCATGCGGAACCCGTCAGGACAGCAAGGCGATGACCAGCAGCTCGTAAAGCACCAGCGTCAAAATCAACTCATCGCTTGGACTAGGGCCCCAAAAAGGTGCGCCAAAGGCCCGCTGGCCCCCGTGCCGTGGAACGGCCAAATGCAACATCCCGCCTTGGCAGCTGACGATCCGGCCGACATGCACATGACCGTCCATCGTCTCAATACGGACTCTTTGATTAACATGCTGACGGCAGATGCCTTGCACCCGGTCTCGGATCGACCGTAAATGCTGAGTGGATTGCGGGTCCGCCTGGTAAACAATGCGTTGTTGAGGGTGCCCCCATGGTTGAACACTCATTCGTTATTCGCCTCCAAGGTTTCAAGTTCAAGTTATCGTATGCGGATACCTAGAGGGCGGTGAGGCGAGACGATAGTGAATTCAAAATTCAGAATTTGGAATATGGGCAAGGGATCCATTCCTCCCCAATGCCGGAGAATTAACTGTAAAACCTACTGTTAATTTAGGTAGTTCAACGTTTGACGGACGATTAACTGTAAAAAGTGACGTTAATTCCGGCGGTTTCACGGGTTTAGCGGGAATTACGCGAAATTAGAGGTGCTTTTTCCAGTTAATTTACTGAAACGGTGAACCCAGCTCCAAATTAACGGTAGAAAATCCAGTTAAACTCGACACGTCGGTTGGAGACGCGCTGGGCATAGCAAATAACGCAAAAAAAAGGGGAGGGTTTCCCCTCCACCTTAACCTTTTCAACTTATTACCGGTTTAACAAACTGCCCACATACCGCAGCAGCTCGTTGGCGCAAACCGGGCAGTAGCCATGCTCGTCGATCAGCCGCTTGCTGACCTCGTTGATGCGTTTAAGTTGGTTTTCGTCCGGCGTTTTGGTCGAGGTCGTGATCTTCACGATGTCCTTGAGATCGGCGAACAGCTTCTTCTCGATCGCTTCCCGCAGCCGGTCGTGGTGATTATATTCGAATTTCCGCCCTTTGCGCGAGTACGCGGAGATGCGGATCAGGATTTCCTCTCTGAACGCCTTTTTGGCGTTTTCCGAGATGCCGATTTGCTCTTCGATCGAGCGCATCAGCCGCTCGTCGGGATCCATCTCCTCATCGGTGAGCGGATCGCGGATTTTCGTCCAGTTGCAGAACGCCTCGATATTGTCGAGGTAGTTCTCGAACAAGGTGCGCGCCGATTCCTCGAACGAGTAAACGAACGCTTTTTGTACTTCTTTTTTGGCGAGCTCATCATATTCCTTACGGGCAATGCTGATAAAGTTCAGGTAGCGCTCGCGTTCTTCCTTCGTGATCGAAGCATGCTGGTCCAGGCCGTCCTTAATGGCCCGCAAAATATCCAAGGCGCCCATGCAATGCAAATCCTGCTTAATCAGCGCGCTGGAAATCCGGTTGATGACATACCGCGGATCGACGCCGGACATGCCCTCCTCCAGGTACTCGTTTTGCAGCTCCTTCAAATCGGCGTCTTTGTAGCCCTCGACCTCTTCGCCGTCGTAGAGGCGCATTTTTTTCACCAGATCGACACCTTGCTTCTTCGTCTCCTTCAACCGGGTCAAGATGGAGAAGATCGCTGCCGCCCTCAGGGCATGCGGGGCAATATGGATGTGACTCATATCGCTTTGGCCGATCAGCTTGGCGTAAATTTTCTCCTCTTGCGACACCTTGAGGTTATAGGGAATCGGCATGACGATCATCCGCGACTGCAACGCTTCGTTTTTCTTATTCGCAATAAAAGATTTATACTCCGCTTCGTTGGTATGCGCGATGATCAGCTCATCCGCCGAGATCAACGCGAACCGCCCCGCCTTGAAATTCCCCTCCTGCGTCAGAGACAGCAGGTTCCACAGAAACTTCTCATCACATTTCAACATTTCCTGGAACTCCATCAGACCACGGTTGGCTTTGTTCAGCTCGCCGTCAAAGCGGTACGCCCTTGGATCGGACTCCGACCCGTATTCCGTGATCGTGGAAAAATCGATGCTGCCGGTTAAATCGGCGATATCCTGCGACTTCGGATCCGACGGGCTGAATGTGCCGATCCCAATGCGGTCGTCTTCGGACAAGAGCACCCGCTCGACCTTGACGTTCTCGATGTCGCCGCCGTATTCCGTCTTCAGCCTCATTTGGCAAATCGGGCATAAATTGCCTTCGATCCGGACACCCAGCGTTCGTTCCACGTCCGGACGGAGCTCATGCGGAACCAGGTGAAGCGGGTCCTCATGCATCGGGCAACCCGCGATCGCGTACACCGCCCCTTTATCGGTCCGAGAAAACTTCTCGAGTCCGCGCTTCAGCAGCGTAACCAGCGTCGATTTGCCCCCGCTCACCGGTCCCATCAGCAGCAAGATCCGCTTGCGCACGTCGAGCCGGCGGGCGGCGGAGTGAAAGTACTCCTCGACCAGCTTTTCGACGGCCCGATCGAGCCCGAAGATTTCTTGTTCAAAAAATTTATACCTTTTCCTGCCATCATCCTCTTCTATGCCATAGGACTTAATCATTTCATAAACCCGGGCATGGGCGGTCATCGCCGGCGAAGGGTCTTTGGCCAACAGTTCGACATAATCTTTAAATGTGCCGCTCCACGACAAGGAGTCGCTTTCCGCCCGGTAAGCCGCTAAACGCTCAAAAATGTCCATGTTAGGTACCTCCTGTACTCCCGCTTTGGGGGTTCTCCCGCGTCCCCGATCTTTAGAACTTGCCTGACCAGTGTATGGAGCTTCCACGATAAAAAGTGTATTACATACCTATGCGCGTGAATGGGAGAAGTTGACCTTTTTTCCGACGAAAATATTCGGATGGAAAAAGTAGGAATTGAGGTTTGTGATATACTTTTTACATGATCATGGGAAGGAAAAGGGGATCGTCATGGCGGTACAGCATGAGACGGAATTGTACGCTCCGCTGAAGGCTTTTTTTGAGGAGCGAGGATATGTGATCAAGAGCGAGGTGCGGCATTGCGACCTGGTTGGCGTTCGGCCGGGCAGCGATGAACCGCTGATCGTGGAAATGAAAAAGACGTTTAATCTTCCCCTGCTGCTGCAGGGTTTGGAACGCCAGCGCCTCAGCCCCGAGGTGTATTTGGCTGTAGAACGCAATCGCGCCAAAAAAGGGGCGCACAACCAGCGTTGGAGCGAAATCACGCTGCTTTGCCGCCGGCTGGGGCTGGGACTGATCGCGGTTACTCGGTATAAAACAAAACCCGCTTTCGTGGAGATCCTGTGTGCGCCGGGGAACGAGGCCTTGTACACGCCGGGGCCGAAAGTGGTCAAACGCCGGGCGGAGAAGCTGCTGCATGAGTTCCACGAACGAAGCGGCGACTACAACGTTGGCGGCAGCACCGGCACCAAGCTGGTGACGGCCTACCGCGAACGGGCGCTGCGCATCGCGCTCGCCATCGAGGAGGGCGGCGGCGAGATGTCGCCGAAGGACGCGCGTGACCGCAGCGGCGTCGGCACGGCCGCCGCGATCCTGCAGCGCGATTACTACGGCTGGTTCCGCCGCGTCGTCCGCGGGCGCTACGCGTTAACGCCGGCCGGCGCAGAGGGGCTGCGTCAGTACGCCCACGTCGTTGACGGGTGGCGGAGGGTAGCAGCGACCGCGGAGCGGGAAGGGGAGCGCCTCTAGGAACTGGCAGGATGAGGGCGGTGCGCTGGTCTATCCTAGAGCCATGGAATTAATCCTTGGCCCGCTCAGCTCTGATCTTTATCCCGTTGATCTTTAGGTTCCGGGATTTGATTCAGACCTCTCATGAATAACAGATACACATAGACGGCCAGACCCAGGCCTGCCATAAACAGAACGAATTTCCCTATTGCCCATAACGTCGCCATCGTTCTACCTCCCTTATTGCGATTCGGGCAGCCTTCATTCGTCCGCGGAGCGCGCCGTGAACTCGGCGAGGGCGGCGGTGAGACGCGCCAGACCCTCGCGCAGCCGCGCCGGTTCGTGCGCGGCGACGGTGAGCCGGATGAAGCGATCATCCGGCTCTTTGGCATAGCACAGCGTCCCCGGCAGGAACGCTGTGTCTTCCAGCAGCGAAGCGCGCAGCAGCGCTTCGCTGGAGACCCCGGCGGGCAGGCGCAGCCAGAGGTACAGCCCGCCGCCGGGGTCTTCTACGCAGGCGCCGCGCCAAGCGGGCGCCTGCAGCAGCTCCAGCGCGAGCGCGCGCCGCGCGGCATACGCCGCCGCAGCCTCGGCGGCGGCGGCGCTCCCGCGCCCCGGCGGCTGGGCGAGCCAGGCGTGGAGCCGCCCGGCTCGCTCGGCCACGGCCGCCCCCGCGGCGCTGGAGCTGCCCAGCGATGGAACGCGGCGCAGCCGTTCCATCGTTTTCGCTTCGCCGCGCAGCCAGGCCAGCGGCAGCTGCGGCGTCAGCGTCCGTTCCAGAGAGCCGAGGCTGACGATCTCGGCTCCCCATAGGCCCGCTTGCTGGCGCAGCACATCCAGCGACGTCGTGTCCCCTTGTCCCCCGTTTTCTTTCAGATCCTTGGATAGGTCCTCTACTTCTGTTCCCGCCATCTCCTTAGCCGTACCTTCACACTCTGTCCCCGCCGTCTGCTCCAGTAAATCCTTGCTTCCCTTCTCTTCGCTATCGGTTACCAGATCTCCCACTTCGGCGAACGGCACCAAGCTCGCCGTATCATCCATAACGATCGGCAGACCCAGCCGCTCGCTGAGCTCCAGCAGTGCCAGCTTGCGCTGCCGGCTCCACACCCGGCCGGACGGGTTCGAGTAATGCGGCGTTACATACGCCATAGCCGGGCGCCCCCCGGCCGCCTCGCATTTCCGCCGCAGGTCGTCCGGCAGCATGCCGTCCCGGTCGCAGTCCACCGGGACCGCCCGGATGCCGCGGCGGCGCATCAGCTCCAGCGCCTCCGGTGCAGCCGGCGTCTCAACGAGCACCGTGCCGCCGCCGGGAACCAACGCCCGCAGCAGCAGGTCAAGCGCCCCATCGGCGCTTTCGGCCAGTATCCATTGCTGCGGTTCCTTGCTAATGCCTTCGGCTTCTTCGTATGCCGAAGCCAACCAATCCAGCAGCGTGCGAATCCCACTGCGCTCCGCCGGCTCCCCCTCTTGCCCATTGTTGTCCACGCTATATTCCTGATCCAGGCGTGCTCCGACTCCGTTCCCATGCGGCCCAGCCAGCGAAATCAGGTTCCCTTCCCGCAACCGATCTTCGATTTCCCGGGCGAAAGCCGGCGGCAGTCGGCGCTTCAACATATCCAGACCCGTATCCACAAGCACACCCCGCTTTCATCTTGTATAAGCGATTGTACCTCAGGACAAATTTCCCAGACAATGGGGACCTAACTGCGCGTCATGCCTGATTTTGACGAATCATTGGCAAATCTATCATTTTTGCGAACCTAGTGTCGTCATGATAGAATGAAAACTGCATCATGACAACTTTTAATATTACTTATGAGGTGATTTACCATGTCTTACTCTACGGAACCTGCAACCGTCACCGAAACGAGTCGCAGCAGGAAGACACGGCGGCTTTCCGTAGCCATGATCTTGTTGATTTGGGTCCTATTGATCGGCGCCGGGGTTACCGCGGCCTACATGTATAGCAATCATTTGAAGCAATCGATGATCGACCAGTTGGACATCAAATGGCAAAGTGAAGCCGAACAAATGAAGGCGGATTATACAGCTCAGCTAACGGCTTTGTCCGGCGAGGTGAAGGATTTGCAAAGCAAGGTGGAAGCGTTCAACGAATTGCTTGAATTCACGAAAGACAACAGCAGCGAAAAAACGGATAACAGCAACAAATTGTATTCGCAATTGAGCGAGGTCAAGCAGCAGCTAGCCGCGCTTCAGAAAAAAATGGACCTGCTCAAATGATTACGCCGGTCAAACAAATCAACCGTTTTTTTCTGCTGACTACCGGCCCGTTGATCGGAATGCTGATTGCACTCTTCATCAGCGGAGCCGCCATCGAATGGAACCGAGCTCCCCATCCCATCACGCATGACGCTGAAGTTTTCCAAACCACGGCTTCGATTTTGGAAGGATTAACCAAGGCGGAGAAAGATGCCAAAACGACGATCTCCTCCATCCGCCAAACGGCCGAACTTTACCAGAAAACAACCCAAACGATGAGCACCATCGTCAAAACGGCAAAAACGACGGCAACTCGTCCTGAATCCATTTATAACCGACGTATTACGTCCAAGTTAGGTTCCCCCTTTGAGACCATTCAAAGTGACATGATTCGCATCGAATTGTACAAGGTTAACCCTGGCACTTATCGAGGGTATGCGATGAAGATCCGACTCAAGTCGCCGGACGCCATGAAAATGACGTTAGGGAAGGACCGTGTGGGTGGGGCGGAGAC
Source organism: Paenibacillus timonensis (assembly GCF_009725205.1). Classification (GTDB taxonomy): domain Bacteria; phylum Bacillota; class Bacilli; order Paenibacillales; family Paenibacillaceae; genus Fontibacillus; species Fontibacillus rhizolycopersici. The sequence continues at coordinate 55,622 of NZ_WNZY01000011.1, read as the reverse complement.
GACGAAGCAAGCCGTGCAGCGACATGGCGCGGTCGCTGGTATTAATGCCGGTGGATTTGCAGATTCTCGCGGGGAACGCTACCCTTTGAGCACCACGATCATGAACGGTCAGTACGTTAACGGCTTCGAGCCGACATATAAGGATTTGTTTTTTGTTGGAGTGAATCGGTCGGGCCAACTGGTCGGCGGCAAGTTTCAGAGCAAGGCGAGCCTCGACAAGCTGCAGCCCAAGTTCGGCGCCTCCTTCGTGCCGATCCTGCTGCAGAACGGTGTGAAACTCCCGATCCCCCAAAAATGGAAGACGTCCCCGCTGCGCGCACCGCGTACGGTGATCGGGAATTACAAGGATGATCAGTTGCTTGTGCTAGTTGTCGACGGCGATAACGAAAAGGGACGTTCCGGTGCTACACTGGAAGAATTGCAGAACAAACTGTGGAAGATGGGGGTACAGGATGCCTATAATTTGGACGGGGGTGGCTCTTCTACCCTGGTCGTCAATGGCCGAGTGATCAATAAACCATCTGATGGCGCACTTCGCCCAGTGCCCACTCATTTCTTGTTTTTCAAATAAGCATTTCGCCTCCACGCGATCGATTTGTCTATGAAATATTTCACATTTTGGATTTATTTTTGGGCAATCGCCGGGTATAATAGGATAAGGAGTACAACGTGGAGGTGTTCGGCTTTGTCATTCTCTTTAACGTTCTGGATTATTACTATCGTTTTGGCTATGTTTTTGTGCGGGATTTTGACTGCAGCCTATAACGAAGATAAAACCAAAGGCCTTTAATAGGTTAGTCAAAAAGGCGGCTTCCCATCACGAAGTAGTTCAATGAAGAAGGCTCGGCGTCGAATCTTAGGATTCAGCCGGGCCTTCCGTTGCTCTCGTAGCTCCTAGCTACGCTCCGCTACTCCGTCCCTAAGCTTCTTCCAACCTTCTCGGTGCTGAAAACCCTCCCTTTTGACTTTAGATTGAACCGGTTAGTCAAAAAGGCGGCTTCCCATCACGAAGTAGTTCAATGTAGAAGGCTCGGCGTCGAATCTTAGGATTCAGCCGGGCCTTCCGTTGCTCTCGTAGCTCCTAGCTACGCTCCGATACTCCGTCCCTAAGCTAACGGACACCAGAGATGCTATTACACGCATTCTGGGATCCGCCAAACTCTAACGGACCCAGGAGACCTTATTTCGCACAAAAAGGGCTCAAACGCCGCTCGAAGGTGCCGATAAGGTCTCTGGAGTCCGTTACAGCGGGAAGTAACCGGGAAATCGGCAAATAAGGTCGCTACGGTCCGTTAGCGCTGACTGCGGCTCTGCTGCATTCAACCTCGAGGCCCTCAACAAAGACGTTCTGCCACAGTCGGTGGCATCTTCCACTAGAATCATTCTGCGACGCATCGGCCGACTAACCATCATCCTCCCCTGCGCTTAGTGCATGCGTCAGACAGAAATCGACGCAAGCCGACAAAATAAATAAGCTTCCCGCGAGGGAAGCTTATTTATTGTTGTGCTCTGGTGCTGCTAAACGTATCAAACGTCCTGAAATGGATCTAGGACAGTTGGCTCATTTCGACCAGGCATTGATTGCAAATGGAACGCTCTTTGAAATCGCTCACGCCTTCCATCGATCCGCAGAAAACACATTTCGGCCGGTAACGCTCCAAAATGATGTGATCCCCTTGCACCAAAATCTCGACGGGATCTCCCTCGTTCATTTGATATCTCTTGCGAAGCGACTTGGGTAACACGATTCTCCCGAGTTGATCCACTTTACGGACCACACCAGCAGGTTTCATAAAATTGTACACCTCTCCTGAAAAATAGTTATGTAAAAATAGAACCAAATACCTAATCTATTATATTTCGCTATTTTTTTCAGGATTCCTGCTACATTTCCACGTTTTTAATTATTTTCGCAGGATTGCCCCCAACAACGGCTCCATTGGGCACATCTTTCGTCACGACCGCACCCGCGGAAATTACCGCGTTATCACCGATGGTTACCCCGGGAACGATCACGGCCCGACCGCCAATCCATACGTTGTTACCGATGTTCACCGGTTTGCCATATTCGGCCCCGGAGTTGCGTTCAGCCGGATCCAGCGGATGGGTTGCGGTATAAATGTGTACCCTTGGCGCCATAAAGCAATATTCCCCGATCCGCACCTCGCACACGTCCAAGGTCCTCTCTCTTTCGTCACTAAAACTTACTGCATCCCCGGAAAATCAAGCTGCCGCAGTGCCTCGTACACAATGATAGCCGCAGAGTTCGACAAATTGAGCGATCGGACCTTGTCGGTCATCGGCATGCGCATGACCGTTTCGGGATGGGCGGCCAAAATTTCAGGCGCCAAGCCTTTGGTTTCTTTACCAAACACGAAGAAATCTCCGTCCTGGAACTGAAAATCCGTATAACGCTTGTCCGCCTTTGTTGTAGCAAAGAAGAACCGGCTACCCGCATACTTCTCCTCTACTTCCTGAAAAGAATCGTGGTATTCGATATGCACCGCATACCAATAATCCAAACCAGCCCGCTTCATCGTAGCGTCGTCTGTCCGAAAACCAAGCGGACGCACCAGGTGCAGATGGATGCCCGTCGCTGCGCAGGTTCTGGCGATATTTCCCGTATTGGCCGGAATTTCCGGCTCCACCAGCACAATATGTAAGGCCATGATGATCGAACTCCTCGTCCTAAATAATAAAATCGGCCCATCAGAGACCGTACTTGTTCCATTATAGCAAATTTTGTCCGCAAAAAACCTCCAACCCTCACCTAGCAACAGGCGGGTTTGGAGGTTGCGGCGTAACGGAGCGTTCCGAGGGAAGCCCTGCTATACACTTTATCCGTGCGTTTTTTGAAATTGATTCATGAAATCGACAAGCGCTTGAATATTCGCCTTCGGTACCGCGTTGTAAATCGATGCGCGCAGGCCGCCAACGCTGCGATGGCCTTTGAGCCCAACGAAGCCTTCCTTCTCGGATTCCTTCACGAACAGTTTCTCCAGCTCCTCGCTCGCGAGACGGAAAGTGACATTCATCGTCGAACGGCTTTCTGGACGTACGCAACCCCGGTAGAATCCGCCGCTTCCATCAATCGCTTGATACAGCACATCAGCTTTATCTTGGTTCTTCTTCTCGATGCCTTCAAGCGCCCCTTGCTCTTCGATCCATTTCAGCACTTCATTCACCATATAAATCGAGAAGGATGGCGGAGTATTGTACAGCGAGTTGTTCTCGGCATGCGTATCGTACCGGAACATCGTCGGCAGATGTTTCGGCGACTCGCGCAGCAGCTCCTCGCGGGCGATCACCACGGTTACCCCCGATGGTCCCAGATTCTTCTGTGCGCCGGCATAAACCATTCCGAACTGGGTCAAATCAAACGGACGGCACAAAATATCGCTGGACATATCCGCGATCAGCGGAATGCTGCCGGTGTCCGGGAAATCGCGGAACTGCGTGCCTTCTATCGTTTCATTCGAGGTTACATGCAGATAAGCGGTGTTATCCGGCAGACGTAGGCTGCTGACGTCCGGGAGCGACATGTACTTGTCTTCTTCCGAGGAGGCCGCTACGAATGTTTCACCGATGAGTTTAGCTTCTTTTAACGCTTTCGTAGCCCAACTGCCCGATTTCACGTATCCAGCCGTCTTGCCTTCCGTAAGCAGGTTCATCGGCAGCATGGCGAATTGAGTGGAAGCCCCGCCCTGCAGGAACAACACCTGATAACCGGATGGAGTGCCGAACAGCTTCAGCAGCCGGCTGGCCGCTTCATTATGGACCGCTTCATAAACGGCGCCCCGATGAGACATCTCCATAATCGACATGCCTGTCCCGTGAAAATCAACAAACTCCGCCTGCGCCCGTTCCAGGACCTCCAGCGGCAACGCGGCTGGGCCCGCGTTAAAGTTATAAGCTCTGTTACTCATTTCTCCCCATCCCTTCCCTTTACAATCCATGTCTGGTTTCGAATATAATTAACGATTATCATAGCAACTATTCGATCTCCCAGCAAGCCGTTATTTCGCAAAAATTCACTATTTTGCAGAATTGACACATTAACGCTTCATTAAGGGAAAGGAGTAATGGGTTTATTCAACGCTAAATTCATAGATCCGTGTCCAGCTTTGTCGTTCTCCCGGCGCCACTTGAACCGCGAAGAACATTTCCGGGGAAATGACATGTCCGTGTCCCCAAACGGCAGCCGAGCTTAACGGAAGCTTGCTCAACTCGCGTACGGTCAGGCCACTGGGATGGTGCGTCAATTCCCACAACCACGGAACCTCACGTCCGTCAAAATGGTCCATCCGGAAATAAAAATCCTTCTCCGGACGCCGCTCCCAGGTTACGTGATCCCCTTTAAACTCTAAGCCCTCTAGCGTCTCTGGTTCGTCGCTCCAAATTTTCGGAACAAACGGCAGCTTCAGCACGTAATCCGACCCAACCGCATATCCATCGATACCTAAAAAGTTATGACTGTATTCGTCAGTCAAAATCGCTCGGTTTCCAGTGTTCTCCACTGTATAGGTGACAAACAACTGGTTACCCGAAATTTCAATATTCTTGAGCATGCGCACGGCATATCCCCGGCATTCTGCCGGTTGGGTCGTAAAGCAGATCTGCTGCGCACTCTTTTGCTCTATCTCCGTCTCAAACCGTCTGCAGGCATATTCCCGGTAGAACCGGTATTCCGCTTCGTCCGGTCGGGTCAGCAAACCCACGCCCAGCTTAGGAAAAAGCTCGCCTACACGGGCATCCTCATACCCGATCGCTTCTTTAATGCCAAATTCGCTGCACAACCCGATCCCGCCTGTACCTGTACCCGGCGTCAGGCTTTCCGGCACGCAGAACTGGTGCCGTCCGTTCAGCTCGATACCGGTAATAATTCCGGACCCGTCGAACCGGGTCCCGCGGTACGCTTCGCCGAGTTCGGCAATTTTCACGCTCAATCGGTCGTTTTGTAAATGATAAGCCATCGACAATTCCTTCCTATCCGTTACGCTTTCAGCGTAATTTCTATGCGGTGAACGACTCCTTCCGGCAGTGTCTCAATCTCCTGACGCGGAATGAGGCAGACCTCACGATGAGGCGGGCAATCCAGCGCCTTGTCGTTTAAGGCAACTTCTCCGATTCGATACTGTCCATATTCGGTATGCTGCAGGTTTCGGTAAACGATCTGCAGCTTCCGCCCGGCGAAACTGGTGATCACGGAAGCTTCTCCTTCCGCATCGAATTGCTCCAAAGTCAACTTCGGCTCCAGACGCAGATCACCGTAATCGCCTTTCACCCCGTATACTTCTGTCAACAGCGTCAACAGCAGCCAGCTAGCCGATCCCGTTAAATAAGTATACATGCCGCGGCCCCGTTCGTTAATATATTCCGGAACCCCTGGATACATCCGGCTCCGTTCGAAATCGGCGGACAAGCGGTAGACGGAATCCAGCACCTGCTTGCCGGCCTGAACAAATCCGCGTTTATACAGCGCGTTGGCGTACATCACGGTCATGTGACTGAACATCGCCCCGTTTTCTTTATGGCCGAAGGCAAATCCGAACGCCCGCCCCAGGTTTTGTTGGATTTCGCCAAATCGTGAGTTCAGGCGGTAACCGATTTGCTCATCCTTGAGGTACCGATCAACCGCAGCCGTGATTTTTCCGACTTGCTCCTCCGTCGCAATGCCGCCCATGATCGTAAACACTTGACCGGTTAACGTCATGCGTACTCCGTTTGGATGATCCCCTTCCACCCGCACGGCATCGTTGTTGTAATATCCATTAAACCACTCGAACCCTTCCTCGCTGCGAATCCATTCCTGCTTCCGCAAATGTCCAAACGCCCAATCCGCTTTCCGCCGAAGGTCCTCGGACACCTGTTGAACACTTAACTTCCGCTTCCGCCCGCTGACGGCCGGGACAACAGAATCGAAGTAACGGTCCAGCAGCTCCTGTTTAGCAGGGATACTCTCATAGTCGACTGGCGTTTCTAGGCTATCCAACAAAACGGCGATTTCTTCGGCGATCTCAATCGTGTCCGTTCCGCCTGGCGCATGTTCCAATCGGGCGATCAACTCGGAAAGTTCTCGCAAATTGCTGGCGTAGAACGCCGTAAAGGCGACGCTCTCCCCGCGTGCCGGTGCCAAATCAAGGCCGTCGTTCCAGTCCGCACCTTCCAGCTTAATATTGCCGTGTTCCCCAACGTTAAAGAACGGCACGATATTTTGGAGGAGGATATGCTCTAAAATGGTCCCTTCGTAAATGCGTCCGTCGTCCGAGCGCAATTTGTTTCCCTGGTCCGGTGTCCAAGCGAGATCGCGCTCCCGGCATCGTTTGGTGAAAACGTCGCGGAAATACGTCTGCGGTTTCAGCAAGAATCTCAGATCCCCGCTTTGATGGATGTATAACAGCGTTGTCAACAGCGGCCAGGCACCATGATCCATCCATACCCGTGGAATATTGTTGCGGTCGGCGATAAATTCACCCGGCTTTGCACCGATAATTGTCGCGTTGCTGCCGTCGATCCGAACACCGGCATAGTTATTGTAGAGTAAATGGCCGACTTCGTCCGGCTCCATAACCAGCAATGCCAAACAGTCTTGCCACAAATCTCGCCAGCCCCGTCCGCCGCGTCCATAGTCGTGATACGGGAGGAAAGAATTCCCGTACATGCGTCTCAAAATGGGCTGGAGCGTGACCCATTTCATCCAGAGATCCTGTTGTTCGTCTCCGGATTGGAAGGAGAGCGTATCCAGCTTACCCAACCAATAGGATTGGTTTTGCTCCAGCAACTCGTTGAATCGCTGCTCTGACAAATACTCTGCGGCAACACGCTTGGTATCCATACGGTCGTCGGCGATGATCATGGCTACAATATAGGACACCGATACTCCCGGCGCCAGCCGGACCGTGTCGAACCGCAACGCGCCAACCGCCTCGTATCCCTCTGCAACAGCCCCCGCTTCGACGTCCGGGCGGCGATTGGCGACCACGGCCTGCGGCCAGTCCAAGGCCCCGCCTTCGCCGATGAAATCCTCGGTTACCGGGAAGAAGCCGACTGGGGCTTTACCGTCCTGCGCCGCACCAAAAACGCCGTAAGTTGTTTGGTTGACACGATGCCCGCGTTCATCGAAAGACAGCGACGGTTGAACCTCAACGCCGTGGACGGAGGTATAAATCCGGTGAAGCAAGGACGTGACATGCCGGTGATCCCGCAGGTCGTCCGCCGAACGCGCATACAGCGGAATCGCGGCAGTTGGCGTGAACATGAGTTCCGTGTTACCTGTATTGGTCAGCCGAACCTTCATCAGTTCGATTTTGTCGTCCGTCACGGGTACGAAGCTGGTCGTTTCTGCTCGCAGGTTCAGAAGGTTATTCTCCCGGGTCAACTTATGCCACAAGAACCCTGCCTCCAGCGAGGAATGCTCGTTCTTCTCCGAAAACAACGCGGCGTTTTGCCGCGCCGAGTTTCCGGTCGCGGACCAAGCCCCGTACCCTTCGAGGTAGACCCAAAAATTCCGCGCCGCTTTGGAGTTATGCAGGCTCTCCACCGAGATCGGCTCCAGCAGAAACGAATTATGCCCCGTTGTCGATTGCCCATGCAGGGTTGGAGACACCGAGGACATCATTCCGGCTTCGTTCACCAAAGGAAAATACAAATAACTGCTCAACTCGGGCTGTTCAAGCCGAAACACGCCCTCTTTCCCCTGAAATTTCCAACCACTTGTCGCCATAAAGCTACTTCCTTTCCATATTGTATTGGCATATTCCGAAAATTTTCGGCCACTCAAACCATTATTGTGATGAAAACCAATTCCAGGACAAATACCCGAAACCGGTTTCGGTAACTCCATTATCCTTGCTATCCTTCAGTTTGTAAAGGGTTTCAACTCTTAATTTCCGATGAGTTATTGACGATGACGTGAAAGATCGGTATGCTAGGTTCACGAAAATATTTTCGCTAGAGAGAAACGGAAGGCTGAAGTGTATGAATATGAAACAGATTGCAGAATTAGCCGGCGTATCGGTGGCTACCGTGTCCAAGATCGTCCACAATTACAGCGATATTTCAGAGGAAACTCGGGCCAAGGTGCTTGAGGTCATGCGGCAAACCGGATATGTTCCCGCCCACACGGCAAAGACACTGGCGCAGAAGCATACCCCGATCATCGGAATCGTCTTCGCCGGGAGACGGCATGCGGATTTTGCCCATCCTTTTTTTGCGGAGGTATTAAACGCATTTCAGAAGCAGGTGGGGTTGTTCGGCTACGACTTGCTGTTTCTTAACCCCGATCATAAGAGCAGCGGAAACGCCGATTATTTAACGCGTTGCCGACAGTATCGGACGGCTGGATGTTTTATCGTCAGCGGGCAAGAGGTGGGTACCGAGATCCGTGCGCTGGATCAGAGCGAAATTCCTTGCATCGGCATCGACATCCCGTTGCACGGGCGAAGCTCTGGCTATCTCATGTCCGATCATGCCAACATGTCGGCCAAAGCGGTGGAGCATTTCTATCTACTGGGTTATCGGGAGCTTGGGTACATCGGCAGCACGGTCGAGTCCGATATCTCCAGGGAGCGGGAGCAGGGATATCGAAATGCCCTGGAGAGCTACGGACTCCCCCTCCGTGAGGAATGGTTCGCAGGCGGCGACAGCTTCTATGAAGCCAGCGGTTACGAGGCCATGACCCGCATGATCCAGGCCGGCTCTTTGCCTAAGGCGATTTTTGCTGCCTCGGATTTGCTGGCCATCGGCGCTTTGCGAGCGCTGAGAGAACACGGGCTGCGTGTTCCTGAGGAAGTTGCCTTAATCGGCTGCGATGATATTGAAGCCTGCCGTTACGTAAGTCCTTCCCTTACGACCATTCGTCAAAACAAGGAGAAGTTAGGTCGTCTAGCCGCTTCTTTGCTCTTCGATCTGATTCACAACCAGTCGGTAGCCAGCTCCGTCGTCGTTGAGCCTGAGCTGGTTGTGCGGGATTCATGCGGAAGCAGGAGCGCTTAAGTAGATTGTGAATTCAAAAAAACTCCCCATCCGTTGGATGGGGAGTTTATCATATGATGGCTAATTCAGCTTACAGATCGTAATAAAGGCCAAATTCGTAAGGATGTACTCGCACGGCGACAGCTCTCGCTTCGGCGCGCTTCAACTCTACAAAGTTGTCGATGAACGCCTTCGTGAATACACCGCCTTGGGTCAGGAACTCATAATCGTTTTCCAAAGCGCTTAGCGCTTCGTCCAGGGAACCCGGAACACTGCGAATCGTCGCTTTCTCTTCATCGGACAATTCATAGATGTTCTTGTCGAACGGTCCGTAACCCAGTTTGACCGGATCAATTTTGTTCTTGATGCCGTCAAGGCCTGCCATCAGCATGGCGGAGAAGGCCAGGTACGGGTTCGCCGTGGAGTCCGGGGTACGGAACTCAATGCGGCAGCCCTTTGGTGTTACCGCGGCTACCGGGATCCGGACGGCAGCTGAGCGATTCCCCTTCGAGTAAACCAGGTTTACCGGAGCCTCGAAGCCAGGAACCAAGCGTTTAAACGAGTTCGTGCTTGGATTCGTAAACGCAATGATCGCTGGAGCGTGGTACAGGATGCCGCCGATATAGTTCAAGGCGATTTCGCTCAGGTTTGCGTAAGCCCCTTTGTCGTAGAACAGCGGAGTGTCGCCGTTGAAGATGGATTGATGCACGTGCATCCCGCTACCGTTGTCGCCAAACAGGGGTTTCGGCATAAACGTTGCCGTTTTTCCGAACTGAGCAGCGGTGTTGTGTACGATATACTTGTAAACCATCAGGTTATCCGCGGTTTTCAACAGCGTATCGAAGCGGAAGTTGATTTCCGCTTGACCGGAAGTCGCTACTTCGTGGTGATGACGCTCCACGCGGATGCCGGATTCTTCAAGCAAACGGCACATTTCGCTGCGGATATCCTGTTGCTTGTCGGTTGGCGCTACCGGTACGTAGCCGCCTTTGACCGGCACTTTATAACCCAGGTTGCCGCCTTCTTCCGAACGCCCCGTATTCCATGCCGCTTCCTCGGAATCTACCGAGTAGTACGTTTTGTTCATGCCACTTTCAAAGCGGACATCGTCGAAAATAAAGAACTCGGATTCCGGGGCAAAGAATGCCGCCGTGCCTACGCCGCTTTGCTTCAGGTATTCTTCTGCACGCACTGCAATGCTGCGTGGATCACGCTCATATCGGTCGCCGTCCGGCGTATAAATGTCGCAAAATACGTTCAACGTCGGATGCGCGGTAAACGGGTCGACGAATACGGAACCATGGTCCGGCATCATGACCATGTCGGATTCTTCAATGCCGCGGAACCCAGGGATCGAAGATCCGTCGAAAGCTACGCCGTTCACAAATGTTTCCTCATTTACTTCTTTAGCCGGAAGGGTAATATGATGTGCCCGTCCCGATAGATCAACAAAACGGAAGTCTACCCACTCGATTTGCTTTTCCTTGATTGTTTTTAAAACGATCTCTGCTGACATACTCTTTCCTCCCCAAATCACGAACATTAAATCTTATTTTTGCGATTAACGTTCATCCTTTAGTATGATTATGTCGTCATTATAGGACTGTGGGGGCGAAGTCGTCAATACTTATGTAAGGTATTTTTACATCCGAAATAAGGTATTATTACGCATAGTACAAATTTATCTACAAAAAGTATAAAAGCCCACTCGCCGCAAGGCGAATGGACTTTAAGTCATTCTATGTTACACGTGAAGTGCGGCCTTCGGGGTATCAAAGCGTTTCCCTACCAGTGGGGCCAATTTCTCCAAATCTTGCAATAAAGCAGCGAATTGGTCAGGGAACAAAGACTGTACGCCGTCACCGGTCATCGAGTTGTCCGGATCGGTGTGCATTTCGATGATCAGACCGTCTGCCCCGGCGGCCACGGAGGCCTTCGTCATCGGTTCCACGAGCTCACGACGGCCCGTGCCATGGCTCGGATCGGAAATGACCGGCAGATGGCTTAAGCCCTGGAGCACCGGAATCGCGGACAGATCCAGCGTATTACGGGTGTAGGTTTCGAATGTTCGGATCCCGCGTTCGCACAGCATCACGTTCGGGTTGCCGCCCGCCAGGATGTATTCCGCCGCGTTCAGGAACTCGTCGTAGGTGGCGCTGAAGCCTCGCTTGAGTAATACCGGCTTGTTGCAGGTGCCCAGCTTGCGCAGCAAATCAAAGTTCTGCATATTGCGTGTTCCAACCTGCAAAATATCGGCGTATTCGGCGCAGACATCGACGTACTCCGGCGTCATCACCTCTGTAATGGTCAGGAGGCCATGCTTCTTGCCCGCTTCCGCCATCATGACAAGGCCTTCCACGCCAACGCCTTGGAAGCTGTACGGACCGGTACGGGGCTTAAACGCCCCTCCCCGCAATACTTGCCCGCCGGCCGCCTTCACCAAACGAGCGATCTCGTCGATTTGTTCCGGCGATTCTACTGCGCAAGGGCCGCCCATAACAACCAGCTCGCCGCCGCCGATCTTGACATCACCGATAGAAATGACCGTATCTTCCGGATGAAAATCTCGGCTAGCCAATTTATAGGACTTCGAAATCTTAATGACATTCTCGACGTCCTTCATTTGGCGAAGATGTTCGGCGAGCTTCGGTTCGATCAGGCCGATCAAACCGATGACGGTACGATCCTTCCCGCGGGAAACATGGGTCTGCACTCCTTCCTTCTCAATCACGGCGATAATTTCCTGAACGCGCTCCTCAGGGGTTTGGTTTGATGTAATAACGATCATTCCGATTCCATCCTTTCTTAATAAGACGGTTGTATGCAGGCTAAAAACCATTATTCGAACGTACAGGCACTATTTCGCTTGAACGCTTGTGTGCTTTTAAGCTTTTATTCACTAAAGTAACTATAGCTGAATTTGTCTCTCCCGTCAACCCCAATGGTTATAGGCTAGTGCTTAAATGACGCAACGCTCGGTCCATCACGCCTTGTCCGGACGTTTGCATGAATATCCCGTTAAGTCAGATCGTAGATGGCAGGTTACTTAGTTGGAAACACACCCCCTACCTTACTCCTGAACAAAAGGGATGATGGCGAAACGGACCGTACAAACATTGACCCCCGCCTTTTCTATACAGCGAACAAATAAAAAAAGACCGGAGAATCGTGCTCCCCGGCCTTTCCTGTTTATGAAGCTATTTATCTCCCAACAAACTCCTGTGCCCAATATCCGTTATAATAGCCGACACCGATCAGATTGTAATTGGCGTTCAAGATATTGGCGCGGTGGCCTTCGCTGTTCATCCAGGCGTTGACGACCTCAGTTGGCGTCTTCTGCCCCATCGCGATATTCTCGCCCGCATAACCGAATTGAATGCCGAACTTCTTCATCATGTCAAACGGCGAACCATAGGTTGGAGAGGTATGGCTAAAATAGTTATTATCGCTCATATCCTTCGCTTTAGCCCAAGCCATATTGTTTAACTCTGCATTACCCGTGAGCGGCTTGAGGCCCTGTTTCGCACGCTCCTGATTCACCAGGGTAATAACCTGAGTAGCAAATTGCGACTTGTCGGTCGTTGCGTTTTGCGTAGTTCCTTGTGTCGTTCCTTGTGTCGTTCCGGTTTGCGCTTTGTTGCCTGTCGTGCCTTGGCTGCCGCTTTGTACCGGTTGCTGAGGTTGATAGTATTGATACCATGGAATCGTATAATAATTCGTCCAAGTGTTCGCGCCATAGGTTGTATAAGTCTTATAGGTCGAATAAGTTTTATAAGTCGTCGTATTCGAGGCTGCCGAGGCCGAAGCCGGCACAACGATTGCTGCGGCTAACATTGCGGTTAGTCCACCCGTCACCAAACGTTTCAGTCGATTCGATTTCATCCTGTCATCTCCTTGTTGTAGTTGATAGGTTAGTTACATTTTTGTAACCTTTCTACAACGAGTATAACATGAATCGAATCGTAGGGGACCCCGCAAATGTTGGTAAATGGACGAAAACCGCGGCACAGCGCGGCTTTCTCCCTATGAATCTATGCTTTTATTCCTCTTTACTTTTAGCTCCGACTTTAACCGGAGGCAATAATTTCGCTAGATTAACCGTTCGGATGATATCCCAGGTTGTCGGTTCTTCCGGGTCATATTGCTCAAGATAATGAATAACTTCCTTCGTAATTGGCGTTGGCGTCGACGCGCCTGATGTCACCGCTACTTTGCCGATGCCATCCAACCACTCGCGCTTGAGCTCCGTAACGTCTGCGATCCGGTACGCTGTAACTCCAGCGATCTCTTCCGATACCTGGGCTAACCGGTTAGAGTTGTTGCTCCGGGGATCGCCGACGACGATCACGAGGTCCGCCTGACTAGCTTGTTCCGCTACTGCCTGCTGGCGCATCTGGGTCGCTAGGCAAATCTCGTTGTGCACCTCTGCACCTGGATACTTCTCCAGCAGTTTTTTCATAATATGCTTAATATCCCACTGACTCATCGTCGTTTGGTTGGTGATTACGATTTTGTCGGCGGAGAGGTTTAGCTGCTCGATCTCTTCTTCTTTCTCGATCAGATGCACCTTGCCTGGCGCAACGCCTACCGCGCCTTCCGGCTCGGGATGCCCTTTCTTCCCGATATAGATCACCTCATACCCTTCGGCAACCTTCTCTTCGATGAGTACATGGGTTTTGGTGACGTCCGGGCAAGTGGCATCCACGGTTGTTAGCCCTTTGTCACGGGCCAGCTTACGGACCTCCGGAGATACCCCATGCGCGGTAAAGATGACTGTCCCGCTCTCCACCTTGCTCAAAATATCCAGGCGATTCGGGCCATCCAGCGTAATAATCCCTTCATCTTCGAAAGAATTCGTGACATGGCTGTTGTGCACAATCATGCCGAGTATATATATCGGCCGCGGCAGATCGAGGTTCTTAGCCGCCTGCCGGGCCAGAACCATCGCGTCCACGACACCGTAGCAGTAACCGCGCGGCGAAATTTTAATCACTTCCATGAATCGTATCCCTGCTTTCTCGTCCCCCAGTTTTCCCTGACGGAGGGGAGCCTCTCTATTATAAACTATTCCGGGAGGGCGTTAAAGATCGCGGGAAGCCAGATGATGAAAGTCGTCCCTTCACCTCGCTTGGTTAACACTTCTACAGAGCCCTCATGCTCGTCGATAATCCATTTGGCAATCGATAATCCCAGGCCGGTTCCCTGAATGACTCCGCGAGACGGGTCGGCCCGATAGAAGCGTTCAAAAATATGAGGGACCTCGCTGCGGTCCATCCCGATACCCGTATCGGCGATGCGAATGCCAATCTGTCCTGCCGATTGAACGGCATCGATCGTGACGCTACCCTGTTCGGTATATTTGAACGCATTTTCAATAAAAATAAACAGCATCTGCTGCAGATAATCCTTGCTGCCAACAACCGACACACCCTCCAGCGCCTGTAAATCGCCCTGGATCCACTCCGCTTTTCGCGGCAAGAAGTGCGCCCGGCGGGCCACCTCCTCCACGACCGGAGCCAGCAGCAGCGGCTCCTTTGTTAATGTTTGCCCGGCATCCGCCCGGGCCAGCGACAGCATATCGTTCACCAACCGGCTCATGCGTTCGGACTCGGCAGCGATGTCGCTCACCGCCTCCAGCGAAAAACTGCGTACCTGTTCCTCTTCACCAGGATCACGCCGAGCTTCATCCTGCGTCCACATTCGCTTCAATAAGTCAACGTTGCCGCGAATCGTCGTGAGCGGCGTTCGCAATTCGTGGGAGGCATCCGATACGAACCGGCGCTGGGTCGAATAAGCTTCATCCAATTCCTTATAGAAGCCTTCGGTACGTGCCAGCATGTTGTTAACAGTACCGATTAATTGACCGATTTCATCGTTGGGCCCTTCGTAATCAATCCTTACGCTCAAGTCGTTTCCGGTCTGAATCCCGTTTGCCGCCTCAATGACCTTTCCGATCGGTGCCATCGATTTACGCGCCAGAAAGAGGCCAAGTGAGCTGGCGGCCAGAATCGTGATGATCGAGCCGAATAACAAGACCGTGCTCATTCGGTTCATCAACTTATCTTCTGCGCCGGTATAGGCCGCTAGTTGAATTAAGCCGATCAAATTGTTATCGAGCGTAATCGGAAGCTGATACAGCAAGAAAGACTGATTATACAGCTGTACCTTCTTGAAGCCCGCGATCTTGCTCAACGATCCGGCGTCAGGAACGGGAAACTTCATGTTCCAACTCAGCAGATTTTGCGAATACCGCGTGTTTCCATCCGTATAATTGTGGATCTGCACAAACAGTTGGGCATCCTCTAACCGGTTCGCCTGCATCGGATCCAGATACAAATCCAGTCCCTGGGTGATGCTGTAGCTTTGGGAGTTTTTGATACGATTGGCCTGATCCTCCAACCGGTTCTTCACTTCCATATAGGTGTTGTATCGAACAAAGGCATAGATCGAAGCGCTGAACAAGATCAGCGTAACGGCCAAAATCCCGGTATACCATGCAGTTAGCCGCAGCCGGATCGACATGCTTAAGCCTCTCCTCTCAGGATGTAACCGGCCCCGCGGATCGTCTGAATGATACGCTTGCCGCCGTGCTCCTCCGTTTTTTGCCGAAGCATGGCAATATAAACCTCCAGCACGTTCGACTCCCCGCTGTAGTCGTAACCCCAAATCTTATCCATGATTAGATCGCGGGTCAGCAGCCGTTTCGGATTTTGCAGGAACAGATGGAGCAGCTCGAACTCCTTGGCCGTTAGCTCCAAACGCTGCCCCGCCCGCGTGACCTCGCGGGAATCGAGATCCATGACGATGTCCTCAAAAATGAGGCGCTGGTTGCCCGCGTCTCCCGCCGAATCCTTGCGCCGGAGCAATGCTCGAACCCGGGCTAGCAGCTCCTCCAGGGCAAACGGCTTGACGAGATAATCGTCCGCACCCAGATCCAGACCCTTCACCCGGTTCTCGACCTCATCCTTCGCGGTCAACATTAGAACCGGAACAGTGCTTCCGCCTTCGCGCAATCGCCGGCATACTTCGAACCCGTCTACTTTAGGCATCATGACGTCTAAAATGATCAGATCCGGGTCGGCACTCATCATCATCGACAATCCTTCCGCCCCATTTTGGGCCGTATAAACGTCATACCCCTCGAACGCCAGGCCGCGTCGCAGCATCGACGTGATTTTCTCATCATCATCTATGACCAAAATTGCCGATCTCACGAACAATCTCTCCTTTGCCTTGCGCTTGCCTCAGGCAAGCTCCACTGTCTCCATTGTACCAAAACGGATATCCCACCCGCATCCGGGTACCAAAAAAGGCGGCAGGCTCTATTCCTGCCGCCTTCGCCGCCCTGGTTACTTCCCGTGCGTATTAGTTCACGTTAGAGAACTCATTTTTGTCGCCAACCGTGACCTCGAGGTCGAGGTTCTTCCCGTCGCGCACGATGTTCATCGTCACTTTCGTTCCCACCTGTTGCTTCTGGATGAATTCAATCAATTTCTCCTTGGTGGCAAATTTGGTGCCGTTCGCCCCAGTGATGATATCGTAAGGTCGAAGGTCGGCATTGTAAGCCGGCGATTTAAAGACGATGTCCGTGACGATCGAACCTTCCTTCACGTCGGTTTGCATTTGCTTCGCCACTTCTTCCGTCATTGTCATCAAGGTAGCTCCGATGAACGGTACCGGTTTTTGCGGAATTTTCTCATTGTTCTTCAACTTGTCGAGCACTTCGCTGATTGTACTGGTCGGAATCGCAAACCCGATACCCTGTGAATCCGAGCTGACGGCCACGTTAATCCCGATCACTTCGCCGTTCAGATTCAATAGCGGGCCGCCCGAGTTGCCGGGATTGATCGAAGCGTCCGTTTGCAGTAAATGCTCATACTCACGATTTTTCTCGCCATTCTCGCCGGCAATCGTGATGTCGCGTTCCTTCGCGCTTAATACGCCAGCCGTAACCGTATGGTCAAAGCCCTGCGGATTGCCGATCGCTACCATCCATTCCCCGACTTGCGTGTTATCGGAGTTGCCGAGCGGAATCGACGGGAAGTTGCTGTCGCCTTCGATTTTCAGGACAGCCAGGTCAAGCTCATAACTCTTACCTAGCACCTTAGCTTCATAAGGTTTTTCTGTCCCTTGCACCGTGACCTGCACCACATCGGCATTATGAACGACATGCTCATTGGTTAGAATGTAACCCGTTTTATCGAAAATAAACCCGGACCCAATCCCCGTCGGTACCAGTTGGCTCGAACCGGAGGACGAACCGTTACTTCCGTCCTCGCTGCCGTTGTTCCCGCCAGAGCCAAACGCATCATCGCCGAAGAAATAGCGGTAGAACGGATCGCTGCTGTACGGATTGTTGCTGTTTTGCTTGCTGGCATCCGTCAATGTTTCGATTTTGACGACGGCCGGTCCGGCTTGGCTGACGACTTTGGTCACTTCTCCGGAATCCGTTACCGGGTACAACGCGGTTGTCGCTTTGCCCGTCGATTCGACGCCGCCGCTATTCGACGCGCTTCCCGATGCTGGCACCGATGCGGAAGCCGCCTGATCCGACGTAAACAGATTGGCGCGGTCCGCAAAGACCATAGCTCCGGTCATGATCAACATACCGGCCAATACACCGGCAATCACCGAACGTACCGAAGATTTTTTCGTCGGTTTGCTATTGTATTGCCAATTGCTGCTTTTTGCCGCCGGCAAGTTGTTGCGCCCGTCCCCACTAGAGCCGTTGGTAGGTTCAACCGTGCTGCGAATCACATCGTAGGAAGAAGGAAACGGTTTAAGCGGCTGCGGTTTCGTCACTTCCACCTCTTCGGGCTGGCTGCGTTCGTAGTCTGCACCTTGGCCTGGTTCCTCGTTTGTTTTTCCATAGGATTGAAAAGGTCCGTAAGAGTAATAATAGGAAGAGCCTGACTCCGAAGATTCCTGACGCTTCGAATCGTTTGCGTCTTCGTCAAAGGGTTGGCCCGATTTGTTCTTTTGATCGTCCATGGTATGATTGACCTCCTTCCCCTGCGTGATTCAGGGGTAACTTGTTTTCTTGTTTTTATTCTGTACCAGAAACCTTAAACGTACATTAAAAACAATTAAAAAGGAGATAAAAGCTAGAGTTCCCCTATTAACGCGTCACCCAGCCTTGTCGGTGTGCATAAATTGCCAGCTGTGTACGGTCTTCCAGTTCGCATTTCATCAGCAGGTTGCTGACATGGGTTTTGACCGTTTTGATGCTGATATGCAGCTCCTCGGCAATATCCTTGTTACTTTTGCCTTCGGCAATCAAAAGCAAGACTTCCTTCTCCCGCTCGGTCATTCCCGAGTCATCACCTTTTACGGTTCGTTGTCTGAGGCCTCGCGTGAGCGCCTGGGCGACGTCGCCCGTCATCACCGGCATCCCACGGAAAGCGCCTTGAAGCGCATAAATCAGTTCTTCGGCGGAGACCGTTTTGAGCACGTAACTGACCGCACCGGCTTCAACTGCCTGGACCACGAGATCATCCTCTAAAAAGCTGGTCAAAATCACGATTTTCATGCCCGGAAACCGACTCAACACTTCCTTAGTTGCTTCCGCCCCGTTCATGTTCGGCATCATCAAGTCCATCAGAATGATATCCGGCGGCCCCTCCGGAAGCCCGCGTTCCAGGACTTCCACCGCCTCGCGTCCGTCTCCGGCTTCACCGATCACCTCGAACCCCGGATCCAGCATTAAATATGTCTTTAATCCCATTCGCACCATGTCATGGTCGTCGACGATCATCACCTTGATTTTGCTCATTCGCGGCTCCCCCTTTACCTTCCTCGAACTTCGGAATATGCACCCGAATCGTCGTTCCCGCCCCCGGCTTACTGATGATTTCCGCGTTGCCGCCTAGTTTCTCGGCTCGCTCCTTCATCGTCGTTAAACCGTAAGAACCCTGCTTCTGGTACGTGCTGCTGAAGCCTTGTCCGTCATCGCTGATGCTGAGCACAACCTGGCGTGGGCCTTCCCGCAACGACAAGCTAACCATGCCGGCTCCGGCATGCTTCACGATATTTGCCATCGCTTCCTGGATGATCAGGAACAGCTGATGCTCCTTCGCTTCCGACATGTCCCCTTGGATATCCATGTCCTTGATCCCCTTTAGCCCATTTTGCCGGCAATAATCGGGAAACCACTGATCCAATGCCTCCGCTAAGGATTTGCCCACTAGCTCCATCGGGCGTAATTGGGCGATCAATGCCCGCATCTGTTTTTGTGCGGTATTCGACATCTGAATCAGTTGATTCAGTACCGTTTCCGCCTGGGCCGCGTTAACCTCCAGCACCTTTGGCAAGGACGAAGCCGCCATATGTATGGCGAACAACTGCTGACTGACGGTATCGTGCAGATCGCGGGCGAGCCGTCTGCGCTCCTCAAGCACCGCTTTTTCCGTCGCCTGCTCCTTCTCGATAACCTCCTGCTCGCCAAGCTGTTGCAGGAGCTGCATCTTTTTCTCCATCGCATCAATCATGTTATTGAATTCCTGGTATAACCCGTTAAACGTCTGGTCTGCCGTCTCCGGCATCCGTACCGATAAATTGCCTTTGGCCACTTGGAGCATGTTCAAGTGCAAATGATCGATCTTCCCCTGAATGCGCCGACCGGCAATATACCCGATAATCAGCGCCAAAACGACGATGCCCGCCATATCGTAAATCCACACCCAGGGATCGCTGACAACGATCACCCCGGTATTGGTTCCGATATAGAAGGCAACCGCCGTTAGGCTGCCGGTAAGCAAAAAGTAGCACAGCAACTCCCACTTTGTATTCTTCAATATCCGCTGCACGATCATGGGATCAACCTACCATGTTTACTTTGACGTCACCTACAAATACGCTGACGATCAGCTTAACCCGCTTGTTTGCTTCGCCGTAATACGGAGATTCGGCCGTGACGCTGCTCATAAATCCGCCTTGCTTCTGCGTCAATACTTTCAGGTCGCCGATGAACGCACTTGAGGTGGCCACGATGCCGATATCCATATCTTCAGGGACGAACACCTTAACGTCGCCAATGAATGACGATACGTTAATTTTCGTTTCGCCGTACGGAATTTGCGCCTTGGTCAAGTCGATGATCGTATCGCCGATAAAATGTGAGATATTCATCGGTTTCAACTGAAAATAGTCCTGGCCCAAATGCACGTCGCCAATAAATCCCGACTTTTGAATCACGGATCCATGATCTCCCGGAACGCTTCCCCCGTGATACGGGTTAAATTTCGGGTGTTCATAATACGACTTCTCCTGTTTTGCCTGCTGCTCTCGCTCCTTCTCTTTCTCCTTCTCCATCGAACCGAAAATCGAATCGAGCGGCGACTCCATCTCCGGATGGAACGTTGGCGGAGGAGGTGGCGGATCAAGCGGCGGCATCGGAGGAGGTGGAAAATCCTCATGCCGCTTCCGTCGGTGCGGATCGCGTGGTTTGAACAATACGTATAACCCGCCGATGATCAGCATCATCGGGAAGAAGAATCGGAAAAATTCACCTGGACTTAAATCGATCAAATTCAAGTTGCGGCCCAGGAAATAACCGCCGATTAGAATTAATATGGCACTGCCGATAAAGTTACCGCCCCGCAAGCCGCTGTTGCTGAGGTTCACCAATCCCCCCAGAATTAAAAACACGGGCCAGTACGTAGAGAACATCTCGCCAATGCTGAAATCGGTCACACCGAACTGGTTCAGAAGAAAAACCCCCCCGATACCAATCAGCACCATCCCGCCTATAAACCTACCAAATAAGCCGTTTCTCATGTCGTTACCTCCAATGGACTGCCTCTTTCTAATGTCAGTTTACCTGAAGCCAGAGCTGATGAACAGCGGCGCGGGATGGAAAGGGAGCTCGGTCCCGAGACCGAGGCGTTTGGAGATATATGTAAAAAAGCGTCCCTGAGGGACGCTCTTTGCGCTTCACGCTATCATTATTGTTGTTTGTTCACAGGAGTCGTTGCATTGCGAGAAGCTTTCGCTTTCTGAGCAACGGTAGCCGTGCTTTCCTCAGCAAATTCCTCATTAAACTTCTCATTAGGTGTTTTGTAACCTGGAGAAGCGGCTTTCTTTTGATTTGCCATGAATTTCACCTCCCTCTCGCATACGCCGAATCGTGAATCACCGGCGTTTCACGTGGCCCTCTCGTTGTTGACCACGAAGCTTATTATGCGAACCGGGAAGGCGAATTATGCGAAGGGTTAAACCGAACTTCAAATCGCCTTTTCCCACAGGTTTTCGGGAATTTCCTTGCTCACTTCCATCACTTTGCCAAGCTCCCGCAGCATCGCTTCGGTCAACTTGCCGTCTCCTTTACGGACCACCTGTACCTCGACCTCTTTTTTCCCCCACTCCTTATAAACCTGCTTAATGGTGTCAAAATAAAGATCGATTTTGTGGCCGCGAATTGCCGAGCCTTTATCGGCGACGACTCCGTAACCGTATCCGGGGATATAAAGGATAGTGCCGAGCGGAAAGATCTTCAAATCGGCGGCGATCGTCGAGACGGTGTCTTTGTTCCGTCTCACCTTCACGCCCGAATAAGTTATGCCGTATTGCGGATGGCTGGGCTTTTTGCCGGTTGACTCGTAACCGGCCGTATAACCGGTCGCTAAGACTTTGACGGTTTCGACTTTCTTGCGTTCAGGCTGGGCCTGTTTATGTTCCGGGTTCATAACGTTGACCCGCTGATATTGGGTTTGCCGTGCAGCCCTTTCCGCCTGCATTTGCTGCATTTGCTTAAGGTCCAACCATTCTGCTAAATTCCGGGCTTGCCGGTTCGCGTTGAAGTGTTGCGAATGAATGCCGCTGGCCGGCAGATCCGCCGCCATCGTAAAAACAAGCAGTCCTGCAAGCAAACAGCGTTTGCTTATCTTTTGCCAGAAATGAAATTGGCGCATGAGAAAACCTCCCCCTTATCCGAAAGGTTTTCCACATCCGCCCAATTCTATACCTATTGGCTTTCCAGCACGAAGTTAACTCGAGAAGCGGGGGTCGGCGTCGAATCTTGAATTCAGCTGCGCTCTCCGTTGCTCACGTAGCAACATTTGCTCCGCAGCGGATCACGGGATTTATAGCGTCGCGCGCCAACTAAATCACGTGATTACGAATTTCTTCCTGCAACTGAGCGACCACTTCATCCACCGGTTTAGCGCCAAGATCGCCCTCGCCACGCTTACGCACGGAGACGGTGCCGGCACTTTGCTCGCTTTCGCCGACGACGAACATGTACGGCAGCTTCTCGAGTTGAGCTTCACGGATTTTATAGCCGAGCTTCTCGTTGCGCAGATCGCTTTCGGCGCGAATGTCGGCAGCGCGCAGCTTGTCTTCCACTTGACGTGCATAGGCGTCGAAGTTACCGGAAACCGGAATGACCTTCGCCTGAACCGGAGCCAGCCACAGCGGCAAGTTACCCGCGAAGTTCTCGAGCAGGAAGGCGGTGAAGCGTTCCATTGTGCCGAGGATCCCGCGGTGTAATACGACCGGACGGTGTTTTGCGCCGTCGTCGCCGACATATTCCAACTCGAAGCGTTCCGGCAACAAGAAGTCGATCTGAACGGTCGACAGCGTTTCTTCTTTGCCCAGCGCCGTTTTAATCTGCACGTCGAGCTTCGGACCGTAGAATGCCGCTTCGCCTTCCGCTTCGAAGAACGGCAGACCCGCTTCCTCTACAACTTCGCGGAGCATCCGCTGCGCCGTATTCCACATCTCGTCGTTTTGGAAGTATTTCTCCGTATCCTGCGGATCGCGGTAGGACAACCGGAAGCGATACTCATGAATGCCGAAATCGTTGTAAACCTGTTTGATCAGGTCGAGCACGCGTGTAAATTCATCCTTGATTTGATCGAGACGGCAGAAAATATGCGCATCATTCAGCGTCATGGAACGCACGCGGTGCAAACCGGTCAAGGCGCCGGACATTTCGTAACGATGCTGCATCCCGAGCTCAGCGATCCGGATCGGCAAATCCCGGTAGCTGCGCATATCACTCTTATACACCATCATATGGTGCGGGCAGTTCATCGGACGAAGTACGAATTCTTCCGTATCGATGGCCATTTTGGGGAACATATCTTCCTGATAATGCTCCCAGTGGCCCGATGTCTTGTACAAATCCACATTACCAAGCACCGGCGTGTATACATGCTGATAACCCAAACGCTCCTCGATGTCGACGATATAACGCTCCAGCGTCCGGCGAACCGTAGCTCCCTTTGGCAGCCAGATCGGCAAACCTTGACCTACCAGGTTATTGAACGTGAAAATATTCAGTTCCTTACCCAGCTTACGGTGGTCACGCTTCTTGGCTTCTTCCAACATATGCAGATGCTCATCCAGATCGGCTTTCTTCATAAACGCGGTACCGTAAATCCGCTGCAGCATTTTGTTGTTGCTATTGCCGCGCCAGTATGCGCCTGCCACGTTCAAGAGCTTAAATACTTTAATCTTCCCGGTCGAAGGCACATGGGGCCCGCGGCACAAGTCAAAAAATTCGCCTTGATCATAAATCGAAATGACGCTGTCCTCCGGCAAATCGCGAATGAGCTCCAACTTGTACGGATCGCCTAGCTCGGTAAAGATCGCCACCGCTTCCTCGCGGCTCACTTCCCGGCGGGTAATCGGCAGGTTTTCGCCGATGATGCGTTCCATTTCTTTTTCGATCTTTTGTAGATCTTCCGGATTCAGCGGGTGTTCCAGATCCATGTCATAGTAGAACCCGTCTTCGATCACCGGACCGATCCCCAGCTTCACTTCCTTGTTGCCAAACAGGCGCTTCACCGCTTGAGCCATCAAGTGGGCGCTGCTATGGCGCATGACTTCCAGGCCGTCCTGGGAATCCCCCGTAATAATCTCAACTTTGGCGCCATCCACCAGCTTCGCGTTCAAATCAACCGTAACGCCGTTGATCTTCCCGGCCAACGCATTTTTGCGCAAACCACTGCTGATTGAAGCCGCCACATCCTCCAAGCTGCTGCCTTCCGCATACTCCCGAACCGAACCGTCCGGCAAAATAACCGATACTGCCACTTTTTGTTCCTCCCTAGTCAAAATGTTGTTGGATTTACCGGTGCGGACAAATCAAAAAACGCCCGTCCCGGAAAGGGACGAGCGTCATATACCCGTGGTTCCACCCTCATTCGGCCTCTCCGCAACACCAACAGCGCATTGCATTCGGATATGGCCCTTAATTCGGCATTCAATAACGGGAATGAACCGGTATTCCCTACTTCATGAAGGTTCGGGAATACAGCTACAAAGGGGTAAACCAAAAGCGAAACCGAAGGGAATTCCAGCCAAGTTCCCTTTCTCTGTACGGCTCAGGCCATCTGGCTCATGTCTTTGTCAACGCTATTAAGGTTGTTCAATAATCAGCTTTGGATCACGAAGCTCATCCTGATACGAATTCGACTTCGAATCTTTAACTTGCAAGTAATTATAATGCTAACCTTTCGAGCCGTCAAGAAACCAAAGCTTATCTGCCTTGATCCAGGCGGCGAAACTCCTGATGGAATGGCTTGCAATGCGGACAAAGCAAACACAACTCCACACGCTCTCCGAAAATCCGCGAGATGGTCGTAATCACCTGAGCATCGGGGTCCTGCGTATGGATCAGGATTTTATCCGGGGATAAGGAGATCAAGGTACTGACGATCACGTCTTCCATCTGCATCTCCTGATCGGCTATCCGGGCAACGACCCCGCCGGAAGCTGGTACGTGGACCGGTGTAAACTGTTCGTTCAAAATCGCGAATTCATGGCCCTGCTTATGCATCAAATGAACCAATGGCGTTAAGGGCTCCTGAAAATATACGAAATACTGCAGCAGCCCAATAAACTCTTCATACTGCTTATCAAGCAAGTATTCATCCACGGCAAAATCCACGAGTTCCCGCAGTTTGTCCTCGTATGTCTTAAGTCGAAACAAGGCGAATCCATCCAGATGAAGATCGGAGGAAGCCTGCATATACCCGCGAAGCGCCTTTTGGACCAACGCTTTTCGTTCCTCTCGCGAGCCCCCGGTTTCCGTGCCCTCCGCCAGCATCCGGTTCACCATCTGCTGCACCTGAAGCGCTTCTTCCCGGGATTCGAAGCTGTAGTCCCGTTTCATGACTCGAGCAGCCACCTCTTCTTCCTTCACGTCCACGAGGTATTCCGCGAATTCGAGCGATAACAGATCGATCAGTTGTTCCGGGTGATCTTGTCCGCCGTCCTTATCCGACCGACCAACTATGACAGCCTCCAGCATTCCGCCTCCAGCCGCTTGAAAAGTAAGCTGAAACTCGCGGTTATGTAAGCTGTTAACGGCATCTTGTATCATGCTTTTGAACCGTTCCTCCGATTCGGCGGAACCGCATTTAACGCGTACGGTAAAAAAATCCATGAACCTGGCCCCCTTCCGCTTCCTTCTCCAAGTATATGGTGGGAAGGAAACGGATATACGGGAACCGTTCATGGAATGAAAGGTAGTTCTTCCAATAAATTGCCAACAAAATCCTGTTAGTTTTGCATAATAAAATCGCGTTCGACCGTAGCTTCTTCGTCGAAGACACGCAAAATTTCATATTTCGTATTGCGCTGAGCCGGGATTTTACCTGCCGCGCGAATGATGGAGAGAATCGATTCGATATTGACCTTATGCGTCGCTCCGGCGGACGATACGACGTTCTCCTCGATCATCGTGCTGCCGAAGTCGTTGCAGCCGTACTGCAGCGACAGCTTGCCGACTTCCGGTCCCATGGTCACCCAGGAGGATTGCAAGTTCTTGATGTTATCCAATACAATTCGGCTGATCGCCACGGTTTTTAAATAAGATTCCGGCGTCTGGCGTTCGGCTTTCAGATTCGTATTATCCGGTTGGAAAGTCCATGGAATGAAAGCCAGGAACCCTTCCGAGGCATAGCCGTTTTGGATGCATTCATCTTGCGCTTCACGCACGCGCAGCAAATGAAGCGCCCGCTCTTCCATCGACTCGCCGAACCCGATAACCATCGTGGCCGTCGTGTTCATGCCGATTTTGTGCGCGGTTTGCATTACATCCATCCAGTCTCTCCAGGAACCTTTCAGTCGGCTGATTTTCCGGCGTGTCCGGTCGTCCAGGATCTCCGCTCCGCCGCCCGGCAGCGAATCGAGGCCCGCCGCGTGAATTTCGCGTACCACTTCCTCCAGCGAAAGACCTTCCGACACTTCCTTCATTTTCATAATCTCCGCAGGAGAAAACGAGTGCATCGTAATGTCCGGGAACCGCTGCTTGATTGCTTTAAGCAAGTTCGTATAATAGCTAAATGGCAGGTTAGGGTTCGTCCCGCCCTGCATCAGAATTTCCGTTCCGCCTACATCGATCGTTTCCTGAATTTTTTGGAAAATTACTTCGTCCGGAAGCACATATCCCTCATCCGAACCCGGTTGGCGGTAAAAAGCACAGAACCGACAGTATACGTCGCATACGTTCGTATAGTTGATGTTCCGTCCGATGACGAACGTCGTAATCGGTTCGGGATGCTTGCGCTCCATCAGAATGTTCGCGGTATGTCCCATCTTCTCGACTTCATCGGACTCGTACAGCCGTATGGTATCTTCCAGATCGAGGCGTCCACCCTGCAGCGCCTTGTTTAATATATCGTCGATTGCAGTCATAATCACTGCCTCCTTAGAACAATAAATGAATACCTAAGAATACCTGAAAATTGAAATGATAGTTCAATCGTAACACAGGTACGCCCAGAAAAACAGCACCCGATTTGCAGGTACAAATGACAAAAGGCCGCAAATGCGGCCCGAGTTGATTCAGGTAGAAATCATTAACTATTCCGAAGCGCCTCGTCCAAATCGGCGAGCAAATCGTCGATATCCTCGAGTCCGACGGAGAAACGCAGCAGACCGTCGGTAATGCCCCGTTCCGCGCGAACCTCCGGCGGCATCGAGGCGTGTGACATCATTGCCGGATAGGAGAGGATGCTCTCGACTGCGCCTAAGCTGACTGCGACGAGCGGCAGCTTCACGAGGTTCAGCAAACGCTTCGCCCGCTCGCCCGAGCCGACGTCGAAGGAGACGACCGCGCCATAGCCGGTCGATTGCTTCTCCTGGACCTCGCGGCCAGGATGGTTCGCTAGGCCGGGGTAGAACACCGCGTCGATATCGCCGCGGCGGCTCAGCCAATCAGCCAGCTTGCGGGCGCTGATCTCACTATGCGCCATTCGGGCCCCCAGCGTTTTCATGCCGCGCATCAGCAGCCATGAATCTTGCGCACCCAGGACGGTGCCCAGTCCGTTCTGCACGTATTTCAGCTGACGGGCCAACTCGTCCGTCCGCGCCACCGCTAAACCGGCCAGCACGTCGCTGTGACCGCCAAGGAATTTGGTCGCGCTATGCAGGACGATATCCGTTCCAAGCTCGATCGGGCGCTGATAATACGGCGTCATAAACGTATTATCCACGATGCTGAGCAATCCCTTTTCCCGCGCCCAGGCGGAGATTTCCGCGATGTCAGTGATTTTCAGCGTTGGGTTGGACGGCGTCTCCATATAAACAGCTTTCGTATTGGCTTTTAATGCGGCCTTCACCAACTCCGGCTGCGTCATGTCCACAAACGTCGTCTCGATATTCATCCGAGTCAAAATATTCGACAGCAACCGGTATGTACCCCCGTACACATCTTCCGTCACGATAATATGGTCGCCGGCAGAGAGCAGCATCAGCGTCGTTGAAATGGCCGCCATCCCACTTGCGAAGGCAAAGCCCTGCACCCCGCCTTCCAGCACCGCAATATAATCCTCAAGCGCTTGCCGTGTCGGATTGCCGGAACGGCTATAATCATGCTGCGGCGGATTAAAAATGTCGTGGTGATGAAACGTCGACGCCTGATAGATCGGTACGCTGGATGCGCCCGTCGCTTCGTCTACCTCACTGCCGAAATGGATTAGCTTCGTTTCGAATTTGTTTTCCCGTTTCTCCTGCCCGCTCATGCGCCTTGTCCCCCTTCGACTTCCTGTCGCGCCGCTTCCAGTGCTCCGCTCAAGTCGGCAATCAAATCATCAACATGCTCGATGCCAACAGAGAATCGCAGTAACCGGTCGTCCACGCCAACCGCTTTTCGAATCTCCTCGGGAATGTCCGCATGCGTCTGGACCGCCGGATACGTCATGAGCGACTCCACGCCGCCAAGGCTTTCAGCGAACGCGATCAAGTTCAGATGGCGCAGCACCGGCTCCACGTAACGGGCATCCGTGACCTTAAAGGCAAAAATCCCCGTGTTCCCGCTCGATTGCTTCCGTTGCGTCGCGTACCCCGGATGATCTTCCAAGCCTGGGTGAAACACTTCCGCTACCTGCGGATGCGACTGCAGGAATTTCGCGATGGCGAGTGCATTGCTTTCATGCCGTTCCATCCGAAGCGCCAATGTCTTCATTCCACGCATCAATTGGTAGGAATCGGACGGGCTTAGTACCGCGCCAATCGAATTGTGCAGGATCGCCATTTCCTGCGACAGTTCTTCCCCTTTAGTTACGATCAATCCGGCCAGGACATCGTTATGGCCACCTAAATATTTCGTCGCGCTGTGCACAACGATATCCGCGCCAAGCTCGATCGGCCGCTGAAAATACGGGGTCATCAGCGTATTATCTACGACCGTTAGCAACCCGTGGGTGCGCGCCCATTTCGATACCGCCTCAAGATCGGTGATCATCATCAACGGATTGGTTGGCGTTTCGATGATCACCGCTTTCGTGTTGACTTGGCGGGTCTTTTCCAGTGCATCCAAATCGTTCGTATCGACATAAGAAGCGGTTACGCCATATTTGGACATGATCCGCTCCAGCAAACGATAGGTCCCCCCATAGAGATCCAACGACACGATGAGGTGATCCCCTTGCGAAAACAACGTAAACACCGTCTGCAGCGCCGCCATTCCAGAACTACAGGCAAACCCCGCGTCACCGGATTCAAGGGTGGCCGCCGCGTCTTCCAGCACTTTGCGGGTAGGGCTCTTCGTTCGAGCGTAGTCAAACCCCGTGCTTTGCCCAAGTCGCGGGTGGCGAAACGCCGTTGCTTGATAAATCGGGTAGTTCACCGCACCCGTAACCGGTTCCTCCATCGATCCGATTTGCGCCAGTCTGCTCTCGATCCGCCATTTCTTGTTCTGCTCCCCCACCTGCAACCCCTCCACTTTAGATCTCATATACAAAGTCGGCCGTTAGATCGATATCGTACGGCGTTTCTTGATACACATAGTAGTTTAGCCAATTGGAAAATAATAAGTTTGCATGGGCCCGCCAGGAAGAACGCGGCGCTCGGGTCGGATCGTCATTCGGATAATAATTCACCGGCAACTCGATCTCCATGCCTTTGGCAACATCTCGATCATATTCCCATTTCAACGATTCCGGATCGTATTCCGAATGGCCGGTTACGAAAATATGTCTACCATCCCGAGTGGCCACCAAATAAATTCCGGCTTCGTCCGATTCCGCCAGAATTTGCAACTCCGGCACCCGATCGATGTCCGACCGCTCCACGTCGGTATGGCGGGAATGCGGCACCTGGAACACTTCATCAAACCCTCGCAGAAGCTTCACCTTCGGATCGTTTACCGTGTGGGAGAATACGCCAAAGCATTTTTTCGCGAGCGGTACTTTACGAACCCCGTAATGGTAATATAAGCCTGCCTGCGAGCCCCAACAGATATGCATGGTCGAGGTCACATGGGTTTTGGTCCATTCGAAGATTTCCTTCAGCTCTTCCCAATAATTCACTTCTTCGAAGTCCAGCTGTTCCACGGGGGCTCCGGTCACGATCATGCCGTCAAAGCGGCGGTTCCGGATCTCGTCGAACGTTTTGTAGAACATCTCCAAATGCTCAGCTGGCGTATTCTTCGAGGTGTGGGAACTGGGGTGGAGCAGGACGATTTCAACCTGGAGCGGCGTATTTCCAAGTAAACGAAGGATTTGCGATTCCGTCGTTTCTTTGGTTGGCATCAGGTTGAGAATGGCAATCCGCAAAGGACGGATATCCTGATGATAAGCGCGGCTCTCATCCATAACAAAGATGTTTTCGCTGGCCAGTACATCCTTTGCCGGCAAATGATCCGGTACTTTAATCGGCATGTGGTTTCACTCCTTTTATCGTAGCGTCATTAAGATATCAACATCCGTTTGAGGGGCCATGTAAACAGAATGACCTCTCTCACGGGGAGAAAGGTCATTACGTATCCGGTATGCGCCTCTCTCATCTCTCAGAAGCCGCTCAGCGTTCGAAGCTGACAGTTCTGCAAGAATTAGCACCGCTGCGATTTTTTAGGAAAATCGCCGGTTGCCGGGTATCATCGGGCTAGTCCCTCCACCTGCTCTTGATAAGATTTCGCTATATTTAGTTTTGTTAAGGACCTCGGCTTCACGCCTACTCCTTGACATTCACTTTAAAGGATCTGGCGGCATTCCGTCAAGAACCTGCGAGAAAAATCACACGAATATTCATGGACCGCTTTGAACCGGCTCACATAGTATACTTTTGGGTTGAAACATTTCATTCGCTGGCGTTATACTAGACAAGTGCCTTTAGGCCCAGACGGCCCTAGGGTTTGACGAATGTTCAAACAACCTGAAAATAGCGAGGTGAAACCGAGAATGGAAGGCGACCCGAGTCCGCAGAGGACAACCCAGGAATACCAATCGCATAGGAAACCGACCCGCTGGATGCCTGCGGAACGCTTAGGGCACTTTCTTTTCCCGGTGTTTGCATAAACGCCTTTTTCATCGTTCCGGGCAAGCCACGGTTGGTCCCTTTCCTATGCTTCAACCAAGAGCATCCCAGGCCGGCAGGCCCGGGGAAAGGGAGTGAAAGCTTATGAAAATCCGTCATGTCCAAGCCGGCGTATTTACCCCTGTAGAAGATGTGGAACTGACGACCACCGCTCCGGAAGAAGGCTTCTACTGGATCGATGCCGACGTCGATGATCTCGCCCTGCTGCAGCCCTTATTTTCGCTGCACGATCTGGCTGTAGAAGACTGCTTGAGCGAGGAAGAACAACGTCCGAAGATCGAAACCTACGATAACCACTATTTTATCGTGGTGAACAGCATTCGGTATGATGATGAAGAAATTTTTCTGCGCGCGTTAAACCTCTTTTTGGGACGGCATTATATCATTACGGTTACTAAGCAAAAAATTAACGAGCTTCGCGCCGTGAAGCCGATTCTGTGGGAACAGGAGGTCAGCGAGCCCGACCGGTTCCTGTACCTGCTGGTCGACCTGGTGGTCGATAACTACTTTACCGTCGGCGACCGGATCGAAGTAAAGATCGAGAAGCTGGAAGAAGATATCCTGATGCATACCAAACGTTCGCATCTGAACGAAATCATCGGGCTACGAAGCGAAATCCTGTGGCTGAAGAAAGTGCTTGGGCCGCAGAAGGAAGTCATCAACATTCTGAACAAGAAAGACCTCCGGCTGATCGACGACCAGTTGCAAAAATATTTCAGCGACATTTACGAAAACGCCGTGAAGATCTCCGAGAACTTCGATACGTTCCGCGAACTCGTCGGCAACTTACGCGAGGCCTACCAGGCCGCCATCGCTAACCGAGCCAACGAAATCATGCGCGTGTTTACCGCGATTACAACGATCTTCATCCCGTTAACTCTGATTACCGGCATCTACGGTATGAACTTCGACCATATGCCGGAGCTGCATTCGCAGTACGGCTACTTTATCGTCCTCGGCATCATGCTTGCCTTGGGTTTAGGGATGTTTTATATATTCCGGAAAAGGGATTGGATTTAGAGGAACGTACACATTTGAACCATGAGGCCAACTTGGACGATAAGTCCTCGTTGGCCTTTTTCGATGGATGAGTGGACGTATCTGAAATGCAAAAGTGCAGTTATTTCGCCACAAAATACTCAGATTGTGCCTTTCAGCTGCAAAAATGCAGTTGATTTCGGGATAAATATGTATTTTTCCTTATATCCCCCACAAATGAACTGCATTTTTGCAGTTCATTTGTGTTTTAGCGACAAAAACGGCCGAACGAACTGCACTTTTACAGTTCATTCGGCCGAAGGAGGGCTCAACCCTCCGGCTAAAGCTCGAGTAGGTCCTCAGGCAGTTGCCTTTACCGTCTCTACTGCTATACTCCGTTCTTACTGCTCCAGCTACTTTTACTGCTGTTACTGGCGTTACTGCTGTTTCCGCCGTTTTACCCCGCGTGCCGAGCGCTCTCCCGCTGGCGGCGGTACCGGATGCGAATCAGGCGCAATCGTTCATATAACGTATCGAGACTGCTGCCTTCTGCGGCTTCGGTCCCGTACACTTTGTGCAAGACCGGCTTCAGGAGTGCATCACCCAGCTCTTCGTAAGCATGCCAAACGGCCTGTTGCTCAGCTTCAGACATCTCTTCTAGCTCTGCACTCACCAAATCATCGGTGTTGTAGCCCTCCTTCTCCAAATTCTCCAGTAACTCGACCGCATCCCGCCGCTCAATGCCCGTCCGCATGCAAATATCCTCCACCTTTAGCCCTTCCGCCAACGCCTCCAGCGCAGCCCGCCGGATGCTGAACTTCTCCATCTCGGCCCGGTATTTGACTTCCTTCTGTTTATACAGCCAGGTACGGAATACCTCGCCATCAATCTCCTGCTCGACCCAATCCAGCGGGAACGTCCGCTTCCGCTCCACCGCTTTCGTGATTTCGAGCAGCTCAGCGCCGTATTCGCCGGCTTTGTTCTCCCCGACACCCGGCAACTGCAGCAGTTCATCCGCCGTTTGCGGCAAAAATACGCTGATCATCCGCAACAATCGGTTGCTGGCAATCAGATAAGGCGCTTTGCGTTCCGCTGAAGCTTTCTTCCGGCGCCATGCCGTCAATTCGTTGTAAACCGGCTCGTTACCGTTTAACTCGCTATAGCAAAACAGCTTCTGCGCCGCCATGCCGCGCCCGGTCACCCCTTCCCTCTCATCCCAAATGCCTTCCATCACGGGGCGAAATCCCTCGCCCAGCTTAGCGGCTAATCGATGGCGATAAACATGCAGCATCTCCGACCAGGATGACCCTTCATACCACAGATCTTCACTCTGGCCGTCAGCCAACAGCTCATTCCAGCCCATCCGCCAAACGCCTTCCTCCTCTCCAATCCACACCTGCGCCCCCTGGATCATGGCCCCGCTATCCTTCTTCTCCAAACTGTTTAAAAATACGATTCGCATCAACCTGTCGCCTCCTTAAAATTTCAGCTACGAAGGAGTATCTTACATGAACCGCAAACGCAAAAAAGCACCTCTTCCGCGAATTTCGCAAAAGAGGTGCTTCCCCCAAACGTAACCTGTTATCCCTAATAATACCATGTTTAACCAAGCTGTCAATGCGGATTTTTTCATTGTCCCATCGCTTCACGTTTTCCGGTATAATAGCGAGAGACATTCCCAATTCAAGGAGGCATACAGAATGAGCGACCCGCATCAAGAACTCGATTTCCTGTCCGACAGCACCGAAAGCACCTCGACCCGATTCGTTACCTTTATCGGAGGATCCCTGAAACGCTTTGACCTCGCGGTCACGACCACCAATCGTTTTTATGGCAAGAAGCTGGTCACCGACCTGCATAACGGACGCACGGCCATTCTTGGCACCGACGATTTGGACGAGGAAGGTTACCTCGAGCATATTTATAACCTGACCGAAGAGGAAGGTTCCGAGCTGCGCACGTTCCTGTACCAAGTCCTAGGTGAACCTTACTTCACGGATTAAAGGGATGAATTCAAGATTCGATGTCAAAAAAACTTCTCGAATCACTTCCGTGAAACCGGCTTTTCAGCACCGAGAAGGTTGGATGAAACCTCCCTATACAACGCCCATCCAGGCGCTGACGCTGGCCATCTCCAACTCCTCGAACTTGGAGACCACTTGCGCTGCGTTCAACTCGAGCCGGCAGGCTTCTACCGCACACTCCAATTCGATGTCGCAGCGGATGGTGGCCAATTGCCGGGAGAGATGCAGCATGTCGAGATCGGCTTCGATTTTGGCGCGGATCGATTTGGAGAGCTGATCCAGGTTGGCCAGGATCCCTTCCACCGAGCCGTGCTCCTGCACCAGCTTCAGGGCTGTTTTCTCGCCGATGCCACGCACGCCCGGATAGTTGTCGCTCGTATCCCCCATCAAGCCCTTCAGATCTACGATCTGTCCGGGCGTTAACTGCTTCTCCTCCATCAAGGCCTCCGGCGTATACACCATGTAATTGCCGTGGCCTTTCTTCATGATGATCACGCTCGTCCGGTCACTAACCAGCTGCAGCATGTCGTGATCGCCCGTCAGCACCAGCACGTCCATCTCCTGACCAAAACGGGAAGACAACGTCCCGATGCAATCATCCGCCTCGAAGCCCGGCGAGCTGACATTCGGAATGCCCAAGCTGTCCATCACCTCGCGGATCATCGAAAACTGCGGGATCAACTCCTCCGGGGCATCCGAACGATTGCCCTTATAGTCGGAGAATTGCTCCGTCCGGAACGTTTTGCTTCCCAAATCCCAGCAGCAGGCGATATGCGTCGGCCCAAACTTCTGTACGGCATCCCAAAAATACCGCATAAACCCATACACCGCATTGGTTGGAATGCCCGCCTTCGTGCGGCGGATATATCCCGTGGCAGCCGAAGCGTAAAAAGCACGGAACATCAGCGCCATGCCGTCCACCAGCAGAATCGTATCTTTACTGCTTTGCACCAAATTCACGATAATCCCAAGCCACCTTTCTCTTCAGAATTTATTTGCTCCAAACCTGCTCGTAGGTTTCTTCCTTGTACCCGACGGTCACATTCTTGCCATCAGTCACGATCGGGCGTTTAATCAGCATCCCGTTCGAGGACAGCAGCGCAAGCTGTTCTTCCCGCGTCATCCCCGCCAGCTTGTCCTTCAAGCCTAATTCCTTGTAAACCTCGCCGCTGGTATTAAAAAACTTCTTCAATTCCAACCCGCTCTGCTTCACCAAATCATCCAATTCAGAGGCGCTAGGCGGCGTTTCCTTGATATGATGTAACTCCAATTCATGCCCTTTGGACTGTAGCGATTTAATCGCATTTCGGCAAGTCCCGCATGGCGGATAATGATATACAGTCAACTTGCTCACGTTGGTATTCCTCCTAATCATTTGCAGAAAAAAATAATCTGTCTCCGCGCAGAAGCTCCTCGAGCTTCCGCATATCCGCGGGCAGCTTCGACTCAAAGGTCAACGCTTCACCGGTAAGCGGATGGCGAAAGCCTAGCTCCGAGGCATGCAGCGCCTGACGTCCGATGGCTCCGTCTAAACGTGCGATCGCCTCGCGCGCAGGCTCCGGCAGTTCTGCGAGGCCCGGCAGCCCGTAGAACTTATCGCCGATCAGCGGATGGCCGATCGACGTCATATGCACGCGGATCTGATGCGTCCGACCGGTGCCGAGGCGTAGCTCGGCCCGTGCTCCCTCCGCATACGCTTCCGCCACCTTATAATAGGTCAGCGCCGGATAACCCGACGGGGTCACGATCCGGCGATGAGGTTCCTCCGGATCGCGGTCAATCGGACCGTCGATCATCCCTTCCGGCACCGACGGACAGCCGTGCACCAGTGCCGTATATTTCTTGGTTACCTCACCGGCGATCAACTGCTCGGAAATATGTTGGTGCACATACGCATTTTTGGCAATGGCGATCAAGCCGCTTGTCTCCTGATCCAGCCGATGCACCGGACGAAACCGGAACTTCGCGCCTTTCTCCTGCCAATAGTGCACGACGCCGTTCGCCAGCGTACCCGTATAGTGGCCATGCGTCGGATGCACGATCACTCCTGCCGCCTTATCCACAATGAGCAGCGCTTCGTCTTCGTACACAATGTCAAACGGGATCGGCTCTGGCAGGATATCGGTGGACGTTTCCTTCTCCAGCGATACGCTCACTGTGTCTCCGGCTTTGACCGGAACGCTGATGAATACCCGCTCCCCATTCAGCATCACTCCGCGCTCCGTCAACTTAATCCGGGACAGCAGCTTCCGAGATACGCCTAACCGGCGCTGGAGTACGGTTTTGACCGTCCACCCTTCTTCCGTGGCAGGCACTTGATATTCAATCGGATCATAATACTCGGATCTCACTTGTTGCCAAACACCTTCCCGCTCCGCACGTATTCGATATCCGCAACCTTGGCACGGTGATTGGCGTTACGGGCCGCTGCGAAGAAATAGTCCGATAAGCGATTCAGATATTTCAGTACCTCGGCATTGATCTCCTTGCTCTTACCCAACGTGACCACCCCCCGTTCCGCGCGGCGACATACCGTTCGACAAATGTGAAGGACCGCAGCCAACGGTGTTCCGCCCGGCAAAATAAACTTCTCCAGCGGCGGATTCTCCAACTCATACCGATCGATCCAGGCCTCCAATTGCTCCGCCAACTCCGACGTGACCTTATAGCGGCTTTCCGACAACTTCACGTACGCAAGATCGGAGCCGCAGTCGAACAATTCCTGTTGAATTTGCAGCAACTGCTCGTGAAGCTCACCAAAGGTTTCCTCGTCCGACAAACAGACCGCTTGGCCAACAAAACTATTGAGCTCATCGATCGTACCGTAAGCCTCCACCTGCGCATCGTCTTTAGTCACTCTACCGCCGATGACCGAGGTCTGACCCTGATCACCGGAGCGCGTATATATCGACATTCAAATTCCTCCCCGTGGCATACTCTCGTACCATCTTACCATAAATCGCAGCCCGGCTGGTCATGGAACTACTGGAACCGCAAAAGGGGACCCGCATGCGGGTCCCCTTCCAAGTGATAAAGACAGGTTATCGTCTATTTGATTTTGGATTGGATTTCATCGTTTTCATGAATTCATTGATCTTTAGGTCCAATAAGCTGCTGATTTCAATCACAATATCCGATGTAAAGGATTTTTCCTGCAGGAAGAGCCGTTCCATCTTGCTGCGCAGCAAGTGAATTTCGTCCTCCAGCGTTACGGCTTGCGGTGAATGCGGCCGATCCTCATGATCCATCCATGGGTGCATGTCGCGGCCTTCAGCGATTAGAGCATTATCGTATGGCAAGTTGTACTCACCGCGCAAAAGAAATCCCTCCCTGAGAAACTAAAACCTTCTTCCAAAATCAAATTATACCATGTATATAAAACTTAAATCAATTAGAAAATGAAAGAAATGTTAATTAACTCCAAATTCCGAGGGTTTTCGAGTTTTATCGTCAGCGAATCAGCCTTGTTTCAATTTATGGACAAATTGCTCCATACGATTAAGGGCTTCGTTCAGTTGGTTCACTCCCGTCGCATAGGAGCAGCGAAGGAACCCTTCCCCGCCGGCGCCGAAGACGTTGCCCGGAACCGCTGCGACCTTGGCCTCAAGCAGTAAACGTTGGGCGAATTCCTCCGAGCTCAGTCCCGTTGAGGCGATGCTCGGGAAAGCGTAGAACGCCCCTTGCGGTTCATGGCATTCGAGCCCGATATCGCGCAAGCCCTGGACGATCAACCGACGGCGCTGGTTATAGGACTCTACCATCTGGTCTTTATCCGGAAGCCCGTTCTTAAGCGCTTCGAGTGCGGCGACTTGCCCCATAACCGGAGCGCACATCACCGTGTATTGGTGAATTTTCAGCATCGCATAGATCAGATCAGGATGGCCGCAGGCATACCCCATTCTCCAACCGGTCATGGCAAATGCCTTGGAAAAACCGTTGACGAGAATCGTCCGGTCTCTCATCCCCGGAATCGAAGCGAAGCAGACATGCTTCTGCCCGTAGGTTAGTTCCGAATAGATTTCGTCCGAAATGACGATTAGATCATGCTCCTCCACGAGTTTGGCGATCGGCAGCCAATCCTCGTAGGTCATAATACCGCCTGTCGGGTTGCTCGGATAATTTAAAATAAGAACCTTCGACTTGGGCGTGATTTTCGCCTTAAGGTCTTCAGCTTGCAGCTTGAATTCGTGGCGGGCATAAGTCTCGATTTCAACCGGCACTCCTCCCCCGATCGAAGCGATCGGCGAATAGGAGATATAGCAAGGCACCGGAACGAGAATTTCGTCGCCCGGTTCGATCAACGCCCGCAGCGCAAGATCGATTGCCTCGCTGCCGCCAACCGTAACGAGAATTTCATCTTTGGGATTGTATTTCACGTGATAACTCGTATCCAAGTATTCGGCGATCGCTTCCCGAAGCTCAGGCGTTCCCGCGTTAGACGTGTAGCTCGTATATCCGCGTTCCAGCGAGTACACGCAGGCCTCCCGCACATGCCATGGCGTAATAAAATCCGGTTCTCCTACGCCTAACGTGATAATATCCTTGCTTCCGCTTGCCAGGTCGAAGAAACGGCGGATGCCGGAGGGTTGAATCTCCCGGACCCGCGGGGCCAAATACGACGTCATCGTTTTATCCGGTTGCTCAGCACGCTGTGATTGAATGCTCATAACATAACTTCCTTTACGGAGATATCAACAAACGGCGATCTTCCTCGGGATCCTCGAAAATGATACCGTCCTGCTTGTATTTTTTCAAAATAAAATGAGTTTTCGTCGACAACACCGACTCCAGGGTGGACAATTTGTCGGAGACGAAGCTCGCTACTTCCTTCAGGTTGCGGCCTTCCACTTCCACCAGCAGATCGTACGCGCCGGACATCAGAAATACCGATTTGACTTGGGGAAACAGGTATACCCGCTCCGCGATCGCCTCAAAGCCGCGCCCGCGTTCGGGCGTAATTTGCACTTCGATCAACGCCGTGACCTTCTCGTCATCCAGCTTGCTGGAATTCACCACCGTCGCGTATTTGACGATCACATGGTCCTCTTCCAATTCCCGGATCGCTTCCGCCACTTCTTCCGAAGACACGCCTAGAAGTGTCGCCAATAAGTTCGCATCCCGGCGGGCATCCTCTTTGAGGAGGTCCAGCAGTTTGAGCTTCAATTCGCTTAGTTGTTTCATCCCTCATCCTCCAGCGATGCTTCCACAAGCCCCTGAAATCCAAGGGGCCTGCAGAACAAATTTAATACTTATATTACATGAATTTTGTGCGTCTGCATAGAAAAACCGTCCACTCCAGGTGAGCTTTGGGAATGGACGGTTCTGCGGTTAAATATAGTAGGGCGCCTGCACATTAGGCCGATGCGCTTCCACGTTAGCCGGATGCGCATGGGGCGTCCATCGGGAAGTTCGGCGCTCGGTAAACTGACGCAGTTCCTGCTGTGTTTTTTCTGCTTCCTGCAGCTTGCTTTCCAATAATTGACGCGGCGCTGGGGCCGGTGCCGTATAGATGCCTTGATGTTTCATCAGCTCATATAGCGTCCCTTGCAATCTCAAGGTGCTATTCGTCAACTCCGTAAACAGCTGCCGGACGGCCGGACACGACGATTCCGTTGTTGCTGTTGTGTATTCCCGGACCGTACGCCGTAAATCGGCCAAGATGGATTTCAACAAATCGTTCTGAGGTAAAAGCTCTTGATTGTCCGTCTGATTCATCGGGCTGTTCCTCCTAAAGACAAGTGGTTAATGGTTTGACGTCGGAGCCGCCATTTGATGTTGTCGCAGCGAATCCGTCAATTGGTGGAGATGATGCTCATGTACGCGAATGTGCTCCAGCATCGCCTGCTCGATTTCAAAGTTTTGCGAAACGGCAGCGGCTGCCGCACAGAGCTTGCTTAACATTTCCTCATTAGAGATCGAATCGGCGATATAGTCCAGTTCTTTCATCGACAACGGTTGCATCTGAGAGTACATCATCGGGTTTCCCTCCTGGTGAATGATCCTACTTTCGGTATTATGCCCTGCCGCTGTGAGGATATGTTTTAGATGAAACCCTGACTTTTTGAACATGCGCTTATAGAGGGAGGATTCGCCGTTTTTAGTTCATGGCGGTTGGATATAATGATGGAATCCCTAACGATTGAAAGGATGAACCGGCATCAATGAAACTTCATACCGGCAAACTTTTTTGGCCTTCTACGCTGCCTGTTGTGGCTGAATATCCCGTGCTTGACTGTGATCTTCACTGCGAAGTGCTCATTGTAGGCGGCGGTGTCGGCGGTGCGCTCTGCGCTCACTTACTGGCAGAGCGAGGAATCGATGCGATCCTGGTGGAACGGGACCGGATCGCCGAAGGAAGCACGATAGCTAGCACGGGCTTACTGCAATATGCCAGTGACAAAACACTGGCTTCGATGATCCGAACCTTTGGAGAGGAACCGGCCGTTCATTTTTACCGGCTCAGCCAAACGGCTCTGGAACGGTTAAAGGAGATCTCCAACAGACTTGAAGGCTCAGCACGGTTGACGGAACGCAGCAGCCTTTACTTGGCGAGCTCCGAGCAGGACGTTAAAGCGCTTCGGGAGGAATGCGTCACGTTGCAACGCTTCGGGCTTCCCGCTATATGGTGGTCGGCTGCCGATCTCGAGGAAAGATTTCCGTTTCGTTACCCCGGCGCGATTTACGCGGGAGGAGATGCAGAGATGAACCCCTATGCCTTCGTTCATGGCTTGGTGCAGAAGGCGGCACAGCTAGGGGTGAGAATTTTTGAACGGAGCAACATGAACGGCAGCGAGCGAACTGAAGGCGGACGGATCCTCTGCCGCTGCGGCAAAGGGAGGGTGACGGCTAGGCACGTCATTTGGGCAACCGGTTATGAGACCCAACAATTTAAGAAAGAGAGTGGCGCTCATTTACGCGCCTCTTACGTGACCGTTACGGAGCCGTCGGCTTCTCTGAACGATTGGTTCGAACGGTGCCTGATCTGGGAGACGGCCAGACCGTATCTCTATATGAGGACAACAACCGACGGACGGATCATCGCCGGTGGGCTGGATGAGCTTCTGCCTGGCGGTAAGCTGCCAGAGGGTCGAGAGATCCGTCAATGCGAAAGGCTGCTGACAGAGATTCATCGGCGGTTCCCGGATCAGGAGGGCTTGACCGCTCGCTTTGGCTGGGGTGCCGTATTCGGGGAATCCCGGGACGGCCTTCCTTTTATCGGGCCACACCCGAATTAACCGAACTTTTATTTTCTGGAGGGTTACGGCGGAAACGGGACGGTCTGCAGCATGATCGCAGCGGAGATGATCGTGGATGAACTGACCGGAATCCGGCGGGAGGACATGGCCATGTTTTCGCTAATGCGAAGTTCGAAACCCAAGCCCGTGCCTGCACGGCTGCAGTAGGTCCTTTAGGCGGCCTTGGCCCCCCGTTTTAACAGCCGACGCAAGGCTAACCAGCTTAGCACCGGCGTAGCTCCCAAAGCGAACATTAGCCAGGTGATCGTTGGCATTCGCGGAATCATGGAATAGACGGTAATAAACAACAACGTGCCCCCCAAACGGCCAACGGTCATGCTAAGCTCGCGCAACACGATCAGCTCAACCCGCCCCTCGACGCTTTCTGGACTATTGCCAATCAAGTCGAAGACCGAGGAGATGACCGGTATCAGGTAAAGCGGCAAAAACAATGACGTCCCTACCCCCATCACCATGAGGGTGGTGTAATTGACTTTCCAGAGCAACGGAATGATCACCACGGTGATCAGCAAGGCTCCGACCAACATCCCGTGGTAGCGTGCACGGATCTTCAACCATTTCCCCACCGCCCAGAAGCTGACCAGAGAAACCAAGGACGTGACTAGGGAAAATTGCCCGATCCGCCACTCTGCCGAAGTAGTGATAAAGATCAGCAGATTGATCAGGAATGAAAACACGCCCTCGCGTAAACCATGAGCTGCCGAGGCCGGAGCAGCCTGGCGCCAGGGGCTGCCCTTCTTCATGTAATGGACCGGGGCTAACCAGCTGTATGGCCCGCCTGTTTTTCTTTTTTTCAACCAAAAGCTCAGCAGGATCCCGACCCCATAAACAATCAAAGAAATCGTGAAGATGAGTCGGTATCCGGCTTCACCCTGCTTCATGGAGATGAGCCAACCGGATACCCACGGGCCGAAGATCCCGATCACCGAACCCAGAATTCCTACCCAGCCATTAAATCGATCCCGAGTCTCGACATCGGTGACTTCGAAATAAACGACGTTGAAGGACAACCAAAACAATCCCGAACCGGTCCCGAACAATAAACCAAGCGGCCATATGTAGTCCACTGTCTGCTTGCCTGTCCATAGCACCAGCAAATAGAAGATACCTGAAACGATGATCCCGAGCCGCAGAAAGATCATTTTATCGCGTTCCTTCACCCATTTCCCGGCAATCCAGAAGACAAGTCCCAGTGCCAGCTGTTGGCTGAACGTAAACCAGGCGATCAAGTTAAAATCCGGTTTGACTTTCCAGATGTAGACGTTCAGGAACGTGCCCGACAAGGCGCCGGCAAGCACGAACAGACCGTTCACTGCCAACAGCAGGATGGATTGGCTGTTCAGCTGTTTTTTCATGAATTTGCTCCCCCGCCAAACTTCGAGTTTCCCCCTGTAAGAGGTTGTGCAACTGTAAGATACCCAAAAATGGCCGAAGCATGAGACGTTCCCGGGAAGCCCGAGGACCCTTGGAAGCCAAAAAGCCCCGTCCGTAAAGGACAGGGCGTATCACTGCCAATTATTTATAGCTTACTCATTGTCTTCCTCGCCGGAGATGGTGCGGATCATGGCGATCCGAGAGGCTTCATTCAAAAACCGGCTGACGTGGAAGCAGGCGGAGCATACATATACGTTCATCTCAGCATCCTCCGATAGGAGCGGGCGGTCGCCTCCGGCTGGGATAGCTGCTACAAACCCGCCATCCAGCGCGGTCAATTTCTGCTTCCCGGCATAAACCATATATTCCCGACAATGCGGGCATTCGGGTACCTCATCCTGTCCGTCAAGCAGCTTCTCGACGCCGGTTTCGTACTTCAGCAAATCCCCGCCTGAAGCCGTAAACGCCTCGATTCGGCGGACGGCGCCTAGATGCACTTCCCCTTCTTCCTCCCAAAGCGAATCGCCATCCATTTCCTCGTCATCTTCGTCGTGACGATGCTTCCGATCTTGAAAGGGATGATCATTCTCCTCGTCCTCGAACTCATCATCTTGGCCAAGCGAGATGTTGACCGTCCGATAGCCCTTCAATTCGTTCTGGCAGTGAGGACACTCCTCCTCCGGCCCCAGCTCTTCGTCCCAAACGATTTCCGTTTGGCACCATGGGCAAATCGTCGTTTCCATACCATGTTCGTCCTTTCGTTATCAAAATATTAAGCATTCCACAAATAAATAATGCCCGCGGCCAAAAACAGAATAGAGGCGATAAATAACACCTTGACCAGGTTTTTCACGTCGTTTCTACTCCTTCAATTTAGATCCCTAACCGATACAAGCGCCGATCAAAAAAGACACCGCCACCGAAACGGCCATGGCGATAAAACCGACGCTCGAGTTCCCCGCCGCGATTTCTTCGTCGATGCGGAATACCGGCGTTAAGAACTCGAATAACAAATAGGCAGCAAACAGCAGCAAGGCACCGACCGATGACCAAATCATGAAATCGTAGATGGACGGATGTGCCGCCGCATAACGGATGATGTTGGCTAACCCGAATATTTTGCCGCCGGTTGCCAGCGATGCGGCCATGTTGCCGCGCTTGATCTCCTGCCAACAACGGTACCTTGCAAACAGTTCGAAGCAGGAAAGAAACACAATCAATTCCAACACCGCTACGGAAAAATATCCGATCATCAGCCCCAGCGGTTGCTCCAAGAGCGGATCAATGCTTTCCTTCATAGCGCCCTCTCCCCTTTGCCATGAGGCTATTCGTTCTTACTTCAGCTCGGCTACCGTCACACCGGTACCGCCTTCTCCGTAATTCCCTAGGCGGTAGCTCTTGATATGCTTATGCTTGCGAAGATAATCGGAGATCCCCGTCCGCAAGATCCCTGTGCCTTTCCCATGTATGATATAAATTTGGCCTAAATTACTTAAGTAAGCTTCGTCGATGAAGCGGTCGACCTCGATTAACGCCTCCTCCA
Organism: Paenibacillus timonensis; assembly: GCF_009725205.1. GTDB lineage: Bacteria > Bacillota > Bacilli > Paenibacillales > Paenibacillaceae > Fontibacillus > Fontibacillus rhizolycopersici. The sequence continues at coordinate 11,709 of NZ_WNZY01000011.1, read as the reverse complement.
GGTTGGCTCCGCGTAAATCCAGCTCGCTGCGAACGTTCTCGTCGCGCGTACGCTTGACGTTCGCTACCGTCCGTTGGACCGGCTTGCTGGCCGGGGCCGCAGCGATCAGCTCCATGTCGTCCAGGCTCACCTTCATCTTCATGATGCCGAGCTGCACAACCGCTTCTTTGCTGCCGGAAAGCTCCACGACGTGGCCTTTCTGATTCAAGCTGTACACCATCACCTCGTCGCCCGATTCGATCTGACGCGGCGGTTTCGCGGCCTTGCGTGCTGCCCCGGCTTTCTTGCGACGTTGCGGCTCGGCTTCATCCAGCTCCTTACGGGCAGCGATCAACTTGTGCTCCTTAACGGCCGCCCCTTCCTCCAGCGCCAGTCGACGCAGATCCGCGATGATCCGCTCGGCCTCCTGCCGTGCCTTGGCGATGATCGCCGATGCTTCCTCCTCCGCTTTCTCGAGGCGTTTATCCCGCTGCTGCTCCAGCTTCTCCAGCTCCGTCTCGTGACGTTTGCGGAGCTCTTCCATTTCCCGCCGCAGCTGCTCGGCCGTTTCCCGCTCCTGCTCCGCACCGAGGCGGTTCTGCTCCAGCGAGGCGATCATATTCTCGACGCGCATATCCTCTTCGGTCACTTCGCCGCGGGCATACTCCAGGATTCGCTCCGACAGGCCCAGCCGCTCGGCAATGGCGAACGCATTGCTTCGTCCGGGAACTCCCACCAACAGGCGGTAGGTCGGACTTAACGTTGCAACGTCGAACTCCATGCTGGCATTGATGACGCCTTTCCGTTCGTAGGCATAGGCTTTCAATTCGCTGAAATGGGTCGTCGCGACCATCCGGCTGCCAAGCGAATGGATATGCTCCAGAATCGCGATGGCGAGCGCCGATCCTTCGGCCGGGTCGGTGCCCGCTCCAAGTTCATCCAGTAATACAAGGCTCTTAGGCGTCATCCGGCTCAAAATCGAGATGATGTTCGTCATATGGCTGGAAAACGTACTCAAGCTCTGTTCGATGCTTTGCTCATCCCCGATATCGGCGTAAATCGCGTCAAATACGCAAAGCTGGCTGCCGTCTTCGGCGGGAACGAACAACCCGGACATCGCCATCAGGCTAAGCAGACCGATCGTTTTCAAGGTGACGGTCTTCCCGCCGGTGTTCGGACCAGTTACGATAATCGTCGTGTATTGATTCCCCAGCTCTACGTCGATGGGTACGACCTGTTCCGCCGGAATCAGCGGATGACGGCCCTTCTTCAACTTGAGGTAGCCGCGGTCGTTCATTCGCGGAAGCGTTCCCTTCAACTCCCGGGCCAGTCGGGCTTTGGCGAAGACAAAATCCAGTTGGCCCAGTACATCGCCGTCATACAACAGTAGTTCGGCTTGCTCGCCGACGAGGGCGGTAAGCTTCTGCAAGATAACCTCGATTTCGCGTTCCTCACGCAGCCGCGTCTCGCGCAGCTTATTGTTCATCGCCACGATCGATTCCGGCTCAATGAACAATGTAGCGCCAGATCCGGATTGGTCATGCACGATCCCGCCGAAATGGGCGCGGTATTCCGCTTTGACAGGAATCACGAAGCGGTCGCCGCGAATCGTAATCAGTTGATCCTGTAGCATCTTCGACACCGAAGACGAACGAATCATCGCGTCAAGCTTCTCCCGGATCCGTACTTCCCCGCCCCGCAGCTCACGGCGGATGCTGGCGAGTTCAGAACTAGCCGAATCCAGCACCTCCGCGCTTTCATCAATGCAGCGTTTGATCGCGTCTTCCAAAGGCTTCTGTTCGCTTAAAGTATCGCTTAAGTTAAACAGCAGCGGGACTTCGTGCTCTTCATGCATCGAAGCGATATACCGTTTGATCCGGCGCGCCCCTTCCAACGTGGTCGCAATGCCTAGCAGCTCGTGCGGATTCAGCGTCCCGCCGATCCGTGCCCGTTTGACCGCCGGAGTGATGTCTACAATCCCGCCGAATCCGGGCGCGCCTTTGAGTCGATCCACCTTAAAGGCTTCGTCGGTGGCTTGCAGCAGCCGCTTGACGTCTTCCAAATCGGTGACGGGCTGCAGCGCTTCCGCCGTTTTTTTTCCGAGCGCCGTTTGGGAATAGGCTGTCAATTGATCTATAATTTTTCGATATTCCATGGTTTTAAAAATTTTCTCGTCCAAGTACGTTCACAACTCCCCTCGGGCTATGATCTCATTATAACGAAACCATTCATTTTTCGCCATTTGCCCCACCGGACACATAAGAATGCGAGTCGCGGAACATGCTAATTGCGTATAGCCAAACGTACTTACTTCTAAAAGGAGGCTATGTACCATGCATTTTCTGGGACACGTCGTGCGATTCATCGTCTCCGCCCTGGTTCTGCTGGTTGTGGGGTGGCTTGTACCGCAATTCAGCGTCGGCGGATTCGGCAGCGCTTTGCTGCTCGCCTTGGTCATCGCCCTGTTAGGCTGGGCCATTGAGGGCATCTTCGGAACGAGGGTTACCCCGTTCGGGCGCGGAATTGTCGGTTTCCTTACGAGTGCGCTCGTGATCTGGCTCGCCCAGTTCATCATTTCCGGCGTATCCGTGTCCGTTATCGGCGCTTTGCTTGCTGCATTGGTGATCGGGATTATCGACCTGTTCATCCCTGTGGCAACACCCTTTGACGCAGGTAAAGACAAAGCTAACCGTTAATGGCGGTGCTCCAGGCAAGAGGCCTTTCTTTCGCAGATACAACCCTGCGGAGGAACGGTCTCTTTCTCATTGACACGGACACGAAACCATCTGACGGCGGGTTGCTCACGACAACTGTTCTTGCGGAAGTTCAACAATTCTTCAAACCTTGGGCATTCCGCCCTCCGCAAAATACGGTATGATATTCTTAAAATTGTCACAAATATACTGTATCGCGAGGGATGATTGTGAAAAAAAGCATAGCCATCGTCGCAAGTTCCGTATTATTGCTTCTTGTTACCGCTTGCAGCAGCGGGAATGCGACGGAGTCCGGCGGGTCTGCTGCCGAAAGTAATCTCAAACCGGAAGCCGAATTGGTCATCGAAGCCAGCAATTATCAATTTGATCAAACCGAATACCATTTAAAGAAAGATGTTCCGGTTAAAATCGTCTTTAAGAATGCCTCAGGCAATCATGGTGTCCTCATTCCGGGCCTGAAGGTGCAGCTTGACCGCAAGAACGACTCCGCCGTGATCGTCCCCACCGAAACGGGCGAATTCGAAATGTCCTGCTCCGTGATGTGCGGCTCCGGCCACAGCGGCATGATTTCTAAAATTATCGTCGAATAAGCGAATCACTCAAGCAACAAGAGCCCTCGGCGCCTGCCGGGGGCTCTTGTGCATGAAGCGATCCTTGAACCATGTTTACGATGGATCCTGTTCAAGCAATTCAATCCATTCGTTATATTCCGATTGGAGCTTCGCATAATCGTCCTTCAGGCGTCGATATTCCTCGTCCCGCTCAGCCTGCTGCTCCTGCTCTTTCTCCCGTTCGAGCTGTAGGAGACGGAACTGATGGGAAATCAGCTCATAGCTGTCCGTGACCTCCTGCAGTTGCTCCGCTAATCGGCGTTTATCTTCCTCGATGGCCTCAACATCGCCGGCCATCGTCATTACCCGTTCGCTGCCGGCCGCGCTTTCCTGTTGCCATTCTTCCAGCTGCCGCTGGAGCTCGGCTTCCTTCTCGCGCCAGGAGCTGAGCTCGCGTTCGGCCGAAGCCCACTGCTTCCGCCACTCCTGTTCCCGCTTCTCCGCTGCCTCGCGGTAGCGATCCAGCTCGGCTTCCAACTCAGCAACCGTCTTGCGACCGTCTTCGAGCTCCTGCAATCGCAGATTCAACTCGTCCCGTTCTTGCTCCAGCTGCCGCTTCTCTTCTCCGGCGGTCTCTACCGCAAGACGAGCTTGTTCCCGCTCATCGGAGGCCCGCTCCAATCGGGAACGCAACGAATCCAGCTCAGCGGCCAATGCGTTGGCCCGGTCCCGCTCGGCCTGCAGCTCGCCTCTTGCTTCCTCCAGCCGGCTTGCTTCGGCTGCCTGCTGCTCGGCAAGCCGTTCGCTCTTGTCGGCGGCCTCGAGCAAGCTGATTTCCACGCGGCTTAATTCCTCGTTGCGTTTCTCGGCCAGCTTCTGCCAAGACTTCTCGTTCTGCTGCGCCGCAGATACCTCGGTCCGGAGCTTGTCCTCCCGCTCCTTGGCTTCCTGCAGCTTCTGCTGCAGCTGCTTCGTCTCCGCTTCCGCGGTCTGGAGCGAACCCTGAAGCTGCTTCGTCTGCTCCTGAAGTTTGCCGCTTTGCTGCAGCGCCCGCTGCTCGGCCGCCTTGGCGTCTTGCTCCCGCCGCTGCAACTCGCTCACCTGCTTCTGCAGCTTAGCGGCTTCCTCCTTCTCCTTCGCCGTCTGTTGCTCGACCTGGCGCAGTTTGGTCTGGAGCTGCGAGTTGCTGCCACGCTGCTCCGTCAATTGGCGCTCCAGCTCCTGCAACCGGGTACGCAGCTTGCGGGATTCTTCCTCCTGCCCCAGCAAAGAGGCTTCCAGCTTTTCCGTTTGTCCAGCAAGCTCGCGTTTTTCGTTCTTTAGCTGTTGCTGTTCCTCCTGTAATGCCTTATACATGTTTTCCTGTTTCGCATGTAAATCCTGCAGGACGGAATTTTCCTGAAGCAGCACCGTTTTTTCCTGTTTGGCGTTCTGCAAATCGTTCTGCAGCTGGTCCACCCGGATCGCTTCCTCGGCCATGCGCACGGCCGCCAGTACGGCTAGCCGCGGCGTGTCCAAATGGGGGTAGGCCTGGGAGATGCTGCGCATATGTTCATCCACGCGGCGCGCCACCTGTTTCATATACTCCGAGCTGCTGCCGACGATTTTATAGGAAGTTCCGTAGATTTCCACGTTTACGCTAATTCGGCCTTGGTTATTCAACGCTATGTGCCTCCTTCGGTCCTGTGTGTCGTCTCTAAGATGCTGAAAATTACACGAAAGTCACATCGAATCGGTCGTCTTTCAAATGATTCGATGTGACTTCGCGTAATTCCTGCTATTTTCTAAGCTCAGCCGCAAAAGTTTGCGACAATCCATCGACCACCCGGTCGTGAACCGCAGCCACTTCTTCGTCCGTCAGCGTCCGTTCCATGTGACGATACACGAGCGATAAAGCCACGCTCTTCTTTCCTTCGCCTAATTTGGATCCGGTAAACACATCGAATACCTCCACCGACTCCAGCAGCTCGCCCGCCGTTTCGCGGATCACCCCGATCAACGAGCCCGATTCCACTTCAGAGCCGACGACGACGGCGATGTCGCGCTGCATTGCCGGATAGCGCGGCAGTTCTTGGTAGACGTAAGCTTCACCGGCGTAACGATACAGCGGTTCAAGCCGGAGCTCGGCAACATAGGTATCATCGAGATCCATCTCACGCTGCAGCTCCGGATGAAGCTGACCCAGCGTCCCGATAAGCTCCTTCCCGGCTGTCCCGTTCAAGAAGACCGAAGCCGATCGGCCCGGATGGTAGCCTTGCGGCCGATCCGCTTCAAACGAAACTCGATCAGCTAAGCCGAGGTATTGGAGCAGGCTCTCCAGCGTGCCTTTGAGGTCAAAGAAATCGACTTTCTCCGCCGGTGCATTCCAGCGTTTCTCCGCCCGATCGCCTGTCAGCAGCAAAGAAAGCACAGGCAGCTCGCTTGGCTGTTGGGTCAGTTTCTCTTCCGAGGTCCGAAAAACACCGCCGATTTCAAACAACGCCAGATTGTCCTGCTTGCGGTTGCGATTGTAAACAGCGATGTCGATCATCCCCGGAAGGAGGCTGCCGCGCAGCACGCTTCGGTCCTCGCTCATCGGCATGGCCAATCGGATTTCCCGATCCCCTTCACCTAGTTGCGGGAAGCTCGCGCTCGCACCTTCACGGATGAAGGAGTAGCTCATCACTTCCTGCCATCCGCCATGTCCGAGCAGACCGCGAATGGTACGGCGCAACGCCTGCGGCTTCGTATAGCCGCCGACCGTTGTGACTCCTTCGATCATCGTCGTCGGAATGTTGTCGTAGCCGTACAGCCGAGCCACCTCTTCGATCAAATCAACGTCGCGCGTAATATCGCCGCGGCGTGTCGGCACGCGAACCTCGATCACCTCTTCGGAGCCTGCGCTTTCGAAGCGAAGTCGGGTCAAAATGGCATTGGCTTCCAGCGAGGAGATGCTCGTGCCCAGGTAATCGTTCAGCTTTGCAAGGGATAGGGCGATGACCTTCTCTTCTGGCTCGCGATGAACGACTTCCACGATCCCTTGGGCCACATGGCCTCCGGCATGGGCAGCCATCAGCGCAGCCGCACGATCCAGTGCCGGGAGAACGGCCGCCGGATCCACCTCTTTCTCGAATCGCTGCGAAGCCTCCGAGCGAAGCCCCAATATCCGCGATGTTCTGCGGACGCTCCCACCGGCGAATTTCGCCGATTCCAGCACGATATTGACCGTTTGATCCGTCACTTCCGTATCCAGTCCGCCCATCACGCCGGCCAAAGCAACCGGACGATCCTCACCGTCTACGATCAACAAGGCGCCTGCTTCCAACTCGCGCTCCTGGCCGTCCAGCGTCACCAGCTTCTCGCCGGCTTTAGCCTGGCGCACACCGAGCGTACCGCCCGCAATCTTGTCGGCATCGAACGCGTGCAGCGGTTGCCCATACTCGAGCATCACGTAGTTCGTGATGTCGACGATGTTGCTGATCGGACGAATCCCCGCCGCCATCAGCCGATTTTGCATCCAAAGCGGCGAAGGGCCGATCTCCACGCCAGCGATGTAGCGCACCGCATAACGACTGCACAGTTCAGGCGCGTCAATCTTTACTTGAATCCGCTCCTTGGCCGATTCGCCTGAGCCAGCAAGCTCCGGCTGCGGCAGCTTCACGTCGCGGCTCAAAATCGCCCCAACTTCATAAGCGGCCCCGAGCATGCTCAAGCAGTCGGAACGGTTCGGCGTGAGGTCAAAGTCCAGCACCTTGTCGTCCAAACCCAGCAGGCCAGCGATCGGTGCGCCGATCTCCGCGTCCTCGGGCAACACGAGAATGCCCTCCTGCTGTTCCTTCGGCAACAGCTTGTCGTTCATGCCAAGCTCTTTGGCTGAACAGATCATCCCTTGCGACAAGACGCCGCGCAGCTTGGCTTTCTTGATTTCCAGCCCGCCCGGCAGCTTCGCGCCAACCAGCGCTACGGGGACCTTCTGGCCAGCGGCTACGTTCTTCGCGCCGCAAACGATTTGCAGCTCTTCCTCCTGCCCAGCGTCGACAAGGCAAATGTTCAGCTTGTCGGCATCGGGATGCTTCTCTTTGCTCTTCACAAAACCAACCACGACATTGGTGACGCCTTGATTGCGGTTCTCGATCGAATCGATTTCGATCCCGGAACGGGTGATTTGCTCGGCCAGCTCTTCAATGTTAACCCCGTCCAGGGAAATATAGTCGGACAACCATTCGGTTGATACTTTCATTGTCAGTTCCCTTCCCTCTTTACGATAAATTAAACTCTGGCAAACTGCTGCAGGAAACGCAGATCGTTATTGTAGAAGTAGCGGATATCGTCGACGCCGTACTTCAGCATGGCGATCCGTTCCACGCCCATCCCAAACGCGAAGCCGCTGTATTCCTCGGGATCGTAGCCGCTCATCTCCAGCACGCGCGGATGCACCATCCCGCTGCCGAGAATCTCCAGCCAGCCGGACTGTTTGCACACCCGGCAGCCGTCGCCGCCGCATTTCATGCATGTCACGTCAACTTCGACGCTTGGCTCGGTGAACGGGAAGAAGCTTGGACGCAGACGGATTTGCGTGTTTGGTCCGAACATTTTACGTGTGAACTCCAATAAGGTACCCTTCAGGTCGCTCATCCGGATTCTTTTCCCAACAACCAGCCCTTCGATTTGATGGAACTGGAACGAGTGGGTCGCATCGTCGTCGTCCCGCCGAAATACGCGTCCCGGGCAAATAATCTTGACCGGCACCTCGCCTTGCATCGCTTCCATCGTCCGTACCTGCACCGGTGACGTTTGCGTGCGCATCAACAGCTCCTCTGTCAGGTAGAAAGAGTCCTGCATATCGCGGGCCGGATGGTCCTTCGGCAAATTCAGCGCTTCGAAATTATGGTAGTCGGTTTCCACCTCGGGGCCTTCCGCAATCCGATAACCCATGCCGATGAAAATATCCTCGATCTCCTGGATCACCTGGTTGAGTGGATGAATGCTCCCTTGCTTGAGCGGACGGCCGGGCAGCGTCACGTCCACTTTCTCGGCAGCCAGCCGCGCTTCGGTCTCTTGACGCTGGAAGAAGGACTGCTTCTCTTCGATCACCGCTTCGATGGCGCCTCTTACCTCATTACCTACTTGGCCGATCACCGGACGCTCCTCCGCGCTTAAAGCTCCCATCCCGCGCAGAATTTCGGTCAACGCACCCTTTTTGCCCAAATATTTGACCCGCAGGTCGTTCAAATGCCCAGCGTCCGTTGTTCCCGCCAGCTCTTTGAGCGCCTCTGCTTTAAGTGCTTCAAGACGTTCTTTCATGAATAGCTCCTCCTAAACGTTTTGTAGTACGAGTTCAAAAAGTCAAGTTTTCAGCACCGAGAAGGTTGGATGAAGCTAGGGTCTGAGGAGCGGAGCGTACGATTTGGGTACGTGAGCACCGGAAGGCCCGGCTGAATTCAAGATTCGACGTCGAATCCGCTTCTTGACCTGCTTCGTGATCAAAAGATGACTTTTTGAACAACCTCTATAAGACAAAATAAAAAGGCCTCTTCTCCCGTAAGGGACGAAAAGACCGTGGTACCACCCTTGTTAGCGCGCCGCATAACCTTCCTCAGCTTCAAGGCACATAGATTGTACGCCGCTCTCACTTGAACGAAATAACGGCTCGTAACCGGTATCCCCTAATGTGCCGACCAGCCCGATAAACCTTGCGGCGTTACCGTTTGCAGCGACAGTTCAAGGAACTGCTCCGAAGCGAACTTCAGCAGCACCGTCTCCCTAGCGACGCTCTCAATCTTTGGCGTCCCTTCCCTGTTGGTCGGTTCTCTGCTTACTCTTCTTCATCAACGCATTTCATGTCATAATTATCTGCTATTATATGCTAAACCGGCTGCCGTTGGCAAGCCGCCGTGAAATTATGGTATCTTAAAGAGGTTATTTGGATCATCAACCTAAACGCCAAGGAGGAACACACTTATGAACGGCAACGAACGAAAGAACATCGCGCCTGGCCTCACCGTGGACATCGTATTAAAAAAAGATCAGCCCACCGGCAAGCTGACCCGCGGCGTGGTCAAGGATATCCTGACCAATTCCGCTACCCATCCGCATGGCATCAAGGTCCGGTTGCAGGACGGTCAGGTGGGCCGGGTGAAAACCATCCTCCCGGGCCAAACCGAATAGGCAAGGCGGCGATAAAGCTATAGCCGCTTTACCGGATGCCTCAGCACGGTTTTCAGCTTCTCCGGCGCGGTTTTGCGCGGGTCCGACAAATAGATTTCGTGATGTTTGCGAAGGTCATTGAAATTCTCGGTTAAACCATTCGCCTCAAGAAACGAAGTCATCCGGGCCACCGATTCCGGTTCGGTCTTAAAAGGGCCGATATGCATCATTTGGACGCAAAGCCCCTCCTCGAAGACGGCTAATCTTACGTCATTCAAATCGAGCTCGGGTTTCTTCTTTGCCGTCTGTTCCTTCACCCGGTCCAGCAGTTCCTCAGTAGCAAAATCGGGCTGCCGGATCATCGAGGTCCAAACCCACTTGTCCCGATTCGGATCAAACCCGACCTCTTCCGAATCCCATAATCCCTCCAGCGGAGGAACGACATATTCGAAGTATCCGGTCGGCTTGTCTTCTCCCATTTTGCTCATTTTGATTCCATACGATAAGGTGTATAACTTCTGCACAGCCAATGGATAGCTCTCTCCATCGGGATCACCTTTACCGTCCACCATGAGGAACCGCATCGGCGGCACCTCAACCAAAACCGGATCTGTCCCCGGTAGATACAGGTCCTTGTATTTCTTTTTGAAATCCAGCTTATCTACCATGATCCCACGCTCCATCCTAGTCTTGCTTCCAGCGCTTCAGCGTCGGGAACCAAGCCAACATAGTCTCCTTAGCCTTGGCTTTATCCGCAAACATGCCGGAATCCCCGCCATACTTCAAGCATTGCTCTATCATTTCCTCCATCGTGACCTCACTCGTAAACTGTCCACCGTCATAGCAATAAACGCAATACTCCTGATGTTTGCTGCCATCCCCGTTTGTTCCCAGCAATTCTTCGTTCGAGAGCGGCATCCCGCAGCTTTGGCAGAACGTTTCGTTCCCCATCTGATTCATATTCATAATCAATCCCTCCTTCTTAAGATGCCCTCATTGTAGCAAGGTGAATTTGACATCTGTCTGTCATATTAAGAAGGATCGGAATACATTTCGGCTATTTTCTTTGCTTTGCTTCCTAAAATATCCCGGATATGTGACGGTGAGAGGACTTTAACGTCCTCGCCAAAAGACAGCAGATAGCCATATACCCAATCATCCTCCGGGTAGCTGGCCGTAACGAGGTAATGGCCGTCCTCCTGCTTGCGAATGCGGGTCCGCTCAAACTCATCAAAGATTCTGTATGCTAGATGCGGCGGAAACAAGAGCTCAAGGTCGACATAGGTGAAATGATCGTCCGACGCGGCGATATCCACAGGCATTAGTTGAATATCCCGCCGGAGTTCATACAACCTATCGGTGGTCTCAAGCTCCTCAATCCGGCTGATTTTAAACGTGCGTAATTCCCGGCTCTGCAGGCAATAGCACTGCAAGTACCACGAGCGGTTCTTAAACTGCAGCTTCATCGGCTCGACTTGCCGCTCCGTCCGCTTGCCGTAAGAGCTATAGTAAACGAATTTCACAACCCTCTGCTCCAGAATGGCCGTCTTCAACTGTCCAAATTTGCTGCGCTCCACCTCCCCACTGTTCCAGCCGGAGAAATCGACGTCGATCCAATGGACCTCGTCCTTTCGAAAAAGAGTGCTCAATTTGGACAACACCTGGCTCGTTTGCAGGGCGTTCGTCGCTTCCAGGCTCTGCAGACCAAACAGGATTTCCTTCTGTTCGTCTTCGGACAGCAGCGATTTATTTAGCACAAAGTCGGGCAGCAAGCCGATTCCTCCGCCTTTTCCTTTGCTGGCGTATACCGGGATGCCCGCACCGCTTAACGTATCGATGTCGCGGTAGATCGTACGGGTGGATACTTCGAACCGCTGCGCCAGTTCGGCGGCGGTCATCGTTTTGCGCTCCAGCAACAAATATACGATCTGGAACAGCCGGTTCATCTGCACGTGTACCCTCTCCTTTGAAATCAGTATACCCGAGAAATGAGACATATCAATGTCATATTAACAAAAAGAAGAGCTCTCAAGGAGAGCCCTTCTGATTGGTTACTGTTCGTTACGCCGTGCGTTTTACGTTCAGCGGTTGTTTAGGCGCCGGGGTTTGCGTACCGGCATCGTCTTTCTTATGGAACAGCTTGCGGAGGTAAGGAAGTACGTAGGTGTCGAGGCCGATTTTGCCGGCGTTGGCGGCGGCGACGAGGACCAGCACTTCAAGAATCAACATTTGCGCGTTGGTGCTTACCGTACCCGAGAAGAGGAACGCGGCGTTCATCACGAAGCCCATCAACGCGGCGAAGGTGGTGAAGGTACCGAGAATGAGCCCGATGCCGACCA
>NZ_WNZY01000010.1 GCF_009725205.1 Paenibacillus timonensis | reverse complement strand
TCCATTACTATAACTCAATTCGTATTCAAGCGAAACTAAACAACCAGTCACCGATTGAATATCGGCAACTGGCTGCTTAAGTAAATAAGGTGTTTTGATCTCTGTCTCACAAACGGGGGTCAGTCCCTTCTTAAAACTGAACGGTTTTGACTTTATCATGGACCAAAAGGCGGCTGAAGATTTAACCGTCAACATGGTAAACCATCATTATGAGTTTCAGGAATTAGCTCAAGTGATTCAACAACATTGCTCTAACACACAAACAGATAAATAGTCCCCTTATAGTGTGAAAACAGTGAAATTACAAGGATCCGCGGGCTCCCACTACTCTCTCTTCTATCTCTTACTCTTCTAGCTAGTGCAAAGAAATTATGGAGATTTACCAATCATTCACCTGATTCATCACGTTCCTTCGATCTTTCCTAGGCGTCTTATTGATTTCAAATTCAAAACACGCATTCCGTGGCGATCGTTGGCCGCTTAAGTAGTTCCCATCCGGTCTTGGCAGAAATAAAAGAAGCAAGTTCCGAGCCCATGCGATAATGCGTTTGATAGCCGGGATGGTATCGTCCGCCCCATCCTTCAACCTCTGGATGGATTAAGCCTAGATCAACCAGGAACACTTTCTGATTTCCGTTTTGGTTGAAATGGGATACCACCTTTTGGACACTGGGGAGATAATTGTTATTCATGGTTCCGACACAGCAAAATACATAAGGATCTTGATATTTCTCCAGAATGGTCCGAACGAATCCGATATAAGCTGCGATATACTCTTCATCAACGATCGGCGTTGAATAATCATTTTGGCCCAAGTTAATGACCACCCCATCCGGAATATAGCATTTGAAATCCCACGGCGTCGTCCCCTTCCCAAGTGTCCCGTAAAAATGCTCCGGCAACCCTTGCTGGTTCCCTACCGCATCCTGCCAAACGCCAATTCCGCAGATCGCCAGCGTATGATATTCCGCGTTTAGCATCCTGGCGCTGATCCCGACATAGGACATGTATCCGTCGTCCAGATGTGGCGCTTCGGCGAGCTCATGGGGATGGCCAATCCCGGCCCCGTCCGTGATTGAATCGCCATAGTATTCAAGCCGAAGCGACTTTGCCGCAGGCGGGGTAAGGAAGCTTCCGCCCTCAGGCAACGAAAAGCGATGGAACGTAATCCCTCCCGTTAGAATCCCCGTGCGTTTATGGATCTCTAACGTATGTTCTCCATCAGGCAATCCCTGTTCAATGACGTACTCATGGACTCCCTTCTTCAAATTAATCCAATTCCGGGCTACGCCGTCCAGTACGATTTCAACATAATCCTTCCCATCGGAATCCTCCGCCGTCATGGTAATTGCAGTTCCCCGAAAAGCAAGAAAAACGGCTGAGTTCACCCACCCGCATCTTGGAAGTTCCTCCTCAGTCAGATCAAACCTCCCCATGAATCTAGCATGTTGCGAAAAATGAAACTCCATTGCTGCTCCTCCCTTCAACTTCGAGTATTGTCACCAAACCGAGCATATATCAATTTAAATAAAGTATACTTTATTTATTAATATATTTTCTTTTCATATTATCAATCGACCCCTATTCAGTCAATAAAATATAAGATATGCGCCCGCTAAGTCTTTATGTATAATACTTAAAGGGATGTGGAATAAATTTCTCGCCTAATAATAAAGTATACTTTTATAAGACAATATACTATAATCAAGTATAAAGAACGAGAGACTGAAATCGAGGGGTATTAAGGTGAACGAACCGAAATATGACACCGTAAAACGAGCGCTACTCCATCAGATTCAATCCGGCAAACTTCGGCCTGGCGATAAATTGCCCAGCGAGGAAGATCTAATGAAGCAGTTTCAAGTAAGTGGCATTACGATACGCAAAGCCATGACCGAACTGGCGAACGAAGGCGCCATCATCAGAATTAAACGGAAAGGCTCTTTCGTAACCCAAACTCAGGCCGCAGATCCATCCAGCCGTTTGATCGCATTTATCTTATCGGCAGAGGATAATTACGATGTTTCGTATATGAAAATCATTAAAGGGGCTCAACAAGCGGCAGCTGAATTCAACTATTCCTTAATTGTGGAATGGAGTAACGAGAATCTCGCTGTGGAACAGGCATCCATCCAGAAGATGCTGGACCGGAAAGTCGACGGGTTTTTGATCTATCCGTTTGATCCGGTCCAAAGTCAGGACAACTACCAATTCATCGAACGAAACAACATTCCTTACCTATTGGTAGACCGGTACAATGTGGATCATCCCAGTTATTTTTCCGGCTGCAACAATTTTGACGGGGCCATCCTCGCTACTCGGGAGCTCCTCCGCCTAAAACACACAAAAGTCAAATTTGCCAGCTACCATTTCTTTCTACAATCCGAACAGGAGCGATTCGCCGGTTATTGCAGCGCCATGCGTCAAGCCGGTCTTCCAGTCACCGACGATAATTTGTTGATCCACACCGATTATGACCAACTGGCTGACAGCATTAGGAAGCGTGAGGTTACCGCTTTATTTTGTTCCAATGACAAGCTGGCCATCGATTTGATCGGGCAATTGTCTAGTCGCGGCATCAACATCCCGCAGGATGTTTCCATTATAGGATTCGACGATTGGGACCATTCCGACAATCTGTCGATTGGATTATCGACCGTACGGCAAGATTTCGAAGAAATCGGCAGAAACGCCACAAACCTGCTGCACCAGATTATCCAAGGCAATACCCATGGAAACAACACGAAAATATTGTCGGGGGTTTCTTTGGTCATTCGGGAATCAACCTGCGAGAATCCATATGCATAGCCTTATCAACTCACTATCCCCACGGAAGGAAGGACCCTTTAATGAGATTTGACTTTTTGAACTCTAGTCTCAGACACGGACTATTCCACCAAGAACAGGATGGAATATCCTGCTACCTCCCTGGCAGCGCAATTACCGTGCGTTTCCACGGGCGAGAAGTCACTGCCGAAATCGAGGATGTTAATGGAGAGGGTAAAAGCTGGGTAAACGTCTATATCGACGATCTCCCAGTACGGGTGATGAGAATCGATCCGGATAACCGGCTATACCAGCTAGCCGACGACCTGGAGGACGCCCCGCATACTTTAACGCTGCAGAAGCGAACGGAAGCGGCATTTGGCACCCTCAAATTCACCAACCTAACCACAGAAAATGGAATCTTTCTGAGCCCACCACCCCCTCTCCCCCGCCGCCTGCTGATCATCGGCGATTCGATCACTTGCGGCTTTGGCAACGAGGCGCAGATTCCTTGCGATTGCGATGCTTCACGCGAGAATATCGCTCTCGCCTACAGCTCGTTGACCGGCCAGTTTTTGAATGCCGAGACTTTGATCGTCGGGGCATCTGGTACAGGCTGCTATCAGAACTTTGGCGGCTCCAAGGAAGGGCGAATGTCGGATTATTTTATGGAAACCCTCTGTCCTGATCTCGACCAGGAGGCCATGGATCCGTTTCACCCTGAAATCATCGTCATTAATCTCGGAACCAACGATTGGTCCGCCCCCATCGAACCCTCGGATTACCTGGCACAATATCGTAAACTGGTAGACTTCATTCGCAGCAGGTATCCCTCGGCCCAAATGTTCTGCGCCATCGGCCCGATGCACCTTGGCCCAAGTCCCCATTTGCAGACCCTGGTAGAAGAACTCAACGAAGAAAGCGACAAGCCTGTGTACTTCGTGGAGTTCCCGCTGATCCAACGGCCGGAAGACGGCATGGGAGGCTGCGGACATCCTTCCATCAACAAACATCGGCAGATGGCCGAACAGTTAGCAGGCACGATCCGTCAGCTTTGTTTTTAAAAAAAGGAGACAGCCACCCTCATGAGGAGGAGGCTGTCTCTTTTTGTGAAGATGGCCTAATATTCACTATAAACTCGTAACTCCCCGAACCAAGTTCAACAACCAGATCATGTCGATCCTCCCTCAATTGGAGAGAATCAGGCAGGCACTCCCCTTCATAACGCGGCCAGAGGATCTGATTGTACCCTTGCTCGAAAATCGAAGATAACGGCAAATCCTCGCTTTGTAATGGAAAATACACTTCGGCACGGCAATTCGGGGGGATCTGAACCTGGCATTCCCAGCTTACGCGGTTTACCTTGGACCAACGAACGGTATATGGCCCGCGAATCGTATGTGTCGTAGCGGACGCGTGGCTCAGTCTCCTTGCACGAAACGGCCTGAACACCGCCCGCCCAAAAGCAACGGCTTCGGGATGCGGAGCGATGCCGGCCACATGCTTGTAGAACCAGGCGCTAACGCTGCCGAACATCGGGTGATTATGGGAATCGTGGCCATCCCAGGATTCCCACAACGTCGTAGCGCCATTGTCGAGCATATAGCCATAACCGGGAAATTCTTTGGACAACACCATTTCCAAAGCCAAGTCCGTCTCCCCCTGTTCGCTGAACAAATCGAACAAGAAGGAAGTGCCGAATATGCCCGTGTCCAGATGCCCGTGCAGATCATCCCGATAATGCCGCAAGACCCGCTGCCACACTTGATCGGCATAGGTGTCGGGGACGCAGCCCAGAACGAACGGAAACACATCCGCGCCTTGGCGCCCGATGGAATAACTGGCTGTTTCCGAATTAAAAAAGGCTTCGTTAAACGATTCGCACACAAGGCTATGCAGCTCCGCATACCGTTTGCGATCCTCTTCATAACCGAGAACCCCGGCCACCTCGGACATCAAGCCTGCCGTATAAGCATAATAGAAGGTGCTCACCAGTCCAGGCGGTAGCTGGTTCTCTCCGGGGACGCACCAGTCCCCCAGAAACCAACTGCCCGGTTCTTCGAATTCCACGAGATAGCTGCCCCGATGACGCGTACCCAAATAATCCATCCAACTCTTCATGCCTTCATAGTGTTCGATCAACAGTCGCCGGTCCCCATAGGTACGGTATATGAGCCACGGCATGATCACATAGGCGGATCCCCATGCGACTCCCCCTCCGCCTCCATTAAACGGGGCCGTGTGCGGGACAAAACCTGTCTTTTTATTCTGCGCATCGCCAATATCACGAATCCACTTGGCATAAAAGGTGGACATCTCAAAATTGTAGATCGCTGCCTGGGCCGTGACATGGCCATCTCCCGTGTATCCAAGCCGTTCGCGATGCGGACAATCGCTAGGCACACCGCCGTGCAGATTGGACAACTGTGACCAACGATAGGCGTCTTGCACCTGATTCAGTAACGGTTCAGAGCAGGCGAATTGACCGATGGGCTCGACAGCAGCATGCACGATTACGCCTTCCAGATCCTTTAAACCCGGTACGCCGGGATATCCGGATATCTCTACGTAACGAAAGCCATGCCAAACGAATCGGGGCTCGTATTGCTCCGTCCCCCGTCCGTTCATGATGTAGGTATCGGCTTGTATTTGACCCCCTCCTCCGCAGCTTCCAAAATCAAGCGCCCCGTCAGCCCCGCAATTTTCAGCAAACCTCATCGTAATCCGCTGTCCGGCGTTCCCTTGCATGCGAAGGCGTACCCAACCCGAGAAATTTTGACCCAAATCAAATACATATACATTCGGCCTGACCTCGACACGCGAGATGGGGGCGATCGTGCCGATTTTTTTATCCGGAGGAGATAATTGAGCCGTCAACCGCCCGGCCGGCGGATGAACCAAACGGGCAGGGCCCCAGGATGTATCATCAAAGTGATTCCCCGTCCATCCAGGCTGTTCAAGCCGAGCATCATAGATCTCTCCGTAGAACACGTTATTGAACACAATCGGCCCGGGGCAACATTTCCAACGGTCGTCACTCCGAATGCAGTCCACTGTACCATCCTCATATGTGATGACCAACTGCAAAATCAACTTGGGAGCACCATACCTCATGTTTCCTTCAACGGTTCTCTCCGTCTGATTGTAGAACCCGTTCCCCAACATGACGGCAATCGTATTCTCTCCGTGCTGAAGATGGCCGGTTACGGAATGCTGAATATAGTGAACGCTTTTGGAAGTTTGATCCTCAAACGGATACAACAAGCCTTCGATCTGCCGATCATCATAATCCGTCCAATTCGGTACTAGGACATGGTCCCCTATCGGATTGGCATTCAAATACAGCTCAAAATAGCCAAGACCGGATATATTTAGAACCGCGTGTTTGACCTTCTTTTCAATCGAAAAAGTCCTTCTAAATAACGGAGCCGCGATCGCCTCGTCAGCCCCGATCCACAGAGCCATCCATTCATCCGGGCTAAGGATCCCCATGTCAAAAAAAGCTACCGCTTCCGACTCGTATTGTCCTCCATCTTGATCCCAGCATCGGACGGTCCAGTAACAACGTTGTCCGCTGACCAGCGGCTTGCCTGCATAAGAAACGTGAAAGGTATCCGCAGATTCAACTTTGCCGGAATCCCACATATCACCGACTCCCGCAAGCATATTTCTTTCCTCTGCGGACACGATGATTCGATACGCCACCTGTCTGCGGTTTCGTTTAGAAGCGTGGAGCTCCCAACTAAAGCGGGGTGACTTGGTTTGCACACCAAACGGATTGTTCGTGTACTCACACCGCAGGCGATCCACTTTATCCATGACGCCACTCCCTTTCCAAATCAGTAAGCGATTCCACATCAATTAGGCAATAGGGCCGCCAAAAGGCAGCCCTCATACTCTATTCAACCTATAGGAAAGCGCGAGCCGCTTTCCCTATTTTTTCGCCAAGAAGTCATCAACCTGCTTCTGTAGTTCGGTCTGGATTTTCTTCAGGACCGTTTCGCCTTCCGCTTTGAACTTAACAAAGTACTCATCCGGATCCAACGCACCGTTAAATAATCCGCTATAATATTTGGCTTGGATCGTTGCGAATTGCGCCACTTCGTTCTTCACCGGAGTTGGATCGAAAGAGAAGCCGGTCATGATATCCTTTGTGAAGTTGTCGGCCTGCGCAATAAATTGACTATACTTCGCCGTTTCTTCATCCGTCCCCGCCCATTCCCGCTCCAGCACAGGATTCAGCATGAGTTGGAATGATACGATGCCGCCATCGTTGTTCAGTGTTTCGTATTGATGATCCCCAACCGATTTCCAGTTGACACCTTCAATGCCCCGCTCCAACAGATCATAATTTTCCTGACGGTTCGCCCAATCCAAGAACATCATCGCGCGATCCTTATGTTTGCTGGTCTTCACGATACAAATAAAGTTATCCATTTTGAAATTCGACAGATTTTTTCCTGGCGTGATATCAAAAAGACGAACAGCTTCCAGTTCACCATCAGGCATAACCTGTTTTAATTGGTCATTAAACGGTTTGGGAATACCAAAGGCCATTTGCGGCGTAGCCGCCACCTTGTTCTGCAGCTGCATTTCGGCCGAACTGGTTTTGTTCGTTAGAACGTCCTGCGACATGATTTTATCCACGAATAACTTGCGGACATCCAGGATATTTGACCAAATTTTAGGCTCCTTGGTTTCAAAGAAATTGTAGGCCTTCCCGTCATTTCCCTTGTAGTACAACATCAAGCTGGCTCCCGCAAAGTTCGTCGGGCGGATACTCACACTGGTGTCATCCCGGATCAGCCAGTTCACCCACGTATAAGTGACGTCATCTGCCCCGGCGATCAGCGGCGTAATCCCGGGATAATGATCTCGGATGGCATAAAGATACGCTTTCAGCTCCTCATACGTCTTCACCGGAGGTAAGTTTAACTGCTCTCTCAAGTCTTTGCGGATAAAAACCGATCTTTGCTGGGTGTAAGCATTCCCCAGGGGTACGCCATAGATGCTGCCATTAATTTTGTTCGCATCCCACATTTGCTGCGGTCTCGTCTTCAGTACATTAGGGCCGTATTTCTCCAATAGTTCACTTAACTCTTCGTAATATCCCTGGGCTGCCATCGTGTCCAAATGCAGCCAAGGCGCATCAAAGATTAAATCTACGCTCTCGCCTGAAGCCAACATAACGTTGGTTTTCTGATTTAGATCCGCAAAGTCGACCATAGTAATCTTAACCTGCGTATTCATCTCGGCTTTCAAACGCTTATTTACTTCAGCCAGAACCTCGTCGAAGTTCGCCCCCTTCCCTCCCGGAACGACGATTTCCAAGGTAACCGGTTCTAGGGAGGAAGCTCCGGTTCCCCCGGAGTTGTTGGCAGTCGAGGCGTCCTTGCCGCCTGCGCCGGAGCAGCCGGATAAAGCCATCGTCAGCGCCAGCAGCGCAACTCCCAAAATCTTATGTTTTGATTTGGCCATGTAAGTAACTCCCTTCCACATGATATTATTGATTGGAAATTTCACCCTTTGATCGAGCCCAAGGTCAGGCCTTTAACAAAATATTTCTGAACCATCGGATACATAAAAATAATCGGTCCAATCGTTAGACAAACGGTAGCCAGCTTGACGCCCTCTGCCGGGGGCAGCGTCAGCACATTGCTGTGATTCATCGAGGAGAGCTGCATCTGCGACATAAGTTGCCGAAGCAGCAGCTGAAGCGGGTACATCTCGCTGTTATCGATAAACAGAAGCGAAAGCCACCAATCGTTCCAATATTGCAAGGCGTAGAATAAGCTGATCGTCGCAATCACCGGCGTGGAGATCGGCCGGATGATTTTGAAGAAGATCGTCCACTCTCCAGCCCCATCCATATTAGCCGATTCATTTAATTCATAGGGTAACGAACGGTAGAACGAAACTAAAATAAACGCAAAGAACGGATTCATGACATAAGGGAGGATGAGCGCCCAAAGTGTATCCTTTAGATGCAGCCACTGGACGACCAAGAGATAGAAACCAACCAGCCCCGAACCGAAAACCATCGGCACATACGTCATGAAGGAGAGAAAACCGCCATATCGGTTCTTACGATGCGCTAACACGTAAGCAAATAAAGCCGTGACCCCAAGCCCGATGGCTGTGCCAATGGCGGTTACTGCAATCGTGACCCCATAACTTACAAACATTTGCTTCCCTTGAAGGAGAAACCGATAGGATTCTATTGTGAAGTCATCAGGCCATATGGCATATCCGTGGAGAGCCAAGCTCCGGGTGGTGGCGAACGAATTGATGACCATCAGCCAGAACGGGAACAAGCAAGCCAGCGCAAATAGAACCAGAAACAACCCGAATAGCCACACTGTCACTTTGTCAGAGATGCCGCCTGTCCGTCGCACATGTGCGAGCGGGTTCAGAGCTACCGGACGATTCATTTGTAAAGTTCACCTCCCTTTCAATTGCACGGAATGAAGACGCTAGACTTTTAAAACAACCTGGAATCCTTGTCCACCTTCCGCACCAGCGCATTAAAGGAGACGACGGCAATCAGCCCCATGATGGACTGATAGAATACGATCGCTGACGACATGCTAAAATTCCCAAGCTGTCGTAGCGCACGATAAGAATACGTATCGATCACGTCGGTTGTCGGAAATAGGATCCCGTTATCCCCTATAATCCCGTAGATCATGCCGAAATCCCCATAGAATATCCGCCCAACCCCCAGAAGCAAAAGAATGATGATTTGCGGCTTGAGCAAGGGGAGCGTAATATACCTCATCTGCTGCAAACGCGTGGCTCCGTCAAGACGGGCACTCTCGTAATAATCGGCTGAGAACCCCGTGATAGCCGCTAACAGGATAATAGAGTAGTAACCCGCACTCTTCCAGATTCGTGTAAAGGTAAGAATGATCGGCCACACCCATGGGGTCTGATACCAATCAACGGCTTGGAGTCCGCTCATGTCCAAGACACGGTTGATCAGGCCATCCGTATTGTTAAATAGAATAAATGTCATATAACCGACGACAACCCATGAGATGAAATAAGGTAAGAAGACAACAGATTGGATCGTACGTTTAAACCATTTCAGACGAAGTTCATTTAAGAAAAGTGCAACGAGAAGCGCAAACACCATTTCAAACACAATGAACAACGCATTTAAATAGACAGTATTAACCGTAACCTGAAGCCAGTCTCGATTGGAAAAAAAGAAGCGGAAATTGTCCAGACCTACCCACTCGCTCCCCCACAGACCCTTGCTGATTTGGAAGTTCTTGAATGCAAGCAAATGTCCTGCCAGAGGAATGTAGGAGAAGACGACGAGAAAGACAATCCCCGGGATCGCCATCGAGTACAAGCCCCGGTTCTTGGCAAGGTCTCTGATGAGTCTCAAATTCTAGTACCCCTCCTTTCTAACCGATCTGTCTGATGTGGCCATATCCTGACAGTGATTATTATGGAGGGTAGGATTTCTCCGGGATAGTCCTCATTGTGTCATTAGAGGTTCTCATCTGCGGCATTTCGCTCCCCGCAAACGTCCTCGTTTGCACATTGTTAAAATGAAGACTTCACACGCAAGCCAAGTTATGGATATGATGGAATCACATTCTATCAATTGTACCCGGGGTGCTGGATGAGATGAAGATCAAACTTTTTCTGCAGAAGACTTACTTTCGTACCTTTCTATTACTAACCACGGTTTTGATCTGTTCCATGATTCCCTTCACCTATTTTCTGTCGGCGGAATTCTCAAAATACACCATGCTAGAGGTGCGCAGCAATTCGCAAAACGAGGTCAACAACCTCGCATCGAAGGCGGAAATGATTCTTGGTAATCTGAAAGCTTACGGGCTAAGCATGTACGCCGATCAGAACATTCAGAACTGGTTCTTTAACACAGATCAAGACCCGCTCATTAATCACGCCGCCCAGGTCGCTCAGTCGAATTTCATGTCGACCGAACCGCTCATTCAACGATCCTATTTAATCAATTTGAAACAAGGCCTAGTTATCGATTCGAAAACGGGAATTATCCGTTTTGACGCTTTTGCTGACCAGCGCATGCTAGATCGGGTCAAATTACTCCAACGCCAATATTTACGCTTCTTCAAACATTCGCTGGATAGCTCCGACTATCTGGCCCTTGTTTTACCCGCAACTCCCGAGAAGCGCTCTGACTTCTATCTCGTCCTTCTTATCGATCAACCGCTATTGAATAAGCTGCTCATCGGTGAAACCGTCACCTCGGAGCAAGACATTCGAATTCTCGACGAGCACGGAGAACTGCTATTGGGCACGCCCAATCCCGAGTTAAATGAGCTGCTGCATCAAGCCGGGCAGGAGCACCCGACCAACGAGTTCCAAGTCCAACTGCCGGATCAGAGATGGTTCGTCAATACCGCCGGATTAACCTCGGAAAACTGGACGGTCTATTATTCGACCGAATACCATACGTTGACTCGTCATATCTCTTCGTTTCAACAAAAATTGGTAGCGTATACATTACTATTACTTGGAATCGTCTCTACTTTGTTCTTCTGGAGTTCACGCCGTTCCCTGCGTTCCCTTACCTTTATGTCTGAAAAGCTGCGAAAAAGGGTCGCTTTGACCAACATCTCAGCGGACGCCAAACCCGATATCCAGTGGATTAACGACGGCATCGATATGCTGCTGAACAATATGGATCAGCTGCATGCCTCCATGCGAAATCACTCCGAGCTCGTTCGAACGGAATTTCTCGCGCAGTGGGTGCTGCACGGAACGCCAGGAACCAAGAGCTATGAGTACATTCAAGCCCAAACCCAACTCACGTCCTGCAAGCATCTGTTTCTGGCCGTCCTGCGAATTGAAGCGTATACGGTCTTTTGCGAACGTTACGACTTTCCTTCCCGGAAATTAATCAAATATGCCATACGCAATATTAGCGAAGAGATTATCGGCGCCGAATCCTATGCCGTCGAAGGATTGGATATGGGCGGCGATCATCTCATCTTAATTATGGGCGGCCATGTCTCAAGCGAGCTCCAACTCCAACGACTCCTTCAAGAGATCCGCAATCAGATTGCGCGTATTTTGGGGATCGATACAACGGTCGCCGTCAGCAATGCCTATGACTTCGGGGCCAACCTTCGAAACGTGTATGATCACATCTACGAATTGACGATGCTGCGATTTCTGGATGGGGAGAAGCCCCTCTTTCTGGAGAGCGATTATGAAGAATTTATGGCCGGTTATCCCGCCGCATCCGAGGCGCTGGAGACCGCCGACATCATCAAGGCGATCCGCCGCGGTCGTCCGGATACCGCCGTTGCCCTGCTTCGCCAGCAGATGAAGCACATCCATGAGCTTCCTTATCGCGATTGCAAGCTTAACCTGACTTACTTTACCTACGACTTGCTCAAGAGCTTCAATAAGTCCAACGCTTTACATGAAATGAGCAATATCCATCAGCTTCTGGAGCGGTACAGCACGCTATCCGATTTCCAAGCCTGGCTGGAGAATATGGTCACAACGCTTGCGACCGAAACCGAAGTCCCGAAATCCTCGAACCGCAAGGAAGAGATCGTCCAGGAAATCAAAGAATACGTCGATAGCCACCTGCAGGATGCGCAATTATCGATTGAGCAGGTTGCTGACAATTTCTCCTTCTCCGTAAGCTATATTCGGCTGGTATTTAAGGAGATTGCCAACCTGTCATTGTCCGAGTATATCCTTCAGACAAGAATCGAGCGGGTGAAGGAGAAATTGGTATCCAGCCAACTCTCCGTGTTAGAGATCGCGGACCAGTGCGGATTCTTATCCAAAGGGCACTTCTTCTCCGCATTTAAGAAGTTTACGAATCTCACTCCCAAGCAGTATCGAGAAATCCATGGAGACACCCTCTAATCAACGAGAAGGGCCATCCAGAAAGGAATTCAGTACCTTCCAGATGGCCCTTATTGATATTTACTTCGCGGCTTGCTCTTAACGGCTGCCTGTACCTTGAACAGGTTCCAACCCCAGTTTTGGGTTAGACAAGTCGAGTTTATACATGACTTGATTATAGTTATAACGGGGAGTTGGGATGTGATCGGTGTACGTATTGGTATAGGTTCCCTCGAAGTAAATCACCCGTCCCCCATCCTTGCTGAAGTATTTGTGCTGTGCCACATTATAGAAAGTATAATTGTCATGTGTGATGATCTTCTTGGCGTGGACCCAGGGACCCTGAGGCGTAGGAGCTTCCGCATACCAAATTTCCCCGAGCACCGACGTGCTGCCCAGAACCTGCTGCCCGATCATCACGTAACGCTGCCGATAATCGTTCCATTCAATAGAACTTGAGGCGATTTCCACCCATTCACCGGTATCGGCATCCGTCAATTGATAATAATGCGGGTCATCCGCTTGAATCAGTCCGAGTTGAATCAATTCCTTCTCTTGATTCTGGCTCAGCGGCGGGGTGTTCTTCTTCCATCCCCAGACTAAGTTGCCGTTCCCGTCACGTTCCAACGAAGTTTGCGCCCCATTGTACGTCGTTCCAGGCATCAGGCAAGTAAATGCTTCGTATTGGGTGTAGTCGATGATGGCTTCGTAGCTCGCAGCCACGCGCAAATTAGGCACTCGATGTTCGGTGAACAACCAATAGCCCTGACCGTTCTCCTCATAATAGGTGGCCTGGCCGCCAGGATGGCGCCAATCCTCTATGGATGGGAACTGGACGACCTGCTCGAACTCCTTCGTCTGATCGTTAAAGGCCAGAA
The DNA here is from genome assembly GCF_009725205.1 of Paenibacillus timonensis. Classification (GTDB taxonomy): domain Bacteria; phylum Bacillota; class Bacilli; order Paenibacillales; family Paenibacillaceae; genus Fontibacillus; species Fontibacillus rhizolycopersici. The sequence goes on along the minus strand of NZ_WNZY01000010.1, from coordinate 189,676 downwards.
TCCCATAAGCGGTGGGTTCCGGATTATGCGTACTGTAACCGGCAAGCAGGCGTTCCTGTCCGTTTTGGTCCTCGGCCGTCATCAAGCCGAATACCCAGGCGATGCCAGCACCATCCGGCAATGGCGGCACTAGGCTCTTCACGAACCCATCCTCTTTCGTGAAATAACTCAGATTCACGCCAATATCCGGATCCAACCCTCCGTTTTGCGGTAAATCGGAAGTCGCTCCCGTCACACGGAAGTTCCCCAACGGATAGGCCGGTCTGTCGGTATCGCCCCAGAACCAGTACAGCTTATCTTGATACTTAATCACCTGCACGGAATCCTGCCCCATGACCAACCCGTTTACTAACGGCTCCTGAATCGGCGTATGTTGACCCAGTAGTACGCTGTCTCGGTAGATGCCCTGGCCTGTCATTCGGTATAACCTTTCGGCAATGTTGGTTCGGTTCATCTCAATCGTAATAGAGGCCCCGGGCGTAATCTGCACCGCTTGCCCGCGATAGCCAAACATGTCTACGGGGTAATCGTAACCGTCGCTCGACAGATGAAAGAAGACATTCTGATCCATCAGGCCGGGCTCGTCAAAAGCCACGACACCGGCACTGTCCGTGTAGTAAAGAATATTGTTGGTCGTCCTTAGTTCAACCAAGGGAATCCCTCGCCCCGTTTCAGCGTCCACCACTTTGATCATAAAGGGTTTATGGACTGCTTTCTTAGCAACACTAACATCCGGTGCAATTGTGTCTTCCACCGCTTGCGCTGCCGTTGCAACGCCTGGAGTCATCAGGGCCATCAACATCATGCATGTCCATATTCCCGCTCTATTCCAATGCCTGATTCTCAATCTTCACACCCTCCCGGCCTATCAAAATGAAATCATGACAAATGAACCATCCTGAATTCAAATCGTGATGTCGAACGCGAACACCTTAGCCGCTGGATCACCTCCTTACCATGATTCTCAAATACCAACCTTCATACGCGACCAGTCGAATTCGATCGCGTCCAACAAAGCACGCGCAATCAGAAGATGTCCCGTCAAATTCGGGTGCACCCGGTCGGAGGCCAATGCGGTAGGATGCATGTAGTTGAAGTGGTCAGCAAAAGCCGCCTGGATATCAATAAACCGCGCGCCCACCCTCTCCGCGATCCGATGGGCGGCACGTCCGAATTCATCCATTCGGCTGCGCATTGGATCGCCGCTATTGGGCTCCAGATAGAACGGCGACATGATGACGAGGCCTTGCAGGCCGGGAAGAGCCAATTGCACCAGCTCTTCCAAGGTCTGCTCATATTCTTCTAGACTCACATGCGACTCCGGTATCGCAGGTTGGTCGAATTGCCTCCATACGTCGTTAATGCCTATCATGACCGTTAGCCAATCCGGGTTCAGTTCCAATACATCCGTTTGCCATCTCTCTTTCAAATCCCGGACCGTATTGCCGCTGATCCCCATATTCGTCACACGGACGGAGAGCTCCGGATAAGCCGCCTGCAGCATCGCGTCCACGATCGCGACATACCCTTTGCCTACGCCCTGGAACAGCCCTTCCCCGTACGGGTATTTACGCTCGCAATCCGTGATCGAGTCGCCGATCATCACCAGACGTTGTCCCTTCCTCAGCTTCATGCTTCATTCCCCCTCGTTCCGTTGGAGCCGAATCGTCTTCACTTCGAACGGACGGAAGGGCAGTACCACATCCTGCTCCGCATACAGCACTTCGGCCTTCTTCTCCTCCAGCATATCGGCCTCATAAACTGCGGCGAAAGAAAGGCCCACATGAAGCTTGCACGTCACCGAAGCTCCCTTACTCTCATACAGGCGCAAGATCCAGTCACCCGATCCGTCTTCGGCAAGTTTAACCGTTTCTGCGATCACATTGGGCTGATCGAGGGCAAGCAACGACTGCGTCTCGCGACTTCCGCCAGTCACAAGGCTAACCGGATAATTCAACTCGTAGGCTTCCCTTACGACGGGACTATCGAGGAACGCCCCCTTCCAGAAGGTGAATCCGTAAGTAAATTGATGTACTCCCTGATCGGACGTCTCATCTGGCCAAGTCGGGGCCCGAAGCAACGTTAAACTCATGAGGTTATCGTCGACGGAAATTCCGTATTTGCAGTCATTCAACAAGGCAAAGCCGCGGTTCGCTTCGGCAAGCGCCGACCACTTATGCTGAACCACTTCATAGCGATCCGCATCATGTGGGCGCGAAGCATGGTTGGGTCTCTTCACGTGACCAAATTGAATTTCCTGCAGCGACTCGTTCGTGTGGACGTGAACAGGGAAGTCAACTTTCAGCAGCTTATTCTTCTCTTGCCAATGCACGGTCGTATGGAATTCCACCCGGCGGCTACCGGCGCGCAGCCGGATATCTTGGATCAGGGTCGATTGATTTATCTTGCGTTCGACCCGGATATTCGCAAAGAGCGGACCGTTCGCGGTAACGGATACCTTGGCGCGACCATTCAACTCAATCGGGGCTAAGCGATAACGCCGGTCAATTTCCCATGCGTCGAAATCCGAATTCTGATCTCGATACATCCGCATGACATTACAGTGCTCGGCAGCCCATTCCCCTCCGGTCTCTTTGTCGAAAATACTGGTGATCTCGCCTCGTTCGTTGAGTTCAAGCGCCATCCATTCGTTCTCCAGATGCGATTCCGTCGCGATAACGGTGGATACCGCAGGGACATCCGCCGCTTTCGTTTCGACGCGATACGTTGACCAGCCCATGGAAGGAGCCTCTACCTCCGCATAATTTGCACCTTCGTACGATTGGACCGGCAGAGCCGCTCCGTTCTCATCCGATATTCCTTGGACGCCCGCGGGCAAGACAACCAGGTCCTTTCTCGTCCAAGATAACGAGTTAAAGACGGTAACTCGAGAAGCATCATCGTTCGTAAGCGCCTCTCTTGCTGTAGAAGCTAATCCGTAAACATTCGTATTTAGTTCCTTCAGCGTAAGCTGCGCCTCTTCATGGACGCGATGAATAGAGGATCCCGGCAAAATATCATGGAATTGATGCAGCAGCAAAATCTTCCACAAATGATCCAGATCCTTTTGAGGATACGCTCGTTTCTGAAGCAGCTCCGCTACAGTCCCCCATAATTCAACTTCACGGAAGCCGATTTCCGCCTTCCGATTCAGCTTCTTAATAAGTGCTTGCGTCGTGTAGGTCCCGCGGTGTGCCGGATAATAGAGCTCGCCAACGTATTTGACATCAGGAAGTCCTCGCTCGATCTGATCCTCAAAATATTCGATTGGCGATCCATGCTTCGTCTTAGGAACGCCCTCCAAATTACCCAGCCTGCGCAGAAACTCGAGATCGTCTCGATTAGATCCGCCGCCTCCGTCCCCGTGACCAAACTGGGTGAGCCGAGTGGAGATCCCTTCAAGCTGGACGCGGTCACTCCATTGTTGGATTAAGAAAGAAGGCCTGATCCGAATTGGGTAGTAATCGCCGTAGTTAAGTAAATGCGTCAGGACTTGCGAACCGTCGATCCCTTCCCACAGGAATGTGTTATGCGGGAACGGATCCGCGATATTATCATAGGTGCCGAACAACTTCACGGAGCCGAAATACTTGATTCCGCAGCCCTTCATAATTTGCGGCAGGTTCCCAGAATAACCAAACACATCCGGCAGCCACAACATCTCATTCTCCACGCCAAACTCTTCCTTAAAGAACCTCTTTCCGTGCATGGCTTGGCGGATCAAGCTTTCCCCGCCAGGCAAATTGGTGTCGGGCTCAACCCACATGGAGCCTTCAGGAATGATCTTTCCTTCCTTGACCGCTTGCTTGATACGCGCATACAACTCCGGATATAACGTCTTGACTAATTGGAACAAATACGGCTGACTCTGGGTGTACCGGTATTCCGGATATTCGTCGATCAGCGCCAGCTGGTTGGACATCGTCCGTGCAATCTTCCGTTTCGTCTCTTCAATCGGCCATAACCAAGCAACATCCAGGTGCGATTGGCCCATAAGATAGAGCGTAGGCGCCGTTGAACCGTTCACGCAGGCCAAGAGCGGCTCCATGATTCGCCGGCACTGCTTTACGTTCTCTTCCAACAATTCTTGACGTAAAGTGAGATCGATCGTGGCAAACACCCGGGTTAGACAACGGTCGATTTCCGCCACGCGAAGGGATTTAGCATCGAGATGATTGCGCAGATCATATAAGCACTCCAAATCGATAAAAAATTGATACACTTCCTCTTCAAAAATACAGAGGTGCGACTCTCCGAACATAGGCTGCGTATCCGAATGGCCAGCATAGGCTTCAGCAACAATATCGAAGCGCTCCCCCGCTTTCGCCGAACGTGTCAATGTTACGTAATGATGGTTAAGGTCCTTGGCACCGCTTACGATTCCGTTAATGTACACGGTCGCTTCGGAACCAAAATCAAGCATAGCTACAAGCCGTTTACCTTCCGCTTCCTTGGGAACAACGGCGGTTCCTCGGAACCAGCCGTATTCCCATTTGTCTCCCCAACGTTGGCCCGGGGTGATCTCCCGGAACGGTTGGCCATCCATCTCATGAATAAACAACTGCTGCATCGTCGTAAAACCAGAAAAATCGAGGGGCGAAACTTTCGTAATCACAAATTGATCCTTTTTATTCATAAGCTTTTCAACATGAAATAAAATCTCTTTCTTGTCACTCATGTTTCTTCTCACATCCTATGGTTTCTGTAGTAAGATCGCTTAGTTGGAAATGACTCTTTTAGCGGCATCGTTATAGATTTGTAGCACCTCATCGATGTTGCCCATTTTATGAATCTTATCGATGAACGCCTGCCAATTGTCGAAACTGTTCTTCCCTGCTACAAATTTGGCCTGTTCTTCCGTTACGAACGTTTTCACCGGGTTCATGATCTCCGAGATTCGCTGACTTTCGTCACTCGTAAGTTGAATCGACGGCTCACTCAGCCAAGAAGGAACATACTCGTTCTCAGGCATTGGCAGACTTGTCAGAAACTCAGACTTCTCAATAGGCACTTCTTCATATTTACCGTCAAACACCGTATAATCCGTCGCGGCAAAATCCACGAATGCCCTAGAGTCGTTCACCATCTGTAAGCCCGGATTATAATTTCGACTTGCACGCATGCCGTATTTATCTCCCTCTAACCAAGGGTCCTTGGCCGTTTTCAACGAATCGACAAAGGTCGGAACACCATCTTCCCCAATGGTATAGGTCGTGCCTTCAATCCCCCAAGTGATCAGTTCAATCATTTCATCCGTATATTGATAATCAATGAATTTGATCAATTCCTCCGGATTTTTCACTTTCGAACTTACACCGTAAGCTCCCCAGCCCAAATCCGGGGTATTGCCGTTGACGACCTCCTGCCAGGCTTTTCCGTATTTCGGATTTTCAGGGTAGATCGACACGGCAAAAATCTTGCCGTCATTTGCGGTTCTGGTGTACTCGCCCGGGGTGGTGAACCATTGGGTCAGCCACATGAGGTTATCGCCGTTGAGCGCCTTTCTTTTCAGCGTATCGTCCGTATCAATCGTGTACTCCGGATCCAGCAGCTTTTCTGAATACAGCTTATTCGCATATAGGAGCGCATCTTTATAGCCTTCATCCAAAACTCCGTATACATATTTCTCGCCATCCCAGAAGATGTCGTCCCGGATGTGATTCGCCGAGAAGAGAGATCTCAAGCTATTCCATTTTGTAGCGACTGGAAATTTGTCGGGGTAAAGCGCTTTGAGCTTCTTGGCCGCGTCATAAAATTCATCCAGGGTTTCCGGGATTTTGATATTGTTTGCCTTAAATACGTCGTAGCGGTAAGCGGACGTATTCTGAATCAGCATGCCGCGATCCTCCGGGAATCGGGGGGTGGAGGTTTCCTTAAAGGTATACATCTTGCCTTCGGCATCCGTTACCCGCTTCATCCCGTTCTTTACTTTGCTAATGTAGTTCACATAGTTCGGCATTAAGTCTCTATATTGAGCTAACTCCAGAAGCTGGCCTTGTTTGGCCATCTCAGTAGTGTCATAGAATAAAGGTGTTACGAAGAAGTCCGTGAGATCATCGCTTGCGATCATGAGTTTGACCTTCTCGTCATACTCGGAAGACGGAATATAGTTATAGTCGATCTCTACCTTCTTGCCCATATAAGCTTCCATCCGTTTATGCCATTCTTTGCCTACCATACTGTTGGGATTATCTACGCCGTTCGACGGCAACGTTACCGAGAATCGCATCACCTCTTGCTCGTCTTCGTTGGTAGCAGCGTTTTTGGAACCACTTGAACATCCGGACAAAGCCAACAGCGTAACCAATCCAAGAACCATTACTTTCATCCATTTACTCATTTGATTTCCCCCTAATTTGACAAATAGACCGCTTAACCCTTAATGGAACCCACGAAAATCCCTTTGGTAAAATGCTTCTGGAAGATCGGGTAAATACACATGATCGGAAACATCGTGATGATGATGACGCTCATACGTACCGCCTTCGGATCAAGCGCTTCCCCTGGGGCATTGATGGCAACTGCACCGCCCCCCACCCGTCCCTGAATGGCGGTGGTATCTAAAGTAAACAAATAGTTTCTTAATACCATCTGCAAAGGATACTTATCTTGGTCTCGCAAATAGATCAAGGCTTCGAACCAGCTGTTCCAGCTTCCTACCAGACCAAACAGCGCAAAGGTTGCGATGAGCGCCTTGGACAGCGGCAGAATGATTCTGAATAGGACAACCACGTCATTAGCCCCATCGATATAAGCCGAGTCCTTCAGTTCCGACGGGATGTTCAAAAAGAAAGTGCGAAATAGAAACACGTTGTAGGCGCTGACCGCACCAGGAAGAATCATGACCCATATCGTATCTAGCAGATTAAGACTCCGCATCAGCAGATAGGTTGGGATCAAGCCGCCGCCGAAGAACATCGTAACCATGAGGAACAGCGTAAGAAACTTCTTGCCGGCAAACCCGGGAATCGTGAGAGGGTATGCCATCAGCGCCGTAAACAACAGCATAATTCCAGTAGAACCTGCCGCGTAAATGATCGAGTTCAAATATCCTTTGAAAATATACGGATCTTGAAATACGGTCGAGTAAGCCTCCAGATTAAATCCTTTAGGCCAAACGGTGACGCTTCCGGAAGAAATAAATCGCGTGCTGCTTAGCGAGGTTGCGATGATATGCAAAATCGGGTACAACACGACAATTAAGATGAACAGCATGATAACGATATTGATCACATCGAAAGCTCTTGAACCGAAGCTAACCTTTTTCATTTCCCCACCACCTAGAACAAACTCGTCTCTGACATCTTTCGGCTGAACCAATTGGTAAAGTAAAGAATAATGAACGAGATCAGCGACATGAATAACCCAATGGCCGTCGTGTATTCATACTGAGCTCCCAAGATCCCTTGGCGATAAACATAGGATCCAATAACATCCGCGACTTCGTACGTCTCGGGCGAGTAAAGTAAAATAATCTTCTGAAAATCGCTCCCGAGAATCCCGCCCACTGCAAAAATCAATAAGATAATCGTCGTTGGTTTCAGCGAAGGCCAAGTGATATGCACGACCTTCTTCCAACGCCCAGCCCCATCTACCTCGGCTACGTCATAGAGGGTTGGATCAATGCCGCTTAATGCAGCCAGGTAGATAATTGTGCCAAAGCCTACGCCTTGCCATATGCCGGAAGAGATAAAAATGGTTCGAAAATAGTCCGGCTCCAGAAGAAACATCACCGGATCTCCACCGAAAAAGGCCACAATATGGTTAAACAAGCCATCCCGTGCCGTAAATTCCTTTAGCATTCCCGCTACAATAACAACCGAAATAAAGTGAGGGAAATAAGATACCGTCTGTACAAACTTCTTAAATCCCTTTTTCTTTAGTTCGTTAAACAGCAAAGCCAATATAATCGGCGCTGGAAACGACCAAAATAACGTATACAAACCGAGAAGTAAGGTATTCTTTAATACCCGGAAAGCCATGGGGTCATTAAAAAAGGATATGAAGTATTTAAACCCCACCCACTCACTTCCCCAAATCCCTTTGGAAGCATTAAAGTCCTTGAAAGCGATTAGAATTCCGTACATCGGAAAATAGTGAAAGATTAACAGCGTCAGAAAGCCTGGAAGCACCATAAGGTAGAGATACCGGTGCTTAATGATCCTGGAGATCAGCCTGTTATTGGTTGTCTGCACAACGAACACCTCCTGACTGTAAAAATGTTGTGACAGATAGTGCGTTGATGAAGTCTCACCGAGAAACAGAAACTGAATCGCCTATACCTCCCAATTTGTAAGCGCATACATTTCACCCCCTGAGCAAACCCTTCGATAGCCAATAACGGCAAGATGCTTAGGTTACAGGCTTCTCCCCCACAGATATGACCATCATTAAGAGAATAAGTTATTATGCTAAGTAGAAAATAACACATACTATTTAACTCGTCAACAAAAGTATTTATTATACATTCGCTAAAGTTAGTATGTTATCTACGTGCTAATCCAAACTGGCGATACCTATGGGGCGTCAGGCCATGCTTTCGTTTAAACAAGTCGTAGAAGTAACTGACATTATCGAGCCCGATCTCCATGCTGATCTCCAAAATGTCCATATCCGTGTTAAGGAGCAAATTCTCGGCATAGGACACCCTTAATTGATTGATATACTGGGTCGGAGACATGCCGAGACATCGTTTGAACATTCGGCATACATAGGCATGCGACTTCCCGGACAATTGAACAAGGGCCGCCGTCCCCCGTGTGAAGTGCTCCTTCTTTTTGGCTTCTTTGCATAGGGTCCTAAACCATTCCGGTTGTCCGGTTAAATCAACGGGATCGTCCTCTGCCTTGATGTAGCGGGAGAACAGGTCAGTCAAGATAGCTCTGACTTCCGCCTTGACGACCAGCTTCTTTTCCTGAGGGATCAAACTGAGCTGATCGAGCCGATACCGCACATATTCTTTCTCTGTCTTGGACAGCAAGGTCGAAGGCGGCATGTCAGGCACAAGCAGCCGATCGCTGGGAAACCCTCCCCCCAAAAAGGCGATCAGGTCGTCCAGCACCTTCCGGTGAAACGACAAATTGATAAACTGGCAATCGCCATCCGTTTGCTCATAGTAATGAACATCCCGATCGCGTACGAAGACGAGTGTATTCTCCTGCAGCAACTGTCGGTTGCCGTTAATAACGTGTACTACGCTTCCCTTCAGGATCAGAAACAGCTCAAAGAAGTCATGAGTATGCATCCCGATGGTATCTTTCACCGATGCGATCAACCGATAATGCGCCTGAATTTCAGCATCAATACCGTCTACCGCCAGAAGCTTTAGCATTACGAACTCCCCCTTGTTCATCTATCAATATGGACCCTGACTTAGCCCTCTGATGTCAAAACACCATAAAACAATCCAAAATGGAGCAAGATTTAGCGCCAAACTTTCGATTAGGATGAAGTTGTTATCGAAACCCCGGAAGGAGAATTTCTCAGATGAATTTATTAGATCTGCGTCAGCAATTTGAAGCTACCAAGCGCGTCTATGAGAGCGCCAAGCTAATCTTCCACGGCGTTCAAGGCTACGATGTCTATAATCCTTCCATTCCATTTGAGTGGAATGGCAAGCGTTATATTTTTGGACGCATGGAGAAGCGCCATGAGTGGGCGAGGTCATGGGTTCGCCTGTTCGAAGAAAGCGGCCCGGACGAATGGACGGTTGTGCCGGATACGATGATTTATCAACTTGAAGATCCTTATATCAGCGTGATCCATAAACAGCTCGTATTAGGCGGTACGCACGTTCGTTACAAGCAAGGACGTCTCGAAACCTTTTACGGTTATTTCTATAAGGGCTACGACCTGCATGATCTCTTCTATTTCACGACGGGTCCTGAATACATGAAGGATATTCGGCTGGTGGAGCTTCAGGACGGAAGGATTGGCGTCTTTTCGCGTCCGCGCAGTGAAAAGGTACGTAAACAGTTCGGGAGCGAATCCTTAGTGGGATTCACGATCATTAACCACCTCGACGAACTGTCTCCGGAAGTTATCGAGAACGCCGAAAATATCTGCGGGTTGTTTCAAAAGGACGAGTGGGGCGGCTGCAACCAGGCGTACTTGCTTGAAAGTGGGAAGATCGGTGTAATTGGCCATATCTGCTATGCTCAGGAGGACCGATCCACCTATATGAACATGGCGTTTGTTCTAGATCCGCAGACGAATCAATTTTCGGACCTAAAAATCATCGGCACCCGTCCCTGCTATCCTGAAGGCCCCGCTAAAAAGCCGCATCTCACCGACTGTGCATTTACCGCAGGTATAGAAATGCGTCCGGACGGCAAAGTCAATCTGTACAGCGGCATTGGGGACACCGAAGCCGCCCGCATCTTGATCGACTACCCCTTCGAAAAGGAAGGCGCCATCATAACCTTCTAAATGAAATTCCTCATCCTTAAGCTGCTGGTTATGCCAGCGGCTTTTTTTATAACATGGTAAAGACAATACCATCCACTATTGCAAATCTACCTCTCCGAAAGTTATTATAATAAGTAAATAAAAACGCATACCTTTATACGACCACATCGTAATATAAACCTTCTGTAAATTCAATCCTTCTCTAAGAATCTGCTGGAATCTAGCTAAATTCCTTAAATTTACGCTTAGATTCGACAAGAATCTTCAGTTGTTTCAGTCTAAGTACGTATACTTTTTAATACGGATGTGGCTATAATTAAAGAAATGCTGATATGAGGTGAACCTAATTGAGCAAGAAGGACCTGGCCCTGCCAAAGTACCAAATGGTGAAAGACTATGTCTTATCCCAAATCGAAAACCAGGAATTTACGGAGGATGAACGGATTCCAAGCGAGTCCGAATTTTCCAAGCTGTTGGATGTCAGCTCGATTACAGTCCGAAAGGCTCTTTCGGAGTTGGTAAACGAGGGGGTCATCTATCGTGTCAGAGGGAAGGGAAGCTTTGTCGCCAGCCAAGCAGCAGCCGTTCCAGACAAGACCTCCAATCTGGTTGCCTTCGTCATTTCCGGCATTGAACTGTACGATAGTTCGTATTTGCAAATCATGAGAGGGATTCAGTCTTTTCTAGGCAAGCAAGGCTGCAAGCTGATTATCGAATTTGTGGAGAATGATTTCGAACAAGAACGGGAACTTATCCTGGGGTTAATTCAGACGGAGCTAAGAGGGATTTTGATTTATTCCTCCGATCCGGAAGCTGCGAAGGGCTACCTTGGAGAAATTCGGAAAAGGGGAATTCCGTTCGTCATGCTCGACCGCTCCCCTTCCGGCTATCCGGTGAACGTCGTCACCTGCAACAACCACGATGGAGCTTATGAAGCCGTCGAATACTTGATTAAGCAGGGGCATCGAAGTATTGGATTTGCAGCTTACGATTACTATCTTAGCCCCGAGGTTGACAGATATAACGGTTATCGGAATGCCATGACAAATGCATCCCTTCCGATTCCCGAATCTCTCTTATTTCTGAATAAAGAAATAGACTATGCGGTGATGGCGAATCTCATCCGAAACGGGGAAATGACCGCGCTGTTCTGCGCCAATGACAAGCGAGCACTTGAAGCCCTTGAACAGCTTACCTTACTTGGCATTCGCATCCCGGAACAAGTATCCCTCATGGGATTTGACGATTTCGAAAGCTCCAAATTCGCCAAGGTTGCCTTGAGCACCGTGAAGCAATACTTCGATACCATTGGTTACGAGAGTGCCAAGTTGCTGTTTGAAATTACCGAGGGGACATCCTACGGGAATAAGAAAGTCATGTTACCCACCAGCCTCGTCCTGCGTGACACGGTCAAGTCACTCAAGGGATAAGGCTAGGGGCAGATGGGCAATCGTTTGTGATCGTAGAAATCGATTGCCCCCTCACTTCGAAATATCCAAAAACCCCTCCCCAAACACATCCCGCACATCATGAATCGTCAGGAACGCCGCTTGGTCGATGGAGCGGACGATTCTTTTTAGCGTGGACACCTCTTGCTTGCTGATGACGATGTACAGGACTTCCTTCGGGTTCTTCGTATAGTAGCCGTGGCCCGACAGGACGGTTACGCCGCGATCCATTTGGGTGATGACTCTCTCGGCGATGTCGTTTTGTTTCTCGGAGATAATCGTGACGGCTTTCTTGGGATTCAACCCCTCGATCATGAAGTCCATCACTTTCGTGCCTACATATAAGATCACGATCGTCAGCATCAGCTTCTCCGCGCCAATGATGAAATAGGAGGAGAATGCCACGATCAGATCGAAAAACAGCAGCGCATAGCTGATATTCCAATCGAGATATTTATTGGCGATCCGGGCCAGGATCACGGTTCCTGCTGTCGTTCCGCCAACCCGTACGATCAGACCGATCCCGACCCCTACGATCACGCCGGCGAATACCGCATTGATGGTTGGTTCATGCGAATCAATCCGCCAGTTCTCCGTCAAATGCAGGAACAACGAGTTAAAAGCAACCGCAATCACCGTATAAATCGTCGTCCGACGATCCAGAAATTTATACCCGACGATGAGCAGCACGCCATTAATCACGATATTGACCACCGAAGGCGACCACTGATACAGGTAGTACAAAATAATCGTGACCCCCGTAACGCCCCCCTCGCCGAAGTCGTTCGGAATAATAAACAAATTGACGGCCAGCGCAAATAAAAAGGCCCCTACAATGATAATCAAGATATCCGCAATTCTCTTCTTCATTCCCACTCGAATCCTCTTCTCTCTACCGCATTTCTATCTTAACAACCAGAACATCGTAGCGATTCGAATTTGGAAAGTCAAGATGACTTTAACACATTACTTCTCTAGTTCGTTCACATGGAAAAGGAGGTAATCGCTAAAACATCAATAGAACAAATCTACACATCCCACCCTGCACCTCCGCCTTTTTACAACAAATCCACGCAATTTCCGGCGACGCCTCTGCGAACTTTGGTCCTATGCTATAATTTGAGGAAAAGACACCTGCGACCGCACAGGAGGCATGCCGCATGGCTGGATTTATGCGTTACCTGATCCCCCAGAAGTTAAAATACCGCCTGTTCATGGCGTTTGTTTGCCTGATTCTGCTGCCCTTCTGCGCCCTGAATTGGTACAACTACCAGCGCATCGAGACCTTGGTTCAGCAAAAAATCAGCCAGCAAAGCCACTCCCAACTGGAGCAGATGTACCGGACCTTGGAGGATCAGATGGGCATCGCCTTCAAGACGCTAATCTTTCTGAAGCAAGACGACTCCGTGAAATCCGTGCTTCGAAACCCGGAGCTACACGATGGTATGGAAAATAAACGGATCATGGAGAATATTTTCATGAACCTGAACAACAGCTTCTTCCTGTACAACCCTTCCGTCTACTTCATGATTCTGGATATGAATGAAAGCGTATACACCTCTTACCCGCCCCGGGACGCCTTGGCCTACGACAAGCTTAGAAACCACCCCGGCTTCAACCAGCAGGCGATGAACGCCAACGCGTACCATTGGGTCCCAAACGACCCGAACTATGTGCTGCGAGACGTCTCGACCAGCACCTATTTGCTGTCCTTATACGCCTACTTGGGCGATAACCCGAACCGGCCTTACGGCATGGCCCGCATCAGCATTGACTATTCCTCCTGGCTGCGCTCCATTCATAACCAATCGGATTTGCAGCAACAGTATTTTCTGATTACGCGCGCGGGGGAGGAAATCTCCAAGTCGGTGCCGGATGCGGTATTACCGGATAAGGTCATGGCGGAAATCGCCAAGCAGCCGGACCGGCAATACTTCATCGACAAGGACTCTAACTCCCTGGTCAATTACATCTATGTGGAATCCTTGGACTGGTATATCGTGAACCGGATTCCACTGCCGATCTTGTTTAATGAAATTGATGCGTTGAAACGGCAGTATTTTACGACATTTTTCATGCTGATGGGAGCCTTTCTGGTCATAACCTTCGCCATCGCCGCAACGATCACCCGTCCGTTGTCCCATTTGCAAAATAAAATGATGGCGGTCGTTCGCAAAAACTTGAAAATCCGGCTGCCGGAACAAAAATTCCGCGGGGAGATTCTGGACTTAACCCGTACCTTCAATACGATGCTCGACGACATGGACGCCTTGATCCATCGCCTGAAGGCAGAGGAGCGCCAGAAGGAGGCTGTTCATTTTCATATGCTGCTGGCGCAGATGAACCCGCATTTCCTGCTAAATACGTTAAATACGATCAAGTGGAGTGCGATTCGCCAAGGAAATGAAGACATCACCGAGATCACCTTATCCTTGGGCAAACTGCTGGAGGCCAGCCTGAATTCGGAACAAGATCTGGTGCATCTGCAAGACGAAATCGAGCTGGTGCAGGCCTATGTGCATATTCAGCAGGTTCGTTACAATCACCGGTTCGAGGTCGCTTACACGTTGGAGGACGAAGTCGTCTTTGCGCTGGTGCCGAAGCTGAGTCTGCAACCGCTCGTCGAGAACGCCATTATGCACGGGGTCAGTCATCTGACCGGCCCAGGCCGGATTGAGATTCGCGTCCGACGCGAGGGGCTAGCCCAACTAACCGTTGAAATTGAAGATAACGGGATCGGCATGGCGCGTTCGGCCCAAATCAAGAAGACCCGAAAGCGGCCGGGCATCGGCCTGGACAATGTTCGGGAGCGGCTGCGGTTGCTCTTTAAGGAAGAAGGGCGCATGGATGTGGCGTCCTCGGACCAAGGAACTCGGGTTCGGTTTACGATTCCTTTATTGCTATCAACGCCTTATGCCAAAAGTCAACGGGAAGCAGCGCTGGCGAAGGAAGGCCATCCCCTGACGCTGCCGCCGGGGGAGGCCGCGGCCAACGATCCGAAAGGAGGTCAATAACATGTGGAAGGTGCTACTGGTCGAAGACGAGGTGTTCGTTCGCGAATCGGTTCGTGAAATCATCGCTTGGGAAGAGCTCGGATTTACGGTGGCAGGTGAAGCCGGCAACGGCAGTGAGGCGCTCGAGATGATCCGGCGCGACCCGCCTGATCTGGTGCTCGCAGACATCGTCATGCCGGAGATGGACGGCGTAGAGCTGCTCCGCCGCACTCGGGAAGAGGGTTATCATTCTCGCTTCATCATGCTGACCTGCATCGGCGAATTCGAATATGTACGGCAGGCGATGGAATACGGCGCTTCCAATTATATTCTGAAGCTGTCGATGAGCGTTAACTCGCTGCGGGATACGCTGCGCAAAGTGAGCACGGAACTCGCTAGGGACGGCGGCGCGGAGCCGGCGACTCAGGAGATCGGCGAGGCGAATCCGCAGGCGGTATCGGCATCTGCAATGGAATTGGCAGCGGCATCTGCTTCGGCCGCTTCAAACCTCAGTCTGGCCGGAACCGCAGGAAGCATCTCCCATCCCGAGGTGTGCAAAATTATCGATTACATCGCCGAGCATTACGCGCAGGACATCACGGTCAAATCGATGGCCCAATACGTCATGATGGGCGAGAACTACGTCAGCGCCTTGTTCAAGAAAAAAACCGGACAAACGCTGATCCACTACCTGCACCGCATCCGGGTGGAGAAAGCGCAGGAATATCTGCTGCACACCGATCTGCCCGTTCACGAGATTGGTCAACGGGTGGGCTTCATCAATGACAACTACTTCATCAAGATCTTCAAACGCCTCACCCAGCAGACGCCCAGCAAATACCGGCAATGGAACAAAACCGCCGAATAGAAGAAATCGATGGCGCAAATCCCCCGTTTCCGGACGCGCAATTGCATCGTTTTGTTCCGTGAACTGAAGGGATATGTAGGTTCAATTCCGCTCCCGTCCCCTGCTACGATGAGGGGGATTCAACCATCAACGATATAGGGAGGTCTTTACCCGTGAGAAACAAAAAAGGATGGGCCGCACTGCTGCTCTGCACGCTGCTGATCGGCCTGCTGGCTGGCTGCGGCGGCAATAACAGTAATGGGGCGAAAGGAAATTCGGGAGCGGCAACCCCAGATTCGAAAGCGCCTTCATCGGGCGAAACGATCAAACTGACGATGTGGGGCGGGGTTCCGCCGGAAGCCGGTCCGCAAGCTGTAGTAGACGCGTGGAACGCCGCGCACCCCGAAGTGCAGGTCGAATACGTACGGTTCGTGAATGACGACGACGGGAACCTGAAGCTCGATACCGCGCTCGCCACGGGGCAAGCGGTCGATCTCTTCGTGAACTACTCGGTGACGCAGGCGGCCAAACGGGTCGAGTCCGGCACGGTGCTCGATTTGAGTTCTTTTTCCGACTACAATATTGATGAGAAGATTGGCTCCAACGCAGCCACCTGGAAAATCGACGGCAAGTATTACGGCATCCCCACTAAGAAAAACGTTCAGTTCTTCGCTTTAAACAAGGATGCATTGGACGCTGCGGGGCTCACGGTGCCGAAAGCTTGGACCTGGGACGAAGCCCGGGAATACGCCAAAAAGCTGAAAGCTGCCGGCTTTAAATACGGGCTGGTGCAGCATATGGAACCGTTCGCCGATCCGATGGATTCGGTTCTGGAGAAGAACGGCTACGTCAAAGAGGACGGCAGCTCCAACATGGACCACCCGCTCGTGCTGAAATGGCTGGAAACGATGAACGCCATGATGAAGGACGACCAAACCACGCCGCCGCTTGGCGAGCAACTGACGTCCAAAATGCCGGTGGAAAACATGTTCCTCGGCGGTGAAGCCGCGATGATCAACATCGGAGAATGGCTGCTGCGCAGCTCCAATAACATGAAGGACTTCCCTCGCGACTTCAAAATCGCGTTTGCTCCCGTCCCCCGACTGGCGGAGAACGAAGCCGATTTCATCACCAGCGGCGGTGTAGGCGACTTTATCTCAATTAATGCCAACTCGAAGAACACGGAAGCGGCTTGGGAGTTCCTCAAATGGTACGCCGACGAAGGCATGATGCCGATGGCTGCCGGAGGACGGTTGCCTGCCTCGTCCGCGGTCGATCAAGACGCCGCGATCCAAAGCCTGCTCGGCGAACATGCGGACACCTATGACCAGGAATCGCTGGAATTCGTCCTATACGGAAACCAAACTCCAACCTTCGTCCGCAAGCTTCCACAGGAAATGGTGGACATGCGCTCGCAGGAATACGAGAAATTCTTCCTCGACAACCAAACCGCCGAGCAAACGGTGCAGGCGATGGTCAAACGTCATAATGAGTACCTGAAACAAAACAAATAGCAAGTTTAGAGAAGGTCCGGCTGGGTGCAGCCGGGCTTTTCTTTTTTTGTGAAATAGAACATATCTACATCTCCCCCACGCCGTCCTGCAGGCCGCCTGAGAAATGCGTATTTCTGTAGCATGAGGTCGGTGGTTTTGTTCCTTATAACGGCCCGCCCCCTCCTGCTATGCTGAGGACATAACCGAACTTTCAAGCCCAAGAGGAGTGGAGCCATGTGAAA
Organism: Paenibacillus timonensis; assembly: GCF_009725205.1. Taxonomy (GTDB): domain Bacteria; phylum Bacillota; class Bacilli; order Paenibacillales; family Paenibacillaceae; genus Fontibacillus; species Fontibacillus rhizolycopersici. The sequence goes on along the minus strand of NZ_WNZY01000010.1, from coordinate 172,246 downwards.
ACATCGTGGATGAAAAGGCAGCAATTGCTGGGATACGTGTTTATCGGACCGAACATGATCGGCGTGCTGCTGTTTTTTATTTTACCGGCCATTTATTCGTTTTACCTGATGTTCACGGATTACAAGTTCATGAAGCCGGGCACCCGGTTCATCGGACTCGCCAATATCCAACGCATGCTGGGGGACGAAGTCTTCTATATCGCGCTAAAAAACACCCTGATCTTCCTGCTATCAGTGCCGGTGTCGATCGGGTTGGCTTTTGTCGTGGCGGTGGTCTTGAACCGCTCCGTGCATATGAAAAAGCTGCTGCGCGCCTTATACTTCATGCCTTACATCACCAGCGGCGTCGCCGTCGCTTTCGTGTGGATGTTGTTGTTCCAGCCGACGAACGGGCCAATCAACGGACTGCTGCGGGCGATTGGCATCGCCAACCCGCCGGGATGGCTGTCGACCACGGAGACGTCGATGTACGCCATCGACATCATCTGGATCTGGTTTATGCTCGGCTATAACATGATCATCTACCTGGCCGCCCTGCAGGAAATCTCCGGGGAGCTCCTGGAAGCCGCCAAGATCGACGGGGCCCGCACCTGGCAAACGATCCGTAGCGTCGTCTGGCCGCTCGTCAGTCCGACCACCTTCCTGCTGCTCGTCACTGGCTTGATCATGTCGATCAAGCAGTTTGGGATCATCCAGGCGATCACGCAGGGCGGACCCGGGAACAGCACAACCGTCCTGTCGCTGTTCATCTACCAGAACGCCTTCCGTTATTACGAGATGGGCTACGCTTCGGCGATTTCCTGGGCGCTGTTCCTGGTCATCCTGATCTTCACGATGATTCAATGGGTCGGCCAAAAACGCTGGGTTCACTACTAGAACGAGTAGTTTATTGGCAAAATCGCTGGGCGGATCGATGAGATAAGGGTACAAAATGGTGCTATTTCGGCGAGTCAACGGGAGTTGGCCGTATTTCGTACCACTTTGTGGAGAATAAGGCCATAAAGTTCCGCTATGTTGATAAGGTGTCTCCGGTCCCAAATCAAAAGCAGCAATACTAGCACTTTTAAGGAGGAAAAAAGCATGCCATCGACTTCCGTCACCAAAATCGTCACCACGTGCGTCATGCTCTTGTTCGGGGTACTTATGGTCGTTCCGTTCCTATGGATGATCAGCACCTCGTTCAAAACGCCGGCGGAGGTATTTCAGTTTCCGATCAAGTGGATTCCCGCCGACTTCAACTGGGAGCATCATATCAAGGTGTGGACCGGCAAGAACAGCTTCACTCACTACTACTTAAACTCTCTGAAAATATCGCTGATCAGCGTCACCGGCGCCGTGTTGCTGTCTTCACTGGCCGCGTACGGGTTCTCGCGGATCGAGTTCAAGGGGCGGAACGCGATGTTCATGGTGTACCTGTCGATGATGATGGTTCCGCCGCAGGTGCTGTTTGTGCCGAAGTTCATCATGTTCGACTGGGCGGGGATTTACAACACGCATTGGGCGCTGATTCTGCCCGGGATGTTTACGATCTTCGGCGTGTTTATGATGCGGCAGTTCTTCCTCACCGTACCGCAGGAAATCTCCGAAGCCGCCTTTATCGACGGCGCCGGCCATTTCCGCATCTTCTTCCGGCTAATCCTGCCGCTAGCCAAGCCGGCGCTCGCCACGCTGGCAATCATCGACTTCTCCTGGCACTGGAACGATTACGAGAACGCCCTGGTGTTCCTGATCGACCAGGATCTGTTCACGGTGCCGCTCGGCCTGCAAAACTTCATCCTGGAGAACACCGTCGATTACAACGGCATGATGGCGGCGGCCACCGCGGGGATTATCCCGATGATTCTCGTCTTCCTGATCGGCCAGAAATACATTATTCAAGGCGTATCGAGTTCGGCGGTGAAGGGGTAAAAGCGTGCGGCTGGTCGAATTGAATGTCGCATCAAATGCAGCATTTAGGTGCGACCCACGGGTAGGAGCGTTGTTACAAGTTCACTAGTTACCTATCAAACGCTGAATTGTATTCGGTTTTTCGAACACAATTCGTCGCTAACGAGCCAAAATGCGAATTGTATTCGATTTTTCATACAGATTCCCAGCTCCCGACATCCTGAGCGCTGATTATATATGAAATTTCATATACAATCCGCCAAAAGCGCCAAAAGCGACGAATTGTATTCGGTTTTTCGCCTATATTGCTTGCCACTCGCATTTTTGGCTCGACATTCACACTTTTGGCTCACCGAATCATCATTTCGGCATCTCCTTCAACTCACTCAGTCAAACGAAAGGGGTTTACAAACCAATGAGAAACGAAACGGTGCACAGCGACATTACGGTCGTCGGCGGAGGACTCGCCGGCGTTTGCGCCGCCGTGGCGGCGGCCAGGCTCGGGCGCAAGGTGGCGCTCGTACAGAACCGCCCGGTACTCGGCGGCAATTCCAGCAGCGAGGTGCGCGTCTGGGTCTGCGGAGCGACCGCGCACGGCACGAACCGGTACGCCCGCGAGACCGGGATCATGGGCGAAATGTTCGTGGAGAACCAGTACCGCAATCCCGACGGCAATCCCTATCTGTGGGATATGGTCGTGTTAGAAACGGTACTGGCTGAGCCGAACCTCTCGTTATACCTGAACACCGACGTGCACGAGGTCGAGGCGGACGGCGAAGAGGAGGCGCGGCAGATCCGGTCCGTCACCGGCTGGATGATGGGCTCGGAGCGGCGCATCCGCTTTGAGAGCCCGATCTTCCTCGACTGCACCGGGGACGGGCTCGTCGGGTTCCTGGCCGGCGCCAAGTACCGGCTCGGCAGGGAGGCCCGGCACGAATTCGACGAAGCCTGGGCGCCCGAGGTCGCCGACGACATCACGCTCGGCAGCACGCTGCTGTTCTACACGAAGGACGCCGGGCACCCGGTGAAGTTCGTACCGCCATCCTTCGCCAAGGATATTACGCAAACCCCGATCCCGCTAAGGCGTGTCATCCGCAGCGGCGACTCGGGTTGCCATTACTGGTGGATCGAATGGGGCGGCGAGCTGGACACCGTGCATAACAACGAGCGCATCCGCGACGAGTTGTCGGCCGTTATCTACGGAATTTGGAATTACATCAAAAATTCCGGACAGTTCGACGCCGACCGCATGACCCTGGAATGGGTCGGCTCGATCCCCGGCAAGCGGGAATACCGCCGCTTTCTCGGCGACTACACGCTGACTCAGAACGACATTCTGGCGCAGGAGCCGTTCGAGGACCGGGTCGCGTTTGGCGGCTGGTCGATCGACCTGCATCCGCCGCAAGGGATGTACGCCGAGGAAAGCGGCTCGAAGCATCTGCACGCGGACGGGAACTACCATATCCCGTTCCGCTCGCTCTACTCCGCGAACGTGTCCAACCTGTTGTTCGCGGGCCGTAACATCAGCGCGACGCACGTCGCGTTCGGCACGACGCGGGTCATGGCGACCTGCGCCACGATCGGCGAAGCCGCAGGGACCGCCGCGGCGCTATGCGCGGAGCTGGGCGCGACGCCGCGGGAGCTGTCGCGCCAGCACACCCCGCTGCTGCGGCAAACGCTGCTGCGGCAGGATGCCTCCGTGCTGGGCGTCGCGAACGAAGACGCCGCGGACTTGACCCGGAGCGCGAAGCTGAGCGCCTCCTCCTTCCTGTCCCGCCTGGCAGCGGAATCGGCCGACGAGGCGTACCCGCTGGAACGAGACGTCGCCCTGCTGCTTCCGGCCGATCCCGGCCTCGCCGGCACGATCGAATGGCGGCTGGACGCGGCGCAGGACACGGAGCTTACCTTCGAGGTGTGGAGCACCGGAAGACCGGAAAACTACGTCCCCGCCACTCTCGAATACCAAGCGACCGTGGCTATACCCCAGGGCGAGGGACAGTGGATTCCCGTCCGGTTTGACTGGACGCCGGAAAAGCCGCAGAACGCTTTTGTCATCATCCGTAATAATCCATCAATCCGACTCTACTTGTCCCATACGCCGCTGACGGGACTACTGGCCTTCGAACGGGGCGCGGCGGCTCGCGTCTCCAAGGATCTCGAAGATCATGACGATTCCCAGCCGGTGGTGGAATGGAGCATGAAGCGTCTGGCTCGCAAAACGTTCTGCTTCCGCGCAGACTTCACCACCGACGCCTATCGCCCTGAGCATATCCTGGACGGTTATAAGCGGCCTTACGGCGGCCCGCATCTTTGGCTGTCGAAGCCGATGGCGCAGGATACCCAACCTTGGGTCGAGCTCGCCTGGGAGAACGAGCAAACCGTCCGCGAAATTCATGTGATTTTTAACGACGACGTCAACGAGGACTTGATCAACCTGCACCATCACCGCACGCCGTTCGAAATCATCCCTGAGTTGGTAAAGAGTTATCGGCTCGAAGCGCAGGATCCCGCCGGGAATTGGATCACTCTGGTCTCGGAAACCGGCAACCGACGGCGCAAGCAGGTACATCGCCTGGAAACCGCCGTTCCGGTCAAAGCCATCCGGCTTGTCGTGGAAGAGACAAACGGGTCGCGGCATGCGGAGCTGATCGAGGTCCGAGTGTACGAGAAATAACGAGAATAGCCCGCTCAAATGAGCGGGCTATTGGTTTGCTATCTTATACGCTTACTTCCGCGAAGAAACTGCTTTGGCTTTCGGTTTGTCCGATAGATACGGAACGCGTTCGCCTTTGAGCGACCATCCCGTCTTCAAACCGAGGATGAACCAGCCTAGGGCAAGCAGCCCTAACGTGAAAATGGAGTCGCCGATGACTCGCAGCCAGACGAAATTGTGGATGATCCCCCGGGTCATGAATTCCGCCGAACGGGCGTACCAGTAACCATGTTCCACGCTGGCCCAGGTCTGCATGAGCCCGATCGGCAGAAGGCTCAGAAGCACCATCAGCAACAACCCGATGTTGATGGCCCAGAAGGAGAAGCGGAGCGCCCCCGTTTTCCATTCAAAATTGGTGGTCAAACCGCGCAAGCAGAACAACATCAGCCCAATTCCCAAGGTACCGTACACGCCGAACAAAGCGGTATGCCCATGCACTGGCGTTGTATTCAAGCCCTGCATATAGTACAAGGCCACCGGTGGGTTGATGAAGAAGCCGAACAGCCCCGCACCAACGAGGTTCCAGAAAGCCACGGCCACGAAGAAGTAAATCGGCCATTTGTAGGCTTTGACCCACGGACGGGCTCTCGTCAAAGTCAGGTTCTCATAGGCTTCGAATCCAATCAAGCAGAGCGGAACGACCTCCAAAGCGCTGAATGCCGCACCGAAGGCCAGCACCCCAATGGGCGTGCCGCTGAAATAGAGATGGTGGAACGTGCCGATGATCCCGCCGAACAGAAAGATGATCGTCGAGAAGAGTACCGAACCGGTGGCCACTCGGACTCGCAGCAAGCCCATGCGAGTGAACAGGAAGGCCATCACCACCGTGGCGAACACCTCGAAGAAGCCTTCGACCCAGAGATGGACAACCCACCAGCGCCAATATTCGGCGATCGCCAAATGGGTATGCTGCCCCCACATCAGGCCAGGGACGTAGAACAGCGGAATCGCGGTGGAGGCCAGCAAGAACAAGACCAGCAGGTTACGCGTTTCACTGCCTTTTTTCAGCGCGGGCCAGATCGCCCGGGCCATCAGGAACAGCCAAAGGAACAATCCGACGGTAAGGAAAATCTGCCAGAACCGGCCCAGATCGACATATTCATACCCCTGATGTCCAAACCAGAAGTTCGCCGTGAAACCGAGTCTTTGCTGGATCGCGAACCATTGTCCGACCATCGATCCGACAACGATTATTAACAAGCAGACGAACAGGAAGTTGACTCCCGCTCTCTGCAGCTTCGGTTCATGTCCGGAAACGGCCGGCGCTACGAACAGCCCGGTGGCCAACCAAGCCGTGGCGATCCAGAAGATGCCGAGCTGCGTGTGCCATGTTCGCGTCACCGAGTAAGGGATCCAGTCTGCTATAGGAATGCCGTAGAAGCTGCTCCCCTCTACCTGGTAGTGAGCCGTGATCGCTCCCAATGCCGCCTGGACCACCACCAATGCGGTGACCACCCAGAAGTATTTCAAGGTCGCTTTCATTGATGGGGTAGGTGACAAAGCCAACAAGGGGTCCTTCTCAGGAAAACGCTCCTCCCCTTCTGTATGCTTCTGGGTAGCGTAATACCATGCCAGAGCTCCAATGCCCGCCAACAGCAGTACAAAGCTGACCACCGACCAAATGACCATGGAGCCGGTTAATGTATTGCCTACCAGCGGCTCATGCGGCCAATTGTTCGTATAGCTGACGTTCTCTCCGGGCCGTTCCGCCGCGCAGGACCAAGCCGCCCAGAAGAAGAACGCATTCAGCGCCTTAGCTCTGGCGGGATCCTTCAGGGCATTGCTTGGAATGGCGTAATCGTCGCGCAGCTTGTCGAATTGGGGGTCATGACCGAACAAGCCCGCATAATACCGGCTTAACTCGGTAAACGTTTGGGCACGGTCCGGCGATAGGGTGATTTGCCCGCTACCGGAATCGTATGTATTCGTGCGCATTTCTTTTTTTAACCTACTGAGTAGCAGCGCCTGTTGATCATCGTTCAAGCGGTCATACGAATTTCCGGTTTCGGTTTGCGCCCATCGATGGAGCAGCATTTCCGATTCCCGGTGCAGCCAATCCGCCGACCAGTCGGGAGCGACATAGGCCCCGTGCCCCCAGACGCTTCCGATTTCCTGGCCGCCCATCGACTGCCAGACATTCTGACCGTCCAAAATATCCTGTTCGGTCATCAGCACCGTTCCGTCAGTAGATACCACTTGCTTCGGAATAGGAGGCATGGAATGGTAGATCTCCCCGCCGTAATAACCCAAGACCGCAAAGGAAATCGCAATCACGAGCCCCAGGCTGATCCATAACTTGGCCACTTTCATTACATATCACGCTCCTGTACGACAATGATGGTTAAGGACGTAGCTCCTTGATTGGTTAGGGTACCCCGAATTTCCTATAATAACCAAGAATGAATCTTTAATTTCGAGAAAGCCAGGCTTCCCAATGGGGTGGTATCATTTGAGGCAGGAAAGGAGGAGCCTTCCAACAAAATGTAAGCGCTTAACTGCCATATTCAATATCAAAGGGGAGTGATCGAATGAATCAATCGATGAAACGCGTCCTCATGCTGCTGATCGCCGCAGTCTTGCTGCTGCCTGCAGGATGGCCGGCCTCGGTAACCAAAGCCGACACCTCGGCTCCGGACGGCACAGTCACGGTGTACCATGAGGACTTCGCAAATGGAATCGGCAAAGCGGTCCAATCAGGAGGGGCGACCCTGACGCAGGTCACCGGCAAGACGTTTACCGGCAACGAGGATGGAGGCGCATTATACGTCAGTAACCGGGTAAACAACTGGGACGCGGCCGACTTCCGGTTTAGCGACATCGGCTTGGTGAACGGCAAAACCTATACGGCCCAAGTTACCGTATACGTGGACGCCGCCGTTAGCGTACCCGCTGACGCCAAAGCTGCCCTTCAAACCGTGGACAGCTACGGCAATTATGCCGAAGCGGCATACCTCGCCGGCCAAGCCGTGACATTAACGAAGGAGTTTACCGTGGATACAAGCGCAGACAAGGCGCTGCGCATCAACTCGAATGCTGCAGGTGCTGCGGTTCCTTTCTACATCGGAGACATTCGCATCACGGAGCAAGCCAGCTCCGGCGGTGGTGAGCAGCCGCCTAGAGACCCGGCATTGCCTTTCTCTACGATCACCTTTGAGGATCAAAAATCCGGCGGCTTCGCGGGCCGAGCAGGTACCGAAACGTTGACCGTAACGAACGAGGCGAACCATACGCCAGGCGGCGGTTCCTATGCGCTCAAGGTTGAAGGCCGTACCGACACCTGGCACGGGCCAACGCTGCGCGTAGAGAAATACGTGGACCAAGGCGCCGAATACAAGATTTCGGCCTGGGTCAAGCTGATCGATCCCGCCAGCTCGCAAATCCAGCTGTCTACTCAAATCGGCGAAGGCAGCAGCGCGAATTACGTAGCCCTATCCCCCAAGACCCTAAGTACCGGGGACAATTGGGTTCAGTTTGAAGGAACCTACCGTTATAACAGCGTGGGCGGCGAATTTTTGACGATTTACGTGGAAAGTTCGAATAACGCGACCGCTTCTTTTTACATCGACGACGTGAGTTTTGAAAGCACTGGATCCGGCCCAATTACCATCCAAAAAGATCTGATCCCGCTGAAAACCGCTTACCAAAGCGACTTCTTGATCGGTAACGCCATCTCGGCCGAGGATTTGGAAGGCGTGCGCTTGGAGCTGCTCGGCATGCACCACAACGTCGCCACAGCCGGCAACGCCATGAAGCCTGACGGGCTGCAGCCGACAAAAGGCAATTTTACGTTTACCGCGGCGGATGCCATGGTCGATAAGGTCCGGGCAGAAGGGATGCAAATGCACGGCCATGTCTTGGTCTGGCACCAGCAATCGCCGGCTTGGATGAATACGGCCACCGATGCACAAGGAAACTCGGTCCCATTGAGCCGGGAAGAGGCCTTGGCTAACTTGCGGACTCACATTCAAACCGTCATGGAGCATTTCGGCAACAAGGTGATTTCTTGGGACGTTGTCAACGAAGCGATGAACGATAACCCGGGGAACCCGGCGGATTGGCAAGCGTCCTTGCGGCAAGCCCCGTGGAAGACCGCGATCGGCGATGACTACGTTGAGCAGGCGTTCCTCGCAGCCAGAGAAGTGCTCGACCGGCATCCGGAATGGGATATCAAGTTGTATTACAACGATTACAACGAAGATAACCAGAACAAAGCTCAAGCCATCTATAACATGGTCAAAGCGTTGAACGACAAATATGCGCTGACCCATCCGGGCAAAAAGCTGATCGACGGCGTCGGCATGCAAGCGCACTATAGCGTTAACACGAATCCGGAGAACGTTCGACTATCCCTGGAGAAATTCATCTCCTTGGGCGTGGAAGTCAGCATCACGGAGCTGGACATTCAAGCCGGCAACAACTACCAGCTGTCCGAGAAGCTGGCGAATGCGCAAGGTTATTTGTACGCGCAATTGATGCAAATCTTCAAGGCGCATGCCGACCACATCGCCCGCGTCACCTTCTGGGGATTGGATGACGGCACCAGCTGGCGCTCCTCGTCTAACCCGCTGCTGTTTGACAAGAATCTTCAGGCCAAGCCGGCTTATTATGGCGTGATTAACCCCGCCAAGTTCATTGAAGAACACCAGCCGGATGTGTCGGAAGCGAGCCAGTCTACCGCTTTCTATGGTACGCCTACCGTAGATGGGGCGGCGGATGCCGTTTGGAGCAAAACCCCGGCGATGCCGATCCAGCGTTACCAAACGGCTTGGCAAGGGGCATCCGGCACAGCCAAAGCGCTCTGGGACGATCAGAACCTGTATGTCCTGATTCAAGTCAGCGACGCGCAGTTGGATAAGAACAATCCAAACGCATGGGAGCAGGATTCGGTTGAGGTGTTCCTGGACGAGAATAATGCCAAGACCTCGTTCTATCAAGACGACGATGGACAATTCCGTGTGAACTATGCGAATGAGGCTAGCTTTAATCCAGAGAAGCTCGCCACAGGCTTCGTATCGGCGACCAAGGTCGACGGCACGAACTATACGGTCGAAATGAAGATTCCGTTTCAATCGGTTACACCGGCGAATAGTGTAAAAATCGGCTTCGACACGCAGATCAACGATGCCAAAGACGGCGCGCGCCAAAGCGTGGCCGCCTGGAACGACACGACCGGCAACGGATATCAAGACACCTCTGTCTACGGCATCTTGACCTTGACGGGAAAAGGCAACGTCGATACGACGCCGCCCGTTTTGAAGATTACCGCCAGTCCCGCCGTTCTCTCGACACCAAACCACAAGATGGTTCCGATCCGGATCACATGGAAGGCCTCCGATAAGGATTCCGGTATTGCCTCGATTAAGTTAGTTTCGATCACCAGCAACGAAAGCGACAACGGGCTGGGCGATGGCGACAAAGCGAACGATATTCAAGGCGCCGATATCGGAACAGCGGATAAAGAGTTCCAGCTACGGGCGGAGCGATCGGGGAAAGGAAACGGAAGAATTTACACGATCACTTACGAAGCTACCGACAAGGCGGGCAATAAAACGACAGCCAAGACCACGGTCCAAGTCCCGAAGGGGAAGAAGAAGTAACAGCAAAAACGGCGGTGACAGGGATTCTCCCTGCACCGCCGTTTTCTATTCCGTCGTCATCGCTTACTCGAAGCACGCCAAGCATCCAGCTGTTTTTGCACCTCGGCCTGCACCTCGTAGAGGCCCGCCTGCTTCAGTTCCTCATTGAACTTCGGAAGTTCAGTATCTACGTCCACGCTGCCGGTCATAAGGCTCGGATAATATTTCTGCCAGACCATCTTGATGTTCTGCATCTGGATCGGCATCATGGACAAATCCGGCGTAAACCCAAACGTACTAGATTTCACGGCTCTTGCGTTGGAAGCGCGAAATTCCTCCCATTTATTTATCGGTTCCGGATTCTCGCCGCCCATCGTCTTTAAGATAAACCAGTTGCCTTGGGTAAACGTAACTCCAATGTAATTGGACGAAACGTCGGATACAGGGTGTCCGTCTGCATCCTTCGGAGGGATCAGCACGACTTGACCCTTCTTGTCCAAGGTGTAATGCACGCCTTCGATCCCATAGTTAAATAGGTTTCGTACCTCCGGGTCGGTATTGAGCAGGTTCAAGAACTTGATACATTCGACCGGATACTTCGTATCCGAACTGACCGCCATGACGCCTCCCCGCACATCTTCGGTTGTGACCACCTCCGTCGTGACGGGATGCGCAACGACCTTGTAGCCGCGATCCTTACTCCAGCTATTCTCGGAGAGGGGGCCGCCGCTCGAGGCCTTCCAGAACACTTTCTTCCCTCTCTCCAGCTCCTGACTCTCCCGTAAAGCCGCATCTTCGTTGATGTAGCCTGCCTGATAATAACGCCGAAGCGTATCCAGCACCCGCCGAGCCTCCTCGGTCTCGAAAATACTCACGACCCGAGAACGGGAATCTAAAGACCGCAGCATTAATGGGAGTTCCTTATCAATCACGTACTCGTACCCATATAAAGCGAAGAAGTTATGGGAATCCTTGTCCAGCTCCATCGGCAAATAATCGAATTCCTTCTGCTTGATCATCTGCATCAAGGGTTCCAGCGATTCCAGGGTATTGTACTTCGTAATATCGATGTTATACTTCTTCACCAGCTCTTCCGGATACATCCACTGTTGGCGGACCGCTAATTCCTTGTTGGTGGGCACGCCATAAATTCCCCCATCGTCCATCCGTACGCCCTGCCAAAACATGGGGTCAATGACATCGTACATATCCTTGCCCGTACTGGACAGATAGTCATCCAGCCGCAGCCAAGCTCCACGCTTCACGTAAGTGGTGAACTCCGGGGCATAAGCGATATCGAAGGGCGTTCCCGCCGATAACATCGTGTTGAGGCGATTATCGTATTCCTGCCATCCGACCTTGATATAAGTAATGGTGATTCCGATCTTCTTAGCCAATACTTCATTGATCTTGTCATTCACCTTCTTCAGGTCCGGATCCGGCTCCCCGATCGTATAGTAGACCAAATTGACCATGTCCTTACGCGGTATCGTTTCCCCTTTGTCAGAGGAAGGCGAACAGCCCATGACAAGCAGGGATAACATGCCGGTTAATGCCAAGCAAAGGGCCACACGATTGAACAACGAACGTCGCTGCATCCCATCCTCCTTTCCGCCTGTGGAGCACTAGCTTTTTTTTCGAAGATCCGAAGGGGACATGCCATAATATCCTTGAAAATGCGTGTAAAAGTAATTCAAATTCGCGTAGCCCACGGACTGGGCGATGTTGGCGATCTTCTCGTTCGTAGCGAGAATGCGCTCCTTCGCAAGAAGCATACGGTACGCCATCAAATATTCCGAAAATTTCATGCGGGTTTCTTTTAAGAACAACTGTCCAAGGTACGTACTATTCATGCGAAAACGCTCCGCCACCGATTTCAACGTGATGTTCTGGGCAAACTCCGCCTTCACCATAAGCAGGATACGGTTGGTCAGTTTGGATAACTCCTCATAGGGAATTCCCAGGATCGGATCCGTAGTGTTATCTTTCCTGCTGATCCCATTTAAAGTCCCCTGCAAATCCTCCACAATGATCTTCTCAATCACCTTCTGCAGCTTGGAACGCTCAACGGGCTTTAGCAGATAGTCCTTCACGCCGCAGCGAATTGCCGCTTGGGCATATTCGAATTCACTGTAACCGCTCATAATAATATATTTGGTAGGGAGACGCAGTTCATTGAGCTGATGGATGATCTCATACCCAAGATCAGGGCCAATACATACATCGAAGATGGCGATATCCGGCAATAAATCCACGGATTTGGCGATCGCGTCTTCTTTCGTTTCGCTCGTTTCGATTTGGTGAAAGCCGTATTCCCCCCAATCCAAGGTTCGCTTCATGCCCTCCAGAATCTGCGGTTCGTCATCTACGATCAGAAGCTTATACATGCTGAAGTCACCCCTTTGTGATCCTCACGGTAATCTTGACTCCCGCTTCCTCATTATTCTCAATTTCCATCGCTAAGGCCTCACCATAGAAAAAATGCAGCCGGGTATGCACGTTACGCAGTCCAATACTGCGTACAGGCGTATCATCACGACAGATCAGATGTTGCCTCACTTCTTCCAGACGTGCTTCGGGTATACATTTCCCGTTATCCATAAATTCCAGGATGAACCGTCCGTCCTCTTCCCAACCATTCACGACGAGTAAATTGAATTCACTGCTTGAATTGAACCCATGAACGAAGAAGTTCTCGGCCAGCGGTTGCATCCAGAATTTGACCGTCTGGAGACGCAATAGCGCCTCATCCACATTGATCTGATAATAGAACCGTCCCGGATACTTCAGCTCCATGATGCTCAGAAACTTCTGCAACAGTTCCAGCTCTTCCCCGATCGAAATAATATTGTCTTTGTGAACGATATCGCGATAGAGAGAACCTAAGGTCGCAATGGCATCCGCCGTATCCACGTCACGGTGAAGCAAAGCCGTGGAGCGAATCGACTCCAGGGTATTGTACAGAAAATGGGGGTTGATCTGATGCTGAAGCGCTTTCATTTCGGTTTCCTGCTGCTTCAATTTCAGCAAATACTCGGTGCGAATATGTTTATCGAGCTCATGCACCATATCATCCAATTCGCGGGCAATCATGCCGTATTCGTTGCGCCGATAGGGAGCGGGGAAACTCGACGTGAAATCCGCCGTCTTCACTCGCTTGATGGAGTGGATGATGTGTCTTAGGAATCTCGCATCGTCACGCATATTGTAAGCGATAAGCAGCAATACGCTAATCATGGCCAACAGAACAATACCTACGACAGCAAATAGGATGCCCGCCTTTTGATGCATCAGGTGAGACAAATCCACGAGAAACACAAATCGGTAATCAAACTTGGTGGAGGTAAAGGTCATGAAGAACACGTTCTTCATCCCCCCTAAGGAGGAATACCCGCTGCTTCGTTTCTCCTCCGTGGCTTTGAGCGCCATCTCCTTGGTTCCATGGTCCATACCGGAGATCATATACACTTCACCCGAATCGCTGATGGCCGCGGCGATGTCCAACTTATAACCTTGTACTTTCCTGAACAGCGGATCGCTTCCGATCAAGAAGCGGAACTCTCCAATTTGACGAGATATTTGGTTGGGGTCGGACAATTTCTTACGGTACACAAATCCCTTCTCCATAGACTCCCGAAAGATCTCATCCGTGTTCGGCACGCGAAACAGAAAGCTGGGATTACCGTTGTCATCAAACCGCACCACGTTGCTGTCGGAATCGGTATGCAGACTGACTTGGGTCAGATCTCCCTTCATGGAGCTGTGTAAGAAAGCCCTCATATCTTCCGGGAAGGAGACCAGCGGTTCATTGTATTGGCTATTCTGCAGCCTGCTCGTCTGGTAACCTTCTGCGGTGTTCCCAAGAAAGAAACGAACATCCGTCATCAGGCGATCATTCGAGTATATTCGCTGCATATAAGCTTCGATTCGATCGGTATCATACTGCAGCTCGTTCTCGATTCGGGCAAAAGTGCTGATGGCCTCAGCTCGAGCACTCTCAATCCATTGATACATGAGAACTGCACAGGTCATGATGCCCAGCGCCAAACCGATGGTCACAACAGACATCGTGTAGGCAATGAATTTACTTCGGTATATTTTAATCTGCCAAAAGGAACTCATTCGGCGCCTCCTTTGCCTTGTGTCTTACGGCGCTGATACCAATGCCATCCTCTGTCCTCATTATACCATCATATTGAAAAGCCCGAACGGTAGATAAATCTTCCGTCCGGGCCAATCGAGTGGAGCCTTAGCTCTTATTTAAAGAAGGCATCGATCTGCTCTTGTGCAGCTTTCATGATGGTATCCATTCCGGCCTTTTTCAGTTCTTCGATGATCTGTGGCACCCTCTTCTCCGGATCGGATGCGCCTGTGAGCAATTCATAACGGTACTTATCCCACGTCGCTTTCACGTTCGCTACTTCGGTAGTCAGATTGGTCGTGTCGAGTGAGAAACCGAGCAAGGACGAAGCGGTCGCTTGTTCATTCAGCTTCTGAACTTGTAACCATTGATCTTCCGGAGCTCCTTTGGTTGTCGCCATATTGAAGAAGGTCCCTTGCGTATATCCAGCCAGCGGCCAAGTATCGGAAATACGTTCAATGACTTTCTCGCCGTCCACTTTCACGTAGTCGACGCCCTCTTCACCAAAGGCCAGCATGTTGCGAAGCTTCGGATCGGTATTCACCAGCTCCAGGTATTTCAAAGCTTCCTTCTTATACTTGGAATTGGCTGAGATTCCGTTGAGGGAACCTTGAATCGTTGCCGTCGTGTAGAGCGGTCCGTAAACCTGCGTCATGTCGTACTTCTCGACGCCCTCGTTGATTTGCCAAGTAATGTCCGCCCCTGGGAAGCCTTGAGCACTGAAGAACGCGCGGCCTTTGTCCGCTTCCGGCTTGGTTGGAGCATCGGGATTGATAATGCCATCCTTATACCATTGGTGCAGAATCTTCAATTCGTCCATGACATCCTGTTGTTCCAGAACGGATACCACCTTGCGGGAAGCGTCATCCACCGACACCCCAATCGGAGGGAATCCCAGCGCAAGATCGTCATACCGGTTAAAGAATCCGTTAAATCCGTCGCCTTGCGTCATCGGCAATGGATAGAAGCTCTTGCCCTCTCCGGCTTTCATGTCGTGGAACGGTTTATCCAGATCCTTCAGGGTTTTGATGTTGTTCAAGTCAATGCCGTATTTCTCAACATACTTATGATCGAACACCCAATATTGGGTTAGAGAGGAGTCCTTATAGGTTGGCACGGAATAAAGCTTGCCGCCGATTCTCGTCCCATCCCATACCTTCTCTGGAATGAACTTATACAGTTCCGGTGTCTCGCTTTGCACCAAATCGGTGATGTCTGCGAGCGCCCCGATGGTCACTTGCTGATTGTATTTGGAAACGTTGGTGAAGAGGATATCGAAAGGTTCACCCGTGTTTACGATCGTGTTAATTTTCGTATCCCAATCGCCCCAGCTTGCCACTTTAATGTCGATCTTCACGCCGATTTTCTCGGCCGTGTATTCGTTCATGGCTTCGATGGCCTTCTCGAAGTTATCCGGAACCTGACCGCCGATCGTCCACCATACCAACGTCGGGATCTCCCCCGAAGTTGTCGGCGTTTCTGTAGAAGTGTTCGTCGAAGAGTCTGGCGAGTTGTTCGCCGACGAAGAATTCGACTTCGAACCGCATGCGGCAAGAACGGACATGAGAAGCATCAGAATACATAGGGTAGAGATGAGCTTCAAAGACCTTGTCATAGATATTTCCTCCCTTTTGTGTTCTTAATATACATAAACTGAGACAAGCCCAGTTTATTTCGGATTATCCTTTGACTGCGCCTACAGTCAAGCCGGAGATGAAGTATCGCTGGAAGAAGGGATACGCAAAGGCGACCGGGAGCACAATCACGACAGCCACCGCCATGCGGGCGGATTCTTTAGGCATCGTGGCAACCAGCTCCGCGTAACTAATCCCCAGACTAGAAGCATTCCTTGCCAGCGCGTCCACATTGCTCATCAAGTTATTCAACAGTGCCTGCAACGAATACAGGTCCTGATTGTTGATGTACAACATCGATTGGAACCAGTCATTCCAGTAACCAAAACATAGGAATAAACCTATCGTTGCGATGACCGGTAAGGAGATCGGTAAAATGATCGAGAAGAAAATGCGCAACTGGCCGGCTCCATCGATTTCTGCGGATTCGATTAATCCGTCCGGAATCGTGCTTTTAAAGAAGGTCTTACAAATAATGACGTTAAATGAGGAGACCGCCAGCGGCAGGATCAGCGACCAAACGGTATCCTTCAGCCCCAGTAAATTGGCATTGATATAGTAGCTCGAGACCAAACCGCCGTTGAACACCATCGGAATAAATACGACCCACGTCAGGAACCCCTTCAGCTTATAGTTTGGCCGAGAGAGAACGTACCCCATCGAGGTAGTGAGCAGAATCCCCAACACGGTTCCAACGATCGTAACAAAGACGGAGATCCCCAAGGCCTGCAAAATCATCGTTCCCTGCTTCGCGATATACCCGTAGGCATCTCCCGAGAAGGCCGTTGGGATCAGGTGATAGCCGTTCTCCCGAATTGAGTCTTCACTGGACAGCGAGATGGATAAGACCACCAGCATAGGCACAACACAAATCACCGCAAGGAAGAAGAAGAGGAGATGGAGGAGTACATTCACCCCTTTGCTTGGACGATTAAAGCGATCCAGGCCGCTCTCGTAAACCGTTCTTGTTGCCATAAACGCACCTCCTTAGATCATCGCGCTATCCGAATCGATTTTGCGAACCGTCCAGTTCGCCGTTAGAATCATCAGACAGCCGAGAACCGATTGTACAAAAGCCGCAGCCGAAGCCATGCCGACAGTTGCCGTTTTGAGCTGCTTGTAAACTAAGACATCAATCGTCGTGGCCACATTGAACAGGGAATTGGAGTCCCTCGGAACCTGGAAGAATAACCCGAAGTCCGTGTAGAAGATCCGTCCCACCGCCAAGATGAACATCATCACGATAACCAGTTTCATCAGCGGCAGCGTGATAAACCGGGTTTGCTGCCAGAGCGTAGCGCCATCGATCACGGCCGCTTCATAGTAGGTCTTATCAATCCCGGCGATTGTCGCCAAATAGACGACCATTCCATAACCCAGCCCCTTCCAGATATTCATGAAGATCAAGAAGTAAGGCCAATATTTCGGTTCCATGTACCAGTTGACCGGCTCATTTCCCCAATTCACCAACATTTGATTGAAAATCCCCTTATCGAAACTTAAGAACGCCCAACCCACTGCGGAGACTACAACCCAGGAGAGGAAATAGGGCAGGAACATCATCGTTTGATAGGCTTTCCCGGCCCGGCGGTTGTGGATCATCCCGATCATCAAGGCTAAAGCCACGGGGATCACAATCCCAAGGACGATAAAGATCAAGTTGTACCCGATGGTGTTCCGAATAATGATCCAGGCATCGTTCGACTTGAAGAGGAATTCAAAGTTTTTGAGGCCTGCCCAGGGGCTGTTGAATACATTGCTCAGAAACCCACCGGTTATTTTGAAATTCTTAAAGGCGATAATGATGCCGAACATCGGCAGGAAACTGAACAGAATATACCAAAGGGTCGTTGGCAAGGCCAATAACGTCAGCTCCGTGTCTTGTTTGCGCCAACGCGTGTGTAAGCGCTTTCTGTTTTCCTTCGACTTCATGTTCCGTCACCTCTTTCCTTCAGCGTGTACTGCTCTGTCTACTCTCATTTTATCGGGAATACAGCGCTTACATCCAGACCATAAACTTGATACTATAGTCAACAAACTTTAGATTTGTACACAAAAATAGCCCGCTCTCGATGAGCGGGCTTGATGTCATACCTATGATGTTATTGATTGCGGATCATGTAATCGAAGGCGCCCAAGGCCGCTGTCGCGCCTGAACCCATCGAAATAATGATTTGCTTGTAAGCCGAGTTGGTGCAGTCGCCGGCCGCAAATACGCCTGGAAGAGTCGTTGCCCCACGGTTGTCGACGATAATCTCACCCATCCGGGTACGTTCCAGCGAGCCTTCCAGCCATTCCGTATTCGGCACAAGGCCGATTTGAACGAATACGCCTTCCAGCTCGAGATGCTTCTCTTCGCCGCTTTCCCGCTCGATGTAGGTCACTCCGTTCACCTTGCTGTCCCCCGTAACTTCCTTCACTTGCGCGTTCTTGATTACGGTAGTGTTCGGCAAGCTGTTCAGACGATCCTGCAAGACGGAGTCGGCTTTCAGTTCAGGCATGAATTCAAGTACGGTCACATGCGATGCCACGCCCGCCAGGTCGATGGCTGCCTCAACGCCGGAGTTGCCTCCGCCGACGACAGCGACACGTTTCCCTGCGAACAACGGACCATCACAGTGCGGGCAATACGCCACGCCCTTATTCTTAAATTCCGCTTCGCCCGGTACATTCATGTTGCGCCAACGTGCCCCGGTGGACAGGATAACCGTTTTGCTCTTCAGCACCGCACCGTTCTCCAGCTCCACTTCGATCAGGTCCTTCTTCTGAAGGCCCTTCGCCCGCTGCGACATCATGATGTCGATATTGTATTCCTTCGCGTGTTCCTCCAGATTGGCCGCAAGCTTAGGCCCTTCCGTATACTTCACGCCGATTAAGTTCTCAATACCAAGGGTGTCGTTCACTTGTCCGCCGAAGCGTTCAGCAACGATCCCGGTACGGATGCCTTTGCGTGCTGCATAAATCGCCGCACTGGCGCCGGCAGGTCCGCCCCCTACAACGAGAACGTCGTAAGGCTCTTTGCCTTCAAATGCCGTGTTGTCCGACGAGCCCAGTTTCCCCAGAATATCCTCGACCGACATCCGGCCGTTACCGAACAGCTCCCCGTTCAGGAATACGGTTGGCACCGCCATGATCTCTTTGCTTTCAACTTCATCCTTGAAAGCCGCACCGTCGATCATCGTATGGGAAATGCCTGGATTCAGTACGCTCATCAGGTTCAATGCCTGAACGACGTCCGGGCAGTTGTGACAAGTCAAGCTGACATAGGTTTCGAAGCGGTATTCGCCTCGAACCCCCTTAATTTGATCTATGATGTGCTGTTCAACCTTCGGAGGTCTTCCGCTGACTTGCAACAAAGCCAGTACCAGGGAAGTAAACTCATGGCCCAGTGGAACACCGGCAAAGGTGATGCCGGTCTCTTCCCCAACGCGATTCACGCTGAAGCTTGGGGTTCTGGGTAAAGTCGTTTGCTCGACGGTAATTAGATCCGACATGCTGGACAACTCATGAACGAGGTCCAGCATATCGTTCGAAACCGTATCGGTTCCGGCACTGACTTTCAGCAGAACATTCCCTTCAAGAAGCTGAAGATATTGCTCTAATTGTTGTTTGATGTCTGCATCCAGTTTCATGATTCTCTCTCCTTAGATCTTGCCAACCAAGTCAAGGCTTGGTTTCAAAGTTGCTGCTCCTTCTTTCCATTTCGCCGGGCAAACTTCACCTGGATGGTTATGAACGTATTGAGCTGCTTTGATCTTGTCGATCAGGGTGCTTGCATCGCGTCCAATCCCGCCAGCCGTGATTTCGATAGCTTGGATCACGCCGTTCGGGTCGATGATAAAGGTACCCCGATCCGCCACGCCTTCTTCTTCGATCAGAACGTCGAAGTTACGGGAAATCGTGTGGGAAGGGTCGCCGATCATAATGTAAGTAACCTTGCCGATCGCTTCGGAGCTATCGTGCCAAGCTTTATGCACGAAGTGGGAGTCGGTCGATACAGAATAGACCTCAACGCCAAGATCTTTCAAGGTAGCATATTGATCCTGCAAGTCTTCCAGCTCCGTAGGGCATACGAACGTGAAGTCCGCTGGATAGAAGCATACAACGCTCCATTTCCCTTTAAAGTCTGCATCGGAAACATCGATGAATTTCCCGTTCTGATAAGCTTGAGCTTTAAAAGGCAATACTTCTTTTCCAATCAATGACATGATTTAACTCTCCTTTTGGCTGTGGTTTGTCTGTTATTTATATTAATTATTATATGCGAACCATTCTCAACGTCAATCTACTTCACCAAGTCTTCACAATTAATATACCCTCATCCGTTGAAACTAATCGTTTGCTATGTAACTTTCACAAATTAATCACACGGCTTTCAGAGGAACCCACTCGACTTTTAGAGCTTACTAGAAAGGATGAATAGGATCAGGGGGCGCAAACCTAAAAGGCCTCGGACCGGAGGTTCGGTCGGAAGCCTTTTTTTACGATTCCCCCCTTCGTTTCCGTTTGGACAGAAGGTACGGACCGATCATCGCTCTGATGATACGGTAACGGAGCTTGAAGGGATAGGGTGCATTCCACCCGTTTTCTCTCAAATAACTAAAGGCCGCACGGTTCCCCCGTCTCGAATTACATTCGTTGCACGAGGCAATCAGGTTATGGGGTAGATCCGAACCGCCTTTGCTTGAGGGAATGAGATGGTCTACCGTCGTTGCAGGTGCACCGCACCATAAGCAGGTGTAGCGGTCTCGCCTTAGGGCGATCTTCCGATAATCTCGGAATAAGAACGGGTTGTAGAGCAATTGGATGGTCTGCTCGTCCAGCCAGACAGCCCGTTCCCGGTTTACTTCCCGCCAAGCGCGATCCAGCGTGCACGGGGTTAGCTCTCGGCCATCCATATTCAATACGGTGATCACGCTGATCCCCTCCTAGGATTTGATCAGGAGGTCACTCCTTGTTTGATTTTCACATAAGGACGCATCAAATAACTGGCTACTTTCAAGGGATTGATCCGTTTGGCAAAATACAGCTTGTTCGCCAGAGGACCATCCAGCACCCGTACGATCCGATCCAAATCGGCATTGTCGAGCTGTTCCATCACCCGACGCAGAACCAGCGAATCCTCATAGCTTTGACGTAGGGGGGCAGTCAACTCCTCATACTTGCCTTGACCGCATAGATCGTAAGCCGCATAAACTCCGGTCAAAAGTGCACTATATTGACCAAATCCCAAGAACGGCATCATGCTGCCAAAGCAATTTCCAACATAGAAGGTGTTGCCGATCCGGGCCCTTTCGCAGATCCCCATCAGGTAATGCGTGATATGAAATTCATCCGTCATGGGAAGAGTCTGCCCTAGTTCGGTTCGAACGGTTTGGTGGAACGGTTCCCAGAGGTCCTGAAGTTTGACTCCCTCATTCGCGGGGATATCGGGGATGCCGATGACCAGGTTCGCTTCTTTCTCCGAAAAAGGAAGGAGATATCCGTACCCTCTCGGAGCAAGGTCGTAATCGAACCAGGTCTTGACTGCGTAGCGATCAAATTGACCTTCGACGGTAGCCCCCATCAAGGATACAGAGAGGTCTTCCCGAAAGTTTCGAGTTTTTTTCGCGTAACCCGCGTCCCCTGTAGCCATGACCACATGCGTATAGTCCGCAAGCAGCTGCTCATAGGTTTTCTCCGAATGAAAATGGATTGGCGATTTCACTTGCCGGCTGAGCTGGGCTTCGAACGAATCTTCTTCTCTCCCGCGGATATTGAGGAAGCCTAACGGTCCCTCCAGGATGGCCTTCTCCCGCTTGGATTGAATCGTCATCTGTTCAATGCTCGCAGTCGGGTGAAGGAACAGTCCGTATTCTTCGGAAAACTTAGCAATGACATCCTGAACCGGCCGCGAAAATATCGAAAGAAGCGCCTCCGCATTCACGAACCGGTCGCCGACTTGGCTCCTTTTCTCAAAGATGACCGGCTCAATGCCGTTACGCTCCAACGTAATCGCGCAAGCTAGGCCCGATAACCCCGCCCCCATAATAGCTACCTTCATACCGCAACCCTCATCTATTCAATAGTTGTAAGATATAGGGTCTCTTATTTAAATTTGAGCATGCATGACTTATGGGTGGGAGTTCATGGGAGGTTTAGGTGTTATCAGATACTTGTTCATTCGTCATCGTCATAAGCTCACTGACCGTCACCAACCGATATCCATCGGCAGTCAGCTCCTCGGTTAGCACCCGAACCGCCTCGATCGTCTGTGCCCGGTCACCATATCCATCATGGAACAGGAAGATACTGCCGTTCGCCACCGACCGGCGCGTATGCTCCAAGATAAAATCCACGCCGGGTTGGGGCTGCTCCCAATCCTTTGCCTCACCGTTAACGCACCCGATCGAATAATACCCGAACTCCTCGGCAAGCGATAAGATAACCTCATTCACGGCAAAATACGGCGGCCGGAAGCTGAATGCCGGTTTTCCGGTCACCTGGCGGATCCGCTCGTCTCCCAGCAGGATTTCGGCCCGTGCCTCCTCCAGCGTCAAACGGGTCAAATCCGGATGTGAATAAGTGTGATTGGCAATCTCATGTCCGGCGGCATGTACCTTGGCCGCGATGTCTCCAAACCGATCGATCTCCTGCCCAATCATGCAAAAGGTGGCCTTCCCGTTCACCTTCCGAAAAATCTCCAGCACTTGTTCCGTATAAACGGGATGCGGCCCGTCGTCAAACGTAAAGGCGACCGCCTTCTCCCCGGTCGGCACCCGGTGTACCAACGAACCCTTGGCCATCATCATGAGACCCCTCCGATTCATTTAAGATGCCGGCTAGCCTAGACCAGCGTCAGCACGACGACAGACATCGGCGGCAGCGTTGCCGACAAGCCGTTTTCACTTACCTTCGTAACTCCTTCAAATACGTGCGGTTTCACTGTCTCTGGCTGCTCGAAGGTATTATGCGCATTCCTATCGGCATGCGTCAACACTCGCCCGGTGACCTTCTTGCCCGCCGCTAATCCTCGCAATTGCAGAGTTACGGAAGCTTCCTGCTGCGGATCAACGTTGCACAGGCTAATATCGATCGTGCCGTCCGCCCGTTTGGAAGCCGAACCACTGATCTGAGGAATCGAATCCTCGCCCAAGCTGTAAACGTCTGCGTCCAGATGAAGGGCAAGCGCCTCGGCGTCCTGGTGAACCTTAAACATCTCGAAGACATGATAGGTTGGCGTCAACAGCATCTTCTCGCCTTCGGTCAGAATCATCGCCTGCAGCACGTTGACCGTCTGCGCAATATTTGCCATATGGACGCGGTCACAGTGACGGTGGAAAATATGAAAATGCAAACCGGCAACCAGCGCATCCCGCATGGAATTTTGCTGATACAGGAAACCTGGATTCGTCCCCGGTTCCACTTGGAACCAGTTCCCCCACTCGTCCACGATTAGGCCGACCCGTTTCTGCGGATCGTATTGGTCCATGATCGCCGAATGCCGCTTAATCAACTCGTCCATATGAAGCGCTAGCTTCATCGTCTCGAACCACTCCGCTTCATCGAAGCCCAGCGCTGGACGTTTGACTTCAAAACCTCCCGGCACCGTGTAGTTATGCAGGCTGAGTCCGTCCATGTACGCGCCGGCTTGGCGCATCAGCGTCTCCGTCCAGTGGTAGTCATCGACATTGGCGCCGCCGGCGATTTTATAAAGCCGGTTCTCGCCGTAATTTCGGACGTACGTCTGGTATCTGCGGTACTCGTCGGCGTAATATTCCGCCCGCATGTTCCCGCCGCAGCCCCAGTTCTCGTTGCCGACACCGAAATACTTCAGGTGCCAAGGCTTCTCCCGTCCGTTCGCCTGCCGCCAGTTGGCCATCGGCGATTCGCCGTCAAAGGTCATGTATTCGACCCATTCCTGCATCTCCTGCACGGTTCCGCTGCCGACGTTCCCGCAAATGTACGGCTCCGTGCCCAGCAACTCGCAGAGATCAAAAAATTCATGTGTACCAAAATGATTATTCTCCACGACGCCGCCCCAATGCGTATTCACCATCCGTTTGCGTTGTTCCCGCGGACCCACGCCGTCCTTCCAATGGTACTCGTCAGCAAAACAGCCGCCCGGCCAGCGCAGCACCGGGATGTTCAGTCCCCGCAGTGCCGCGAGTACGTCGTTTCGAATGCCGCGGGTGTTCGGAATCGGCGAATCCTCGCCCACCCATATTCCTTCGTAGATACAGCGTCCGAGATGCTCGGCGAAGTGCCCGTAAATATGGCGGCTGATCGTTCCAACCGATTGATCGGCATTGACCGTGATTTTGGCAACCATCCTCTGTTCTCCCTTCATTTCTAACCTTTGACTGCCCCTGCAATCATGCTTTGTTGGACTTGCTTGTTCAACAATAAATAAATGACCACCGTAGGGACGGTCGTGATCATCAGCCCAGCCCCTATGATTCCCCACTGCGTAATGTACGTTCCGACCATCGACATCATCCCGACCGTCAGCGTCTGATAATGAGCGTCATTGATGAAGGTCACCGCAAACATCAGCTCGTTCCAACAGGAGAGGAAGGTGAAGATCGCTACGGTAGCGATCGCGGGACGAATCAACGGCAGAATGATATGAAAGAAGGTTCTGTAAATGCCGCATCCGTCGATCACCGCGGATTCCTCCATCTCGCGGGGAACCCCCTTGAAGAAGCTGCCGAGAATGAATACGGCCATCGGAATGCCGAACGCGACGTAAGGAATAATCAACGACCAGTAGGTGTTCAGCAAATGCAGATTTTTTAGAACCATAAACAACGGCAACAGCGCCGCATGAATCGGGACCATCATCCCGAGGAGGATCAGCGTCATCGTCAAATTGCTCAGCTTCCAGTTCATTCTCGTGATGGCATAGGCCGCCATCGAGGACAAGATCAATACCAGGATGATGGAAGCCGCCGTGACCCACACGCTATTCACGAAGTAGCTCATGACGTTGCCGTCCGATAATGCCTTGGCATAGTTGCTCCAAAGGAGCTTCTTCGGAAATCCCACTACATCGCCGCTGAAGATCTCGCTGTTGTCTTTCAGGGAGAAGAACGCGAGCCAAATCAGGGGATACACTTGAACAATCGCCACGAGGACCAAAAACAATTGCAACAGGACCTTCCCAAGGAATGACGGCTTTTTGGGCAACCTTGCTTCTACAGTATTCATCAAACTCACCCCTATTCGGTCTTGAAGAATTTATTGATCAGCACCGTGAAGATCAAGCATTCCAGAATAATAAAGACGGATACCGCACTGCCGTAACCGTACCGGTACGTATTGAAGATCGTCGTGTACATCAAGGTGCTTGGCACCTCGGTCGCGAACAAAGGACCGCCGCCCGTGAGGACATACACCAGATCAAAGACCTTGAAGGCGCCAATGACCGAGAAAACGAGACAGACTTTGAGAATCGGCTTCATCAACGGGATCGTAATCGAGAAGGCGGTTCGGACCCGGGAAGCCCCGTCAATTTTGGCCGCTTCGAGAATATCCTGCGAGATCGACTTCGCCCCGGCATACATCAGCAGCATATGATATCCGACGTATTGCCACAGGGTTGGAATGAATGACGCCACGAGGGCGGTTTTTTTCTGACCGAGCCAATCTTGGGCCAATCCCGAGAGGCCGATGTTGTCCAGCAATGTATTTAAAAGGCCGTAATCCGCATTGTAGATTTTGGACCATAATTGCGCGATCACCACGGTGGAGATCAACACCGGAATAAAATACACCGTCCGATAAAAGCCTTCACCTTTCACCGAGGAAGCCAGGATTAAGGCAAGCAGCAGAGAAATCGGCAATTGAATGAAGATGGATGCTGCCGCGAACAGGAAGGAATTGCGGATGGAATGCAGAGCCCTGGCATCGGTGAACATCTCCACGTAGTTATCCAGTCCGATAAAAGTTCCTTTACCGACGCCATTCCAATCCAACACGCTGTAATAACTCGAGACAAAGATCGGAACCAATACAATTCCGCAAAAAATGAGAAGGGTAGGAAGAACGAATATCGCAATCGCGGTCTTGTTCGAAAACACTGAATTCATCGTAAGTTCTCCTCTCAAAGATCGTGGTCAGGGTTTCCCCTGACCACGTCTGGTTTGAGATGATTCAAGGATTAAAGCGTAAGTTCCGTCGGTTTGAGCTGCGCCATCTGTTTACAGAACTCCTCTGGCGTAATATCGCCAGCCAGGAGCGAGGCAATCAGGTTCTTATGCGTTTCCGCAGACTCGGCCGGAAGAATGTTATCCCACCAGGTAATAAACGAGGTTGCGGTCTTCATAATGTCGGCGGCCGATTGGTCCAGCGAGGACAGGCTCGAGGTATCCAGCCCATCGATGTTCCAGCTTGGAAGGCCTGCGCCGGCCAGATAACCCTGCGTACCCAACTGCTCGCTCAGATACATCAGGAAATCAACCGCTTCTTTCGGATGCTTCGTCGTGCTGCTGACATAGAACCCGTCTACGGCCCCGCCGAAGATTTCCGTAGCTTTGCCCTTCCCGTCTTCAAACACCGGGAATGGAATGACTTGAACCTTCCCTTTGGTTGCTGAGGACGGATCTTCGATCCCGGCATTCACCCAGTTCGCTTGGAACATCATGGCGCCGCTGCCTGCATTAAATGCGCCCAGCATCTCATCGTAGCTCATACTCAGCATACTGCTGTTAAACGCGCCTACCTTCGCCAGTTCCTGCATCTTGGCCGCGGCGGCAACGAAATCCGGCGAATCCCATTTGGCCGGATCCTTAAAGGCTTCGATCACCGCGTCATTTCCGGCCTGGCGCATTGCGATCATGTCGTACCAGTACATGCCCGGCCAGCGGTCTTTCTCGCCAATCAGCGCCGGCGTGATTCCCGCCGCTTTCAGCTTCTCCACCGCATCCAGCAATTCCGTGTACGTCGTCGGGATTTTGGCTCCCGCCTTCTCGAACAACTCGGTGTTTACGTAAAGGTTGGCAATATGGGTGTAAACGGGCAGCGTATAGATTTTGCCGTCGGTTTCAATGGCTTCTGCCATCCCCGGCGCCATCTTCGATTTGATCTCATCGGTCAGATAGCTGGAGATTTCCAGCACGTTTTCGGATTCGATATAAGGCTGCATAAAGCTTCCGCCGCCCATGCCGTAGAAGAGGTCTGGCGCTTCGTTAGCCGCCAGTGACGTTTTGATTTTCGTCTTGTACTGTTCGCCGGTTGTACCGGTCCGTTCAATTTGGACGTCGGGATGCTCGCTGTTCCACTTCTCGATGATTTGCGGCAGCAATTTCGCCGACGGGTCCGTGTTCCCTACCGATTGGTCCCATAACGTCAGCTTGATGGAACCGCTTCCACTTCCGTCCGAAGACTTCCCTTCGGAAGAATTGGACGAACAGGCTGCCAAGCTACCCGCTAGACCTAACGCAAGGACGATACTCATGGATCTTTTTAACAACGCTTTCATCTCTTTGACCTCCCAAATAGATTCGATGCATCTACCGTTATTTTAGAAAAGATCCCCCAGGACCTCCATTCATAAAACCTGCATCCCCTTATAAAATTCAAGCATTCCTCACTCGTCATCAGGCGTTACGGTACTCATTCATGGATCGTCCGGTCGCCTTCTTGAAGAGGATACTGAAATAATGCGGATCTGTTATGCCTACCCGTTCGCCAATCTCATAACCTTTGAAATCCGTGGTTTTCAAAAGACATTCCGCTTTCTTCATACGCAAGTTGGTCAGGTACTCTACGAAGGTCTGACCCGTTTCCTTCTTCATGAGCCGGCCCAGATGGCCCGGACTGACGAAGAAGACCGCTGCGGTACTGGCCAATCCGACCCCGGGATCGCCCAGGTTCTGTTCCAGATACGCCTGCACCTGATGGATCAGGTTCCCTTCCTTGGCTTGTCTTTTCGCAGAAATCGCCTTGGCAACCTGAAGGACGTAAGGCTCCAACGCTTGAACCAACTCCGGTAAATTATCGGCCGTAATGATCGACACCAGCGTCTCTGTGTCTAGTCCCTGTTCACCGTCTAGCTGCTGCTCCATCGCCGCGTGTTGGCATTCATGAATCACGTCCATCGCCGCCATCCGAAACTGGGACACGCTAGAGAAGGATACGTCAAAGATTTGCTCCAGCATCTCCGCGGCGCGATCAGAGGAACCGACGCTGATGTAGAATTGCAGTTGCCTCAATAGCTCCGGGTTAGATCGGTACGTTTCCTCTCTGCTGTCTACCATATCCTCATAGCAAATCACCTGGTTATTCCCAACGAACGCTTTATAACGGATCGCGTTGCAGGCTTCCTTGTATCCCAGATGGCCTTCCTGTAAGCTCTGGCGCTTCCGCCCGACTCCAATGTTGACCATGCCTTTCGGAGCATGGATTAATCGGTTGAGCAACGCTTCACAGATCCCAGCTAGATCTCCCTCTGGACGAAAAGAAATCAAGACAAACTGGTTTCGAGTATCCGACAGCACGGTGACGAAGGGATCTCCCTGAAAGAACAGCTCCATCTTCCGCTTGCACGCCATCCCAAGCAAAATCAACTGCTCCTCGGTGTGTTTCTCCGCTATCGGGGTAATTTCGACAACGGCAATTTGGTAGGGAGCTTGCTGCCGGAAGGCGGGCAACTGAAAATATTCGGCTTGCTCCCGGATTTCTTCCCGGGAAAGCGTCCCCTGTAACCACTGCAGCAGGAACTTCTCCCGGAGATAAGGAAGATTCCGAGCCAACTCTTCCTTCAGTCTCGTAAGTTCCCCTTCCCGGGATCGTTCCTCCTCGATCTTCCGTTTCAGCTTGCTGGTGACATGCAGCAGTTCCGCCGCCCGAATCGGTTTGAGCAGGAAATCGAACACCCCGATTTTGATGCTTTGCTGCGCATATTCAAACTCGTCATGGCCGCTTACGACGACAATTTTGATCTGCGGATGCTTCTCCAGAACGCTTCGGCTAAACTCGATCCCGTCGATGTTCGGCATGTAGATGTCGGTGAGGATGACATCCGGTTTCTGCTGCTCCACCAACTCCATCGCCTCCTGGGCATTCGGAGCTTCCCCAACGATCTCGAAGCCTTCCTGCTCCCAATCAATGCGCATACGAATCAAATTCCGGATCAAATGCTCGTCGTCAACGATGAGAACTTTCAACTTTTCCATGGCGCATCTACTCCATTCGGTAGAATTAATGTGATCGTTGTCCCTGACCCCGGTTCACTTTCGATGTGGAATACGTCTTTATCTTCATAAAAAATACGCAAGCGCTCCATCGTCCCCCATAAGCCAAAACTCTTGATTTGACCTTGTCTTTCCGTGAACAGGATTTGCTCGATCTCCTCCCGCGACATGCCGATGCCATCGTCGGAAATCGACAGGATCACCGATTCGTCCACTTGCTTGGCGGTGATCCGTATGACCCCTTTCGTCCCCTTAGGCCGAATGCCATGGTAGAGTGAGTTCTCTACCAACGGCTGAAGCACCAGCTTCGGAATCGGGATTAGGTCGCAGCCCTCCTCCACCTTGAACCGGGCCTCAAATACGTCCGGGTAACGCACGCTCTGGATGATTAAGTAATTCCGTACGATCTCGATTTCTTCGCCAACGGTAATGACGTCTTGCCCTTTGCTCACACTCAACCGATAATAGCTCCCCAGCGCCTCGATCAACTCACATACCTGTTCGTTCTCTCCGGATAGCGCAAGCGACGTGATCGAGTCTAGCGTGTTATACAAGAAATGGGGCTTGATTTGGGATTGAAGCGCATTTAACTCAGCTTTGCGTATCGTCTTCTGCTCTTCAATGACGCGCTTCAGCAGCTGATCAATCTGTTCGATCATCCGATTGTATCCGTTATATAGCTGCTCCAGCTCGAAGCTGCTCGGCTCCGTAGTGACCTTCATGAAATTGCCGCTAGGCGCTTTATTCATCGCCCGAAGCAGCTTCTGAATCGGTTTAATGATACTGCGTGAAATCACGAAGGAGCTGACAAAGAAGATGGTGCCGTTAATAATCAGCAAGACCAGCGTCAACACCACCAGCGATTGGTTACGCGACTCCGTGGAGTTGTGCGGCGAGATGCTCACAAATTTCCAGTTGTAAGCTCCGCCCGACAGATAGGTCACGGTATATTTCAGGGAACCTAAATTCATGGATAAGGAGCCTGAATCCTTTTGCTGAAACTTTTCCTCCAACATTGCTCTGTTCGTTTCGAGCAGTTCATGCAGAACGGCGCTGCCTTGCTCGTCCGTTGCATCCGCTACAATGGTCTGATTGTTCTCATCCAAAATGGCGATTTGCAAGGAGCTCCCATTTTGCAGATTCGAATAAGCCTGAACCAAAGCGTCGTCCTTGATATCTATGACCAACACCCCGAGAGGGGCCGTATTGTCGATGTCGCGAATCAAGCGTATAAAAGAGACGATATTGCCATCGGCGGCGTCCGCAGGCCCTCGTCGATTATCCAGCCTCAAAATATATTTTCCTTTATTGCTCACCACTTGGTCATACCAGGGGGCATCCTTGATATCCACCTCCATGTACGTTGGCAATTCTTGAGTTGCGACGGTGAAGCGATGCCCCGCATGGTCATAAATGTGCACGGAGTCGATGATCGGAACCGCTTGCATAAGATTGTACAGATAGGAGCTGACCTTCGACTGGGTTTGCAGATTCGCGTATACATCTCCCTGCCGGAGCAAGTTCTGCAAATTGCGATCCGAGAAGATCATTTTTGAATAGTTGTTGACGTTCTCAATCATTAAATCTACGTTTGTCCTTATGGACGTCACCGTTTGCAGCGAGGCCTCATTGATTTTCTTCTGGGCCGAATTGGCTGCCATTTGGTCCAGTACCATATAGCTTAAACCCACTGTAAACAAGATCACGAGAAAATAAGCAAACGGAATCTTAAAAGCTAGCTTTTTCGGCTTGCCGTAACTTAAAGATCGTATGCTCTTCACCAACCGCGTTTTCACTGTCCGGTCCTCCGCTTCCTGTGCCTTAGAATCCCACAACCTTCATTATATCGATAGATGGCCAAGCCAAACAATTTGAAAACACAACCGGAAGTAGGGAAAAGATTAGACGATGCGGCCAAAAGGCCCCCTGTCGCACCAGGACAAGAGGCCTCTCGGCTCAGCAGTTACGCCTTTCGTTAGGAATCTATTTGAACAGGTCCGGCAGAATATCGTAGATGTACTGGTTCACCCAGTTCCAGGCGTGCGTGCCGCCATCGCCTACAATGAAGTAGAAATTCCCCTTGGTCGTATCCGACGAATAAATGAAGGTATCGGTGAGCTGTTTCATCGCATCGATCTGAGGCTTCAAGTTCGGATAAGCGATATCCAAACTGCCCGTGGCGCTGAAGATATAGTAATCCTGCGGTTGATACCCTGCGTCCTTGGCGACTTTGGCCAGGTATTCCGCCGTTTCCTTCGGTTTGCTGCCTCCGCCTCCTTGGCCCAACGCCCAGCTATCCCCGCTTAGCGGCAGGTAATACTTGAAATAGTCGAGGTTATGGATGAAGGTATACCATGTCGTCACTGAGCCCATAGAGAACCCGCCGAACGCCCGATGCGCCCGGGAAGCCTTTAACTCGTCCAGGCTGACGGACTTCGCATACGTGTGATACTTCGTTTCCACCAACGGCACGATGGTCTGGATTAATTCCTCGTGGAAGAGAGCCGTATCGTTTTTCCCGCCGTAGAAGGTTGGGGTTACCACGATCATCGGTTCAATGTCGCCGTTTGCGATCATATGGTCGATGATTTTCTTCAATTCCTTGCTTTGGCCGGGGCCGCCGAAGATGAGATTCTCGTTTTCCCCCCCGCCGTGCATCAGATAAAGCACATTATACTGCTTCGTGGAATCGGACGCGTCGTAACCGTACGGAAGATAAACATTCAGCTTCTTCTCATCCATTCCGCCGGTTAAGTTTGGCGTCTTGTACGTTAAGCTCTCGATCGTCCCCGGTTTGGCGCTCTCGGTTCGGTAGGCGTCCGGAACTTCCTTGAAATATTTCTCGTTCGCGGCTTCCTCCGTCATCTCCAGCTTGCTAACCGCAGCCTGGATAGCCGCGTATTGCTCATCGATTTGAGGTTGAGTGGCCTTTTTGTCGTTCAGAACGTTGGCGGCAACCACCTTCATCAGGGCGTCCTTCACCACGGCTGGATTTTGATATAGCGTAAAGTCCAGCTTCAGCGTGCTCTTGATCAGATTCAGAAGGTCGTAGGGATTAACTCCGCTGACATCCCCCTTAGTCTTGCCCGTGAGCACGATTTCGGCGAATTTGCCCGTATCGTTCCAGGCGTTGCCCGTTGAATCGAATAGATTCAAGGTCCCGATTCGATTTGCATCCTTCGCGTCGTTGATTTGCAATTCGAGGCCCATTACCTTTCCGTTCTCGGGTTTGGATTGGAGGGCAACCCGGGCTTCGATGACATATCCGCCGTCCACTCGTTTCGAAGCCGTGAAGAACCGCTCGACTTTACCGTTGTCCACGGATTGGGCGTTCTCAACATTGACGCGGAAATGCAAGTCGTCTAGTCCGTATTCCTGCGTCTTGTCGTGATTCTCGTCCAAGAAGATCTCCAAGGAATCCTGCATGTAAGGAGTCACCGATTCGGTCGAAAGATGCTTATCCTTGACTTCAACCAGGACATACAGGGCGCGGTCATCCCACAAAGCCTTGAAAGTGGCGGAGGCCTCTGCTTGATCCGAAGCAAATTTAGGTGTAACCGCTTGCACTTTGCTCCAGACTTTGTCGATGTCGCCGTCAATCACGGGCGAACCGAAGTGGGCCGCCATTCTGCCCTGGGCATCCAGCCCGCTCTTGTCTCCCGGTGCAGGCTTTCCTGGGTTCGGTGCCGCGGAAACCTCGGTCCACGAACCAGGAGCATTCGCAAACACCAAGGATACGCCGATCAACATCATCATAAAGGATTGCAGGAACAGCTTCGTATTTCTCTTCAACAAGTTCTCCTCCTTCAACCGGTATGGGTTCTGGGTGGTTCCTCTGTTTTCATACGATACTTTCGCCGTTACCAACGCCCGAAAACAGCCTTCAGCCAACACACCCCCATACCGCCAGGTTTAGAAGCGCTTTCATAATTAACCTCCTTTAAAGGAAAATGAGTTTCACCCCTATTTTAGGGAGAGCAGGGCGATGACTACATTCATAAATCGAGCATTGGCTTTCAAAATTCGAACATCTATAGGGAGAACCAACGGGATCTTCCCCTCGTTCCTTTGTCACAAAACCACCCCGTACCTCGTCTTATGATTAAGGCCAAGTATGAATAGGTTATGAAACCGAGAAACGATAGGAAGTGAAACCATGAAGGAACTGTACGAGAAATATAATAGACTGCTCTTTAAACTCGCTTATCAACTGACCGGATCCGTCACGGATGCGGAGGATGTGGTACACGACGTATTTCTGAAAATCGCCGATGTGCCGCCGGAGAAGCTGACGGAACCCAAAGCTTATCTTTGCAAGATGGTCACGAACCGTTGCCGGGACCTGTATAAATCGGCACGCCGAAAACGGGAGCAATACTATGGGGAATGGCTTCCGGAGCCGCTGCACAGCCTGCATGACGATGCGATGGAAGCCGTCGTCCGCGATGACCTGCTGTCCTATGCAATGCTGGTTCTGCTTGAAAGGTTATCTCCAACGGAACGTGTCGTGTTTGTGCTTCGAGAGGCACTTGGCTTTGACTATCAGGAAATCGCCGAACTGGTGGAGAAGAGCGAAGTGAACTGTCGCAAACTGCTCAGTCGAGCCCATGCAAAAATGGGGATGACTGCGGATCAACTCGTTCCCCAGGAGGGAACCGCTCCCGAGCTCGTCCATCATTTCCTTAACGCGCTCAAACAAGGGAACCTCGATCAAATCTTATCCATTCTGGATCAAGAGGTTGTCCTTGTCGCCGATGGAGGAGGCAAAGTCTTGGCCGCTGCCAAACCGATCTTTACCAGAGATCTCGTTGCCCAATTCCTGCTGGGGCCGTTCCGGCAAGCCACCACGATCGATGGAATCCAA
Organism: Paenibacillus timonensis; assembly: GCF_009725205.1. Lineage (GTDB taxonomy): Bacteria > Bacillota > Bacilli > Paenibacillales > Paenibacillaceae > Fontibacillus > Fontibacillus rhizolycopersici. The sequence goes on along the minus strand of NZ_WNZY01000010.1, from coordinate 138,256 downwards.
TTCGAGGTTGCTCGGGTGAATGGACAGCCGGCTTTTCGGATTCGATCGAAGGAAGGGATTCATTCCGTCGGAATTTTCCATGTGGAGAACGACCAAATCCGCAACATCTATCTGGTTAGAAACCCGGATAAACTAAAACATGTCGAGGAATGAAACGAAGCACCAAGAGCCCCTAGGGATTCTTGGTGCTTCTGTTTTTTTACGTCGAGGCTTATCGCTTAGCTCAGTCCGGCTTTCGTCAAACCGAAGGCGGCGTCGGCAGAACCCGGTACGGTCTTGAAGGCAACGTTAACCCGGTTCCAGGCATTGATCGTCATGATCGAGAAAGTGAGATCGGAAATCTCTTTTTCGGAAAATTGCTCGCGAACCCGATTATACATTTCATCCGGCACGCCATGCTCCGGCAAATGGGTCAGAATCTCGGTCCAGGCCAGGGCCGCCCGTTCGCGGGGGCTAAACAGCGTTGATTCCCGCCAAATCGAAATGTGGTACAGGCGCAGCTCGCTTTCACCGTGGATTTTCGCCTCCTTCACGTGCATATCGAAGCAAAATCCGCATCCATTGAGTTGCGAGGCTCGGATGTGAACGAGGTGGCGAATCTCCTCCTCAATGGAGCTTCCCTTCTCAGCCCCGCTGAGTTCCATTAATCGGTTGAAAAATTCCGGGGATTGTTGCATGTAATTGATGCGTTGTGTCATTGTTCATCTACCTCCCATTTTTGATCAAGCACGAAAATATAACGACGAGGCGATTCATTCTGTGACAACATCAACATCAAAAAAAAGCAGCTGAGCCGAGAACTTCTCGTCAGCTGCAAAGTCTTCGCTAAATCCCGCGTAAATTCCATGCGCAAAGGGAACTCATCGCCACGCTTGGTCCCTGTACAAATAACCGAATCCCCTCACTATCCTTGCGCAGAGGATACACTCGGCCCGTCAAGCAAAGTTCTTCATTGACGAACACTTCAACAATGGAGTGGTCGATGAAGAGGTGAACTCGAAGTTGTTTGTGCTGCTGCATATCGTAAAGGGCCGCGAGTTCCCAAGTATGAACGCCCGCCGCTTGACTGGATCGGGAACGGTCCAGTACGATCCGTCCTCCGACTACATCGAACTTCAGGGTAGTTTGCTCCTCTCCTTCCGGCGAACGGAATACTTCAAATCCAAACAACGCCTCAGAACCGGCCAGCTCGTACTCAACGATGATCTCGACGGCTTTACCTTTTGTCTCTAGCTTATGATGGCCTTGCGTCCAGACCGTCTTCGGAAGCTCAAATGGGTTCTCCCTCAACACCTGAAGCTCCGCAACCGGTTTGAAGATCAGCGTGTTCTTGTCTGGGCGGAGCTCCACGGTTCTCGGGATCGACTGCACCCCTGACCATCCCTGGATCTCCGTCATCTCTCCGCGGGCGTTGTCGGGGAGCCATCCCCACAGAATACGCCGGCCGTCCGGAGCAAGCATAGATTGCGGTGCATAGTACCCTTCCCAGCCGCCATGATCCACGAAGCCCTCCTGCTCTTTCATAAACCGGAGATCGTCCCCCATGGATCCCACAAGATACTTCACCTTGTCGCTTGGCGAGTAGATCAGAACCATTTTGTCTTGCAGGCGGAAGGCGTTCGGGCATTCCCACAGGTTTTCCTCCCCCGTATGCAGGAGATGCAAGAAGGTCCACTCCTGCAGGTTCGCCGACTCGTACAATAACGCGCAGCCTTTGCCTTCCACGCTTCCTCCCAGCACCATCAGCCAGCGGTCTCCCTCTTTCCAGACATAAGGGTCCCTCCAGTCCCTTACGATCAGATCCTTGTCGTGGGCATCCGAGGTTAAAACTGGATTTACCTCGGACTTTACCCAAGTCATCAGACCATCGGGGCTGGTGGCCATCCATTGCTCCGCGCCGGTCTCGGCATTCCGCTCGCCTTCACCTACGCTGGTATAGAACAGGGTCGGCACGCCTTGATCATCGATCACCGCACAGCCGGAGTAACAATGCGCCTCGCCAAGTTCGGTGGACGGCGCCAGCGCGACCGGCAGAGGTTGCCAATGCACCAGATCCGTGCTCACCGCATGCCCCCAGTGGATCGTCCCCCACTGATCCCCATGCGGGTTGTATTGATAGAACAAATGATATTGACCTTCGCGATAAACAAGCCCGTTCGGATCGTTCATCCAATTCGCAGGAGGGGTAAAATGATAAATAGGCTTGCCTAGGGTCATGTCACATTCCTCCATTTCACCGGGATCCTAACGCGAAGTCATCGAAGGCGGGGCATCCTCCGGGGAGCTTCCCCATGCCTTGTTCGGCCGCGGCCCCATCTCTAACACAAGCTGTCCTCCGCTCATCAAGTCCTGATGGGTAAGCCAAGGCCGCGAATGCGGTTGCCCGTTCAAAACGGCGGATTGGATGTACTTGTTCGCCTTGGAGACCTGACGCGCTTCGATGACAAACGTTTGACTCTCCCCGACACGGAGCGTCGTCTTCTCGAAGATCGGGCTGCCGATATCATAAACAGGCCGCCCCGGGCACACCGGATAGAAACCCATCGCGCTGAATACGTACCAGGACGATAGCGAACCGATGTCATCATCCCCGCACAGACCGGCTGGCCCGGCGTTGTACATTAGGTGTTGGATATCGCGTACGCGCCGCTGCGTTTTCCAAGGAGCCCCCGCGTAATTGAATAAGTACGGGATATGAAAGCTGGGTTCGTTGCCGTGGGCATACATTCCAATTAATCCCGACATATCAGGGAATTGCCCGAGAAACCAAGGTTTCTCCATCGTGTACTGCTCCGTAAACAACGCGTCGAGCTTTTGGACGAAAGCCTCTCTCCCGCCCATCAGCCGGATTAATCCCTCCACATCGTGCTGCACATGGAAGGTATAGATCCAACTGTTCACTTCGGCAAAATACCCCTCCCCGGCAAATCCGCCGGACAGCTTCGGATCAAACGGCTCAACCCATTCCCCTTCCGCCGTCTTGGGAGCCATCAGTCCGAAATCAGGGCGGAACAGATGGCGGTAGTTACCCGCGCGTTGAAGGAAACGCTCGGCTTCCGCTTCCCGCCCCAGCTTACGGGCCACTTGGGCGACGCACCAGTCGTCATAAGCTCTCTCCAACGTAACGGATACGGATTGCCGGCGGTGCCAGGGATCGACCTCCGGCACCCATTCGTCAACGCCCACATCGGGGACCCAGGTGATCTGATTCGGCATCTTCTCCATGACGAGGTCCCAGAGTCGTTTTCTCCACTCGTCCGGATCCGCGACCTTCGCATCCTCCCTTACGGGGAGCGCCGGGAACCAGCCTTGTTCGTGGTACACCCGGTCCAATTCCGTAGCCGGCACCGTCCGCCAGGGAATCAGGGACATCTCCGTCGCATCCTTGAGCATGCCTTCATAGGCCTTCTCAACCCGGATATCATCCAGTCCCTTGGCACAGGCATCGGCTATAAGCGAAGCGGCATGATGGCCGATCATGACCGCATGATCTCCCCCCGGATGGGGAAATTTCGGCAACAACCCGCCTTGTTCGTACATTCTGACCAACGAATACACCATATCCTCAAACACGCGCGGTTCGATGAGGCCTTGCAACGGGCGGGCGCACCGATACGTATCCCAAAGCTGGTCATGCGTATAAAAATCCCGTTCCTCCGCCTTGTGAACGCGTCCGTCGAAGCCGCTGTAATACTGTCCGTCTTCCGTAATATTCCGCATCCGTTGCAGCGTACGGTACATCGCCGTATAGAAAATCGTCCGTTCTTCCTCTGTCCCGCCTTCCACCTCGATCGCGGAAAGGGCGCGGTTCCAAGCCTCGCGGGCCCGGGAAACGGCAGCGTCGAAATCCCAGTCCGGCAGCTCTTGCTGTCGGTTCTTACGGGCTTGCTCCAGGCTGATGTAGGAGATGCCTACCTTCAACTCGATCGTAGCTTCCCCCTTCGGCGATCCGTAGGCTAAGTAGGCTTTGGGGCTGTTTTCGATAAAACCAAATGACGAAGGTGCCTCTCTCATTTCCAAGCTAAAATAGCAAACATGTCCTTTACGGGCACGCTCCCCTTCGATCACGCGACCCTCGTTCTTGTGAAATTGCGTAGAATCGCCGCCATCGAGGATGACATGGACCGGCCCGGTGGTATAGAAACGAAAATAAGCGCTGCGCTGAGCCGCTGTCATCTCGGCGTCGATCTCATGATCCTCCAGGAAGACGCGATACTTATAGGGCCGGGCCTCCTCCAAATCATGATCGAAGATAGAGGCATGTGCTTCCGGGCGATCGGACAAAGGGCTGCCGGAAACCGTCACCGATGCCGGTCCGAAGGAGAATCCGAAATTTTTGTCCGCCAAATACTTGTCTCCGATGCCCGGCGTGGTCACCGGATCAATCTCCATCATCCCATGGGGAAGCTGCACGGTTGGAGACGTGGACCACGTTTTGTAGGACAATGTCCCGATATTGGTATTGACGTACGATGCCCAATCCCGATCCGCACGAGCGGTTGTATTCTTCAATTTTATCCCTCCCAAAATGATATTCCTATTTCAATTATATATAATATATTCATCATAACATATAGTACAAAAATTTTAGCGTCAATTACGATTTCTCTTAGGGGCTTCCTCCCTCTTAAAAACAGAAAAGCGACCTTTGCAGGTCGCTCGCTTTTGAAATTGCATGAAGGCTGGGAATTCGAAGGAGAATCGACAAGCGTGGGTTATCCTTCTATCATTTTTATCATTCTGCCAATGACCATCACCGCCTCCGCCCGGGTTGCCTGGTCTTGGGGGTGTATGGTGCGGTCTGGATATCCGGAGAAGATCCCCTGCTCCGTCACGGCTTGGACGGCATCCTTCGCCCAACTCGAGATCCGTTCCCCGTCCGCGAAGGACAGAACGCTCTTCGGCTTCTCTAAATGCAAGGCGTTTGCCGCTATCACGGCCATCTGCTCCCTCGTAATCGGCTGGTCCGGTGCAAAGAGTGTGTCGTCAATCCCCCGGATGACCCCGTTGGCGTAGGCGATGGAGATTGCCGACCGTGCCCAATGCTTCTCCGTGTCGGCAAACGTTTTATCCCCTGCCGCTTTCCATGCCATCGCCGAGTTCAGGATCGAAACAAACTCTGCCCGCGTAATCGGACGATTCGGTCGGAAGGTGCCGTCCGGATACCCGCTGACGATCCCGCTCTCCGTAAGATGCCGGATCGTTTCCTCAGCGTAGTGGCCTTGGATATCCGTCAGTACGACCGCTGGCTCTTGGATCTCAACCGTTCGGGAGAGGGCCGCAAATTTCGTAAAATGATCGGTTGTGCCGCTGACGATGCCGTTTTCGTAGTCAACGAGCAGATCGTTCAACGCAACCCATTCCCCCGTCTCCTCGTTCAGCCAAACTAGCAGGATCTGTTTGCCATCCTCCTGCTTCACGTCGGCGTTCAGACCCAGTTGGATGGTCACAGGGACAAGGAATTTCCCCGGTACATTCTTCTTAAAATCGAGTACCCGGCTAACCAGACGTTCCTGATCGGACAACGGCAGGGCACTCGTATCCGTGATCTCTTCGATCGTCACCTGGAACGGGCGATCCAGCGCACCTGCCGGAAACCGGATTTCCCCTCCAGTGAACTTCGCTGTGCCGCCAGCAGCTCCGATCGGATATACGTTATTCGGCAAGGACGGAGCCCCGCTGTTGGAGGACGTATTGCCGCCCGGCGATGGCGCCGGGTTACTGCTTCTCTGGATCAGCCGGAACCGCTGGGACGTTGCCGTCTTCTCGTTCCCCGTCTGATCTGCCGCTCTCACATGCAGGTACCAATCGCCGTCCGCTCCGCTCTTCGTCAAATTAGCGCCGCTAACGAACGGTACCCAGCCATCCGTTGGCGAAGCGGGATCCGTTGTCCATACATATTGGAGCGATGAAGCATCGACTCCGCTTCCGGTATCCCCTACCGTCGTCCGGGTTGAAGCCGAACCCTCCGCGACTTCCCGCCCGTTCGGGGAGAAATCGATAGTAGGAGGCGTTTGATCGATCCTCACCTTCATCTCTTCGGACAGACGATGTCCAGCTTCATCCTCCGCTTCGAAAACAACTCGATGATCCCCATCCCCGGTGATTTCGACCGGCGTCTCATTCGCATACGCTTGCGGCGACCCGCCATCTATCGTATAGGTAAAGGAAACGATCTCGCCGAACCCCCCCGCAGCGTACACACTGACGGTAACGCTCTGGTTCGTCCAGTCCCCTTCCCCATAAGGACTGCCATCCGCTTGAACCATCTCCGGGGTCAAGGTCAGCCCGCTGGCGCTGATTTTCACCGTACGCCGTATCGTCGTTTCCATCCCCGCCGAATTAGCCGCCTTGAAATCGAGGACATGTACGCCGTCATCCCGAAGCTCAAGGCTCGACGTGTACGCCGTCCAGGTATCCCCGCCATCCAATGAATAAACAAACTCGGTGACGTCTGCAGAATCTCCATAAACCGAAGCGCTCACCGTCACTGGCTGGTTCGTCCACGTTCCGTCTAGATATTCGTCCCCATTTGACGTGGTCATCGTAATCGTAATCTCCGGCGGCCAAGGTTGATCTGCCACACTGAGCAGCGGATGACCCGCCAGATCGGAGACATTTCCCACATTCGCGTCATAGGACAGCTGGATGTCCTGTCCGCTATGCAGCTCCTCGCCGACCGTCAACTCTAAGGTTTTCGCTCCGGTTTTTACGGTATCAAGAACCCCAATTCCAACACCGTCTGCGGATACGAAAAACCCTCCCGTTGCAAGCAGGTTTACCTCTTCATCCAAAGTCACCACAAGGTGATTTGGAGCTTCGACTCGTAGGTTCACGATCGCCGGGGGAGCGGTGTCAATGCCGAGATTCGCGGCAATGCCTTGCAAGGCCGGATACGATTTCCCTTCCTCGATCGTCCAGGTCCCATTAAAATCCCACGTCTCGAACGTGGATTTGCTCTTCATCGCTGCAGTCGGCTTCCCGCCTCCATGGCCCGTTGTTGCAGCATCATAATATCCCGCGGTGACGCTGGAAGTCGGGCTGAAATCCCGGCCTACCAACCCTCCGATTTCGGAACCGGAGCCTGGGACATTCCCTGCGGCATAAGCCCGGTTGACCGTTCCGACATGTCGTCCGATCAGACCGCCGGTTTCGGAGCTCCCCGCAACGGAACCGGTGGCATAAGCATCTTCAATTAAACTCCCCAGATCGGCACGGCCCACCAGGCCGCCAACCACCATCCAGCCGGAGACATCGCCTCCCGCGAACGATTTCGCGATGACGCCGGGATACATATTACCCACCAGGCCCCCGACTTTCTCAATGCCGCTTACGCTGGCTGTCGAATAGGACAACTCGACGGTCCCCCCGCTCATATCCCCGATTAAGCCGCCGCTGGAGTATCCTCCGTTGATGCGGCCGCCCTCTACCCCAATGCCGTGCACGCGGCCTCCAACGCCGAGACTCCCAATCAACCCGACCTGGACGGTTCCCGGGCGGTTGATGAATAAGCCGCGAACCGCATGCCCTTGGCCATCGAGCTGCCCGGTGAAGGGGCCGAGCGTCGCATCGCCAATTGGCGCGAAGCCCGCCCCATCCTCGTCGCTCGTGGCCCACATATCGGCCCGGCTATCGTCCGTGAACACCGTGCCGAAATCCATATCGCTTACCAGCGTATAATCCGCCGTCAGATCCATCGCCATCAATTGTAGTTGATGGGCGTTGCCGACAACCTGTGACCATTCCGCCCGAAGGAAAGGCCGCGTTGAATCTTCCATCATGAACCAGTCCGCCGTGAAATCCAACCCGGTGTAGCTCGCTTGGCTCAGCGCTTGTGCGGTTGTTAGGCTTGTCGCGTCACAAGAAACCTTCTCGTAAGCATCATTAAAGTAGCCGCACCCGTCCGCCTGCCCTGAAGTCTCTTCATCCCAGTAGTTACCTTCCATAAAGGTACCGTTATTGGCACCAAGCACACCGCCGACATCACCTGCGGGAGCAGTAACCTGACCGGAGGCATGAGACTTACCGATGTAGCCATCTACCGCCATGCCGACCAGTCCGCCAACGGTTTTGTCTCCGCTGACAGACCCGATGTTATAGGATGTGCTTACGATTCCACCGGACAGATACCCCGCCAAACCGCCTATGTAATTACCACTTCCATGAACCGTACCGGCAAAATAGGATCGACTTAACTCCCCCCCTTCCTTCAGCCCGATAAGTCCGCCAACCGTGTCATTTCCTTCCACATGACCGGTCGCATACGATTCCGTTACCGTTCCATCGCTGCGTCCTACCAATCCTCCGACATTATTCGTTCCGCTGACATTCCCCGTAGCGTACGAGGCGAGAATCTGGCCGTATTCGTAACCAACCAGCCCCCCAACCACTCCAGATCCCCATACATCGACCCCGGCATGGGACTGCTCGATCGTCCCGTTATTGTTCCCTGCCAGTGCGCCGGTAGAGGTGCCGCCCGTGATGATACCGCCCTCCATCCCTAGATCTCGAACCATGCCTCCCGTGCCAATCATTCCAAACAGCCCCACCCCATCCTGAGACGGCCGATTGATCGTCAGGTTACGGATGACATGACCTGCCCCGTCGAACACCCCCGTGAACTGCTTGGAGCTGTCCCCGCTGCCTCTTTCCCCAATCGGCATCCAGCCCGCTCCGCCGTCCCAACCCGCCGTCGCCGACGCATCGATATCCGCGCCAAGCCGATAGTGGGCCGTCAAGTTGCCCCGTACTTCATCAAGCTGATCCAGCGTCGTGACGATAAACGGATCCCCCGCCGTCCCGTTTCCCGCCATCGCCAATCCTTCCGGATCCGCGAAAACGGCCATTGGCGGGACACCCAACACCAACGACAGTACCATCAACCCTATGAAAAAACGCTTCATTCCGTTCAACCCTTCCTTCTCTCTTTCACCGAATGATAATCATTCTAAAATTATAAAAGATCTCATCGGCTATCGAATCTAACCGCGGTTATAGATTCGGTTATAGAAGGCGGGGATGAACGCTCCTATATAGCAAAAAAAGGGCTCTGCATGCATTTTCACGAATGACAGAACCCTGTCGAAAAATCCAGGGTCTAAATAATTTCAATTCTCGTTTCCTGGACATCTACAATTGTGTTTACTTCCTCATTATCATGCCAATAGATCTCGCATCTAATGTTCGAGTTTGGTTCTTTCTTTATGGCGACAACTTTATTTACGTTCCAATCGATCGACACCTTAAATTGACCTGAACTAACAGGAACATTTTCAGAACCAAGTTCCCATATCACAATTTCACCAATTCTATTTATCTCTTTATCTGCCCGAGTTTTTGAATAGAAATGGATCGTTGTATTTTCTGGTAAATTCATTAAATCATAGTGGATACTCGGATTGCTGTACTGTCCGTCTCGATCATTCCCTTGGACAATTACACCACTTTCCAAAGAATGGTTTTTGCATCTATATTGAAGTGAATTTTCCACATCTCTAAATACAATCGATGTATTTGCGGGTATACTTCTCCACAATTTAACACAATCGATGATCTGGTTATGTCTTTCCAGGGCCGGAACCACAGTATTATTGTAATGATTCAGTCGATTCTCTTCACATCTTCCCTTATAGACAGATAAATTCTCAGATCCACTCCATCTATGTTTTTTTTTGCCCCACTGTGAAGTGTAATAGGCATAATTTTGAGGGTCCATATCTCCTACGGGCAAGCCTCTACCGCTGCTACAGGATGAAGAGACAAAGGTTTTTGCCAATTCTATAATCTCCGTTGATTTTGCCTCCGCCCAATCTGCGTATTCCTTTGCACGACTCGTCAAGTCTTGAACAAAAGCTCCATTGGTGCTCGATAGATATCTTAGACATACTAAATCCATACTTGCAGAGATCATGAAAGGTCCTAAAGTTTTAGTGCCCTCCATGATAAAACGCTCCGCCAAAATATGAACCTTTCCTTCAAGTTGTTTGATCATATCCGTATCTTGCTTGGGTAAATACATTAGAATGTCTTTTCTTACGGCTTCAAGATCGGCAGACCATTCCTCAATAAATTGTTGATTTACGATTTGATCAATCCGTTGGCAGATTTCATCAACCGAACTTCGTATTAATTGATCAGTAGATGATTCAATGCCAAGTAGTTTTTCTAATTCTACTCCAATCGTATCTCCGGCCAATTTGCTAACAATTCCTGCTGCAATCCATCCTGCAACAGCCATCCAATCGACAACAAATGTTTCTTCAATAAAATTGTTTTGATAGTTTTCTCTTGTCATTATTTAGCCCCCCATTTTCTTTGAGTATTTTCCCCCTTCTTCTACCACGTTATCCATATTCCTTATATGATAACGGCGGTCTGGGAATGGCCGATGATCAATAAACAAAGAAGAGTTATCGGAAGTGATCCGATAACTCTTCTTGTGTATCAAGGGGATATCCAAACCATATCTAAGCCAACCACAACTTCTCTTGCCCAGGTTGCTCATCCAGGTATTCCTCATATTGCGGCTGAACAGGCGCATGGAATTGAGTTGGAGCCGGCTCTGGCGTCGGCTGCAGATAAGCCTCGTCCACATACATGATTCTGCGTTGAACCTGCATCAATCCATTCACGACGCGAAGGGCGACCCAGAACAACACCAGGCCAATGCCTTCGGAGAGCAGATACTGCTGATTATAGGTCCAATCGATATGGAAATACGTGAATAGGGTGTTTTCCAAAATATCCAGCTTCATTTCATTCATCAGAATGATATGCACGACGGGAAGGGCAATAAAGCCGATCCCTAGGGCAAGGGCCGTGACCATCACCGCAAAGAAGACGATGCCGGTGATGAAACGAAGGATCACGAGCATCAGATTTCGGAAGAACAACTCCCCGTCAAACCCCTTCACCATACGCATAAACCAATTTTGTCCAGCCTCTGCTTGTGCGTAGTTTGGAACCGCCGCGGGCGGAACCGGCAACCTTAAAATATGCCGAATCAGACTTTGCTCAAAGCTCACAATCCCATTCAACAGCTTGGCCATTCCAAAAAACATCGGGATCCCGATAAACACCGGAGTCAACGCAATGGAAAGGGCCAGCCCCGTGATTGCTACCGTCAAATAAATAATCCCCAACGGGAGAGAGAGCAAGAGATAGAGCATCGTTGCATAGGTCTTGGGATTAAACAGCGCCCAATTCACCTTCCCCACTTTCGCCACATTCGTCGCTTCTACTGCTTTCACTTTCAAACACTCCTTTACCTTCATCAGTCACGCGCAAAGTTTATAAACCCATTATAACTACCGTATTGGCGCGATATAACCGTCTTAGGTGGTGTTTGGAAGCTAGACTTTAGGCTAGGGCGATTCGAAAATAAAAGAGGCGAACCGTGGAACTGAAATCCACCATCCGCCGCCGTGCAATTAGCCCAAGAATGCGATAGAGCGCTTTACTTTTTTGGCAAAATCAATCGGATCATCAATGGATTCCCAGTGAACATACATCAGCCGCGGACTATCAAAGAGCCAGTGATTGTGAACCGCCGTTACTTTAATCCCGTTTTTGCGCAAATTGGTTAACAACCGATTGACCTGGCTTTGGAAGAGAGCCGTTTCCCCCAAACAAAGGGCACGACCTGAGCGATCCAATGACTCAAACGAGAACAGCTGATAACGGATCAACGGGGAAGTCGTTTTTCTCCTCAATATTGCAGCATTGATTCTTCGATTTCGGCTGACAAAACAAACGGGGCCTTTGGTGATCTCATGTTCCGTTCCGCCTAAAATGCTAGAAAACTCGTTACACAATCTTCGAAAACGAGGACTTGCCTTCACTTGTGCCGCCATTGCATTCATCCTTTCCATTCATCCGATAATCAAATCACGAAACAAAGCCGGACTAACCCAAAAAGGCAATTGAAGCTTTGGTTTTTCTAGCAAACTCAATAGGATCCGAGACAGCCTCCCAGTGGATATACATCAACCGTGGATTTTCCTTCAGCCAGTGGTTATGAACGGCTGTCACTTTGATCCCCCGCTTCCGGAGGTTCGTGATCAAACGGTTGACCTGATTCTGATGCAAGGCCGTCTCCCCCAGACAAAGCGCGCGCCCCGACTTATCCAGCGATTCAAACGAAAACATTTGCATCTGAACCAAAGGAGACCGCGTTCTTCTTCTCAAGATCGACTCGCGCAGATTCGTCATCCGCGTAACGAAACAGACCGGACCTTCTTCGATCTCGGATTCGCCGCCCAAGATTTTGCCGAATTGGTTACACAGTCTTCTGAATTGAGGACTTACCTTCCCATGTGCCGCCATAGACATCCTCCTTATATCAATATCAAGACATCCTATGTCAGAAAGAAATCATATGCATAGACATTTACTCTTGCTGAACAAATAAAAAAAGCACCCAAAAAGGTGCTTGATAAATCGTAATTAGCATCGCCTTAGTTCGCGTCAGGCTGCTGCCGTTCCGCGTTTCCATAACCCAACCGTGAAGATCAACAAAATCAGTACCTGGGCCGAAACTACCACCAAAGCCGTTTGGTCGAAGACCATCTCCGTGCTGAAGGAAAGGAAGTTATGTACTGCATGCCATACAATGCCGATCCAAAGACTGCGGGTAATACTGATGATGAGTGCCAATACAAGGCCAACGAGAAAAGCGAAGACGATCTGCAGCAACACCTCGACCGGATTCGTTCCGCTCAGGGCGTTGGCGGCATGCAGCACGCCGAAGACGATGGACGAGCCGATCACGGCCTGTTTACGGGTTAATCGGGATAGGAAGGAAAAGGCCAATCCTCGAAAATAAAGCTCCTCGTTAAAGCCTACCATAATGGTGAACAGAGCAAGCACGGCGTATTCGGCCCCCGGACGGGTATACGCGTCGGGACCGTAGGCGACGAGCGGAATGACCTCCAACAGCAACAACGGCACGCCTAACCAAATGGAGCGTACGCTACCCGAGGCAGGGCGGCGAAAGCCGATCTCTTCAGCCGAAAGCCGGGAACGGCGCAACAACCACAGGCCCACCAAGATGGATAAAACCACGGACGCTGTCATGATAAGGTAAGACGGGACTTCCGCCAATTCGGCGACTTGGGCTGCCGCAGAGCCGACAGCGGTCAGAAAAGTGCAGATCAGTGCCGCGATGACGGCTGCAAGATAGGGATGTTTGGTGATGAATTTCTCGGACATGGTTAAAGCTCCTCGCCTTCTTTTTTGAGTACAACCAGCAAGCCTTTAAATATGCTGCCTAACACGTCTCGTGCCTCCCCGTCGTCCATCGTGCTGCTATTCGTGGCGACCAAAGAAGCAATTCCGTGCGTCGTATACCAGATCCCGGCATATAACCTCCGCGCTAGATCGGGCGAAAGTCCGGTCATGCTCCCGATCATCGCAATCACCTGTTCGTCGCCTTCGGTGGAGCCGGCAATCTCGGTCACCTTCTCCTGCTGCAGCCGGTTCGACATAAACAGAAGCTGGAATAGCTTCTTCTCCGTCCGTGCAAACCGGATATACGCGAGACCCATCTCCAGAAAGCCGTTCCCGCCGCCCTGCATCGCCTCCAGCATCGCCGTGTTGTAGAGATGCTCCGCATAGGCGGATATCGCTTCCCTTAATTCCTCCATCGAAGCAAAGTGGCTAAAAATCGGCTGCGTGGAAGTGCCCAGCTTCTTCGCGACGTTTCGCGCATTGACGGCATCCATTCCCTCTTCACGCAGCAGCTCCAGCGCCGCATCCAATACGATCTCCCGCGTCACCTTCGGTTTCGGGGGCATATGGTTTCCTCCTCGCTCACGTTTAATAACACTTGTTATATTACGTATGTTATTTTATATTCAGCCCTATGTCAATGATATTTTTTCGGTTTGCGGGCCCTCCCGTCAACACCCTCATTTCCTTATCTCCCTCGTTTTTTCAGCTGAAACCTTCGGTTTCCTTTTTTCCAGATACCTCTGATAAAACCAAATGGAAACCGTTAACCAGCTGCCGCTTGCTAAGAATCCTCCAAGAACATCACTTGGATAATGTACGCCTAAATAGATACGGCTGACTCCAATTGCGGTGATCATCATGATGCTAATTATGATTAACAATCCACGGCCAACGGGTGTTGATATATGGCGCCAGAGTAAATAGGCGAGAATTCCATACAAACTAAAAGCAGCCATAGAGTGTCCGCTGGGAAAACTAAACCCGTTTGCATTTACAATTCGATGTAATGTGGGACGGGCACGATGAAAGATAACCTTTAATGTTTCGTTTAAAAGAGCTGAACCGACGACCACAGATGCAAATAAAATCAACTCTCTACGGTGATGTAAAACTTGATATAGAAAAAACAGAACAATTATTGTAAGAACGACGACGGGAATTCCTCCGCCGATAAAGGTAAAGAATCTCATGATATTCGTAAGTGCAGGTGCTTCTCGTCCTTGAACCAAAGAAGTAATTACGCTGTCAAATTGGTTTATCTTTTGATCGGATACCAGCAGGGCTACGATTCCAAATCCTAAAGCGCTCAGAAGGCTTATAAAAAAGGCGCGGGTTAGCTGTAACTTTAAATTCACTTTTAAACAGACTCCTCTTTTACTGGGCTCCTTTTTGCTGCCCTTTGAATTGTTGACCGTTCCTGAGATGGTCGCCCCCCCAACCACCTTAATCTGTGCATTTTTAGGAAAAATACCCTTGAACGATATGCGTTCAAGGGTATTTCGGAATCGTATTCGTGATCTTAGCCAATAGTCACCTTGGAAAGTAGAGAAAGTTCTGCTTTCTATTTTGCAATCTGGCAGATCAAGCTTCGCGCCTCCGAATCAGCTCCTTCTCCAGACTCTCTCTTCCTCGGTTCATCGCCCAAAAATGATTCGAGGTGAAGAGCGGTTTCAGGATTGGCGAGAACAGTTTGAGTAAAGGCTTCTCGGCGTTCACGTACCAATCAAACTGTACGTTCACGTATTCCCCATCCTGCTCGAACCGCCATGTCCCGTGACCGACCAAGTCGCCCGAAGACTTTAAGGCGATAGAATGCGGCGCTTGTTCCGCCGTCTTGCATGACCTCCAACGAAGCTTGTAGGGCAACTTGCCTCTGGAGAGAATTTCATAGACCTCGTTGCCCGTCTCCTTGTCGGTACCTCCCGTTTGAATCTTCAAGTACACTTCGGGCCACCAGCGTTGATAGTCCAAGAAGTCGGAGCAAATCTCATAGATTTCCCAGATGTTCCCCTTTACCCGCCAGTGGGTCGGCATGTAATATTCGTTCGCAGCCATGGCTTAGTTCATCCCCTCCAACAGTTGTTCGATTTCAGGACTTAACGAGATCGCTCGCAAGAGGACGGTCAACACTTCGGCCCGGGTAGCGCTCTGATTCGGGCCGAATGCATTCTCGCTCCGGCCATTGATAATGCCAGCAT
This sequence comes from Paenibacillus timonensis, assembly GCF_009725205.1. Classification (GTDB taxonomy): domain Bacteria; phylum Bacillota; class Bacilli; order Paenibacillales; family Paenibacillaceae; genus Fontibacillus; species Fontibacillus rhizolycopersici. The sequence continues at coordinate 122,828 of NZ_WNZY01000010.1, read as the reverse complement.
TCGCGGCTAGCCGAATCTGATCCTTGGCCCACGTAGGTTCAATATCCTGCAGATTCACCGTCTTCTCCTGCTTCACCTCCGCCAAATTGACAATCCTGGCGAGGATCGCAATCATCTCGGCGCGCGTGATATTTCGATCGGCATGGAACATGCCGTCCTCATAACCTTTGATGATGCCGTTGCTGGCCAGGGTAAGGACTGCATCCCTCGCCCAACTGTCTTCAAGATCGGTAAAGCCGGACGTCGCTGCGGTGCCTTGGGTAAGCGGGAACAGCCTCACGAGCATCGAAGCGAATTCTCCTCGCGTGATGATGGCGTCCGGCTTGAAAGTCCCGTCCCCGTATCCTTGAACAATCCCGAGTCTTGCGGACAAGCGGATGTTATCCGCTGCCCAGTGGTCTTTCGTATCCGGAAAGACGGGAACGTTCGCATGATGAGGATCGTTGAATTTTGCGGTAAGAGCCTCCAGCATCGTCTGGATCGCCCCCGCGTCATTCACGTCAATCGGAGGTCGGCCGGGAACGACATGGAGTACCGCAGGCTTCTCCGGCGACTGCGTTATCGGGTCCGTAGGCGTCGTTGGGTCCGTTGGCTTTGCCGGACCTGTCGGCGTTGCTGGACCCGTTGGCGTTGCCGGGCCTGTTGGCGTTGTCGGATTCGTTGGCGTTGTCGGGGTATCCCCGCCGCCAGATTGACGCTTGAAGATCGTGACTTCTTGGCTTCCGACGACCCCGGAACCATCCTGAGCCGCCGCCTGAACCGTCACCGTGCCGGCCTGTTCTGCCTTCAGCAATCCATTCTCATCAATGGCCGCCGTACCGGTACCGCCTTGGATTGACCACGACACCTGCTTGTTGGTGGCATCGTCCGGATTCACGCGGACGCTCATTTGCAGCGTGCCACCTTCATAAACGGAGGAGGTGACGCTTGTCACCGTAATGCTGGCAACCGGGATCGTGACCACCGGTTCCGAAGCCCTCGTGATCGTAACCCGATAAGCTTTGGGCGTTCCATCTTCCGCTATGACGAATAACGTTATAGGGTTGGGACCCACATTCAGATCGACCTGTACGGGATGACCGGACTCAACAATCTCCCCGTTGAAGGTAATGAATGCCGCCAGATCAGATACTTCAGGCACGATCGTGACGCTGCTCGTCGCATGTCCGACGTCGGCAGTATAGCTGGTAACCGCGGCTTGGAACTGAGGCGTCAAATCTCCGGCGCTCAGCGTCAAGCCGGCTAAGTCGGCATTCGAACTTGGATTTGTCCCAGGCATCGGCTTCACCCGAATCGATACCGTTGCCGGCTCCGCACTCGATCCGTCGAGGCTTGCCGATAACTCGACCATGGCCGTCTCGAATACAAGAGGGGCCTTCCAAGTGATTTCGAAGGTGCCATTCTCATCGGTCTTCACCGTTGCCGTGTCGGTCTCCGTCAGGATCCACTTGCCTCCGTTCGGGCTGCTCAAGTGAACGGAGAGGTTCGCTTGAGGCGTATCTTCTTCATCCACAACCGTACCGGAAACCCGAATTTCCTCGCCGCTGGACACCACATTGCTGAACGCGAACAGACGGATCGTGAGCTGCTTGCTCTCCCACTTGGCGTATAAGGTCATGTCCCCGGCGACCTTATCCTGTTCGAAGTTCCATGGTGTCGCATAACTCAAGTCCTTGTACCAACCGGCAAATTTATACCCGTCCTTGACCGGCGTCGGCGGCTCAGTAAGAGAGGTCCCCTCGCTGGCGGTCGTCGCAGGAATGGCCGTTCCCCCGCTCGTCTCATACGAAACGGAATATTGCACAGGCGCAGGTTCCCATACGGCATAGAGCTTCACAAATCCGCGTACGAGCTTGAATTTATAGCTTTTACCCGCCTCATGGAAATTTCCGCTTCCATCGTTCCCCGTATTCCATCCTTGAAAAGTAAATCCCGTTCTCTTTAAGCTCCCGCCCGGCTGAATGATTATCGTTGAATAATAACTGTAATGCGTATTGTCGACCGGCGCTTCCCCTTCGGTTTGCCCGTTGCCGTCATATTCGACGCGGACATCGCTCGATTCAAAAGGGAACCCGTTCGAAGTCGCATAATTGACCATGTCTTGGTCGCCAACGGCCGGGAAGATGAGCTTGACTCCATTCTGCGTCCCTCCGAACACTTCGTCCCCCAGCCTCAAGGTCGCAGGCAGGATCACTTGAGTGAGCCTGTTATTATTAAAGGCATTCGTATCCAAGTAAGTTGTCGTCACTGGAAGAATGATGGAAGACAACTGATTCTCGGAGAACGCGCCGAAACCGATCTCTTGGAGACCGTCCTCGGCGAACGCAACATTCTCCAGAAGATTGTTATAGAATGCATAATCATCCACCTGAGTGACGCCGCTTGGAATCGTAATCGAGGTTAACCGATTATTCTCGAAAGCACGGCTGTTCACGGAAGTTAAGCCATTCGGTAGCGTCACCGCCGTCAGCTCCTCGTTCGCAAAAGCACCCTCTCCGATCTCCATCACGACGTAGCCGTCGATCGTCTCGGGAATGACCACATTCGAATCCGTTCCTTCGTACCTCGTAATCACAATCCCGCTGCCGTCGTCTTTCAGACGGTAGGCATAATCTCCGCTGGTCGTCGTACTGGCTCTGCGTACATGCAGTGTATACGTCTCCGTGTGGAGTCCGTCCCCCGCGGTTACGACGATCGGTATTAAGTTCAACCCGGTTTGCAACGGTACACGGACGACTGAACCGCTGGCGGCAGGCACATGGTTAATGTTCAGCGTGGAAAGATCGCTGGCTGTGCTTGCCGTCACGTCGATACTCGTGACGACATGGCTGACGTCCGCAACGGTGTAATTGTACGTGTCGCCCGAGAATTCCGGACTGAGCGTCATGGAGTCTAGCGACAAGCCGTTTAACCGGGCATTGGACTTCTCCGACGGGACGACCTGAAGCGTCCGGCTGTCCATCACGTCGATCGTACCGTCTACGCTCCCCGTGAGGGTCACGGATTCAGGATCCGTGACCCAAGGAGCCGTCCATTCCGCGGTAAACCTGCCGCTCGCATCCGTTGTCGCGGACGCGTCACTGCCCTCCGTAAGCTTCCATTTGCCCCTCGTACTATTCAGATTCACGACGGCGTTCGCAACAGGCGAGTTGTTCTCGTCTCTCACCACGCCGGTTACCGTCAGGTTATCGCCGCCCGTCACATTCTCGTTGTCTGCCGCCAGCTCTAGTGAAGCGATAGCTGCCGATCCGTTCCACTTCCATTTCGCATACAGCGTCATATCTCCGAAGACGTTGCCCTGGGCGAAGTCCCATGGCTGCGAGTATCCGATGTCTTGATACCATCCGTCAAAGGCATATTCCGCCCTCGTCGGCACCGGAGGTTCAGTTGCTTGTTCTCCGTAGGCAACCATTTGGGATGCGACGGACGTTCCCCCTCTCGTATCGAACGTTACTTGATAGGTACTCGTCTCCCAGTTGGCATACAAGGTCAAGTTCCCGTACGGAAAGCCATAAATAATCGGATAGTTGCCGCCGAAGTAATTCGTCCCGCTTCCATCCGGCATCGTATTCCATCCTTTGAAGGTATAACCGTCCTTCGTTAACGAACCTTGATCCGGGACCGCAAACGGTTTATAGCACACATAAGGCGTCGATGAGGGAGGCGTGCCCCCTGTGCTGCCGTTCCCGTCATAGGTAATCCCATATTTGCAAGGGACGATCTGGAGACCGTATTTGCTGGCATGGTTTTGAACCGATACGTCGCCGGCGAGCGGAACATAGATCGCAACATTCGGATTCAGACCGAATACGGGATACATATCCCCGCTGCCCAAATCGACATTCGGTGGGATCGCAACATTGCCCAATTGATTGCTCTCGAAAGCTTTGACGTGGATGGCGATTACCGATTTGGGGATTTGAAGCGTCGTTAATTGATTGTTGGCGAAGGCATAATCCTCAATTCGAGTCAGTCCTTCCGTAAGGGCAACGCTTGCCAGACGATTATGCTGGAATGCGCCCATTCCGATGGAATTCAGGCTGCCGGGAAGCGTTAGGCTTTCCAACTGATTGTTCTCGAAGGCATAGGCGCCCAGGAAGGTTAAGTTTTCAAGCGTAACGCTTTGTAGAAGGTTTTTTTGAAAAGCCCCTTTACCGAGGTACGTTACGCGGGGAATCTCGATCGCGGTCAAGCGATTGTCTTTGAAGGCATAATCGTAAATCTCCGCAACGCTCAGCGGGATCGCGGCGTGGGATAATTGGTTGGACTCGAAGGCATTGTTGCCAATGTACGTAACGCCCTCCGGAATCGTGAGGTCTGTAAGCTGATTGCGGTAAAAGGCGAAGCTCTCGATTCTTGTAATGCCGATCGGGATCGTAACGCTGGCAAGTCCAGCGTTGGACAATGCGCTACTTCCGATGACCGTGACCGGCTTGCCTTCGATCTCGCTCGGAATGACGACCTCTGTTCTTGTTCCTGTGTAACCCGTAATCGTGACCGTGTCGTCCGATTGCACCACATAAGTAAAATCGTTGTCCTGAATTTCCTCTGCGTGAGCCGTCGGCAGGGACAAGTTACCTCCAAGCAATACGCATAACATGAACAAGGTAAAAATTCGGCGCATAATTCTCCTCCAATTAAGATTGATCCATTGTCTATTAATGTAGAATAATCAATCCTATTAAAAAATCCCCCGATTGGGGGAGATTGGATGGAGCACCTGTCGGCTATGAAATAATCTTCAACTCTTTGGCGCGCTGCAGCGCCTTCACGCGGTTATTGACGTCCAACTTTCGAAAGACGTTCTTCAAGTGAGACTTCACCGTTTCCGAAGTGATGTGCAACGACTCCGCGATTTGCCTGTTAGATAACCCTTCCGCCATATACTGGACGATTCGCGTCTCCTGTCCGGTCAGCAAGCCGGTTGCGGCCGGCAGCTCCTCCTCGGAAGCATCCTCTCGATACTTCTCCTTGATCTTCTCCCACGTTCGGGCAAACCGTTGTTCCGTCACCGGCTTCATTAAGTAGTCTAATGCGTTCACTTCGAACGCTTGTACCGCATAATCGTCAAAGCCCGTGACGAAGATGACGGAGATGGAAGGATCCTGCTCCAGCAATAATCGGGACAACGACATCCCATCAACTTCCGGCATGGAGATATCGAGGAAAGCCACTTGAATGGGGTTGGCCCGCACATACTCATACGCCTCGCGCGGAGTCAGAAACGCGCCGCAAACTTCGAGGTCCTCATATTCGGCAAGTAGATGCTGTAGCCCTCGCACCGACAAAGCTTCATCGTCCACGATCATCGCTCTTATCATCCAACTTCCTCCTGTCTGACGGATAGGGGAGCTCGAAGAACACCTTCGTTCCGACTCCGACCGCACTTTTGACTTGCAAGCTTGCGTCGTATAGCAGCTTGATTCGTCGTGCTATGTTTCTCAGCCCGATTCCTCTGCGCCCCGAATCCGAACCAAGCACTTCTTGCCGCTTCGCCTCGCTCATTCCGCATCCATTATCCTCGACGCTGAACCGAAGCTTCCCGTCCACTTCCTGAACCGAGATTTTGACCATGCCGCCTCTTACGCTAGACATCAAACCGTGCTTGATCGCATTCTCGACCAAGGGCTGCAAGATGAGCGGAGGAATGAGGCGATTCGAATCAGCCTCGATTTCGTACTCGATAGCCAACCGGTCGCCGAATCGTGCTTTTTCAATGTTGACGTAAGCCTGGGTCAATTCCAACTCGTTCTCCAATGTCGTGAACGTGTCCATTTGCTTGAAGTTAAGCCCGGATCTGAGATATTGAGAGAGGTCCAGCGTAAGCTGTTTCGCCTGTGGGGGGTCTTCTACGCAGAGAACGGCTATCGAATTCAGGGCATTGTTTAGAAAATGCGGCTGAATCTGCGAACGTAAAAAAGCGATCTCCGCATCTTTGGCTTCCGCCAGTCGCTGTTGATTTTTCACGATCGTCTCCTTCACCGTCTCATTCAACGCAACAAAGACCAGCACGACAGCCACCATAACCAGGGTGTATAGAAGTATAGAGCTCAAGAACGTATCGAATAAGCCAATAAAGAGGGCCATTGAAAGAAAACTGCAAATGCAATAGCTAACTGTTAGACCTGTCGCGATCAACAGCCTTTGGTTCTTATTCGCTTGCAGGAATCGGGACTGGAAAAATAGGAAGATCGGGATGCACATAAATACGGCCAACGTCGTCGCATAGAATCCGCCATCCATCCCAAGGTAGGAGCGGTAGAGCAGAATAAGCAAGGATAGAAACAGCGTCGTCTCGACCCCACCGTAGAACGCCCCCAGAAGCAACGGAACGATACGGATGTCGATGGATAATTGATCGGTAACGTGGACGGGAAAGGTCATGCATAACACAAGCGCGACTCCGAATAGAAGCGCCTGCGTCAGCCTGAAATACTTAAATCTTCCGAAGCCGATCGAATAAAATAATTGGAAAGCGAAAATTAACGTAACGACGAACGCTACCTGCAGCAATAAGTCTTCAAGGATATTCATCACAGCCGCCCTGTATCCTTCCCATCGATTCTATTAAGCCTATTGTAAGTAATCTCTGGCTGTTTTGTCTAACAGGGATGCTGCTCTTCTATTATCCGGTGACGGGGGCTAAACCTGCGGCAACGACCACTAGAACATCCCGCGCCAGGTCTTCCGCCGAACTCTGCTGCGGTTGCCTGCTCCACTCCATCGCTGATCCAAAGATGCCCCAGCTTGCGATCCGGGCGGTCGTCTCCACCGTCTTGACCGAAACGGAAGGTTCCGCTTGCTCGCTTAACCAGGCATATAAGAGGTCATAGAGTTCCTTTTGCATCACGAGCTCAAACAAGGTCTCATACTGACGATCCGCCAAAGACATATACGGACGCGTACAGAAGAGAAAATCGAACACGATCAAAATCAGCGTTCGCAGGCTCCCGATATCGGATAAAGCCGCATTCGGCAGCTCATCCTCCAACTTCTCCAGGAATTTCTCCCTCATCCAGCTCTCCAGAAACGTAAATTTGTCTTCAAAATGCGCATAGAACGTCGAGCGATTTACGGTCGCGTAGGCCGTAATCTCTTGTATGGTAATCGAAGAGACATTCTTCTTCTGCTCCAGCAATTCCATAAAAGCTTGCATCAGGAGCTGACGCGTTCTTTTTACACGGGGATCGTTGGGGTTCGTGAGCATGTTAAGCCTCTCCTCTCTATCAGGATAAAAACAACAAATCGGGGCGTATGTTGGATAAGCCACGAATGCGCTCATTTATTGGTTGTAAGACCTAAATTGCTTAGATAAGATTAGCACAGACAGTGTAATCAGTGAAAGCTATAAAGTAGGTAGGATGACCAAGGAAGGACGAAACGATATGACAACAACCTGGACAGAAAACCACATGCCGGATCAGACCGGACGAGTGGCGATCGTAACCGGAGCCAACAGCGGGATTGGCTGGGAAGCGGCGCGGGCGCTAGCCAGCAAAGGGGCGACGGTCATTATGGCCTGCCGCAGTATCGCCAATGCCAACCTGGCCGCTGACCGGATACATAAGCCGTCGGGCAAAGTCGTAGTGATGGCGCTCGATTTGGGCGATCTGGCCTCCGTCCGCGCTTTTGCGACAGCCTTTCGCCAAAACTATCAGCGGCTGGATCTCCTGATCAATAACGCTGGCGTGGCGCATCCCCCTTACGGGAAGACCGTACAGGGCTTCGAGCAGCAATTCGGGACGAACCACCTAGGGCATTTTGCGCTGACCGGCTTGCTGCTGGATCTGCTCGGCGCGACGCCGGGTGCACGCATCGTGACCGTAAGCAGTATTTCGCATCGGTCGGGAATCATCCACTTTGATGACCTGAACCTGGAACGGAATTACAAGCCATCGCTCGGCTATGCTCAGAGCAAGCTGGCGAATCTCCTGTTCACCTATGAACTGCAGCGTCGGCTGGTTACCGCCGGCCAATCCACTCTTGCAGTAGCTGCACACCCGGGCTGGTCCGCGACCAATGCGCTAAGGCACTCCAACTTCATGCGACGCCTGAACCCGATGTTCGCGCAGCCCCCGAAAATGGGCGTCTTGCCGACCCTTTACGCGGCCACTGCGTCAGACGTCCAAGGCGGCGATTACTTTGGGCCAAGCCTTCTCGAATTGCGTGGCTTCCCCAAGAAAGTCGAATCGAGTCCACGCTCCCATGACGAAGCCATCGCGCGGAGATTATGGGCGGTTTCGGAGGAGCTGACGCAGGTCAGGTATGAGTTCGGGGCGGGAAAATAAACGAATAAAGGCTTTGGAAGTTGTAACCCGCTCAGTGAGCGGGTTACAACTTTTTGACCATTCCGGCCATCATTTGTACAATATTTATAGCCGTTTAAACAGGCGACATCCGATAGGTAGGAAGAAGGAGTGTCCTTATGGAATACCATGTATCCATGCATGGGAATGATCAGGCAAGTGGAACAATGGATCAACCCTTTCGTACGATATCACGCGCTGCGGCTCTTGCCATGGCTGGGGATACGGTTATCGTTCATTCCGGAGTATACAGGGAATGGGTGAACCCGGCTCATGGAGGAACAGCGGAGCATCGAATCATCTATCGATCCGCAGGCGACGGGGAAGTCGTCATAACAGGAGCTGAACGGATTACGGACTGGAAGTCTGAGGGTGGCCCTGTTTGGAGTACAGAAGTACCTAACTCCCTATTTTCCGTTCGTAATCCCTTTGAAGAGGAACTCCGTGGAGACTGGGTGTTTGACGGGCCCTTCCCGGTTCATCTCGGGGATGTCTATTTGGATGGCAAATCTCTGTATGAATGCGATCGTGTCGAGAAGGTTCACCAGCCCGAAGTTTGGCCCGAAGCCAAATATCCCAAAGACTCGCTGTTAACGTGGTATGCCGAGGTTGGATCTGCAGCAACCAAGATCTGGGCCAATTTTGGCGGAAAAGATCCTCGTAAGGAAAATGTTGAAATCAATGTCCGTCCTTATTGCTTCTGGCCTGAGAAACCGGGACTTAACTACATAACTGTAAGCGGATTCACGCTTCGTCAGGCCTCTCCACAATGGGCGCCGCCTACGGACTACCAGGAGGGTTTGATCGGACCCCACTGGAGCAAGGGTTGGATTATTGAAAACAATATCATCAGTGAATCCAAATGCGTGGGGATCAGTCTGGGTACCGAAATCGGTACCGGTCACACCCAGTCTTCGGGGAAGCATATTAAGGGCGGTACGCAACGTGAGCAGGAAGTTATTTTGCGCGCATTACGCTCCGGTTGGCATAAAGATCGAGTCGGCAGTCACATCGTTCGAGGCAATGTGATTCATGATTGCGAACAGGCAGGTATCGTGGGCCATATGGGGGCAGCCTTCAGCCGCATTTATCAGAACCGGATTTATAATATTCACCACAAACGGCTCAGACACGGTGCCGAAGTCGCAGGAATCAAACTGCATGCTTCCCTGGATACTCAAATTTGTGAAAATATCATCTATAGCTGTTACCGTGCACTTTGGCTTGACTGGCAAGCACAGGGCACCCGCATCAGCCGCAATGTATTTTTTGACAACCTATCCGAAGACTTGTTCGTTGAGGTTTGCCATGGTCCGTATCTAGCGGATCACAATCTGTTCCTCTCTCCTATGAACTTCCGAAATATGGCGCAGGGCGGAGCCTTTGTCCATAATTTGTTTGCAGGCCGATTTGTCGTTCGTTCCGAGATTACCCGTACTACGCCGTATCACTTCCCTCACGAGACGGCAATGGCAGGGTACTCCAATATCACCGGGGGCGATGACAGGTACTATAACAACATCTTTTTGGGGGATGAAGGTGCGAATCAGGAGCCGGTTCCCATCACCTTTTTCGAGCATCTTCCACTTAAACCAAGGGATGAAGTTGGAGAGAACGGGAAGACGGTCATGGATGGGGTTCCGGACGATTCCATCTGCTATCTGCATGCGGTGGGACTGGGAGGCTACGACAACCATCCTGATGCAAAAGATAAGAAATGGTGGGAATATACCAAAGAGGAGCTTGCTGAGCTAGGCGATGCCGCAAAGGATTTCTTTATCGGAAATGCCGTTCTGCCGGTGGCTATGGGTGGAAATGTATATCTTAACCATGCGGTTCCAGGCAGTCATGAACCCCATGCGAAAATCTATGCGCAGAAGGGCATCACCGTTCAGGTTCATCCTGCGCAGGGCAAAGTGCAAATTCAGGTCCATGCGCCCGAATGGCTTCGGGGAGCCTCTGCCCTATTGGTGACCACCGACCTGCTAGGTAAGACTTATCACGCCGAGATGAAGTATGAGGAGCCGGACGGCACTCTTTATCGTTTTGATTCCGACTTTTTCGGGACAAAGAGACCTGATGTAGATGTCACACCCGGTCCGTTTGAATGGAGTGAAGAGGGTCGCTTTGATTTTGAATTTTAGATAGAAGAAGGGCCCCGACCATTCGGTCAGGGCTTTTATTCTACATATGGAGGCAAGGGGTGCAGTGACATTATTGAAGTCAAATATCACCTTAAAATAAAACAAGACCAGCACGAGGCAGCTCCTGGACAGAACCACAACACCAGTCTTTGAGGTTATTATACAATATCAGATATTGATGTCAACCTTTTTACAAAAATGAGACCAGCACGAGGCAGCTCCTGGACAGAACCACAACACCAGTCTCACTACATATATAACCCACTTGGAATGAAATTATTCTATCCTCTTGTCAATAAGCGTAATGGAATTTTGTAAATCCCATGCAGTTGTTGATCGCCATGAGGAGAGGGAACTAAACAAGTTCGTGATTGAATTTTAGAATATAATTCATTAACCCAAGTTGAGAAAGGGTCCATTGTAGTTGCCCCGACACAAAGTTCATGGTATTTTCTGATGACACCTGCGCATAAATCAGCAAGTTGTATACCTTCTTCTACCTTTGAACTTACAAAGAATGCCGATTCCACAATTGAAGTGCAGTTATTTCCTTCCCCAGAGCGGAATAAATAGTTTTTCATTTTGTGAGAGATTAACATGTCGTTCCCCTCATCCTGAGAATCGAAAGAGACTATACACTTCTTCCCCCGCATATAGGAATACCCATTAATACGTTGAAGCAAGAACCTGTAGTGATTAGGGAATGTACCTCCCTCCACTTGAAGCGGTTCTTCAGGTTTTTCCATCACTATTCCAAAAACTTTCAAGTTCATAATATTACATAGAATCTCGTTTACAACTCGATCTGCAAATACTTTATTGTTGATATTTTTAGTAATTGACTTTGGCTTAAGGACATTCACTGCTTTAAGTTCCACATCATGACGCCCGTACAAATCCATTTTGATATTGTACATTCGCTGCATGATATTCCTTACTTCATCCTTAGGGATGCATACTGCTGCAAGTACGGGGTTTTGGGTTTCATCATTTGGATGAGGAAAGCCACTCTCGTCAATATATGCTAACATACAACCCCTCCACTAAACTGATATCAATAGAGTACTATATATACCAAAAATATCAAAGAAAAAAGACACCTGACCCGGTGTCTCTTCTAATAAGCGGTATAGAGGCGAAGGGCGTCGAAACCCTGTCCGAAGGCAACACCACATAGGTTTCTACGGGTGTAGTGACAGTTATGACGTCAACCGATTCTAAGCCACACGGGAGTCGCCCCTCTGTTGTGATCATAGCATTATAGAGGATTTACCCGAATCCCCACCACTTTCTCCGCCAAATCCACATCCGTATGATCCAGTTGCACTTTCACCTTGCCCAATCTGCGAGCTTCGCGCCATTCCCGCAAGTCCTCTTCATTCTCCAGCTTCAACTCGGCAATTTCACTGGCCCGATCAAACATGTACTTGCTCGTGTAGAGACAGGTGTAAATCCCCTGCCCTCCTAGAGCAATCGGCTGGTCCCGCCGCTCCCAACGTTCGATCGTAAACTTCACATAGAGCTCCTCTTCCGTCCCGGGCCGGGCCGGCCGTTCCGTGATTTCCCGTCTCCGGACCACCTTCCAATCCCGAACCCGTCCAAACCAATGAATCCCTGTGTTCCCGGGGCCTTGAAACTTTTTGCGGGACTGGCACATCGCGATGTATTCGATTTGAGTCAGAAGCTTGTGGTCGGCGATATTTTTCAGCGGCATATGGTAGAACTGATGCTTCAAAGCCATCTCAAGCTGGGAAGGCTCCCTGAGCGAACCCACCAGGACATTCTTGCCCGCAAACTTGTTGTAGTAATATTCCTTCGTCCCGCGAGGGCGAGTGGAACGTTCGTAGGCTTTCTCCGGGCTGTCTTGGATGATCTCCTCCAGCAGGTTGTACATCAACTCCGTCGTGTTCGGCAGAAACGGGATCGCCCCGATGTTGACGAGCTGAATGCTTTTGTAAAAAGAGTGCTCCCTAAACTTCGCCTCATCCGGATACGGAAACAGCACATACGCCCCAAACATACTCCGCTCATACTCGCCGTTCCGTTGATCCTGGTACACAATCGCATCCCGGTATCGGTGCATTGTGTTGATGTCGTCCTCCTCAGGCCCCGGCCGCTTGTACTTCGTCCAGTAAGGCGTCCCCTCATAGGCTGGATTCAAACGGTATTTCGCATCAAAAATATACTTATACTCAATCGCCGCATCATTCTTTTTCAAGGTCAGTACATTATCGGGTCTCTGCGCCAACGTGGAGTAGCCATCTCCCTTAGGCAGGGAATTGTAGTAGAGCGTAAAAACCTCGCCATTCCGCGTATTCCGATAGACCATCTTCGCCTTCCGCCCGCGATCCAGCGTCACAAATAGCCCCGTCCGATTCACCTTAATCAAATCCTGGCTCACCAGCTCATATTTCCGCCGCATCAAATCGTGGATTTTCAGGAAACACCAATACTCATACAACTGCGCCAGATCCTTCATCGATAACCGGAACAGATCCCCTTGAATCGAGAGCCCCTTCATCAGCAAGAGATAAATCCGATAGACCTCCCGATACCCCGGTGCCATCTGCAGGACCAGCGTGATCGAAACCTGCTTCATATCCCCTACTTGTAAAAAATCCTGCTGTAACAGCCGCTGCAACTGCGAACTCATCACGTCAATTTTCTTCAGCAAGACGGGATCCGCGGTTCCTTTTTTCGCAACGTAGGACCGTAGTTCCTTTAGCTTCGAAGTAATGCGCAGCAACACCCAGCGGATGAACCGATTCTCCGCCGTATCGAAGTCCATATACCGCCGGGTTTCAAGCACATGCGTAGGTAGCTCCTGCCCCGGAACAAACAGCTCCGGCCTTTTGCGCAAAAAGGCGATATTCTCCTTCCCCACGCGCTTCGCCTTCGACGCCTCAACAAGATGAGATTCACGGCGCATTTTATAGTGGGGGGCATTTTTGATCCGATCGATACCTTGGGTCAGTTGCCCAAAAACCTGCTGTAATATCGTAAAAAACTCCGTCACACTCTGATGCCGTGTCTCCCTTAACCCGGTAAGATGAAACGTCTTGCGCAGAAAGTCAAAAGACAGATTATAAATCTGCTCATTCACCTCTTGCAAAATCACTTCGTAATCGCGCTTGTAATCCATTTTGGACGGGAACACTTCGAGCTGCAGCTTAAAGATGACCTCGCCGTGCAGGCGAAGCTCTAGTTCCGAGAGGCCAACCTCATTCTGAAAGTTAAGGATCCCTGACAAAATACGGCCATGCCGACCTATGGGTTTAACCGCTTGACGTAAGTGAAGATTTTCATGGAAGAAGACGATCGGTAGATCCTCTCGTTTCTTCTCCACTACGATTTCATAAGCTTGAGTTTCATAAAACAGCGGCTCTGCCGGATCGCCAGGGTTCCAAGTTTGAAGACCCAAGGTCTCATGCGATAAGACTTGAATCGAGCTCATCTCCACTTTCGAAGAAAGAACCTCTACTTGAAAGTGGGCGTCCGCCCACACCTCCCCCTCCTGCCGATGAAGCTGCATCGTTTCCACGGTTGGATGAAATGGCTTCCCTTTGATATTTAAATCAAACAGATTGGTCTCAATGCGTAGTAACTCCATCGGCGCATTACGATAACCAGTAAGAGGTGAATCCATCTTCTTCAAGCCTCCGTAACATCGAAGCGATTTTCCTTGCACTACGCGGATACTTGGCCTGATCGAGCAGTGGTTTGAGCTTATTCCCCTCGAACAATGAAGTCATATCCTCTAAATACTCATTGACGGCAAAAGAGGAACCCACACACTCCCGCATCAAGTTCAGAAGAACCCTCCGGATCGAAGCACTGCTGCCTTGAATGCGAGGCAATATTTTCTGAAGCAATTGGTGATCCAACGCCTCATCCTCGGCCAGCAACCCAAACCGCTGATTATAGAGCATATAGAAGCATACTGCATCCCGAATCCGAAACCCGACATGCGCATGGATCTCCTCCAAAATGCCGTTGATCCGCACCAATGTATCGGTCGCCTTCGTAATCAGTGCTTTGGAATCCGCATGATAGGCATCTACTAGCTGCAGATAGTCACTTCTTAGGAATGAATTTAGTGTGGCCGCTGGACGTTGCCCCACCTCTGATTCCTCGTCAGGAAATTGAGCCAAGAAGATATCATTGAACTCAATCGTATTCGCCCGGTCGAGTACCTTTTTACTAAAAGGATGCGTCGTCTCGTCCATGTTGACCGTCCCAATCAAATACACGTTCTCAGGAATCGACAGATTGCCATAAGCCTCTTGATCCTCATCCTGCACGAGTGAGCTGCGGTGAATGATCGGATCGGTAGCAATACGTCCATCCCGCCATTCCTGAGTCTCGAGAATGCTAAGCATATCACTGAAATAGTGTTCTACTCGCGCCAAGTTCATCTCATCAAGGCAGATAAAATAAGGTTTGCTTGGGTTATGGGATGCCTCCAACAATACCTCGGTAACACGCCCCGGACGGAACTTGCCGGACAAGTCACTGTAGCCAATCAAATCCGACGGATCACTCCAATCCGGCCGAACCGGAATCAACGTAAACTGCCCATTCTCCGAAGTCGCTCCCATCGCCTCTGCAAAGAGCTTGATCAGCTTGGTTTTGCCAGTTCCCGATACGCCAGCTAGGATAACGAAAGGTTTGGTTTTGAGGGAGAGGTAGAAGTTTTCGATTAATCCAGGTGAGTAAGCAAACCCTTTATTTTTAATGTACGATTGGATGCCATCCAAACGCCCACGAACTGCCTCATCATCCATGCTCTCTTCCACCGTTTCCAAAGGATATTCAGGATCATCGACGTGATCTGTTTGAAGCTTCCGATCGACGTATTCTTGGTAGGTTGTCATCAATTGCTCTAGATCAGCTACTAGTTGATCATCGCTCGGAATATGAGACGCATCGTACCGCTTGTAGGCAACCGTCGATACTTGGTAATCACGGCCCAAACCTGCTTCAGTGAGATGAATATTTTCATCTTTGGAGAAGCCCTGAAAATCGAGGCTTTCCCTTATTTCCGCCACCTTTTGCTGTAGGAACTTGTATCCTTCTTTTCTACCTCGTTCCTGAATAGGTTTCGTAACCCCTTGGTTAAAAGTCAGATAGACCGAACTCATGTCCTCAGCAAATAGGTAAACGATATATTCCCCGTATTGGGTGGATTTCGTAATTCGGGTATCCATAAGAGCTAGCCAAGGTACGGTTGCCCAGTTCCCCATCCCTACTGAACCTTGAATTTTGATATGCTCCGAAACAAAAGGAAGCGTACGAAGCTGCTCCGGCAATATTCTTCTGAAAAGAGCACCTAGAGCATGATTAGTAAAAGATTCAGTCTTAGCTTGTGTATAGGTTTGTAGCATATGAACCAAGCTCTCGTGAAGAGAGAAGCTTGTCCCCTGTCCAAGCTGGCTATGGTATAGGTCCAATTCACGGTTAGCATAATCCTGAAGCTCCGATAACACCGCTTCCCCTTGCGCCCATAATGAATCAGCAAACGTCAAAAAAGCCCCGTCCGATTGTTTAACAACAACCGAACGAAGCGCTTCTATTGGAGTATCGAGTAGAGATCTCACCTGGGACAGGCTCATGCTCCCCCATCGTGCAGTCACTTTAGGTGGTGGTGCATCTACAACAAGCCCACTGTTATCTCTATATTGATAGTAAATCAGGAACCGTCTTGCTACATCATCAAGCTTAAGCATCTGATCATGCGTTTCCTGCCAAGTATCAATCATCGCAAGCACAAGCACCATTTTGTAGGACTTTTGCTTTACACGGAATATGTTTACTAATTCGATTGGAAGTGACATGCTTTGCCCTCCGGGATAGTGATAGGTATATTATAGCGGAAAGAGGTGGGTAATAGGGTTCCCTTCCTATAGATCTTGCAGAATTTCGCCAATCTGTTCTCGTTCAATACTTCGTCTCCATGCTTCAATTGATCGTTCAATCCTTTGTTTGTGTTTCAAATAAGTCAATCCATTTAAGGCCGGAAGTAACGACTCTAAGAATGATATTCTTGCTTCCATATACGGAATCATGCTCCCTACTCCGCCATAACCTCTCGGTTCTAACTGAATTTCATCAAATAATAACGGGTCAGTATTTAACTTAACAAAATGCAAAATATGCTTTTTCCGACGTTCCGGAGAAAATTCAACCTCGGAAATAGATGAGAAAAT
Source organism: Paenibacillus timonensis (assembly GCF_009725205.1). Classification (GTDB taxonomy): domain Bacteria; phylum Bacillota; class Bacilli; order Paenibacillales; family Paenibacillaceae; genus Fontibacillus; species Fontibacillus rhizolycopersici. Next base: position 106,172 of record NZ_WNZY01000010.1, on the reverse strand, counting down.
TATATTCATAAATTTGGCATTATTGAAATTGGCCTCGATAAATTGTGATATCCATTCATCTTGGCGAGCAATTGTTGATTTAGATTCCTTTCTTGTCTTAAAAAGCTGTTCTACATATTTCTCAATTTGCCAATTGTCTAGATTTTCATTACAAGCTTTAAAAATATAATCAGCGTGTTGTATGTAATTGTCACAATTCCAAATCGCAGATAATCGTTTTCCTTCATCGTTCCAAAGTGCATCTTTATCCTTCTGTGTAAATTCAATAAATTCATCAATAAATGAAATTTCTTTCTGCATAAAATAAATTAAGTATCGTCCATCACTGTCTGTATGTTTATCATAGGAAATCAATTTAAGATAGATATCTTTTAGCAAGCTAAAATCATTTTTGAATCGATCCATTAATATGTCCGGATTAGTACCATGACCATAAGGACTGAACGTTGAATGAAGATACAACGAGAACATAAATGGAGAGTATTCATGCTTACTCAAAATTATTTGGCCCGCTTTTACAAAAACATCATCGTCAAATCTCCTATACTTATCAAGAAATTCAATTTCTCTGTATGGTGACGACGTTATTTTCCCCTCGTTCTCTGACAAAAAATCGTATAACTGTTGAACCGTTTTCTCCGAAATTGATTCAAACGGAAGATTTTTAAAGAAAGAAAACTGCCAGGCATTCTTCTGATCAAATTCATAATTATTAATAATTCCATAAGTTTGCTCAGTACCGACTAATTCAAACAACTTATTAACTATAGTGTCAGGATATAAGTTGATCGGTGTGTTATGAGCTAGATACATATTAACTGCATACAAAAAAAGGTTTTTATATGATGCCAGTTGAATGAAGGCAAAGTGTAATCCTCCACTAATATCCCAAACATTATTGCGATCGTAATCCTCATAAATTGAACATATTTGAATTATTTTTAGAATCCGTTCTTCTGTGCAGTCCGATAATAACACCTGGATGTCATTCTTCTTGAGTTCTTGTTCTTTCTCCCAGTCAAATTCTTCTAAGTACCGCTCACCTTTTAAAATTTTATAAAAGAGATAATCGGAGCTATTAAGGTAATCAGATAAATATGGCTTTACGTCGAGATCGATACGTTTAAGTTGATCCATTACTTCTTTTGCAATAATACAATGTGAAAGCTTGTTTGGAGAAAATAGCTGACTAAAAAACCGGATTATTAACTGCGAATCAAACTGCACCAGTTCTTTCTCAACCCCGTCCCTGCTGAATTGTCCATACTCTTTAATTATTTGCTCGATTTCCGACTGATTTGATTCATAATTATATAATTCAAACAAACTATTCCAGATTAATTCGCGATACTTTTTAGAACCATTGCTTAATTGAACTGGTATTTGATACATTATGATTGTATGTCCTCTTCCTGCCTCAGTAGGTGAAAATTGCAGTTTAAGAAACTCAGCAGAAACTTTAATAAAAAGGATGCTTAACTCTTTGTTTTTCCATTCATCAGCATGTTCGATAAATTTACTTATTAATTGAGTCTGTGTCCAATAGTCATAACGATGAGATTCCTTTCTTACACCAAACGAGTTGATAATTGTATGATAAAATCCCATGAAATTTTGTGGTGTTTTTTTGTAATACATGAACAATAAATCCAAAGCTAGCGGCAAGTCACTGCTATCATTGAACCCGCCTAATATACCTAAAACATCATCATTTACAATATGACTACGACTTTCTTTTTCAAAATCAATTGAGCTAATATCAAGACTACCCTGAGGCAATGAATCGATTCTTTCCTTTAGCATTAAGAGAGTTTCAGTAGGTCTAATGCTATAGAACACTTTTACAAAATCAAAAAATAAAGGGCTCTGAGAGTTTTCAAATTCATCCCAAACTATGCTAATTTCCATCTCAAGTTGTTGGTGCATATCCTTTGAAGCAAAAATATTAGCGAGAGTGTTGACCGCATTTATTACACGTGGCTTATGACTTCCAAAACAAACTTTTAACATAACTGATAGAGGGATGATTCGCTTTTTCATAAATACATATGAGAGAAGATAATTACCGAGACATTGATCAGATATTTTCACAGCTTTATTATTGTAAATATCAACTAATTCTAGATCGTGTAACTGATGCGCATATTTAACAAACAAACTATTAGAAATATTTAATTGATCGAGAAGTGGCGTCAAATTGTCAAGGTGTTCGAGGTTAATTGCTGTAAGAAAAGCAATTATGCCGGCCACAGCACACAAGTCTCTATTCTGATCAAAAATATTATTTTGGATAAACTTTTCATAATAACCTTCATAAAGTTGAGTTGCGTCATTTATACTGGATAAAGACTGTGTTTCAATAGCAAGTTTCCCCGCAATGATAGCAAGCCTTGCATTCCCCTCAGCAATTCTGACGATCTTATCAAGATAGATTGGATTTAATATCTGTAAGTTAGTCTCTAAAAGCTTCTTTATTTCATCATCCGAAAACGTGCTGATTGTGTAAATCTCTGGAATTGTAAAGTTTCGAATATCTTGAATTGTTGTTAGTTTTGCATAGTCCCTCACTGTAATTACAATTTTCACATCGTAGCCTTGAACATACTTTGTAAGATACTGAAGAATATGTTGTAATCCCGAAATTTGATTCGCATCATCGATCAATAAAAGATATTTATTAGGAGTATCTAAGTACACTTTTAAGTCTTCATATATTGGAAGGCGATTGCTTTGTATACAAAAAAATCTATAGTTATTCTCTAGTGCATATTTCTGACAACATTCCAGAGCCAACCGTGTTTTTCCTACTCCAGCAGGCCCTGTTATAACTGTTACCTTGGCACTCTCAATGTTAGTTAGGACTTCGTTTACTTCTTTCTCTCTAAACTGAAAAACAGTCGATAGCGGGGCGGCCATACCATTTGAATCATAAGCGGCTACAAACTCATTAACCCCAAAAATTTGCTCGGTACTTATTGATACACCCAAAAAGTCCCTTGATATTCCATGAAATCGCGTATAAATATTACTAGCGATTTCATCTATCCCATACAATCGAAGCAAAATACCACTAGCGGAGCAAACATCGCGCAACTCTTTGTCTTTTCCAGCTGACAAATTTGATGAAGTATGGCAATAGATAACTTCAGAAATATCTTGAATGGGTATTCCTGTTTTTTCTGGATTCAAACAATCGTAAATATCTTCTTTTATTTTTTCGTATATGTTAGATTGCTGAGTGGTATACATAACAAAGATATAGTTATCACTAGGGTCTAGAAAGTATGTATCGGGAATTCCCTTTGTAGTCTTCATGGTCCCGGATCTCGCTCCGAGTGACAACACATTCTCATATCCCAACTTAAACAAATATGCGTCGCATAGCTCTTGAAAAGCCCCACCATCAAGTTGCAAGATTTTTTGCTTAATATCTGTTAACTTGGACATTATTAATTGCCTCCAATGCTTACCGGGCATGATCTACTATTGTAATTGCTTCAATCTATTAAACATAACATTCTGTGTCTATAACAAAGACCCGACCTTAGTATATTTATTCTTAGTCAGGTCTTTGTTGTCTGGAAATTTTTTATAGCTTAACTTTAACCTAGTGGAATAGATCAGCATGTAGCAGCTTAATTATACTTAAACTGATACTCTCGTAAATCATTGGAAATTGTTTTTAGTCTGTTATAATCACTATTAATAATTTCATCATGAACAAAGGTTTTCCAGAAAGATAAAAACGCTGCAACTAATATCAATAATAATAATAAAATTGTACTGAACACAACAAACCCTTCTATAGAATCTATCTGTTTATTAAGTACCCAGGCAATTCCCTGTATCCAAATGGGGATTAGGAGAGCGGCCATAACTCCTCTTCCCACTAAAAATGGAACTTTACTTTCCTCGGCCTGCTTATCTACGGAACTTATTAATAGATTTAGTTTTTCATTCGAATGATCAATACTTTCAACCTTTAGAAACTTTTTAAGTCTTTTCATTCTGACACCTGAAATATTTAATCCTTCATGCTCTTCACTCAGTATCCTGTCTCTTTCGCTTTCCGTCTTCTTATACAAGCTTGGCAAAACAATTAGTGTTACTAAGAATAAAAGGATAAATTGTGGTTTCTTTAAAATAGCTGCAAAGGTTAGTGACACTATAAAAGAAATTATGATGAACAATACATGAGGAAATATAAGTCTCCAATTAAAGTACTTAAAAATAATATTCCGCAGAGTCAATTCGGACTTATAGATTGATAGTAACTTATAAACCATGCGTTACTCTCCTTTCCATGCCTTTATCATAAAATCTTACTGGGTGATCTAAAGAACCACCATTAGCCAAAACGATCTCCGAATAATTTGGCGTATACTATACCTGCTTTAAGAGAGGGATCTTAAGATCCCCTTTATGTGACGACTAACTCTTTGCTTTATCAGCTAATATTTTCTTAGCCTCTTTTAAGTCAATTTTGGCATGATGTCCATGTTTCTCTAATAAATGCAGAAGATTAGACCCATTTAACAAGGTCAACGGTTTGCCTTTAGCAAACTCATAAGCGTCCGGTCCGTAATCTGCTGTTGAGACTAAAATTCCCTTCGTTGCACCCTCATTTACTACAGACCCGTATAAATCCCTTACTGCAGATACACTTACCGTATTTGTATATCTCTTTGCCTGAATAATGATTTTCCCACCTCTGATTGGATCAGGGTCAAATGCTATTGCATCAACTCCACCATCCCTGCTCGCCTGCGTTACCTTGACTTCACCACCATTGGTTTGAAACTCTTTTTCAAATAGTTCCCGGATTAAGTGCTCGAAGTCCTCCCAATCCATAGCTGCAAGGTTCGTCGTATCATCGAGTTGATTTGCTACTTCATAACTTTCTACAAAACGTTTATCCGCCTTGTTTATTTGCAAGATAGGCTGAACTGGAGTTAAGGTACTTAATTTGCTGCTAGCAACACCCTTCAAATTTCTAAAACAAACTTTTGGGTCAACATTTGCAAGATCGATTTCAACAAATTGATTTTTCTTAACTTGAATGCTTAAAATACAATTGTTCTCTTCTCTTCCTGTCGCCTTGTTGATCGCTGTGACCCAGCCATTAAATGAAACGGCTTCTATCGCATTTGCTACATCCGATTCAAACATCTCATGGAGTGTACGAAGAGTAATTTTATACATGGCTTCGTCGAACATCTTCTGAACCTGAGATTCTGAAATATAGGATTCCTTTAACTCCTTTTTCGATGCAACATACTTTACCTCCTTAAGAGTTGGGAAACACTCTATTGAAGGTAACTGGTACTCTACAACAAGTATTTTAGTTTCAGCATTATATTCTAATTCATAGTTTTTTGGAAAAGACTCCGGGTACTCAGAATTGTTTAATACCATGTCACAGTATTCAATTACTGAATCAACATTATGTTTAAAATACAAATCCTTTAATTCATCAATTTTGTTGTTGTACTCCTCTTGTTCTTTTAGAAATTCACTTTTGCCCCTTTCCCACTCTTTTACTTCCTCCTCCCACTCCTGTACTTTGTGTTCATACTCGCGATCTAAAGATTGGTTATATTCATCAACTGACTTTTTTTGTTCCTCCCAATACAAAACTAGAGCTGAATATCTATTAGCACTTTCCTGTAATTTTTTTTGTTTTCTTGACTTAATAAGCTTATCAATGAAAGAAAAAATAGGTGCCTCCTCTCTGGGTTGCTCGGGGTAAACCCTCTTGGCTTTTTGATCTGGTTTTGAAGGTGATTTTACCGGATATTTCTCTTTTCTTTTTAAGTTATCCCAATTCACAGTATCATCGACCGCTAATGTATGAAGTAATAGATTATCTATTTCGTTCAAATCATTAGTAGCCTCTTCCGATCTTCTAGCAGCTTCTTCGATGCTAGCTTCCTTTTCTTCATTCAAAGATCTCTTATGTAATATACCTTCCCACTTCTCATTCCATTTCTCAGCTTGCAATTCCACCTTATTATGAAGAATATCTGGCTCCGGTGCAGAAATTAGTTTATGTTCATTTAAGCCTTTATGGTACATTTCGACGGAATATTTTAATATTCGAGTTCCAGCTACATTCCATGTTGTTAATACATTACTAGTTCTAATCTCATTTAAGTACTTGTTACTCATGGTAAGCCTCCATTTCTTATATTAGTGAAAATACCCTAGTACTAACTTTATTCGATTATGCTTAGTCCATTCCTCCTATTTCTTGATAATTTTAACTATAGGACTAGAAATATTTTACATAGCCTTTTGAAGGGATAGCCTGTATATCCTTCTGATAAAAACTTGCATAATGAGGTTTTCTTCGTCAATATTTGCCGGTTTATTACAAATCCACATTACCAATTTCTTGGTACTATTTTGACCATGATTCTATTTGTATAAAAAAACAAAAAAAGACCCCCTAATTGGCGTCCTCTCTGTGTTCCGTCCGCATGTTCACTAAACGTTGACTGACCTTTCAACTATATTTTGTAGCCGTTCCCAAACGACTATCATAAACAAGGGCTCCTTTATGCTTTTCTTTGAACTGACACTTCCCTTCCAGGGATATACTCCATCAAATCACCAGGTTGACAATTCAATGCTGTACAGATTTTATCAATAATCTCAAGAGAGACATATTCATTGGTGTTCAATTTTGCCATTGTAGCTGATGATATTCCAGTCATTTTTAATAGTTCATGTTTCTTTATCTCTCGGTCTATAAGTAATTTTTGAAATGGTTTATAGCTTATCATTGCCAGGCCCCTCGCAAGTGCTGAATTTTTCTTTTATTATATTGAATAATCTTTGTATAGGCAAAATTATATTTGTGTTCTCTTGACTATTAAATTCATTATGATAAAATAATGTTCGCGAAGTTAAATTTTAACTTGTAAAAACAAACCATCAGGAGGTGTGATTCTTGATCAATTCTTTAGAGATTTTGATTGATCCACTCATTCGTAACCGAGTAGAGTCCTTATACAATGAGCTAAAGTCCAACAACTCTGATTTCAAGCAAATATCACGTGAATCTGAACAATACCTCAAGACAATACGAGAATCCCTTCCTGACAACCTCAAGCAAACTCTATTCCTTTATGAAGACGCACAATTCACACTACAAACAATTCTGGAGACAAAAATATATCTGCAAGGGTTTAAAGATGCAATGCTCCTATTTAATGAATTGCATATCACCACAAAAATTTAGTGTGACACGTAAGTCTCCACCCGCAGGATACTTTCTGCTGATGCGAGAAATTGACCTTAGGGCGTAAAGAGAATAGCACGGGGCAGTGACCCCCTTGGCAATAGGGTTTTTTACCCTTAATATTCCGGCAATCTATTGATCAAACTGTACGAGTTCCTTTCCGATTCCAGATGAGAGTTTTTCACAAACTAAGGGTCGCATGTGACGAAGCGCCCGTCTTCCTTGAAACAACCTTGTGACGAGGGATCGCCAAAGTATATAAATTAACTATGGAAAGGCAAAAACCCGCTCACACTGAGCGGGTTTTCAGTATGGAGGCGAGGGGAGTAGAGCCCCTGTCCGAAGGCAACGCCACATACGTTTCTACGGGTGTAGTGACAGATTTGATGTCACCCTAGAGACTCCCTGTCACCGGATTCCCTTCGGGTCAGCCTGATTATCTTCTTCCGTTGACCCAAGGCAGAGGCCAAATGGCGTATCCCACGAAAGTTGGGCCCGGCACATGGGCGATGCAGAGATAGGGCTAGCTCACAGGTTATTAAGCTGCGAAAGCTTAGTTGTTGTTTTATTTGCCGTTTAATTGGCTTTAGCGTTGATGAAGTGGACGCGTCCCAACTACCCGGGAGCATGACAATCAGCCTCGTAGTTAGTTTAGGAACTTACTCTTAGATCGCATCGAACTGAATTCAAGAAACTTTGTTTCTCCCTTAATTAGCATGCGATTACATACGGTCAATGGTTATACTGATGTTATTTTTTTAGTTTTACGAATGCGTCATTCAAAGCGACCACCAATTTATGCACATTAGTAATAGGTTCTTCAAACGATTTTCCTTGCTGATTTTTTTCACTCCATATCCGCTCAGCCATATTAATTGCTTGATCTTGTGATGACTTCAATAATTCATACATACCTCTAGTACCGTGAGTATACTCTATTTTTAATGCGTTACTGATCTTACGGTCGTATTCCCTCTTATCGATAGATGAGGTTAAATTTTGAAAATGAAGTACATACCACAATTCAAAACACTGTATTGAATAAATAGCATTAAACCCCTTTTTACCAGCTAATTTCACTGCTTTAATAAGGGATTCTAAATCATTATCGCAATCAAAGACACACCAAACTTCTGCGGGTCTAATTGCGCCAAATTCTTTGCAATATTTTTTATACACCAACTCTGCCTTTTCTACTACTTTCATATGCTGACCTGCACCAGCTTCAACATGGACAGCTTTATGACTAAATACTCCGTACCCTAAGCTATGATAGTATGGAAAGCTTTTGAAATAATCATCTTCGGTGACTTCACCCTCACAAACAATTATAAAAAACGGCAATGGTCGTATCAGCTTTCTTTTTCGCTTGTAACTTTCATCACTCCGTTTTCTTTTCATAGTCGCTTACCTCGATGTCAGTTAGTGGCAACTCAAATGACCCTAAGTAAGGGATGGCACCAAACCTTCCTGCTAAATAATTATTCAAATAATTAAAATTGTTTCTAATATTAATGTCTATATCGTATAGGCTATAGAGAGTGCTAACACCATAGGCATCTTTTTCAGTGAATAGTATTTGATCTCTCCTTAAAAGGCGGGGGGTCATAAGTAAGGTATTATGCGTTGTAAAAATAAGTTGTGCATTCAAAGGATTTGTAGTTTTGTTATTAAACAAGCTAATAATTCTCTCACATAGTAATGGGTGTAAGGAGCTTTCAATTTCATCTATTAACAATATCCCACCCTTTTTTAACACATTAAATACTGGGTATTGCAACGCATAAAGCTTGATAGTTCCACGGGATTCATAACCTATTGGAAACTTCTCTTCGCCAATCTGATTTTTCCCTTCATCATACTTTAAATGATGCATAAATGTTTCATAATTTTCTTCTTCTATTTCACCTTGATGGCCGCGTTGCTTTAATACCGTCATGATTTGTGATAAAAGCTCATTCTCTTCTGAACTCTTAGTTTCTTTCGCAACAGATATATCACTAATACCAATGTCAGCATCTTTTAATATTTTCATTATTTCTGTTTTAGTAATTATTTTTTCATCTGAGTTACCTACAATCTCCTCTTCAACCATATGTCTAAACACTACATCAGGCACATTACTTGATTTTATGTTGATTCTTAAATATCGAATAATTTTTTTGGCCCATTCAAACTGTTTTACCGATTCTTGCCCTAAGGTATACAAAAAAGGTCTGTACGTATCTGGCATAATGTAATCTAATGCTTTTTTATCCTCAAAGTATGTACCTACATAAGTAATTTCATTTCTTTTTCTAATATAGTAACAGGCTTCTTGTCTCTTCGGAACAAAATACAGCTCCTCAGAAACAATACCTTTTTTATCCAGCTCCAAACTGTATCGATGACGCTGATCACCCAAGAAAAACGAAATCTCAAATGATATGGGCTCCTCTTCACTTACATCATCAAGTTTGAATGTAGGAATGTCTAAAAAATCCTCCTCTTTCCCCATTGAAGGTTTCAATAGACGGCATAAGAAATTCATTGATTCAATCAAATTAGTTTTTCCACTTGCATTCGCCCCAAATATAGACGCCATTTTTAATAGTGTCATATTCCCATGTGTAAACACATTTGTATCTGCAAGTTCCCTATTTTTATCCGCTACCATAGACAAAACGACTTCATCTCTGTAAGACATGAAATTTTTCACTCTATACTCAATTAGCATGCAGCACACCTCCTTACTTGAATAATAGCAATATTGATTACTCTTTTCAATAAATTTGCGAGATATCTGCATAAATAGCACCTCCAATTTTAATATGAGATATATTATGCCCGTATTGGACAATATTATGCTAAATACTTTGTGTGTCCTCCATAAATTGACGGGGGAGGATATCCCCCTCTCGAACCCTAAAACACCACGACTTTAGTTTTAATTAGCAACTCAGAAAAAGCATTGGGTATCTTCAATAAAATTTCAATATGGTTTCTAAAGAATTCAGAAGAAGCAAAAGAACTATTTTAGTGTATATGAGAATAGATATAGCCTATCTGGTCGAGAACAAATGAAAACAGTATATCGTCAATATACCGGAATAAACTCGATTTAAGTGGGATACACCGTCTCCTCTTCGCCTATGGCGAATGGAAGAAGACAAGCAGTCCGGCCTGAGGGGAAGCCGGTTACGGGGAGTTCCTGGGTGACAACAAAACTGCTACAGAGAGCGGTACCGCCAAAAATATACCGTATTCAACATCAGAGAGGTTCGAAGCGCTAGTGCTAAAGTGATAAGTGATACCCCACTTTTAGTACAAGCAAGTAAAAACGGACACCGAATGGTGTCCGTCACTGGTACTACATATGGAGGCGAGGGGAGTCGAACCCCTGTCCGAAGGCAACGCCACATAGGTTTCTACGGGTGTAGTGACAGTTTTGATGTCACCCTAGAGACTCCCTGTCACCGGATTCCCTTCGGGTCAGCCTGATTATCTTCTTCCGTTGACCCCAGGCGGAGACCAGACGGCGTATCCCACTAAAGTTGGGCCCTATTCCCGGCACATGGGCGATGCAGGGATAGAGCTAGCTCACAGGTTATTAAGCTGCGAAAGCTAAGTTGTTGTTTTGTTTGCCGTTTAATTGGCTTTAGCGTTGATGAAGTGGACGCGTCCCCACTACCCGCTACCCATGCTCGATCTACCCCCGTCGAATCCAAAAACGCCCCCGAAATAAAAGGGTGTTGGATCAAAAGGTGCAGCCTGCAAGGGCCTGCTGTTGTTCGTTATCACAATTCCTTCTCCATAATAAGGAACGTGATCCTCTCTTACATCAATTAGTATACCACGTCTGAGCTTCTCGATGTTTATGGACTTGATGGAAACACTGGGAACTTCGCCTTAGCCGAGTAAACTTACCTTGCGACCTTCTGCTTCTCGCGTAGTGCCCGTTGAATATCACGCTGAGCATCACGTTTCGCGGCGGTGTCGCGCTTGTCATATTGCTTTTTCCCTTTGCCCAGGCCCAGCAGCAGCTTCGCATATCCGTTACGGATGTAAATCTTGAGCGGTACGATCGAGTACCCTTCCTGCTTGGATAAGCCCAGCAGCTTGTTGATTTGCACCTTATGCATCAGCAGCTTGCGCGTCCGCGTCGGGTCCAGTGGATTGAACCGGTTCCCCTGCTCGAACGGGCTGATATGCATGTTGTGGATATGGATTTCGCCGTTCCGGATCGTTGCGAACGCATCCCCGATATTCACCCGGGCGTTCCGAATTGACTTGATCTCCGTGCCGGTAAGCACCATGCCCGCTTCGTAGGTATCTTCGATGAAATAGTCATGGGAAGCTTTTTTGTTCTGCGCCAGCACCTTACCGTCACTCTTCTTACCCATGTTCATCTTCCTCCTCTTGAAGCCCCACAGGGCAGTTTACCAGACATTTATTGTACCAACTTAGGCGGTCAAAAGCAAGGATGGAGCGCCCTCCATCCACCAATCTCAAGCCTTCCCCCGCGGCAGCTTATCGGCATATCTCGCCCGCAGTTCTCCCAAGTACTCCAGCTTGGCCAGCACCTTCTCTTTATTCAGAAGTCCGATGCTCAAGATCATCTGCTCGATCAGCAGCAGCGGCGTCACCATGGAATGAAATTCTCCCAGATCCCCACGACTTACGTAAAAAGCAGCGTCCACCTGCGCCCCATACCGGAACTCTTCGCGGTCCGTCACCATCACCGCCGAGCAACCGATCCGCTTGACGCAGTCGAGGATCACCTCGGTCTCCGGCAGCAGCCGGGTGAAGTTGAACAGCAGCACGACATCCTCCCGCTGCACATGCGCGAGCGACTCCAGCAGCTCATGGCCGCTGGCCGCCATCATCCGTACCGACATCCCAAATCGCGACAGCCGGTAAAATAACAGCTCCCCCAACGCCACGGAAGGCCCCGGCGCGTAAACGTAAATCCGTCTGGCTCCAGCCATCAACACGGCGGCGTGCTTCAATTCCTCCGGGTCGGTCCGTTCCGCTGACTCCCGCAGGTGAAGGCTCGTTTGCTCCAGCAGCTTCAACGGCAGGCTCGACGGATCGAGCTGGGAGATGGTCGCCTCCAGCTTATGCGCTGGCGTTGTATCGATGGCTTGGCGAAGCCGCAAGCGGAAGTCCTTGCCGTTCTCGTATCCCGCCGTCCGCCAAAACCGCGACACCGTGGCAATGCTCGTGCCCACCCGATCCGCCAATTCCTGCTCGGTCATGAACAACGCCTCGTCGGGATGCCGCTCGATGAAATCGGCAATTTTTTGATGGCCGGGGGAGAACTTCACTTGATTCGCAAACAGTGGATTCCGGTACTTCGGCATGGGTTCAGCTCCTTATCATCTCGTTGCATACGTTCCTATCCTAGCAGCCAATTGTTATGTAAATCTATTTACATCGTTTTCACTATGTAAAAAATATTACAATCCGTTGACATACACCCACGTCTCATTTAATACTCGGCCTCTACACTTTGGGAAGAACGACTCATTAAAGGAGGCTTTCCCTTCATGAACCGTAAAACCCTGTACACCCTCACGTCCTCGCAAAAAATGATGATTTTCGTCCTCTCCATGTCCCTGTACGGCTTGTCCAACATGTTCACCGAGCTCATCCCCGAGTTTCGCCTCGGGCCGATCGAGCTCTCGGTGGAGTACTTCGCGTTCATCCCGCTCACGTTGTGCATGCTGTTCCACCCGCTGTATGCAGCGGTCGGGGCGGCGCTGGGCGAGGTGATTTTCGGCGAGCTGATGCTGGGACAATTCGGCGGACTTGGCGAGCTGGAAAAATTCCTGACCTTCTCCTTCGCCATGTACGTCGCCGGGCGTTTGGTCCGTAACCCGCAAAACCGCCTGCAAGTCGGCACCGCCGCCATCACGGGCGTCATCATCCACCAACTGTGCAGCAGCTTGGTCGACATCGGCAAAGTCTGGATCGGCGTAGAAGAATTCGAAGCCGTCCCCGGGCTGGCGCAAAGCGTCGTGATCGTCGAAGGCGTCAGCTTCCTGAACGATGTGCTGTTCTCCGGCATCCTGTTCGCCCTGCTGCCTACCCTCTACCTGGTTCCTAGACTCTATGGAAAAATCGAACCGCTCCTCGGCATCAAACCGCGCGACAAATCCACCAAATACGAAGCCGCCGGCGTCATTTCGCCGAAGTTGGTGTTAAGCGGGATCGCGCTGGCGCTGATCGCTTTTGGCGCGGAATCGCTGTCCGAGACCGACTGGAACTTCGGCGAGTGGGACAGCGGGTTGGCCGACCGGTTGGGCTCGGGGGCCATCTGGCTCAGCATTGCAGCCGCAGCCGTGGTAGCCGTCATCGTCCTACTGATCATGCGGGCGAAGCGGTCGCGCAGCATCCAAACCGGGGACGAGTCCGAGAACCTGCCGTATGCTTAATCCGAACAACGAATCCCGCGGCCCCGTGATTGAAATTCGCAACGTGTCGTTTACTTACCCGGGCTCGGAGCTGCCGGTGCTGAATGAGGTGAACCTGACGATTGAACCGGGGTCCTTCACCGCCATCATCGGCGGCAACGGCTCCGGCAAATCAACGTTGTGCAAGCTGCTGAACGGGCTGATTCCGCATTATTATTCCGGTTACTTTGAAGGCGAGGTCCTCATTCACGGCCAATCCACCGCGCAAAAAAACGTCGCCCAACTCTCCCGCCGCGTCGGCTACGTCTATCAAGACTTCGACAACCAGCTTGTGCGGCCCACCGTGCTGGATGAGGCCTGCTTCGCCCCGCTGAACTACGGACTGCCCGATTACAAGGACCGGGCGCTCCACGCTTTGGAGCTCTGCGGCCTGACCCACTTGCACCAACGTTTCATTTGGGAGCTTAGCGGCGGACAAAAACATCTGCTCGCCCTAGCCGGGGCCCTCTCGCTGGGCGCAGAGATTCTCATCGTCGATGAGCCGGTGTCCCAGCTCGACCCGAGCCATGCGCGGCAGGTCTACGAAGTGCTGCGGGAGCTGAACCAGAACCACGGCAAGACAATTATCGTCATCGAGCATCATTCGGAGTTTATCGCCGACTATTGTCAGGAGGTCTGCCTGTTGGATCAAGGCCGGGTGTTGTGGAAACGCCCGGTCTCCGAAGCCCTGAACAGCCTCAAAGATTTGGAGCGGCCGGGCATTCAGCCGCCCGAGGTGACCCTGGCCGCAGCTTATCTAGCGATCCTGCAGGAAGCCAACGCTTCTACGCGGCGGAATCCCAACGAAAAGCAACCCCGGCAGGCAGCATATCCGATTACGACCGATGCCGCGATCCCTTATTTTATGCGGCAGCTTCAAACACTACCGGATGAAACGCCTGCACTATGGACCAGCACAGGTGACCTATTCGCTGAGAAAGGGCATCACCCTGACGACGACCAACGTATCCCCGTCATCCGGTTCAACGGGGCCTCCCTGAACTACCGCACGATCCGTAAAGCGGAACGAACCGTGCTGCACGGCATCGACTTGACGCTCTATGAAGGCGAACGGATCGCGCTCATCGGCAACAACGGCGCGGGCAAGTCGTCGCTCCTGAAGCTGATCTCCGGGATTGCCAAGCCGTCCGAAGGCAACGTCGACGTTCTCCAGCAGGATACCCGCAGCATCTCCATCGAGCAGCTGTCGCGGGATGTGGCCTTTGTCTTCCAGAATCCGGAGGACATGTTCATCGAGGACAGTGTGCGCAAAGAGATCGCGTATTGCCTGAAACGGCGTGGCTACCCGGATGCGGACGACACGCTGCAACGCATGCTGCACAGCTTCCGGCTGGAGCCGTTGCAGGAGCGCGACGCGCGCCTCCTGAGCGGCGGGCAGCAGCGCCGCGTCTCGCTCGCCATTGGCGCGGCGATCCGGCCCGCGATCATGCTGCTCGACGAGCCGACGGCCAACCTCGATTTGGCCACCCGCGAAGAGCTGCTGGGCACGCTGGAGGAGCTGAACCAGCACGTCCGCACGGTGCTGATTGCCACGCACGATATGCAGCTCGTCCATCGCTGGGCCACACGCGTCATCGTCATGCACGATGGCCGGGTGTTGGCGGACGGGACGGCGGCACAGGTCTTCTCCAGCCCGGAGCTGATCCGCCGCGCCGGGCTGGCGCTGACGCAAAGCATGGAGCTGTCCGCCGCTCTCGGCCTCCAGCCGCCATGCGGATCACCAACCGAGCTGGCCAGCCGCCTGAACCGCATCCTCACCGGAAAGGAGATCCACCCGCATGCAGCTCGTCCGCAACTGGTTTAACAAAATCTCGCTCGACCGCATCCAGCTCGAGTTAATGAACACGGCCTACGGCAGCGGCCATGCTTCCCTATCCCGGCTGGATCCGCGAGGACTTCTGATTTGGTACCTGTTTTTCGCCATCGTTCCGTGGTTTCTTAACAGCTATATCGTGCTAGCTGGGATGTGTCTGTTCGTCATCATCATGACCGTGTTGTCCCGGGTCACGCCGTTCATCATCATTGTGCTCTGCCTCGGCCTGATCGGTCAGGTGGGCTGGCTGTTTATCCTTTCGCTGTTTTTTGGCGGGGACATCTCCTCCGCCCTGCCGCTGCTGAAGCTGACGCTGAAGCTGTCCATCGTCTCGCTCGCCAGCATCACCGTGTTCTCGGGCATGGATCCGGAAAAAAACAGCGACGGCCTGCTCGCCCTCGGCGTCCCCGCCGCCTTCTCGTTCAGCTTGTCCTACGGCTACCGCATTCTGCCGGTATTGTTCGAGGAGTTCCGCAACGTCCTGCTCTCGTATCGGCTGCGCGGCAAAGCGCCCGAGCGGCACGGCGTCCTTTACTGGCGGCTGGGCGCGTATTATTTGAAGCTGCTGGTGTACGCTTTTTTCCCGCTGATGTTGGCTACAGCCAAACGCTCCCGCACCACCGTAGAAGCGCTGGAGACGCGCGGCTTCTCGTACGGCATGAAAAATCCCGCCGCCAAGAAGCTCAAGCTGTCGCATTTGAAACTGCAGCGGCGCGATGTGCTTTTTCTGGGCGGATCGGCGTTTTATGTGGCGTTATTATTCTGGACTTCCTCATCATTTAACTAACCGACAAGGAGTTGTTTCGATGCGCATCGACCTGCACACCCACGCCAAATTATCCAAGGCCACCGATTTCTCAGCAGCCTATTACGAGGAAATGATTGCCGAAGCCAAGGCGAACAGGCTGCATGCCCTTGCTTTGACGGAGCATTTTAATACGCGTAACTTCCATGAGGTGTATGACAACCTCGACCGCCTGTACCCTTTCAATGGCGAATATTACGAGGCGGACGGCCTCCGCATCTTCCCCGGCATGGAGGTGGATATCCGCGAAACCGGCCATATTCTGCTGATCGGTCGCAAGGAGCACATCCTGGAGGTTCGACAAGCGCTGGACCCTTATACGGGAAAAGGCTCCTTTATCCCCTTCGACGAGCTGATGACGTTGGCCGAGAACTACCCGCTACTCAAAATCGGCGCGCATCCGTTCCGCGTCTCCACCCCGCTCCATCATCTGGAGGCGGAGCAGCTGCGGCGGCTGGACGCTTTTGACCTGAACGCCAAGGATATGTACGAATACGGCAACGAAGTGAATCGCGCCAACGTCGAACGCTTCGCCGCCGAACTGGGTAAGCCGGTGATCGCCGGGAGCGACACCCATCAGTGCCTGCAATACGGCAGCTTGTACAACGAACTGCATCGCCCCTGCGATTCCGTAGCCGAGCTGAAGCAAGCCATCTTGAGCGGGGCTTACGAGCTGCGCGTTGCCGACAGCCTGCCCCTCCAGGTCAAAGCCTCCGTCATGCTAAAAAAACTGCTAAAACGCCTCGCGCAGTTGGAAGAGCCCACCCCCACATTAGCCGATGCGTAAAAACAAACCAGCCCCCGGAGCCAAAACTCCGGGGGCTGTTCTTTTTGCTACTCCAGATTAATCCGCCGGATCGTCTCCAGCGGCACCTTGGGCTCGCGAGTCTCCGTCAACAAGCCGTTAACCTCCTGCTGCACATCGGTAATTTGCGTATAACAGTAACCGCAGATGTAGTCGATCGACTTGATCGCTTTCGTAATGCTTTCGAACCGTTCGATAAATGCCTCTTCCCCGCTAACTTGGTTCCCGTATCCCCAGCCCGACTCCGATTGGAAAGCGATCCCGCCGAATTCCGTTACGAGGATCGGTTGGCCGCGATAGGCGTGCCCGTTCGCCAGGGCATATTTCCAATTGTTAAAGGAAATGTGATTGCCGGTGATGTCTTCCCTATTCTTATACCGCTCCAGGAAACGGCTTCCCGATTCTTCATAATCATGCAGGGTCAAAATGTCCGAAACCGTGTGCTCCCACCCGTCATTCGTAATCACCGGACGATAAGGGTCGATCGCCTTAGTCAGGTGATAAATCCCTTCCGTAAACTCCTGCTGCTTGCGGTCGTTCAGAATATTGGCCACGCCCCAAGACTCGTTAAAAGGAACCCAGGTGATGATACTCGGGTGATTATATTGTTGGCGAACGATCTCGACCCATTCCTTGGAGAATGCCTCGACAGCCTGATCATTAAATTCGAACGTTGCCGCCATCTCCGACCAGACGAGCAACCCTTTGACGTCGCACCAGTACAAGAATCGGGCGTCTTCAATCTTCATATGCTTACGAACGCCGTTATATCCCATCGCCATGATCTTATCGATGTCTTCGAGAATCGCTTCCTCAGAAGGCGGCGTTAAATGCGAATCCGGCCAATAGCCTTGATCCAAAATCAATCTTTGGTAAATCGGCGTATTGTTCAGCAGTACCTTCCCGTTCTCGATTGAAATTTTGCGCAACCCGAAATAGGAGTACACCTGATCGACCACCTGATCGTCCCGGTACAAAATAAATTCCACGTCGTACAAATTCGGATGCTGCGGCGACCACTCGCTGAATTTCCACGGTCCTCCCGCTTCATGCAGCAAATCGGCGTCCACGCGAAGCCAAGGCCGGTCGATGGCCAAGCGCAGCCGCTTCATGGTTCTACCTTTCAAAGAGATGACGGTCTCCACCTCAAGCTGGCCGCCCCCCAGATCGCCAGCGACCTGAAACTCAAACGTCACAGATCTGCGATCATAGTCAGGGGTGATCTTCACCGCATCCAAATGCGCCGAGTCCACGAACTCCAGCCATACCGTTTGCCAAATCCCCGTGGTTTGCACATAGAAGCATTCGAAGCTATCGCTCTGCCAGCGCTGCTTCCCGCGAGGCTGAGTGCAGCTCTCGCTGTCCTCCGCCTTCAACGTCAGTAGGTTTTCGCTGCCGAAGGTCACATACGGGGTGATGTCAAAAGAGAACGCAGCGTATCCACCTTGATGCTCCCCGACATTAACGCCATTGACCCACAGCTTGGCCCGGTAATCGACGGCTTGAAAGTGGAGTATCGCCCGCTGCCCCGCCGCATCGGCAGGGAGGGTTAACTTCTTCTCATACCAGACCTGCGGGTGGAACGTCTCCTCTCCAATTCCGCTCAGCTTGGTTTCGTACGTAAACGGCACCTGGATCTTGCGATCGGCCTGCAGATCTACGTACCAGTTCTCCCGCTCGCCGATATTGCCATCGTCAAAGCGGAAGTCCCACTCTCCATTCAAGTTGATCCATTGCTCCCTCACGAATTGCGGTCTGGGATAATCTTTGATATACATATGGGTTGTCATGGGTTAAACTCCTTTTCCTCTATCTATCTCTTTGCTTTAACTTTCATCTGGGTAAAGCTGAACGTCGAATCGATGCTTCGAAGCCCAACACGTCCGTGGAAATAAGGATCGGGATCGGGATAATCGATGACCGGCTCATCCGCCCCATCCCAAAAGACTTGGATGCGCGAACCCGCCAACACGACGCGCAGCGAGTAGGTCTGTCCGGGTTCCATCGTAGCGCGTCCGCTGCTGACGGCAATCGAACCGTAATTCAGCTTCAGCAACTGCAGCTGCCCGTCGGAAAGACCGATTGCGTAGCCCATCGCCGAGTCCTGTACCTGATGTTCGAAGTAGGACTCGTTTGTCGTGCGGACGAAGACCTGTCCTTCCCCGACCGGATTTTCCGGGATGCCGACTTGCAAGGACAACTCGTAGTCATCCCAAGCTTCCTCACCGACGAACAAGCGATCATCCGCGATCCCGCTTCCCCTAAATCCGCCGTCAATGGCTTCGAAGGCACCGTATAAATCATCGGGTTCGACCGATTCCAACAGATTCGCCTCCGATTTCGGCGCTTTCGCCGACGCGTAGAGATCTAACGCTCTGAAGGTCACTTGACCCTTGCGCAGTTTGATTTTCAACGTATGATAGCCTTCCGGAAGCTCCATGGCTCCCAGCTTGACCGTTTTCCAGTCCGGGTCGGGATCGGGCGCAATCTTGAAGGTCTGCTTCTCGTTCCCGCTGCTCACCTCGACCGTCGCCGCTTCCTCCGAGGTCAAGAGGCGCATCGCCAAGCCGTAGGTTCCGGCCTGGGCCACATTGACCTTATAGGACAGCCAATTCCCTTCCTGCTCCAGCTTCACGAAGTAACTGCGATCCTCCGCCGTGCCGATGGAGACCCCATCCGTCTTGCGGAACTCCCCTGCGTCGGCAGCCGGATTCACCTTGAAGCCGCGCTTGGCCTCTTTCAAATAATGGACCGCTTCAATCGTGCCTGGAATTGGCTTGTAGACTTCAAAATCGCTGCTCCCGCCTACATCGTTGGAGAACGCCGTGTACGAATACGAAGGGTCGGCATGGAACGCCGCGTACCCGATCCGGCCCGCAACTGCCGCTTCAAGCGGCAGGTTAAACTTCAGCATTTGGTCGAAATAAACGCGTACCGCGCTTCCGTCATTTTCCACGCGCATCGTATGAAGTTTCGTAAAATCGAAGTCTTCCGGCAAACGGAGGGTACCCCGCTGCTCCACCTGACCTTCGCGGACCTGCACCACGGACAACTCGCGGTTCGACGGCTTCAAGCGCGCTGACCAGTAGTTCCCGGAATCGATATATGAAAAAATCGCATCCACATACGCCTGTTCGTCATCGACCGGTTGCACTAGGCTCAGGTTGTATTCGGCGGTAAATCCGGCGCTCGTTTCCACCTTGCTTATCCATCTGCTCGTGCCATCCGGCATCGACTCTACATCCCAAGCCGTCTTCGCCTCCGGCTGATCCAAGCGGCTTTGGAAATCCGGTTGCTTCGGAACCGGCTGCGCGGTATTCGTCGGCCCCAGCACTTCCATCCGGTCGCCGTTGAACACGATCCGATCGATATCCATTTGCCGCACCGGCGGGCCTTCCGCAGAGCGGCCCAGCAAATTGTGATAGACCATGTAATAGGAATCCAGATCCGGCCCAACAAAGCTCGAGCTATGACCCAAGCCAACGAACGAGCCGGATGTGTGAATCACCACCGGATTGTTGTCCGGCACCTGATAAGTGCCCGTCGGGTCGTCGTGAGCGACGGCATAGTTAATCCGATATCCTTTGCTGAATACATGATTGCCGGTATAAGTCATATAGTACGTGCCGTTGCGTTTGATGATCGTGGAGCCTTCCGTCCACCCGCCCAGATAAGCGTTGGTCGTAGACCCGACATCGATCGTATAGGGATCCGTCATCGGATGAATGACGATGCCCTGGTCTCCCGCATGCGTGAAGTACCACGCACCGTTATCGTCAATAAAAACCGAGCCGTCGATGCTAAGTCCCAAATTCTCCGTCTGCACCTCAAACGGCCCCGTCGGGCTATCGCTTCGTAATACGTAGTGTCCGTTCCCGGCGGGCGAGGTGTACATATAGAAGTACCCGTTCCAATACACCACCTCGGGCGCGTAGGCGCCCGTCGTGATCGGGTCCTCGGTCACCAAGCCTTCGGGCGTCCAATGAATCAAGTCCTCCGAACTCCAGCCTTTGATCCCGGCGCGGAAGTCCTTCGTACTGCAGTAGAGATAATACTTTCCATCGTGGCGAAGAATATAGGGGTCGCCGATGCCGTAATCCTCCCATTCCTCGGGCAGCGTAAAAGGGTTCTGATAAGTTGGATCCTGATCGCTATACAATTTCACCTTCACCCCTTCGTTCGAGCTACATGAACCAAGAACTAGTGCGAAACAGACGGCCGTGCACAAGGCGGCCAGCGTGAACTTCTTCCTTCTCCCGGGCTTTTGGTTATCCATCTTCGCTTCCTATCCCTTCAAACCACTGATGGCCAGCGATTCGACGAAATACTTCTGACAGAAGAAGAACACCAGGATGACGGGAACCATAGCAATGACCGAAGCCGACATAATCAACGGGTAATCGGAATTGCTGATATACATCGATTGAAGGGAAGCGATCATCACCTGGATGGTCTGCTTCTCCGGGGTATGCAGATAAATCAACGGACCCAGGAAATCATTCCAGATCCCCATGAACCCTAGCGCGGCTTGAGCCGCAATCGCCGGTTTGGCGATCGGCAGGGCAATTTGCATAAACGTGCGAATGAATCCGCTCCCGTCCAGCTTCGCGGCTTCGATCAATTCCGTCGGGATGGAGCCCTGCATGAACTGACGCAGGAAGAACACCACCACGATGTTGCCGAACAACCCAGGAACGATTAACGGAAGCAACGTGTCTACCCAATCCAACTTAGAGAACCCGATAAATTGCGGAATCATCATGACCGAATACGGAATCATCATGGTGCCAAGCAAACACATAAAGATCGTTTCTTTGAACGGAAAATCCACCTTGGCAAACGCATAGGCCGCCATCGTGGAAACGAATAAACCGATCGTCAAGACGAAAACCACGATCGTCGCGCTATTCAGAAAACCATGGAGGATCGGCGCTTCGGCCCAAACTCCCTTGTAGTTGGCGAACGTGACAGGATTCGGAATCCACTTCGGCGGAAGGTCGAATACGTTCTTTTTCTCCTTAAGAGAGGTCGATAACGACCAGGCCAGCGGAGCCAACATAATAATGGAACCAAACAATAAGATAAGGACATTGATGCTAAGGGTGATTCGACGTCTCAGCAGCATAAACACGCCTCCAATGCTAAAGTCTCAAGTAACGCTTTCCTAATCGTTGTAGATCCAACGTTTGGATAAACGGAATTGGAGCAGCGTTAAGATGAAAATAATGATGCCAAGCACCCAAGCCAACGAGCTCGCGTAACCCATGTTGAAGTATTCGAACGCATGCTGGTAAATGTAGAAGACCACCGTCGCCGCGCTGAATTCAGGACCCCCGTCCGCTGCCATGACATAGATCTGGCTGAACGCTTGGAACGTACCGATGACGCCCATGACCACGATATAGAAATGAATGTTCGACAGAAGCGGAAATGTGATATGAACGAATTTCTGAAATCCATTGGCCCCGTCCACCTCGGCCGCTTCGTAGTAGCTTCGGGGGATCGATTGCAACCCGGCCAAATAGAGCACCATATTGCCCCCGATACCGCCCCAGAGTCCCATCAAGATCAAAGACGGCTTGATCCATAGGGGATCGCCAAGCCAGTTCGGTCCGGTGATATGAAAGCTATTCCATAACAGCTGATTCAGCAGACCGTAGTCCTGGTTTAAGATCCATTGCCACAAGAGGGAAACCGCGATGATCGGCGAGATCACCGGGATGTAATAGATCGTCCGAAATACCGAGATACCCTTGATCTTCTGGTTCATGAGGATCGCCAGCAGCAGGGAGAGCACCATGCCAAGAGGGATCCCGATTAGCATGAACACCGTGTTGAACAGCGACTTAAACACCTTCTCGTCCTTAAACAGATCCACGTAGTTGGCTAAGCCGACAAACTTCGGGGACGAAACCATGTCCCACTCCGTTACGCTTAATACGGCTGAGGCAATTAACGGAGCAAGGCCGAAGATGAGGAACCCGAGCAGCGGAACCGCAACGAAGCCGTAAGCCCACAGGATCTCCTTGCGCCGAAAACCGGGGATTTTATTAGTCATGACCCTTCTTCCTTCCCGCGAAAGAAATTAGAGAAGGTGAAAGCAGTACGCGCCTGGCTTCCACCTTCCATTGTTCATCTATCTACCGAATTACTTGTTCCCTTTGTCGTACAAGTCTTGCAGCTTAGGCGCAATCTCTTTCGCCCATTCCGCCGCCGTTTGCTTGCCGGTCCACACCTTGCTGGCCTCTTGGTTGAAGGTATCCAGCCATTGCGTATCTTTCGAGCCATATTCAACCGGAGGGTGTCCATACTCAATGATGTCGAGGAAGACCTGCTTATGCTCCGGAGCCTTGCCGTTGTTCAAGTAATCGTTCTTCGCCATATCGATTAAGTTAGGCACCGCCTGGCCCATCTCCATGTTTTGCTTCTGACCTTCAGGGTCCAAGGACAGGAAGGCAGCCAAGTTAAACGCTTCTTGCGGGTGTTTGGACTTGCTGGAAAGGGCAAAGCCCATCGATCCAAGCCAAGTTGACGTAGTTCCCGTGTTCGGGCTTGCCGGCCACGGCGCGATATCCCAGCCGAAAGGCAGATCCCAGAAGGCCGGTTGGTCCCAAGGTCCAAGCGGGAACATGCCGATCTTCCCGGCGACGAACCGCGAATAGCTGTTCATCGCCTTCTCGTCGTCCGCGGAAGGGCTCACATGATATTTCAGATTTAAATCCGCGATAAACTGCATCGCCTCGGCAAACTCCGGCGTATCCACGGCGATTTTCCCTGTCACATAATCGATGTATTGTCCGCCGTTCCCCCATACTGCTGCTTCTAAAGGAAATCCGGCTCCGCCGAAAATATCCGATTTGCCGTCACCGTTCGTATCCTTCGTGACCGCTTGGGCCGCCTTCAGGTAATCGTCCCAAGTCCATCCGCCCGGTTCGGCAGAGGGATAAGCGGCCCCCGCTTCATCAAAGAGATCCTTGTTATAGGCCATCGCCCAAGGGCCGACGTCCTTCGGAAGTCCGTACAAGTCTCCCGTCCCCAGATTCTTTCCGTCGAACCGATATCGGTCGATAGCTTGCTTCCATACATTGTCTTGTTTGAAGAGTTCCGTGTTATCCAAGTAGCTTTGAATGTCGAGAATCGTGCCGGCCTCCGCATATTTGAAAAAAGCCGGCCCCGACAGGTAGAAGACATCCGGCGCTTTGCCGGAGGCTACCAGCGTCGTGAGCTTCTGGTTGTATTCCGCCGGCGGCACGCTGGTGTAATTCACTTTCACGTTCGGGTATTTGTCTTCAAAGGATTGGATCAATGAAGCAAAAATCTTCTTCTCGTTTGGATCTCCGTGACCCATGAAAGAAATTTCGACTTTCTCGTCCGAGGTGACTTGCTGCCCGTTTGAAGCGCCTTGATTCTGGTTTCCCGGTTCCTTCGAAGCATTGGCCGAGTTGGCATTATTACTAGAGCCGCAACCTGTAAGCGCTACCAACATGGACATGACCAAAAGCACCGCAATGACTGCCAAGCGATTGGTTTTCACGTGCATAACCTCCCTATTAAATTCGTCGCGATTACGGAATGGTGTGTGTCTGTTTAGGTCTGTAACCGCTTTACATTTGCATTTTAGTATATCCACTTAGATATTAGTATACTTTATTTAGTATATAATATACTTTATTGGATTAATTCTACGGGAACCGTGACTCTGCGCGGATTCGAGTGGCCTTCCAGCTGCTCCAGCAAACATTCCACGGTATGCTTGCACATCGTTTCGATATCCTGCTGCACGAAATGGATGCCCGGTCTTTCCGGCCCGTCGAATCCGACCAGCGCAAATTCCTCCGGCACTCGCTTATTCAAACGTTGCAGCGCTTTATAGGCATAGCCCGTGAGCTGCGCGTTCATGGCGAACGCCGCCGTGATCTCGGGATGCGAACGGAAAAATTCATAGATCATTTTTTCCCCGGGGCCCTTATGGATATCGTCGATATTTAAGATACACCATTGGTTTTTGTTAATCGGCAATTGATTCTGATAGAACGCCCGTTCAAAGCCGGCCGCGCGGTCTTCGGTTACGGTATTCGTGATCACGGGAGAAATGAGGGCGATTTCCCGGTGTCCCTGGTTCAGCAAGTAGCTAACAGCGTCGAAGGTTCCCTTCTCGTTATCCGCGCTGACGCTGTAAGTCCGGATATCCTTCAAATAACGGTCAATCAGAACGAGCGGGAATTTATCGATCGACAGGCGCAGAATGTCCTCGTTGTAGTTCTCCTCCTCGGTCGGAAAGATGATCATGCCCTTCACGCCGTTGCGATTAAAGGCTTCGATCGCTTCGCTTTCATTTCGCTGCGATTCCCTCGATATACTGAGCGTGAGTTGATAGCCGGACGCCCAGGCAAACCGTTCGATATTGTCCACGATCCGCTGTTCCACCTTGATCTGCAGCGTAGGGATGATCAAGCCGATCGTTCCCTTGCGGGTAGAATCCGTGCGTTGCGTGGCACCGGCTGCATTCAAATAGCTCCACACCTCGTCATTAACGAAGGTCCCTTTGCCTTGATGCCGAGTTAAGATGCCTTCATCCGCCAGGCCGATCAGGGCGTTTTTGCTCGTGATCTGGCTGACATGATACTCCTCGGCCAGCTCCTTCTCCGACGGGATCCGGTCTCCCGGCCTGAGTTCCCCGGATTGGATGCGCTCCTTGATCTCATCCTGGATCTGTTTATATAAGGGTAGATTCTTCACAATAGGTCACTCCCATCTTCGCTCAACATAATATATATACTTAGTATATTATTTATTTTTCTTTTGTCTATGAGGAAGATGTGACCTCTCGGTAGGTAACAGCCGTTCGAAGGAACTGAATGCCCTGCTGATCGCGCAGGGTACACGACATTAACGATCACGAAGAACCGGATCAAAATGCGCTGCGCCTTGGACGATGTATCGATCGGTCATGAAGCAAGCTTACCCAAGCGGACCTATAGCGGAAGAAAAAATGGCCTCGCTCCCCATCTGCGCTGTTGCACGAAATGATCGAAATAACTGCGTAGATGCAATTATTTCCTCGCAGCCTGAGCTCAACGGCTAAATAGCTGCGTAAATACAGTTATTTTCTACGATTTTGAGAAAATCGGCCTTTACCTGGGGAATAACTGTATTCTTGCAGCTATTTTAAGAAAAACCCGACAATCGGTGAAAATAGCTGCACTCCTGCAGTTATTTTCCCTCCGGCCCAAGCGTCTGCATGTGGCTGTGTATCGAACAAAAAAGCCGATCCGGAACGCTCCGGATCGACTTTTCTCCTACGTGTTGCTTGCTCACTTCTTCTTGCCCTTGCCGCCGCCCCGCTTGCGGCCCGGAGCGGCCTCCTTGGCGCCCCCGTCCCGGGCGCCGACGAAGACCCCGCTCGCGGACGTCTTCTTCCGCCGCGAGCCTTTGTCCTCGCCGGTGCTGCGGTATCCGCGACCGGCATCGCGGGCCACGGCGACCGTCCCGGAGGCGTAGCCTCCCTTGCCAGAGCCGAAGCCAAATGCGGGCCCGCCGTCCGACGCGGCGCCCGAGCTCTCGCCCGCGCCGCTATCCGCGCGGGCTACGGCGCTGCCAAGCGCGACGCCGCCGCTGCCTTTGGCAGCTCCGCCGCGCTTGCCGCGCTTCCCGCCGGGTGCGCCCGCCCCGGCGCCTACGGCCTCGGCGGCGTTGGTCCCCGCCGCCGCCCGGCCGGGCTTGCCCTTGGCGCCGCCTGCGCCGCGGCCGCCCTTGCCTTTGCCGGCGGCCTTGCCACCGCCTTTGCCCGGCTTGCCGCTGCGGCCTCCGCCGCCCCGACCGCCTTCAAAGGCTCCGCGTCCGCCACCGAACTCGCCGCGCTGCCGCGGCTTCATGTCGACCATCTCGAAGTCGATGGTATGGTCGTCCATATTCACGCGGGCCACGCGGATCTTGACCTCGTCGCCGATCCGGTAGATCTTCGACGTGCGTTCCCCGATCAGCGCCATATGCTGCTCGTGGAAATGGTAATAGTCATCCGTCATCGCGCTAAGCCGGATCAGCCCTTCCACCGTGTTCTCCAGCTCGATGAACATGCCGAAGCTCGTGACGCTGCTGATAATGCCAGGGAATTCCTCCCCGACCTTATCAAGCATGTACTCCGCTTTCTTCAGCTGTTCCGTGTCGCGCTCCGCCTCCACGGCGATACGCTCCCGCTCGGACGATTGCTGCGCGATATCCTGCATCCGGCTGGCCAGGTACTCCATCCGCGCCTCGCTTAGCGTCCCGTTGCTCTCGATCACCTCGCGGATCACTCGGTGGATCACCAGGTCGGGATACCGCCGGATCGGCGAGGTGAAGTGCGTGTAGAACTCCGCCGCCAGCCCGAAATGCCCGGTGCTTTCCGCATCGTATTTCGCCTGCTTCATCGAGCGCAGCATCATCGTGCTGATGACTGTCTGCTCCTTCGTGCCCTGAATGTCCTCCAGCAGCGTCTGCAGCGCGCGTGGATGTATCTTGTTGCCTTTCCCGCCTTTGACCGCATACCCGAAGTTGGCGACAAATGCCATGAAGTTCATCAGCTTCTCCTGGTCCGGATCCTCGTGAATCCGATAAATGAACGGCACTTTCAGCCAATGAAAATGCTCCGCCACCGTTTCATTCGCCGCCAGCATGAATTCCTCAATAATTTGTTCCGCGATCGAACGTTCGCGCTTCACGATGTCGACCGGCTTGCCGTTCTCGTCGACGATCACCTTCGATTCCTCGAAATCGAAGTCGACCGCGCCGCGCCGCATGCGGTTCCCCCGCAGCTTCAGGGCCAGCTCCTTCATCAGCTGGAACGTCTCGACCAGATCGGCGTAACGTTCGGTTACCTCCGGATCTTCTTCCTGCAGAATTTTCCGCACACTGGTGTAGGTCATCCGTTCCTTGGTGCGAATCACGCTCGTGAAGATATCGTGCTTCACGACCTTCATCTGCTCGTTGAATTCCATCTCGCAGGACAGCGTGAAGCGGTCTACCTTCGGATTCAAGGAGCATATCCCGTTCGACAGCCGGTGCGGCAGCATCGGAATGACGCGATCCACCAGATACACGCTGCAGCCGCGGTTATATGCTTCTTGATCGAGCTTGGAATTCTCCCGCACGTAATACCCGACATCGGCGATATGCACGCCCAGTCTGATATTCCCGTTCGGCAAGCGCTCCACGTTCACGGCGTCGTCCAGGTCCTTCGCGTCCTCGCCGTCGATCGTGACGATCACCTTGTCGCGTAAATCCCGCCGCCCCTGGCGGACGATTTCCGCCTCCTCGATCTCGTCGGGGGCATCCTGCGCCTCGGCCATGACGTCCTCCGGGAACGCCTCCGGCAGCTGATGCTTGCGAATGATCGATAGGATATCGACCCCCGGGTCGTCCTTGTGTCCGAGTATCTCGATGACTTGGCCTACCGCTGCAGACCTTCCTTCCGGGTATTCCACGATTTCAGCTACGACCTTCTCGCCGTCGACCGCCCCGCCGAAGCCTTCGCGAGGGATAAACAGATCCTTGTTGATCCGTTTGTCATCCGGGATCACGAAACCAAACGATTCGTTATTCTGGAATACCCCCACCACTTGGGTTACGGCACGGTGTACGATGCGCACGACCTCGCCTTCCAGCTTGCCGCCGCCCGCGCTTTTCGAGCTGACGCGCACCAACACGGTGTCTCCATTCATCGCGCTTTTCAAATCATTCGCATGGATGTATACGTCGGGATGGTCGCGATCCTCCGGGATCAGAAACGCAAACCCTTTGGCATGGGCCTGCAAACGGCCGCGAACCAAATCCATCCGTTCCGGAACGCCGTAACGATGAGTGCGGGTTAAGATAATTTGTCCTTCCTGCTCCAACCGGTTGAGCATTTTCAGGAACTCTTTGAATTCGCCGGCATCGGTGATGCCAAAATGCTCCTCCAGCTCTTGATACGTCAACGGTTTATATGCGGTTTCCCGCATAAAAGCGAGCAGCTCTGCTTCTGTGATTAATTTCAAATGATTTCACCTCAAACCCGGCTTGTCCCTTTGGTGCCGGGGTGTAATTTTGCATGACATTTCCATGATATTCCTCTAGCCGTATATCCCCTAGTATACACGAAATTCGCGGTTGGCATCCGTTTTCGCCCGGGATTCCCGTGAAATTGCATGGATTTCATGAAAAAGGCTTAATTTTTATGAAAATCCAGCCGACAATATAATGGAAGAATTCCACGAATTAGGAGAGGGAGAAAGAAGGTATGGAGAACAATAGCATTCTGCAACGACGCAATAAGTTATTCGTCAAAATCATCTGGGGAATGGTCGCCCTCGGCGTCCTGACCGACATCATGATCCAGGTGGACAGCAAAGTCCTATTTACGTTGATCATCGTCGGCGGAATCTGCTGTTCCATCGCGACCTACATGACTTACGCGAACAAAGGGACACGCTACGTTATGTTCGTCATCCCCGTGATCACCCAGCTGTTGACGTTTCTGCTGATCTACCAAGATCCGGACCCGATCATCAGCACGTATCTGCTCGTCTACGTGTCCGTCGGCATCATGACGTTGTATTCGAACTATAAGCCGATTCTGTTCTCGGGCGTATTGGGCATGGGGATCACGGTTTATTTCTTCAACGTTCCCTTCTACCACGATAAATTATTCGCCCGGGAATCGCTCAGTTATTTGCTGCTGTTCCTGGGATTTCTGATCGTAGCCTTAGCTTTTGCCGCCCGGTTCAGCGAACGCTTGCAGAAGGACGTCTTAGCTAAGCAGCAGGATGCCTTAGAGGCGAAGCGCCGCAGCGACGAGCTGCTCACGAATCTGCAAACCTCGCTGGATGTACTGGGCCGTCTGAGCACGCAACTGCGGGATAACGTAAACGTCACCGGCTCGATCTCTAAAGAGATCACAACCACCTTCGGCAGCGTCTCCGCCACCCTGGAGCGACAAACGCTGGGGCTTACGGAAACGACCCAATCCGTGCAAGAGGTTGGCGGGGCCGTGGAAGTCACCGCCGAAATTTCGGCCCAGCTTCAGGAGCTATCGACCGACATGCTTCACAATACGGAGGCAGCCGGGGCAAAAATGAATTCCTTATCCTTACATATCCAGCATCTGCAGCAGGTGATTGCGGGTACGGTCACCCAAATGCAGAAGCTTCGCGACCAGAACGAGCAAATCAGCCAAATCGTCGAAACGATCCATGGGATCTCCACGCAGACGAACCTGTTGGCCATGAATGCCGCCATTGAAGCGGCCCATGCCGGGGAACATGGCAAAGGGTTTGCCGTCGTCTCCACGGAAATTCGCAAACTCGCGGAAAATTCGCAAAAGGCGACCCAGAGCATTAACGACATTCTGGCGGACGTCATCGGGCAAATCAACAATGTTGCCGAACAGATTACGCTAGGCTCCACCGCGATCCATTCCGGGCAGGAAGAGGCACAGGAAGTTCAGAGCTATGTAGAGAAGGTGTCCGACAATGCCCGTACGGTTAACCAGCAATCCGGTGAGGTGGATCGTTCGGTACGGCAGATGCAAGACCGATACGGCAGCATTATGGCGGAAATTATGGAGCTGGCCGAAAGCACCGAACACAATATGAGCGCGGCCCAGCAGATTTTGGCGGGTATCGAGGCCCAGGATGGCAAAATCCACGAGATCGTTCAACACTATCAGGATCTCGACACCTTGATTCTATCGTTATCGGCCACCGCAGCGGAAGAAACCGCACCAACGCCTCAAGCGGTCCAAACGGCGTCCGCTCCGTCAGGTCACGCCAAGCAACCGATCCCGGTCGGTTAAGGTCGCCTGCGCGTCGGTTTAGAAGGGATTCCTTCTAAATCTAATGAAAAAGGCTTGCCCGCGGGCAAGCCTTCTTTCTATTTATTTTATGTAGATAAGACCGTTTCCTGATTCAAGCTCTCGAGCGTGTCCACATACCAGACATAGCGCTCCGGATTCTCGTAAAACTCCGCCACATGGATAATGGCCGGTACGACATCGTCCCCTTTGTAGAATCGGCGTTCCCCGACCTGGGTCATCGGGACATGGAAGGAGATGCGAAGCGCCCGAAACAACGTAGGCTCAAGCAGGGTGACATAATGACGGATCCCGTTCTGCTGTGCAAACAATACGATGGTTGCGAGTAACCGGTTGAGATTTCGACCGCGGTACCGCTTCAGCAGCGCCACCTTATCGACCTCGGCGATTTCCCCCGGGCTTGAGACCAAGATAGCCGGGTGATCATCAAACGGTGCCAAATCGTTTAAGGGCTCGTCCGTTTGCGGCGCATAGGGTTTGAATTCCACGGTACCCACCGGCACCCCCGAGGTGTCATAAACGAGGCAACGACCTAAGACGTCGTCGGCAAATTCCGGTTCAAAGCCTTTTTCCATCCAGGCTTCCATCCAAATCGAGTGAAACAAGGTTCCTTCCTCCAGCGTACTCACCAGCTTGTACAATTTCCTTCCTCCTCTCATTGTCTGTACCAAAATTGTAATATTTTTACCTTTCGCAAGCCACGAAAATCCTACATAATCTAACATTTATTACTAATAAATTCCTTTCAATATTGTTACGATTTGTTTTCATAAAGTAACGCAAAAAAAGCCCCCGTCTCCTTAAAGGAAACGAGGGCTTACTCTGCTAGAATGATAAGGTTAATCCAACACGACGGCAACGACGATCGACAAGATGAAGAAACCCGCTGCCAATCCGACCGTGATTCGTTCGAGAACGAGCTCCATGCCGCGCGCTTTCGTTTTTCCGAAAAGATGTTCAGCTCCCCCGGAGATGGCACCGGCTAGACCCGCGCTCTTCCCTTTCTGCAGCAACACGACTGCGATCAAACCGATCGAGAAAATAACGAGCAATACCTTCAGCAAAATATCCATTCAATCCACCTCCTAAGTGAGAAACATCCTTCATCTATTCCATATTAACTCAGATATTTACGATACAAAAACAGCATTATCATTGTACCATAGCGTCCCTCGAATAACAACCGTTTTCCGATTGTCCCCGCTACATTAACTTAGTTTATATACCCGCGCCTCGTAAGGCCGCAAATCCATGCTCCGCACGTCTGCACCGGCTGGCACCCCGTCGTAGTTTGCAATAAGCAGTTCTGCGGCTTGGGCCTTTTCAGGACTGAGAGCCTCTGCTTTCGGTGTCGTCCAGTCGAATCGGGCCGGTTGGTCGTAGAAATTCAACACCACCAATAATTGCTCTTGCCCCAACGTGCGGGTGTAAGCGTACACTTGATTATCGTCGGCATTTAGCAGCTCATATCTCCCGTAAACGATCACCTCATGCTGCTTACGCAGTTCGATCAGGCGGCGGTAATAGTGGAAGATCGAGTTTTCATCCGTCACCGCTTGCTCCACATTGATGTCCCGGTAATTCGGGTTGACCGCTAGCCAAGGTGTACCCGTCGTGAATCCGGCATGCGGGCTGCGGCCGTCCCATTGCATCGGGGTACGCGCGTTATCCCGCCCTTTGGCGTATATCGCCTCCATGATTTCCTCCGGCGTACGGCCTTTCTCCAGATACTCCTTGTACATGTTTATCGTCTCGATATCCCGATACTCGTCGATCGTCTCGAACCGAACATTGGTCATACCGATTTCCTCGCCCTGGTAGATATAAGGCGTCCCCTGCAGCGTATGCAACAGCGTGGCCAGCATTTTGGCCGATACGTTACGGTACTCACGATCATTGCCGAATCGCGATAGCAGGCGCGGCTGATCGTGGTTGTTCAAGTAGATACTGTTCCAAGCCGTTCCTTCCAACTCGGTCTGCCATTTGGAGAAGATCTGTTTGAAGTCGACTAACTTCCACGGTTTGCCCCACCATTTGCCGTCGGATCCTGAATCGATCCCCATCAGCTCGAACTGGAACACCATGCTCAGCTCGCCCCGATCCGTTCCGGCGAATAGAGTCGCATCCTCCGGCGTCACATCCAGAGTTTCGCCCACTGTCATGATATCGTATTTGGACAAGACCTCGCGGTTCATTTCCTGCAGGAACTCGTGAACCCGTGGACCGTTGATGCAAGTTCCGCCGTCCTCGCTGTTCGGCAACCCTGGAGGTTTAGAGATCATGTTGATGACGTCCATCCGGAATCCGTCGATCCCTTTATCGAGCCACCAGGTCATCATATCGTACACTTCGCGGCGGACCTTCGGATTCTCCCAGTTCAGGTCCGGCTGCTTCTTGGAGAACATATGAAGATAATATTCGCCCGTGGATTCATCGAATTCCCAGGCGGGTCCGCTAAAGAACGAACCCCAGTCGTTCGGGGCCTCGCTGTCTTTGCCGGGATGCCAAATATAATAATCCCGGTATGGATTATCCTTCGATTTGCGCGATTCCACGAACCAGTGATGCTCATCCGAGCTGTGATTGACGACCAGGTCCATGATCAACTTCATGCCCCGTGCATGCAATCCATTCAGCAGCTCCTCCCAGTCCTGCATCGTTCCAAAAGAATTCATGATCGACTGATAATCGCTAATATCGTACCCATTATCGTCGTTTGGCGACTGATACACAGGGCATAACCAAACCACGTCCACGCCTAGTGTCATCAAATAGTCCAGCTTGGAGATGATCCCCCGCAAGTCGCCGATCCCGTCCCCGTTGCTGTCCATAAAACTACGCGGATAAATTTGATATACGACGCTTTCCTTCCACCACTTTTTGTCCACGAATAGGTCCTCCTCCGGATGGCTCTAATGAGTTATGTCCGTCCGTTGTATTTTGCACTTAGCCTTGCTATACAGCTAGTGGAGTAAACGCTTACGTTAGGATTAACAACAGGACCAGGAAAAATAAGAACATGAAACGGCCTTATTTCCCTTAGATTCATGTTTACCGGGACAATAGCGGTATCATTTGTCCTTATTTAGCCGCTCGGGCGTAAACTGCTCCATTTCGGAAGGAATAAGGGGATTTATTACCCTTATTTTCAATCCAACCGCTGGGAAGACGTAAATAAGGGTATTTTATACCGCTATTCCTGCGCCGATGGCCGAAGCCTGACCGCGTGTGCCGTTTGGAACGCGAGCCTCGACCGCGCCTGCCAATCTGGCAACGTCCTTCATTGTTGCACCCATGCTTGCATCCTCGCTTTTCTTCTAAGGAACGTAAACGTTTACTCTATTCTTCTTCAATATACCGAACCACCGCTTCAGTTGTCAATGAGAGTCGCCTATGAAACAAGTTTCTATGTCTTGGATTCGCCACAATTTGACATCATCCGACATTATTCTTCATTTCTCTCTTACCCTTTATTTAGGGAAGTGATATTCTTAAGACAGAATCCTGCATCACGTTAATGTATCATCAGAATACATAATTTGAGGAGCGTGCCCTATGCGAAACAGCAATGAAGTACTTCGCAACTTTATCCGCTACTTCGCCAACATGATCATCCAAGGAGCGCTGATGGGGGCCTTTGCCATTACCATCAGTTCGCTGATCGCCGGCGAGCCGATCTTGACGCGTCGGCATCTCGTTTTGATGCTGCTGATCATCGTTGCCACCATCGGTTTTGGCATCAAAAATTTCCTGGCCTACGCCAAGCCTTTTAAGGAAATCGAGCGATTCATTTCGCAAATTGCCGCTGGCAACCTGACGCACCGGATCCGGATGGATCAATTGGGCAGCTTGAAGCGTTTCGGCGTGCCGATGGAAGAGATGCGGGAGCATTTGGGACAACTCGTGCTCCAAGTGAAGCAGACCTCAACCGAGGTCAATCACAAGATTCGCGATTTGCATGAACGCCTCCAATCGAATCGCGAACAGTTTGATCAGATCGTTGCGGCGATGGAGGTCATCGCGGCCGCCAGTAAACAGCAATACTCCGCTGCCAAGGAAAGCGCCAAAGCCGTTGAAGAGCTGGCGACGGGTATCGGTCATATCTCTGAAATCTCTCTCTCGGTCACTGAGTCCTCCAGTGGGGTTGCCTCCATGGCAGAGACGACACGGCAGGAGATGCTGGCAATGAACGAACAGATGGGCAAGATGAATCAATCCTTTCGTGTTCTCACCGAAACGATTTCGCAGTTTCTGGGACGCAGCGAGGATATCGCTACTTCTACGGATGCCATTACGGGGATTTTGCAGCAGACGCACATCCTCGCACTGAACGCGAACATTGAAGCGGCCCGGGCCGGCGAGCAAGGCCGGGGATTCGCCGTCGTCGCCACCGAAATTCGCAAGCTGGCTTCCGAGGCGAACCGCTTCGCCGAAGAGATCGGGGAATTGCTGCAGAAAGCCGAAGAGGAATCTAACCAATCGAAGTCGGCCATGGACAAGTCCCACCAGGAGATTCAAGCAGGCATCACGGTGCTGGGTAAAACCGAGACGGTGATGGACGATATTCTTACCCAGGTGGAAACGATCAATACCGAAATGAGCGGGTTCTCCGCAACCGGACAGCAAATGGCTACTGGAAGCCAGGAGGTGGCCGCAACCGTCGACGAGATGGCGCGTTCCTCCTCGGAAACCACTCGTCATATCGATAACATCGTCATGCTGACCGCGCAGATTCACGAATCCATTCAGACCATGTCCACGGACGGGGATCAACTGGAGACCCTTGGAAGAGAACTGCAAGGCACGATTGAAAGCTTCCATTTGGATGAGTCGCGAAGCTAGGTCGCTTCAACCTGAATACAATACAACAAGGTTCGTCCTAAAAGTAAGTAGATCTTATCGCGGAAATGTTGCACTTTGTGCAGCATTTTGGGGCGTATGCGAAGGAATCGGGCTGAAATTGTTGCACAAACTGCAACATTCTTGCCGATTTCTTGCCCACCATCTTCTGAAAAGAAAAAATAATCGGCCAAGGCATGAACGCCCTGGCCGATTATTTTTTTTGCAAAAAGCCCCTTGTTACTAGAAGACCGGAGTTATCCGGTCATCCTTCTTAACGGTGTGCCTTCAGGTTGTAGAAGGATTTCAAGCCGTTGTATTGAGCCAGATCAGCCAATTGGTCTTCGATGCGAAGCAATTGGTTGTATTTCGCGATACGGTCTGTACGGGAAGGAGCACCGGTTTTGATTTGGCCGGCGTTCGTTGCCACGGCGATATCGGCAATCGTGCTGTCTTCGGATTCGCCGGAACGGTGGGAGATCACTGCCGTATAACCTGCGCGTTTTGCCATTTCGATCGCGTCGAATGTTTCCGTCAACGTACCGATTTGGTTTACTTTGATCAGGATCGAGTTACCGATACCTTCTTGAATCCCTTTGTACAGACGTTCGGTGTTGGTTACGAACAGGTCGTCACCCACGAGTTGGATTTTGTTACCCAGTTTCTCGGTCAGCAGCTTCCAACCTTCCCAATCGTCTTCGGCGCAGCCGTCTTCGATCGTGATGATCGGATATTTGTCTGCCCAAGAAGCAAGCAGGTCAACGAACTCAGCGGAAGTGAAGGATTTGCCTTCGCCTTCCAGATGGTATTTGCCGTCTTTGTAGAACTCGGTAGAAGCGACGTCCATACCCAAGAATACGTCTTTACCTGGCGTGTAGCCGGCTTTCGTGATAGCTTCCATAATCGAGGACAAAGCGTCTTCGTTGGAAGTGAAGTTTGGTGCAAAACCGCCTTCGTCGCCAACAGCCGTGTTCAGGCCTTTTGCTTTAAGTACGGATTTCAGGTTGTGGAAAATCTCTGCGCCTGTGCGAAGAGCTTCTTTGAAGGAAGGAGCGCCTACAGGCAGGATCATGAATTCTTGTACGTCTACGTTATTGTCGGCATGCGCGCCGCCGTTCACGATGTTCATCATCGGAACTGGAAGCTGTTTCGCGTTAAATCCGCCGAGGTAAGCATACAGCGGCAGGTCCAAAGCGTCAGCAGCCGCGCGAGCAACCGCCATCGAAACGGCCAGGATTGCGTTAGCGCCCAGTTTGCCTTTGTTAGGCGTGCCGTCCAATTCGATCATCATTTTGTCGATGCCGACTTGGTCCAGCGCGTCCATGCCAATCACTTCAGGAGCGATGGTTTCGTTCACGTTCTTCACGGCGTTCAATACGCCTTTGCCCAGGTAACGGGATTTGTCGTCGTCGCGAAGCTCTACAGCTTCATGCGCGCCGGTGGAAGCACCGGAAGGAACGATGGCACGGCCCATTGCGCCGGATTCGAGATAAACTTCAACTTCAACGGTAGGGTTGCCGCGGGAGTCAAGGACTTCGCGAGCGTATACGTCAGAAATAATCGTCATTAGAATACAATCTCCTTTAAGGGTTTTATAGTTATTTTATGCCTTGCGGCTGGCAATCATCGATTGACCGGTCATTTCCGCCGGCTGCGGCAAGCCCATCAAGTCGAGCAGCGTTGGAGCTACATCGGCGAGAATACCTTTGTCGCGAAGCACGACGTTCTCATCGGTAACGATGAATGGAACCGGGTTCGTCGTATGTGCGGTAAATGGACGGCCTTGGTCGTCGGTTTCCATATCGGCATTCCCGTGGTCGGCAATAATGATGACAACTCCGCCTTTGGCTTTGACGGCGTCAACAACCTTGCCTACGCACTCGTCCGTTACTTCAACCGCTTTGATCGTTGGCTCCATCATCCCGGAGTGCCCGACCATGTCCGGATTCGCGAAGTTCAAGATGATCGCGTCGTGTTGATCCGACTCGATTTCTTTGACGCAAGCTTCCGCCACTTCATAGGCGCTCATTTCCGGTTTCAAGTCGTACGTTGCGACCTTCGGCGAGTTGATCAGGACGCGTTTTTCGCCCGGAAGCTCTACATCGCGTCCGCCGCTAAAGAAGAACGTCACATGCGGGTATTTTTCCGTTTCAGCGATCCGCAATTGCTTCTTACCGTTCTGTACCAGCACTTCACCAAACGTATTGTCGAGATTCTTTGGCTTGTACGCTACATAGCCGTCAACCGATTCCGCAAACAGGGTTAAGCACACGAAGTGCAGGTCTTTCGGGAATTTCGGTCCGCGGTCGAAGCCTTGGAAATCCTTGTTCGTAAATACGTTGGACAGTTGAATGGCACGGTCCGGACGGAAGTTGAGGAAAATGACGCTGTCGCCGCTTTCCACTTGCGCGATCGGTTGGCCATGGCCATCGACAATCACGGTCGGCATCACGAATTCGTCAAATACCGATTTCTCGTACGATTCTGTTACCGCCTGAATTGGGTCCGTATATTGCGGTCCTTCCGCATACACCATGGCCCGGTACGATTTCTCGACGCGGTCCCAACGTTTGTCGCGGTCCATCGCGTAATAGCGGCCTTGCACCGTTGCGATCTTACCGACGCCAAGCTCGTTCATCTTGGCGATCAGCCGCTCCAGGAAGCCTTTCGCGCTGTCCGGAGCAACGTCGCGACCGTCAAGGAAAGCATGCACGTAAACCTCGTGCATCTCTTCCTTCTTCGCCAGCTCGAGCATGGCAAACATATGCTCAATGTGGCTATGCACGCCGCCGTCGGACAGAAGGCCGTACAGATGCAGCTTCTTGCCTTTCGATTTGGCGCTGCGCACCGCCTCTACCAGCGTTTCATTCGAGAAAAATTCGCCTTCGCGAATCGATTTAGAGATCCGGGTCAAATCCTGGTATACAATCCGGCCGGCACCGATATTCAAGTGACCGACTTCGGAGTTCCCCATTTGACCTTCCGGCAAACCTACCGCTTCCCCGCTGGCGGTCAGCGTGGTGTTCGGGTATTGCTTCAAATAACGGTCATAGTTCGGTTTATTCGCTTGAGCCACCGCATTGCCTTCGACTTTTTCGCGAAGACCGAACCCGTCCATGATGATCAGAGCTACTGGTTTGGGAGCCGTCATTTATTTCGCCCCCTCAACGAGCTGGATGTAAGAGTCCGGCTGCAGGCTGGCACCGCCGACGAGTGCGCCGTCGATGTCGCTTTGGCCCATATACTCCTTCACGTTCTCCGGTTTAACGCTGCCGCCGTATTGGATACGGATTTTCGCGGCCACATCGTTGCCGTACAAACCTTGAACCAGGCTGCGAATATAGGAAATCACTTCGTTCGCGTCTTGCGACGTGGAGGATTTGCCTGTACCAATCGCCCAGATCGGTTCATAAGCAATAACGACTTGCGCCGCTTGCTCCGCAGTTAACCCTTTCAAAGCCGCTTCGGTTTGCACCTTCACGACTTCTTTCGTTTGGCCGGCTTCGCGCTCTTCCAGCTTCTCGCCGACGCAAGGAATCGGGGTCAACCCGTGTTTGAATGCGGCAAGGATCTTCTTATTCACGATTTCGTCGGTTTCGCCGAAATACGCCCGGCGCTCGGAGTGGCCGATGATGACATAGTCCACGCCAAGCTCTTTCAGCATGCGTCCGCTGACTTCACCGGTGAAGGCTCCTTCGTCTTCAAAATGCATGTTTTGCGCGCCGATTTTGATCGACGTGCCTTTTGCTGCTTCTACCAAAGCCGGAAGGTTGGTGAACGGCGCGCAGATAACGCTCTCTACGCCGGCAACCTCCGCTTTACCTTTAACGGCTTCGAAGAAGGTTTTGGCTTCGGAAACGGTTTTGAACATTTTCCAGTTTCCGGCGATAATAGGTGTTCTCACAGAGCCCACTCCTTCACTTCTTCATAGAGGTAGTTCAAAAAACGAACTTTGATCACGATGCAACTCAAGAAGTCGATTCGACATCGAATCTTGAATTCACCCGGGCCTTCCGTTGCTCACGTAGACTCATCTACGCTCCGCTACTCAGTCCCTGGCTTCATCCAACCTTCTCGGTGCTGAAAGCCCGTTATTTGAACTTTGATCTTAATATGGTAGTTCAAAAAACGAACTTTGATCTGATAAACGGTTTACTTGTCGTTCAAAGCCACGACGCCTGGAAGCGCCTTGCCTTCCATGAATTCCAGGGAAGCCCCGCCGCCCGTGGAGATGTGGTTCATTTGCGAAGCCAGGTTGAACTTCTCAGCTGCTGCTGCAGAGTCTCCGCCGCCGATGATGGTGTAGCCTTCTGTTGTTGCGCAGGCTTCTGCCACTTCTTTCGTCCCATTTGCGAAAATATCGATTTCGAACACGCCCATCGGCCCGTTCCAAACGACCAGCTTGGAGTTCTTGATGATTTCGGCATATTTCGCACGCGTCTTCGGCCCGATGTCCACGCCTTCCCAATCTGCAGGAATGCTGTCGATATCTACCGCTTTATGGTTAGCTGTTGCGCTGAAGTCGTCAGCGACGATGCAGTCAACCGGAAGCACGAAGTTCTTGCCCAGCTTCTTCGCTTTCTCGATGAAGCCAAGAGCGGCATCCAGTTTGCTGTCATCCAACAGCGATTGGCCGATTTCATGACCTTGCGCTTTGAAGAAGGTGTAAGCCAAGCCGCCGCCAATCAACACATTGTCCGCGATGTTGAGCAAGTTGTCGATGACGTCGATTTTGTCTTTAACCTTCGACCCGCCGATAATAGCAGTGAAAGGACGATCCGGATTCGACAGTGCTTTGCCGAGAACGGACAATTCTTTCTCCATCAGCAAGCCGGATACGGCTGGCAGGTAATGAGCGATACCTTCCGTCGAAGCGTGCGCGCGGTGTGCTGCGCCAAACGCATCGTTGACGAACAGATCAGCCAGCTCAGCGAATTGCTTCGCGAGTTCAGGATCATTCTTCTCTTCGCCCGGGTAGAAACGTACGTTTTCAAGCACCAGTACGTCGCCGTTGTTCAAGGCATTTACTTTGGCTTTCGCGGCTTCGCCTACAGCTTCGTCAGCTTTGGCTACTTCTTTGCCGAGCAGCTCGCCCAAGCGTTTCGCTGGCAGTGTCAAACGCATGTCTTCGTTGACTTGGCCTTTTGGACGGCCCAAGTGACTCGCGAGGATGACCTTTGCGCCATTTTCGATCAAGTATTTAATCGTCGGCAACGTTTCGCGGATCCGAGTGTCATCGGTAATCTTGCCATCTTGCATCGGTACATTGAAATCTACGCGGACAAACACGCGTTTGCCGGTTACTTCCACATCACGTACACTTTTCTTATTCATCTCCACGTTCCTCCTAACGGTATGCGCGGGGAAAAATGCGCATCTACGGCTTTGATTCTGTTTTCTCTCCTAAGACGCCATGAAACTTCTCTCTATTTATAAAAAAACGGTGTGTGTGTGAATGTCGTATTTCATGCAAGAACCAAAGAGGAGTCCTTAAATTAGGTTGCTCCTCTTTGGGATGAATCGATCTTTATGGGTTACTTCTTATTTTACTTTTTTCGCGAAGTATTCCAGCGTACGAACCAACTGTGCAGTGTAGGACATTTCGTTGTCGTACCACGATACGGTTTTCACCAATTGTTTGTCGCCTACGGACAATACTTTCGTTTGCGTAGCGTCGAACAAGGAACCGTAAGTGATGCCTACGATATCCGAAGATACGATTTCGTCTTCGGTGTAACCGAAAGTTTCTGGGTCAGAAGCGGCTTTCATAGCAGCGTTCACTTCGTCAACCGTAACGGTTTTCTCAAGAACAGTTACAAGCTCAGTCAAAGAACCGGTTGGTACAGGCACGCGTTGAGCTGCACCGTCGAGTTTACCTTTCAGTTCAGGGATAACCAGGCCGATGGCTTTCGCTGCGCCAGTTGTGTTAGGAATGATGTTTGCTGCAGCTGCACGAGCACGACGGAAGTCACCTTTCGCATGCGGAGCGTCCAGCGTGTTTTGGTCGCCAGTGTAGGCATGGATTGTAGTCATCAAGCCTTCTACGATGCCGAATTTGTCATTCAGCGCTTTAGCCATAGGAGCCAAGCAGTTCGTTGTGCAAGATGCGCCGGAAATAACAGTTTCCGTGCCGTCGAGGATTTCATGGTTTACGTTGTAAACAACGGTTTTCATGTCGCCGGTAGCTGGAGCGGAGATTACAACTTTCTTCGCGCCGCCTTTCAGGTGAAGCTCAGCTTTTTCTTTCGTTGTGAAGAAGCCTGTGCACTCCAGAACGATGTCAACGCCAAGCTCGCCCCAAGGCAATTCTTCAGGGTTACGGTTAGCCAGAACCTTAACTTCTTTACCGTTTACTTTGAAGAATCCGTCATGTACTTCAACGTCGCCGTCGAAGCGGCCTTGAGTTGTATCATATTTCAACAAATGAGCCAACATTTTCGCATCTGTCAGGTCATTGATTGCTACGACTTCGATACCTTCCACGTTTTGAATGCGGCGGAATGCCAAACGTCCAATACGTCCAAACCCGTTAATCCCTACTTTTACGCTCATTGAATAGTTCCTCCCAGTGTTTGATTTTTTTTATTATTCAAGACAGGCCCGAAAAAACCCGTCATGAGTAAACCCATTTATTTCCCGGATTTCTTGCTGAGCTCACGAACGATCTCTTCCGCCGCAGCTTCATCGGTCACTAGAATATCCTCATGTCCAAATCGCAATACGGCATGGATCGCTTTCGCTTTGCTCTTGCCTCCCGCGATTCCGATCACGGTCTCTGTTCGCTTGATGTCCTCGAGACGCAGGCCTAAGGTTAGCATTTTGTGCACGACGACGCCATCTTCATTAAAGTAATAACCAAATGATTCCGCTAGCGCGCCTTCCTTGCGGATTTCCTCAGCCATGCCCGGCTCCAGCTTGCGGCGCCGCGCCATCTCCATAGCGTCTCCGATCCCGTGCACCACGATACGTGCCTGGCGGATCATGTTCACGATATCTTGAATGTTCGGATCGTGAACGAGCGACTCATAAGCTTCCTTCCCCAGCAAATCGGGAACATGCAGCAGGCGATAACCTGCACCAACCCGCTTCGCCATGCCGGAAGCGATGGTGTTCGCCTGGATTTCCAGGCTCTCGCCAAGACCTCCGCGTGCTGGTACAAACCAGCTTTGCTTCATCGTGACGTTCGGCGGTGGATTCAGCTGATCCGCGACTTCCGCCAGCGTTGTGCCGCCGGTTACCGCAACCACATCATCCCCGCACATGGCACCCATCAGTGCCTTGGCACCTGCACGCCCCAGCTCCCGTTTTACGAGCGGTGAGGTTTCGCAGTCTCCAGGTACAATCACTACTTTACGCAGTCCATAATGCTGACGGATCGTGTCCTCCAAATTGGAGAGCCCGAACAACTCTAGCATCATCGGTTCCAAATCCTCAATCAATCGCCGTCCTGCGTCGCTGATTCTCATGCCTATATTCTCGATTTCTATCAGGCCTTGGGCCTTCATGAGATCTGTCTCGGCACGCAACACACGCTCCGTCATGTCCAGCGAATTCGCCAAGGTTCTGCGGCCAATGACTTCAGACAACATGATCTGGTGAAGTATAGTGTACCTTTTCTTGAGAATGTCCATGAGATCAGGAAGAAGCTGCTGTTGAATCTCTAATATATTTCGCATGCTTTCCACTCCTGCAAGCTTCGTCTTCTCTCTCCATCTCCTGGTCTTAAAATGTCCCGGGTTAACTTTTTAAGTCCCACTGATATTTTAACCAATATTTAGTTCGGTTGCAAGCCTGACGTCCGTATCATTTACTTTTGCCATTTTACTTATACATGGGGCCTCTAGGAGTACGTTATCGTTCCATAAAAAAGCTCCTTCCGCGAAATATAAACGATAGATGTCGTCTACTCTCGCAAAAGGAGCATGCGTGATTCACTTCAATATAATTGCCCGTTCAAGCAAGGCTTACGCTCTAGGGATACGAAGGGACAACGCGCTCTTCGGTCCGAGCCGGAACCGGGCTTCTTCCGTTCCTGTCAGCTCCAACGCGACATTTCTCGCTTCTTCCCCATCATTAAACAGTACGACGCCAATTGAATCGTCCGTATTCCGGAAAGCCACGGAGCGAATCGCAGCCTCCTCTGCCTCAGCGGCAATCCGCACCGCCTGCGGCCGGATCACTTTGCTGAAATGAGCCAGCGCATAATAATCCAGCGTATACTCGAGCTCGCGGGTCTGCTGGTTCACCGTCACAATCCCGCGGCATGTGCTCTTCCCAAAGCCGGGGACGGTGGGCCCATTCTGCTCATCGAGCGCCATATTCCAAAGCACCAGCGATTGGCTGTGATGGCGCAAAATTTCGATTCCCGTCCGCATGACATTGGAGAACGCCGGTTCAAACGCCGGAATCCATTCTCCACCGGAGCCTTCGGTGAAATGAACCTCTTTTTCCGGATAAGCCTCCTTCACTTGGCTTTGCGCCGAAGCTTCCCCTCCATACCAATGCCAGGCCACGCCGTCGACCGCATCCGCCGCTTCCTTGAATACGGACAGTGGATAATCCGGACGATCCCAGTTGTGGTCATAAGCCAGGATCTTCGTGGTCAAGCCGCGTTTCGCAAAAGCCGGTTTCAAATAGTTTTTCACAAAATCGGTCTGCATCTCGGCCGTCATCAACATCCCCGGGTAATGTCCCGGCACATAAAGCGGTTCGTTCTGCGGCGTCACCGCATAAATCGATAAACCGTGCTCGGCGTAGGATTCTACATAACGAACGAAGTAGTTCGCATAGGCTTCATAATATTCCTTCTTCAGTTCCCCGCCGATCATTGAGCCACTCGTCTTCATCCAGCCCGGCGCGCTCCAGGGGGAGCCAAACAGCTTGATGGATGGATTCAAGGCCAGCGCTTCTTGTAAGAGTGGAATCACGTCGGCCTCGTCGTGGCGGATGGAGAACCGCCCCATTTCCGGGTCGGTCTCGCCCTCGGGCAAATCGTCGTAGCTATAGATGAACCGGGCATAATCCGAGGCACCCATCGGGTTGCGCAGTACGGAAAGGCCAATCCCTT
This sequence comes from Paenibacillus timonensis, assembly GCF_009725205.1. Lineage (GTDB taxonomy): Bacteria > Bacillota > Bacilli > Paenibacillales > Paenibacillaceae > Fontibacillus > Fontibacillus rhizolycopersici. Next base: position 61,317 of record NZ_WNZY01000010.1, on the reverse strand, counting down.
CTTCCGAGTCAAACAACTTCTTCATTAAGGATAAACGCTGCTCTTCGGTAAGCACTTGGTGGATCAAATAGGCTGCCGAATCGGTAAAAGAAGCCCCAAATCCGTCCATCGCCTGATAGCCCACGGTTTCATCCAATCGGACGGCAACATCCGATACTGCCGAATCCTGCGGCAGCAGCTGCTCTCTCGTTTTTTGGACGAAGAGAGAAGACTCTCCAGAGGAATAATAAAGTTCGAGCTCACGCATGATGTTCCCTCCACTTCTATATTGACGCTCAGTTTACTTGAGGCCGAGCTTATCTTTATTGGCTTTCATTTTCTCCGTACGAATCTTCACGATTTGATCCCAACCGTTGTCTTCGATGAATTTCTTATAATTGTTCAACGTACTCTCGAATTCCCCATCGTTCTTCGCACGAATCAAGCTGACCATCGTTGTGTTCCAGGTTGTGTTGATCGCCGTCAAAGAACGAGCTTCCGGAGATCCCGCGTCCGGATTGATATTTTCAAGGATGAAGTGAGGTACCAGCTTGCCTTTGCCCCACTCTTGCATTTGCTTAATGGACTCAGGGAAGGCATCGGCGCTCAGCGCTTTATGACGATCATGACCGAAGAACATGAATTCGCCCATGCGGTATTCTTTCTTGAACTTGTCGGCATCTGTCTGTTGCAATTCTTTGACTTCCGGCGTGAATTGAACAGTACCATCCGCGTTCTTCGTGTACGTCTCGCCCTCAATCCCGTAATTCATCAGCATCTGGCCTTCTTCATCCAACAGGTACGTGAAGATTTGGAGGGCTTTCGCTGGATCTTTGCATTGTTTCGTAATAAAGCTGATCATCCAGCCGGTGATGCCGGATTGGTTCAATTTCGGCGTGTTGCCTACCGTGCTTTGCGGTCCGTCGATGGCCAGATAAGCTTGATCCGGATGGGCGGTGGCGAAGATTTGCAGATTGCCGCCTTGCTGCGGAGTTCCGTCAAGCAGCATCGTTGCGTATTTACCCGATTTCACCTTCTCTTCAAAGGCTGGGCCGTCATCGGCAAAGCTGTCGTCGCTGATATTGCCGGCTTGATGCACTTGATTTAGCGTCTTGAGCCAAGTCAGGTAATCTTCATCCAGGTTCCGGTTGTAGAATTCGCCGTTTTCGGTTTCCAGCGGCACGCCAAGGAAGTCTTGGAACACGTCGCCCAGGGAACCTGTTCCTTCGCCGATCGAGTTAAAACCGAAAGGAATCAGCTCCGGGAATTGGGTTTTGATTTGCTGCATCACATTTTTGAACTCCTCGGGCGTACCAATAACTGGCTTGCCCAGCGCTTCATACACGTCCTTGCGGATCACGAAGGCGGTTTTGGCCGGAATGTTACCGCTGTCATAATCGGCTTGCGTATTGGAGTAGTTCGGGTAACCGTATGTGTTGCCGTCGGCTTGCTTAAACCAGTTGAGCGTATCTTGCGCAGCCACTTTGTTGAAATAAGGGTCGTATTTCTCCGCCAGTTCGTTCAGCGGCAATGCCCAGGAAGAAGCCTTCTGTACGACGGCGGAGTTCGAATCGAACACCGTGATCAGGTCCGGCATGTCGCTTCCCGCGAAGAAAGTGTTGAGTTTCGTATCGTCGCCAGTCACAAATTTGATGTCGATATTCAAATCTTCTTTGATTTTCTTCGTGACCACATCGTTGCCGAAGTCCGTATTCCACCAATCGGCGTTGACGTACCAAGTCAGCTGGGTTGGCTCTTCCTTCTTATCCAGCTTCCATGCCGGTGTATTGGCGTCTACCGTATAACGGTTCTCCAGGGAGACGTCCCCTTTCGCAGCCTTGGAGCCGCCGCCGGAGCTGCCGCATCCCGTAACGACCAGCGCAGCAGTCAGCAGGGCGACGCAAGCCGTGATCCCTTTTCTAGCGAGTCTTTTGTTCAACTTTAACATTTGTGTACCCTCCCTTTTTTTGTAAGCACAACTAGTTCAACACGCGTTAGGCATCCTCATTCTAAGTTGCTGATTTGTTACTCCTTCACCGCCCCCAGCATCATGCCGGAGATAAAGTATCTTTGTAATAATGGATAAATCACAACAATCGGCAAAGTCGTAATCACAATTGTTGCGAGTTGAACTCCTTTGGTGGTCGTTTCAATCACGACGGAACCCGCGACGTTCTGCATCGATTGGGTCTGGGATTGAACGATGATTTCGTACAGTTTCATTTGCAGCGGATAGAGGTATTGATCGGTGATGTACAACTTCGTCGTCATGAAGTCGTTCCACTGATTCACGCCGTTGAATAAGGCGATGGTAGCCATGGCCGGCATCGACAACGGAATAAAGATCTTCAGGAAAATCCTCCAGTCTCCGGCACCGTCGATCTTGGCCGATTCCTCCAGGGAATCCGGCACGTTCCGGAAGAAGTTCATGAGAATCACGACGTCGTAGTAGCTGAACAAAGCCGGGATGATGTACACCCAGAAGCTGTTAAGCAGACCCAGCGATTTAATGAGCAAGTACGTCGGAATCATGCCGCCCGAGAAGAACATCGTAATGACGCCCATCGTCACGTACAGCTTGCGGCCGCGCACATTGCTCTTGCTGAGGCCGTAACCGATCATCGCGCAGAAGAATACGTGGGTAACCACGCCGATGACCGTCTTCAGGACCGAGATCAGGAACGACTGCCAAATCGTATCGTCCCGAAACACCGCCTCGTAGTTCTCCAGAGAAAATTCCTTGGGCCAGAAGACGAACCCGCCTTCCGCCAGCGATCGCCCCGAACTGAAGGAAGAAACGATGACGTTCCAGAGCGGAATGACAATGATGATTGTAAATAGAATCAGGACCGTGACATTGACGGTATCAAAAATTCGGCTGTCGAGATCCTGTTTGACCGCCTTTCGATTCATAGCTGCTACTCCTTCCTTACAGGACAGATTGATTATCGTTGAGTTTGCTGGTCACCTTATTGGCAAACACCAACAGAATGACGGAGACAATCGAAACGCCGAGACCGACGGCGGTCGCGTAGGAGAAATCCCCTTGCGTCATCCCCATCCGGTACACGTAAGAGTTGATTACTTCGGCTTTTTCCCGGTTCTGGGAGTTAATCAGCACTAAGGTCTGGTCCAGGTTGGAGCCCAGCAGGCCGCTGACGGTCAGGATCAGGTTCAAGCTGATAATCATCTTCATGTTCGGTAAGGTGATGTTCCAAATTTGCCGGAGCCGGCTGGCCCCATCGATCTTGGCCGCCTCGTAATAGGTCGGATCAATCTTGGCCATGATGGCGAGATAGAGGATCGTCCCCCAACCCGCTTCTTTCCAGACATCGGACAACACGGCGATCCACCAATATTTGCCCGGATCCAACATGATGTTCTGAGCCTTCGAAATGATTCCCAGGTCCAGCAGCAGCTGATTGAACATGCCGGTCGTCGAGAACCAGGTGATTAACATCCCGCCAAGAACGATCCAGGATAAAAAGTGCGGGAGATAGGAAATGGTCTGTACGATTTTTTTGAACCGGCCCATGCTCAGTTCGTAAATCATGATCGCCAGGATAATCGGGATCACGAACCCGATCGCCAATTTCAGAAAGCTGATCCCCAATGTGTTCACCACGGAATCCCAGAAGTAGCGATCGCTTGCGATAATCTTGAAGTTATCCAATCCCACCCATGGGGCGGAGCTTAGCGTATCGATGACCGTGTAATTCTTAAAGGCGATGGTTAATCCGTAAATAGGGACGTAGCAAAAAATAATCATAAAAATAATCCCCGGCCAGATCATCGACTGGATTTCCCACTGCCTGCCGAAGTCGATAAAGAATTGCTTCATTCTTAATCCCACCTGTTTCTTGGCTGCCGCAGCTGACTTCGCCATTTTGCGCTCCTCTCTTTATTCCTCAGGAAGGAATAAAAACGTTTTTATTTTAATCAAAAAGTTCCCTATCGTCAGAATCTTTCATACGCGCCCGAGCCTAGTCTCGCCTTAAACGGACATGGCTCGAGCCCCGCACGATCAGTTCACCGTCCAGTTTTTGCACCTTCCCCTGCTCCTGCTTCTTAATCATGTTCACCAAATGGTTGACGGCCAAAATCCCTTGCCGAGCAATTTGATTTCGTACGGTGGTTAGGGGCGGCGTAAAATACTGGGCGATATCGATATCGTCAAAACCGACGACGCTGATGTCCCTTGGAACTTCAAGTCCATACGAGCGCAAAGCCTTAATGCACCCGATCGCACTCAGATCGTTGCCCGCCAGAATCGCGTCCGGTATTTTGCCCGGATGTTTGTGAACAAAAGCCCGAACCGCATTATAGGTGCTCTCTTCTTCAAAATACCCCTGCACAATGAAATCCTCGTCCACCGGCAATTGATGCTCTCGTAAAGCGGCGAGGTACCCTTCCTTCCGCTGCACGCTGTCGTACATCGTATCCACACCGGACAGGTAGGCGATTCTCTTGTGGCCCAGGCTAATCAGGTATTTAGTGGCTTCGTAAGAAGAGGCATAAGAATTGAAAATGACCGTTCCCATCGTTTCCTTCTGAATGACCCGATCGAGAAATACCGCCTTGATCTTGTCTTTCTCCATCATTGCGATATCTTGATCATCAACCCGTAATTCCTCGTAAATAATGACGCCGTCGACTCGTCGACCCATGATATTGCTAATAATGGTTTGCTTGTCGGCCGTAACCATCACGTGCAAACCGTATCCAAGCCGTTCGCTCTCACGCGCCATCGACTCGACCAGAATGTAGAAATAAGGTCCCGAGACGCTGGTCGTGAAAAAGCCGAGCATATTCGTCTTCTTCGACTTCAGCTGCTTCCCGTTTAAATTCGGAACGTAGTTCAGTTGCTTGGCAACCTTCAGCACGTGGGATTTGGTCTCCGGGTTCAGTACGTCCACGTCATTTAACGCGTTAGAAACCGTGGAGATCGAAACGCCCGCCGCTTTGGCTACATCCTTAATGGTGACTTTCCCCATCTCTCGATACACCCTATCTATAAAAACGTTTTTATATATTCAACAAGTTATCATAGAAACGCTTTCATGACAATCCTTTTTTTGGACCTTTTTTACTTTAAGGATTTCGCCTTGCGTTTTGATTTGAAATATCATATAATAATTTTTGTTCGCTAAATTTGCGCCCGTGGTCCAATGGATATGACGTAGGCCTCCGGAGCCTGAGATCGAGGTTCGATTCCTCGCGGGCGCGCCATTCTATATTTGATTTACATGAACAAGTCCTGACTTTTAGTCGATTGGACTTTTTTTATTCTCTTGAGTTTGACTTTCTTTGACTTTCTCGATTAAATTGTTTATGATGAGATTAATCTTCTTCGTTTCCGTCAATTCTTAGATTGATTGGGGCGATTTTTGCAGACTATTCCATTGGGTGGGTCGTTCCATGCGAGCGCCCTAAATTTAAGGAGGTTTTATTGGTGAGTTATATTCCTATGGTCGTTGAACAAAGCAATCGCGGCGAGCGCGCTTACGACATTTATTCCCGTCTGCTCAAGGACCGGATCATCTTCCTGGGCTCCCAGGTGAACGATGTCGTCGCCAACTCCATCATTGCCCAGATGCTGTTTCTGGACGCGGAAGATCCAACGAAGGACATCTCCCTATACATTAACAGCCCTGGCGGTTCCATTACTGCCGGTATGGCGATTTATGATACGATGCAATTCATTAAATCCGACGTCTCCACGATTTGCGTCGGGCTCGCCGCTTCGATGGGCGCTTTCCTGCTGAACGCAGGCGCACCAGGCAAACGCTATGCGCTGCCGAACAGCGAAATCATGATCCATCAGCCGCTCGGCGGAGCCGAGGGCCAGGCAACGGATATCGAAATCCGTGCCCGCCGTATCCTCAAAATGCGTGATAAGCTAAACCAAATCCTCGCCGAACGGACCGGCCAACCGCTGGATCGGATCGAGAAGGACACCGACCGCGACTACTTCATGAGCGCGGCGGAAGCGAAGGAATACGGCTTGGTCGACAAAGTCATCGAGAAAGTGGATCCAACCGCCAAAGCCTAAGGCTTAAGACGAAAGGCTGCGCTTCGAACAGAAAGTTCTGTTCGAAGGGCGGCCTTTCTTGTTATATTTATTTTTAAATAAAGCGAGGGAAGGCACCCGCCAGCCCGGCGCTGGGCAGCCACGGTGACTGCGCGGAGGCGCCGGGGGAGCCCATGGGGCCACATGGGGCGAGCTGAGGGCGCTGGGCGCCGGCCGATCAAGCGTGAATCCTACCACCGCCCCGCTCTAACGCTGATGAGAAACGCTATACTAGCAAATTCGGGGGTTTTTCTATTCTAACGACGCTGAGCGGCGCTATTTTCATCAAAGGTGCCTGTTAACCGCTTTAAAATGAACAATAAGCTCTGTGGTAAGCGTTAGACTCGGAATACTGCGATTTTAGCCCACTTAAGCTCTGTAGCAAGCGTTAGCGCTAGAGTTAGTTCAGGCGGGGCGGTTGGGATAGCCATTTAGTTGTGTCATTGGACAGCTAGGCGCGGATGGGTTAGTTGTGTCACGCTGGGCCGGCCGATCATAAGCAGAATCCTGCCACCGTCCGCTCTAACGCTGATGAGAAACGCTATACTAGCAAATTCGGGGGTTTTTCATTTCTAACGACGCTGAGCGGCGCTATTTTCATCAAAAGTGCCTGTTTACCGCTGTAAAATGAACAATAAGCTCTGTGGTAAGCGTTAGACTCAGAATACTGCGATTTTAGCCCACTTAAGCTCTGTAGCAAGCGTTAGCGCTAGAGTTAGTTCAGGCGGGACAGTTAGGATGGCCATTTAGTTGTGACATTGGACGGCTTGGGATGGTTAGGTGTGACTTGGCTTGGTTAATCGACGGATAATTAAAGGAGTGAATCGGGAGATGAAACAATCCGCAAGGAAGAAGCTGTATGAAGTAAGCCGTACGTTGGCGAATGTCGCCATGGGTAAAGCGAAGGCCGATTTGGTCGTTAAGGGCGGTACGTTGGTCAATGTCTACACCGGGGAGCTGTTGCCGCTGACGGACGTCGCCGTTGCCGAAGGGCGAATCGCCTTCGTGGGGGATGCCGAGCACACGATCGGCGAGGACACCGTCGTGATCGACGCGGCGGGACGCCACATTGTTCCCGGGCTTCTGGACGGGCATATGCACGTTGAGAGCACCATGCTGTCGGTGGCCGAGTTCGCCAAGGCGGCGCTGGCCAAAGGGACGACCGGCATCTTTATGGATCCGCACGAAATCGCCAACGTGTTTGGCGCGGAGGGCGTGCGCTGGATGCATGAGGAAGGTCAAGGCCTGCCGCTTAAGGTCTATACCACGTTTCCTTCCTGCGTACCGGCTACCGACCATTTGGAGGATGCTGGAGCCTCGCTGAATACGGGCGATATCGCCGAAGGGATGACCTGGGACGGGGTCGAAGGACTAGGCGAAGTCATGAACTTCCCAGGTGTCGTGTTTGGTGACCCGAAAATGCTCGGCGAGATCAAAGCTACGATGGAGGCGGGAAAAACGGTAACCGGGCATTTTCCGAGCGATGACGAGCGGATGCTCCAGGCTTACACCGCATCAGGCGTTACCTCCTGTCACGAGACGGTGACCCGGGAGCAAGGGCTGGCCAAGCTGCGTATCGGCATGCACCTGATGATCCGCGAAGGCTCAGCTTGGCATGACGTCAAGGAAGTGATCAAGGTAGTCACCGAAGATAAGGTGAACCCTTCGAACATCCTGCTGGTCACCGACGACGTGTATCCGCAGACGCTGATCGAGCAAGGCCACATGAACCATGTCGTGCGCCGGGCCATTGAAGAAGGCGTCGATCCGGTCACCGCGATTCAGATGGGAACCATCAATACGGCGCGGTACTTCAAGGTCGACGGCGACTTGGGCGGGATCGCGCCGGGTAAATGCGCGGACCTGCTGCTGATCAGCGATCTGCGGCGGATGGAGCCGTCGACGGTTATCACCGACGGCAAGGTCGCCTACGACGACGGACAGCTCCGCGTTCCGTTCCCGGCGTACCCGTATCCGCCGCAGGCGCGTGCCTCGGTGAAATTGGCGCGTCCGCTGACCGCCGCCGATTTCCTCTACCGCAGCGCCAGCGGCAAAGAGCAAACGACGATCCACGTCATTGACGTGATCGAGAACAGCGCACGCACGGCGAAGGGGACGGCAACCGTCAAGGTTGACGGGGACGGAATCGTGCGGCTGGCCGCCGAGCAGGATATCACGGCGCTCGCTTGCATCGACCGTCATCGCGGGTCCGGCGAGCTGTCGCTCGCCTTCGCGCGGGGCTTCGGCCTGAAGCAAGGTGCCGTAGCTTCCACGGTCGCGCATGACAGCCACAACCTGCTCGTCATGGGTACGAATCCCGAGGACATGGCATTCGCGGCAAACGAGCTGGCGAAGTTGGGCGGCGGCATGATTGCCGTGCTGGACGGCCAAGTGCTCGCGGCGGTGCCGATGGCTATCGCCGGCCTGATGTCCGATCAGCCGCTGGAGACCGTCGTCACCCAAGTGAAGGGTCTGGAGGCGGCCTGGAAGCAACTCGGCTGCCAGTTGAACGCACCGTTCATGACGTTTTCGCTGATCGCCTTGCCAGTCATTCCTGAGCTGCGTATCACCAACCGCGGCCTGGCCGACGTGAACGAGTTCAAGCTCGTTCCGGTGGAAATTAATTAAGGAACTATATCTTTTGAAATCTGTTATTGAAATCTCCATACGATAAACCGTCAGAGTTCACTAGTTCCGCCATGACAGCATTGAAAATTTTCTAAAAGAACAGGTGTAGTAAATTGCATAATTCTAGAAAAAGATATAAAATTAGGTGCGAAGAAAGGAGTGAGATCCGATAAAGAAAACTTTTCTCATTTTTTCAGTGTTCATATTACTGATAAGTTGTAGTTCAACTCTTAACTTTAGTGGTGAGAGTACCAATTGGAAAGTGAAGTATAACCCAACGATTAATACGAAAACAAATAGTGAGCAAGGCACTTATGAATTTCGTTTTAAAGGCAAAAAGATGAAAGATAATACTGTTGATGAGCTAGTAATAGAAAGTGAAAGTAAAAATACTAGAGTTACTGATATTTCTCTACAAAAAGGGGTAATAAGAGTGCCTGTGTCCTGCTCTGGCTGTGCAATATCAAACAAATATACTTCTATAAGAATCACAATCAAGTGGGATGATATTGAGGAGAGCTTAATTTTGAAATAGCTTTAACCTATAACAGTAACAACTCCAGTCTCTGAAAAATAAAGACTGGAGTTGTTCAACATTTATTTACAAAATCATTCTTGTACTGAATAAATAATTACCAATTATATTCAAGATTATTCTGATGATGAAGCTCCCACGTTGAGCTAGTTCCACGTTTAATTGTAATATATGAATTCAGGCCCATTATAACCCTACTTTCAACAGGATAGGACATAGCAGAAGTGGCGGTATAAGAGAAAGTATTACCCGTTGGATATTTATCCTCGTGCTCTAACACAACTCCTCCCCCTGCCCTATTTCCTGATACACCATATCTAACATGGCGGCCTGACAAGCTATATTGGCTGTCAATATTATCCCATCCACCAGATACAGAATTCAATGTATAAGTATATAAATTCCCATTTGTTGATCTAGTATAGTATACAGTTGAATAAGCCCTGATGCCGTATGCCCCGTCCCATTGCTCCTCATCTTTACTCCCAAACGGTCGAATAATACCATTATCATGCTTTTCAGAAACAACCACAAATGAGACAGTTTTAAAGCTTTCAATCGTCTCATTATTCTTCTCCACCTCTAATAATTTTTGGGTTGTAGAGAATTTTCTTATTTCATCATTTTTTGAAACCGCTCCCATTATTGATACATCCTCTTTGAAATTATCATCTTTTTTATCTGTGACTCCATTTTTTGCCCTTTCATAAAGCAAATTGATATCAGTTATTTCTTTAGCCTTATAAATAATCTTTTCATCAAAGGAGGTCGACTGAGCAAAGCTGGTATTTCCAACTAGAGTTAACAAAAAAACAAGTGACATAACAAGACTTGCTAGTTTTTTCAATATAATCTCTCCTTATAGAATATTTTCTATCATGTGTTAATTTATCCTATTTTAGGTATTTGTCCACCATATTTTTCTATTATTGAAGTTTTTTATGTATAAATACATTCTATTTGCGATCCATCATCTTGTAGAGTTTTGGTTTAAACTAAAATACCAGTGATGGCTCAAATTGTCGAAACTGTTTATAGTGGGCGAGAATGCCCCTGATTCAGATAATACGGTTGTTACAAAGTAAGCGAGCTTAATATACCATTCCACGTCTCCCTTGAAGGATGCCGCTGTACGGGGCTGAGCTCTTCCTGGTAGAATCGAAAACCACTTCTATCTAAATATCAAAAAGAAAAACCACCAAAATTTTCTCAGCGGTTTTTCTTTACACAACAACACAACTAGCCCTTTTTTCTATGCCCAGCTTCTAGTTTATTCCGTCACAGCCCCAAATATTTGTAATAGCGTTTTTTCTAGTATTCTCAGCACACCCTCAACTCAATAGGGCAGCGCTCCCTGCAACACTCGTCGCTCCCATCGCCGCGCGTTCGGGCCGGTTTGCTTCTGCCTCCCCGCAACTCACCTGCCTCACGGATTAGCGCAGCACCCCAACCGACTCACGACACACGAGTCGCGTGTCCAACTGCACCAGCTCCCCGCCGGTCGCGGGTGCCTCAATCAGCTCGAGGATCTTGCACGCGCCCATCCGGCTGAGCTGCTCGATCGGCCGTTGCACCGTGGTGAGCGGCGGATTCGTGTAATGCGAGAAGCCGATGTCGTCAAAGCCGACGATCGAGACGTCCGCAGGAATCTGCAATCCCGCCTCTGCGGCCGCCTTCATCGCGCCAATCGCCATATCGTCGTTGCAGCAGAACACCGCTGTCGGCCTTTCCTCCAGCGACAGCGCCATAAGCCTCCCCATCGCCAAATACCCGCTCTCCACGTCGTAGCGGCCCTCCACCATCCATTCCCTCCTGACCTCCAGGCCAGCGAACGTCATGGCTTCTAGATACCCCTCCTTGCGCTCCTGCGTCGACTTGTAGCCGGCGATCCCTTCCACCAGAGCGATGCATGTATGGCCCGAGTCGACTAAATGGCGTGTCATCGCGTAGGCACCCTCCCGGTCGTTGGACGCAAAATTGATCATACCAGGATCGCCCACATTCCGATTCAACACAACCAGTGGAATCCCCTGCTCCCGTACATGGCGGATAAACGCATCATCAAGTTCGCTTTGGCTCATCAGCAGAATGCCGTCAAACCGACGGCGATGAATCGAACTGAAATCCTCGAAATCATCAATCCCTCGGAGAAACAAATTATACTGGACGCCAACCTCCTGACCCACACCGCGGATGGCCTCTGCGAGAAAGCTGGAGGACGTCCCCTGGACCATGCTCGTAAAAAACAACCCGATCGTATGGGAGCGCTGCAACACCAAACTCTTCGCGTTATAATTCGGCACGTAATGCAGCTGCTCGGCAATCTCTAGGATCTTGCGTTTGGTCTCCTCCTTGATGAGCGGACTGTTGTTCAGCGCCCGGGAAACCGTCATATGCGAGACGTTCGCCGCCCGGGCGATGTCTTTAATCGTAGCGGACATGAAGCAGCGTCAATCCTTTCTATTGTTCCGGAAAAGCAAAATATCGCTTGGCATTGCCATAGCAAATGTCGTTAACGATCCGTCCCAGCAATTCGAAGTCCTCCGGTGCCTCCCCGCGATCGACCCAATCGCCAAGCACATCGCAAAGCAAGCGACGGAAATACTCGTGCCGTGTATACGATAGGAAGCTGCGCGAGTCCGTCAGCATCCCGAGGAATTGCGACAACACGCCAAAGTTGGCCAGCGTACGCATTTGCTGAGTCATCCCGTCCTTGTTGTCGTTAAACCACCAAGCGGTACCGAACTGGATCTTGCCCGGCACGCCGCCACCCTGGAAGCTGCCCATGATGCTGGCAAGGGCCCAGTAATCGTTTGGGTTAAGCGAATACAGGATCGTCTTCGGCAACCCGCCATCCTGCTCCAGGGCGTCGAGCAGCCCGGCCAGCGCTTCGGCCAGCGGCCCATCGTTAATCGCGTCGTAGCCCGTATCGGGGCCCAGTCGCTTGAACATCGCCGTGTTCGTGTTCCGCAGCGCATGGATATGCAGCTGCATCGCCCACCCGCGCGCAGCATATTCCTTGCCAAGGAAGCGCATCGTATACGATTTGTATTTCCGTTCTTCCACCGGAGTCACGGAGCCCTTGCTCGACGCCTTGGCGAAAATCGCCTCCACCTCCTTCAGCGTCGTCTCGCGATACTCCAGCGTATCTAGCGCATGGTCGGACACACGACCGCCGATTTCATGGAAGAAGTCGATCCGCTCGCGCAACGCGTCTAGTAACGCCCCGTAATTCGGGATCGGCTTGCCCGTCGTCGCCTCCAGCTTCGCCAGCCAAGGCTTAAACGTATCGCGGTTGATCTCTAAGAACTTGTCGGGGCGAAAGCTTGGCAGCACCGCCGTGTCGAAGCCCTCCATCTCCTTGATCTTCAAATGGTATTCGAGTGAATCCGCCGGATCATCGGTGGTGCATACCACCGTCACCTTGGACTTTGTAATCAAATCGCGCGCGCCAAACCCTTCGCTTTGCAGCTTGGCATTTGCTTTGTCCCAGATAGCCGGGGCGCTCTGCTCGTTGAGCAGCTCCTGAATCCCGAAGAACCGTTGCAGCTCCAGGTGCGTCCAATGGTACAACGGATTACCCAGCAGCTGCGGCACAACCTTGGCCCAAGCTAGGAACTTGTCATAGTCATCTGCCCCGCCGGTAATGAGCTCCTCGTCGACTCCACAAGCCCGCATCACCCGCCACTTGTAATGATCGCCGCCCAGCCAGGCGTCCGTCAGGTTGCGGAACGTCTTGTTCTCGTAGATCTCCTGCGGGCTCAAATGGCAGTGGTAGTCGATGATCGGCAGATCCTTCGCATATTGATGGTACAGCACCTCCGCCGTATCGCTGTTCAACAGAAAATTTTTCCCCAAAAACTTCTTCGACATATTCCCATTCTCCCTTCAATTGGATCGTTGCCTCTCCTATTGTTCACGTTAACATCATTATGCTGATTCCTATTGTAACCGTTTCCGGGTAAAACGCAAGGAGATTTATAGGTGCTGGGAAGACGTTGTCAATAACCTCCGTGTGTGTGCAACATCGAGGGGATTACTGTTGGATTTCCTGCAACATACTTGACCCGAATGGGCCTAGCTCGTTCCGACCTGCTGCCGCAATGATGTTGCACTTTGTACAACGATGGGGTCTTGAACGCCCTGAACCCAACGAATTTGTTATACAAAATGCAGGATCTGCCCTCGACTCGCCCCATACAAAAACCGCCCTCCCGGCAGCATCCAGCCGAAGAGGACGGTAAAAAGGAATCGAACGCTTTAACGCGTTTTAAAATCAAACGGATTCGTACCCGGCGGCAGCAACTGGGCGAACGGAAAGTGGAATTCCGGGAAGCCAAACACATAAGGCAGATAGTCATACAGCTGGAAGAAGATCGTGACGCCGTCATCCTGTACAAAATACGAAGGATTCGGGCCGATCGTCTTGAAGTTGCCGAAATACCCGTCGGTTTCCTGCAGCTTCTTGGCAATGGCCGGGTCAACGATACTGCGGTAATTCGGGTTCGCCCGGAGCAGCTCGTCCAGCGTCAGCAGCTTTCCGTTATCCAATCGGAACGTCAGACCCTCCCGCACGGTAATTCCATGCGCACCGCCGGTGTAAGAGTACAGATCCTCGTAAAGACTTAGCACCCCGTCGCGATTGTAGGTCACCTTGTAGACGCCGACATATTCGTAAGGGTTCCCGCTGGGCGTCGTCGGCTGTCCCGCTTTCGCTTCCTTCAGCGCATTTGCCACAAACGTTTCCGCCTTCTCTTTGAGCAGCTTATTCATCCTCTTCTGGACCGATTTGTTCTTCAACCCGCTGATTTGCGGATAATCGACTTTAATCGAGGCTTCGGGGATTTTCTTCTCGATCGTATGGTTCGTGATCTTGACGCCCTGCTGCTCCTGCTGGAGTGTCGGCTTCGCCGCCCCCATCTCCCCGCTAAGCTCTACCGGCGACTGCGGCGCAGCTTCCGTCGGAACGACAGCCACACCGGAAACCATCAGCCCTGCGGTCATCAGCGATGTCATCATTTTTACCGCGTTACGCTTCATTGGATATCGCCACCCTCTTCAAGTTAATACCTAAATTATGACCCTGGTGGCAATAATTCATGTACGCAAAAAGCGCCAGCACGCCTTCCCTAATGGGAAGCGCCTGGCGCTTTTCAGAGATGCCATTGTGAAAATCCTACCGTCCGCTCTTCAATTCGGTCCAGAAGCGGTCATAGAGCTGCAGCTTGTCGCCCACGTCGCCAAGCCATTCGGTACGGGACAATTCGTCCTCGGACAGATTAATCATTTTGTCGTTCCGATACTCTTCGCTGTGGAACTCCGTCGCTTTTGTATTCGGATCGCTGTAGCCAATGGATTCGTAGTTCTTCGCGCTCACTTCCGGATCGAGCATGAAGTTGATGAATTTCTCGGCTAGTTCTTTATGCTTCGAATCCTTCGGAATCGCATAGTTGTCCGACCAGATGGTGCCGCCTTCCTTCGGAACGACATAAGCCACGTCCGGATTGTCCTGTGCGATGTAGGAGGCATCGCCCGACCAGACGGTGGCGATCCAGCCTTCCTCTTGAATCATTTTTTGCTTAATATTATCGGTATCAAAAGCCAAAACGCTCGGCAGCAAATTCTTCAGATCCTCCACGGCAGCCGTGATCTCGCCTTCATCGGTGGAGCTGTTGGAGCGTCCGGCCTTCTTCAACGCCATGCCGATCACCTCGCGGTTATCGTCAAGCAAGATGACCTTCCCCTTGTACTCGGGATTCCACAGGTCCTCCCAGCTGTCGATCTCGTCTTTAACGTATTTCGTGTTGTAGGCGATCCCCGTTACCCCTGAGGTGTATACGACCGAGTATTTGTTCCCTGGATCGTATGCTGGGTCTTTATAGGCGTCGGATACATTAGCGAAGTTCGGAATATTGTTCATGTCCAGCGGCGCCAACAGGTCTTGCTTGATCATCGTAGCCACCATGTAATCCGACGGTTGAATCAGATCATAACCGCCGCCGCCCGCCTTGATTTTGGCCAGCAGGTCTTCATTGTTCGCAAACACGTCATAATTGATCTTCACGTCAAACTCTTGTTCGAATTGCTTCAGCACTTCCTCGTCAAAATTGTCGGCCCAACTGTAAATGTTCAACGTCTCCTTCGAAGATCCGCAGCCGGACAGCAACCCGATAAGCATCAATCCTGCTAGTACGAGGCTAGCCCATTTCTTGTTTTTTATGTTCAATTCCCAATCTCCCTTCTGTTTCGTCGTACCGAATATAAGAATCCTCCTAGAACGGAAGCACGGATTGTTTCTTCTGGCCCTTGCCACGATTCAGCACAAATTGCGCCAGGAAAATCAAGGTCACCGTTACCAGGATCAAAATCGTACATAATGCGTTAATTTCCGGGGAAATACCCCGTTTGACTTGTCCATAGATGTAAATCGGCAGTGTGGTCGAATTCGGCCCGCTGACAAAGAAGCTCACCATGAAGTCGTCCAGCGATAGCGTAAACGCGATCAACGCCCCGGAGATGATACCTGGAGCGATTTGCGGCAAGGTCACGTGTCGGAACGTTTGCCACGAGCTTGCTCCCAAATCCTGTGCCGCCTCCTCCAATTGCCCTCCCATGCCGGACAGACGGGTGGTGACAACTACATAGACGTAGGACAAGCTGAACGTAATATGCGCGATGATAATCGTCATTTTGCCTAGCGGCATATTCAATTGATTGAACAAGACCAACAAGGATAAGCCCATAATGATGTCCGGGATAATAATCGGCAGATACAACAGGCCGCCCATTCCCGCCTTAAAGCGGCGACCCAGCTTCCGCATCGCCAGCGCCGCCAGCGTGCCAAGCACCGTTGAAATTACTGTCGAGACAACCGCCACGGTCAAGCTGTTGGCCAGCGCCTCCATGACATGGCGGTTATCGAACAACGAAATATACCAATCGAATGTAAACCCGCTCCAATCCGCCGCCAACCTAGAGCTGTTAAACGAATAAGCGACGATAAACAGGATTGGCACATAGATAAAAATCATCATCACCAGCGAATGAACACCCAGCAGCGGATGGCTTTTGGTTTTCATGAACGCACCTCCCGCACCTTTTGATATCGCGAGGTCATCGCCCGATTAAACAGCGCAATCAGAATCAGCGACGTGATCACGAAGATCACCGACAGCGCCGAACCAAACGGCCAGTTGCGGGCCCCTAGGAACTGGCTCTGGATAATGTTGCTTATCATGGCCGATTTGGCCCCGCCCAGGATATCGGTCACGACAAACATCCCCGTCGTCGATACGTACACCAGCACCGAGCCGGTCATGATCCCGGACTTGGTTTGCGGCAGCGTTATGTGCCAGAACGATCTCCAGCGCGTTGCTCCAAGATCGCTGGCTGCCTCCAGCAACTTCTTGTCCATTTGCTCCAGCGCCACATAAATTGGCAGCACCATAAACGGAATAAACGTATACACCATGCCGAGCAACACGGCCCCTTTGGTGTACAGCATCTGCAGCGGCTCGGAGATCAGCCCGATGCCAAGCAGGAGCTCGTTGACAATCCCTTGCGTACGCAGCAGCAGCACCCAGGCATAGGTGCGGATCAGGAAGTTAATCCAGAACGGCACGGTAATAAGCACCAGGCCCCAGGTTTGCATTCTCGGGCCGGCATTCGCGATATAGTAGGCCAAAGGGTAGCTGAGCAGTAGGCATAATGCAGTCGTCAATACGGATAACAGAATCGTGTCCCAATAAATCCCCAAATATAACGGGTCGAAAAATAACGCATAGGCATCCAAATTAAAATCCAGCACGACATTGCCAAGATCGTCGCGTCCCATAAAGGAGATCCCCACCACGATCAGCATCGGCACGACCAGGAACAGGCATAACCACAGGAGCACCGGCAGCATGCTCAAGCCAGATTTCTTCATGATCCGATGACCACCTCGTCTTCTGGCTTCCAATCCACCCCAACCGTCTCTCCGATTTGCCACGTGCGCTCATCGTTTACGTCGAGCACCACCGAGACGGTCATCGGTTCGTTGTCGAGCTGGACAATCAGCTTGTGAACCCCGCCGAGATACAGCACGTCTTGCAGCTCGCCGCTTCGCTTGGATTCGCCGTTCTCACCGCCCCGCACGGCCTTCAGCTTCTCCGGCCGCACGGCGAACAACCGCCCGTCCCGGGAGAAGATGTTATTCTCGCCAACGAAGGTGGCCGAAAACAACGTGGCCGGCTGTGCGTAAATTTCCCGCGGCGTGCCGATCTGTTCCACCTGACCGCTGTTCATGACCACGATGCGATCGGACATCATCATCGCTTCTTCCTGGTCATGCGTCACGTACACAAACGTGATGCCGAGACTGCGCTGCAGCTGCTTGAGCTCGCCTTGCAGGCTCTTGCGCAGCTGTAGGTCCAACGCACCTAACGGCTCATCCAACAGCAGCACCCGAGGCTTGTTGGCAATCGCCCGCGCGATAGCCACCCGCTGCTGCTGCCCGCCGGACAGCTGATGCGGGTAACGCTTGGTGAGCGCGGTCAGTTGCGTCATCTCGACCGCCTCCCGCACACGTTCCTGCTGCTGCTTGGCTGGCATCTTCTTCATCTTAAGTCCGAAGGCGACATTCTCTTCCACTGTCATATGAGGAAACAAAGCATAATGTTGAAAAACAAGGTTCAAATCCCGGCGATTTGGCGGCAAATTCGTCAGGTCCTGTCCGTCGAGCAGGATTTTTCCAGCGGACGGTTGCTCGAACCCGGCGATCATGCGCAAAATCGTCGTCTTGCCGCAGCCGCTCGGGCCCAGCAAGGTGAGGAATTCCCCTTCCTTAATCGTGAGCGTTAGCGGATGCAAGGCGACCTGTCCCGCAAAGCGTTTCTCCACCGCGGCCAGTTCTATCATCTTTGCATCAACTCCTTCAATGTAGGCTTGTCTTCCTAAGAAAAAAAAGCCATATCCATTGGTATGGCTTAACGGGTCCTAGATCATTTTTTCGCATATTCACTATACCTTGTTTTGACGCGGGTTACAATAGTTTTTCTGGGATCTCGGGAGCGAGACCGGCGTTGGATGAACGAGGCGAAACTCGATGGACGATTTGTCCAAGCATTTATGCGCTAACAGGAATAAGACGAAAATCTAACGCTTGTGAGCGTCGCTATTGGGTCCGAAACAGGGATGTGCGAGATGTAACGCTTACAGGAGCGCTTATTTCCCGATTTTCCTGCAGAAAAGGGGCGGTTTCGTACCCATAAGCTCGCTGATCCGCGTTAGAAATGAAACTCCCCTCTTTTCGCCCAAATAAGCTTCCTGGCAAGCGTTAGACAAAAACCCACGGGGCAAGCGAACCCTTTGGTTCCACCTCGCTCGTCGAGCGCCGATTTTTACAAAAAAAACCACCTCCGACAAACACCCGGAGGCAGCTTCATTTGCATATAGTTTATTTCAGTTCGTACATCACGGTCAATGTTGTTTGCAGGTCGATTTCGCCCGGTTCCACCGGCGTGCTAGCCGCGGAATCGGCCGCGGCCATTTCCATCATCTTATAATTCTGCGTGAAGATTGGCGTGCTAGCATTAGCCTGGCTGATGCTCAGTACGATGCCCACCTGGCGGTTCGCTGCCTTAGCGATCGACGCCGCTTTCTTGTTGGCGTCATTCATCGCCTTTTGGATCACTTGATCCTGATATTGATCCGGATTTTCGGTACTGAAGCGAATATTGTCGATCCGGTTGGCTCCCGCCGCCGATGCCGCATCGAGCAACTGTCCAACCTTCGCCAAATCGCGGTAGGTCACTTCAAGCGAATGCTGAGCGGAATACCCCTTGATTTGCTGGCCTTCCTTATCGCTGTACGTATAATTCGGCTGTACGTAGAATTGGCCGGTTTGGATATCCTTATCGGCAATTCCCCATGTCTCTTTCAACAGCTTGGTCAGTGCAGCAACCTTGGTCGCATTGGCGCTTTGGGCTTCCTTCGCCGTCTTGGCTTCCGTCACTACGCCAATCGATAGATACGCTACATCCGGCTTCACGGACAACTCGCCACTGCCCACAACCGTAACCACATTCTTCTGCATCTCGCCATCCGCATAGACCGGCGTCGGCGCATTCAGGGTACCGCTTACAAACATTCCTCCAGCAATCAGTGTCCCCGCAACCAGCAGCGATGCCGCAGGCTTCATCCATGTTCTCATGTTCATGACCTCCATTTATTTGATAGACATTGGTAATTTACCCTTCTAAACGCAAACCGCGTACAAATGTTGCAGTTCACGCAAAAAAAGGATGATTCCGCAGTAAATCCACGGAAACATCCCCTTGTTCCGAATGGCAAAACCAGTGTTTACTGGTTCTCCAACTCCTCTTTGCTGACCAAATTGATTAAAGCGTTTGCAGCCTGCTCAGCATCCGCACCTTCCGCGCTGATGAAAATCTCAGTACCGGTACTGATCGCGAGGCTCATAATCCCCATAATGCTCTTGGCATTGACTTTTTTATCGTCTTTCTCAACGAAAATCTCGGAAGAATATTTATTCGCTTCCTGAACGAAAAGCGCAGCCGGCCGGGCATGCAGCCCCGTCTTCAGACGAACGGTAACCGGGTGTTTAACCATGAAAACTTACCCCCTATACGAATTCAATCCACATCATCATATTCGTAGACATTATAATTTCTATCATTATAGCATACGGAGTACGTAAGACACTAGCAGCAAAACCTTTTTAGCTCCCGCGAATTTTTTCGGCAAGCTCGTCGATTTTGCGCAGCCGGTGGTTCACTCCCGATTTGCTAACCGTTCCTTTGAGCAGCTCGCCCACTTCTTTCAGGTTCATATCGGGGTGGGCCAAGCGGACCTCGGCAACTTCTCGCAGCTTCTCCGGCAAGTTCTCCAAACCCATTTCCTTCTGAAGCAGCTTGATGTTGTCGATCTGCCGAACGGCAGCGCCGATCGTTTTGTTCAAATTAGCGGTCTCGCAATTCACGATGCGATTCACGGAATTCCGCATGTCACGCATGATCCGCACGTCCTCGAATTTGAACAACGCCTGATGCGCGCCGATGATGCTGAGGAGCTCGATGATTTTTTCGCCTTCTTTGATGTAGAAAATAAACCCTTTCTTCCGTTCGATGCAGCGTGCGTTCAGATGAAACTCATTCGCCAAATCGACTAGCGCCTTGCAGTGCTCCTCGTACATCGAGGCAATCTCCAGGTGGTACGAAGAACCCTCCGGATTGTTGACCGAACCTCCGGCCATAAATGCCCCACGCAGATAAGCCCGTTTACAACAGTTTTTCCGGGTGAGCTCCGGATTAATCCCCGAGTTGAAAATAAACCCTTCGGAGACGATTTTCAACTCCCGTAAAATCTCCTCAACCCGGGCCGGAATGCGGACGATGTAGACGTTGTTTTTCTTGAGGCGCATCTTTTTCCGGACCAGCAGCTCCGTATGAATTTGGAAATGCTTCTTCAGCAAGGAGTAGATCCGCCTTGCGATCGCGGCGTTTTCGGTGGAGATATCCAAAATGATCTTTTTGTTCGAAACCTGCACCGATCCGTTCATCCGGATCAAGGCGGATAATTCGGCCTGCTCGCAGCAGTCCGAGGCTTCGACCATCGTCAGCTCTTTTTTGGTTTGCGCCGCAAATGACAAGGGACTCACCTCTTTCGTAAAATCCAGTTATCAACCAGTTGGTAAATATGATGGCTTAATTTATCAGCGTCATGCCGCAGGTATCTTCGGAACAACACCAACGTATCGGCGATGACCTTGTACCCTTGACCCGTCACGTTATCCCAGTCTACCTGGACGGGCTTAGCACCTTTCTCTGCGTAGAAATCCTGAACCTGCGGCGGAATTTCGCCGTCATTCACGATCACGTAGTCGAACAAATGCTTGCCGACATGGTTATACACTGCCTGCAAATGGTCGCTGACCGTGTAATCGTCCGTCTCGCCCGGTTGGGTCATGACGTTGCATATGAATATTTTGATCGCAGAAGTATTCTCCAATACGGCCTCCGCCAGCTTCGGTACGAGCAAGTTAGGAATGATGCTGGTATACAAGCTGCCCGGTCCAATCAGAATCGCGTCGGCCTCCCGGATCGCCTCAACGGCCTCCGGCAACGGCTCGACTTCCTCCGGTTCAAGGAAGATGCGCTTGATTCGGCCCCGCACTTCGGGAATCTTCGATTCCCCGGTCACGATCGTACCGTCTTCCATCTCCGCATGCAGCACCACCGCCTGACCGGCAGCGGGCAGTACGCGCCCACGCACGGCAAAGACACGGCTGAGCTCGCGAACGGCCGTCACAAAATCGCCGGAAATGTCTGTAATCGCGGCCAAAATCAAATTGCCCAAACTATGGCCAGCCAGCCCCGAACCCGAGGCAAACCGGTAGTTCAACATATCCGACAGCAGCGGCTCGACGTCGGCCAGCGCGGTTAATACGTTTCGGATATCGCCGGGTGGCGGCATTTGCAGTTCGTTGCGCAAAATCCCGGAGCTGCCCCCATCGTCGGCTACGGTTACGATAGCCGTGATATCGAGCGGTTTCTCTTTCAACCCGCGAAGCATGACAGACAATCCGGTGCCCCCGCCCATCACGACGATCCGCGGAACTCTGTTCTCCTTAGCCCGATGTATCACTTGGTTCACCTCTTAATGAGGGTTCAAAGGAGATCGGATTCTCCTTCTGAATAGCCTCTATACTTGCAGGGGAGCTAGATTAACGGTCTCGACCCTCGTCGCGATGACTCACGCGAACCGTTTCCGTTTCGCTGACGCCGAGCATCCGACCGAGGTATTCGGCAATCGCAACCGAGCGGTGTTTCCCGCCGGTGCAGCCGATCCCGATGATCACCTGGCTTTTCCCCTCTTTATGGTACTGCGGCAACAGAAAATGCAGCATATCCAGCAGTTTGGCCAGGAACGTTTGGGTCTCCGGCCACTTCATAACATATTCATATACATCGCTGTCTTGTCCCGTGTGCGGACGAAGCTGCTCGATATAATGCGGATTCGGCAAGAAGCGAACGTCGAACACCAGGTCAGCGTCGATTGGGATGCCGTATTTGAATCCGAACGAAGTAATATTTACCGATAAATTGCTGCTCTCCAGATGTGAGAAGCGGGAAATGATCTTCTCCTTGAGCTGCGCCGGCTTCATGTTGCTGGTATCAATCACCTGGGTTGCCGACATCCGCAATTCATCCAGCATTTTACGCTCCAGCCGAATGCCGTCGAGCGGCATACCTTCTGGGGCTAGCGGATGACGGCGGCGACTTTCCTTATACCGCTGTACGAGAATCGAGTCGGTGGCATCGAGGAACAGGATTTCACACTTGATGGTGAAATGTTCCTTAACAAAGCTAAGCGACTCCGACAGCGCCGTGAAGAATTCCCGGCCACGCAAGTCGATGACGAGCGCGACCTTGGCGATTTTCCCTTTGGACTGCTCAATCAATTCGGCGAATTTGGGAATCAGCACCGGAGGCAAATTATCCACGCAAAAAAATCCGAGATCTTCCAGACTCCGTACGGCCAGCGATTTACCTGCCCCCGACATGCCCGTGATAATGATCAGATTGGCGACCGAACCTGTTTCCTTCTCCGGCATTGTTGTTCCCTCCTCGCGAAATTCTCCTTGTCCCATGTTCTTTTTTTCTCCTCAGCAAACCATTAGCCTGACCTGCTTGAACGTCACTGATCCTAACGGACCGTAACGACCTTATCAGCCGATTTTCCGGCGGTTTCCCGCTGTAACGGACCTCAGAGACCTTATTGGGCTCGTAGGTCGGCCATTTCGCTGCATTTGCCTGAAATAGGGTCTCCTCAGTCCGTTAGAATCCGCAATGGGTCTGCAACGGACGAATAGCGTCTCTGGTGTCCGTTAGCGTGCAGGTATACATCGCACTGACTCATCTTCATGATGATAAGACGACTTTTTGAACTTCCTTAATAATTAGGAGCGGAGGAAGAGGCCGGCGGCACCAACCATCCCCGCATCATTGCCCAGCGTAGCCGGTACGATTTGCATGCCTCTTTGCACCGGCTCCGGCGTCAATTTGGCGAATACGCTGCGGACTTCGTTAAACAGAATGTCGCCTGCTTTGGATACCCCTCCACCGACGATAAACAGTTCTGGATTCAGAACGACCGCAACCGCCGCCATCGATTTGCCCAGATAATAGGCCGCACGGTTCACGATACGGATCGCCGCCTCGTCACCGGCTTTAGCCGCATCAAAGACGTCCTTGGCCATGATGTTCTCCACATGCGACAGCGACGTCCGGTCCCCGCGTGCCACGGCATCCTTAGCCATACGGATAATGCCCGTAGCCGAAGAGACGGTCTCCAGGCAGCCCATTTGTCCGCAGCCGCAGCCGATCGCTTCCAGGTCCGGAACGACGGACATATGCCCAAGCTCGCCGGCCATCCCGGAGAACCCTTGATAAATTTTACCGTTCATGATGATGCCACCGCCAACGCCAGTGCCCAGCGTGTAGCATACGCAGTTCTCGATTCCTTTGCCGGCTCCGCCCCAGGCTTCGCCCAGCGCCGCCACATTGGCATCGTTGTCTATTTTGATCGGCTTGCCCAGTCGCTGTTCCAAAATCTCACGAATCGGGAAATCCTTCAAACCTACATTCGGCGCCAGAATAATGATCCCCTCGCGGACATTCGTAAACCCAGCCACGCCAGCGCCTACCCCCGCGACCTGCTCCCAGGCGAACGGCGATTCTTCCACGACGCGCCGGACGTACTTCTCGATGTTCGCGACGATCGTATCCGCGCCCTTATCGACTTCGGTCGGGCCTTCATACGTATGAAGAAGTTGACCTTCTTCATTGCAAATGCCAACCTTGACTGCCGTACCGCCCAAGTCAACGCCAATGTAGATTTTTTCAGACATTTTCACAAGCCACCTTTTTCTTAAATAATAGATAATTTACGTGTCCATACGTGCAAAAAGGCCATTCTCTATCCATCACCACGCTGACCGCGCCATGACTGAAAACGCCTTCGCAAGTAGTTTACTCCTACGTACCAACTATAAGCGAACCCTTCGGTTCGGTCAAGAGAAGGGGGGAAACGGCAATCCCAGTAACGATAAGGGATTTTGCGTAAATGACGTAGATCACAGACAGGTGGATGCGACCCCAAAACCCACTAATTCCCTTTGACCTCGTCACCTCAACAACACCCATAAAAAACCGGCATTCGCAATACGAATGCCGGGGGTATGTCGCGTGCCGTGCGGATTTAGGATAAAATCCGTTTTTGCCCTTCCAACTCACGAATGGGAGCGATATTCTGCGTGAATTCGAGCGTTCCCAAATAACGGCCATCTTCGCTGCGAACGGCAAAATAGCGGATGTAAACGAATTTGTCCTTGATCGGAATCCAGAAATCCTCGGCATCCTTCCGCCCTGCTTTGAAATCCTCCAACAATTGGTTGACGACATGGACGCTTTGCGGCGGATGGCAATTTTGCACGGTGCGACCAATGACCGCCTTCGTCCGGGCAAATATCCGTTCCTTACCGTGAGAGAAATAACGGACGACATCGTTCTCGTCAATAAACGTCAAATCGACCGGGAGATGGTTCATCACCGCCTCCAGCTGCTCCATCGACAGAATGCCGGTTTCGAATTTGACGAAGCCCAGCGGGACTGCCGTCCCCTCTGGGGCGGTTCCCCCGGCTTCGGCCGCAGTTCCTCCCGATTCGCCGTCTGAAGGCTGAAGCGGCACACGCTCCGGAATCCATTCACGCTCCGGTGCCGTCAAGCAGAAGCCAATTTGTTCGCTTTCCCTGGCGATGCTGACCCATTCGTCTTCCGTTAACTTCTCAAGGGCCATCGGCAGCAAAATATTCTCTTCTTTAAAGATCATTTCGTTAACTTCCTTAATGATCCGTTCGAGATCCAGGAGGATCGTCTCCTGATCTGCGCTGCCGTTCGCCAGCTTGCCCTTTGTTTCCTTAATCATCATGCGAATTCCGTCATCAATTCCCCACATCACCTTCGTCGGTCCGTAGACGCCGTACTTCTCCAAATACGGGAACAGCAGGTTTTCTTTGCGGCTGTAGTGCTTATCCAGGTCCAGAAGCAGGCTTAAATCCTCCAACAGCTTGAATACCAGCTCCTCTCCGGCTTCCCTCCGGTATTTGTCGAGATGCAGCCGCAGCTTGAAATTGACCAGTCGCTCGATCTCACGGTTTTCCTGCTTAAAGGTGTGCACCGGATGGCCTGGCTGTTCCTCCGGCTTGGACGAGCGGTGAATATCTTCAATCGAGCCCTTAAATATCGCCGTATGGACCGAGCATAACCGCTGCACCTCCTCAACGGGGATACCTTCCTCTTCCATCAGCGCATGCTCCATCGCGGAGATTTCCGAGACGGTCACGTCGCCGACCGCCGCTTCAAACCGCGCCTTTACTTCGTCTACGCTCTTGCCCTGATGCAGCTCTTTAATGATTTCTTTCAGCAGTTGCTGACGCCGGTTCAGTTCCGGAGCGCCAAACTCCCGATTATTGATCAATTCACTCATGGTCCAGTCCCTCCTTATAGGGTTTAACTTCTGTCTCTTCCGACTCTCTCGCTGATAACCATTCTCAAGAACAAGGTAGCACAGGGAAAATCGCCGACTTGTGATTGCAATCACAAATATTCCGAGCGAATCATGGGTCCTCCCGTTTCTTTTTTCTCCGTCTTTTGCCAAAATAGAAGGAGGAGGAATGCCATCATGCCTATAACAAATTTGCTATATATTGAAGACGATCTCGAAATCGGTGAATGGGTCAGCACAAATTTGCAGGAGCGCGGTTACGCCGTCACCTGGCTGAAGAGCGGGGAACATGCCGTGGAGAAGGCTGCCGAGTGCCAGCTGGTCATTCTCGATGTGATGCTTCCTGGCTTGGACGGCTTCACCATAGGAGGACGTTTAAAGCAGCAGTACCCTGAGCTTCCGGTGCTGATGCTGTCGGCCCGAACCTCAATCGACGACAAGCTGCAGGGGCTCAAATTCGCCGACGATTATTTGACGAAGCCGTTCCACCCCGACGAGCTGGCGGCCCGGATCGAGGTGCTGCTGCGCCGCAGCGGGGGTTCCGCCGACCCGGAGCCGCTGCGCCTTAAACATTTGCTTGTGTATGAAAAAGAAAATCGGATCATCGATCAGAACACCGGCGAAGAAATCGTGTTGACCGGTAAGCAGTTTCATATTTTTGCCTACCTGCTGCGCCATCTCGGGCAAATCCTGACCAAAGAGCAGATCTACGAAGCGGTATGGAATGAACCCTATCTGGACGGGGACAAAACCTTGATGGTCCATATCCGCCACCTGCGCGAGAAGCTGGAACGCGATCCCGCGAATCCCGAAGTCATTGAGACGATTCGCGGGATCGGGTATCGGGTGAGAGCATGAGATTCCGTCCGGTTCGCAAGTTCCGCAAATCGCTGCTCACGAGATACGTGTTGATCCTGGTAATCGCTTTTGTCTTCATCCCCGTTCTTATTCCGGTTAGTTTTTTCGCGTCTTGGAGTATCAATTTGCTAATGAATCCGGGACATTTATGGCAACAAACCAAACGCCCCTACGGGACGGGTATGGACATCGAGACCACTTGGCACCAGGCTGCCGCCGGGCTGAAAGGAGCTTCTGTCGAAACCATCGACGGGAAACTCAAGGAGCTGAAGAAGCGTTATCCCGACGCCGCGCTGTATTGGGTCGACACAGCCGGACAAACCCGTCTGCAGCTGCCGGAACAGGGAACGGTGCCGAAGCAGTGGTCCCTGGAAGACACCATCGCCTTCATGAAGCAACGCGTGGACGCCGACCCTTTTACGGTCGTCGCTTTCATTGGCGGGAACGAACGGGCCAAGCAGGGCTTCATGGTACTGGAGCTCCCGCGTAAATTTATGGTGATCCAAGATGTGGACCGGCAAAGCGACAGCCGTTTCTACGGCGTTTTTTTAGCGATTCTGCTGGGGGCGTTCGTGCTGCTGTCCTATCTGTTCTTCAGCGATATTCGCAAACGGCTGCTGCGCCTGGAGGCCGGCATGACCCGTCCGGGCCCCGATGGGCTTCCCTCTCTTATCCATGAAGGGCGACCGGACGAAATCGGCCGGTTGGAGCAAGCTTTTAACCACATGGTGTTCGAACTGAAGGACAGCCGCCAGCGCGAAAGCGAGGAAGAAGAACTGCGCAAGAGCCTGATCAGCCATTTATCGCATGACCTGCGTACGCCGCTGACTGTGCTGGGGAGCCATTTGTATTCGCTCCGCCAAGAGTCCTTAAGTGATCAGGGCCGGCAATCGCTGACTTTGATGGAGACCAAAATCAGCGATTTGTCCGGCCTGATGGACCATCTATTATCGTATAACCTGCTCTCCAGCGGGCGTTATGCCATGTCCTTGGAGCGGCTTGATGTTCTGCGGCTGGTAAGGGAGAGTGCCGCCGCCTGGTATCCCGTTTGGGAGAAGGCCGGGATCACGGCCGATGTCGAGTTGCCGGAGCAGCCGCTCTACTGGAACATTGATGCCCAGGGCTTCCGCCGCGTGCTGGATAACCTGTTCCAGAACCTCGTACGGCATGCGGGTTCCGGACGTTATGCGGGGATTACAGTAGAGCCTCGTGGCGATGCTATAGCCCTCGTGATCGGGGACCGCGGTCCTGGGATGGAGTCCGCTTCAGCCGCTGTAGGAGCTGGGCTAGGCCTGCAGATCGTCGATCTGCTGCTGCGGGAAATGGGGCTTACCCGGGACACGGTATCCACGGATGAGGGAACGAAGATATATATTTATCCGTCCATAAAATTAAACGAATCTTAAACTTCCTCTGTCTATGTCTTTAAACTCCGGACGATATGATCATTTCCGAGGTGATAGATCGTGAATGAAATGATCATTCAAACAGAAGGCTTAACGAAAAAATACCGTGGCCGCGCCGCGGTAGACCATTTAAACCTGGAGATCGCCAAAGGAGACATCTACGGGTTCCTGGGGCCTAATGGCGCTGGGAAAACAACGACGATCCGCATGCTGCTTGGCTTAATTCAGCCGACCTCTGGTTCGATCCACATTTTCGGCCGCGAGCTGCAACGAGACAAGCTGGATATCCTGCGCCGCATCGGCTCGCTGGTCGAATCCCCGTCTTATTACGGTCATTTGAGCGCCATCGATAATCTGGAGGCCATTCGCCGTATTTTACAGGTACCGAAGTCGCGGATCGACGAGGTGCTGGAGATCGTCTCGCTAACCAGCGAAGCACGCCGGCCCGTGAAAGGCTTCTCCCTCGGGATGAAGCAGCGTCTTGGTATCGCGGCATCGTTGCTCGGCAATCCCGAGCTGCTCATCCTGGACGAGCCGACGAATGGGCTGGATCCTTCCGGCATTCACGAGATTCGCGAATTGATCAAGAGCATGCCTCAGAAGTACGGCATCACCGTACTGGTATCCAGCCATCTGCTCGGCGAAATGGAACTGATGGCCAGTAAAGTGGGCATCATCCGCGAAGGCCGGATGGTGTTTCAGGATACGATCGACAATCTGCGGCTCCGATCGGCGCATGATATGGAACTCGTCGTATCGGAGCCGGACGAGGCGCTCTGGATCGCCCGCGATCTGGGCGCAGCCGGCAAGCTGCAGAGCGGAACCCTCTCGTTTCCGGGCATGGCTGATGCCCAGGTGGCCCATCTGGTCAAACGATTGGTGGAAAATGGACATTCCGTTTATCGCGTTGAACAGAAGAAAAAATCGCTCGAGGACATCTTCATGCAGGTGATCGGGGAGGGGGCAGCGTTATGATGTTGCGCTCCCTATCCTCCGACTTCCTGAAAATTCGACGCAAAGGCATTTGGTTCTTGATTTTCCTGGCTCCGATCGGGCTGATCGTCATGCAGGCGCTCAATTATGGGCTGCGCTTTGACTGGATGATGAAGCAGCATGCGAGTGATCCATGGGGCGGATTATTAGAGAACATTTCGTTTTTTGTTCCCATCGCCCTTTATCTCGGATGCACGCTGATTAGCTCGCTGGTCGCCAATGTGGAGCATCAGGTGAGCTCTTTGAAGCAACTGCTCGCTCTGCCGATCTCCCGGACCGCGGTGTTCAGCGCCAAGTTCCTGCTGTGCTTCCTGTTGCTATGCGTATCGTGCGTGTTGTTATCAATCGCCACAGTGATTCTTGGGGTATCCTTCGGCTTCAAACCCGGCTCGATCCCTTTTCCGGATTTGGCACGCCTGGGATTTTATCCGCTGTTTGCCGTACTTCCGCTTCTGGCCTTGCAGCTCTGGCTTTCACTGGCTTATCGCAACCAAGCGCTTCCGGTGTCCCTTGGTGTGACCATTTCGATCATCTCGCCGTTTACGATGAATCTGTCGGAATGGTTCCCCCTGAACTGGCCCATGTTCGGGCTCTTCGGACCGCACCGCGAATGGTTCGTGGCGGCTGGCTTGGCCGTCGGCGCGGTCATCCTCCTGATCGGGTTAATTCATTTCAACCGAAAGGACGTGGATTAAGATGAGAACCTTCCTAAACGTCCTGGCCGCCGAACGCCTGAAAATGGCAAGATCTCGCGTATGGCTCGTCCTGTTAGCCAGCCCGGCCCTGTCCGCCCTGATCGGCGTCTTAGTTGATCTCCCGGACGGCTTGGATGCGAGCGCCTGGCCGCTCTTGATCAGCGGCATGTCAATGCTTCACGGGCTGCTGTTCCTGCCGATTATGTCCGGCTTGTTCCCGTCGTTCCTGTGCCGCTACGAGCATACCGGCGGCGGATGGAAGCAGCTGCTCGTATTGCCTGTCTCGCGCAGCGCGGTGTACATGGCCAAATTCACCGTCGTCCTCGGGCTGCTGGCCATCTCACAGGTGCTATTCTTAGCCGCCTTGCTGATCGTGGCGCAGGTCCAGGGCATATCCGGCCCGGTACCATGGGGAATGATCGCCACAAGCCTCCTCGGCGGCCTGATTGCCTGCTTGCCGCTGGTCGCTTTGCAGATGGGCGTATCGCTGGTTTGGACCAGCTTTGCCGCCCCGCTCGCGGTCAATGTCTCGCTGACGATTCCGAACCTGCTGATTATCAACTCGGCTAAAATCGGCCCATACTACCCATGGGCCCAGCCGCTACTGGCCATGATGCCGCGCGGGCAGGCGGATTACGGCGCCTTTAATCTGCCGTATGAGAGCCTGTTTATCACCGTTCTCGGCAGCTTCCTATTATTCTTGGTAGCCGGCCTGCTGTATTTCCGACGCAAGGCGGTCTAGGAAACACAACTACAAAAGGCCTGTAGATTAGCTGAATGAGCCATTGCTCATTCAAGCCAATCTACAGGCCTCTATTTTATAGGGGAGGTATTACGAACTTTCTTATTGGTGATACGTCACCAAGCTATTCCTTGACGCCACCCAATGCTACGCCGGCAATGATATACCGGGACAGCAGGAAGTATACAATGAACAATGGCAAAGCGGTCAAAGCTAGCCCCATGTAAATGGAACCAAACTCCGTCTTGTAAATATCGCCGCGCAGCAAGCTGACCATGATCGGCATGGTATATTTGCTCTTATCCGTTAACAAAATGAGCGGCATAAACAAGTTGTTCCAGTTCGCAACGAAAGCAAAAATGGCTTGAGTTGCGATCGCCGGCATCATCAACGGCAGAATGATCCGGTTAAACGTTTTGAATTCGCCGGATCCGTCGACACGAGCGGCTTCCACGATCTCCAGCGAGAGCGTCCCCAGCAGATACTGGCGCATGAAGAACACAACAGCCGGAGCCGCAATGGCCGGTAAAATCAGCGGTAACAGGTTATTCGTAAAGTGAATCTTGTACATGAATTGATAGAAACCGATCGAGCTGGCTTGAGCCGGAATCAGCATGACGGCCATAATAAAGGTAAAGAATGGCTGACGAAGCTTCCAGTTATAAGCCACAAGACCGTAAGCGGTTAGGGACGAGAAATATACGGTCAAAATCGTCGCCGAACCAGAGATAATGAAGGAATTCAGAAACCCTTGAATCGGGTCAAAGCTCTTATCCAGCAGCACCTGCAAGTTGCTCATCATGTGAGTCGATGGAAGCAGCGAAAGACCGGCTTGGATTTCCGCCGTGGAACGCGTAGCGTTGACGAACATGATCCAGAACGGAAGGATACTGAGGAGGGCCAGTAGAATACACACGACATAAACAATCGTCCGATTAATTCGGAGTGCGACGGCACTACCTTCCTTAATTTTTTCCATGGCTTACACCTCCCCTTTAGCTGTTGCACGTTCAGCTTTTCTTTGTTGTTTAATCGTTTTATTCAATTTCGCCGCATCACGGTCACGCATCGCGTAGAACAATACGGCGGCCAGAAGAGCAGCGATGATGAACAGAATCATACTAGCTGCTGCTGCGCGGTTATACATATAGCTACCCTTAAACGCTTGACCGTAGATAAACATCGACGTTGTCAGCGTAGAATCGTCCGGTCCACCTTGCAGGAACAATTGAGGAATATCGAACATCGTCAAACCACCGATCATCGACGTAATCAACGTGTACAACAAGATGGTACGAAGACTAGGCAGCGTGATACGGAAGAAGGTTTGCCACCCGTTTGCCCCGTCAATCGACGCGGATTCGAAGATGGCAGGATTGATCCCCATGACGCCCGCGACCAGAATAATCATGGTGTTCCCGTACCACATCCAGAATTGAATGAAGGAAACAATCCCTCGCGCCGTCGTCTTATCCTGAAGGAAGAAGATCGGTGCATCGGACCAGCCAAGCATTTCGAACAAACTGTTGATCGGTCCCATCGGATAAGCAAACAAAGAGCTAAAAAGCACTGCAATCGTACTTGCAGTGATAATATTCGGCATGTAGAGCATGATCTTAAACGCGCCTTGTCCTTTGACATTCAAGCGTTTATTCGTAAACCATGCTGTGAGCAATAGCGCAAGGCCCATCTGTGGAATAAAGTTAA
Organism: Paenibacillus timonensis; assembly: GCF_009725205.1. GTDB lineage: Bacteria > Bacillota > Bacilli > Paenibacillales > Paenibacillaceae > Fontibacillus > Fontibacillus rhizolycopersici. The sequence goes on along the minus strand of NZ_WNZY01000010.1, from coordinate 29,138 downwards.
CAATCCAGAGCAGGCCCGTATTGATTAAGGATTTCTTGAATGAAGCATTTTCAAGGATCAGATCTCTAAAGTTCTGAAACGGGTTGTCGAGAAATGCCAGTGGTTTGGGGATGATCCCCTGCATATTCGTAAAGCCGATTACTGCGGTATATAAAATCGGATATAGTGAAAAAACCAAAAATGCCAATACGAATGGCAATGTAAAAATGTAACCATATCTCGAATAGTTGACACCTTTGCGGCGCATGCTTTCACCTCTTTCATTATATGAAGGGGCGGGTAACTCCCCGCCCCTTCGCATCTACTGCGTATGCTTATTCGCTGTCGATGCCAAGTTGGTCTTTCACTTGTTGTTTGAAGGTTTTGATCGCATCGTCACGGGATTTGTTACCTGCCGTGTACTCACGAGTTTGATCGCGCCAAAGTTTGTTGATCGTTTCGTCGTATTGAGTCAAGTTCTTACCGGAAGCGTTCGCGTTAGCCGGTACGAATACGTCGAACATGTTTTGTCCGCCAAGCAACGGAACTTCACCATTCGATTTCGACATGACCACGGAGGAAGCTACGCTATCCTTCGTACCTGCTTCGCCCTCTTTCATCGTACCGTTAGCCCAGAAATATTGAAGGCCGGTTTCAGAGGTATCCAGAGTTACCCAGTTAATGAAGTCAGCTACTGCTTTCTTCTTCGCTTCGTCTTTCGTTACGTCTTTGTTAGCCAAGAGCCAAGTACCGCCCCAGAAGAACCCTGTTGGTGGTTCAGTAACTGCCCAGTCGCCGTTTGTATCTTTAACTTGACCGTTCATAACGTAGTTGATCAGCCAAGCCGGTCCGAAGAACCCGAAGATCGGTTGAGCGCCGGATCCGGACATATCCGCATACCATGCTTCCGTCCAGTCCGTTGTATCGTTGTGATATCCGTTGTCTTTCAACTTCTTGGAGAGATCCAAGAACTCTTCACGTTTAGGGTCGATGTGGAGTTTGCCGTCTACGATCCAGCCCTTGTCGGAGCTGTTTTCGATCGCGTGCCACATGTCGCCGTCACCAGAAACGATGCCGTAGCCTTTAGCTTTCAGCTTCTCAGCTGCCGAGAAGAATTTATCCCAACCAGGACCCACTTCAGCTTTGATTGCAGCTGGGTCGTCAGTTCCGAATACGTCCTTAGCAATCGAACGACGGTAGATGAACGCGCCGCCAGTTGCTTGGTAGCCAAGGCCTTTCAACGCGCCGTCTTTACTACCGATATCTACGGAGTATTGAGCGATGCCGGCATCCTTAACCATTTGGTCGGTCAAGCCCAGGTCAGCGTAGTTTGCTGCATAACTGGAAGCGTCGCCTTGCGTATACTTCAGAACGAATGCTGCTTCTGCAGCATAGATGTCCGGAGCGTCTTTGCCGCCGCCGGCCAATGCTTGGTCAAGCGCAGGCTGGTAAGCGCCATCCGTCGTAGCGATAACAGTGGTTTTGAACTCCACGTTCGCGTCCGGATGCGTTTCCAAATATTTAGTGGTCATGTTCGGAATTTCATCCGTAAAGCTCCACAGATTGATGGTAACCTTTTCACCCTTAGAACCTGTACCCGCGGAAGAATTCGATTCCGTCGGCGTATTCGTATTCGAGGACGATTCGTTCTTGGAGTTGTTGCCTCCGCAAGCCGTGAGGGCTGTCGTCATCACCAGCAATGCAGAGATCCCGATCAACAGGTGTTTCATGCGTTTCATGCGTTTCATGCTTTGCCTCCCCTTTTTGTTTTCTACTCGGTATTTTGTAACCGCATTCATATTTTAATACATCTTGCCCCTCTCCATAAGTAAGCGCTTATTGGGAAAAGTTCAACTATTTTTGGGTCTTGCCATGAGGAAGCCTGTAACCGCTTAACCCCTTGTGACAATTGTCATCTTTAACTCATGACATTCCTTACTAACGAGGTTCGGAGCGTTCCTTTATCCTAGAATTATCCGATGAAAAACCAAAAATTGGAGGCGAAATCTAACGTGCAATTCATTATTGAAATGAACGAAGTCAGCAAAAGTTTCAAAGATAAAAAAGCGGTCGATCATCTGTCCTTCAGCATACCGAAAGGCAGCATCACTGCCATACTCGGACCCAACGGGGCCGGCAAAACGACGGCAGTCTCTATGCTTCTCGGCTTACTCGAGCCTACCGCTGGAACCGTAAAGCTGTTCGGTAAGTCACCAAAGGACCGGACGGTCCGTCAGCAGACCGGCGCCATGCTGCAAGAGGTCAGCGTCATGGACCGGCTAAAGGTACGCGAGGTGCTGGAACTAATCCGCAGCTACTACCCGAATCCGATGGAGCTGGCTGAACTGGTCCGCCTGACCGGGCTCGGGGCTACCGATTTAAACCGATATGCCGAGAAGCTGTCCGGCGGACAGAAACGCAGCCTGGGCTTCGCCCTCGCCTTAGCGGGCAACCCCGAGCTGGTGTTCTTCGATGAGCCTACGGTCGGTCTCGACATCACCGCTCGACGGCGCTTCTGGGACAGCATTCGCCAGCTGGCCGAGCAAGGGAAAACAATCGTCTTCACGACGCATTACTTGCAGGAAGCCGACGATATCGCCGATCGGATCCTGTTGTTTAACCGGGGCAGCCTGGTTGCGGACGGCACGCCGGAAGCGATTAAATCGCGTATCGTCAAGCGTTCCGTTTCCTTCCTCGCCGACGACGATGGCCCTGAGCTGCGGAGCCGGCTGGCGGCGCTCTCCCCTGTCGCGGAGTGTTACAGCAAGGACGGCCGAATCCATGTGACGACGGATGACACGGATGCAGCGCTCGCCGCGTTGTTTACAGCCGGTTTGCCCGTGCATGACATACGGATCGAACAAGGTCGGCTGGATGAAGCTTTCGAGCAGCTTACGGCCAATCATGAAGAGGAGGCGGTCTAACGATGCGCACGATAACCATGCAATGCAAAGCGGAAATGCTACGGGTGTTTCGCAATCCCTATTATGTTTTCTGGTCGCTGCTAATGCCGGTCATGTTCTATTTTATCTTCACTCGGGTCGTCAATACCGGAGCCGACAATCCGGGCGAGTGGCAAGCGCATTACCTGATGTCGATGACAACGTTCAGCGTCATGGGTTCTGCGATCATGACACTCGGCATCCGGCTGGTACAGGAGCGAACCCAAGGGTGGTCCACCTTCATGCGAATCACGCCGCTCCCCGGGCCGGTATACTTCTTCGGTAAAATGTTCGGCCAAACGATGATGCACCTGTTTTCCGTCGTGTTTATTTTTATCGCAGGGTATTTGATTAACGGGGTATCGTTGCCTTGGCACCTGTGGATCTACAGCGGACTTTGGATTGTGGCGGCTTCGCTCCCTTTCCTCGCGTTGGGCACACTGGTCGGTCTGATGAAACGCGTCGATACGGCGAGCGGTGTCAGTAATGTATTGTACCTCGCACTAGCTGTCACGGGCGGGATGTGGATGCCAATCGAAGTGCTGCCTAAAGCGATGCAGGCCATCGGCAAATGGCTACCCTCCTACCAGTTCGGCGGCGGTGCCTGGTCGATCGTTCAGGGCGATGCACCGAGCTGGCGCAACGTGTTGATTTTGCTGGGCTACCTCTTCCTGTTTATGGTACTATCCACATATATCCGAAAAAAACAGGAAGCGGTGTAATTTCACATGAGGTTCGGCAAGTTCGAATTATTTCCGAAAAAATACGGCTGGTTTCCTTACATTTGGCCGATTTATCTCGCTCTTCCCATAGTTAATATTCGCGGAGAGGAAGGCGTCAAACTGTTTATCGGCTGTGCCATGATTGCCCTCTTTGCGGTGACGTACCGCCAGTTATACTGGGCTACCGGTCAAACATTTAACTTATGGCTTGCGCTTCAATTAGGGCTGATTCTCGCGCTCTGCGCATTCTATAGTCCATACAATTTCTATCTGGGTTTCTTCACCTCGAACTTTATCGGCTGGTACACCGACCATAAGAAATTTAATATCGCGATATCTTGCTTTGCTGCAGTGGAATTGCTGTCGCTCCTGATTGGCTCCCGGGATCTGCTGGTTACTGACCTACCGTTCCTGGTGCCCTTTCTGCTCATCATGCTGGTGATGCCGTACGGCATCCGTTCCATGGCAAGACGGCAGCATCTGGAGCAGGAACTTGACCGGGCAAACGAACAAATCAAAGAGCTGATCAAGCGCGAGGAACGGATGCGGATCGCCCGCGATTTGCACGACACGCTGGGGCATACCTTGTCCCTGATCACGCTGAAGAGCCAACTGGTCGAGAAGCTCGCAGGCAAAGACTCCGAGCGGGCCCAGGCCGAAGCGCGTGAAATCCAGCGAACCTCCCGAGCGGCTTTGCGTCAGGTGCGGGAGCTCGTCTCCGACATGAGGGCGATTACGGTTGCGGAGGCCCTAGCCGAAGCCGGCGAAATCTTGCGGGCGGCCGACATCGCCTTTGACGTAGAGGGCGATCCGCGGCTAACCGGCGTGTCGGACTTGACGCAGAACATCGTCAGCCTCTGCATCAAAGAGGCGGTGACGAACATCGTCAAGCACAGCCGGGCTACGCGATGCTCCGTCACGGTCGAGATCGCCCCGGCCGAGGTGCGGCTCCAAATCGAGGACAACGGCATTGGGTTGGCCGCGCGGAACGCGGGCGATGGTGATGGCAACGGCGACGGGCCGTTCACGCCTCCGGGCGACAGCGTCGCGGGTAACGGCCTGAAGGGCATGGCCGAGCGGCTGTCGCTGATCGACGGCGCATTAACCGTTGGTCCAGGAGTCCCGGGGCGCTCGGGCACTCCCGAATCCGGCCCCCGCCGGGGCACCCGGCTGCGGATCGCGATCCCGCTCATCGTGAAGGAAGCCAACAAAGAGGGGGAAACAGCATGATCCGCATCGTGATTGCCGAGGATCAACGCATGTTGCGGGGAGCGCTAGCCTCTCTGCTCGATCTGGAGGACGACCTTGAGGTCGTCGGCCAGGCCGGAGACGGGGCCGGGGCGCTGGCGCTTATCGAGACCCTGCGCCCGGATGTCTGCCTGATGGACATCGAAATGCCGTTGATGAGCGGACTCGAGGTTGCCGAGAAGCTGCAAGCGCAGGGATCGCCGTGCCGCGTGATCATTCTGACGACGTTTGCCCGGCCGGGTTACTTCGAGCGAGCTGTCAAGACCGGCGTTCAAGGTTATCTGCTCAAGGACGAGTCCAGCGATCGCCTGGCGGAAGCGATCCGCCGGGTGATGGCCGGACACCGCGAAGCTTCGCCGGAGCTTGTCTTCGGCAGCCTCCGCCGGGATAACCCCCTGACCGCTCGCGAGCAGGAGATCCTGCGACTGGCCGCCGAAGGCCGTACCGCTGGGGAAATTGCCGGATCCCTGCACTTGTCCTACGGCACCGTCCGCAATTATATTTCGGAAGTTTTGAACAAACTGGAGGTCAAAACCCGCATTGAAGCGGTACGCCTCGCGGAGGAGAACGGCTGGATTTGAGCAGCTCGCTGGACACGAAGACACACAAAAGGACGCCGAAGATCGGCGTCCTTTTAAAGTTATATACGATTTTTCACATACAATAGGGCGCAGACGACGAAAAGTCCGAAATATATTCGGTTTTTCATATAGATTCTAGGACTTCGTTTGGAGGTTGCCTAAATCTGTATGAAATTTCGTATACATTCCTTTGAAATCGCCGAAAACTCCCACATTGTATTCGATTTTTCGCATACATTCTGACCAGAACTACACAATCTGCTCTGCGCCCCTGTCCATTCCCTCGCTCAGCTCCCCGTCGGACCGCTCCAATCGTGCACCATGCTGCCCTCGAGGAATTTCTCGCAATCCATCGCCGCCATGCATCCAGACCCGGCCGCGGTGATCGCTTGGCGGTACCGCGTATCCTGCACGTCACCGCAGGCGAAGACTCCGGGTACATTCGTTTCCGTTGTTCCCGGCTTGACGACGATGTACCCGTGCTCATCCGTCGCGACCGCGCCGCCGAGGAACTTGGTGTTCGGGGTATGGCCAATCGCCACGAACACCCCGTCGGCTTCCAGCAGCTGTTCCTGATCACCGGTATTGTTGCGTACTTTTAGGCCCTTCACCTTGCCGCCGTCTTCCGTCACCACTTCCAGGGGCGTGCGATTCAAAGCCCAGCGAATTTTCTCGTTGGCCTTGGCCCGATCCTGCATAATCTTCGAAGCGCGCAGCTCTCCCCGGCGATGCACGATCGTCACCTCCGTGGCGAATCGGGTCAAGAAGTTCGCTTCCTCCATCGCGGAATCGCCGCCTCCGACAACGAGAAGCTTCTTGCCGCGGAAGAAGAATCCGTCACAAGTTGCGCAGGTGCTGACCCCCCGGCCAACGTTCTCCTGCTCGCCGGGAATCCCCAAATACCTAGCCGACGCTCCCGTCGACAAAATGACCGTTTCGGATTCCAGCCTCTCGCCGCCCTCTAATGTCACTTGAAACGGCCGTTTCGAGAAATCAACCGCCTCGACCCAACCGTTCCTAAACTCAGCGCCAAAGCGCTCCGCCTGCTTACGCATGTTGTCCATGAGCTCGGGCCCCATAATGCCTTCCGGAAAGCCTGGAAAGTTCTCCACTTCCGTCGTCGTGGTCAGTTGCCCGCCGGGCTCCAGGCCTTCGATCACCACCGGGCTCAAGCTCGCCCGCGCCAAATAAATCGCCGCCGTCAGTCCGGCCGGCCCCGTTCCAATCACCAACACTTTATGCATTCGTTCGTACCTCCTTGGTTCCTAGGAATTTGCTCGACCTCTCGATTCCTATGTAAATGGAATGCTCCATCAAATTTTCCCCAAGTTGGACCCGCTTTACCCGCAAACAAACTATTGGACCGACGGAAAAATCGCCTCGATCTTCTCTTTCACCCCACACACCTCATCCACACGTTGAACGTAACGGCGTGCCGTCGATGCCGAAATATTGTAATTCTGCGCTACCTGTTCGTAGGTGACCGCCAGGCCGTGCATTTTGGCCGTCAAATACTCGAGTGCCGCAGCCCAACCTTCCAAATGGGAAATCGTTGGCGTATCCGGATATAACCGGGTGAGAAAATCCGCCCACAACGTCTCCATATCATGCTGCTGTTGAAGATCGAAGCTCCGCTTCATCCGCTCCATCGCCAAATCCACGACCGCCTGCCATTCGTTCTGCCATACCGGTAGCTCTGTCGACACACGGCTGGGATCGACCATGGTCGTCGTCGCCCCGGTTCGAACGGGCAGCGGATTGCTTACGCCGAGATTCCGGAGCACGAACAGAGCCATTTCCTTCAGATAGGCATCTTCCTCCGGCTCCAGCAAAAAGCCTTGCAACGCTTCCTCGACTTCCCGATCGGCGATCAGGCCCAACGCCTGAATCACCTGAAGCTTTGTCTTCGCATCCCCGTGGCGTAGTGCCCAAAAGAACGAAGAGCGGATCAACGGATTCTCCTTCAACTCGGTTGGGATACCTTGATCCGTGACCTCCCAGCGCTTCATTTGCTCCTCAAACGGCAGCAGGTACTGATAATTCACCGGAAACGGCCCCGCTTCGGGATGCTCACGCTCCTGGGCGAGACAGTTTAAATAATAGTCCGACACGCTCGAGCCGGGGTCCAGCCTTTTGGCCGCATTCCAAAGTTGTTCCGCTTCAGATCGCCGTCCGGTATAATAAGCTGCCACGGCCGCGTAGTGATAGAGGCTCGCTTCAAAGGACGCATCCTCCCCGCGCAGCAGCCGTCTGAAATGGCCAAAGGCCGCGTTGTGACGGCCCAAAATGCCCATCGTCGTCGCCAGCTTGAATACGTGCTCCTGGTGGAAGGGCACGATATTTTCCAATCGTCCGGCCAGCTCCTCCAGCGCCTCGTGGTTCCCTTCATGCTGGTAAAAAATCGCCAGATTACACAAACCATGCAAGTTCCCGGGGTCTTGTGCCAATACCTCCCCCACCGTATCCAACGCTTTGCGGAACAACCCTAGGTAGTAATACCCTAAGGCCAAGTTATTGCGGGCTGCTAAGAAATCAGGCCGGTTTCGCACGAGTTCCTCCAGCATCTTCACGGCTTGCGCAAATTTGCCTTCTTCCAGCAACGCGCGAGCCTGATCATGCTCGTAGACGCCATGCCGGGACTTGATGCTCTTCAGCTTGGTTGGTCGGTCCAGCTCGTATTGCAGCAAGTCGATCATCTCTTCGGCTTCGCTCAGAAACTGGCCGCTCTCATCCTGCTCCAGATAACTGACGAGCGCCTCTTCGGCCGCTTCGAACATATCCATATTGGCATAGTTGTTCGCCATGTAGAAATAACATTCCGTCATGGCCGGGTCAACCTCTTCCAAAACGGTCTGCAGCACCTCATTGGAAGCCTCGTAATCTCCCATTTCCGATAAAATCCCGGCCATATTGCAGTGATTCACCGGGTTGCTCGGCTCGTATTCCACGGCTTTGCGAAAATATTTCAATGCCTTGTCATAGCGATAGCGGTCCAACGAAGAGACAGCTCTCTCAAAGAAAAACCCCGCATCCATCGAGAAGGGCAGTACTTTTCCCCGTTTGGTTTTGGCTGGTCGCTTTATTTCGTTCAAGCAAGGCACCTCCTTTGATTTCTTTTCTGATAAGTCTACTTCCCGTACACTCAGGTAAACTCTCCATTCCACAGTATAACATAGGAGAAGCTGTCCTCCCACGGGGAATCCTGCCGGAAAATAACGGATGTGGCAAAGCGGGGGAGGAAAACCGCCTCTCACGGCCGAATAAATAAGATATTTGCAGAGAAAGGAGTTATTTCCATCATGGGGTTCGTCTGGGAGAACATGATCATTGCTGCATTAGCACTCACTCTTGTGGTCTTTGCCGTCTGGTCCATATTCAGAAATATGCGACATCGAAAATAAAAACCGCCCTATATCTGCAATCATGAGAAGGAGGCCTTGTAAAACGATGGAAGCGAATAACCCCTCGTTTGCCACAATCGATGAATATATCGCCCAATTCCAGCCGGAGATTCAGGACCGACTGCAGCAAATCCGCAAGCTGGTTCGGGAGGTTGCGCCTGACGCGAAAGAGAAAATCAGCTACCAAATGCCGACGTTTGAAACGAATGGCAAAAATCTGGTGCATTTCGCGGCCTTTAAGAAGCATATCGGCTTTTACCCAACGCCTAGCGGTACGGAGGAATTTGCAGAGGAGTTGTCCGTTTATAAGGGCGGCAAAGGGTCCGTACAGTTCCCCTTGAATCAGCCGCTGCCGCTGGACTTGATTCGCCGCATCGCTCTCTTCCGCGTGGCGGAAAACCAACGGATCGCGGAAGAGAAAGCCGCGAAGAAACGTTAGAACATAAAAAATGCCGCCCCTAGGGCGGCTTTTACTCGAATCGTTTTAGACTAAATTCCTCGATCTTTGAACAAAGCGGCGATCGATCCGCCTTCCAGGATAAACTGCGTGGCCCGGGCCAGCATCGGCGCGACCGAGAGCACCTGTACATGAGGCGAATGCAGCTCCGGCTGTGCGATCGAATCGGTGACCACCACCTGGCGGATGTTCGGGTGCTGAAGCTTATCCAGAGCATTTTCGGAAAAGAGCCCATGCGTCGCGCACACGTAAGGGTCCGCCGCCCCCCGTTCTTTCAGGCTTTCCACAACGTTAACGATGGTGGTCCCGGTATCGATCAAATCTTCGATAATGATCGGCGTATGCCCGGCGACGTCGCCGATGACGTGCGTGATCACCGATTCGTTGTGCGTGGGGCGTTTCTTGATCATGATCGCGAACGGCGAATCCAGCCCATTGGCCAGCTTTTCGGCCATCGAAGCGCGTCCCGCATCCGGCGAGACGATCACGGGATTCGGGATCTGCTGGGCCTTCAGATAGTCGGTCATCAAGTCCAGCGCGGTCAAATGATCGACCGGGATGTTGAAGAAGCCTTGAATCGCCGGCGCGTGCAAATCGATCGTTACCACCCGGTTCGCCCCCGCCGTCGTCAGCACATCGGCGAGCAGCTTGGCCGAAATGGGCTCCCGCGGCGCAGACTTGCGTTCCTGCCGGGCGTAACCGTAATAGGGCATAATGATGTTGATCGTTCGAGCAGAGGCCCGTTTCGCCGCATCGATCATCACCAGAAGCTCAACGAACAGCTCATTGATCGGATGGGCTAACGACTGAACGAGAAACACATCGAAATTACGGATGCTCTCTTCATAATGCACATAAATTTCTCCGCTTTTGAATCGCGACAACTTCACTTTTCCGGGTTCGACACCTAACCGGCCGCAGATATCTGACACCAACTTCGGATTGGACGAACCAGAAAACACACGCATTTTGGCTTCCATAATATCCTCCCGAATCCTTATTTACGACTTCCCTCTTTCAGAGGAATCATCGTCCGCCGACGTCCTTCAAAGGTCGCCAACTCCCGTACGCCCAGGTTATATAGCAGGGTACGTGCCTGATCCAGGTGTTCGCTCAGTTTCCGCGGATCATGGGCGTCCGACCCCACCGTCAACGGGATCTCCATCTCGATCGCCGCCTGTAAAATCCGTTCACTCGGAAACATCTCCGCGCATGGTTTGGAGAGTCCTGAGGCGTTAAGCTCCATCGCGATCCCGGCCTTCTTAACGGCAGTCAAGGTTCTACGCTCCAGCTGGATCGTCTCTTGTTCCCGCTCCGGACCCGGTTTATAGCCAAACCGCTTGATCACATCGAGGTGGCCGAGGAAGTCGTAGAATCCTGTCTGTGCGGCCTTCGTCACGGCATCATAATACCGCTCATATACCGCAAACACATCCTGGCCTTCCCAGTTGTGAACCTGGCGGAAATCCGATACATCCCATTCCCCGAGAAAATGCACCGAACCTATCACATAATCCCACGGATAAGCCGTGATGATTTGCTCGATGCGCGCCTCCCAGCCTTCAATATAGTCGCCTTCCAGACCAACCCGAACATCGATTTGCCCGCGGTATTTCTCCTTCAGCCGAAACGCTTCTTCGACATAACGAGGCAACTCCTCCATCGGCATGGCCATTTCCGGATAATAGGTAGCCGGATCGACATGCAGCAGCGGCATATGGTCGGAGACGCCAAGCTGGGACAAGCCGATTTCGATCCCCCGGCGAACGTACTCCTCCAACGCGCCAACGGCATGTCCGCAGCGTTCATGATGCGTATGGTAATCGATCAACATCCGTTTATGCACCCCGCTCTAGTCGCGCCGCGGCCGTTCGTGACGCCGCTCCAGCTCCTGCATGATATCATCGAGCGGCAGGTTGCGTTCGCGCAGCAGCACCAGCAAGTGATAGATCAGATCGCTCACTTCGTAACGCAGCTCGTCGTTATCACCGTTTTTGGCCGCGATGATCGACTCGGCGGTCTCTTCGCCGACTTTTTTGAGGATTTTATCGAGACCTTTCTCAAACAAATACGTGGTATACGCCCCTTCCGGACGTTCCGCGTAACGCTCGGCGATCAGCTGTTCCAGCTCTGCGAGCACCTTGAAGCGATCCTCGGCCCCGCCCTTTAACCCAGTTGAAGCTGCCGCTATCTCAGCCTCAGCAGCCGTGCGATAGAAGCAAGTCGGCTCCCCGGTATGGCAAGCTGGCCCATTCGCAATCACCTCGACCAATAGCGTGTCTCCGTCACAGTCGTATTTCAAGGCCGTGATCCGCTGGGTGTTGCCGGAGGTCGCCCCTTTGTTCCACAGCTCAGCGCGCGACCGGCTCCAGAACCAGGTTAAACCGGTTTCCACCGATTTGCGCAGCGACTCGCGGTTCATGTAGGCTAGCATCAGCACGTCCTTGCTGCCCGCATCCTGCACAATCGCCGGAACCAGCCCGGACGCATCCCACTTCACCGCTTGCTCCAGCTCCTCTACAGATAGCGATAATTGCAGCGGTTGTTCATTTCCTACGGTCATCGTATTTCCACCCCTTTGGCTTTCAGCTCTTGTTTCAAATCCGGTATCGCAATTTCTTTATAATGAAAAATCGTCGCCGCCAGCGCCGCGTCTGCCTGTCCTTCGGTAAATACCTCGTAAAAATCGTTCGCCTTTCCGGCCCCCCCGGAGGCGATGACCGGGATCCCTACCGACCGGCTCACCGCGCTCGTCAGCGGCAAATCGAATCCGTCCTTGGTGCCGTCGGCGTCCATGCTCGTCAGCAAAATTTCCCCGGCTCCCCGCTTCTCGGCTTCTTGCACCCAAGCGAGGGCGCGAATCCCTGTCGGCTCGCGTCCGCCGTGGGTGTACACTTCCCACTCGCCCCACTCGGCGTTAAACTTGGCATCTACCGCCACCACGATACACTGGGAACCGAAGCGCCGTGCCCCATCCGAGATCAGCTCGGGATTCACCACCGCCGCCGTATTGATGCCGATCTTATCGGCTCCGGCGCGCAGCAGGCGCTTCATGTCATCGACCTGGGAGATCCCGCCGCCAACCGTAAACGGAATGGCAATTTCGCCTGCCGTTTGCTTCACGACCTCGACCATTGTAGCCCGTCCTTCGTGCGATGCGGAAATGTCCAGGAACACGAGCTCATCCGCTCCCTCCCGATCATACAACGCCGCCAGCTCTACAGGGTCGCCGGCATCACGCAGGTTCACAAAATTCACGCCTTTGACGACCCGCCCGTCCTTCACGTCCAGGCAGGGAATAATTCGCTTTGCGAGCATGCTGGTTCGACTTCCTTTCTATCTATTCTACGTTCGAGGATTTCAAGGATCCAATCGCCGTGATCGCTTGGGTCAAATCGATGTTTCCCGTGTACAGCGCTTTGCCCACGATCGCCCCACCGATCCCTTGATCCGCATGCGCCGCGAGTCGCAGCAAATCGTCCTGCACCGTCACCCCGCCGGAGGCAATCACGGTTTTGCCGGATGCCTGAGCCAGCGATAGGATCTCTTCAACGTTAGGACCTTGCATCATCCCGTCGCGGGAAATGTCCGTGAAGATAAACGTCTCCGCCCCTTTGGCGGCCAACTCCTTCGCCAGCACTTCAGCCTGGACCTCGGAAGTTTCCAGCCAGCCGCGCGTGGCGACAAGGCCGTTCCGGGCATCGATGCCGATGGCGACCTGATCGCCGTAAGTGCCCAGTACCGCTTCGGTAAACGCGCGGTCTTCGATCGCCGCCGTGCCGAGAATGACCCGGCTTACGCCCAGCGACAGCAGGCGTTTAACGTCATCCAACGTGCGCAGCCCGCCGCCGACCTGCACCGGCACTTGCACGCTGCGGGCAATTTCGCCGATCAGCTCGTCGTTGACCGGATGTCCGGCCTTGGCGCCGTCCAAGTCGACCAAATGAATAAACGACCCGCCTTGCGCTTCCCAGGAACGGGCCACTTCCACCGGATTGGCATTATACACCGTTTCGCGATCATAATCGCCTTGGACCAGACGCACGCACTGCCCCCCGCGAATATCGATAGCTGGATAAATCATAAAAGATGACATGGATGAAAACGACCTCCCGTCGTAGTTGATCTGAAAACTGCGATGTAATCGTGTAATGATTGCGTTGACTGCAATCGTTGGAATTAATAGTAAGAAGCAACACCTGCAATAACGGTAATTTATGGCGCTATTTCGGCGCGTTCATGCGGTTTGAGCGAAAATAGCGGTATTTTCTGGCGTTATTTAAGCCAAATCGCCGGTTTTGGAGCAACTTGCCCCATAATAACGCCACTATTTACCGCTAATCACCCGCAAACCCTGCCGACCCGCAAAAATAAAGCTATAAATTACCGTTAAAAACGGATCGGATGCAATGTGAAACCTACGCTTCCACCTGCCGCCGCTCCACCAACGTCAGGAAGTTGCGCAGCAGCGCCATGCCAAGCTCGCCGCTCTTCTCGGGATGGAACTGCATCCCGAACACGTTGCCACGGCCGACGATGGCGGTCACCGGATGGCCGTAGTCGGTCACGGCCAGCACATCCTCTTGCTGCTCGGCTAACACGTGGTAGGAGTGGACGAAGTAGACATGTCCCTCTTCCAGCCCCGCGAGCAGCGGGTTCTCCGGCTGCAGGAACGCCAGCCGGTTCCAGCCCATATGCGGCACCTTGTACCCTTCGGTGCCCGCAAACCGCACCGCTCGGCCCGGCAGCAAGCCTAGCCCCTCGTTCCGCCCATGCTCTTCGCTTTCGCCGAAGAGCAGCTGCATCCCGAGGCAGATGCCGAGCAGCGGCACACCTTGACCGGCCGCCTGCCGCACCACGGCGTCCAGACCCGACGCGCGCAAATGCTCCATTGCGTCGCCGAAAGCCCCAACGCCCGGCAGCAGCACGCCGTCCGCCGCCAGGATCTCCACCTCGTCCGCGGTGACGCGGCCTTCGTAGCCGAGGCGCTCTACCGCTTTGCTAACGCTATGCAGGTTGCCCATCCCGTAATCGACGATGGCGATGTTCATTGCGTTACAGCACTCCTTTCGTCGACGGCACCCCGCTGACTCGCGGATCGATGCTCGTCGCCTCATCCAGCGCCCGCCCGAGCGCTTTGAACACCGCCTCGATCATGTGGTGCGTGTTCTGACCGTAGTGCACAATCACGTGCAGCGTGATCCGCGCCTCCAGCGCCAGCTTCCACAGAAACTCATGCACGAGCTGCACATCGAAGCTGCCGACCCGATCGGAAGGATATTCCACGCGATATTCGAAATGCGGCCGGTTGCTAACGTCGATCACCACTTGAGCCAACGCTTCGTCCATCGGAATGAACACGCTCGAATAGCGTTTGATTCCCTTTTTGTCGCCCAACGCCTCCCGGATCACCTGACCCAGGCAGATGCCGATATCCTCCACCGTATGATGGTCGTCGATCTCAATATCGCCGCGTGCTTGGACCGAAAAATCAAAATGTCCGTGTTTGGTGAATAAATCGAGCATATGGTTCAAAAAAGGCACGTCCGTTTCCAATTGAGCGCTCCCGCTACCGTCCACCGCAAAGCTCAACTGGATATCGGTTTCATTCGTTTTGCGGCTGACGCTCGATTGTCGAGCCGCCGTTCCCTCGTTATTCAAATTAGCCATGTTCGTTCCCCGCCTTTCCTTCCTGCTGCAGCCGGACCTCGATCGCCCGGGCATGGCCTTCCAGGCCTTCCCGCCGCGCCAGCTCCATAATGGTCGCCCCGTTCTCCAGCAGCGCTTCCTTGCTATAGTAAATCAAACTGGATTTCTTAATAAAATCGTCCACATCGACGGGCGACGAGAATCGCGCCGTGCCGTTGGTCGGAATGATATGGTTCGGTCCGGCGAAATAATCGCCAACCGGCTCCGAGCTGTACGGCCCGAGGAAAATCGCCCCGGCATTCTCCACCCGCCCCAGATAACCCATCGGATTCTCTACGATCAGTTCAAAATGCTCCGGCGCCAGCTGATTAATCACGTCGATTCCTTCTTCGATCGAATCGACGAGTAGAATCGCGCCGTAACGCTCGATCGAAGCTCCGGCAATCGCCTTGCGCGGCAGCGCGGCCAGTTGCCGCTCCACCTCGACCTGGCACGCCTTCGCAAATGCCTCCGACGGCGTCACGAGGATCGCCGACGCCATCTCGTCGTGTTCGGCCTGGGACAGCAGATCCGCCGCCACATAGGCGGGATTGGCGCTGTCGTCGGCCAGCACGGCGATTTCACTAGGACCGGCGATACTGTCGATATCGACGACGCCGTACACTTCGCGTTTGGCTAACGCGACGTAGATGTTGCCCGGCCCGCAGATTTTATCGACGGGCCGGATCGTGTCGGTGCCGTACGCGAGCGCGGCAACCGCTTGAGCCCCGCCGACCCGGTAGATTTCGTGCACGCCGGCTTCCGCCGCGGCCACGAGGATATACGGGTCGATCCCGGCTTTGCCGCCCGTCGCCGGCGGCGTCACCATCACGATCTCCGGCACGCCCGCCACCTGCGCGGGGATCACGTTCATGAGCACGGAGGAAGGGTAGGCCGCCTTCCCGCCAGGAACGTAAACCCCGACGCGCTTCAGCGGCCGGATGATTTGTCCCAGCAAGCTCCCGTCCGGCTGCAAATCCATCCAGGAATTGCGTTTCTGCCGGGCGTGGAACGCCCGAATATTCGCGGCCGCTGCCTGAATCGCGGTAACGAACGACGGCTCTACCACGTCATACGCCGCTTTCAGCTCCTCCTTCGTCACACGCAGCCCCGACGCTTCCAGCTTCATGCCGTCAAATTGCTCTGTGTAACGAAGCAACGCCGCATCGCCTTCCATTTTGATCGCCTGGACGATCGTCTTCACCGCTTCGTTCTGTTCCGGCGATCCGTATTCCACTTCCCGCCGCAAATCAAACTCCTCTGCCGATACCAGTTTCATCATCCGGCATCCCCCTGCTTTCCTCACATATATCGTTTCTCGTCGCACCTTAAGCCTGCTTGACCTCATCCCGCCGAATCACCTTGCTCAGCGCATCGCATACGGCTTGAATCTCGGCGTTCTTCATCCGGTAGCTGACACGGTTGGCGACCAAACGGCTGGTGATGTCAAAAATCTTCTCCATCTCGACCAACCCATTCTCCTTAAGCGTCTGCCCGGTTTCAACCATATCGACGATCCGATCGGCCAAACCGATCAACGGCGCCAGCTCAATCGAGCCGTTCAGCTTGATCACTTCAACCTGTTGCCCATGCTCACGGAAAAATTGCGATGCCACGTTCGGATACTTCGTCGCGACTCGCTGCTGGATCCCCGGTTTCCAATCCGGCAGCGCGATGACCGACATGCGGCAGCGAGCAATGCCGAGATCGAGCAACTCGTAAACGTCCCGGTTCTCCTCCATTAACACGTCTTTGCCGACGATGCCGATATCGGCCACCCCATATTCCACATAAGTCGGCACGTCAACCGGCTTCGCCAGAATAAACTCCATGCCAATGTCCGGAAGTGGAATGACCAGCTTGCGGGTTTCGTCCACATCGTCCGGAATCTGAATACCCGCCTCGCGAAACAAAGCGGATGCTTTCTTATAAATACGCCCCTTGGGCATGGCGACTTTGATGATCTGTTTCAATGGATTGCGACCTCCTTGCAGGCACTATCTTGCCTTGAGTCAAAAGCTAACAAATGTCAGGATATCGCCGTACGATGCTCCGAGCGGTCCTGCCTTTCGTGCGGATTCCGGCGCACTTCGCAAATCCTCCGGACCCTCGGCACGGCGCATCAGCACGCTGCGACCTTCTCCGCGCAGCCGTTCCGCTTCGGTGAACGCCCGCTTCCGGTTCGGCGCATCATACTGCAGCAAGACCGGCAACTCCGCTTCGCTTGCAAGGCCCCCCACTCCGTCCAGAATCCGATTCGTCTTCAGCGAGAAGCCCGTCGCCGGCGCGGGGCGGCCGAACTGCTGCAGCAAATTGTCGTACCGTCCGCCGCTGCACACCGGGAAACCCAGCTCCGCCGCATATCCTTCAAACGTCATGCCCGTATAATAGGAAAAGTCCCCGATCATCGTGAGGTCGATCATCACATGTTCGGCTACGCCGAAATCCTCCAGCGCCTCCCACACCTGGCAGAGATGACGGATCGACGTTTGGGCGAGCGGATTTCCGCTCAGCTCCAACGCTTGGCCGCAGATTTCCTTCCCCCCGCGCAAGCGGAGAATTCCCTCCAGCTCGTCACGTTGCTGCGGCGACAGGGATAATTCCGCCAGCGTCTCGCGGTAACCGACGTAATCGCGGTGCAGCAGCCCGTCTTTGAGCGCCTCTTGAATATCTTCGCGGCCTGGAACCACATCTTCCAGCAGGCCGTTCAGGAAGCCGACATGCCCGACGGCGATCTTAAACGACTTTACGCCCGCGGCCTGCAGCGAAGCTACCGCCAAGGCAATCACCTCGGCGTCCGCATCCGGGGAATCATCTCCGACCAATTCCACGCCGGTTTGAAAAAACTCCGCCTCCCGTCCCGCCTCTTCCTCAATCGCCCGGAACACGTTGGCGTGATATGACAAGCGGAGCGGCAGTGGTTCTTCTTTGAGCAAAGAAGAGACGACACGGGCGATCGGCGCCGTCATATCGGAACGGAGCACCATCGTGGTGCCCCGATTATTCAGCAATTTAAACAGTTTCTGATCCGACGTCGAGCTGGCTACGCCTACCGTATCGTAATATTCCATTGTTGGCGTCATGATCTGCCGGTAACCCCAACCGGCCATGCAATCCAGCACGCGCCGTTCGATGGCCCGCAGTTTATCCACGGCAAAAGGCAGATAGTCGCGGACACCCGCCGGTTTTTCAAAGCCTTTTGGTTTCGACAAGTGTTTCACCTCACCGTTCTTCTGTCATACATCAATTTTTTCTTTATTATATTAAAGTGCTACCATACTACCAAAGTAAAGAGTAGCCCAATTTTATCATATTTTCTTTTGGACCGTCAATCGCTTCTTCCTCTCTATGTCCTTCCCTAAAGTATTCCCCAAGCCGGTGCCGAAACCCTTGCTCCTTGCCGAAAAAACGCAACAAACCGGTCTGGTAACCCAGACCGGCAGAGGATGCTCAAAGTTACATATTTACGCCAACCGAGGAACTTTGGCCGCTTTCCCGCCGCCCGGACGGTTTATTTTTGCGCAAGGAAGCCGGCACATTCCCGAGAAACCACGCAGCGAACGGCAACCGCCGGAAGCAGAACTGCACGAACGCCCAGGATAGGAACAACGCTCCCAATGAGCCGACTACGATATAGAAGAGATAGCCGAACGAAGCGCCGGGCAGCCTTTGTTCGCTCCAGAAAAGCCGATAAACGAACAGGACAAACGGATGAAACAAATAGATGCCAAAGGAGAGCTCACCCAGTCGGGTCAGCGATCGGGTCCATAAGCCTGAGCCTTTTCGCTGGATATAAAATGCCGCCTTCATTAATACCAATGCGGAAAATAAGGAGTGAACGTTCCATAATAACTCAAACCAAAGAGAGTTCGGCGAACTGAGGCCCTGACGGAACGAATACCAGAGCTGGACATGAACCAGGGCGATTGCCAGCCATCCCATCCATAAAGCAGCCGTCCATCCCTTTTGGAGCTTCGGCAGCGCTTTCCATTCCATCGTGAGCCAGATTTTGATTTTGCCAAAATAGATGGCCAATACTGCACCAAGCATGTAATAACCCATATAAGAAATCGCGAAGCTTGCTTTATTCGGCAAATGCAGCTCGTATTTGTTCAAGAACACGAATCCCCATTGCAGCGCGAGACCGCAGGGGAGAATCAGAGCGAGCAGCACGCGGTGATTGCGAAAGGATTGAAATAACCACAAGAAGAGCGGAAACAACAGATAAAACTGAATGCTGATAAACACGAAATAGAGATGGGTGTAGGCCGTGCCGGTCAGCAGCGCCGTCCCCAGCGACTTTAGCTCGTACATCTTGGAATTATTGATGAAATCATGGCGGTAGAACGCCACAAGCAGAAAATAACAGCAGGAGACCAATACATATGGCAAGAGGATATAAGTTAGGCGTTTCTTGTAGAACTTGCCCACCAACTTGCGACTGATCGGCTGATCGTAGTAATTGTAGAAGAGCACGAAACTGCTGAGGAAGATAAACGACGGGGTTCCGATTTTGAAAAAAATGTTCATCCAATTATAAAAGTAGTAGACCGGTGAATTCAACGCTTGTTCCGCCGCCGCGAACGAGGAAGCATGTACCTGGATCACGCTGATGATGGCTAATGCCCGAAAGATGTCCAGCTGCGGCAAACGCTCTTTGACCACCTTGCTCACTCAACCAACCCCTATTCATAATTAAGAAGAAGCCTTATTTATGTACTAGACGCCCGTTTTTGGCAAAAGTTTCTATCGTGTGCTCTTTTCACTATACCAGAAGTTGGTCCATCGTAAAACCGTTTGACCTTCTTCGCCGTCTTTAACTACAGGGAATGAAATTACCGGCCGGTAATCCCTATTCGCTGCATTTCATATGGGAAGGAAGGGGCCCGAATTGGAAGAGAGAGAATGGGCTGCCGCTGTCTGCAGCGGAGACGAACAAGCCTTTTACCAGTTGATATCCATCCATCGGCGAAAGCTCTACGGCATCGCCTACAGCTATCTGCGCAACGAAGCGGACGCCTTGGAGGCGATTCAGGAAACGGTGTGCAAGGCTTGGATCAAATGCCGGCGCCTAAAGGATCCTGAGGCTTTCATTCCTTGGCTGATCCGGATCTTGATCAACTGCTGCATCGATGAGCTCAAACGGCGGAAAAGGGTTCTTCCGTACGTGGCGGAAACGGCGCAGGCAACTGGAGAAATGGTCAGCGTATTCAAAATGGATCTAGATTCGGCATTGGATCGGCTCAAGCCCAAATACCGTCATGTATTGACGCTGAAGTATTATCAAGACATGACCCTGGCGGAGATCGCCCGGGTGCTGGACTGTCCGGAGGGGACCGTCAAGACCTGGCTGCATCAGGGCCTGAAGCAGCTACGCCGCCATATGGATGTGGGAGGTGAATTGTATTATGGTTGATCGGGAGGAAGATCAGCGATTGGCTCGTTATTTTGACGGGGTTCGGTTGGCCGAGAAGCAGATCGGAAACGAGCAACTGGACGCGGCGATCCGGCGCGGCTTGGAACAGGGAAGAAGCCTACGCGGCAAATGGCAGCTACGCCGGGGTCTGGCCTGGACAGCCGGAGCAGCAGGGACGCTGGCCGTGTGCCTGTTGTTGCTGTTCGTTTGGCCAAGTGGGAGCCCGTTTGTTGGCTCATTCTTATTTTCCACAACAGCCAGTCCGAATAAAGTCATTCCAAGCTATGTCTCATCCTTGATGACCTCTGAGATGGAGCGAGCCGCCGAACACGGCTTATACCAGCCAATCAACAAGTCGACAGAGGTGGCTGGAACAAAGGTCACCGTCGACGGCGTACTGGCCGATGGGCGGACGGTGGTGGTATTTTATTCGATGGTCAATTCTGAGGATGCGAAAGCCGTTGATAACCTTTATGGCTATCTGATCGGTAATGATGGGGATATATTTATCAACCTCCCTAGACAAAGCGGTACATCATTTGTTGATTCTAAGGATGTTAAACATAGCTACTTTAAGATCACCTTTGATCAAGATGCGCCGACTCAAGCTGGCTTTGCTTTAGATTCCAAAGCCATCAATGGGGATGCTCTTGCCAAAATCCGCTTCGGATGGAACAGTCGTCCTTATGCCAATCTGAAGAAGACCCTTTCCGTGAATCAAACCGCAATCCTCTACGGCAAGCCATTGACAGTGGACCAAATCGTCCTGCGGCCGCTGAGCACGACGCTCCTGTTCAAGCCGCAGAAAATCGTGGATAAACCCATGACGGATTACCTTGAGGCCAAGCTGTATCTGGGCGAGCACGGGGAGGATCAATTTTGGCGATACACGAAATCTAGAGGCATCATTTACGATTACGGGAACGGGAAGACCTCGACGCCTTATCTCTCTGGGATTGATTTTGAAAGCCTTTATTACACGGATTGGAACGAAGTCACGCTCCAAATCGACGGTTTTGGAACCCCAGTTTCAAGGACACTGAATCTCGCGGTTGATACAGACAAGAACCAACTCATTGCTCCAAACCCGGCCGTAGAGATGATTGAAGTCGTTCCCGGTAAACAATCGATCGAGGTACGCTTGTATATGCATCAAAGTGCTGAATCCAAGATAGCGATGCCATACCGCGTTGAGGATCATTTTACGGACGATAAAGGGAACACCTATCGAATTCTGAGCGAAAATGACTTCCCCTCGTATCGTCTTGATGACGACGTGGAGACGATCAGTTTCAAACTGGAGTCGCGTCAATATTCCCAACCGCTGAACTTCACGCTAACGGAAACCTTGGACTACAAACCCCAACAATTCAAGATCCCACTCAAATAATACGCAAAAAGCGGTCCCGATCGGCAAGTCGCCGGTTCGAGGCCGCTTTTTTAATTCAGCTTAACTTCTAACGCTTGCCACAATGCTTATATCCGCCAAAATCACCGTTTTGCAATTCTAACGCTGACCACAATGCTTATTGTCTCTATTTTCTGCCGTAATCAGGTGTTTTCCTCGAAATAGCGTGGCTCAGCGTCGTTAGAATCTCAACAGCGCCGAATTGGTCACAATAGCGTTCCTGATCAGCGTTAGCGCATTTACCAAAATAGCGTTCCTGATCAGCGTTAGCGCACCAGGCATATGTGTCTCGCTCGTTAAGATACATCGAGATCGAGTTACTCCTCCATGCAACCTGACTAGCCGAGTCTTACTGCCACTTCGAGCTCCCTAGGTCATGCGTGCATTAACTAGGGCTCTTCCGCTCCAGCACCCGCAGCGGATTACCGCCGACAAAGGTGCCCGGAGCCACGTCTTTATGTACCACTGATCCGGCCGCGACAACTGCGCCGTCCCCGATCGTGACGCCAGGGAGAATGGTGCTGTTCGCCCCAATCATCACCTCATCGCCAATCCGTACCTCACCCAGCCGGTACTCCTTGATCAGGTACTCATGGGCCAGGATCGTTGTGTTGTAACCGATCACCGAGTTACGCCCGACGGTTATCAGCTCCGGAAAAAATACGTCAACCATCACCATCAGCCCAAACGCCGTATGCTCGCCGACCTTCATACCCAAAACCCGTCGATAAATCGCATTCTTAACGGAAAGAATCGGGCAGTACCGGGCAATTTGGATAAAAATAAAATTGCGGACGCCCTTCCACGGGCTTACCGTTCGGTATAGCTGCCAAAGCGCGTTAGGCCCTTCGACCGGATACCGTTTGACTTGTCTCACGACTTCACCGGCTCCCAACCTAAGATACCGTAAAGATCGGTCATATCCTGGAGGATGTAGTCAGGATCATACTTACGCAGCACCGCTTCGCCTTTCAAAGACCAAGCCACACCGGCAGCCTGCACGCCGGCCGCCTTCGCACATTGCAGATCTGCCGCACTGTCACCGACCATCACCGTTCGCGCTGGATCGGCGTTCAACTCGCGCAGCGCCGCCAGAATCGGTTCGGGATGCGGCTTGGGATGCTTCACGTCCTCCACCGTTACGATTGCCTTCATATACGGTTTGAACCCGAACATGTTCAAGGCGAGCAGCGTCGTTTCCTTGATCTTTGTCGTGACGATGCCCATCGTGATCCCCCGTTCGTGCAGCCTTGAGATCACTTCCTTCACATGCGGAAAGTCACGGATCAGTTCATCATGACGTTCCCGATTGTATTTCCGGTAATCCGCCACCAGATCGGCGACGTCCTGCCTACCCGAGAAAATCTGCAGTTGATGCTCCAGCGTCATCCCCATATGTGGGATCATTTCTTCCCGGGTATGCGGCTTCAAGCCGTTCTTCTCAATGACATGCTCAAATGTCGTAATAATCAGTTCGTTGGTATTAATGATCGTTCCGTCTAAATCAAATAACACGGTGTCTATCATGCAGTCGCTACTCCTTCTTCTCTTCCGGAACTTCCGGTTGTTCCTCCGTTGTCGTCTCCGTCGTCTTGGCCGGCTCCACCTTCACCGGTTCAGCATTTCCAACTGCTCCTGGCACCTCCACAGCGGCTACCTTCGTGGAAATAATCGGATCGCTGTAGTACGGCAAATCACTTACCGTACGGCGTCGCACAATAATGAAAATAACAGCGGCAATCACAATCCCAATGGCGAGCAGTTGCGAAATACGGACGTTACCGTAAGACGGGGCCAGATAGCCCAACTCAAAGCCGAACCAGGTCATCGGCGACCACAGCCCGTTCACGAACGAAGCGAGCCAAGCAGCCCCTTGGAAAGCCAGGCTGTCGGTCCGCAGCGCTTCAATGAAGAACCGTCCGATCGAATACCAGATGAAATACGACGCGAACAATTCTCCAGACCGCAGAAATTTCTGTCTGCGCAAGACGAAAAGCAGGACCAAGCCCACCAGGTTCCATAGCGATTCATACAAAAATGTTGGGTGATGGAACGTCCCCTGTACATTCATTTGATTCACGATAAACGACGGCAGGTGCAGGCTATTTCGCAAAAATTCTTCGGTCGTCGGACCGCCATAAGCTTCCTGATTGACGAAGTTCCCCCAACGCCCGATCATTTGCCCGATAATGAGCCCCGGGGCGCAAATATCAGCAATTCGCCAGAAATTATATCCACGGCGCCGAACAAAGATCACCGCGCAAATAATTGCACCGATGAGCGCTCCGTAAATCGCGATACCGCCGTTCCAGATCTTAAAGACATCCCAGAAGTTATTTTTGTAATCGTCCCACATAAATGCGACGTAATAAATCCGCGCGGCAATAATTGCCGATGGCACCCCCAGCAACAGCAAGTCCATAAAGAATTCCTGGGGAATGCGGAATCGCTTCCCTTCCCATACCGCTAACAGAAGGCCAACCAATGCAGCGCTTCCTAAAATCAGCCCATACCAGTGTACTTTCAAGCCCCCGATGGAAAATGCGATCGGGTCCAATAACAAAGTGCCCATCGTTCACGCTCCTAATCCAAATCGTCGATATCTTCCGCAATCGTTTCGGTCAGTTTTGTCGTAAACTGCAGCGCGGCGTTATACCCCATCCGCTTCAAACGGAAGTTCATCGCAGCCACCTCGATGATAACAGCCAAGTTCCGCCCCGGGCGTACGGGAATCGTGGCCAGCGGTACATCGGTATCGATGATTCGCGTCGTCTCCTCATCCAGCCCCAACCGATCATATTGCTTCTCCTGCTGCCAAGCTTCCAATCTGACCACCAGCGTAATCCGCTTATTGTTACGGATCGCCCCGGCGCCAAACAACGTCATGACATTGATAATCCCGACACCGCGGATTTCCAACAGGTGACGGATCAGTTCGGGTGCCGAACCATGCAACTGATTGTCCGAGGTTTGCCGGATTTCTACGGCATCGTCCGCAATCAGACGGTGACCGCGCTTCACCAGCTCAAGTGCGGTTTCGCTCTTCCCGATACCGCTGCTGCCCGTAATCAGCATCCCTACGCCATAAACATCGACGAGAACCCCGTGAATGGTCGCCGTTGGCGCCAGCTTCCGTTCTAGAAAACTCGTGATCCGGCTCGAGAGTATGGTTGTGGCCATGCTGCTGCGAAGAACCGGGATTTGCTTCTCCGAACTGATTTCAATTAATTCTTCCGGCACATTCCAAGACCGAGTGACGATAATGCAGGGAGTTTCCTCACTGCTGCATAAACGCTCCATACGATCTCTGCGCTCTTTCTCCGGAAGCATCTCAAAGAAAGCCAACTCCGTTTTCCCCAAGATCTGAACGCGCTCCGGCGGATGGTATTCAAAATAGCCGGCCATTTCCAGACCCGGACGATACAGATCATCCACCGTGATCGCACGCTTTAAGCCCTGCTCTCCGGAAACCACCTCGAGCCCGAATTGGTTAACCAATTCGGATACTTTCACTTTTTTAGCCATGGTGCTCTTCCTTTCCCCTGCCGGCATCCCCAACGGGTTCCTCGTCTCAACAAGCTCCGGCTCCAATATAAGCTGCCATTACGGCATTCATTCATCTTGTTACAGGATCACTCAATGTATTCATCGTAAAGGAAATTGTCACGTAAATCAATCATTGCCCCGGGAGCAGCCCCGGGTTCCATGTTTCGGAGCTGTCAATCCTCCCGCTTAACAAAAAAACCGCCCCGAAGGGCGGTTTCTTCAACGCTTAACGGTTTAGCCGAAGAATACGTTGCGTTCTGTTTCTTTGTCGAAGATATGAATTTTGTTCATATCGATCGCCAGTTTAACATTGTCACCTTCACGCGTGTTGGAGCGGCCGTCTACGCGAGCGATCAGGCCGTCGCCGCCAGCACCGTTCAGGTACAATTGCATTTCGTGACCCAGGTTTTCCGTCAGGTACACGTTAGCGGTGAATGCAGTTTGCGGCGAAGCTTCCAGGAATACTGGCTCTTCATGGATGTCCTCAGGACGAATACCCATGATGACTTCTTTGCCGATGTAGCCTTTTTCTTTCAGAACGGTTGCTTTACCTTGAGGCACAACAACGTCCATGTTGTTCGCTTTGAAACGAACTGTACCGGCTTCTTCTGCCAGAGTACCGTTTACGAAGTTCATCGTAGGGGAACCGATAAAGCCAGCAACGAAGATGTTGCCCGGTTGGTTGTACAGCTCTTCTGGAGAAGCAGCTTGTTGGATGATACCGTCATGCATAACCACGATGCGGTCACCCATCGTCATAGCTTCGATTTGGTCATGGGTTACGTAGATGCAAGTGGTTTCCAAACGTTTAACCAGTTTCGTGATTTCCGCGCGCATTTGACCGCGCAGTTTAGCATCCAAGTTGGAAAGCGGTTCGTCCATCAGGAACACTTGAGGATCGCGGACAATTGCGCGGCCCAAGGCAACCCGTTGACGTTGACCACCGGAAAGAGCTTTAGGTTTGCGATCCAGCAAATGCTCGATGTCGAGGATCTTTGCAGCTTCGCGAACGCGTTGGTCGATTTCGTCTTTCTTCACTTTACGCAATTTCAAACCAAACGCCATGTTTTGATAAACGTTCATGTGCGGATACAACGCGTAGGATTGGAATACCATCGCGATGTCGCGGTCTTTCGGAGCAACGTCGTTCACGACGCGGTCGCCGATGTACAATTTACCTTCAGTAATTTCTTCCAAACCAGCGATCATCCGAAGAGTTGTGGATTTACCGCAACCAGATGGACCTACCAGTACGAGGAATTCTTTATCCGCAATATCAAGGTTGATGTCTTCTACGGTTGCTTTTGCAGCACCCGGGTATTTTTTGAAAATGTGTTCTAAGCGTACGCCTGCCATGTGTTTGGCCTCCCATAAGTAAATTTGTTGGTAAGGGTTCTATGACCTTTATGAAATCGGATACATTTTATATTTATATATTAGTCGATAGGAGTTCACCCATCCATCCACAAACTGCACAAAAAACTCATGGCCTTTTCGTCACTTTATACAATAAGAGCTCCAGCTTGACCAAAACAGCGTCGTTAAACGTCCGCACATCCAGTCCGGTCTCCTGTTTGAATTTATCAATCCGATATAATAAGGTATTCCGGTGAATATAAAGCCGTTTGGCGGTTTCGCTAACATTACAGTCCAACGCAAAAAACGTCTCCAGCGTCGTCAACGTCTCCTCGTCTTGCAACAGGCCGGCACGGTCCCCAAGCTCCAGGGTGAACTGACGGCGTTGCTCCTCCGGGATACTGTATACGAGCCTCTCCAACTTCAGCTCCCAAGGCAAGTGGATTTGGTCGGTAATATTAAACACTCGACCGAGGGCCAGTGTCTGACGCAAGAACAACGTGGCGGATGCCAACTCTGTCTCCCCGATTAATGTGCCCCCTACCGTCAGATGAAATCCCCCGACCCATTCGTTGGTTACGAGCTCGTATAGCCCTTGGCAAAGCGCGCCCAGCAGGTCTCGTTCTGTCTCCGCCGCTTCTTCACTCTCTTCCCGCAAGCTCATAAACAGCTCTTCGGCCAGCAGGATCAGCCAATCCTCTTTCAGCGGGATTAAGATCACTTCACCGCCGAAATAACTCTTCAAGAGCTTGTTCAGTTTCGAAAAAGAAAGGGCCTGACCTTGCCCCGAACTCTCCCAATTCAGCAAAAAGGGCAGCATTCGTCCCTTCAGCTTCGGCTTCATGGAATAATGCTCGGGAAGCGGCTGGTTCAGTTCTCCCAACTCTATACGCTCCTGCAACCATTCCCCTAGTTGGATGCTGCGTGTCTCATCGTCTCGCTTCGGGCTTGGCATCATATGAGACGATTCTCGAGCCGCGGACAAAAGCAATTGAATGAGTTGCGCCTCCGCCTCGGTTACCTGGGAAAGCTCCGTCTCAAGCACGCGAACGTTTCCTTGCTGGCGTTCCACGAGCCATACCCACCGATGCTCGATACGAAAAGGACCGGAACTCCGGCCATCTGAATTCGGAATGGCGTCGTTCCAGGCCTGTAATTGCCACACGCTCTCCGATAATGACGTACCGATAACGCTCTCCACTTGCTGTATCAGCCATTTGATTTCCATAGCGTTGCCTTTCTCTCCATGCATTTTAGTGTTGATTAAATTCATTTTATCATACCCGCTGGTGTAAACGTAAATCCCGCTTTAGCGCAAAAAAGCCGTCAACCCTAAGGTCAACGGCTTTGGATATGAGCCATGAAGGACTCGAACCTTCGACACCCTGATTAAAAGTCAGGTGCTCTACCAACTGAGCTAATGGCTCATAAAAACTGGTGGAGGCTGATGGATTCGAACCACCGAACTCGTCAGAGAACAGATTTACAGTCTGCTGCGTTTGGCCACTTCGCTAAGCCTCCATATGAATTATGCTACCCGAATTACCCGAAAATAATGTAGGAGCATAAAAGTGGCTCGGGACGGAATCGAACCGCCGACACGAGGATTTTCAGTCCTCTGCTCTACCGACTGAGCTACCGAGCCATAGGTTTTACAGAAAATTTCCAAAAAAATAAAGCGGTGAAGTTGGTCACTTTCCCACTTTACGGTGGAAATATTTAAATAAATGGCGGAGCCGACGGGATTCGAACCCGCGGTCTCCTGCGTGACAGGCAGGCATGTTAGGCCTCTACACCACGGCTCCGCGTGAAGTAAATGGTGCCGGCGAGAGGACTTGAACCCCCAACCTACTGATTACAAGTCAGTTGCTCTACCAGTTGAGCTACACCGGCACGGTGTAAAAATGATTTGTTTGCAAGGTGTCGATGATGGTGGAGGCTGAGGGGATCGAACCCCCGACCCTCTGCTTGTAAGGCAGATGCTCTCCCAGCTGAGCTAAGCCTCCGAGATGTTATGGTAGCGGCGGAGGGGATCGAACCCCCGACCTCACGGGTATGAACCGTACGCTCTAGCCAGCTGAGCTACGCCGCCACAATATAAGCTTGTACAAATGGCGGAGAGAGAGGGATTCGAACCCTCGCACCGCTTACGCAGTCTAACCCCTTAGCAGAGGGTCCCCTTATAGCCACTTGGGTATCTCTCCAAGCCATAAATTCAAGGTTTAATCCTTGAAAACTGGATACGAAACGGTTTTGCGTGTTAGATATTTGGATAAGCCCTCGACCGATTAGTACCTGTCAGCTCCATACATTGCTGCACTTCCACCTCAGGCCTATCAACCTCGTCGTCTTCAAGGGGTCTTACTAATTGGGAAATCTCATCTTGAGGGGGGC